>LUYM01000011.1 GCA_001603275.1 Actinomycetales bacterium Actino_02 | reverse complement strand
TGCGGAGTCGTCGTCACCGCATCCGGCACCGTCACCGGACCCTGACCAACCACAACCGACACAGACGCCGACGCCGCGTTGCCGAAG
Source organism: Actinomycetales bacterium Actino_02 (assembly GCA_001603275.1). Taxonomy (GTDB): domain Bacteria; phylum Actinomycetota; class Actinomycetes; order Propionibacteriales; family Propionibacteriaceae; genus Propionicimonas. The sequence goes on along the minus strand of LUYM01000011.1, from coordinate 112,843 downwards.
CTGTCGGTGACGGAGTAGTCCACCGAGGTGGCACCGGAGAAACCGTCGGCCGGAGCGAAACTGATCGCGCCGGTGGAGGGATCGACGGTCCAGGTGCCATCCTCGGTGGCCAACTTCCTGCCCGCGGCGGTGGCGGCGTCGGCGTCCAGGACGACACTGGCCGCCACCAGTGCACCCAGATCGCCGTCGCCGTCATCGCCAGCGGTGTCGTTGCTCAGTACTCCGACGACCACCGAGTGTCCGAAAGCCCCGTGAGCAGAGTCATCAACGGCGGAGGGGGGAAATCCGCTGGTGATTCTGATCAGCGCACGCGCTTGGGTGTTGTTGCTGTCGGAAACCCGGTACTCGACCGGAGTCGTCGGGCCTTGGAAGCCCGACACAGGGGTGAAAGTCACCGCGCCGGTCGACGAGTCGATCCGGTAGGTGCCTTCGCCGGCGACGCTGAGCTCGCGCCGGTCGTTCGTGGCAGCAGGGTCGGTGAAGGCGACACTGCTGGGCTCCAGCGGTGCCGAGGCGGCACCGGGAGCATCGTTGGCGGTCACGTCGAGTTCGACCGAATGGCCGAAAGCGCCGTGTCCCGCATCGTCATGGGCAGTCGGAGTGATCGCGGTCACGGTGACCGAAGCCAGCGCGTCCGCGGTGTTGCCGAAGGAGTCGGTGACCCGATAGCCGACCGCCGACGTGATCCCGACGAAGGAAGGCAGCGGATCGAAGCCCGCGGAGCCGTCGGACGCAATGGTCCAGGTGCCCTCACCGGAAACCACCAGGCGCTTGCCGTCATCCTGAGCGGAGCCGGAAGTGAACGCCACCGATGCCGGCTTCAGCTCGCCGACCGCACCGAGGCCGTCGTCGCCGGCGGCGTCGTTGGCGAGCAGCGGGAGTCCGACGGTGATGTTCTGCGCCGTCGAGGCCGTATCGTCCTGCGCGTGCGGCGGCCTGCCGACCTGCACGGACAGGGACGCGTGGGCGGTCTGCCCGAGCTCGTCGGCGACCTGGTAGCTGACCGGCGGGACCGCACCGGAGAAGCCGTCGGCTGCGGTGAAGGTGACCACACCGTCAGCGCCGACGCTGAAGGTGCCGACCCCGTCCAGGACGAGGGTCTTGCCCGCGTCGGTTGCGTCCGCGCCGATCAGCAGGACCGAACCCGGCTGCAGCGTGGCCAGCGCACCGGCGTGGTCGTTGGCCAGGACGTCCGCCGTTACCGCAGTGGCGTACGGGGTGTGCGCGGCGTCGTCGGTCGCACTCGGGGCAGCCGGAGCGGTGACCTCGAGCTGCAGCACGGCGGTGGCCGCGGTGCCGTTGGTATCGGTGACCTGGTAGATGATCGCACTGGTCAGACCCGTGAAGCCGGCGGCGGGGGTGAAGGTGACCACCCCATCGACGGCTCGGTAGTCGCCCTCGCCGGGAACGGTGAGCGCCGTGCCACCGTCGGTGGCGCCGCTGGCCAGCAGCCGGACGCTGCTCGGCACCAGGGCCGCAGAGTCGGCGCCGGGGTGATCATTGGCGAGCAGATCAACGCTCACCGCTGTGCGGTAACCGGTCGTCGCGTGATCGTCGACCGGCTGCGGCCGTACCGGGGTCACCATGACCGAGACGATCGCGGTGGCCGCATTGCCGAAGGAGTCGGTGACCCGATAGCTGGTTGCCGCCGTGCCCAGGAAGGTAGCTTCAGGGTCGAAGGTGACCCGGCCGTTGGCCGCGATGGCCCAGGTGCCCTGGCCGTCGACAACCAGCTTCTTGCCCGCGTCGGTGGCCTCGGATGCGATGAACTTCACACTGTCCGCGGCCAGAGTGCCGTGCCCACCGGCACCGTCATCACCGGCCACGTCGTTGGACAGAACTGCCAGCGAGGCGTCCACATTCTGCTGGGTGGTGGTTGCGTCAGTGTTCACCACCGGGGCCGCGCCAACAGTGATGGTCAGATTCGCGGTGGCCGGAGTGCCGTTGCTGTCGCTGATCCGGTAGGCCGTCGTGGCCACCCCGGAGAAGCCGTCGGCCGGGACGAACCGGACGCGGCCGTCGGCCTGCACACTCCAGGCGCCCTGGCTGGTGCTGAGCCGGGTGCCGGCATCAGTGGCTGCCGAGTCGGTGAACCGCACGCTGGCTGCGACCAGCGGGAGATCCTCGTCGCCGGCCGTGTCGTTGCCGGCCACGTCAGTGGTGACCGGGGTCAGGTACGGCGTGTGCCCGGCATCATCGGTTGCCGACGGGGTGACGGCGGCGATCGTCACCGTGATGGTGGCCGTGTCGGAGTTCAGCTGCGCATCGGTGATCTGGTAGTCCACCCGAGCGGTGCCGGTGAAGGACGGCTCCGGGACGAACTCGACCAGGTGATCGGTGCCGATCGTCCAGGTGCCCTGGCCGGGGACGACCAGCGTCTTGCCGCCGTCGGTGGCCGCAGCGTCGGTGAACATCACAGTGGCCGGGATCAAGCTGCCCGGGACGCCGGCGCCGTCATCGCCGGCAGTGTCATTGTCGAGCGGATCGACCGTCGTCGGCTGGCCCTGTTTGGTGCTGCCGAAATCGTCGGCTGCGTTGGGGGCGGCGCCGATGGTGACGGTCAGTGTGGCCGTCGTGGTGGTGCCGTTCAGGTCGGCAACCCGGTAGCGGACCGGGCTCGCCTGCCCGGAGAAGCCGGGCGCCGGGGTGAAGGTGACCGCACCGGAGGTGCCGTCCACGGTGTAGCTGCCGTCGGCGGTGACCAGGCTCTTGCCGGTCGTCCCGCCCGCACCGAGCAGGACCACACTGAACGCGTCCAGCGGGGCGCTGGCGTCGCCGATCAGGTCGTTGTCCAGGACCGGCGCCGTGACCGAATGGGCGTAACCGGCGTGGGCAGTGTCGTCCGCAGCCTGCGGCGTGACCCCGACCACGGTGAAGCTGACGGTCGACGCGGCAGCATTGCCGAAGGAGTCGGTGACGGTGTAGGCCAGCTTCGCCTCACCCACGAAGGACGGATCGGGATCGAAGGTGATCCGCTGGTCGTCCTCGATCCGGAAGGTGCCTGCTCCGGTGGACGCATCCAGCTGCACCGAACCGGCATCGAAGCTGCCCGAATGCCCGTCGCCGTCGCTGCCGGGGACGTCGTTGGCCAGGACGTCCACGGTGATGTTCTGGTTCTGCAGTCCGGTGCCGGCATCCGCGGCCGCGGTCGGGGCCGTCCCCACACTCACTGTGAGGGTGGCTGAGGCCACCGTGCCGTTGGTATCGGCCACCCGGTAGCCGGTGCTCACCGTCCCACTGAAGCCGGCGACGGGGGTGAAGGTGACCTGGCTGCCCGCAACCGTCCAGGTGCCCTTGCCGGACACACTCAGGCTGCCGTCCGCGGCGTCCGAATCGGTGAGGGCCAGGCTGGCGTCCACCAGTGCGGCGGAGGGGTTGCCGGAGTCATTGACCAGCGGGTTCAGCGTTGCCAGGTGGCGGTATGGGACGGCGACCACGTCATCGGCCGCACTGGGTACCACTGCCGCGATCGACACAGTGAGGGTTGCGGTGGACGTCTGACCGAGGTCGTCGGCAACCTGATAGGTCACTGCGGTCGCGGTGCCCGAGAAGGCAGCCGCCGGGTCGAAGGTGATCCTGCCGTCGGTGCCGACGAGCCAGGTGCCCTCGCTGGTCGCCAGGGTCTTGCCGTCGGTGGACACACCCGTCCCCAGCAGCCGGACCGAGGCCGGATTCAGGGTGGCCGTGCCACTGGCGTGGTCATTGGCCAGCACCTCGACGGTGACGTCCTGATTCTGCAGGCCGGAGCCCGAGTCGTTGGACGCGGCTGGTGCCGGCGGACCAACCACGGTGATGGTCAGGGTCGCGGTGTCGGTGCTCTGGTTGGTATCGGCGATTCGGTAGCCGACCGGGCCGGCCGTGCCGACGAAGCCGGCTGCCGGGGCGAAGGTGACCACGCCGGAGTTGTCGATGGAGTAGCTGCCCTGGGCAGTGGTCAGCGACTTACCGCCGTCGGTGGCCGCAGCAGCGGTGAAGACTACGCTGCTCGGCACCAGCGGGGCCGAGGAGTCCCCGGCCGAGTCATTGGCAACCAGATCGACGGTGGTCGGCGAGCGGTAGCCAGTCGAGCCGGTGTCGTTCTTGGCGTCAGGCACGATCGCGGTCACGGTGAGGGTCACCGTGGCGTTGGCCGTCAGTCCGTGCGAGTCGGTCACCCGGTAGTGCACCGGCGTCGCGGTGCCACTGAAGCCGGGCAGCGGGTCGAAGGTGAGCACTCCGGACGCGTCGATGGTGTAACTGCCCTGGCCGGCCACGGTCAGGCTCTTGCCGTCACTAGCCGCATCGGCGTCGGTGAAGACCAGCGAGGACGGCACCAGCGAGTACTTCTCGCCGGTCCCCGAGGTCCCCGCCGCATCGTTGGCCAGCAGGTTGATCGTGGCATCGATGTTCTGCTTGGTGGAGGCCGCGTCGTCCCCTGCGGTCGGGACGGTGCCGAGCTTCGTGATCACCTGGTTGGCCGAGGCCGGGTCGAGCTTCGCCGCGCCGGCCGTGCTGGTGCCGGTAACGCTGGCGGTGTTGACCACCTTGCCGGCGCTGACATCGGCGGCGGTGACCGAGTAGGGGTTGGCCGTGCAGGTGGTGGAGGCGCCGGGGGCCAGCGTGGTCGCCTGGCAGCTCTCTCCGGTCAGCAGTGGATCGTCCACTCCCGCGCCGGTGACCTGGACATTGCCGGTGTTGGTCAGCGTGAAGGCGTAGGTCAGCGTGTCACCGACCATGAACGGGTTGCCGCTGGTCAGTGTCTTGACCAGCTTTAGCTGCGGCGTGCGGGTGATGGTCACCTCGACGGTGTCGGTGTCGGTGACCGAGCCGGCTGCACCCTCGCCGGTCGGCGGCGTTGCCACCACCGACACCGTGTTGGACACCTTGCCGGCCTCGATCTCGGACTGCAGCACGGTGTAGTCGGCCGTTGACGTGCAGTCCATCGACTTGCCCGGATCCAGCGTCGTGGCCGGGCAGGACAGGGTGGCCGGGGCGAGCTTGGGATCGCTCAGCGCGATGCCGGTCAGCACCCGATTACCGGTGTTGGTCACCGTGAAGGTGTATTTCACCTTGTCACCGGCCTTGCTGGGGGCTCCCACGGCGTTCTTCACGACCTGGATCGCCGGGCTCTTGGCCTCATTGGTGAAGGTGCAGGTGATGTTGTCGCCCTTGCCGTCGTCGTCGGCGGCGGGGGCGGTCAGGGCGAAGGACGTACCGGTGCCCGTGGTCGTCCCGGTCCGTGCCCCGGTGCAGCTGTAGGAGCTGAGGTAGTTGCTCAGGTTCGTGGTACCGCTGGCCGCTTCGGCCATCTGGTAGCTCTCGCCGGCGATCACCAGTACCGGTCCGGCCACCGCACTCTGCAGGCCGGTCGCAGTGCCGGTCGTGGTGGCGGACTTGCTGACCTTGGTGCCGGTCATGGTCAGGGTGAACTGATCGGTGCTGGCCTTGCGGCTGACCACGTTCTTCTGGAGTGCGTAGACGACCGTCGGCGTCGCGCAGGAGCCCAGATCGGACAGGCGGTTGTTGTAGTTCGTGGTGATCGTCTGCTCCACCACGCCGGTCGAGGGACGCGCCTTCTTCAGCGCACTGCCGGAGGACAGGTAGAGGAAGCCGTCGGAGGCGAAGGCCATGCCCGGGTAGCCGCCGCTGGAGGCGTCCAGGCTGGAGAGGGTGACGCCCGGCGGGTCGGTGCGGGTCAGCGCGTCGGCGGTGTAGAGCCGAACCTCACCCTTGGCGTTGTCCGGCGACACGGCCAGGTACAGATTGCCCTGAGAGTCGAAGGCCATGTCGGCGTTGGAGCCGGACGGCACGGTGACGTTGAACCGGAAGGTGACCGCCTTGGTGGACGGGTTGATCGAGTAGGCCCAGAAGGCCGTGGTGGACGCCATGCCGCCCACCCAGTACAGGCCAGTGGTCGGATCGACAGCGCCGGCCAGGAAGGAGCCGATCCCGGTGTTGAACCCGTTCAACGCCACCGCGGCGTCACCGGCACCGCTGCTGTCCCGGTAGAGGTACATGTTCGCGCCACCGTTGGCGGCCGGACCCATGGCATAGGCGAGATCGCCGGCGGCATCGATGCCGAGCGCATTCAGCGCGGCAGTGCCGCTGGTGAAGCTGCCGATCTGGCCCCACGTCCCGCTGGTTGCGGTGAACCGCAGCAGCGAAGCGTTGTCGGTGTTGTTGTTGGCCCCGACTCGCAGGCCATAGATGTACGTGCTACCGCAACGAATATCGCCTGCTGCCGCCTGTGCGGGAGCAGCTGGTCCATAGACAATCGCCCCGACGGCCAACAGCAGGCTCATGAGCAGGGCAAAGCCGTTCCGCAGACCCTTCGCAGGGCAGGGCAAGGCAAAGTCACCTGAGGGAATGAGCGCCATCATCCGACCTCAATGGGGCCGTAAAACCAGGGATCATGCTGACCTGCCTACGGCCCCTCCGGGCAGGTCAACGAGGTGGAGCCTAAGTCATTCCTCAGCCGTGGGAAATCATCGAATTCGCCAGTCCCCCAATAGAGGGACAGTCATTTTGTCCCCCGACTGGGGGACATTTTCACAGGCCCCACGAATACCCCAGTTGGGCCCCGGCGGGAGCGCCACCATCGACGAAAGGGTCCGACAACTCGCCCGAATACCGGGTGAGCAGCGGCCGCAAATGCCACTTTGACTAGGCCTTTCGCCACCCACAGTGGCGCCTTAGCAGGTGGGCACCGGACGCTCTGGCGCGGACGAGAGGGAACCCTCATGCCACCCCGACCTCAATCCCGCCGGGCCGAATCCACGACCACAAAAGGGATCGGATCCGATTTTCACCACTCTAGAGTCGATGTTGAGAGATTGGGTTTGTAGCCCTATCGAGCGACGACCATTGTCCCCTATGCGGGTGACTGCCCGACCCGCGCAACAAGCCCGCAGAAAAGGGGACAGTCCCCATTTTCTGCGGGGCGAGTCTCAGGAGTTGAAGCGGTTCTGGGCGGTCTCGAGGCCCTGAGTGAGCAGCGTCTCCACCGCGTCGGCGCAGCGCGCCACCTCAACGGCCAGGTCGTCGGCCTGGCCGGAGGGGAAGGAAGTGAGCACGAAGTCGGCCGGCTGCTGGCGTCCGGGCGGACGTCCGATGCCGAACCGAGCTCGATAGAAGTCTCCGGTGCCCACATGGGCCCGGATCGACTTGAGGCCGTTGTGCCCGTTGTCGCCGCCGCCGAACTTCAGGCGGAGCTGTCCGAAATCCAGGTCGAGTTCGTCGTGGATGACGACCAGCCGCGCCGGAGTGACCTTGTAGTAGGCCAACGCCTTGCCGACGGCGACCCCGGTCTCGTTCATGAAGGTCCGTGATTTCAGCAGGACGACCTGCTCGGCGGATGCCCCGACCGCGCCGATCCCGGCGGGAGTGATCCGGGTCTGGGCGGCCTCGGCACGCAGCCCGATGGCCCGACTGAACTTCACCGACGCACGCCGGGCGAGTTCGTCCACTACCAAGTAGCCAACGTTGTGCCGGTGATGTGCGTAGGTCGGACCCGGATTACCGAGTCCGACCAACAGCCAGGGCGCCATGAAGGAAATCAGGCCTCTTCGGCCGCCCCTTCGGCAGCGCTCTCAGCCGGAGCTTCTTCGCCGCCCAGGGACGCATCCAGCGCCTCCTGCGACGGGGTGGCCGCGATCGAGAGGATCAGGTGATCCGGAGATCCGGAGAAGACCGCGCCGGCGGGCAGCTTGAGGTCCTTGGCGGTGATGGCGGTGCCGACCTCCAGGCCGGTGACGTCCACCTCGATGTCGGTGGGGATGTGGGTGGCCTCGACCTCGAGGCTGACCGACTGGGCGTCCATGACGACCATTCCCTCGGAGACGTGCTCGCCGACAACTTGGATGGCGACCTCGACGGTCACCTTCTCACCCTTGCGGACGATGACCAGGTCGAGATGCTCGATGTCGCCCTTGATCGGGTTCTTCTGGATCTGCTTCGCCAGCGCCAGCTGAGACTTCCCACCATCAACGGTGATTTCCAGCACAGCGTTCGCGGTGCGCAGGGCCAGCTGAACCTGGTGACCGGGCAGCGACAGATGCACCGGATCGGTGCCATGGCCGTAGAGAACCGCAGGCACCAAGCCTGCGCGACGGGCCCGACGGGCCGCACCCTTGCCGAATTCGGTACGCGACTGGGCCGCGATCTTGTTCTCAGACACTTTGCCTACCAACTCCCTAACTTCGTCAGCTTCAACCTCGACGACTCCAGGACCGGCGGCGCGCACTGCGCGCACCTTGTCGATCACGGGCTCCAGGCCCCTCGCCGAGGCAACCTCGGAATCTTATCGCGTCCGCTGCCCTGCGCCTAAATCGGAGGTGAGGCTACGGCCAGCGATCGTGAACACCGTCGCTGAGGTGCCACAGCAGGGCGAGATAGGCGATCTGGGAGAGCGCGAGAGCGACGACCAACAGCCAGCGGTAGGCGCGGCTTCGTGAAGCCCCGGCGGCTGCCGCGGCCAGCGGGAAGGCCGCCCCCAACAGCCGCGGTAGCGACGTCGAGACCGGCGCCACCAGGACCAGATAGCCCAAGACCATGCCGATCCACGTCCACAGCACCAAGCCCAGCCGCAGCACCGGACGGCTCAGCATCACGGCGGCGACCCCCAGCACGCCGACCACCCCCACCACCGGGGCGAACTGTTCGAAGATCGCGGCCAGTGACCCGCTATAAGCCTCCAGCGGGCCGAGCATCAGACCGCCACGCCAGGCAGCCTCGGTGGCCAGGTAAGCGTCCGGGACTCCGGTGACCATCGCCGCGATCAGCGGCCAGGCCACGACTCCGACTCCCCCAGCGGCCTCCAGCACGGCCAGCGATCCGAGCTGCAGCCGGTCCCCGGCGCGCCGGGCGGAGATCACCGAAGCAACCGCCACCACCAGAATCGTCCCGAGTAACGGAGCGCCCAATGGACGAGTGAGCGCGGCCAGCACCACCAGCGGGGCGGCGGTGAGGTAGTGCCGATGGCTGATCAGCAGCAGGACGGCCGCCACCAGGAAGAAGGCCAGCGCTTCGGCGTAGGCGAACTGCAACACCGGCGCCGTGGTGGCCACCGAGATCATGGCGACAGCGAAGAGTGCGGTCGGGTGGTCCTGCCGGAGCCGGAAGAGCCGGTAGCAGACCAGCAGGAAGCCCAGGCAGGCGAGAGCGGAGACGCTGGTGGCCGCCACCGGCCAGCTGAGCCCAGTGAGTAGGGTCACCCCTCGCACCAGGAAGGGGTAGACCGGCAGGAAGGCCCACTGACTACCGTCGACTCGGCCGCTGTCAGTCAGCGGCAGAGCGCTCGGGTAGCCCTGGTCGTGAATCTGCCGATAGAAGCCGCCGTCCCAGATACTCGCATAGTCGAAGTAGCTGCCCGGGTTCGGCAGCGCTGGCAGTGCCGGCTGGTGCTGCAGCACAACCAGCGTCCAGAACAGGGTGTACAGGCGTCCGACCAGCCAGACCAGGCCAACCTGAGCCCACCACGGCAGAGCACCGAGACGTCCGCGCAGCCGCCGGGCCAGTCGGACGCCACGGTCGGCGAACCCGCCCAGACCGGCCAGGGCATCGTCCATGCCAGGTCGATCCATCCCGGACGCCGCCACCCCGGTCATCGACCGGCTCCCGGCGCACCCTCGACGACGCGCAAAGCCGTCAGGGCGCCTGCACGTTCGAGCCGGTCCAGCGCCACACGAAGACCATCCAGACCACCTGCGCGACTACGGCCCCGATCAGCAGCAAGCCGCGATAGGCGCGGCTGCGGGACAGGCCGGTCACCGCCAACGCCAGCGGGAAGGCTGGGGCGAGCAGCCGGATCAGGCTGGTGTTCACCGGGACCACCACGGCCAGATAGGCCAGACAGCTGAGCACCCACGCCCACATCACCATCCCCAACCGCAGCACAGCCCTCGACAGAAGAGCCCTCGCCACCACGAGTGCGAACACAATACCGACCAGCGCTCCGACGATCGGCCCGAAGTAGGTGACCATCGAGCGCACATAGAGCTTGAACGGCAGCTGACTCTCGCCCCCGTGCCACGCAGCCTCGGTGAGGAGATAGGCATTGGGCACCCCGGTGACCGCAGCGGCGATCGCCGGCCACAGCCCGATGGCCGCCATCGAGACCACCACCAGAGCGGCCAGTGACCACCAGCGGCGACCGGGCACCTGAGCGCCGCGACGCCACTGCCACCAGGTGGCGATCAGCAGCAGTCCGCTGGCCAGGGCCAGCGGCGCGGCCAGCGGACGAGTCAGCCCGGCCAGGATCACCAGCGGAATGCTCAGCAGATAGCGCTCACGCGTCCACGCCAGCAGGATGGCCGCTACCAGGAGCAGGGCCAGCGACTCCGAATACGGAATCTGGAAGATGGCGGCGGCCGGCGCCAGGGATAGCAGAGTCAGCGCAAACAGCGCCGTCCCCTGGCTGAACCGGGTGGTGAACAGCCGGTAGGCCAGCAGGAAGAAACCGAGTGAGGCCAGGCAGGACACCAGCGGTGCGGCCACCAGCCAGTCCAGGCCGGTGATCGCGGACAGGCCGCGAACCAGCATCGGATAGCCGGGCAGGAAGGCCCAGGCGTTGTTGTCGACCAGCCCGGACGCATCCCGCGGCAACACGGTTGGGTAGCCGTTGCGGAAGATCTCCTGGAAGTAGCCGGCATCCCAGCCGTTGCTGTAGGCGAGATAGCCGGGCTGGGCCGGCGACCACGGATTGGCGTCTTGGCGGTTGGCCACGATCACGAACAGCCACGCCGTGACCAGCCGTCCGAACAGCCAGATCGCCGCCACCTGGAGCCACCAGGGCCAGGAGCACAGCGCGGATAGGACGGGGGTGAGTACGCGACCGGTCCAGCGCCGGACGACGGCACCCAGCTGCTCCAATGGGCGATCCACAGCGATCGACCTCGTCGACTCGATGCCGCCCATCGCTGCCTTCCTATCCCGAGTGGTTTCCGTGGAACAGTGAGGCCACTGAGCCGTCCTCGAAGACCGCCTGAATCGCGGCCGCAATCAGCGGCGCCATCGACAACACGGTCAGCTTCGGGATGTTGATGTCCTCACTGATCGGCAACGTGTTGGTCACGATCACTTCTTCGAAGGCGGACTCGTTCAACCGCTGCGGTGCGGGTCCGGACAGGATCGGATGCGTGGCGGCGGCGATTACCGCCTTGGCTCCGAAGTTCTTCAGGGCCGCTGCGGCCTGGCAGATCGTCCCGGCGGTGTCGATCATGTCGTCGACCAGCAGGCACACCCGTCCGGCCACGTCGCCGACGACCTCGCCGACGGCGACCTCGTTGGCCTTGTTCGGGTCGCGGCGCTTGTGAATGATCGCCAGCGGGGTGCCGAGTTCGTCGGACCACATGTCGGCCAGCCGGACCCGTCCGGCATCCGGGGAGACGACCGTCATCTCGGAGACGTCGTAGTGCGCCTTGATGTACTCGACCAGAACCGGCAGGGCCAGCAGGTGGTCCACCGGACCGTCGAAGAAGCCTTGGATCTGCGCCGCGTGCAGGTCGATCGACATCAGCCGATCGGCGCCGGCGGTCTTGTAGAGATCGGCGATCAGCCGGGCCGAGATCGGCTCGCGTCCGGCGTGCTTCTTGTCCTGGCGTCCGTAGGGGTAGAACGGCGAGACCACCGTGATTCGCTTGGCCGATGCCCGCTTCAGGGCGTCGATCATGATCAGCTGCTCCATCAGCCACTCGTTGACCGGTGCCGGATGCGACTGAATCACGAAGGCGTCCGCGCCGCGCACCGACTCCTCGAAGCGGACGTAGATCTCAGAGTTGGCGTAGGTCAGCGAGCGGGTCGGGACGAGTCCGACGCCCAGCAGGTCGGCGACCTCCTCGGCAAGCTCGGGGAACGCCCGCCCGGTGCACAGCATCAGATGCTTGTTGTTCGGACGGGTGATGCCGCTCACTTCGCGTCCTCCCCGGCTGCGAGCCGGGCCTTGGCCGCATTGGCGGCCGCCTCGGTCTTGGTGCCCGCGCGTTTACGGGCCACCCAGCCGGCGATGTTGCGTTGCTGTCCGCGGGCCACGGCCAACTCCCCCGGGCCAACCGGGCCGGTGATCGTCGAGCCGGCCGCCACATAGGCGCCGTCGGCGATGTCGACCGGGGCAACCAGCACCGAGTCGCTGCCGACGAAGCTGTGTGCGCCGACGTGGGTGGTCGACTTGGTGACCCCGTCGTAGTTGGCGAAGATCGTGCCGGCGCCGATATTGGCGCCCTCGCCGATGACCGCATCGCCACAGTAGGTCAGGTGCGGCACCTTGGCGCCCTCGCCGATGATCGCCTTCTTGGTCTCGACGAAGGCACCGATCTTGCCGCTGTCCCCCAGCTCGGTGCCCGGTCGCAGGTAGCTGAACGGACCGACAGTGGCACCGGCACCGATATTGGCCAGTTCGGCGTGGGTTCTGGTGACATGTGCGCCCGCACCGACCTCGACGTCGATCAAAGTGGTGTCCGGGCCGATCACCGCGCCGGACTCGATCGAGGTGGTCCCCTCCAGCGAGGTGCCCGGCAGCAAGGTGACGTCCGGGGCCAGCTCGACCTCGGCGTGCACCCAGGTGGTGGCCGGATCGATCACGGTGACACCGGCCAGCATCCACTTGTGCAGGATCCGGCGGTTCAGTTCGGCATTGCGCTCAGCCAGCTGCACCCGGTCATTGACCCCTTCGGTCTGCAGGTGATCCTCCAGCAGCCAGGCTCCGACAGCGCGTCCGTTCGCCCGGGCGAAGGCGACCACGTCGGTCAGGTAGAGCTCACCTTGGGCATTGGCTGCGCTCAGCGAGGCGATGCCGGCGCTGAGCACCTCAGCATCGAAGACGTAGATTCCGGAGTTGATCTCGGCGATGGCCTTGGTGGCTGCGTCCGCGTCCCGCTCCTCGACGATCCGCTGCACGCCCACGGAGTCACGGACGATTCGTCCATAGCCGGTCGGATCGGGCACTTCGGCGGTGAGGACGGTGACGGCATTGCCTGCGCCGCGATGCTCCGCGACCAGCGCCTGCAGCGTTTCGCCTTGCAGCAAGGGGACGTCGCCGGAGGTGACCACCACCTCGCCGGTGATTCCGGGCAGCACCGCCAGCCCCGAGCGGACCGCATCGCCGGTGCCCAGCAGCTGCTCCTGGACGGCGAGGGTGGCATGCGGGGCGATCTCGGCCAGGTGCGCCCCGACCTGTTCGCGCTGATGACCGACGACCACGACGAGGTGTTCGGGCGCCAGCGCATCAGCAGTGTCGACGGCCAGCGAAATCATCGACCGCCCGGCGACCTTGTGCAGCACCTTGGCGGTGTCGGACTTCATTCGGGTGCCTGCACCGGCCGCCATGATGACGACCGCCGCAACCGGCTCGACGACGCTGTCTTGTTCAGCCACTGGCGCTCCCCGCTTCAGTTCCAGACCAACGCTCTCCCCGTCCCGCGACCAGGATCAATGATCGAGCGCGAGCTGCTCCGGAGGGCGACTCTCACGATATCCGAGCAAGCCCTCCGACGGCTGCCCTCTAGGTCAAAGCCCCCACATCTGGTCTACGGACTGCCAACCGGAGTGGCCAATAACCGGCCACCTCGGGCACGCGTCCCCACAAGCGCTGACCGACACGCTCAACTTGGCCTGAGCCGGTCCGCCAACGGAGTACTCCTCGGACGGGTCTGGCCCGGCATCACCATTCCTTGGCGAGCTGACGAGAGAGGTTCCCGCATGACCGAGCAGCACCCCGCCGGTTGGTACGACGACGGCTCTGGGCGGCAGCGCTGGTTCGACGGCCAGGCCTGGACTGAGCAGACCAGGATCCCGCCGATCTCCGACGGCATGCCGCCGACCGAGCCACCCAACTACATCCCACCAGCTACCCAGTGGCCACCCACCTACGCTCCGACGGCACCGGCGGCCCCCACCACCAAGGGCATCGCCATCGCGGCGCTCATCACGGGAATTGTGGCGTTCGTGACGGGCCTGGCCCCAGTCTGGGGGATTCTTGCCGGCGGCGCCGCCGTTGTGCTCGGAATCCTCGCGTTGCGCCAGCGTCAGCCCAGGGGTATGGCAATCGCCGGCATCGTCCTGGGAGCTCTCGCCCTGCTCGCCTCAACCATGACCACTCTGGGGATGGCCCTGTCCACCAGCGCGCTGCCTGCCCACAGCGCTTCCACCGTGGCGACCACCTCGTCCCCCGCACTCCCGGAGGTGCCTGCGACACCGGAGGAGGCCTCATCACCCGAGGTCAGCGACACTCCCAGCTCGGAAGACACCACAGCCAGCCCGTCCGATGACGAGGGCGATGAGGTGACCGAGGACGAGGATGCGACCGCCGACGACCCCGGATACACGATGGCCCAGGAACAGGCAATCGATAAGGCGAACGAATACCTCGAGTACACCGCCTTCTCGGAAAAGGGCCTGATCGCGCAGCTCAAGTTCGAGGGCTTCTCGAAGGCGGACGCCACCTTCGCTGTCGAGCACATCGAGGTCGACTGGAACGAGCAGGCAGCGCTCAAGGCCCAGGAGTATCTGGACTACACGTCGTTCTCACGCTCGGGCCTGATCAATCAGTTGGAGTTCGAAGGCTTCACCCACAAACAAGCCGTGCACGGAGTCGATGCGGTGGGCCTCTAGCTCGCCTGAGTACGGCAGGACGCCATCAACTGAGGCTGGCCATGGCTAGCTCAGCGGGCGGGAGTAGACCTCGCCGAGGCCGGCGAAGTCGGGGAAGATCGAGCTGCGGCTGAAGCCGAAGTTGTGCCGCAGCATGTCGGAGAGCACCGGCTTGACCGCGGCCGGGACCTGGATGCCGAGCATGTCCGGGAACTGGAACTGGGGGCGTCCGAGATCTTCGGTGAGCGGATCGGAGCCACAGACCCGAGTCAGGTACTCCTGATACTTGGCCGGCCAGGTCTTCGAGGGCGGACGGAGCTCGCCCAGCTCGGAGGCCGGTGACTCCACAGCACTCAACGGCTGACTGTGCAGGACGAACAGGCCACGCTGGGCGGCAATCCGGGGATCGATAGGCGGCGTGGAGTAGATCAGCGCGGCCGGCGGCTTGGCCAGCATCTCCGGGTAGCTGTCGGCGCGATAGGGCTGTTGGATCTCGGTGAACGTGCTGCGCTGGATGGCCAGCAGCAGACCGTCCGCGGCCCGAGCGTCAGCGTCGCCGTCTTCACACAGGAACCACAAGGCGATGAACGGATCGGTGGTGGCATCGATCAGCCGGGTGATCGCGCCGTGGTGACGCAACCGGGCCAGAATCTCCCAGTCGCCCATCCGCTGCGCGCCGTCCACGCCGAGCCGACGGGCTTCGCGCAGCATCTCCTGCTCGCGAGTGGCTACCTCGCCGGGGCTCAGGTGTTCCCGGGACGCTTTCGACTCCAGCCGCCAGGAGAGATCTGCATGCCCCCGCCACACGACGCCGGATTTGGGGCCGAGCAGCGCCGTTCCACTGATCGCGGCCAGCACCTGCCGAGCACCATCGCGCAGCGAGCTCGGACGCCTGCTGCCGAAACCGGACGTGGCTGCAGCCGGGACCTGATAGATCATCCATTCCGGCCAGCGCATGCCTTCATCGTGCCAGCCGAGGCTGACAGTTGGCACGGGTCGGCGGATGGAATACGGAGCAGCCCTGAGCTCCCCGGGCAGGAGTCGAACCTGCGTCGCTAGTCCTGATTCAAAGTCAGGCGGGCCCTGCCGGCAGACCAACCGGGGAACGGCCACTGCGCGGTGGCCGGGGCCAACTCTACGGGTGCGCGACGGCGCTCGCGACTCGGCGACGCGGACGCGTCGAGCGCGACACGTAGCGAGAGGGATTCGCAATGGCGGGGACGGCGGTCCAGACTTGGCCTATGTCCCAGGCGGTACCGGCGAATCAGCGTGCGCGGCGTAGTCGCGTCCGGATGACCCGCAACGAGCGCCGGGAGCAGCTGATCGACGTGGCCCGGGCGCTGTTCGCCGAACGCGGCCTGGACGGCACCTCGGTCGAGGAGATCGCCTCGCATGCCGGGGTCAGCAAGCCGGTGATCTACGAGCACTTCGGCGGCAAGGAAGGCCTCTACGCCGTGGTGGTCGACCGCGAGGTGCGGACGCTGCACGACGCGATCCACTCGGCGATCACCACTCCGAAGGCCACCCCCCGCACCCTGATCGAACTCGGCACCCTCGCCTTGCTCGACTACATCGACGACCACCCCAACGGCTTCCGGATCCTGTCCCGGGACTCGTCGGCGACCTCGCCCGAGGGCTCCTTCGCGACGATCCTGTCCGACGTCGCCTCGCGCGTTGAGGACTTGCTGGCCGACGAGTTCACCAAACGCTCGCTGAACCCGGCCAGTGCGCCGCTGTATTCGCAGATGCTGGTCGGCCTGGTCGGCCTGGCCGGACAGTGGTGGATGGACACCCGCGACGAACTCGGCCTAGCCAAGCCGGTGATGGCTGCGCACCTGGTGAACCTGGCCTGGTACGGAATGCGAAACCTGCGTCCGGACCCCAAGCTGCTGACCCACCCCGCCGAGGATTGAGCACGACTCACTGAGAGCGCTTGCATGACTGTCGGGGTACGCCACTAGAGTCGTTCCGGTGAACTCCCTGACCTCCGGCAAGGCCGCCGCGGCCGTCGTCTCCCTCTTCGCCTACAACGGGCTGGTCATCGGCGCCTATGCAGCGTCCATTCCGACCCTCAAGGCGCGATTCGACTTGTCAGCGCAGTTCCTGTCGGTCTTCTTCATCACCATGGGGCTGTCCGCGATCGCGTCCATGCAGGTCGTCGGACGGCTGTCGGACAGATTCGGAGCCCGCCGGGTGAGCCTGGCCATGATTCCGCTGCAGGCCATCGGCGTGGCGCTGATCGGCTGGTCGCCAAGCCTCCCGGTGATGTTCGCGGGCGGAGTGATCCTCGGCATCGGCAACGGCGGAGTGGACGTGGCCATGAATGCGGTTGGCGTCCAGGTCGAGAAGCAGCGACCGCGTCCGATCATGAGCTTCTTCCACGGCACCTGGTCGATCGGCAACTTCGTGGGTGCTGGGCTGTTGGTCGTCCTGTCACCGCTGCTGGCGAGCCAGGCCGATCCGACGGTGCACTGGGCGACAGCCATCGCCGCGGGACTCGGGCTTGCTGCGTTGATCCTCGGCTGGTTCATCGTGCCCGAAACCGCACCGGTCAGCCACGAGTCGCACGACGGGCCGAAGACGAAACTGCCGCCGGTGGTGTGGCTGTTCGGAGTGATGGCCATCGCCTTCGGCATCGGCGAAGGCACGGCTATGGACTGGTCGGGTCTGCACGTGGCCACGGTCACCGGAGCGGACGCCGGCACGGCCGCGCTCGGCGTGACCATGCTGGCCGGGGCCATGGTGATCATCCGGCTGCTCGGCGACTTCCTCGTGGCCCGCTTCGGACGCCGGGCAGTGACCCGCTTCGGTGGCGCCTGCTCCGCGCTGGGTTACCTGATCGCCGCCCTCGCCACCCCGCTGCCAGTGATCCTGCTCGGCTGGGGCCTGGTCGGCCTGGGCATCGGCATGATCGCCCCGCAGGTCTACGCCTCAGCCGGGCATCTGGCCGGCGGACGTGGCCTGGCCGTGGTGGTCACCTTCGGCTACGCGACCTTCCTGATCGCCCCGGCCATCATGGGCACCCTGGTCGGCAGCGTCGGCGTGCAGAAGACGATGTTCGTCCCGGCCGTCCTGCTGTTGGGGCTGCTGGTGCTGGCCCGAATCCTGCCCGGGCGCGAGTTCGACCACGCGGCCGAGGCGAAAGAGTCGGTCAGCAGCTAGCTCGCCGGTTCAGCCGAGCAGTCGGGCGCCGGGCACCGGCCCGGTGACCCGCCGGACGCCGTGACAAGCCCCCGAGCCAGACAGCGCCACCGACAGATCCACCGCCGCCGACTCGTTCGCCGCTAGGAAGGCCACTGTCGGTCCGGAGCCGGAGATGATCGAGCCGATCGCACCCAGCTCGGTGCCGGTCTCGATCACCCGGTTCAGGTCCGGACGTAGCGCCAACGCCGCATCGCTCAGGTCATTGGCCAGAGCCTTGCCCAGGGCCACCGGATCGCCGGAGACCAGCGCGTTGAGCAGGTCCTCGGGCGGTTCCAGCTCAGAGCCACCACAACCGAGCTCGTCGAACTTGGAGAACACCGACGGCGTGGACAGGCCGCGATCGCTGAAGGCCAACACCCAGTGGTAGCTGCCGCGGCTCAGCACCGGCACCAGCCGGTCGCCACGGTCGGTGCCCAGCGCCGTCCCTCCGGCCAGGCAGAACGGCACGTCGGCACCCAGCTGGGCGCCGAAAACCCGCAGCTCATCAGGAGTGATGTCCAGATCCCACAGCACGGAGCAGGCCAGCAGAGCGCCGGCCGCGTCCGCCGATCCGCCGGCCATCCCGCCGGTCACCGGGATCGACTTGCGGATCACCAGGTTCACCCCGGCATCCGGATGATCGGCCTGCTCGGCCAGCAGCCGGGCGGCCCGGACGGCGAGGTTGTCGGCACCATCGGGGACCAGATCGGCCTGGTCACCATGGACGGTGACCCGGAACTCCCCCGGTTCGGCCGGGGTGGCCTCGATCTCGTCGAACAGCGATACCGCCTGAAACACCGTGGCCAACGAGTGGTAGCCATCGGCGCGCCGCGGGCCGCTGCGCAAGGTCAGATTGATCTTGCCCGCGACGCGGACCCGGACCGCCTGGTCCTCGATCGCCGGTGATGCCATGCGGCGAGGCTACCGCAGCCGCTGGGCCGCAGCCTCAGCGATCCGGGCGAATTCTGCGATGCCCAGAACCTCGCCTCGGGCTTGCGGATCGACCCCGGCCGCCTCCAGCACGTCACCGGCCGCAGTGGACGACCCGAAGCGCGTGGCCAGAGCCGAACGCAGCATCTTGCGCCGCTGCGAGAAGGCCGCATCGATCACCGCAAAGACATCCTCCCGGCTGACCGAGGTGGCCGGCGGGTCGCGCCGGATGAGCTCGACCAGGCCCGAGTCCACATTGGGCACCGGCCAGAACACCGTGGGCGGCACGCTGCCCACCCGGCGAGCGGCCGCATACCAGGCCAGCTTCGCCGAGGGAACGCCGTAGGTGCGCGACCCCGGCGGTGCCACCAGCCGATCAGCCACCTCCGCCTGCACCATCACCAGCCCGGCACGGAGGCTGGCGAAGCGTGCCAGCACATGCAGCAGCACCGGAACACTGACGTTGTAGGGCAGGTTCGCCACCACCCGGGTGGGCTGCGGATCGTCCAGGACGTCGACGGTCAGCGCGTCCGCCTCGACCACCCGGAACCGGCCGGCCGCCTGCGGCAACCGTTCAGCGACCGTCCGCGGGAGCCGCTGTGCCAGGGCCGGCTCGAGTTCGATGGCCACCACCTGGGCGCCCACCTCCAGCAGGCCCAAGGTGAGTGAGCCCAGGCCCGGGCCGATCTCCAGCACCACGTCGTCGGCGGTGACGCCGCCAGCCGCGACGATCCGGCGCACCGTGTTGGCATCGTGGACAAAGTTCTGCCCACGCTGCTTGGTCGGACGCAGCCCGATCTCGTCAGCCAACTGACGAATCGTCCGCGGATCCAGCAGCCCCTCAGCCATCACTCCCCCACTCTCCGAACAGCGCGGACGCATTGTCGGCCACCTGTCGGCACAGCTCGGCCAGATCGGCACCGCGCCGATCGGCGATGAACCGCAGAGTGTGCGGCAACAGATAGCTGGAGTTCGGCTTGCCCCGGAACGGCATCGGGGTCAGATAGGGCGCGTCGGTCTCGACCAGCAGTCGATCGTCCGGAGTCAGATCGAGCGCCTCCCGCAACGCCTCGTTGGCCTTGAAGGTGACCGTGCCAGGGAAGGAAAGGTAGTAGCCGCGATCCAGACAGGCCCGGGCGAAGTCGGCGTCGCCGGAGAAGCAGTGCAACTGGACCCGCGAAGGCGAGCCTTCGGCGGCCAGCACGTCCAAGACGTCGGCATGCGCGTCACGATCGTGAATCACCAATGCCAGGTCGTACTGCGTGGCCCAGGCGATGTGGGCCGCAAAGGCCTCCCGCTGAAGGCGACGTCCCTGGTCATCGGTGGTCCGGAAGTAATCCAGTCCGGTCTCGCCCACCCCACGGATCCGATCGGAGCTGCCCAGCAGCGACTCCAGCTCGGCGAGGGCCGTGGGCAGGGACGCACCGAGCCGAGCCGCATCGTTGGGGTGGATCGCCACCGCGGCGATCACCTGCGGATAGGCCTCGGCCAGCGCAATCGCGGCCCGCGACGACGCCACGTCGGTACCGACCTCGACCAGCCGGGTCACATTCACTGCGGCCGCTGCAGCCAGCGCATCCGCCTCAGTCAGCCCGGAATACTCCCGCACCGAGCCGGCGTGGGTGTGCGCATCGGTGGTGCGCAGCGGCAGCCGCTCGGGCCACGGCGGCAGCTCTGCGCTCACTTGGCCTCCTTCCGAGCGGCCAGGGCCGCCGCGTACAGAGCTTTGCGCACAACCCCGGTGTCGCCGGCCACGGCTGCCACCGCAGCGGACAGCGGCTCACCGGCTGCGATCCGTTCGGTGACCAGCTCGACGGCGTCGGCCACGGAAAGCTCGGTCGCCACGGCGCCGGCAATCACCACCGTGATCTCACCGCGGACCCCGTCCGCAGCCCAGGCAGCCAGCTCGGCCAAGCCCCCGCGCTTGGTCTCCTCATAGGTCTTGGTGAGTTCACGGCTGATCGAGGCCGGACGGTCGTCGCCGAACGCGTTGCGGGCATCGGCCAGGAACTCACCGAGCCGGTGTGGCGCCTCGAAGAAGACCATCGTGCGCGGCTCGGCGGCCAACTCCGCCAGCCGGCGCCGACGCTGTTCACCCTTGCGGGGCAGGAAGCCTTCGAAACAGAACCGGTCAGTGGGCAGGCCGGACAGGGCCAAGGCCACCAGAACCGCGGACGGCCCGGGCACCACCCTGATCGGGTAACCGGCAGCCACCGCTGCCACCACCACTCGGTAGCCGGGGTCGGAGACGGTCGGCATCCCGGCGTCGGAGACCACCACCACCGTGCGTCCATCGGCGATGGCGCGCAGCAGCTCGTCCACCCGGGACGCCTCGTTGCCGTCGAAATAGGAGATCACCTTGGCCGAGGTGGTCAGACCGAGCCGACCCAGCAGCGAATGGAGTCGCCTGGTGTCCTCGGCGGCGATCACATCCGCATCGGTCAGCGCGGCTCGCAGTGCCGGCGAGGCGTCCTCGGAGTTCCCGATCGGAGTGCCAGCCAGGACCAGCCGTCCGCTGCCGATGTCAGATTCCACGCAGGTCAGTATTCCCGATCCGGCTGCCTTCGCCACGATCCGTCGTGGTCCGCCTAGGATGACCGCGTGGCAGATGTCGAGGTGGTCGCCGAGTCCGGGGCCGAGGAATCGGTATCGGAGTCGGTCGTCGGGCCCGCCCCGCGTCGACTCATTCCGCTGCCCCGCCTGCGGCGCAGCGTCGAGCAGCCCGAGCTGACCACCATCCAGCGGTTGCGGGACGGCCAGGAGCAGCTCCGCGACGAGCTGACCAGCTGGCTGATCACACTGGCGATCACCGCCCTGGCCTTCGTCCTGCGGTTCGTGAACCTGGGCTACCCGAAGAACCTGGTCTTCGACGAGACCTACTACGCCAAGGACGGCTGGACTCTGTGGAAGTTCGGCTTCGAGAAGCAGTGGCCCGACAAGATCAACGACAAGGTCGTGGCCGGCCAGACCGACCTCTTCTTGAACCAGCCCGAGTTCGTGGTGCACCCGCCGCTGGGCAAATGGCTGATCGGCCTGGGTGAGCAGTGGTTCGGAATGAACTCTTTCGGCTGGCGGTTCCTGCCGCTGATCTTCGGCACCTTGCTGGTGCTGATCACGATCCGGATGGCCCGCCGGCTGTCCCGCTCGACGCTGGTCGGAGCCATCGCCGGTCTGCTGCTGACCTTCGACGGACTGTCCTTCGTCATGTCGCGGATCGCCCTGCTGGACATCTTCCAGGCGTTCTTCCTGGTCGCCGCCGTGACGGCGGTGATCGCCGACCGCGACTACTACCGTGGCTGGCTGGCCGACCAGCTGGAGGCTCGCGGCATCCCCGACTTCGGTGGACGCTTCGGTCCCGTGCTCTGGTGGCGTCCGTGGCGAGTGGTCGCCGGGGTGCTGTTCGGGCTGGCCATCGGCTGCAAATGGAACTCGATCTTCGTCCTGGCGTCGATGGGCGTGCTGGGCGTGTTCTGGGATGTCGGCGCCCGCCGGCTGGCCGGTTCCGACTGGCGTGCGTGGTGGGCGGCCCTGATCGACGGCGGCCTGGCCTTCATCAAGCTGGTCATCGTGGGCGCCGTCGTCTACGTGCTCACCTGGTGGGGTTGGCTGACCACCTCCGGCGGCTGGGATCGGGACTGGGCGACGAAAAACCCCACCGACCCGTTGGCCATGTACCTCGGCCCGATGTGGGGCTCCTTCGTCCGCTTCCACATCGACATCTACAACTTCCACACCGGCGACTACATCAAGAGCCAGACCCACCCGTACGACGCCCACCCGATCGGCTGGCTGGTGATGGCCCGTCCGATCGGGATCGACGCGGTCAACGGCATCCAGCAGGGCACCGACGGCTGCCCGGTCAACAGTCCGGACACCTGCCTGCGAGTGATCTCGGCCATGGGCACCCCGGTGCTGTGGTGGATGGCCTTCATCGCGCTGCTGGCCGCCTTCATCTGGTGGATCGCCGGCCGCGACTGGCGCTTCGGCGTCCCGATCGTGGCGGCCATGTCGACCTACCTGATGTGGTTCCCGAATGCGGATCGGCCGGTGTTCTTCTTCTACGCGATCTGCATCATCCCGTTCACGGTGACGCTGTTGGCGATGATGTTGGGCCTGATTCTCGGCCCGTCCGACGGCCCCCATCGACGCCGTGGCGCCATCATCGTCGGAGTGGCCGTTGCCCTGGTGGCCCTGAACTTCGCCTACATCTATCCGGTGCTCACCGACCAGCTGCTGATCTATCGCGACTGGCTGTCGCGAATGTGGCTGCGCTCCTGGATCTAGGTTCGTCGCCTTGAGGCTCCCCTTCATCGAGGGCTCGCCTTAACGTCGAGAGCCTGTGCCTGGGGACGAGCCCTCGGCGCGAAGGCGAGCCCTCGGCGAGAGTGGCGGCGACGGAGTTGGTGCGGATCGGTTTGCGGTCGGCGACGTCCGGCTACATTGATCCGGTGACTTCCGCCGAGGCTCCCGACACCCGTCCTCGGGTGCAGCGTCGTCCAGCCATCCTCACCCAGCCGGACGGGCCCGCCCAGGCCGACAATCCGGCCTATCTGTCCTGGCTGGAGAGCCAATCGATGCTGCGCGACGCCAGCCAGCTCTCTCGGCAAGTGGCCGGCCATCCGGCCTTGTGGTCGAGGTCGTTCGCCAACCCCGACCCTCGTCGCGCCGTCCGGCAGGCAGGAGTCTGGTTCACCGCCTATCCCCTCTCCCAGATCACCGCACCCGGCCAGAGCTTCCTCGGCTCGCTGGGCGATCCGGCACTGTGGCAGGTGTTCGCTCAGATCGGAATCCAGGGCGTCCACACCGGGCCGCTGAAGGCCTCCGGCGGGCTGAGCGGCTGGACCCGGACGCCCAGCATCGACGGCAGCTTCGACCGGATCAGCATGGACATCGATCCACAGTTCGGCACCGAGGCCGAGTTCCGCGGCCTGTGTGACACCGCGGCCGCCAACGGTGGCACCGTCATCGACGACATCATCCCTGGCCACACCGGCAAGGGGGCCGACTTCCGACTGGCCGAACTCGGCTACGGCGACTACCCGGGGATCTACCACCTGATCGAACTCCCGCCGCACACCTGGGCCTGGCTGCCCACTGTGCCCGAGGGTGCAGACTCGGTGAATCTCGACCCTGAGACCGAGATGAAGCTGGCCGAGGCCGGCTACCTGATCGGCGCCCTGCAGCGGGTGATCTTCTACGAGCCGGGAGTCAAAGAGACCAACTGGTCGGTGACCGGAGAAGTCACCGGCGTGGACGGGATCGTCCGCCGCTGGGCCTATCTGCACTACTTCAAGGACGGCCAGCCCAGCATCAACTGGCTGGATCCCAGCCTGGCCGGGCCGCGGCTCGTCCTCGGTGATGCCACCCACTCGCTGCTCTCGCTGGGCTCGGGAGGATTGCGCCTGGACGCCAACGGCTTCCTCGGGCTCGAGCCGACCGCGGACGGTCCGGCCTGGTCGGAGGGCCATCCGCTGTCCCGGGCGGCGAACCAGCTGATCGGTTCGATGGTGCGCAAGCTGGGCGGCTTCACCTTCCAGGAGCTGAACCTGGGCATCGAGGACATTCGGGCCACCAGCGCGGACGGCCCGGACCTGTCCTACGACTTTGTCACCCGACCCGCCTACCAACTGGCGCTGTGCACCGGCGATACCGAGTTCTTGAGACTCACCTTGTCCGAAGCTCGTGCGATCGGTATCGATCAGGCCTCGCTGGTGCACGCGCTGCAGAACCACGACGAGCTGACCTACGAACTGGTCCACTTCGAGAACAACCGCGCCGACGACCACTACCGGCTGGCCGGCGTCGAGTACCGCGGACGCGAGCTGGCTGAGCACATCCGCCAGCAGCTGCGCGACGTCCTGCTCGACCCCGAGCTCGGCTACAACGCCCGCTTCGTGGAGAACGGGATCGCCTGCACCACGGCCTCGGTGATCGCGGCCGCACTGGGCATCACCGACCTGGACGCGATCGAACCCACCCAGCGAGATCTGATTCGCCGGGCCCACCTGCTGGCCTGCCGGTTCAACGCCTGGCAGCCGGGGGTGTTCGCTCTGTCCGGCTGGGACTTGGTCGGCGCGCTACCACTGCCGCCCGACGAGGTGGCCGAGCTGATCGCCGACGGCGACACCCGCTGGATCGAGCGCGGCGCCTACGACCTGCTCGGCGCCAACCCGGACGCCACCGCATCCGGTTCCGGACTACCGCGGGCCCGGTGCCTGTACGGCCCGCTGCCCGCCCAGCTGGCGGATCCGACGTCATTCGCCTCCCAGCTGGCCGAGATCCTGTCCGTCCGCAGGCACTCCGGCGTGGCCACCGCCGAACTCGTGGACGTCCCCGAGCCGACGCACCCGGGGCTGCTGGTCCTGGTCAGCCGGGCAGAGGACGGGACCGTGCTGGCCACCATCGTGAACTTCACCGCGGCACCGCACAGCCTCGACCTGAGCACCGTGCCCGGCTTCCCGCCCGGCCACTACAGCCCGTTGTCCCGTGCCGAGGGCTCCTTCTTCGTCCCGGCCCTGCCGACTGAGAGCGCCGTCGAGCCGGACACCACGATCCTCGAGTTGGAGCCTTTCGGCGGCGTCCTGCTGCGTCGCGCCTGATCGCCCGACACCGGCCTGGAGCCCGTGCCCGCCTCCTGCACAGCGGGCGCATAGCCGATCCGGACCGGCTGTGCAGGAGATTCGCAAAAGTGAACATCGGCCCAACAACGTCCCCCGCTCAATAGGCTGCGCTCGGCCGCTGGCGAAAGGGAACTCATATGGCTATTTGGCAGTTGCACGGCAATGGTGTCGTACAACCGGGAGAGGTTGTCGGACCCGACGAAAGACTCGGCTGGGGCAAGATGTTCGGGCTCGGCGCCCAGCACGTCGTGGCCATGTTCGGCGCCACCTTCCTGGTGCCGCTGATCACCGGCTTCCCGGTCACCACCACACTGTTCTTCAGCGGCGTCGGCACGCTGCTGTTCCTCCTCATCACCGGCAACCGGCTGCCCAGCTACCTAGGTTCGTCGTTCGCCTTCATCTCCCCGGTGATCGCCTCCAGCGCCGGCAAGGACTTCAGCCGCGCCCTGTTCGGCATTATGCTCACCGGAATCCTGCTGGCCATCGTCGGCACCGTGGTGCACCTGGCCGGCTCGGCCTGGATCGACGCCCTGATGCCGCCGGTGATGACCGGCACCATCGTGATGCTGATCGGCTTCAACCTGGCCAGTGCGGCCTGGATGAGCAGCTCGCAGTCGGTCGCCCTGGACGCGGCCGGCAAGTGCACCCCCGATCCGGTCACCGGCTGCCAGATCACCACCACGATCACCGGTGGCTTCGCGGCGGCTCCGCTGACCGGTTGGGTCACCGTGATCGCCATCGTGCTGATCGCCGTGCTGTTCAAGGGTCTTCTGGGACGCTTGTCGATCCTGCTCGGTGTGCTGGTCGGCTATGTGGCCGCTCTGCTCCAGGGCCAGGTCGACTTCAAGTCCGTCGGCGAGGCCGCCTGGTTCGGCCTGCCCGCCTTCGCCCTGCCCACCGTCGACTTCGGTGTTGCCGCACTGTTCCTGCCGGTGGTTCTGGTCCTGATCGCCGAGAACGTGGGCCACGTGAAGTCGGTCTCGCTGATGACCGGCAAGAACTACGACAAGACGATGGGACGCGCCCTGCTGGCTGACGGCGTGGCCACCACCCTGGCCGGCCTGGGCGGCGGTTCGGGTACCACCACCTACGCCGAGAACATCGGCGTGATGGCGGCCACCAAGGTCTACTCCACGGCGCTGTACTGGATCGCCGGCTGCTTTGCGATCCTGCTGTCGTTCATCCCGAAGTTCGGCGCGGCCATCTTCACGATTCCCGGCGGCGTGATCGGCGCAGCCGGCACCGTCCTCTACGGCATGATCGGGCTCCTCGGTGCCCGAATCTGGATCGAGAACAAGGTGGTCTTCACTAACCCGGTGAACCTGATCCCGGCCGCTGTCGGCCTGATCATGGGCATCGCGAACTTCACCTTCACCCTCGGCGGCATGACCTTCGGTGGCGTGACGGTCGGGACGATCACCGCGCTGGTGCTCTACCACCTGATGCGCAGCATCGCGAAGGTGCGCGGAACCGACATCAGCGAGAAGGCTGAGGTCAGCTTCCCTGACTACGAGGCGGAGCCGCTGGCCTGATTGCGGGTCAACTGAAGGACCGAAGCAGGAACATCGATCCCCAGCCCCAGATCGGGGTTGGGGATCGGTGCTTCCCAGACCATGCGCAGCGGCACCACGCCGGCCCAGCCGCCGGCTGCGATGTCTTCGGGTTCGTCCGAGGGGAAACCGTCGGCCGTCTTCACCGACCACTGCTCGATCGGCAGGCTCAACACCATGGTCGCGGCGAGTTCCTTCTTGGTCGAGCGGCGCACCTCGGCGGTGCGGCCGGGCAGGTAGCGATCCAGGTAGACCTCCAGCGCCCGCTCCTTCTCGGCCTCGTCCATGCGCGTGCACGCACCGAACACCACGGCACTGCGATAACGCATGCCGGTGCCCTCACCGGTGCGGGAGATCTTCAGGGCGTCCATGACGGCCACGCTGAAGCAGACCTCGGCGCCGGCCGCGATCGCCCGCATCCGGTGCGAGCCGGTGGACCCGTGGAACAACAACCGGTCCCCGTCGCGGGCGTAGCTAACCGGCAACACCAGCGGCCCCTCGTCCAGACTGATCCCGAGGTAGCCGACCAGGGATTCGTCCAGGACGGCGTCCAGGACGCTGCGGTCGTCGCTCATCCGGTCGGCCATCCGGGACGGGGTGAGGGTGCGGCTCATGTGGGTCTCCTGCTGCTCGGCTGGCTCGATTCTGGCCGAAACCGGAGCGCCAAGTAAGGCCACTGCCCGCGCGCTGAGCCGCATCGTCGGTGCCCCGCGCCGATGCGCTAGCTTGGCTCGGGTGCCAACGATTCGAGCCGGCTGGTTCACCCCGGCCACCCGAATGGGGTTGTCGATCGCCGTCGCGGTCGGGGTCTACGGAGTCTCGTTCGGCGCCCTGTCGGTCACCGCGGGCCTGAGCGTCTGGGAGACCTGCCTGCTCAGCGCGTTGATGTTCACCGGCGGCTCTCAGTTCGCCTTCATCGGCGTGGTCGGTGGCGGCGGTACCGGAGCGGCGGCCTGGGCGGCCGCCACCTTGCTGGGCGTCCGCAACGGCATCTACGGGATGCAGCTCAAGGCGCTGATTCGCCCACCGGCTCGCCTGATTCCCGTCATGGCCCAGCTCACCATCGACGAGTCGACGGCCACCGCAACCGCGCAGGACAGCCATGACGAGCGGGTCCGCGGCTTCTGGACGGCCGGCCTGGGCGTCTGGCTGACCTGGAACGCCTTCACTCTGATCGGCGCCCTCGCCGGGGACGCCCTGGGCGACCCCAAGCAGTGGGGCCTGGACGGCGCCGCGGTGGCAGCCTTCCTCGGGCTGCTCTGGCCACGGCTCTCGGCCAAGGATCCGGTGGCGATCGCCGTGGTGGCCGCGATGGTGACGATCATCACGACTCCGCTGGTACCGCCGGGCATCCCGGTGCTGATCGCAGCAGCCGTGACGGCGGCGGTCTGGGCGCTCCAGCGGCGTCGGAAGGTGGTCGCCGAATGAGCATCCTGTCCTGGGTTCTGCTGGGGGCCGCGACCGCGTTCGCCATCAAGCTGGCCGGCTACTTGTTGCCGCAGTCGCTGCTGGACCGTCCACCGGTGACCGAGCTGGCCGCAGCCATGACCGTCGGCCTTCTGGCCTCGCTGACCACGATGAACACCGTCGCCAGCGGACAGGCGTTGGCTCTCGACTCCCGGTTGCTGGCACTGGCGGCCGGCGCGATCGCGCTGAAGCTGAAGGCGCCCTACCTGGTGGTGGTCTTGGCCGGCGCCTTGGCCGCAGCGGCCGGACGGTTCTTCGGCCTGCCCTGACCGGCTCGTCCCCGGCCACCGAGCGCCGCTACCCACGCAGAGGCGTCCGGGATGCTCTCGAACGCGACAGCGACTCTCGCCGAAATCAGGAGTTGCGGGTGGGCAGCGAGCTCAGCCGGACCGACTCGGCCAGCGAGAGACTCTCGGTGTGGTTGACGATGTGCCAGGTCGGATCCCGGTAGAACAGCACGACCACGTTGATGATCGACCACGCGAACAGCCACACCGGGAAGCCGAAGATCGCCTTGGCCATGCCCGTCCAGCGAGCGCGCTCCAAGCGAACGACCAGCAGCCCGAAGGCCAGCAGCACCAGATAGCCGGCCACAGTGCCGAAGGCGAGGCTGAGCAGAGTGTCGTTCAGGCCGGCACCACTGGCCAGCCCGAGCACGACGGTCGCCGCCCAGAGGATGCTCGACAGGCCACCGACCGTGACCCCGATGATGTAGAGCGCGCCGTCCATGGCGCTCAACTGGCCGCGGCGGACGCTGGCCAGCAGCTGCGGCACCGCGGTCCGCACCAACTGCATCGTGCCCACCGACCAGCGATAGCGCTGAATCAGCGACTGACTGAAGGTGAGCGGCTGCTCGTCGAAGAACAGCGCGTCGTCGGCGAAGGCGACATGCCAGCCGTTGGCGATCGCCTTCAGCGTGAACTCGATGTCCTCACAGGCGCTCTTGGTCTGCCAGCCGGATGAGCCCAGCACCCGCAGCGCGAACATGAAGCCGGTGCCACCCACCGTGGTGCACGGCAGGTTCCAGCGGGCCCGCGGCAGATGAATGAACCGGGACTGCAGCAGCCAGAAGATCGTGTTCGCTCCGGCCACCCAAGAGCTGGACGGGTTCTTGCCCATCCGGTAGCCGACCGCGATTTGGTGTCCGGCCGCCAGCTGCCGGTTCATAGCGGCCAGGAAGCCGGGGTCGACGACATTGTCGGCGTCGAAGATCACACAGGCGTCGAAATCGTCGGGGAAGTGCTCGGCGAAGAACCAGGTGAGCGCCGCTCCCTTTCCGGCCGGCCCGCCGCTGGATCGCTCGTAGACCACCGCGCCCGCCTCGCGGGCGATCTCGGCCGTGCGGTCGGTGCAGTTGTCGGCCGTGACGAAGACGCGGTAAGCGTCGGACGGGTAGTCCTGGGCGTTCAGGCTGGCCAGCAACTGGCCGATCACGACCTCTTCGTTGCGGGCGAAGATCAGGATGGCGAACCTATGGGCTCTACCCTCGGCCTCCGGAAGAGCGGGGAGCTTGCCGCCGAAGCGGATGCTCACCACCATCTGGTACACCCCGTAAAGCCCACTGATGACGAGCCCGACTGTGCAGATCGTCAGCAGCACTGCGATCAAGGTGAACCCCTTCCCGATCCGGCTGCGTCTGCCGCCGCTCTCACCCATTGTGCCCGCATCTGTGCCGAAAACCAGACGACTAGGATGGATCGGAGAGGTGATCGGGATGTTCGCGATGTTTGACCAGGTGTTCTGGTTCAACTTCATGCTCTACTGGGCAGCCACCGTGGTGCGGATCGTGATCGACCCCTACCTGCCCGCTTCCTGGTTCGATCCGATGCGTCCGGCCTACCGAAGCCGGGGTTGGGAAGAGCGCGGACGGATCTACCGCAAGCTGCAGATCGACCGCTGGAAGGATCGTCTGCCCTCGTTCACTCGTCGCGGCAGCTTCTCCAAGAAGCGACTGACCACCAGCGATCCGGAGTACCTCAACGAATTCGTTGTCCAGACCTGCCGAGCCGAGTCGCACCACGTCCGCGCAGTGCTCTCGGTGGTGGTGATGAAACTGTGGACGCCGCTGCCCTCGTGGCTGTTCGTGCTGGCGATCGCGGTGACCGGAAACCTGCCGTTCATCCTGATCCAGCGCTACAACCGTCCGCGCCTTCAGCGGGCCCTGGCCGCCGCCCGGCGCCGCGAGACCGGCGAGTTGTACGGGGGTGCGTGGCAGCCCAACCCGGCATGATCGCGGTAACACCGGCGTTTGAGGTCTCACAAAGGTCACAAATTGACACCCATCCGCGGCTTTACTCCCCAATTGGGGAGCCGACCGGTATCGTCAGTGCGGTAGTCGATGTACCGGCAGAGTCCCGAGGCGGGACGAAGCCAGGCTTTAGCAAGGGTGCGGAGACGACAGGCGGTCTCGGCAGTCGGGGCCGCACCCATTAGAAGGAGTTGTTGCATGGCCACTGGCACCGTTAAGTGGTTCAACGCGGAGAAGGGATTCGGCTTCATCGCCCCCGACGGCGGTGGACCCGATGTGTTCGCTCACTACTCGGCGATCGCTAGCTCGGGTTTCCGGAGCCTGGACGAGAACCAGAAGGTGCAGTTCGAGATCACGCAGGGCCCGAAGGGCCCGCAGGCTTCGAACATCACCCCCCTGTAAGCCTCTAGATACGACGGCCCCGCTCGCCTGGCGAGCGGGGCCGTTGTGCGTTCGGTCGCAGACCGACGAGAAGTGTCAGGACCCGGCAAGCAGGTTCCACAGCGCCACGGCACTCTCCCGGGCGTAGTTGACCGGCCAGAAGTACCAGGGCGAGTGGCAGCTCAGATGAGTCGGTTCCAGACCGGCCGCCCGAGCCAGTCTCTCGGCCCGAAAGACGTGGAAGTCGTCGGTGATGAAGCCGACGCGGTAGGTCGTTCCCAGCTGTCGGTCGAGCAAGTCCTTGGCGAACCGGAAGTTCTCCTCGGTCGACGTCGACTTCTCATCCCGCAGAATCTGATTGCCAGGGATGCCCTGGCTCTCCAGATAGGTCGCGGCGGCATCGGCCTCGGTGAGGTCCTCTTGTGGGCCTTGGCCGCCGGTGACGACGATCCACGCGTCCGGGTTCTGCTGGTGGTAGGCCACCGTGGTGTCCAGTCGCTCCTTGAAGGTGTTGGACAGAGTGCTGCCGTGGACAGCAGCGCCGAGGACGATCACTGCGTCCTCGTGATCGTCGACGGTGTTGTGGTTCCCGAACCAGGACAGGAAGCCGGACCAGGCCAGCAATGCCGCTAGGGCTGCGACGATCAGACCATTCGCCAGCCCAGGCAACCGACGGAACACCCATGCCCACACCAGGAAGGCCACCGCAAGCAGGCCCACCAGGAGAGTCCCCAGAGTCAGGTTGGCCACGGCCGCCAGCCAGAGCGCGTTCGCTCCGAGCCCCAGTCCGAGAATCAGCAGGACAGCCCGAATCACGGGGTGCGCGCCAGCGTCGATGCTCCTCACAGGCCCAGCGTAGAGTCCACCCACCAATGCCTCGCGGTTTTCGCTGAAGCCGGATTCGGGTCACTCCTGGCGGAGTGCGGACACCACCTGAAGCCGGGAAGCGTTGCGCGCCGGGGTCCGCGCGGCGAGGACGCCAAACACGAGCCCGACGACCACGGCCACCGCGATTCCGGTCCAGGGGAAGCTGAACGGCATCTGCCAGCCGACCGAGCCCATCGCCAAGACCATGGCGAAACCCAGCCACAAGCCGGCGACCACACCCAGAACCGTCCCGATCACCGAGAGCAGCACCGACTCAGCCGTAATCATTCGACGCACCTGTCGCCGGGTGGCTCCGACCGCACGCAGCATGCCGATCTCCCTGGTCCGGGCCAGCACGCTGATCGCCATCGTGTTGATCAGCGCCAGCAGGGACGGCAGGGCCAGCGCAGCGATCAACACGTCGAAGAACACCATCGAGGTGTTGAAGATGGCCAGCTGATCCGCCTTCCAGGCCGAGGACTGGTACAGCGTGAAGGCGGGATAGGCGTCCGTGACCCGCTGGAGGGCGGCCTGCACCTGCGTCGGATCGGCCGCAGCATCCTGATTGGCCATCACCATCAGGTCGGAACTGACATTGAAGTCGCGAGCCAGGTTCACCTGGGACGTGTACAGGGTGGCCAGCTTCGCGTTCAGATAGTCGTTGCCGATTCCGGCGAGCAGATAGCTGCGAGTGCCGTTGGGTGTCTCCAGGGTGAGCTGCTGGCCCAGGACGAGCTGATGGGCTGCCGCATAGACGCCGTTGGCGATCACCCAGCGACCGGCGCGCAACTGGCTGACCGCCTGATCCGACGATCCGGCGTTCCAGTCGAAGTCGCCGACCTTGAGATAGCTGGCCGGGTCGATGCCGATCACCTGGACGTCCCCGCCGTCCGATCGAGCCTGGCCCAGGCGCAGCGTCGTGACCGCCGACACACCCGGGACGTCCGCAACCCGGCGGGCCAGCTCGGGACCGGCAGCGACATTGCCCTGAGAGAGCACGATCGACTGCGGGATGATCAGGTAGTTCGCTGACATCGAGCGGTCCAGGTAGCCGATGAAGCCGACCGTGATCGAGTTGACCACCGTGACCATGGCGACGATGGCAGCCAAGCCGAGCATCACCACCGTGACCGTGACACCGCTGCGTCCGGGGTTGCGCTGCAGGTTCCCGGCAGCGATCGGACCCTCGCGGGGATAGCGCAGGGCGAGCAGCGGCGCGAGCCAGCGGGCCGCCGGAACCACCAGCGCCGAGGCCACCAGCGCGATTCCGACGAGGAACAGCACCGAGCCGAAGCCCACGAAGCCGGTAGCACCGCTGAACAGTCCGAAGGTCGCCACCAGCAGCGCACCCACGCCGATCCAGGTGCTCACCCCGAGCCGATGACCGCTGACCTCTGCCACCGGCGGACGCATCGCCTCCAGCGGCGACACTCGGGCGGCCGCTCGGGCTGGCACCAGAGCGGCCGCAATGGTCACCCCCACGCCGAGAACGATCGCCGTGGCCCAGGTCTGCGGGGTGAACAGCGGCCCGACAACCTGCAGGTGCATCATCGAGCTGGCGATCGGTTCGATCGCGGCCAGGAAGGCGGCTGCCATCGCCCATCCCAGCAATAGACCGATGCCCGTGCCGACGATGCCTTGCAGCACCGACTCAGCCAGGAACAGCCCGAGGATGGTCCGGCGCCGAGCGCCGACAGCGCGGAGCATGCCGATGTCTCGACGGCGCTGGGCCACCACGGTGCGGAAGCTGTTCAGAATGATGAAACCGGCTGTGGCCAGGGCGAACAGCGAGAACATCAGGAAGGTCAGATTGGCCACCTGGAGCGAGGCCAGCAGGCTGGTGTTCGCCGAGAGGCCGCCGACAGCGAAGTCGGTGCCCAGCTCAGCCTTGACGGTGTTCTCCAGCGCGACCCGGTCGGTGCCGTCGACCGCGCGGGCCTGGACCGAGGTGATCCGCCCGGACAGCGAGAACAGCTGCTGGGCCTCGGCCAGCGGGATGAAGGCCTGGTTCTCGCCGGGAACCCCACTGCCGGCCAGCAGACCGACCAGTCGCAGCCTGGTGCTGCCGGTAGCCGACGGCACCGCGAGCGAGTCGCCGATGGTCAGATTGAGGCGTCCGGCCAGGTCGGCGGTGACCACCATGGCCGCCATGTCCCCGGGCGCCAACCCACGTCCGGCGTCCACGGTGAGATCACGTACGCCGGGAGCCAGGCTGGGGTCCACCCCGATCAGGGTCAACTGCTCAACGCTGCTCCCGCTGGTCTGCGGCAGGATCACCATCCGTTGCAGTTCGGGGCTGACTGCGGCCACCCCTGCGGTCCGCGCCACCCGGTCGGCGATGTCGGCAGCAAATGGCTGGCCCGACGCATCCTCGACCGAAAGGTCGACGGCTCCCGCGCTGGACAACAGGTTGCGAGTGAACGCCTCCTGCATGGCCGGAGTGATCCCGTTGAGTCCGAAAGTGAGCATCACGCCCAGCGACACCGCCAGGGTGGTCAGCAGCGACCGGGCGCCACGACCGAACAGGTAGCGCGAGGCCAGGGTCAGGGTGAGTCTCACAGCAGGCCGGCTCTCTCCAGGGCCAGTCGCGGGGCCTGCAGCGAACCGTCCAGCGGCAAGTCGTCGAGGATCCGGCCATCGCGCATCAGCACCAGCCGGGTGGCATGGCTGGCGATCACCGGATCGTGGGTCACCATCAGCACTGTCCGGTTCCACTCCAGGCTGGTCTGGCGCAGCAGGCCGGCGATCTCGGCCGCCGACTTGGAGTCCAGGTTGCCGGTCGGCTCGTCGGCCAGCAACAGGGCCGGGTCGGTGGCCAGCGCCCGGGCTACCGCGACCCTCTGCTGCTGCCCACCCGACAACTGATCGGGACGAGCATTGACGCGTTCTCCCAGGCCGACCCGTTCCAGCCAGTTACGGGCCAGCTCGTCGGCGTCATTGCGTCCGTCCAGGCGCAGCGGCAGGGCCGCGTTCTCCGCCGCAGTGAGCACCGGGATCAAGTTGAAGAACTGGAAGACGAAGCCGATCTCGCGGCGGCGCAGCTCGGTGAGCCGGTCGTCGTCGAGACTGCCCAGCTCCGTCCCGGCCAGACGGACGGTGCCTTCGTCGGCCGCATCCAGCCCGCCGATCAGGTTCAGCAGGGTCGACTTGCCACAACCACTGGGTCCCATCACCGCAACGAATTCCCCCTCGCGCAGGCTGAGGTCGACCCCGTCCAGGGCCGTCACTGCGGTGGCGCCACTCCCGTAGACCCGGCGCAGCCCGTTCAGTTCGAGGACGGGGACGTCCGGCTGCTGGCTCACTGGACCACCTTCACCGACTGGCCATCGGCCAGACTGCTGGCCCCGGTCACGACCACCTGCGCACCGGCGGCCAGGCCGTCGGTGATCTGAATCGCGGTGTCCGTCTCGGCCCCGATTCGCACCACCGTGCGATGAGCCGTGCCATCGGAGACCACGAAGACATAGCGCTGCTCGCCGTTGCTGACCACCGCAGCCGCCGGGACGGTGAGGGCATCGGTCAGGTTCTTCACGGTGATCGATACCGACCCGCCCATCCCGGCCAGCGGCTGCACCGCACCCGAGGGAAGGCTGATCTTGGTGATGAAGGCGACCCCTCCCGTCGCGGTGGTGGAGGCACTCTGACTACGGCTGAGGACCTTCCCGGTCAGGTTCTGCCCGGCGAAGGCATCGAGCGTGACCACCGCAGCCTGCCCGGACGAGATCGAGGAGATGTCGGCCTGATCCACGCTGGCCTCGAACACCAGGGCGCCTGGCGCACTCACCGTGACCACTGCGACTCCCGGGGTCACGCCGGCACCAGCCTCAACCGTGCTCGGCACGGCCACCGTCCCATCGACGGGCGCGGTCAGGGTCGCCCCGTCCAAGTTCGCCTCGGCTTGCGCCAAGGCCAGCTTCGCTGCCGCCACCGAGAGTGATCCAGCGTCCTTGGCCAGGCCGTTCTGGCCCGAACGCGACAGCCGATCACGGTTTGCCTTGGCCAGAGCCAGCGTGGCGGAGGCCTGATCGCGGGCACTGCTCAGTGTGCGCAGGGTCGGACGCATCACGTCCTGGTCGGCGGGCGAGGCGGCGTTGTAGTCGGCCAGATAGTCGGCGTAGTTCTTCTTCGCGGTGCTCAGCACCGAGTTCGCCGCGCTGATCGCTCGGTTCGCGGCAGACCACTCACTACTGGTCGGAGCGGCATTGCTGGTCGCATCGGCCTGGGCCCGCGCCGTCGCCAGGGCAGCCTTCGCCTGGGCGACGGCCAACTTCAGCGGTGCCGTGTCCAGACGGACCAACACCTGACCGGCCTTCACCTGGTCGCCGTCGGCCACCTCGACCTTCGCGATCGTCGCGACCGCCGGCGGATAGACCCCCCGGTGGCCGGCCTCAGTGACCGTGCCAGGAGCGTCCACGCTGACGGCGAGCATGGACGAGGCCGCAGCCGCAACCTTCACCTGCACCGTGTTGTTCAGGCTCGCATAGGCGATCCCACCGCCGGCGGCGACCACCGCCGCCGCAATCACCGCGATCGTGATCACTCGCTTGCGGTTCACTTCATGACCTCCAGCAACTCGGTGTAGATGGGTTCGAACAGGGTCTCCGCATTGGCCGGCATCGGCACCACGAAGCTTCCCGCCGGCACTCCGAGCAGCCGCTCCTGAGCGGCCCACAGGGCGGCCGTGTCGCGCTCGAGTACCTTCACGAAGCCGGCCACGTCGCTCTCGGCGACGGCGCGATCGAGGATCCGCTGCGAGGTGTCGAACCACAGCGAGATCAGGACGTCCGTGGCGAACTCGACCGAGCCGACGTGGAAGCTGCCCTCGGCAACGCCGTCGGCCACCACCGGCGCGATGATGCTGCGGACGGCCTGCTCCCAGCGCTCGAAGAGCCGATGCCGCAGCGCGTAGTTCTCCGGGAGATACAGGCTCGCGCTGGACAGGTAGTTCGGCAACTGCATGGCCTTGTACTCGCTGGACGCTTCGAGGATGGCCCGGAGCTTGGCGATGGCGTTGCCGTCGACCGCCGCCCGACGCGCCTCCAGGGCGGCGAACAGGCCGTCCATCAGCCGGTCGAGCAGCTGGCCCAGCATGTCTTCCTTGGACGAGAAGTAGTGATAGAAGGTGCCCTTGGCTACCTGCGCAGCCTGAGTGACCGCCTCTACCGACATCGCCTCATAGC
Source organism: Actinomycetales bacterium Actino_02 (assembly GCA_001603275.1). Classification (GTDB taxonomy): domain Bacteria; phylum Actinomycetota; class Actinomycetes; order Propionibacteriales; family Propionibacteriaceae; genus Propionicimonas. The sequence continues at coordinate 75,855 of LUYM01000011.1, read as the reverse complement.
CCACGTCGGCGATCAGGCGTTGGGCGATGTCCAGCAACTCATCGCGCCGCACATCGGGACGTTTCACAACTCTGGCCATCTGCCACCTCTCACTGACCGACCGTCGGTCAGTGTACGCCTCCGCGCTCGGATGGCAAGGCGAACCGGCCCATCGGTTTGGATTACTCGGGCCGCCGGATGCTAATCTGATCGGGCTCTTCGGGGCACCTGGGGCTATGGCGCAGTTGGTAGCGCGTCTCGTTCGCAATGAGAAGGTCAGGGGTTCGAATCCCCTTAGCTCCACCAATGTGATGAGTCGCGACATGGGTTACACCTGAGTCTCGACATGGGTTACATCGGGACAGGCCCGGGCCATCGGCCCGGGCCTTGTTGTTGGTTGCGCCCAGGCCTTCAGCTCGGCCGGGCACCGCTTGCTCGCGCTCCCCGACAGGGCGCCAACCTTCCCAAGGATGGGAGTCTCCGGACATTCCGGGGCGGTTCACGCGGCTCAGGGTCAAGAGTTTGGGAGAAGAACACCGTGTCCTCCATCAGCATGGGCACCGCCACTGGGAAAGCCCAAGGTGATGCAGATCGACCGTGACGGGGCCACCCAGCGCCTCACCCGCATCCGCACCAACCGCCAAATCGCCGGCCTCGACGAGGTTGCCGAGCGTGATCCACCGTGCCCTGACAGAGCAACTGGATCAGCCACAGTGTCCTTGGCCAAGGGAGGTCGAGGATGACCCTGCTTCCACACCAGCAGCGCCTCGAGTACTTTCACCTCTGAACTGTCCAGCTCCACCAAATTCGGTCTGGCGCCGGGTCGCCGGCGATGTCAGCGCTCTCATCTCGATCAACCGCGGCGGCGTGGTGTCACCCTCTTGAACTCCTCCAGAAGCCGGCACGAGAGTTCCCGCGAGATCCGGCGGATCTCCAGGGTTGTCACTCGCAAGAGGCAAAGCCTGAGTCGGAGTTCGACGCAACGCGTCGAGCTCGCTGACTCGGGCTTTTTTGTTTGTCCCAGCCCACTCATGTTCACGATCAAGGAGTTCTCAATGACGAAATTCCGCGTAGTGGTGGCCGCGCTCGCCGCCATTCCCCTCTGGGCGGCGCCGGGCATCGCCCAGGCCGCAACCCCGGCTGCAGCGAAGACGACGTCGGTCGGCTTCACCCTCAACGCCAAGGTGCTCGACGGCGGCGAGCAAGTCACCTCCGTCCGGATCAACACCTCCAAGCTGGGCAAGATCAAGGCGTCCAGCCTGACCACAAGCACTTTCACGGTGCACGCCAAGTCGACCAGCCCGGTGACGGTCGGCAGCACCGATGCCATCTACAGCCTCTACGACGAGGACCGGGTGATCACCGGGGTCAGCCTGACCAAGGGCGACGTGGTGATTACCTTCAAGACCGGCCAGGGCGTCAGCGGAGCCAGCACGCTGGGCTACTTCGTCCCCGGTGGCGACATGGGCGCCGCACGCAAAGTCCTGCTGAACCTGACCTACACGATCACTCAAAACAGCCCGCTCACCCTGACCAACGGCAAGAGCGTGACGATCAGCTCCTTCACCCAGGGCAAGCTCTCCGATCCCGAGGTGGACGCCTTCGCCTACGGCAGCAGCAATGGCATCAAGTACCGGCTGTACACCCCGGCCACGCACAGCGGCAAGCGTCCGCTGATCGTCTGGCTGCATGGCAACGGTGAGGGCGGCCTCGGCACCGCGGGCGCCACCAACTACAACAACGAGTCGCCGCTGCGAGCTAACCGTGGCGCGCTGGCGATGACCGGCAAGGATGCCCAGAAGCTCTTCGGCAACGCGTACGTGGTGGCCCCGCAGGTACCTGACACCTGGTACAACATCGATTCGGCTGGCTATGCCACCAAGATCAAGGCACTGATCAACTCGGTGGTGAAGAAGCACAAGATCAACACCGATCGCATCTACGTCATGGGCGCATCCGCCGGCGGCATGATGACCCTCCAGATGGCCGGACGTTACCCGTCCTTCTTCGCGGCGGCCACCGCCAGCGCTCCGGCCATCTACGTGAACCGGAACAGTGCCTACACGATGACCGAGGAGCAGCTGCTCAAGCTGAAGACCACGCCGACCTGGCTGGTGCAGGCCACCAACGACGCGACCATCGACTACACGAAGTCGTCGCTGTGGGCCTACGACCTGCTCAAGGAGTTCGGGAGTGTGAACCTGACCACCTACGACAATGTCACCTGGAACGGCGTCACCTACAACGGCCACTGGAGCTGGGTCTACACCGCACACAACGATCCGAGCAAGACCGTCCAGAACCGCTACGGGAACTCCGAGACCGTCCACGTCTGGCAGTGGATGGCCGGCAACAAGCGCTGAAGTCTGCGCAGCGCTGAGTGGGTCCCCGGATCATTCCGGGGACCCACTTTTGCGTGAAGCCGTGCGCCCACCTGATCACGGCACACCCTCGGCGACCTCCCCACCATCGCAAGCCGTGACTGTGGCGGCGATGTCGCCGCGCAACTCACACCATGACGGTCAGGCCCAGTTGAGACTCCCGCCCGGTGATGCTCCGGTCGATATCCTGGGCTGCTCTGCAGGCTCGGCACCGAGCGGCAGACACCCCAGTCCCCACGGCACAAGGAATACGACATGAGCCAGCTGCGGCACGACGCCGAGTTCGACCCGACCATGGTCGCTGAGATCACCGGCCGCGGCTACACCGTCCAGCGGGCTAACGTCAGCCGCGAACTGATGGACCCCTGGCGCAGCGTGGTGAGCCGCGGGTTCCTGGACAGCCAGCCCACTGACGAGCAGCTTCAGGCCTTCTTCGACCGGAACAAGGACTACCGGCTGATCGGCATCTACGACCCGCAGACCACCGTTCCCGAGATGCCGGTGGCAACTCTGGGCGCCTGGGGAGCCCGGCTCACCGTCCCAGGCGGAGAACTGGAGAGCTTCGCGGTCAGCGCGGTCACGGTGTCGCCCACCCATCGGCGCCGGGGGTTGCTGCGCAGCCTGCTGGGCGGCGAGCTGCGCACCGCGGCCCGCGCCGGCTTCCCGATCGCCTCCCTGACGGTTAGCGAGTCCGGCATCTACGGACGCTTCGGCTTCGCGCCGGCCGCCCTGGCCGCCGAAGCGGAGATCTCGGTCCGCCAGGCCGGCTGGGCCGGCCCGGAACCGGACGGCCGAATCGACTTCCTAACCAGGGAGCAGGGCCGGGCGATCGCCGACGACCTCCACGAGCGGGTCCGGGCCGGACGCCCGGGCGAAGTCGACCACCGAGCCGGCGCGTGGGACCAGGTCTTCGGCACGATGCCGGGCGCAGAGAAGGCCGGCGCCCTACGAGTCGTCCAGTACCGGTCCCCCGCAGGCCAGGTGGACGGTCTGGCCGTCTACACAGTCATCGAGAACGAGGAGAGCTTCTCGGATTCCACGCTGGACCTCCACAGATACATCGCGGCCACCGACGACGCCTACGCGGCGCTGTGGCGGTTCCTGCTCTCGCTCGACCTGATCGGCACCGTCCGAGCCAGCGGACTCAGCGTCGACGAGCCCCTGTGGTGGATGGTCGCCGACCGCCGGGCCGCTCGGGTCTCGGTCCACGACCATCATTACCTGCGCATCCTCGACGTTCCCGCCGCGCTGCAGGCTCGTCACTACGAGCGTGCCGACCAGGTGGTGCTCGACGTGGCCGACCCGCTGGACATCGCCGGCGGACGCTTCCAGCTGACCACCACCGAATCCGGAACGGCCACGGCGCGTCCGGCCGACAGCTCGGTGGCCCCGGACGTCCGCCTGGGCATCGCCGACCTGTCGGCCATGCTGCTGGGCGGCGTGTCCGCAATCACCCTTGCCCAGGCCGGACGGCTGCGCAGCGACGACCCAGCTCGGGTGGCGCGGCTCTTCGCCGGTAGCGTGACCCCGCTGCTGAGCTTCTGGTACTGAGCCGGCTCGACCCTCCACCAGGGCAGGGTCAGAGGAGGCCGATCACCAGGCTCAGCACTGCCAGCAGCGGCAGGGTCCCTTGCTTGATGGCGGCACCACGATGGCTTGGGGACGAGATCAGCAGCACCAGTGCGGCAGCGAGCATCGATCCCACTCCGGCGAACACCAGGGTGAGGCCGACCACGCCAGCCCCGGCAGCGAAGGCCACGATGCCGCCGAAAGCCAGCAGGGCCAGGAACAGGTTGTAGAAGCCCTGGTTGAAGGCCATCTGCTTGGTCGCCTGAGCCTCATCCAGGCTGTTGCCGAAGGTCGCCCGGGCCCGCTCGGTGGTCCAGGCCACGGACTCCAGGTAGAAGATGAAGATGTGCAGAAAGGCCGCCAACGCGGCCAGCACCAAACCGGCAATCAACACCTCGTCGCCGCCGGCCTAGAGCGCCCCTCCTGCCGCCGGTGGTGCGGACGTATCGTGGCCGCCGTCACCGATGCTCTCCCGGGCCACGTAATTCTCCAGATCGAACCAGTTCTCCCCGGCCCGCTCGGCGATGTTCAGCAGGGTGGTCATTGAGGCGACCTCCTCCACCTGCTCCTTGAGGAACCAGAGCATGAACTGCTCCCCCAAGGGATCACCTTCGGCGCGGGCAGCCTCGAACAGCGCCTTGATGTCGGCGGTGACCTGCTTCTCCTGGGCCAGGGCCAGGCTGATCGGATCGGTCGGGCTGGTGAAGCCGTTACGCACCGGATCGATGCCGGGGATCGTGACCTCGAGGTCGCGATCGAGCATGTACTGAACCATCATCATGGCGTGGTTCCGCTCCTCCAGCGACTGCCGGTAGAAGTAACGGGCCAACTGCGGCAGGTCCTGGGAGTCGAACCAGACCGCGACCGCCGCATACTGCTGCGAGGCCGCGAACTCGTTGCGGACCTGGGCTCCGAGGAGTTCGGTGAAGGTGCTCATGACTCCAGGCTAGGCGGGCTGTCCAGCCCGGCGCATCGGCAATCCCTGCACCCGGAGACGACTCCCCCGCCGGGTGAACCTTCGCCGGTCGGCGAGGACCGATCCTGGCCGCCCTGCCCAGTTCGCGCGAGCTCAGTCGTCGGGCAAGCTGACCGCACGGTGTGCAGTCTCGAGCTCTTGAGCACGCTGCTCGGCCGTCCAGCCCAGCTCGATGGCGACGATGTCAGCCGCAGCCTCCAGCACGTCGGCTCCGGGATCTCCCAGTTGGCCGATCCCGGTGCGGCGAAGGAGGGCGTCGGTGAGGTGCACCACGGACTCATGCTTGGCCGCCCAGGCCACTGTGGCCAGCGGCTCGCCGTCCGGAGTCCCGGGCAGCCGCAGCCGATCGTCGGACTCCATCAGGGCGCGCAGCTCGGGCAATTGCGAGCCGTAGAGCTGAACCAGCACCTCCCCGGCCGATTCCGGCATCCCGTCGGCCACCGCGGCCGCCTTCGCCCAGGCCACCTCGCGGGGCAGCTCGGCGATCTGGCAGCCGTCCAGCGGTGTGACCGCGGTCCGGGAGGCTCGGACGCCGCCCCCGAGCTGGCGTCCGAGCGCCGTGACGATCCGGCTGGCGAAGGCGCGTGAGCTGGTGTACTTGCCGCCCATGGCCGAGACCAGACCGGTGACTCCCTGTCGGGAGTGGTCGATCAGTTCCGAGGCCCGAGATGCGGTGTAGGTGTCCACCTCGGCACTCTCGGTGAGCGGCCGCAACCCGCCATAGGCCGACACCACGTCATCGATGGTCAGCTTCACCCCGGCGGTGTTGTTGGCGGCGATCGAGGCCAGGAAGGTCTCGATGGACGCCCTGGTCAGCCGCCACTCGTCCACCGGCCCGTGGTACGGAGTCTCGGTCGGGCCGACCAGACTGTGGCCGCGCCACGGAGCAAAGCTGAAGTGCCCGTGCTTGCCGACGGTGAGCACCATCACGTCACTGAGCTTGCGAGTGATCAGGTAGATGCCCTCCGAACGCACCTTGGGCGGCGGGCCGGCCAGAGCCTGGGTCGCCGGGGTCGCCGAGAGCAGGTCGTGGGCCCAGGCGCCGGTGGCGTTCACCGTCACCTTCGCCCGGATCAGGCCCGGGTTGCCGCTGACCAGGTCGGTGACCTCGGCACCGGTGACCCGCTGGCCGTCCAGCACCAGCCGATCCACCCGGACGTAGTTGGCCACCTGGGCACCGGCAGCCACCGCCGTCCGCAGGAAAGCCAGGGTGAGCCGCTCCGGGGAGAGCATCATCGAGTCGTAGTAGAGGATCCCCTTGCCCACATAGTCCAGGCCGAGCCCGTCCAGCGCGTTGCGGTTGAGCCGATGATGGGCCGGAATCTTCTTGGACGGGTCGGAGAGCCGGTTGCGATCAAAGGAGAGCACGTCGTAGGCAGTCAGTCCGAGCACCTCGACCAGCCCGGTCTCGGGCAGCACGATCGGAATCGGCGAGACCAGGTTGGGTGCGATCCGCATCAGGTTGCGTCGCTCAGCCAGCGACTCGCGGACCAGGCCTACCTCAAGCTTCTTCAGGTAGCGCAGGCCGCCATGGATCAGCTTGCCGGTTGCCGAGGAGGTGGCCGCACCGAAATCCCCCTTCTCGACCAGCGCCACCGTCAGGCCGCGACTGGTCGCCTCATGAGCCAGTGCGGCGCCGGTGATGCCACCGCCGATGATCAGCAGGTCGAACTCGTCGGCACCCTCGAAACCTGCTCGGACAATCCTGGTCACGCTCACGCGGGAATCACCTTCAACACTTTCTGTACTCGGCGGAGCAGTCGCGTCCGCTCGCTCTCGACGTTCAGCAGCCCCAGACGCAGCACCCGGGCGCAGGTCATCCAGACGTCCACCTCGGCCGAGGTGAGCTCGGTGGTGGCGAAGTAGCGGGCCAGGTAGAGCCGGCGCATCAGGCCGCGGACGACCTGATACAGCAGCAACTTCAGCGGCGGCGTCCCCGGGAACAGCTCAACTTCGCTCATCATCAGCGCCGACATGGCGACGTCCGCTGCGGCCGGGCCGCGGCAGGCCGAATGCCAGTCGATGACCGCCCAGCCGTCCCGGTGCCGGAACACGTTCTGCGGATGGTAGTCCAGATGCAGCACGGAATCGCCTTCTGGCAAGCCCTTCAAGTGCTCGACCAGAGCGGTGCGCTCGGCTTGTGAGAGCTGGTCGAGCGGAGCGGCGTCGAGAAGCGCCAGGGCCAGTTCGCGGATGTCGGGCAGCTCGCGGGTGTGCGCGGCGTGCATCCGGACGTGACAGTCGGCCAGATCACGGCAGACCTGGCCGAACTGACGCAGATCGGCCTCGGCGACGTCGTTGAAGCTGATTCCGTCCAGCCGCTCGAAGATGATGCCGAGCTTGCCGTCGACCTCGGCCAGTCCATCACAGCGGACGCTGGGCACCCCGAGTTCGTGGACGAGAATGGCCGCCTTGGCCTCCTGCTCGATGCCGGCCCGATCCTCGCTGTCCGGGAACAGCTTGATCGCTCGGTCCTCACCGTAGGCGAACACGTCGGAGGTGCGGCCCCGTCCGATCTGTTCGGTGGTCATCACTGGGCCTTCCGGGTCGTCCCGTAGCCGGACGCGGTGGCCGCGGCGATCACTGCCTGCAGCTGCTCGGCGGTCAGGGCCCGGGGCTCGCCGATGGTCTTGGCCCGCAGGTAGAGCTCACACAACCACTCGGTGAGCAGGGCATTCTCGACGGCCTTGGTCAGGCTAGAGCCCAGCGCGACAGCGCCGTGGTTGGCCATCAGCGCGGCCAGCCGGCCATCCAAGGCCTGACCGACGGCCATGGCCAGCTCCCTACTGCCGAACGCGTGGAACGGGGCGACCCGCAGCGGCCCACCCAAGGCCAGCTGCTGGTAGTGCAGCACCGGAACCTCGTCCAGCACCACCGAGAGCGCCGTAGCCATCATCGAGTGGGTGTGCACCACGGCACACACCTGCTCGGCCGGTGCGAACTGGTAGATGCCCAGGTGCAGTGGGGATTCCGAGGTCGGCACCAGTTCGCCGTCGACGATGCGTCCGGCCAGATCGGTGATGGTGATCTGCTCAGGGGTGATCTCGCCCAGGACGGCCCCGGTCGCGGTCAGGGCAACCACGTCGCCGTGCCGGACGCTCAGGTTGCCGCCGGTTCCGATGAACAGACCCTCGGCGGCCAGTCTGTGACATGCCTGGACGAGCGCGCCTCGCAGCTCGGTGAAGTTCGACGACTCTGTCATATGCTCAGCATGAGGCTTGCACCAAACCAAAATCAAGTTTGTTTTCAGGAGTTGGATGCCGGATTCGTTCAAAGTGAACTGGGAGCACCTGCCGCTACGTCGGGTGCCCGGTCAGGCGCGCTCCCGGGACAAGGTGATCCGGGCACTGAAGGCGGCCGACGACATCGTGGCCACCGACGGAGTGACGGCGGTGAACCTATCCAGCGTGGCCGAGCGGGCCGAAGTCAGCGTCGGAGCGCTGTACCAGTACCTGCCCGATCGGGACGCGATCCTGGCCGCCCTCAGCTGGCGCTACCACGCCCGGCTCGAAGCGCTCCTGGACGAGGTGGTGGCCGATGCGCGGCGCCGTCCACCCCGCTCGAACCCGGTGGACTACGTGATCGACGCGGTCGCCGAGATCTATCGCGAAGAGGCGTCGGCACGCTCCCTGCGCGACTCGGCCGGACTCCCCTCGTTCGACGAGCAGCGCCAGGCGCACCGGGCCCGGATGGCCGCCAAGGTTGCCGAGTTGCTGGAGGTGGCCGGCGTCACCTCCTCCGGCCGACCGCCAACGGCCCTGATCGCCGCAGTCGCCTTCACCACCGCGGACGCGCTCCTCCACGAAGCCTTCGCGGTCGCCGAGCCGGAACGCTCGCAGATCCTCGCCGAACTCCGCCTCGTCGCCCGCGGCTACCTGCAGCCCCGCGACCCCTCCTAAACCACCCAGCTCCCCCGGGTCAAAACGGGGACGGTTCCTGCTACGTCCCAACCCACCCACCTCCCCCACTCGGCTGCGCTCCGCAGATGAAGGGGACTGTCCCCTTTGTCTGCGGCCTCGCCGATTCGTCCCACCTGCAACGGGGACGGTTCCGAATTTCGTAGTCCAACCCGCTGACTAGGGGTGGTACGGAATGGAACCGTCCCCGTTTCGGTCCACCGAGCATCTACACAGGGACGCAGGTCTTCGGTGATCGGAAGCGCGCCGGGCCCAGGACGCGGAATAGCCAACGGGTGCAGGCCGGTTGCGGGGATTGCCCACCTACGACCACGGACGCTGGTGGCTCGGCCGGAAGTTCGACAGAATCGACGCCACAGCAGACCAGACCCCCTGAGGAGGCCGGGTGTTCCGAAAGATCCTGGTAGCCAACCGCGGCGAGATCGCCGTCCGTGCGTTCCGCGCATCCACTGAGTTGGGCGTGACCACCGTCGCGGTCTTCCCCTACGAGGATCGGCACGCCGAATACCGCCTCAAAGCGGACGAGTCCTACGAGATCGGGGTGCATGGCCACCCCGTCCGCGCCTACCTGGACGTGGCCGGCATCATCGAGGCCGCCCAGCATGCCGGCGCAGATGCCATCTACCCCGGCTACGGCTTCCTGTCGGAGAACCCCGATCTAGCCCAGGCCTGCGAGGAGTCCGGGATCACCTTCATCGGCCCGCCGCACGAGGTGCTCGAACTCACCGGCAACAAGGCCCGCGCCATCGAGGCCGCCCGGGCCGCCGGTCTGCCGACGCTGACCGGCTCCGAGCCTAGCGACGACGTCGACACCCTGCTGGCCGCCGCCGATGCGGTCGGCTTCCCGCTGTTCGTGAAGGCTGTCTCCGGCGGTGGCGGACGCGGCATGCGCCGGGTCGAGACCGCCGACAAGCTGCCGGCCGCACTGACCGAGGCCATGCGCGAGGCCGAGTCCGCCTTCGGCGATTCTCGGATGTATCTCGAGCAGGCCGTGATCAACCCTCGCCACATCGAGGTGCAGGTGCTGGCCGACGCCACCGGCTCGGTGATCCACCTCTACGAGCGGGACTGCTCTGTGCAGCGACGCCACCAGAAGGTTGTCGAGATTGCCCCGGCCCCGAATCTCGATCCGGCCTTGCGAGCCCAGATCTGCGACGACGCCGTCCGCTTCGCCCGGCAGATTGGCTATGTCAACGCCGGCACCGTGGAGTTCCTGGTCGGCGAGGACGGACGCTACGTCTTCATCGAGATGAACCCCCGCATCCAGGTCGAGCACACGGTCACCGAGGAGGTGACCAATGTCGACCTGGTCAGCAGCCAGATCCGGATCGCCGCCGGCGAGACCCTGGCCGGCATGGGGCTGTCTCAGAACGACATCGTGGTGCGCGGCGCGGCCCTGCAGTGCCGGATCACCACCGAGGATCCGGAGAACGGGTTCCGTCCCGACACCGGCACCATCTCGGTCTACCGGACGCCCGGCGGCTCCGGCGTCCGCCTCGACGGCGGAGTGGTCTTCGCCGGCGCCACCGTCGGTGCCCACTTCGACTCGATGCTGGTCAAGCTGACCTGCCGCGGAGCCGATCTGCACTCCGCGGCACGGCGGGCCTACCGGGCGCTGAGTGAGTTCCGGGTGCGCGGCGTCTCGACGAACATCCCGTTCCTGGAGGCGGTGATCTCCGACCCGGACTTCCTCGAGGGACGCACCAACACCAGCTTCATCGATGATCGTCCGCACCTGCTGCACTACCACATCCCCGCCGACCGAGGGACGAAGCTGCTCACCTACCTGGCCGAGGTCAGCGTGAACAAGCCCAACGGCGAAGCGCGCTCGCTGATCCGGCCGCAGGAGAAGCTGCCCCGGCTGTCGAAGGACGCGCTGGCCGCACCGCCCCCGTCCGGCTCCCGCCAACGCCTGCTCGAGGTCGGCCCCGCGCAGTGGGCGGCCGAGTTGCGCGCCCAGACCGCCGTCGCGGTCACCGACACCACCTTCCGCGACGCTCACCAGTCGTTGCTGGCCACCCGGGTGCGCACCCGCGACCTGATGCACGTCGCACCGGTGATCGCCCGGACGCTGCCGCAGCTGCTCAGCATCGAAGCCTGGGGTGGCGCCACCTATGACGTGGCGCTGCGGTTCCTCAAGGAGGACCCGTGGGACCGGCTGGACGCGCTGCACCAGGCGATGCCGAACATTCCGATGCAGATGCTGCTGCGCGGCCGCAACACCGTGGGCTACACCCCCTACCCGCTGGCGGTGACCAAGGCGTTCGTGCATGAGGCCGCCCGGTCCGGGCTGGACGTGTTCCGGATCTTCGACGCCCTGAACAACGTCGAGCAGATCCGTCCAGCCATCGAGGCGGTGCTGGAGACCGACCATGCCGTCGCCGAGGCGGCGCTGTGCTACACGGGCAACATGACCTCGCCGGCCGAGAAGCTGTACACCCTCGACTACTACCTGCATCTGGCCGAGCAGTTCGTCCATGCCGGGGCGCACATTCTCGCCATCAAGGACATGGCCGGTCTGCTCCGGGCGCCGGCCGCGGCGAAGCTGGTCGCCGCACTGCGGTCGAACTTCGACCTGCCGGTTCACCTGCACACCCACGACACCGCCGGCGGCCAGCTGGGCACTCTGCTGGCTGCGATCAACGCCGGGGTGGATGCGGTGGACGTCGCCGCGGCGTCGATGGCGGGGACGACCTCGCAGGTGTCGATGTCGGCGCTGGTGGCCGCACTGGAGGATACCGACCGGGACACCGGACTGAGCCTGGACGCTGTGGAGGCCCTCGAGCCGTACTGGGAGGCCGTCCGCAAGCTGTACGCGCCGTTCGAGTCCGGCCTACCCGGGCCGACCGGACGGGTCTATCACCACGAGATTCCCGGCGGGCAGTTGTCGAACCTGCGCCAGCAGGCGATCGCGCTGGGTCTGGGCAACCGCTTCGAGGCCATCGAGGACATGTACGCGGCGGCGAACAAGATCCTCGGCAACATCGTGAAGGTGACCCCGTCCTCGAAGGTGGTCGGGGACTTGGCGCTCGCTCTGGTCGGACGTAACGCCGACCCGGCCGACTTCGAGGCGAACCCGGACAAGTACGACATCCCGGACTCGGTGATCGGCTTCCTCAACGGCGATCTCGGCGATCCGCCCGGTGGCTGGCCCGAGCCGTTCCGGACCAAGGCGCTGGCCGGACGCACACCGAAGCCTGTGGTCAGCGAGCTGACTGACGAGGAGGCCGCCGATCTGGAGTCCAACCCACGACGGACCCTGAACCGGCTGCTCTTCCCCGGCCCGCTGCGTGACTATGAGGAGTCCTTCGAGGCCTACTCCGGGCTGACCGCAATGCCGACCAAGGAGTTCCTGCACGGCGTGAAGCAGGGCGAAGAGGTCGAGGTGCGGATCGAGCGCGGCAAGTCGCTGCTGCTCGGCATCTCGGCGATCGGCGACCCGGACGACCGCGGCATGCGCCAGGTGATCTGCACGGTGAACGGCCAGATGCGGGTGATCTCGGTCCGCGACGAGTCGGTCACCTCGACAGTGGCAACCGCCGAGCAGGCCAACCCGAAGATCCCCGGACAGGTGCCGGCTCCGTTCGCCGGTGTGGTCACCTTGATCGTCGAGGTCGGCGATCAGGTTGCCGCCGGCCAGCAGGTGGCCACCATCGAGGCCATGAAGATGGAGGCGGCGATCACCAGCCCGGTCACCGGCACGGTGAAGCGGTTGGCCATCGGCCACGCGCAGGCCGTCGAAGGCGGCGACCTGCTGCTCGAGATCGGCTAGCGGTCAGCCCTCGCGGCGCATCCGGAGGCCGTCGCGGATCCCCAGGTAGATCGAGATGGCCCCGCCGGCAACCAGCAGCCAGTCCAGCAGCTGGCCGCCTTGGGTGATCACCAGAAAGCCGCCGCCGAACAGCGCGAGCACGCCGAGAACGAGGTACGAGATGACTTGGGTGCGCGGTTCCACGTGCCGAAGACTACGCCAGAGGCCGTCCTGGTCCCAGCGAGAGACCGCGCTCGGCTACGGAGTGACCCAGATCTGCACCCGGCCGGAGTCCTCGGCTCCCCACGGCTCGGCATCACGGGTCTCGGCAAGGCGGTAGCCCAGCCGCCGGGGAATCGCCGCACTGGCCAGGTTGGCTTCGTCGGTATGCACTTCGACCCGGGTGATCCCCGGTAGAGCAAGGGCAGCCTCAGTCAACGCGCGAGCTCCGGCCGTGGCGAGGCCGCGGCCGCCATGCCCGGCGTCCAGCCAGTAGCCAATCTCCACGGCTCCCGGCCCCACTCGGGCGTGCAGGCTGAAGGTGCCGATGATCGGACCGCCGGCCTGTTCCCGCATGGACCACGCGAGCAGCGAACCGTCCTGCCAGCCCTGCTCTGCCTGATCGCAGCGTTCCTGCTGGTGCTCCAGCGATGTGCCCTCGATCGTGCCCCAGCGAATGTGCCGGCCGATGTGTGCCTGGTTCACCCTGGTCGCCGACGCCATGGCCGGGCCGTCCTGGGAGCGCACCCGGTAGAGCTGGACGGTGCCCAGGTCGATCAGTTCGGGCGGACGGACCCCGCCGAACGCTGCGTCGTCCGAGGCCCCCGACTCAGCCGACATCTTCCTGGGTGATGGTCGGCTCAGCGGCGGCCGGAGCCACGATGGGATCGGCAGTCACCGGAAGCGCCGGAGCCAGGATCGGAGCAGACAGATCAACGGTCCGCACAGTCCGGGCCGGTAGCGGCTTGGAGACATAGGTCGGACGAGTGATCGGGATCGGCTCCCACAGCGATCCCACCGGAGTGATCGGCCCGGTGAGCTCAACGGCGTGGGCGTGGGTAGCGACGTCAGCGGGGCTGAGCGAGATCGCGATGGTGTCTTCGGTCGGGCATTCCCTGATCGCCGCAGCCCGGCGCGCGAGATCGGCACGCATGGCCCGGACGCTGAACCGGGCGACCACCAAGAAGGCTGCCACCAACCCGGCCGGGATCAGCGTCGTCCACCACAGCAGGATCTGAAGCAGCACCAAGGTGGCCACCACCAACTGTCCCAGCAGCAGTACCAGCAGCACCCGGCGACGACGCAACGCTGCCCGGGCGTCCACCTGTGCCAGCTCGCGAAGCTGGGCGCGACGAGTGAGCGGCGTGGATACCTCGGCCGTGCCAGGGTCGGCCTCAGCCAGCGAGGCGCCCGGAGTCACGATGGTGACCGCGTCGCTGAACGGAGCCTCCGACTCGCCCGACTCGACATCGTCGCCACGCTGACGCAGGAAATACGGGACCAGAAATACCAGCCAGATCGCCGCAATGGCGCCGAAGATCAGACCGGTGAGACCCATGGGGCAACGGTATGTGTCCGGCTCGGTGATCCCAGCCACCAGCGGCGGAGTGTCGGTGAATCAACTCCAGGAAGACAAGCCATGGCGCTGCTCATAGCGGGCCAGCAGACCACCGGGGATCTCTTCGGGGGTGGCCACGAAGACCTCGTGGTCACGCCAGTCGCCGTCGACGTGCATGTAGCGCTCCCGGCGTCCCTCGTAGCGCAGCCCGAGCTTGCGAACCACTGCCAGGCTGTTGGTGTTCTCCGGGCGGATGGCGATCTCGATCCGATGCAGTCCGAGGACGTCGAAGCAGTAGTCGATCGCCATGGCCGTGGCGGTGGGGACGATGCCGCGCCCGGCCCACTGCGGATCGATCCAGTAGCCCACATGCGCCCAGCCGGCCGACCCATAGGTGATCCCGGAGACGGTGAGCTGGCCGGCGAACACCGGGCGGCGCGCCTCCGGCGGCTGATACTCGATCGCCCAGGGCAGCAGCAGTCCGCGCCGAGCCCGTTCGCTGAACGAACTGACCAGCTGGCTGAAGGTCAGCGCCGGCTCCTGCGAGTCCCGCGGACGGGTGGAGTCCCAGGGCCGGAACCACTGCGGTGAGCGGTCTCGGATCTGCGCCCAGGCAGCCTCATCGCGCCGGCGCAGTGGCCGCAAAGTGATCTCCCGATGCGTCAGGCGCACCGGCCAGGTGGCTCTCCCCACGCAGCGCAGACTAGCTCAGCAACCAGCAATCCACGTCGGACTGTGCGGCGATCGGTGCCGATGCCGGACCCACCAGGATCGCCGCGTTGGCCGCAGCCAGCTCGATGGCACCTTGTTCACCGGAAGCCGGCAGCGGGCGAACCAGCTCGCCGGTGTAGTCGGCCAGGACGATCGTGGCGCGTTGCGGGTCTGCCGCCACGTCGACAGCCAGCCTCGCCGACACCTGCTCGGGTTCGGACAGGGAACGTCCAGCCAGCTGCTCGACGAGCGGCCGGGCGAACAGCTGGTAGCCGAGGAAGCCGGCCACCGGATCGCCCGGCAGCACCAGTGTCGGCACCTGCTCAGCTCCGGCCAGGCCGAACGCGAAAGCACTCCCGAAGCCGTCCACCCGGCAGACCTCGAAGCGGCCCAGCTCGGCCAGCGCGTCCCGCACAGCCGGCCCGATCTCGGCGTTCACCAGCACCAGGTCGGCACGGACCAGCTGCTCGCCCAGGCTGGTCGCGATCTGGTCGGAGCTGGTCGGCAGGATTCCGGCCGGATAGGTGTGCGCACCGTCGGCGCGGGCCGCGGCAGCGATCATCACAGTGGATGCGTCGTAGCGTTGGTCGATGCGGGTCAGCGGCAGCCCCGGCTCAACCAGGCTGTCCCCGATCGACACCACGACCACTCGCGGCTTGGGCCGGGCCAGCACCTTGTCGTGGCCCACTTCGGCGATCAAGCCGAGGGCCCGAGGGCTGAGCTCGGTGCCGTTGTCGAGGATTCGATCACCGTCGAGAATCCGGGAACCGGCCAACACCAGATTCTGCTGAACCCGCGCCTCTCCGGTGACCCGGATCGTCTCGCCGACTACGGTGGCGATGTCGTCGCGGATCACGGCGTCCACCCCGTGCGGAATCGGCGCACCGGCCGCAACCTTCACCGCAGCACCCGGGGGCAACGGCTCACCGGGGAGCTCGCCGACGCCGATCTCGTCCAGCACCGGCAGCGCCACCGGATGATCGGGGCTGGCCCCCACGATGTTGGCCGCACGGACTCCCCATCCGGAGGCGGTGGCAAAGCTACGAATCGGCAGGTCCAGATCGGCCGACAGAGACTCGCACAAGTTCAGTCCAGCCGCGTCCATCAGACCGATTCCGAATGGACGCAGCGGCACCACCTCACCGAGGAGATAGTCGCGGTAATCCGCGATCGAGCGCTCGGCAACGGCGGCGATCCGGGCGGAGTCGTGAACAGAGGCGGCGGCCTCCGGCTCCGGATTGCGCTTGGGGCGGGCAAACAAAGGCATGGATTTACCATAGGTCAATGCAGGTTCCCGGGACGGAAGGCCAGCCGCGCGCGGGTGTCGACCCGGCGAAGAATCTCCTGCGTGCTGAATTGGCGGCAGCTCGGGCTGACCACGCCGAGACGGCCGCCGCGAGCCAGGCGCGGACGACTCGGGCGCTGAACGCCTGCGCCGGGGCCGCAGTGGTGGCCTGCTATCTGTCCCGTCCGGAAGAGCCCGATACCACCGACTTGCTGCACCAGCTGGTGGCCGACGGTGTCGGTGTCCTGGTGCCAGTGCTGCGGCGCGATCCGGACTGGGCCTGGTTCACCGGCTTCGACGAGCTGGTCGCCGGCCCCCACGGGATTCGGCAACCGCCCGGGCCGGGGCTGGGCGGCTCCGCGCTGGGCCTGGCCGACTGGATCTGGCTGCCCGGAATGGCCGGAACCGCCGATGGGCGCCGGCTCGGTACCGGCGGAGGCTGGTACGACCGGGCTTTGGGCCAGGCCCGGTCCAACGCCGTCCGCGGTCTGCTGCTGTTCGACCGCGAAGTGCGGGCCGAGGTGCCCACCCAGAGCTGGGATCTTCCGGTGGACCTCCTGGTCACCGAGTGCCGGACGATCCGGGTCGGCGCGGAATAGCGGACGCCGATTCGAGCGTTGGTACCGGCGACGGTAGAATCCGAATGAAACCGCAACTTCCCAGGAAGAACGCATGCCCACGTATCAGTACCGCTGCACCTCGTGCAATGAGGAACTGGAAGTCGTCCAGAAGTTCACCGACGACCCGCTCACGGTCTGCCCCCAGTGCGACGGCAACCTGCGCAAGGTGTTCAACGCCGTCGGCGTCGTCTTCAAGGGTTCGGGTTTCTACGCCACTGACAACCGTTCCAAGGGCAAGCTGAACGCCGCCAAGCCGGCCGAGCCCAAGCCCGTCGACAGCAAGGCGACCGCCAGCACGCCGTCCACAGGGTCGACCACCGCAGCCTGAGGCTGTGGACGACTGAACAACTCCGTCCGCCGATGCCCACTGTGAGGGCATGAAGCAGTCACGTGTCGTCACTCCCCTGCTGCGCGCCTTTCGCTGGCATCGACGCTGGTTCGCCGCCGTCTTCGCGGCGATCGCGGTGCTCGCCGGCCTGAACGCCATCAACGCCCAGGAGACGGATCGCCGCGAAGTCGTGGTGGCCGCTCGCTCGATCACCGGAGGCGCCACCTTGGCCGCGGCCGACCTGCGGTTGGCGCAGTTGCCGCCCGATGCGGTGCCCGAGGGTGCGCTCACCGATCCGGCACTGCTGCTGGGAAAGACCACCAAGGCCGCGCTACCCGGCCGTCGGGTGATCGTGGAATCCGATCTGCTCGGCGGCGAAGGCGGGCTCGGGGCAGGCCGACTGGCGCTTCCGGTTCAGTTCGAGCACAGCCAGGCGGTGGCCCTGCTCAGTACCGGGATCCGGATCGACGTTCTCGGCCCGCAGGGCGGCAGCGGCGGCTACCAGGTGGTGGCTGCCGATGTGCGAGTGATCACCGTGGTGGCCGATGCGGCGGCGTCCGGGCCGTTCGGAGGTGCCGAGGCCGGACCGGTTCTGCTCGAGGTCGACGCAACGCAGGCATCCGCGATTCTGGCGGCGGCCTCGCTCGGAGGGGTCAGCTTCGCGCTGCGCTGAGGCTCAGGAGCCGTGGTGCGGCGGCACCTCGCGCAGCAACCGCAACTCGTCGGCGTTGTAGGTGGTCCGGGTGGACGGGGCCCTGGTCTCCAGGGTGGTCAGTCCGAGCAGCGCCCGGGTTCGGCCCAACGCCGCGGCGAATTGGGCGGCTCCACAACCCGAACGCAGCGCCGCGGGAACCGGGTGCGGCCAAACCTGCTCGGCGGCCACCAGCGAGCGGGCGTGATCACCGATCCGATCGGCCGTCCATCCGGCCTGGCTCAAGGCCTCAACCAGCGCCTCCGGATCGGGACGACCCGACTCATCCATGGCCAGCTCGACTCCGACCAGGGCAAAGCCCACTGCGGCCTGCCAGCGTGAGCTCATCGGAACTGCCGCGGCTCTCCGGCGTCTTCGAGGACGACCTCGCCCACCACGGCCGCCGGGGCGTCGAAGTGCCACTCCCCCTTCACGACCAGCGAGGTGGCTTCGCGCAGCGAGGGCACCACGGGCACCAGTCGCTCGAAGTCGTCGACCAGCTTGTAGTGACCGTCCAGCGAGATCCCCGGAATCGGCGCCTGAGCCACCAGCCGTCCGTCCGCGGCCAACTCGAACAGGTCTGAGCGGAGCAGCATCAGCTCATTGGTGGTCTTCACCGGCAGGAACCGCTCTCGGCCGACCACGATGGCCGTCGAGCCGGGAAAAACCTCGATGGCGGCGCCCATCGCGCTCTCCAGCTGGTAGACCTTCGTCGACGTCGGATCTGCCGGATCGACGGTCTTGTCGTTGCGGATCAGCGGCAGCCCGAGCACTCCGCGCCGCTGCTCGAGCAGGTCGCGCAGCGCGACCAGCTCCACCCACAGATTGTTGGTGTGGAAGTAGGGATGGCGGAACTCGTCGGTGAAGTAGTCCATCTCCTCGGGTGCGGTCTGGGCGGTGTCGCGCAGGATCAGCTGCTCGTCGGCGATCCGGACGGCCAGATGCCCACCCTTGCGGTCGTTGACCGTGCGCGGACAGAGCTCTGCGGCGTACGGGGCACCGCTGGCCGCGAACCAGCCGGCCAACTTGGCATCCGGGGCAGCACCCAGGTTGTCCCCGTTGGCGATGGACGCATAGCGGAAACCGGCTGCGATCAGCGCATCCAACAGGCCGCTGCCCCACAGTGCCGGATAGATATCGCCGTGACCGGGCGGACACCACTCAAGACTGGGATCCTCGGCCCACTGGACAGGGCTCAGATCGTCGGTACGGATCTTGGGCTCGGCGTTCTGCAGGAAGTCCAGCGGCAAGCCGTCCACCGCCAGATCCGGATAGCCGGCCAGATGAGCCAGGGTGTCATCCCGGGTCCGGAAGCTGTTCATGAACACCAAGGGCAGCCGGGCACCATGGGTCCGGCGGGCGCTGCGGACCTGCTCGATGATCAGGTCGAGGAAGTTCTTGCCGTCCCGGACCGGCAGCAGCGTCTTGGCCTGGTCCAACCCCATCGAGGTACCCAGGCCGCCATTGAGCTTGATGATGACGGTCTTGCCCAGGGCGTCCGCCGCGTCGGTGTCACTGAGTTCGATCTCGGCCAGCCTGGCCACATCGGTCAATGGGCGGATGCTGGCCTCCGGGATCACCCCGGTCACCCCGTCGGCGCATTGGCGCCAATAGTGGGCGAAGTTGTCGATGGCCAGCTGGCTGATACCCGCGGTCACCATCTTGTCCAAGCACTCTTGGAGGGCGTCTGCGCTCATGCCAAGAATGCTAGCCAAGGCGGGGATGCGTGGGTTCACCGGCAGCGGGAACAAGACCACAGGCCCCCGGCGAGAACGCCGAGGGCCTGGTCAGAAAACAAAGTGAGAGTGACGCACTTCGAAGGGCATTAAGCCGTCTACCCACCCCCAGGAGACAACATCGCGTGCGTCACTCTCGTTACCGACCTTAGCGGAAGCTAGGGAGAAATGAAAACTCGGAGGGCCACATTGAGGGCAAGCTCACAGCTTACGGCCAGGTTCGGTGGGCGCCCTACCGCTCCGGCGACCGACCCGGCTGAGGCGCTAGGCTTGCTCAGCCTCCTCAGCGAGGCCTGGCCCCATAGCTCAGGGGATAGAGCAGAGGTTTCCTAAACCTTGTGTCGCAAGTTCGAATCTTGCTGGGGTCGCCAGCTGAGCCCGTCCGCTTCGCCCAGCAATCTCGGCGAACCGACGGCGGCGCAGCTCAGACCTGCGGGACCTTGCCTACCGTTACGGAACCCGACGGCGAGCACCGCGAGCCCCAGAACTGTGTAGGAGCTGCCGACGAGGATCCGTCCAGCAACGCGCAGGCTTGGCGGGACTTCGGGCCAGAAGTCGGCCGAGTAGACCGTCCAAATCAGCCCCGACCAGACTCCGTCCACTGGCCAGGCAAACATGAACAGTCCATAGGCCGCCAGCACACTGATCAGACCGGCCGGACGGCGACAGCGCGACATGGCGAGCACCAAGACCGGCGACAGCGAGATCCAATGCGGGGTCCAGGACAACGGCGAGATCAGCAGGATTGCCGCGGCGAGCGTGCAATAGGAGGCGAGCGGATCGGCTTGGCGCTGCACTGCCAGCCATATGCCGGCCACCGCAACGCCCCCTGCCGACACCAACCAGAACAGCGAGGTCCAGGTTCCGCCGGTGCCGGTGTTGGCTGCCAGGCGCAGCAGGGCGCCCAGCAGCGACTGATTGCCCAAATGATCCGGGCCGATCCGGGACGACCAGAGCGCCCGCGTCCAGTACGTCCAGCTCTCCCCCGGCACCACGACGAAGCCGATGACCACCGAGCCCACGAACGCCAAGGATGCATTGCGGACGGCCGACCAGTCCCTGCGAAAGGCGTAGTAGATCACGATCAACGCCGGGGTGAGCTTGACGCCGGCAGCAAGCCCCACCAGCCAACCGCGGCGGCGGTCTCCGGCAGGCCGCAGGAAGTCGTGCACCACTGTGGCGGCAAGCAAGACGTTGATCTGGCCCATGATCAGGTTCTGCTGCATCGGTTCGCTCACCAGCACCACCGCGGCGCAGGTGAGGACGAGTCCGGGCCGCCACGCCCGTGGAACCGCGGTGGCGGCCCAGCTCTGCGCCATCAGCAGGACCAAGGCTGCAACGCTGGCCGCCGTCATCACGGTCTTGGCTGCAACCTCCGGCAGCACAGCCCAGGGCATCATCAGCACGGCCGCGAACGGAGGGTAGAGCCAGGGCAGGTTCGCCGGAGTGAACCCCTCCTGATAGAGGGGCTGTGCCTGAAGCATCGAAGCAACCGCCGCACGATAGACCTCAAGATCGGCCATCCCCCAGCGCCAGCCGGGCTGAGCGATGGTGGCGACGATATGGAAGCTGAGCGCGGCCACCATGAGCACACCGCCGATCAGAAGCGTCCAAAGCCGGCAGCGCGTATCGGTGAGGGGCACAAGTGGAGCCTCGTGCCCAGAGGCCACGCCCCGCGTCGGGGCCAGCCCCCCAACACAGGTAGGGCAAACCCCCTACTCCTGGCGACTCTCCTCGAGAAAGACATCGGGATCGACGTCGGCCTCGGCGGCGCCCTGGGCGGAGTAGAGCCGAACCGGACGTCCCTGGTCCACGACGACCAGCAGCTCGGCGCTGCAGCTTCGTCCAAGCGCAGAGAGCCAGCCCGGCAGATCACAACGAGCCGAAACCGTCCGACCGGAGAGAACCGGCTCCGCGGACGGATAGACGGCGGTAACGCTCGACTGATAGCGCGGTGCCCCACCGAGCGTCGCAGTCGTCGCAACGCGCAGCTGAACCCCAGGCCCCAGGTCGATCCGCAACGCCATCCCATCGGGGATCGCACCCTGCGAGTGATGGGTCACCGTGACGGGCAGAAGAGCGATCCCACTGAGCGCGCCAGCGAACACGACCAGCGCGGCCCCGACCACAGCCAGGAACCACCAGACCGACCGACGCCCGGTCATCGGCCCTCCAAGTAAGCCAGAACGGCCTGCACCCGGCGGTGCCCCTGCTCGGCGCCGAGGTCGAGCTTTGCGAAGATGCTTGTCACGTGCTTCTCGACGGCGCCATCACTGACATGCAGCAAACGGGCGATACCGGAGTTGGTGAGGCCTTGCGCCATCGCAGCCAGAACATCGCCCTCCCGAGGCGAGAGGCGATCCAGCGGCGATTGATGCCGAGCGTGGCCCACCAGCTGAGCCACAACCTCGGGATCCAGTGCTGTCCCCCCGTTTGACACCCGAACCAGTGCGTCCAGGAACTCGTCCCCATCGGTGACCTTGTCCTTGACCAGATAGCCCAGACTGCCTGCGCCTCCAGCGAGGAGCCTGGTGGCGTACCCGTCCTCGATGTATTGGCTCAGCACGAGCACCCCGGTCTGCGGCCAGCGCGCGCGAATCACGAGTGCCGCCCGCAGCCCCTCATCGGTGAAGGTCGGCGGCATCCGCACATCGACAACACAGGCATCGACGCCACCTTCTGCCACCGCAGCCAACAATCGGTCAGCATTGGCGACCGACGCCACCACCTCGTGCCCGGCATCTTCCAGCAGACCGGCCAGAGCATCGCGGAGCAAGCCTGAGTCCTCAGCGATCACGACCCGCACGGCAACTCCATTCTCACGACGGTCGGTCCGCCCGCCGGACTTGCAAGCCGCAAAGCTCCGTCGAAGTCGGCGAGCCGCTGGGCCACTCCGGCGAGACCGCCACCGGCGCGGGTCACTGCTCCACCCGGGCCGTCATCACAAATCTCGACGGACACCCTGGCGCCGCTCTGCTGGACCCGAACCGCAACCGAGGCTCCCGGCGCATGTTTGGCGGCATTGGTGAGGCACTCGCACACCGCGAAGTAGAGGACGGCCTCCGTCGCGGGGTCTAGGTGCTCGACGTCCACCTCGAAGGAGGCAGACAACGCCAGGCCCGCAGCCGCCGAGGCCAATGCTGCACCCAGGCCACGATCCGCCAATGCCGCGGGCCGCAGCCCTCTCGCCAACGCCCGAATATCAGCAACGACTCCCAGCGTCTCGGCCTTGGCTGAACGCACGAGTTCCAGGGCGTCGTTGTCGGAGCTGTCCCGCAGCCGAGCCTCCGCCCGTCCGAGCGAGACACCCAGGGCGATCAGCCTCTGCTGTGCCCCATCATGCAGGTCACGCTCGATTCGAACTCGTTCCGCCTTGACCGATGCCAAGTCGCGGTCTGCTGGCAGTTGCGTCCCCTCAGTCTCGGCAACGGCGTCAGTGGGGCGCGGGGCTAGCAGCCACTGGACAAGCCGAACGTCGCCGATCGTGAGCAGCCGGATCAGCCGCGGCGCAACCAGGATCAGCACCGCGAGTGCACCCAGCGCCGCCGCGGCCACCGGCCACGGCCAGTGAGTGGAGCCGGCGGCAAGAGGCCCCGAGGCGGCAGTATCTCCGGCGAGCGGTATTCGGATCAGGCTCGCGAGCAGCATCAGCGGCCACACCAGAACCACGACCATCACCAGCGTCTGCAGAAGTGAGAGCGGGAGCCGCAGCATCGCATAGCCGACCCAGCGGCGAAGCTGCTGGTTTGCCAACGCTGCGTGCCACTGTGTGCGGGCGTCCGGACCGGACAGCATCGGGCGCGGCACCGGGCGGAAATGGCCGAGCAGCGCTTCGAGCCGCGCGGGCTCCTGGGCGACCAGCCACACCGCGCCGCCGAGCGCCGGCAGTGCTGCGGCCGGGAGGACGACCACCAGAGCACTCAGCAGCAGGGCGAGCCCGAACATGATGAGCATCGGAAGCCCCACCACGAGGCCGGACGCCAGATAGGCCGTCTCCCGCCAGGGAAACGGCCGCAACCTGCCGCCAGGGACCCGCACGGCAACAGCGTAACCAGGGGTCAGGGCCGGTTCAGCGCGATTCACCTGGCCGGCGTTAGCTCCGCACAGACCGCTGACGGCGATGCTCACCCGACCGACCACAGCAAGCATGGCCGACGGCGTAGCTCGTAGGTCGGCGGACCCGGCGACGGCAGCTCGGCCTAGCTTGCCCAGACCCACTCAGCCGAAGGCAACCTCGTTGCCGGCGGCGTCCACTGCCTCGATCCGGTAGCTCTCGGCGGCCAGGTCGGCACTCAGCGTGGCGCTGGCTCCGTCCTTGGTCCAGGTGATCACCAACTGCTCGGGACCGGTCTGGGCGAGGTGGCACTCGGCATCGAAGCCGAAGGCCGGGAAACTGTTGCGGAACTTCAGCAACTCCAGTTGCGCCTGCACCACCGGACGGGTGAGCCCGTCGGCCACCTGCTCGGCGGTCAGATTCGTCCGGTTGATCTCCTTGTGCCCACCCTCACCAGCACGCGCGACGGCAGCATGGTCGTTCGGACCGGCGAACAGATCCAGGTACCAGACCTGCGGCTTGCCGGGCATGAACAGCTGGATGGCCCGGGCCAGCAGCAGCCGGGCGTCGCTCTCCCCCAGCGCGCTGTAGTAGGTGGCGTTCACCTGGTAGTAGATGTTCTTCGCGCCGTGCAGATCCTTCACGTAGCCGCCGCGGCCCTTCACGGTCTCGATCAGCGACTCGATCCGCGACGACGGAAGCAGCCCGCCCAGATCGAGCAGCGGAATCCCGTCGTGACAGCCCAGCATGTTCACCGTGTGGATCCCCTTGCTGAGCAGTTCGGTGATCCAGCGCTTCAGAGTGCTGGCATCGCGACTCTCGAAGGCATCGATCAGCAGCCCGGGCAGGAAGAAGTCGTAGGTGAGGAAGCCCTTGCCGGCCAGCAGTTCATGGATGCCTTCGGCGTAGCTGGCGTGGATCTCCGGGAGCAGGATCAGCCCGCGGGCATCAGCCAGGTCCTTGACCTTGGCCAGCAGTTCCCAGGTGCCCGGCTCGTTGAGGAAGTTGCGCTGCCCCGGTGCCTTCGGCGCGTAGGCGAACGCGTCGAGCCGGACGATCTTGGCCCCGTAGCCGGCCAATTTGTCCAAGGTGTCGGCGTAGAACTGCCAGACCAGCGGCGAGGTGATGTTCAGGTCCATCTGGCCCAGGTAGCGCCGCCGGGCTTCGACGGCGTCCACCACGGCGTCCCGGACGTCCTCGAAGCCGGTGAAGTCTGCCTCCCCGGGACGACCACCGGAACTCAGCGTGGCGGCCAGCCGGGCGGCCAGCTGCTCGGCCCGTCCATACTGCAGGCCGGCGGCTGTCATCAGGTCCTGCGGGTCGGGCAGCGGGTAGCGGACCTCCTGGTAGAAGGTGTTCCAGTAGGGCACCTCCCGGCCGTCCGGGAAGCGCACCATCAAGATGGGCAGACCCGGCTTGCGGAAGAACATGTCCTTGATCAGGTAGTCGTCAGGCTGCACGTAGCCGCCCTCGGTCAGGTCGCCGTGCCCGGCCCAGAACTTGTTCCAGTCGATGAAGAAGTCCAGATAGGGCGAACGGTCGCCGCGGGCCAGGATGTCCTGGAACTGCGGGGAGAGCACCGAAGCGTGATTCAGGATGAAGTCGAGCTTCAGATCGATGCCGGCTTCGTTCAGCGCGGGCAGGTCGTCCGGGCCGACCAGGGTCTGGCTGAGCTCGTAGTCGATCACCGAGAAGCCGCGATCCAAGTCGGTGTTGAACACGCTCGGCAGCAGATAGGCCGACTCGAAGGCCCCATCCGCCTCCGGCGAGCGAAGGAAGCCGACCAGTCCACCCAGCCGGCCGGCCAGGCTGTCGGGATAGGCGTTCAGCATCGGGCCGGCACCCGGGAGATCCAGCCCCATCGAGCGCTGATAGGACGCGAAATCGAGCAGTTCACCCGAGCGGGCCACGATGATCTTGGCCCGGTGCGCGGCAGCAGCCAGCTTGGCCTGCTCGAGCTCGAGCACCATGGTCGTGAACGCCGAGTCGACCGCACCGTCGCGGCTACGCGAGCGACGATGTGCGAGCGTCTCGGCCGGAGTGCTGTTCAGCAGGATCGGAACGTCCACGCCGACCAGATGGTCGGAGTTGCCGTGGGTCCACTCCACCACCAGCACCGCAACCGACGAGAAGTCCACCCGGTCGTACCAGAGCTGGCCCTCGGCGCGTCCCATCCGCTTCAGCATCAGCGCGTCCGCACCGTCGTGGAAGTCGGCCAGGATCGCGTTGAGTTCGGCGAAGTTGATCTCGGCCGGCGTGCCCAGGTAGTCGGTCAAGGCAGCCCGCCCGGCGCGCTGGTAGCCGGCCAGCCACGGGTGGGCGGACAGCTGGGACGGATCGGCGTCGGTGCCGTCGGACTGCAGCCCGGCCAGCAGGTCGCGGACGCGGTCGTCATAGGCGCCGGACTCGACCAGGCCCCGCAACCCGGCCGCCCGAAACACGCGCAGCCGCTCAGCGTCATTGGCCTCCGGGAACCGGCGCGGATAGTTGTCGCCCGATAGCAGGTAGGAGCCGATGCCCTGCTGGGCCAGCCCGTAGGCCAGGAGCGCACCGGTTTCGGACTTGCCGACGCCGGATCCCCCACAGACCGAGACGACGGCTCGGCGTCCGGCCTGCAGAGTGGGAGCCAGCAGCTCTATCAGCCGCGGGAAGATGTGCTCGGCTTTGCTAAGGTGAACCTCGCTGATCTGCACCTTGTCCCCGGGCATGTCGCCGACGGGGATTGCAGACAGGTCGCTGACGACCGGGAAACTGACTGTCATGCGCTCTCCTTGGCCTCCACGCCCGAGCGGGACCCCGGCGGTCCCACGTGGTGGCTAAATCGTTTGATCAGAGAGTACAGGTCGCCATCGGCGCACGCATCCAGTCGGGGTGACAACCCTAGTGAGGCCAGAGTGCCCGACGAAATTGGAAAGGGTTCCTGCCCGGGGGGATGGGGCAGGAACCCTGCGCGTAACTATAGGCAATACTCGGCGGCCATGTCACTCCTATGGGGGACATGGCGGGAAATCGTGCAGCTCATTCGGCCGCGCTGGCCGCAGCCTCCGCCTTGAGCTTGTCCATATCGAGTTCCTTGACCTGCGAGATCACGCTCTCGAAGCTCGACTTGCTGAGCGCGCCAGCCTGACGGAACACCAGATAGCCGTCGCGGAAGGCCATCAGGGTCGGGATCGAACTGATCTCCAGGGCGCCGGCCAACTCCCCTTCGGCGTCGGTGTCGACCTTGGCGAACACGGCGTCCTGATGGTTGTTCGAAGCCGCCTCGAAGATCGGGCCGAACATCCGGCACGGCGGGCACCAGGTCGCCCAGAAGTCGATGAAGACAATGCCGGACTCGATGGTCTTGCCGAAATCGGCGGCAGTCAGAGTGGTGGTAGCCATGGCTTCCTTCAGTAGGTTTCAGTCACGGATAACGCCGGACGGGCGGCGGGCTATTCCAGCCGATCAGTTCGCGGTCACGAAGAGCTGGTCGGCCAACTCGGCCGGGAGCACCACTTGCTCCTGATCACCCAGGACGACCTTGCGGCCCCGCAGCTGCGCAGTCACCGGACGCCTGTCGGCCACACCGAGTACGGCGAGCTGCCCGAGGAGCTCGACGTCGGCCTGCAGAGCCTCGCTCATCCGAGCGAACACCACTTCATGGGTCTGGCCATCGGCGAGCCGCAGGGAGAGCAGTTCCACGCCGTCCAGGAAGTCTTCGGCGGGAGCGGGCGCACCCAGCGCAGTCAGGCCCGGAATCGGGTTGCCGTAGGGCGAGTGCACCGGGCTGTCCAGCAGCACCAGGAGCTGGCGTTCGACCTGATCGGAGATCACATGCTCCCAGCGGCAGGCTTCCTCGTGGACGAGCTGCCAATCCAGACCGATCACATCGACCAGCAACCGCTCGGCGAGCCGATGCTTGCGCATCACCTGTTCGGCAAGCTGACGGCCGCGCTCGCTGAGTTCCAGATGTCGATCCGGATGTACCGAGACCAGGCCATCGCGCTCCATCCGCGCGACCGTCTGCGAGACCGTCGGCCCACTCTGGCTCAGCCGCTCGGCAATGCGGGCGCGCAGCGGCGGCACGCCTTCCTCACCGAGTTCGTAGATGGTCCGCAGATACATCTCGGTGGTATCGATGAGATCGCTCATCTGACTCCTCCCCGCGATTCCAGCCAGACTATAGCCATGTCCCACCCACAAATGGGCCGTCAGGTACTGGTGGCTCCGCAAAGACTCCCCGGCTGGCTGGCCGGCTTCGCCGAACGACACGGCCAGCCGGAGGTCACCCTGAGCACCGAAGCCATCGCGTTGGACGCTCCGGACGGCGCTCGAGCCGTCGTCCACCTGCCCTGGGGCCCGCTGGCCGGGATCGACCCGCTGGCCGAGCTGATCGCCGACTCGCAGCGGCCACGGCGAGTGGGTGCCGTGATCGTCCGGCGTCGCGCCCATGCGGTCGGCATCTTCGAAGGCAGCGCATTGGTGAGTGGGCATCACGCCAGCCACTACGTGCAGGGCCGAACCAAGGCCGGCGGCTGGTCTCAGCAGCGCTACGCGCGGCGGCGGGCCAACCAGGCCGGACACGCGTTCGCCGAGGCGTCCGCCGATGTCGCCGAGTTCCTGCTGCCAGAGGCCGGCCGACTGGACGCCGTGGTGGCCGGAGGCGACGCCTCAGCGGTCAACGAAGTTCTGGGTCACGAGGAGTTCGCCGGACTACGACAGCTACGGATGGGACCGGTATGGGCCGTCCCCGACCCGAATCGGACGGTGCTGGTCGACTTCGGCGAGCGCTACCGCCAGCTCCGGATCGCCCTGAACGACCTGGCCTAGCGGCCGGCCCGCCAGCGAGGTGTGGCTAGCGGCGAAGCAGGACGACGGCGGCAGCGATCACGGCCAGCAGCCCAGCCGCACCCAGTGCCCACGCCTGACGAGAATCATCGGGTGCCGCGCCCTGGCTGTCGTCGGGACCTGAGCCATCGTCGCTCTCGTCGGCGGCATCGGTGGCGGTCGACGTGGCACTGGCTGTGGGCGTGCTCCCCGCCGTCGCACTCGCTGACGGCGACGGCGACTGCGCCATAGCCACGGACGGGACCGACACTCCCAGCAGCACTACCACCGCTGCAACAACGCCCGCCAACGCACGGCGCACCACCGACATCATGGGGACGAGCGTACCCGGCTCCCCTCACACTCACGAACCGGCCGATCCCACTGAACAGCGTCACCGTCCTCAGCACTCGGGGGTGCGGACGGCTCACGCCACACCGGTGGCACAGATCCGTCCGACGAGTTGGCACCGCCGCTACCGTTGATGCATGAGCACACTGTGGCTCTACGCAGTGGACATCGACGAGGTTCGCGGCATCTTCGGCGCGGACCCCTCGCTCGCGGACCGGCTGCGCACCGTGGCGGCCAACACGTTCGCCGACCAGACAGCGGTCGCCCCGGGGCTGCTCGGCAAGTTGGGCCCGGCCTTCCGTCGTCCGCCCGATGCCCCGATCATCCGCCCGGGCGTGCCCACGGCCCTTGAGGTGGACGCCCTCCTGGCCAGCCGCTATCTGCCGCCGGACCGGCTCAGCGCCGCCTGGGTGTTGCTGCTCGCCTGGCTGGATGAGGTGGCCCCGGATCCGCTCGCCCTCTCGGTGAGCGCCGCCCAGCTGAGCGAGTTTGACTTCGACCTGACCTGTAGCGGGGTGCCGTCTCGGCTCGGCCTGACCGACCTGCTGAAGACCGGCCTGGGGATCCCGCTGGCACCGGGCCCGGGCTGGGCGGCCGGTTGGGTGCCAGCTGAGCGGGCCGCCCTGATCGCGCCGTCCTGGCGGATCTGTCTGGCTGAGCTGGCCGAGGACCGTCGCCAGCTGGCCGGTACCGTCCTGGAATGGCTGGAGGCCCACTCCGGCTGGACCGGTCCCGACCCGTCCCCCGATCTGGTTGCCGTCTTCCAACCCTGAGCGAGAACGCCAACGGCGCCGCCCCCGACCCGGGGACGGCGCCGTTGCTGGTTGACGACTACTTGCCGATCACGGCAGCCAGGATCGGACCCTGGACGAAGTAGATCAGGAAGGCCACCGCCACCGCCCACAGCAGCGGGTGCACCTTGCTGGCCTTGCCGACGATCGCCTTGATCGCGACGAACAGAATGAACCCGACGCCGATACCGACGGTGATCGAGTAGGCGAACGGCATCAAGATGATGGTGAAGAAGGCCGGAATGCCCTCCTCCGGGTCGGACCAGTCGATGTGGACGACCTGGGACATCATCAGGAAGCCGACGAAAGCCAGCGCCGGAGCGGCGGCCTCGGCCGGAACCATGTTGACCAGCGGCGCCAGCACAATCGCCAGCAGGAAGGCGACGCCGGTGGTGATCGAGGCAATACCCGTCCGAGCGCCGTCACCGACGCCGGAGGCCGACTCGATGTAGGAGGTGTTGGACGAGGTCGAGGTGAGGCCGCCGACCATGGCGGCCACCGAGTCGACGATCAGGATCTCCTGGGTGTGCGGCGGGTTGCCGTCATCCTCGAGCATGTCGCCCTCGGCGCCGACAGCGACGATGGTGCCCATGGTGTCGAAGAAGTCGGCCAGCAGCAGCGAGAAGACCAGCAGGACGACTGCGATCGGGCCGACCGGGCTGGCGAAGCCACCGAAGAAGAACTCGCCCGGGTTCAGCCATGCCTTTCCGACCAGGCTCAGATCGACGCCGGTCCAGCCACCGAAGGCCGGAATGTTCGACATCCAGCCGGTCGGGTTGTCAGCCGACTTCGACCCGATGCCGGCGATCGCCTGGACGATCACGGCCAGCACCGTGCCGGACAGGATGGCGATCAGGATCGCACCCTTGACCCGCTTGACGTAGAGGACGATCAGCAGCAGCAGGGTGATCACGAAGATCGCGATCGGCCAGCCGTTGAGGCTGCCGAAGATGCCCAGTTCGACCGGGGTGCCCTTTGCCGGACGGATGACGCCGCCATCGACCAGACCGATGAAGGCGATGAACAGGCCGATGCCGACCGAGATGGCTGCCCGGATGTTGCGCGGGACGGCGTTGAAGACCGCCTTGCGGAAGCCGGTGAAGACCAGGATCGTGATGATCAGGCCCTCCCAGAAGACCAGGCCCATGGCCGAGACCCAACTCATCTTCTGAGCGATGGTGTAGGCCACCACCGCATTGATGCCCAGGCCGGCAGCCAGGGCGATCGGGAAGCGCCCGTAGCTTCCCATGAAGATCGTCAGGATGCCCGCGACAAGCGCCGTTGCCGCCGCGACTGCACCGACAGAGGCGTGGGTGGCAGCATCACTGACCGGAAGACCGATGATCAGGTTGCCGTTGACATCGGGAGTGGTGCCGATGATGAGGGGGTTGAGGACGATGATGTAGGCCATGGTGAAGAACGTCACCAGGCCGCCGCGAATCTCACGACCCAGGTTCGAGCCACGCTTTGTGAGCTCGAACCAGGCGTCGAAGCCGCTTACCTTTGCAGAGGACGGAGTAACCGTCGAAGAACCAGGGTTCGCCATGGCGGAATGGTAGGGGCTCTCAGCCAGGCCATAGGGTGGTGTCCGTGATCGAAAACGCCCACCACCACCGGCCTTTGTTGGTGCAAGCGCCCGTGCGCGCGCTGGACCCGGACGGCGTCGCCGTGGTCAGCGTCGGGACGATCGCTTTTGCGGTCGCCACTGGCATCTTGTGGACGGCCATTCCCGAGCTGACCGCCACCGATCAGCTCTGGCACCTCTGGGTTGCCGCCACCGGGACCGGGATGGGCATCCTCGGGCTCAGCTTCGGCATCTTCCGTTCTCAGCGCCGCAAACGTGCCGGCGCCGAGTCGGGCGACGCGGACGACTCAGTCGAAGATCTCGGAGTCGACTCGGATCGTGTCCCAGATCGGGACTGACAGATCCACGCCCCGGGCCGGTTCGACGACATCGGAATGGCCGCCACACCCGTGATCGACACTCACCACCGAGCCGTCGGCCGGTGACAGTTCATTCGCGCACACCCCGAAGACGCGTCCCAGGCTGCCGCTCAGGCCGATGAAGAAGCCACAGGTGACACAGTTGGCCGGCGCCTGCTGGGTCATCGGGTTGTCGGCACCGCCGGGACCGTCCAGCCAACGTTCGGCGGCATCGTCTCGTCCGACAACGGACAAGACTCGCTCGCGACCCAGCCCCAACTCGGCCACCAACGCCCGCACCTGGCTGGCTTCGGCCGGATCCGCGTCGGCGGCATGCTCGCCACCGGTGTATCCCGGCTCGAGCCGGACATCTTCGGCCGGTGTCGGAGCCAGAACCCCAGGGGTGAGGTCTTTGGGACCGATCCGGTCACTCCACGGCACCCACGCGGGCGCGAGCAATGCGCCCTCGCCCGGCAGCAAGGTGACCTCGTTGACGGTCGCATCCTTGGCGCGGGCCGCCCGGACCACGGTGACTTCCCACTGCCAGCCCGGGTAGCCCGGATGCAGGCAGGCAAACCGGTGAGTGGCAACCCGCGTGTCCTCGGCAACCACTCCGAGGTGTTCGCCGACCTCGAGCACTCCGGCGCGACGGACCGCCGCGGCCCGAGCCAGCTCGACAGCCGCGGCACAGACCGCGTCCAACTCCAAAGTGGCAGCCACTACAGCTCCAGCTCATCGGCCACCGCGCGCAGAACCGCCGCGGTCTTGCCGGCCACCTTGGCATCAGGGTGGCGTCCCCTGCGGTAGCCGTTGCCGACGTTGTCGAGCATCTTGATCAGGTCCTCGACGATGATCGCCATCGCCTCCGGGGACTTGCGGGCAGCCTTCGACAGCGACGGCGGCGGATCGAGCAGCCGCACCGACAGTGCCTGCTCACCCTTCTTTCCGTCGACGACGCCGAACTCAACCTTCTGGCCGCGCTTGAGACTGGTCACGCCGTCAGGCAGCGCAGCAGCGCGGACGTAGACGTCGTCCCCGCCCTCATCCTTGGAGAGGAACCCGAATCCCTTCTCCGCGTCGTAGTAACGCACCTTGCCGACTGGCATTTTTGCCTCAACTCCCACAACCTGCTGGTGATCGACTTCCCGACCAGCCTCCAGCCTAACCAATACCCGGCCAGCGAGCACACCGCTGGGAGCAGCACTACCTTGCCGACCCGACCCCGCTGCGGTCCACTGTGCCTACTATTGGGCCATGGCCAGCTGGCAGGACGGACCCGAGTACGCGCCGCTGGTGCGTCCGGCAGCTTTCGTGATGCCAGATGTCGAGCCGCTGCAGATCGACCCCGTTCCCCCCTCGCCGTCGGCGTCGATGCCGGTCGACGAGCCCCGCTTCACCGCTCCTGAACAGGAGCAGCCCGCGCTGGCTGCGCTCGCCCCGTCCGCAGCACCCGGACGCAATCCGAATCTCCCTTTCGTCTCGCAGACGACGCCGTTGGCCAGCACCGCGGCCCGCCAGCCCACCGAGCCCTTCGGCGTGGCCGGCGCCCCACTCAGCGGCTACCTGGCACCGCCGACCCCACAACCGGCGGTGCGAGTGAACCCCACCCCGTTTCCGGCGCCGGGGACTCCGCAGTGGTTCACACCGCCGCCGGGCTCATTCCCGGCGGAGCAGCCCCGCGCAGGCGTCCGCGAGCTGCTGACCGGGCTCACCCCTGGAGTGGCGATCAGTCTGGCGATCGGCATGCTGTTCGGCTGGGCGGCTCCGTTCACCTTGGTCATCGCCTTCGTGCTGAGCTCACGGATCGGATACCGGCGTGAGGCAGTCCATCGCACCTGGCAGTTCACCGGTTTCGGACTGCTGGCGATCGGCATGGTCAGCATTGCCGGCGCGGGCAACGACCTGGACGCCCTGTTCGCGACGCTGGCCACCACCTGCCAGGTAGCCAGCTGGATCGTTGCAGTCGCTCTGCTTCTGATCGTCGGCTCGGCCCTGCGGGCCGGCGAGAAGCCGTTCCGATCCCGATGAGTCCGGCACGGCTCACCCGGCGTGGCACCCTGCTGCTCGCGCTGGCCGGCGTCCTGGTCATCGCGCTGGCCGCAGTACTGATCGCCGGCTGGGTTGCTCCGGTCCGGCAGCAGGCTCCACAGCTCACTGCAACAGCCGGGGCCACTTCTTTGGCCACATCGCTGGCTACCGGCCAGTCCCAGGAGCTCAGCGGCGGCGACCTGGGCGATCGCATACCTTTCGCGACCGGCAACGGCAACGGCTGGCTGAGCATCACCGCGGCCAAGTGGACCACTGACGGCGAGACGGCCCCGCCACCGGGGAAGCGCTACCTGATCATCACCGTGGACATCGAGTGCAGCAAGGGCAGCCTGGCAGTCGACGGTCTGTGGCTGAGGGCCAAGACCAGCAGCGGCTGGACCGGACCGAGCTACGGCCCTCGGCTCACCCAGCCGCTCACCCACCATCAACTGACCGCCGGCTCCCGGGTGACCGGGCAGGTCGGCTTCACGCTTCCGGCCGGTGCCGCCACCATCGGGCTGCTGGATGAGAGCCTGGCCAGCGTGGCCGAGCGAGAGCTGAGCGCACCGTGACCGGCCCTGATCCGCGACCTCGGCACCGACGACGCGGCACTCGAGTGGTGGTCACCGACCTGGTGTCGGTACTCCTGCTGGCCGATACCGACCCGGGGGTCAGCGGCAGCCGCTGGTGGGTCACTCCGGGCGGAGGGATCGACCAGGGTGAAAGCGACCGTCAGGCTGCCGTCCGCGAGTTGGCTGAGGAGACCGGGCTGATGGTCGAGCCGGAGAAGTTGATCGGGCCGGTGGCGCAGCGCGAGGTCGTCCATGGCTACTCCGATCGAATCCTGACCCAGGAGGAGAGCTTCTTCGTTCTGGTCGTCGACGCTCCGTTCGAGCCGGCGCCGACCGGGCTGACCGCGTCCGAGGAGCAGCGACTGGACGGCTGGGC
Source organism: Actinomycetales bacterium Actino_02 (assembly GCA_001603275.1). Taxonomy (GTDB): domain Bacteria; phylum Actinomycetota; class Actinomycetes; order Propionibacteriales; family Propionibacteriaceae; genus Propionicimonas. Next base: position 41,452 of record LUYM01000011.1, on the reverse strand, counting down.
CTGGCACCGCCTGGATGACCTGAACTCGCTACCGGAGCCGGTGTGGCCGGACGGAATCGGGCGGCTGGTCGCGCACCGAGGCGCCCCCGTTCCGCTGCAGTTGGGTCGCATCGAGGAGTCCAGCGTCCCGGTAGAATGACCCGGTGTCCTCCCCGGTAGCCGACGTCTCCAGCCACCCTCATCCCGAAGACCGCCAACGGCTGCTCGAGCGATTCCTCTGGATTTCCGTCGCGACCGCCGTGGCCACAGTGACCATCAAGGCACTGGCGGCGTACCTGACCAACTCGGTGGGTTTGTGGTCGGATGCCGCGGAGTCGATCGTGAACCTGGTCGCCGCGCTCGTCGCAGCCTGGGCCATTCGGCTATCGGCCAAGCCCGCCGACCACAATCACGACTTCGGCCACGGTAAGGCCGAGTACGTCTCGGCCGGAGTCGAGGGCTCGCTGATCTTCGTGGCCGCCGCCGCCATCATCTACTCGGCCATCGGCCGGTTGCTGGAGCCGGAGCCACTCGAACAGCTCGGCATCGGCCTGGCCATCTCGGTGCTGGCCAGTCTGCTGAACCTGGGCGTCGGCCTGGCCCTGCTGCGGGCCGGTCGAGCCCACCGCTCAATCACCCTTGAGGCCGACGGCAAGCACCTGCTCACCGACGTCTGGACCTCGGTCGGGGTCTTGGTCGGGATCGGCCTGGTCGCCCTCACCGGCTGGATGCCGCTGGACCCGATCGTGGCCATCGGTGTCGGCATCAATATCTTGTTCACCGGCTACCAGTTGGTGCGTCGCTCGGTGGTGGGGCTGCTCGACGCCGCGCTCCCCGAAGATGAGCTGGCCATCGTCTCGGCAGTGTTGGCCCACGCCTGCGCCGACCCGAAGGCCGAGGTCACCGAGCTGCGCACTCGCGAGTCGGGGCGCCAGCGCTTCGTCTACGCCACCGTGGAGGTGCCCGGCGACTGGACCGTCCAGCACAGCCACGATCTGGCCGATGAGGTCGAGTCGGCCATCGAAGCCGCACTGCCGGGGACGACCACCTTCGTCCACATCGAACCGATGCCGTCGGCGAGCAGCTAGCCGGACGGGCGGTGCCGCGACTCCTGGCTGATCAGGCTGCGCCAGGAGCGCACCAGGCCTTCGTCCACGCCGTTGTCGTAGTCGCCACCCAGCCGAGCCGCCGAACCGATCTGGAATGCGGTCACTCCGGCCCGGGTCAGCCAGGGGACGTGTTCGGCCCGCAGCCCACCGCCGGCCATCATCACGCCCCGCGCCCATGAATCGGCCTTAGCCCGCGCGACCAACTCGGTCAGCCCGTTCTCGACGTCGCGCGCCGAGCCGGCCGTCAGCACCTGGTCGAGCCGTGGAAGTCTGTGCAGCGCCAGCCAGGAACGATCGAGATCCAAGGTGGCATCGAGGGCCCGATGGAAGGTCCAGGGCCAGGTTCCGTCGCTGATCAGTTCCTCGATCAGCGCGACATCCACCTCGCCCAAGCCGTTGAGGAAGCCGAGAATCATCCCGTCCGCGCCGGCTTCGGCGTAGCTGGCCATCAGGCCGCGCAATCGGACGGCTTCGCCGCCGTCGGTGCTGTAGCCGTCCCGCAGCCGCGCCATCACCCGCACCTGAATGCTGGTGGCCCGCCGGATGTCGGCGACCAGCTTCGGGGTCGGCGACAGCCCACCGTCATCGAGTTCACCGAGGACGGCGACGCGGTCGGCGCCACCAGCCTCCGCCCTCTCGGCGTCGGCGACGCTCAGCGCAACCACCTCGAGCAGACCGCTCATGGCTCAATGATGGGGCGACGCAGGTTCGTCCGACCCCCGACACGCCCGCGCCCCGGGTGCGCGGTGCCCGAGTCGGTCGCACCTAGATCTGCCGCACGAAAAGGGGACAGTCCCCTTTTCCTGCGGAAGGATCCTGGTTCGCAGCGAGACGAGCCCGGGCGGACGCTCAGGCGCTGGCGGGCTCTGCCTCGTCGATGCCGACCGGCTCCAGGTCCGGGCTCGCCGCCGCCACCGAGTAGGCCGGGGCGTCCACCCCACCGCGGGGCAGCCACAGACTGGCCAGCACCATCAATGCGGCGGCCACAGCGACGGCCACGAAGACCCAGGTGGAGGCCGAGACGATGGTGGCGAAGTCGTGCTCGCCCCGGCCGGAACTGATCACCTGGTTCGCGATGGCGCCGAAGATGGCCACGCCGACGGCACTACCGGCCGAGCGGGCGAAGACGTTCACTCCGGTGACCACGCCACGCTCGTCCCAGTTCACCGAGGCCTGGGCCGCGATCAGTGACGGTGCCGCGGTCCAACCCAGGCCGAAGCCGATCACGAAGGCGATGATCGCCACGGTCCACGGCGACGGCCACGGGCCGCTGATGGCCAGCGCGATGGCACCCACCAAGGCGATCAGGCCACCCGAAAGCACCGTTGTCCGGTAGCCGTAGCGCAGGTACATCCGTCCGGACTGAGCGGCAGCCAGCGGCCAGCCGAGGGTGAGCGCAGCGACCGCGATTCCCGAAACCAGCGGGACGGCGTTCAGTGCGTTCTCCAGGTAGGTCGGGACGTAACTGGTGATGCCGATCATCAGCGCACCGATGCCCAGCGAGATCAGGGTGGTGGTCAGAATCAGCGGACGGGTGAGGATCGACAATTCCAGCACCGGCTCGGTGGCCCGCCGCTCGACCAGCGGGAACAGCACCAGCGCCAGGATGCCGACGCCGAAGCTGGCCAGGCTTTGCCAGGACGTCCAGGCCCAGGCATTGCCGCCCTCCAACAGGGCCAGGATCACGGCAGTCAGACCGAGGGTGAGCAGGCCGGCCCCGGCGAAGTCGATCCGGTGGCGGCGGCGCTCGATGCTCTCGTGGTAGGAGCGAATCAGTGCCCAGCCGGCGATCAGGCACAGCGGGACGTTCACGAAGAAGATCCAGCGCCACGACAGGAACTGGGAGAAGATGCCGCCCAGCGCCGGACCGACCACCGAGGAGATCGCCCAGACGCTGGCGATGTAGCCCTGCACCATGGCGCGCTCAGCAACGGTGTAGATGTCGCCGACGATGGTCATGGCCATCGGCGAAACTGCCCCGGCGCCCAGCCCCTGCAACACCCGGAAGCCGATCAATGCGGTCATGCTCCAGGCGAAGCCGGCCAGGATCGAGCCGAGCAGGAACAGTCCGACGCCGACCAGGATGATCGGCTTGCGCCCGATGGTGTCGGCGAGCTTGGCGTAGATCGGCACCGAGACAGCCTGGGCCAGCAGGTAGACCGAGAACAGCCACGGGAACTGGTTGAACTCCCCCAGCTCGGCGACCACGGACGGCACCGCCGTGGCCAGGATGGTCGCATCAATGGCGATCAGCCCGGTGGACAGCATCAGCGCCAGCAGCACCGCCCCTCGTTCGGAGCGGAACCCGACAGTCGTGCCTCTTTCGCTACTCACCTGGTCTCCAACGATCCGAGGGACAGTTCCATTCCCGCTAGAAAGGGGACTGTCCCCTTTCCAGCGGGGACACAACGAGGGCGGCCCCGGATGGGACCGCCCTCGCTATGTGTGTCAGCGGGATGACTCCCTGCCGATTGACGGCAGCAGCCGAACTACGTTCGGATCAGAAGTCCATGCCGCCCATGCCGCCGTCACCGGCCGGCATGGCCGGAGCCTTCTCCGGCTTGTCGGCGATGACCGCTTCGGTGGTCAGGAACAGCGCCGCGATGGAGGCCGCATTCTGCAGCGCAGAGCGGGTCACCTTGGCCGGATCGATGATCCCGGACTCGACCATCTTCACGTACTCGCCGGTGGCCGCGTTGAGGCCTTCGCCTGCGGGCAGGCCGGCCACCTTCTCGGCCACCACGCCGCCCTCGAGGCCGGCGTTGATGGCGATCTGCTTCAGCGGAGCCGAGCAGGCGGTGAACACGATCTGCGCACCGGTCGCCTCGTCGCCGACCAGCGACTCGACGGCGACCTTGGCCTTGGCGGCCGCCTGCAGCAGCGCGACGCCACCACCGGGGACGATGCCCTCCTCGACCGCAGCCTTCGCGTTACGGACGGCGTCCTCAATGCGGTGCTTGCGCTCCTTCAGCTCGACCTCGGTGGCCGCGCCGACCTTGATCACGGCGACGCCGCCGGCCAGCTTGGCCAGCCGCTCCTGCAGCTTCTCACGGTCGTAGTCGGAATCGGAGTTCTCGATCTCGCGACGGATCTGAGCGACCCGTCCGGCGATCTGCTCGGCGTCGCCGGCACCGTCGACGATGATCGTCTCGTCCTTGGTGACCTTGACCGAGCGAGCCCGGCCGAGCAGGTCGAGAGTGACGGCGTCCAGCTTCAGGCCGACCTCCTCGGACACGACCTGGCCACCGGTCAGGATGGCGATGTCGCCCAGCATGGCCTTGCGGCGGTCACCGAAGCCCGGGGCCTTGACGGCCACGGACTTGAAGGTGCCCTTGATCTTGTTCACGATCAGGCCGGCCAGCGCCTCGCCGTCGGTGTCCTCGGCCACCACCAGCAGCGGCTTGCCGGACTGGACGACCTTCTCCAGCAGCGGCAGCAGGTCGCGCAGGCTGGAGACCTTGGAGTTGACGATCAGGATGTAGGGATCGTCCAGGACGGCCTCCATCCGCTCGGCGTCGGTGACGAAGTACGGCGAGATGAAGCCCTTGTCAAAGCGCATGCCCTCGGTGAGCTCGAGGTCGAGGCCGAAGGTGTTCGACTCCTCGACGGTGATCACACCCTCCTTGCCGACCTTGTCCATGGCCTCGGCGATGATCTCGCCCACGGTGGTGTCGGCAGCGGAGATGGACGCGGTGGCAGCGATCTGCTCGCGGGTCTCGATGTCGATGGCCTGGTTGCCCAGCTCGGTGATGATCGCAGCAACGGCCTTCTCGATGCCCTTCTTCAGGCCCATCGGGTTGGCGCCGGCGGTCACATTGCGCAGGCCCTCACGGACCATGGCCTGAGCGATCACGGTCGCGGTGGTGGTGCCATCACCGGCGACATCGTCGGTCTTCTTGGCGACCTCCTTGACCAGCTCGGCGCCGATCTTCTCGAAGGGGTCCTCCAGCTCGATCTCCTTGGCGATCGACACGCCGTCGTTGGTGATCGTGGGGGCGCCCCACTTCTTCTCCAGGACCACATTGCGGCCCTTGGGGCCGAGGGTCACTCGCACGGCGTCGGCGAGGGTGTTCATCCCACGCTCCAGGCCGCGGCGCGCCTCGACATTGAACTCAATCAGTTTCGCCATGTCTGTTCGGCAATCCTTCGACGTCTCGGGGGCTAGGCCCCACTGGTGAACTTCCAGGTCTTGGTCGCTTCGATGCCCGCGACGGACGATCCAATGGATCTCATCGAGCTAGACAATGGCACTCTCACGACGAGAGTGCTAACAACATGTTTAGCACTCGCACCCAGAGAGTGCAAACGTTCGGACGGGTTGTCGAACCCGACTTCCACAGCCCCTGCGACCATCGGCCCGGCACAATGGAGCGGTGCCCGTGTCGCCAGCTGCAGCCGTCCGCGCCGCCCTGAATGTGGTGAACCTGTCCACTCCGCTGGGAGTGCTCGTCGGCGTGGCCGGACGAGCCCGCTTCCACCGCGGACCAGACGCCTTGCTGCTGGCCGAAGGGTACGCACTGAGGGTGCCGAAGGCCGGCGCCTTCACCGTGGGCAATGTGATCATCGTGCCCGGCGGGAGCCTGGCCGAGCTGGAAGATCGGCGTCCCGGAACCACCGCGCATGAGGCCGTCCACGCCTGGCAATGGTGTTACTGCCTGGGCCTGCCGTTCCTGGTCGGCTACGGGCTCGCCTCGGCCTGGTCGTGGTTGCGGACCGGGCATCCGGCTGCGGCGAACTTCTTCGAATCCTCTGCGGATCTGGCCCGTGGGGGCTATCCCGAACTACCCCGCAACAACGCCGGGCTGCACCGGATCACGTCCGCGCTGCGACGATCGCCGTCGCCGCGATGAGGATGGCTCAGCTGTGCAGGCTGACGCCCAGCCGACGCGCGGTGCGCTCCTTCTGCCGCGCGACCCGCTGCCGACGCAGCCGCTTGACCAGAAGTGGGTCGTGAGCCAGAGCCGCATCGGAGTCGATCAGTGCGTTGAGCAGCTGGTAGTACCGCGTCGGGGAGATGTCGAACCGCTCACGGATCTCGGTCTCCTTAGAACCGGGCAAAGACCACCATTGCTTCTCGAACTCGAGGAGGGCTGCCTGCTGCTCGCTCAACTCAGCGGTGGTGATCGCCATCAGTTCGGCCATGTCCCGATTCTAGACCGCGAATCACATCGGTGTCATTCAGATGATGACGGCAGCCAGGACCGGATCATCACCGCGCGACGGTCGATAGCCGGACAACCTGGCCGAACCACTCGGACTAGGCCATCTCAGCGTGGCTAGACTCTTTTGGGGCTCGTTCCGGGCCACCCCCCACAGTAAGGAATGCCCATGCAGCGGCTGAGCGGCGCAATCCAGCACTATGCCTGGGGCACCACCGACGCCATCCCGAACCTGCTCGGCGTCGCCGCCAATGGCGAGCCAGTCGCCGAGTACTGGTTGGGCGCCCACCCGCTGGCTCCCGCCACGGTGGACGGTCGCCGCTTGGACGAGATTCTGGCTGAACGTCCAGAGGTTCTGGGCGAGTCGAGCCGCGCACAGTTCGGCGACCAGCTGCCGTTCCTGGTCAAGGTGTTGTCAGCCCGGCATGCACTGTCCCTGCAGGTCCACCCCTCCCGCGAGCAGGCCATCGAAGGCTTCGCCAAAGAGAATGCCGCCGGGATCGCACTGGACGCCCCGGAACGCACCTATCGTGACGACTGGCCCAAGCCGGAGATGCTCGTCGCCTTGTCGGAGTTCCACAGTCTGAATGGCTTTCGGGAGCCGAGCCGCACAGCCTGGCTGTTCGACCAGCTCAGGGTCAGCACCGAGTTGGCCTCGGTGATCGGCCCGCTGACCGAGCGCAAGGGCGCGGCAGCGATGGCCGAAGTGTTCCTGGACGTGCTGAGTCTGAGCGGTGAACGCGCTGAGCTGTCCGAGCTTGTCTGCGCGGCCGCCATGAAGCACAAGGACGCCCCCGGCGAGCTCGGCGACTTCGCCCGCACGGTCATTGAGCTGGACGAGGTCTTCCCCGGCGACCCCGGAATCCTGGCTGCACTGCTGATGAACAGAGTGGTGCTGGCCCCCGGCGATGCCACCTATGTGCCCGCCGGACGGATGCACGCCCACCTTTCCGGCACCGGAGTCGAGGTGATGGCCAACTCCGACAACGTGATTCGCGGCGGCCTGACGGCCAAGCATGTCGACGTCGGCGAGCTGGTCAAGGTCGTCGAGTTCGAAGCGATCACCCCAACCCGGCTCGCGCCCGTCGTCGAAGCCCCGGGGGTGGAGCACTTCCCCACCGAATGCCCCGAGTTCGACGTGTGGCGGATCCGAGCCAATCCGCTGCCGACTCCGGTGCCCGGCACCGGCTCGGCGCGCGTCTTGCTGATGGTGGGTGGATCAGCCCGGCTGCACGCCGACGGCATCGACCTCGAGCTGGGTTCCGGTGAGTCGGCCCTGCTGGCGGCCGACGAGACCCCGACGATCGAAGGGGACGGCCTGCTCTTCGTCACCGCCGCCGGCGTCCGCTGAGGTGCTCACCTCAAGCCTGCGTCGGGAACTGGCCCAGCTGCGCTCGGCCAGCGCTCGTCCGGTCGTCCTGATCGATGGCGGCGCCGGATCGGGCAAGACCACGCTGGCCGCCGAGATCGCGGGCGAATGGCCGGGACGGGTCGAGACCGTCAGCCTGGACGAGGTGTACCCCGGCTGGCAGGGACTGGCCCGCGGCTCCGCAGAGGTGCCCCGGCTGATCAAGGGCAGCGGCTTCGCGACGTGGGATTGGGCGCACGGACGTCCGGGCCCGCGGCGCGGCCTGAACCGCACATTGCCCCTCATTGTCGAGGGATGCGGCGCCATCACCGAGGCCAGCCGGGCGCTGGCCGGCCTGGCCATCTGGGTCGAGCTGGACGAGCCACTGCGCCGGCGGCGGGCGCTGGCCCGCGATGGCGCGATGTTCGCCGGCCACTGGGACGAATGGGCCGCCCAGGAGGTCGCGCACTGGCAGGATCACCGGCCCTGGCTGCTCGCCGACCTAGTCATCCCCGGCTAACTGGATCGCATCGGGGGTACCCCGGGGACGGTTCCATTACCGTCCACCCTGGTCAGCCGGATCAGCGGGGACGGTTCCATTACCGTCCACCGGTACAGCGAGCCACCCGTCGGCGGCGTTTTCGACAGTCACGTCCGGCAACCGGCACAATGAGCGCGGGCGCACGCCCATTGCCTCCGTAGCTCAGTTGGTAGAGCACCCGCCTTGTAAGCGGACGGTCGCGGGTTCGATTCCTGTCGGAGGCTCCCAGCGAGGCTTCCCCACCACACAGACCGGTGAGTCCCCATCGCGCGCTCGCGGCATCACTCTCGACTCGGTGCGGCTGAGCCCACCCTCCGGGAGTCTGCAGCGCCTGCCCAGGGAGGTTGGGGGATCGATCGACAGGCACCCGCTCACCGGAGGGTGGGTTCCGACCTCGACCTTCCTCGACTCGAGTGGCTCCCGGACCCGAAGGTCCGAAATGAAGGTCTCAGCCAGCTGTGGGGTGCCCCGCCGTGAGGTGAGCGTAACGCCTACTCCCGAGCAGCTTCGCCAGTTGGGACCAGGTGTCGTCAAGAATTCATCCGCGACGTTGCCGCGCGCCCTGTTGCTGGCGGTAGACGATGACGATGGTGGCGATCAGCATGGCGCCGGACACCCACAAGAGGTACCCGCCATAGACGTCCATGGCGTCCTTCGCCGGCTTGCCGACCTGGAAGCCGAGCCACAACAGCGCGGCATTCACCACGGCGGAGGTCAGGATCGAAACGGTGAGGAACTTGCGCAGGCTCGTCCCGGCCTCGCCCAGCACCGCCACCACCACGCCGCGTCCGGGGACGAACGGAATCATCGAAATGATCAGGGCGAGGATGTCGTACTTGCGGGCGAATCGCTCGGCCCACTCATTGACCCGCCGGGCTCGCGCCGAGCGTCCCGACCAGACCTCGATCAGGTTGCGCCCCCAGAGGCGTCCGGCCCACCAGTAGATCCAGTCGAACTTGACGAGGCCGAAAGTGCCCAGGAACAGGATCAGCGGCCACCACTGGTCACCGGTCGCCGCCCCGGCACCGACCAGCACCATCCCCGACCACGAGCCGAGGGAGGCCAGCGTCTCGGGGCTCAGGTCGATCAGGGCGACGCGCAGCCAGAGCATGATCAGGCCGTAGACGCCGGCCACTCCGAGCCAGCTGAAACAGGCGATGTCAGCTTTGGTCGGCTGATGCCGCCATGGCAGGGACGGATCGTCCCACCACTCGGCTTCGGCAGCCGGCTCCGGATTCGGCGCTTCGCTCACCCGGCGCAGCCTACCCGGTGCCGGAGGGTCACCATCTGATCACCAGGTGGCTAGGGACCGAGATCGCACTCGCTAATGTGCGGGCGGCGTGCAAGTATGGGAGTCGGCCGCTGGAGCGGCCATATTCCACTACGGATCGTCGGGCACGTACCTGCCCGTGGAAAGGATCATTTGGCATGGCCACCGTTAGTTTCAACGACGCAACCCGGATCTACCCCGGATCGGATCACCCGGCCGTCGACAAGCTCAACCTCGAGATCGGTGATGGCGAGTTCATGGTGCTCGTCGGCCCGTCCGGTTGTGGCAAGTCCACCTCCCTGCGCATGCTGGCCGGCCTCGAAGAGGTCAACGCCGGTCGGATCAGCATCGGCGACCGTGACGTCACCGATCTGCCGCCGAAGGATCGCGACATCGCGATGGTGTTCCAGAACTACGCGCTGTACCCGCACATGACCGTCGCCGACAACATGGGCTTCGCCCTGAAGATGGCCGGCGTTCCCAAGGCTGAGCGTGACTCGCGAGTGATGGACGCCGCCAAGCTGCTCGGCTTGGAGTCGTTCCTGTCCCGCAAGCCGAAGGCGCTGTCCGGTGGCCAGCGTCAGCGCGTCGCCATGGGCCGCGCGATCGTCCGCCAGCCGCAGGTCTTCCTGATGGACGAGCCGCTGTCGAACCTGGACGCCAAGCTGCGCGTCTCGACCCGTACCCAGATCTCCGCGCTGGTCAGCCGACTCGGCGTCACCACCGTGTACGTCACCCACGACCAGGTCGAGGCCATGACCATGGGCGACCGGGTTGCGGTGATGAAGGACGGCATCCTGCAGCAGGTCGACAGCCCGCTGGCCCTGTACGACAAGCCGGTCAACCTCTTCGTTGCCGGGTTCATGGGTTCGCCCGCAATGAATCTGCTCAGCGGCAAGGTCGTCCCCGGCGGTGTCCAGATCGGCGACTACGTGGTGCCGATTGCCCGCGAGGTGCTGGCCAAGGCCGCCGGCGAGGAGACCCTCACCGTTGGTGTCCGTCCGGAGAACCTGGGCGTTGCCGACGAGGGCTTCAGCCTCGATGTGGACCTGGTCGAGGAGCTGGGCGCTGACGGCTACATCTACGGAACGATGTCCGGCCTGAATGCCGAGGACAAGCTGAACGCACAGCAGATCGTGGCCCGGGTTTCGGCTCGCCGTCCGTCTCAGCGTGGCATCACCATCAAGCTGAACGCGATCGATCCGGCCAAGATCCACGTCTTCTCGGAGAAGACCCAGGAGCGTCTGAACGACTGATTCGCTTCACCGGAAAGGCCCGGTCGGACTCGCTCCGGCCGGGCCTTTCTGCGTCCGAGATGGTCGCGGACCGGCCGTCCGACCTTAGGCCCGTCGACATCCTGCCCGCCGCCCCACAGACGCCCTCCAGACTCCAGGAACGCCCCAGAATGTCACCGACGCCCGCGGATCTTCCCGGGCGAATGTGAGAATCGCGGGCGCGAACCCGTGGCCTCCGAGTCGGCGCCGCTCAGAGGCGGCGGACGACCAGAGCCCGGGCGCCGGCCGGGGTCGGGGTCAGCACGACCGTGGCCGAGCCGGCACCGGACGGCTTGAGCCGGCGGCGCAGCACGGCCGGATCGACGTCGAGGCCGCGGACCTTGATCTCCAGGATGCCGATGCCGTGCTCGCGGACCCAGGCCCGCAGCGTCCGCTCATCAAAGGCGAGAACCTCGAGAATCTCGAAGCCGGTGGCAAAACCGGACGTCAGCGCCGCATCGCCGGTCAGGTAGGCGATCCCCGGCTGGATCGAGCGAGCATCGAGCAACTCGGCCAGCCGGCCGACCGCACCGGCCCGAATCACCGCAGAATCCGGCTCCCACAGGTGCCGCCCCAGTTCGCCGAGCACCGGCGGTGGCCCGCTCGCCAGCTCCAGGCCGTCAGGCAGGAGCACGGCGACCCGACTCCCCCAACTCCAGACCGAGGTCTCTACCAGGTCACCGCGGTGGCTGACCCAGGTGGCCCCGGCCCACTGCGGGATGGCCGTGGACGGCAGCCCAGGAGCGGCCTTGATGCAGCCGAGTCGTCCATCCAGCAGGCCGGTGGCGAACTCCCAGGACGGCGATAGGTCGCCCAGTCGCCAGGTGCGTCCGGCCGAGGTCCGCCGGGCCGGGTCGAGGAAGACGGCGTCCGCCTCGGTCAGCAGCTGCTCGGCGACATCTTCGGCCTTCGCGCAGACCACCGGACGACCCAGGTTCGTCGAGGCGAAGACCGCCGTGACCGGGTCGGCGTCGACGGCCACCACATCCAGCCTGGCATCAGCGAAGGCCAGGGCGTCCGCGCCAAGCCCGCAGCCCAGATCGACGACGCGGGTGGCGCCGGCCGCGACAAAGCGGGATGCCCGCCAAGCGGCCACCTCAGCCCGCGTCGCCTGCTCCAGACCGGCTGCAGTGAAGAAGAGCCGTCCGGCCCGCTCGCCGAACTTGGCAACCGCCTTGCGGCGTAGTGCAGCCTGGGTCAGTGCGGCCGCCGCCTGGTCTGGAGGAAAGGACCGGCGCAGTCGCTGCGCGGCAGCCAGCGAGTCGGGATCGGCCTCGGCCCCGGCTGCCACCAGTGCCGGCTCGGCCTCCGGGGAGACCAGCCAGGCGGCCAACTGCGGATCCATGGGGCAAAACCTAGCCGGTCGGCCACCTCATTCGCCTCGACCGGATCGGTCCGGTGCCAGCACAACACCGGCGACGATGCCTATGATCAGCCTATGAAGGTGCTCTCCAAGGTCAGCTTGACCATCGGCGTGATCGGGCTGCTGGCCGCGATCGGACTGATGGCCTGGGGCGTGCTGGACGTATGGGGCAATATGCAGCCCAAGAACAGCATCAACCCGATCAACCCCTACCCCACATTGTGGCTGGCGTTCGGGATCGGGATCCTCGGCGGCTTCTTCACCGGGCTCGGCCTGGCCGGTCCACGCAAGGCTCCGGTCGCGCCACAGGCCTGAGCTCAGGCCCAGCCCAGCCAGCGGGCGACAAACAGACCGACCCCGATCAGTCCGGCCACCACGAAGGCGGCCAGATAGGCCAGCACCAGCCGGGTGTCGCGCAGGTAGCACTTCGAGCGGGTGAGCCCGGCTTGGTGCGCCTTCCAGTAGCCAACGAACCCGACCACGGCGAACACCACCACGGCCGCCGGACCGAAGATCCAGCCGAGCATGGCGATGGTGGCGAAGATGCACAGCTTCAGCGGATCGAAGGGGGCTTCGACGGCTCCGTCCGGGGCCGGGGCGCCCGGCAGGAAGTCGGACGGGCGTGGCCCGGCCGCGATCCGGGCCGCCTGATCAGGAACCTCAGTCATCGCCGTCCGCCCTTCGGGTTGCTCAGCCGTTGTGCGCCCAGCTTGCCCCACGCCTGGACGGCGCAGAACGGGGCGCACTGATGATCACCGGAATCGCTGGTGGTGCCGACGTGGACGCAGCACTGGATCAGCCGCTCCTCGATCATCGTCGAGATGTCCTGGAAGGGCTTGATGGTGATCCGCTTGACCCGCTCGCCGAGCAGATTGCGCATCCGCTCCGCTCCGCCGGGCAGCTTGGACGAGGCCAGCGTGGCCAGCGTGCTGATCCCCAGATCGCATTGGGTGCAGATGTTCTTCCACAGTTGGCCGGTCCGCGGGCTGCTCAGCGCCGCCTGCTCGCTGAGCAAGTCCAGCAGCGAGCTCTTCATCAACTCCCGCAGCTGCAGCGGCAGGTCACGGTCGGCGACCCGGTTGGCCAGCGATTCGGGATCCAACTCGAGCCAGCGCAGCAGCTCGTCGTGGCCGACCAGGGCGGTCAGCGAGCGCCAGACTCCGGAGTCGTCCTTGAGCAGGTAGCCGACCGATGAGCAGTGCGGATGTGAGCACGGCAGAGCGGTCAGGTCATGCCACTGGACGACACCGTCGGTCTGCGGCCCCAGCCGGGACAGCACGCCGGTGTGGGTGAGCCGGTTCAGCGGGTCGATCCCCTGGCCGCGTCCCGAGCCGAACACCGGCTGGATGGCCACCCCGCCCATGAACGGGGTGTCCAGTGCCTTGCGGACCACGGCCCCGATGTCGCCGTCATTGACCCCGAGCGCGGCGGTCATCACCAAGGTGGTGAACACGCCGGCCTTCGACAGCCGGGCGATCGCGGCCTCCTTGAACCGGGTCAGGTCGGCGCCGCGGTGATGCTTCGAGGCCTCGGCGGACGGTCCGTCGTACTGCAGATAGACCTCCAGGCGGTCCCGGTGGGAGGCAATCAGCTCCAACAGCGCGTCGTCCTGGGCGAGCAGCAGGCCGTTGGTGTTCAGCATGATCCGGACGATCGGGCGCGCCACCAGCTCGTCCAGCAGTTCGGCCAGCTGCGGGTACAGCGTCGGCTCGCCGCCGGACAGCATCAGCACGTCCAGCCGGTTCTCCTCGCGGGCCAGCTTGGCGTCGACGTTGGCCAGCACCTCGGCCAGCGGTGCCACCCCGACCAGCGCCGGGCCGGACGCGGTGAAGCAGGTCGGGCACTTCAGATTGCAGTGCTCGGTGATGTCCTCCAGCAGGATGCAGGTGTGCTGGGTGTGGAAGGCCGGAAGCCCATAGGCGAAGGCCTCAGGCATCGGACGGAAGTTGTCGGCGTGGTCGGGGATGTGCACCTTCGTCGGCGCCTGCCACTGCTCGAGGTAGCGCAGAATCTGCGGATCCTCGTCATAGAGGGTGGTGACCAGGCCATGGATCGGGCAGGCCCGCTGCAACCAGACCCGGCCGTCGCGAACCAACAGCGCTCCGGACAGCCGCTGCACGTCGGCCAGTTCGGCGTCCGGGTCGTGGCATTCCGGGCAATAGGCGGTGACGTAGCGGTGGATCCGATCGCCGCGCAGCGGCTGGCCGGGCCCGAGCGTCCCCGGCCGCAGCGGCAGCTCGACCCGGGTGGTGCCGGCGACCGTGCCGGACGTCACTGGCCCAGCCCCGACAGCAGCGCCACACAGACCCCGCCGGCGATCAGGATCGACGAGCCGATCCCGATGAGGATCCCGGCGCCGGTCCTGGTGGTCTTCGGCATTGCGGCCAAGACGATGCCGACCACGATCAACGCCAGCGGCAGGACCGCCGACAGCGTCGACAACGGCCCGGCCAAGACGTCGGAACTGAAGGCGTACATGAACGAGAACCAGGCCGCCGCGAAGGTGGCGTAGGTGATCGCGATGCCGAGCAGGATCGAGCCACGGCCACGCCGCCGGGCCGATGGGTTCGGCGGAAATGCCGGACCGGCAGGCATCCCCTGCGGCGGGTACGGCGGAACGCCCGGAGGGCCAGGAGGCAGGCCCGCCCCGGGCGGGAAGCCCGGCGGTGGCAGCGGCGGACTACCAGGGCCGATGGGTGGTTGCTGGCCGGTTGGCGGCACGGGTCCGGGGCCGGTGGGCGGCTGTTGCCCTGGTGGCGGCACGGGTCCGGGTCCGGCCGGCTGCTGGCCGGGTGGCAGGTACCCCGGTCCTGGTGGCTGTTCAGTCATCAGATCCTCCGATCATTGCCGGGGTCGTCCGCCAGATCCGGACGACACGAAAAGCCAGCAGCGGGATGCCCGCTGCCAGGAACCATTGCGGGCGGGTCAGCCCAAACCAGACCTGCTCGTTGGCGCGGAGGAACTCCACGCCGAACCGGAACACCGCATAGCCGGCCACGTAGCACAAGAACAGGTCACCGGGACGCGGCAGCCGCTCCCGGTTGTGCCACAACCAGCCGAAGGCGACGGCCTGGAAGACGATCTCGTAGGCGAAGCTCGGGTGCAGGCCGACGCCGGCCGGACCGCCCAGAATGGCCGCCTGATCGGCGGTAAGCACGATCCCCCAGTTGGCCCCGGTCGGGTGGCCGGGCAGCTCGGTGAGCAGGCAGCCGATTCGTCCGATGGTCATGGCCAGCGCGACGGCCGGGGCGAACAGATCACCGGTGGACGGGCGGTAGCCGGTGATCAGCTTGCCGAGATACACCCCGATCCAGGCGAAGAAGAGTCCGGCCAACACGCTGCGGTTGCCGTCGGTCCACCACAGTTCGATGGGCTCGTTCTGCCGCGGATCGATGAACTGGAACCAAGTGCCCAGCCGCGATCCGACCGCACCCAGGGCCACCGTGACTCCGGCGATCACCCAGAGCCGGTCATCAGCCAGCCGGCGCCGACGCACCTCGAACGCGAAGACCCCCAGCCCGGCCAGGATGCCCAGCCCCATGAACAGGCCATGCACCAGCCCACTGCCGGCAAAGGGAAGCCCGATCATGGCAGCACCCTAGGGCGCGGGGATGGGGAATTCGCCAGCCCCGGCCCGCGATGCCCGCAGTAGTGCCGATCAGGGGCGGCTGCAGCTCCAGGAGACCGGCTCGCCGTTCTCGTACGGCATCACTCCGTGGAAGGCCGGGCCGTCATCGAAGAGCAGCGGCAGCCAGTACCGATCACCGCTCCACATCGGCAGCGAATCGAGTTCGTCGATCCGATGCCAGGCCAGCGGACCGTCCTCGTTGCGATCGGGCACCTCACCGGTGAAAGCGTCGACCAGGAAGATGAAACCCAGCCAGTCTTCGCCGTCGGGGCCGAAGCCCGGCCACGAGACCGTGCCGCGCAGTCGGGCGGACGTGACCTCGATGCCAGCCTCTTCACGCAGTTCCCGGCACAGGCAGGCGTAGACGTCCTCGTCGGCTTCCAGCTTGCCGCCCAGGCCGTTCCATTTGCCAGCATGGACGTCGCCGTCCCGGCTGCGATGGACGAGCAGCACCCGCTCACCGTCGTCGCTGAGCAGATAGCCCAGCGTGCCGACGATCGGGGTGTACATCAGGCCACGACGGTGCCGACCGGCATCCCCGAGTCGGCGCCGATGTCCAGCGAACTCGGACGGCGTCCAGCGGCCACCACCTCGGCACCCAGGACGGCGATCATCGCACCGTTGTCGGTGCACAGGCCCGGCCGCGGCCGGCGCAGGGTGATGCCGGCGGCTGCCGTCCGCTCCTCCAGCAGGCCGCGCAGCCGCGAATTCGCGGCCACTCCCCCGCCGAGCAGGATGGTGTCCACGCCGAGGTAGTCGCAGGCGTCCACGGCCTTGGCGGTCAGCACGTCGGCCACCGCCTCCTGGAAGGACGCCGCCACATCGGCCATCGGCACCTCTTCGCCATCGCGGCGCCGGGTCTCCACCCAGCGCGAAACCGCGGTCTTCAAGCCGGAGAACGAGTAGTCGAAGCGGTGGTTGACCAGGTCCTTCTGGGCGGTCAGGCCGCGCGGGAAGGCGATCGCCTTCGGGTTGCCGTCGGCGGCCAGCTTGTCGATCACCGGGCCGCCCGGGTAGCCGAGGCCGAGCAGCCGGGAGACCTTGTCGTAGGCCTCGCCGGCAGCGTCGTCGATGGTGGCGCCGAGTTCGGTGATGTCGCCAGTGATGTCGCGGACGTGCAGCAGCGAGGTGTGCCCGCCGGAGACCAGCAGCGCCGCGCACGGCATCGGCAGCGGGCCGTGATCGAGCAGGTCGACCGCCACGTGGCCAACCAGGTGGTTCAGCCCGTACAGCGGCTTGTTCAGCGCCACGGCCAGCGCCTTGGCCGCGGCCAGGCCGACCACCAGGGCGCCCATCAGGCCCGGTCCCGAGGTCACGGCGATCGCGTCCACCTCGGACAAGTCGATACCGGCCTTCTCCTGCGCCCGCTGCAGGGCCGGGACGATCGCCTGCAGGTGGGCGCGGCTGGCCACCTCGGGCACCACCCCACCGAAGCGGACGTGCTCCTCCACCGAGGAGGCCACCTCGTTGGCCAACAGCTCGTGACCGCGGACGATGCCCACCCCGGTCTCGTCGCAGGACGACTCGATGCCCAGTACCAAGGGTCCACTCATGCGCTCTCCACCGCCCATCGGTCTTCACTGCCTACGCCGCGCTGCATGACCAGGGCGTCGTGACCGGCCCCGTAGTAGTCGCGGCGCATGCTGATCTCCTCAAAACCCAGCCGCCGGTACAGCCCGACCGCCGGGTTGTCCGGACGCACTTCCAGCAGCATCCGACGAGCCCCTACGGCGGCGGCCCAGTCCAGGCCGGCGTTCACCAGCGAGGCGCCGATCCCCTGCCCGCGGGAGCCGGGCTCGACGACCACCCGATACAGGTCGGCCATCTCCTCGGCCACCCCGAAGCTGGCCACTCCGATCACCCGGGCGTGTGCATCCAGCCGGGTGATCACCCAACGGTCGCCGGCCAACTCGTCAGCCCAGGACTGCCGCGACCAGCGCTCGAACTCGGCGAAGCCGACGGCCTCGAGGTCGCAGATGGCGTCCAGGTCGGCGGCGGTGGCGTGGGAGATGATCACTTGTGCCTCGTCACAGCCAGCCGCGGCTGCAGCAACGTCGATTTCACCCGGGTCGGCACCTCTGCGTCCGGTCGGCGCAGGTAGAGCGGCTCCAGCCCGGCGTCGGGAACGTCCAGGGCGGCCAGCAGGCCGGCGTCGATGGCGTCCGGGCCGGCTACCTCGGCGGCGACCAGGTGTGCACCCGGACCACCCAAGGGCAGTGCCGGAAGCTCGGCCGGAGCACTCACCGACGGGCCGTCCAGGCGGTGCCCGGAGCCGTCATAGCGGGCCCAGTAGACCTCCTTACGACGGGCGTCGCTGGCGATCAGGAACTCGGCTGGGGCGTCGCCCCGACGCACCCACTCGGCAGCCACCACGTCCAGGCTGCACACGCCGCGGACGGACACGCCCAGCGCCGCGGCCAGGGTGTGGCCGGCCGCCACTCCGACCCGCAGCCCGGTGAACGGTCCCGGCCCGATCCCGACGACGACTCCGGTGAGGTCACTCACCGTCCGTCCGGCTTCGGACAGCACCTGCTGCACCAGCAGCATCAGCTGCTCCGCATGGGCGCGGGTGTCAGCCACGGCGGCCGAAGCCACCACGGCACCGTCCACGGCTAGGCCGACGCGAACGTCGGTGGCGGTGTCGATGCCCAGCACGATCGAACTCATAGCGCCTCCAGCAGGGAACGGACGGCGGTCCACCGTTCGCCGATCGGGGTCAGGAAGATCCAGCGGGTCTCGTCCTCGGGATCCAGGCTGCGCCGAATGTCGATCTCCAGCCGGTCATCGGCCAGCCCCTCGGCGATCCCGGTGCCCCACTCGACCAGGGTGACCGCCTCAGCGGCCGATGCGTCCAGGTCGAGGTCGTAGAGCTCGGCCGGGGAGCCGAGCCGGTAGGCGTCCACGTGGACCAGGGCCGGGCCGTCGGCCAGCGGCCGATGCACCCGGGAGAGCACGAAGGTCGGCGAGATCACCGCTCCGGAGACATTGAGCCCCACACCGATCCCCTGAGTCAGGGTGGTCTTGCCGGCACCCAGGTCGCCGGCGGCAATGATCAGGTCACCGGCCCGGAGCAGGCCGGCCAGGCGCCGACCGAGGTCCTGAGTCTCCTCGGCGGTTCGGGCCATCACACAGACCGGCAACTCCCGGGCCAGGTGCAGCGAGGTGCCGTTTCGTTCGATCTCAACGAAGCCGTGCCGCTGCCACCAGGCCACCACCGGCGGGAACTCGGCGCGCGCGATCAACCCCACCCGATGGACGCCACGCAGCGCCAGCGACTCGAGCACGACAGCGACCATGGCCGAGGCGATCCCCTGCCGCTGGAAGGACGGACGTACCGACACCCGGTGAATCCCGGCAGCATCACCCTCGACGCTGACGATCACCACCCCGGCCGGTTCATTGTCGACCAGCGCCAGCACGCCGAAGCCCTGGGCCAGGGCGGCGATGACGGTGTCGGGGGTCTCAGCCAGCGCAGGCGGCGGCGGGTCGATCACGGGCCGATGACCGAAGGCGTCCAGGATCACCGCACTCAGCGTCTGCGCGTCCCACGGCTCGGCAGTCACGATCTGCAGGGTGCGACCGTCGCCGAGCAGACTCTCAGCGAGTACGGTGCGCTGCATCACGTTCCTCCCCGCCTGGCGGTCGCCGGGCGAACCCCACGATTCTATGCCAACCGCGCCGACGGCCCGGCATCCAGCAGTGCGGAGATCACCGTCGGCAGGGTGGCGGCCAGCTGCTGCGGCGGCACCGGTCCGGGGCTGCGGAACGCGGCCACGGCCTGAACCGAGGCGGCCAGGACGGCCGCGGTCGGCGTGGCCAATCCGGCGGCCAGCAGGGTGCCGGCGATCCCGGCCAGCACGTCCCCCGAGCCGGCCTGTGCCGTCCAGGCAGGTCCCGGCACTGCCAGCTGGACGGTGCCGCCTTCGGGGCCAGCGACGTACTGGGTGGCGCCCTTGAGCAGCACGGTGCAGCCGGTGCGCTCGGCGGCCCGCCGGACGGCAGCCAACGGGTCGGCCAGCACCGACGAGCGCTCCATGCCGAGCAGATAGGCCAGCTCACCGGCATGCGGGGTGAGCAGGGCCGTCGGACGTCCGGTCTCGGGCAGCTGGCGCAGCGCGTCCGCATCGATCACCAGCGGCACTCCGGTGGCGATCAGCTTGGCCACGGTCTTGGTGTCCTTACGCTGACCCCAGCCCGAGCCGATCACCAGCGCCTGCACCCGGCCCTGGGTGGCCACCACGTTCGGGAAGGCGTCCAGGACGCGGGTGACCACCGGCTGTGGGCCGAGATGGCGCACCATGCCGGCACCGGCATGGATGGCACCGGCAGCACTCAGCACGGCGGCGCCGGGGAAGTCCGGCGAGCCGGTGTCCAGGCCGACCACGCCGCGGGAGTACTTGTCGGCTGCCTGATCGGGGACCGGCCAGGCGGCGGCCACCTCGGCCGGCGTCCACTGATGAACCTCGGGCTCACCCAGCTCCAGCCCGATGTCGACCAGCTCCACCTCGCCGCAGGCCGAACGTCCCGGCTCGGTGAGCTGGCAGAGCTTGTAGCCGCCGAAAGTGACGGTGAGGGCCGCCCGGAAGTGCGGCGCGTCGACGAAGGGCGGTTCGGGGGCCAGCCCGGAGGGCAGGTCGACGGCGACCACTCGCGCCCCGGACGTCCGGCAGTCCTCAGCGAAACCGGCCACCGGCTCGTCCAGCCCCGGACGCGAACCGATCCCGGCCACCGCGTCCACCACGAAGTGGTAGCGACCCAGGTCGGCCAGCGCTTCGGCTGCGGACACCTCCCGTCCGCCGGCGGCCAGGAAGGCCGTCCAGCCGGCCGCGTGGACCTGCGTCCCGGTTCGCCAGGCCCGGACGCTCACGCCGCGGCGCGCCAGCCGAACCCCGGCCCACAGCGCGTCACCACCATTGTTACCAGAGCCGACCACCAGCAACGCCCGGGAGCCGTAGACCCCGTCCAGGCGACGCAGGATCGCTGCAGCCAGCCCGGCCGCGGCCCGCTGCATCAGAATGTCGGGGTCGACGCTGGCAAAGGCCACAGCCTCGGCGGCCCGAATCTGTGCGACCCGGTAGCCGTCCATCACGCCTCGCAGACCACCATGGCGGCCGCCACTCCGGCGTCGTGCGTGATCGAGACGAACACCTTGGTCACGCCCAGTTCGGCGAGCCGGGCCGCCACCGTCCCCGACGAGGTGATGTAGGGCTGGCCGCACTCGTCAGCGAGAACCTCAACATCGGTCCACACCAGACCTTTGGGCGCCCCGATCGCCTTGGCGATCGCCTCCTTGGCGGCAAACCGGCCGGCCAGCCGCTCCTTGGGTGCGTTGTTCAGCTCAGCCCGGGTGAACAGGCGTTCCAGGACGCCATTGCGCTCGATGGCCCGGGAGAACCGGAACACCTCGGTCAGGTCGAGTCCGATGCCGACGATCATTCGACTGTCACGCTCTTGGCCAGGTTGCGCGGCTGGTCGACGTCGTAGCCCTTCAGCGTCGCCACTTCACAGGCGAACATCTGCAGCGGGACGGCGGCCAGCAACGGCTGCAACAGGGTGGACACCTTCGGCAGGCCGAACAGCACGTCGGCGTAGGCAGCGACTTCGGGATCACCCTCCTCGGCCACCACCACGGTGAACGCGCCGCGGGCCCGGACTTCCTGGATGTTGGAGACGACCTTGTCGTGCAGCTGATCGCGGCCTTGCGGCGGCACCACCACGAAGACCGGGACGCCGTCGTCGACCAGAGCGATCGGGCCGTGCTTCAGCTCTCCGGCCGGGAAGCCCTCGGCATGCAGATAGGCGATCTCCTTCAGCTTCAGCGCGCCCTCCAGAGCCACCGGGTAGCCGACGTGCCGGCCCAGGAACAGCACCGAATCCTTGTTCACCAGCCGGATCGCCAACTCGCGAATCGGCTCCAGGGAGTCGAGCACCTGCTGGATCAGGGCCGGAGTGGCGGCCAGCTCGTCCATCACTGCGGCGATCTCGTCGTCGTACATGGTGCCGCGCACCTGAGCCAGGTAGAGCCCCAGCAGGTAACAGGCGGCCACCTGGGTGAGGAAGCCCTTGGTCGAGGCCACCCCGATCTCGGGGCCGGCGTGGGTGTAGAGCACGGCGTCCGACTCGCGTGGGATGGTGGCGCCGTTGGTGTTGCAGATCGCGATCACCTTGGCCCCCTGCTCCCGGGCGTGCCGGATCGCCATCAGCGTGTCCGCGGTCTCTCCGGACTGGGAGATGGTCACCACCAAAGTGGAGCCGTCGATGATCGGGTCGCGGTAGCGGAACTCACTGGCGATCTCGACCTCACAGGCCACCCGGGTCCAGTGCTCGATGGCGTACTTGGCCACCAGCCCGGCGTAGTAGGCGCTGCCGCAGGCCACGATGATGATCTTGTCGATCCGGCGCAGTTCGTCTTCGCCGATGTGCAGCTCGTCCAGCTGCAAGGCACCCTCGGCGGTGTAGCGACCCAGCAAGGTGTCGGCGACCGCCTGCGGCTGTTCGAAGATCTCCTTGCGCATGAACCAGTCGTAGCCGGCCTTCTCGGCAGCCGACAGATCCCAGGTCACTTCGAACGGCTTGGTCGGCGCTGGCCGTCCCTCGAAGTCGGTGACCACGATCGAGTCGACGTGGACGTCGACGACCTGATCTTGGCCGAGCTCAATGGCGTGCCGGGTGAACTCGATGAACGCCGAGACATCGGAGGCCACGAAGTTCTCGCCCTCGCCGACGCCGACCATCAGCGGAGAGTTGCGGCGGGCCGCGACCACGCGTCCCGGGTCGGCCGCGTCCACAGCCACCAAGGTGAAGGCACCTTCGAGCCGGCGGCACACCCGGCGCATCCCCTCGGCCAGGTCGGCACCCTGCTCGAGCTCGCGGCCCAGCAGCGCGGCAGCGGCCTCGGTATCGGTCTCGGAGGTGAAGACCACGCCCTGGGCGCCGAGCTCGGCCCGCAGCGCGGCGAAGTTCTCAATGATCCCGTTGTGCACCAGGGCCACCCGACCGGCGCCACCCAGGTGCGGGTGCGCGTTCTGATCGGTGGGGCCACCGTGGGTCGCCCAGCGGGAATGGCCGATCCCGGTTCCTGATACCGGCAGCGGACGGGCCGCCAGCTCCGCGTCCAGATTCGTGATCTTGCCGGCCTTCTTGCGCCAGTGGATCGTGCCCTGATCCAGCACGGCGATTCCGGCCGAGTCGTAGCCGCGGTACTCCATTCGCCGTAGCCCAGAGATCACTACCTCACGAGCGTCTCTCGCGCCGACATAGCCGATAATCCCGCACATAGGCGTCACTGTACCGGCGAGTCCGGCACACTAGGGCAACTGGCCCAACAGGAGTCGGAGGCGATGACAGGCACAGTGGACGAGGGCGTCGTGGCCCCGGAGGACAACCCGTACGGGCCGTACCTGACCCTGGACCGGCAACATTGGGCGGCATTGGCAGCCACCCGTCCGGCCGATCTGGACGAGGGAACACTCGAGCGGCTGCGCGGTATCGGCGACCCGACCGACGCCAGCGAGGTGCGCGAGGTCTACCTCCCGTTGACCGAATTGATCAGCCTCTACTCCGAGCGCACCGGCGACCTGTTCCAGGCCAGCCACGAGTTCCTGGGACTGTCCGGCCAGCGCACACCGTTCGTGATCGGAGTGGCCGGATCGGTAGCGGTCGGCAAGTCCACCACGTCCCGGCTGCTGGCCGAGTTGCTGCGCCGGCTGCCGGGCTCGCCGCGGGTCGACCTGGTCACCACCGACGGCTTCCTCTATCCCAACGCTAAGCTCGCCGAACTCGGACTGCTGGAGCGCAAGGGCTATCCCGAGTCGTACGACCGGCGGGCGCTGCTGCAGTTCGTGATGGACGTGAAGTCCGGGGCGCCCCAGGTGAGCGCGCCGGTCTACTCCCACTTCGCCTACGACATCCTTCCCGACGAGCGGACGGTCGTCTCCCGACCGGACATCTTGATCATCGAAGGTCTCAACGTCCTGCAGCCGGCCCGACGTCGCTCCGACGGCACCACCGGGCTGGCGGTCAGCGACTTCTTCGACTTCTCGGTGTTCGTCGACGCCGCGTCCGACGACGTCCGCAACTGGTACGTGAACCGCTTCCTGCATCTGCGCCAAACCGCATTCCAGGATCCGCACTCCTACTTCGCCCGCTACGGCGCGCTCAGCGAGCCGGACGCCATCGAGACCGCCAGGGGCATCTGGGACGCCATCAACGGTCCCAATCTCGAGCTGAACATCCGTCCCACCCGGGGCCGAGCCACCGCTATTCTTCGAAAAGGTCCTAACCATCAGGTGAGTTGGGTGCGGATCCGAAAGGTGTGAGGTGATCGAGGCACTCGGCGGTGACGACGCCAAAACAGCGGTCGCTCTGTGGCAGGAAGCCGATCTCACCAGGCCGTGGAACGACGCCACCGCCGACTTCCGCAGGGCCCTGGAATCCCCCTCCTCGACGGTGCTGGGCATCCGTGACGGCGGACGCCTGGTCGGCACGGCCATGGTCGGCTACGACGGGCATCGCGGCTGGGTCTACTACCTGGCGGTCGCGAAATCGCACCGAGGGCGCGGCCTGGGCAAGGAACTGATGACCGCTGCCGAGCATTGGCTGAAGGCGGCCGGAGCTCCCAAGATCCAGTTCATGGTGCGTACCGAGAACGACGCCGTACTGGCCTTCTACGACCACCTGGGCTACATCCCGCAGTACTGCGTGGTGCTGGGCCGCCGAATCGACTGACGTCCCCCGCTCGGCGGCGCGCCGCCTGAGCTCAGAGGCTGAGCCGCTCCTTGACCACTTCGGCCAGCTGCTCGGCCACTTCGCGGGCGCGTTCTTCGGTGTCGGCCTCGACCATCACCCGGACCAGCGGCTCGGTGCCCGACGGACGCAGCAGCACCCGTCCGGAATCGCCCAAGGCCTTGATCTGCGCCGAGACTGCCGAGTTCACCACCGGATCGATGCCGGCCCAGGCCTTGTTGACGTTCGAGACGTTGATCATCACCTGCGGCAGCCGGGTCACCACCGAAGCCAGATCCTGCAACTGGCGTCCGGTCCGGGCCAGCTGGGCGGCCAGGTGCAGGGCGGTCAGCACTCCGTCGCCGGTAGTGGCGTACTCGCTCATGATCACGTGGCCGGACTGCTCGCCACCCAGGGTGAAGCCGTTGGCGTTCATCGCCTCCAGCACGTAGCGGTCACCGACCTTGGTCTGGTCGACCCGGATTCCGGCGGCGTTCATCGCCTTGAGGAAGCCGAGGTTGCTCATCACGGTGGCCACCACCGTGTCCGAATGCAGCGTCTTGGCTTGCTGCATGGCCAGGGCCAGCACTGCCAGGATCTGATCGCCGTCGACGACCTCGCCGCGATGATCGACGGCCAGGCAACGGTCCGCGTCACCGTCCAGAGCGATCCCCAGATCGGCGCCGTGGGCCAGCACGGCCGCCTGCAGTGGGCCCAGATGCGTGGAACCGCAGTTGTCGTTGATGTTCAGGCCATCCGGGCTCGCGTGCAGCGGGACGACCTGCGCGCCCTGGGCGTCGAAGGCGGCCAGTGCGGTCAGGTGGGCTGCACCGTTGGCGCAGTCGATGACGACCTTGAGCCCTTCCAGGCTGGCGTCGGTGCCCAGGCTGGCCACCAGATGGGCGATGTAGGCCTCGATGGCACCGCGATCCTCGGTGACCCGACCGACCCCGGAACCAATCGGACGATCCCAGTGCTCGCCCATCCGCTGCTCGATCATGTCCTCGATGGCGTCATCGAGCTTGACCCCGCCGCGGGCGAAGAACTTGATGCCGTTGTCGGGCATCGGATTGTGGCTGGCCGAGAGCATCACGCCCAGATCGGCACCCATAGCCCCAACCAGGTAGGCGACACCGGGAGTGGGAATCACGCCCAGGCGCACCACGTCCACCCCTGCCGAGGCCAACCCGGCCACCACGGCCGCCTCCAGAAATTCTCCGGAGGCTCGGGTGTCACGTCCGACCAGAGCGAAGGGACGATGCCCCGCACCGAACACGCCGGCCTCGGCCAGCACGTGGGCGGCCGCGATCGACAACTCCAGCGCGATTTCCGCAGTCAGATCCAGGTTCGCGGTGCCGCGAACCCCGTCCGTCCCGAACAGTCGAGCCATCGCCCGACCAGGATCAGCGCTTGCTGTACTGGGGAGCCTTGCGGGCCTTCTTCAGACCAGCCTTCTTGCGCTCCTTGACCCGCGCGTCGCGAGTGAGCAGACCGGCCTTCTTCAGAGCCGGACGGCTGGCCTCAGCGTCGACCGCGTTCAGCGCACGAGCCACGCCCAGGCGCAGCGCACCGGCCTGGCCGGTGACACCGCCACCGACGATGGTCGCGATCACGTCGTAGGAGCCGACGACACCGGCGGTGACCAGCGGCTCATTGACGGTCTGCTGGTGCAGCTTGTTGGGGAAGTAGTCCTCCAGCGTGCGCCCGTTGATCGAGAACTTGCCGTCACCCGGGACGATCCGAACTCGCGCGATGGCCTCCTTGCGGCGACCGGTGGCGCCAGCAGCGGCGATCACGGCCGGGCGTCCACCCGGCTGCGGGGCGCTGGCCTGAGCCTCGGCGCGGTAAGCGATCTCACGATCGTCCTCAACGAAGGGGACGACCTCGTCGGCAGCAGTCTCTTCGACAGTCTCGGTCACGTTGTTTCCTTGGCTCACTGAGCGATCTGGGTGATCTGGTACGGCTGCGGCTTCTGCGCAGCGTGCGGGTGCTCCGGGCCGGCGTAGACCTTGAGCTTGCTGATCAGCTGGTGGCTGAGCTTGTTCTTGGGGAGCATTCCCCAGACCGCACGCTCGACAGCCTTGCGCGGGTCATTGGCCAGCAGTTCGCCGTAGGGCACCGACTTCAGGCCGCCCGGACGTCCGGAGTGCCGGATCGCGAGCTTGTCCTTGGCCTTGTTGCCAGTCAGGGCGATCTTGGAAGCGTTGATCACGATCACGAAATCGCCGGCGTCAACATGCGGGGCGAACTGCGGCTTGTGCTTGCCGCGCAGTAGGGTCGCCGCGGTGACGGCCAGCCGGCCAAGGACGACATCCTCGGCATCAATCACGTGCCAGGCCCTGGTGATCTCACCAGGCTTGGGGCTGTACGTAGACACGGGTCTGTGACCTGCTTCCATAAGTTGTATCGCTTCGTATCGTGCGGGGTCGACCGGCGAAGGCAGACCGCAGCGCAACAGCGCCTAAGGCTACCCTGGACGATCGAGGGGGTCAAAACCGAGCGAGCCGCAGTGGCCCCATCGGCCTGAGCCGACTCCGGCGATGACCCATCCGTTCCGCCTGTACCAGGCATGGTGCCCCGGATCCAGCATCGAAGCAAGATGACACCTGACCGTAACGGATACCTCATATGGTGAAACCCATGGCACACACTCTCCAGATCCGGTACCCCGCCACGGGCGTCGAGGCTGACCTGGCGATCACGGAGGCCACGATCAAGGCGCCCGAATTGCGCAAAATCGTCGTCGACGGTGAGCCGCTAGCCACCTTCGACCCGGGCTTCGTCAACACGGCTGTCTGCCACTCCTCGATCACCTACATCGACGGCGAAGCCGGCGTCCTGGAGTACCGCGGCTACCCGATCGCGGAACTGGCCGAGCACTCCACCTACCTGGAAGTCGCCTACCTGCTGCTGCACGGCGAACTGCCCAATGCCACCCAGCTTGCCGAATGGGAACTGCAGGTCACCGAGCACCGGATGCTGCCGGACAAGCTGAAGACGGTGTTGGCCGGATTCCCTTATGACGCGCATCCGATGACCATCCTGATGGCCTCGGTGGCGGCCTTCTTCTCCTTCTACCCCGACGCGCAGAACTTCGACGACCCCGAGGCGCGCTACCTGAACATCACCCGGCTGGTGGCCAAGATGCCGACCCTGGCCGCGTTCGCCTATCGCAAGGGCAAGGCCAAGCCGTACATCAACCCCGATGACTCCTACGGATACTGCCACAACTTCCTGCAGATGCTGTTCAAGCAGAACGAGCGCCGCTACCACGCCGACCCGCGGCTGATCCGGGCCATGGAAGTGCTGTTCATCCTGCATGCCGACCACGAGCAGAACTGCTCGACCAATGCGGTGCGCTCGGTGGCCAGCTCGGGCAACGACCTGTTCACTTCCTGCTCGGCCGGGATCGGCGCGCTGCACGGGCCGCTGCACGGCGGCGCGAACGAGGCCGTCTTGAAGATGCTGCGCGAGATCGGCACCGTCGATCGGGTGCCGGAGTTCATTGAGGGCGTCAAGGCCGGCAAGACCCGGATGATGGGCTTCGGCCACCGGGTCTACAAGAACTACGATCCGCGAGCCAAGATCATCAAGAAGAGCGTCGAGGACGTCTTCGAGGTGACCGGGGTGAACCCGCTGCTGCGGGTGGCGCTGGAGTTGGAGAAGCACGGCCTGGAGGACGACTACTTCGTTTCCCGCCGGCTGTACCCGAACGTCGACTTCTACTCCGGCCTGATCTACGAGGCCCTCGGCTTCCCGCCGGAGATGTTCACCGTGCTGTTCGCGGTGCCCCGGACGTCGGGCTGGGCCGCTCAGTATCAGGAGTTCATCACCGACCCGGAGCAGAAGATCGTCCGGCCCAAGCAGATCTACACCGGCCATCAGACCCGCCGCTACGTGCCGATGGAGGCCCGCGGCTGAGGGCGTCCATCGCTTTCCCGAAAAGTGCTTGCGGGGGCTGAAACCGAGTAGTTAGGTAGTCCCCATGAGTTCAAAGATGAGCGCTGCCTCCCTGCAGGTGTCCAGTCCCGATGACGTCCGCAACGTGGTCCTGATCGGAAACGCAGGATCGGGAAAGACCTCACTCTTCGAGCAACTCCTCAAGTCTCGCCTTGTCGGCTACCGCGGCGAGAAGGAGGACGCCGAGCGCGCCGCTCAGCTCTACCTGGCCAGTCTGGTCACCGGGGACGTCCTGGTGAACCTGCTGGACGCCCCGGGCCACCCCGACTTCGTCGGTGAGCTGCGGGCCGGTATTCGGGCCGCCGATGCGGCCATCTTCGTGATCTCCGCGGCCGACGGCATCGACGGTGCTGCCCAGGCCCTATGGGAGGAGTGCACGGCGGCCAACCTGCCCCGGATCATCGCGCTGACCAAGCTGGACGCCGGGCATGCCGACTTCGACGCCTCGGTGGCCGAAGCCCAGGCCAAGTTCGGCGAGGGCGTCCTGCCCACCCACGTGCCCACAATGTCGGCGCCCGGCGTGATCGCCGGCAACATCGGGCTGCTCAGCCTGGAGGAACACGACTACTCCGGCGGCGAGGTGGTCAACCGCAAGCTCACCTCCGACGACTCGCACGTCGAGACCTGGCGCGGACCGCTGATTGAGGCGATCATCCAGGAGGCAGAGGACGACTCCCTGATGGATCGCTACCTGTCCGGTGAGGAGCTGGACACCGAGTACCTGCTGGACGACCTGCGCAAGGCCGTCGCCACCGCCAACCTGTACCCGGTGCTGCCGGTGGCTTCCAACACCGGCGTGGGTGTCGAGGAGCTGCTGCGGCTGATCGAACACGGCTTCCCGACCCCGTCGCTGCATCCGAACCCGTCGGCCACCACCCCGTCCGGTGGCGAGCTGCCGAATCCGCCGACCGATCCGTCGGCTCCGCTGGTGGCCCAGGTGATTCGTACCACCACCGACCCGTTCGCCGGCAGGTTGTCGATGGTCCGGATCTTCTCCGGAACTCTGAAGGCAGAAGAACTGGTGCACGTCAGTGGCCACCATGCGTCCGCTGATGATGCGCACCCCGATCACGACAACGAGGAGCGGATCGGTCTGATTCAGGCCGCGGTCGGCGCCGAACTGAAGCCACGCAACACCGCGATCGCCGGTGAGATCGTGATGGTGCCCAAGCTGACCACCGCCGAGACCGGCGACACCCTTTCGGCCAAGGACCACCCGGCACTGGTCGAGCCCTGGGCGCTGCCCGAGCCGCTGCTGCCGCTGGCGATCCGGGCGGCCACCCGCAACGACGAGGACAAGCTGTCCGGTGCCCTGCAGCGGCTGGCGGTCGAGGACACCACGGTCCGGCTGGATCGTGGTGGCAGCGATCAGCTGGTGCTGTGGACGACCGGTCAGGCCCACGCCGATCTCCTGCTGGCTCGGCTGGTTGACCGCTACGGGGTGAAGGTCGAGCAGGAGGACCTGAAGATCCCGCTGCGGGAGACCTTCACCACCAAGGTGACCGCGCTCGGCCGGCACGTGAAGCAGTCCGGCGGCCACGGCCAGTACGCGGTCTGCAATCTCGAGATCGAGCCGCTGCCCCGCGGGAGCGGCTTCGAGTTCGTCGACAAGGTGGTCGGCGGGGCGGTGCCGCGGCAGTTCATTCCGTCGGTCGAGAAGGGCGTCCGCACCCAGTTGGAGAAGGGCGTGCTGGCCGGCTTCCCGATGGTGGACGTCCGGGTCACCCTGTTCGACGGCAAGTCGCACTCGGTCGACTCCTCCGACATGGCCTTCCAGCTGGCCGGTTCGCTGGCCCTGAAGGAAGCCGCCAATGCCAAGACGGTGGCCCTGCTCGAGCCGCTGGATCTGGTCACGGTGACCGTCGGCGAGGAGTACCTGGGCGCGGTGATGAACGACCTCACCGGACGCCGTGGACAGCTGCTCGGCACCGACTCCGAGGGGCACAAGGCGATCATCCGTGCACTGGTGCCCCAGCTGGAGCTGGCCCGCTACGCCATCGACCTGCGCGGCATCGCGCACGGCTCGGGATCGTTCACCCGTGAGTTCCACGGCTACGAGGCGCTGCCGGCCAACCTCACCGAGAAGTTCGCCAAGGCAAACTAGCGACCGGTGCCGTCCCTGTCCTAGGGGGTGGGGACGGCACCCCGGGACATAAGGGGACGGTTCCTGTTACGTCCCACTCGCTGCCCGGGACATAAGGGGACGGTTCCTGTTACGTCCCACCCACCGACCCAGGCGCGGCCATAGAGACTCGCTGACGTCATAGGCAGATCGGGAGAAATGCCCGCCGCACCGGGAATCCCTGGTGACCCTCAGGTGTTGCTGTCGGCGTGAAGATCGAGATCTGGTCAGATATCGCCTGCCCGTGGTGCTACATCGGGCTCAACCGCTTCCAGCAGGCCCTGGACGGCTTCGAACACCGCGATCGGGTGAGTGTTCGGCTGCGCTCGTTCCAGCTGGACCCGACGTTGCCCGAGTCGTTCGACGGCAGCGAGGCCGAGTACCTGGCCGCCAGCAAGGGGCTGGACGTCTCTCGGGCAGCAGCCATGATGAACCAGGTCGCCGCCGTGGGCACTGCGGACGGCCTGCCGTTCGCCTTCGATGATCTCGCCGTCGCCAACTCGCGGCGTGCGCACCGGCTGCTGCACCTGGCCGAGCGCCACGACCCGTCCGGGGCCACCACTTGGGCGCTGAAGAAGGCGTTGTTCACCGCCCACTTCGCCGACGGCAAATCGGTCTGGGACGAAGACGTGCTGCACAACCTGGCCGCCTCGGTCGGACTGAGCGACCTGAGCGGACTCGACTCCGAAGAGGTGGACGCCGAGGTCGAGGACGACATCGTCCAGGCCGGACGACTCGGCATCCGGGCGGTGCCGACCTTCGTCTTCGCCGACAAGTACGGGGTCTCCGGCGCCCAGCCGGTCGAGGCCTTCGCGGAGGCCATCGAGCAGGTGTGGAACGAACTCAACCCGAAGCCGCTGATCACGCTGGCGGTCGCCTCGGACAACCCGTCCTGCGGGATCGACGGCTGCTGAGCGGGCCTCTGGCCCCGCAGAAAAGTGGGACAGTCCCCTTTTTCTGCGGGCTGGAGAACCGACGAGGTGGACGGTAATGGAACCGTCCCCGCCCGTCGCCGAGCTCAGTGAGCGGCGATGAAGCCGAACACGCCGTCGGCCATCATCTGCGCGGCAATCGCACTCAGCAGCAGACCTGCGATCCGCGAGGCCAACACCGTGCCGCCTTCGCGCAGCACGGCCCGGATCTTCTCGGCGAAGCGCAGGAACAGCCAGACCAGGAACATCACCACGACCAAGGCCAGCCCGACGGTGACGTAGCCGGCCAGCCCCGGCGCCTTCTGCACGGCCAGCATGCTGGCCGCAATCGCGCCGGGCCCGGCCATCAGCGGAGTGCCCAGCGGCACGATCGCCACATTCACATTGTCGTGCAGCACCGGGTCCTCGCCGTGGCCCATCAGCAGCTCCAGCGCGATCAGCAGGAGCAACAGGCCACCGGAGACCTGCATGGCCGGAACCGAGACCTGCAGGTAGTCCAGGATCTGCCGTCCGAACAGGGCGAACAGGGCGATCACGCCGAACGCAACGGCGGACGCCTTGTCGCCGGCGCGCCTGCGCTGCTCGACGGTGAAGGAGTTGGTGAGGCCCAGGAACACCGGCAGGAGACCGGGTGGGTCGACGATGACGAACAGCGTCACCGCGGTGGTGAGAAACAGATTGAGGTCGAAGACCATCCCGTCAGCCTAGATCCGAGCCGTCGTCCGCGGCCAATCCTCAGCACCCTCCCCCGTCCGTCCAGCCAAAGGTGCCAGCCCGGACGGATCATTCGACAGCCGTATCCCTTGACCCCGAGCTGCGCCCCACCGCACCCACACAACCCACCCGACCACGGAGGCCGAGAACGATCCGTCCGGGTGGGCACCAGACCCACCACAGCGGCTGAGGGCCGGAGCGATGCACCCCCACCCGGGTGGACGGAAAAGGAACCGTCCCCACGAAACCGGCGGACAAGGTTGGACGAAAAAGGAACCGTCCCCGCTCATCCACCTGGGACGTAACAGGAACCGTCCCCTTTCGTCCCGGACGGGCAGGAGAGGCGAAGGGCTCGAGGACGAGCTCAGCCAGACAGCCGGGCGGTGCGGACCGAGACGGCGTAGGAGGCTGCCAGAAGCCCGACTGCCACCAGCCAGCCGAACCAGGACGGCAACGCCGACCAGCCCACGAAGAAGCCTTCGAGGAGCTTCGGCGAGACCGCACCGGCGAACCCGATGACCGCGGCCACCAGGAGCAGCGGCAGATAGGCGAACAGCCGCGAGCTGGTGTAGCCATAGCGGTACATCACCGGCAGCTGGATGCCGACCAGCACTGCATAGAGCAGCGCTGCCAGCGGGAGCAGCATCGCCCACGCCTGCGGATCATCGGTGCGGCCACCCAATCCACCGATCAAGCCCAAGGCCGCGAATGC
Organism: Actinomycetales bacterium Actino_02; assembly: GCA_001603275.1. Lineage (GTDB taxonomy): Bacteria > Actinomycetota > Actinomycetes > Propionibacteriales > Propionibacteriaceae > Propionicimonas. Next base: position 8,617 of record LUYM01000011.1, on the reverse strand, counting down.
CGCGGTCAGGCCGACCCAGATGCCGGTGGTGACCAGATATCGCGAGAGAATCAAGGTCGGCCGCTCCACCGGGAGCGAGGCGTACATGGTCTCCAGCCGGCTCTTCTCCGAAGCCGCGAATGGGTAGCTGGCCAGCGGTGCGGCATAGATGGCCGCGATGATCAGCCCATTGCTCCCCCAGCCGGTGAAGAACCCGAAGACCAGCATGGCCGCCACGAAGGCCCCCAATTGCCGGACATAGGGACGAAGCACCCACAGGTCGAGCCGCATCGCCGCACTCAGCCCCTGCAGGCCACCATCGCGCACCTCCGACAACGCAATGCCGCTCATGCCACAACCTCCTTGCTGGCCAGGTGCACCACGATCTGATCCAGGCTGGGCCGCTCCACCACGGCTCCCGAGCCGAGCAGCCCCACCTCGGCGGACGGCACCAGCGCCTCGGCCGTGGTTGGGCTACGGCGCAGCCCGTGGCACTCGATGATCGCCGGATCGATGCCGTCCGGCCCGGTGCGGACCAGCCGGTAGGCGTCCCGCAGCTCGTCGGTGGCGCCACTGAACCAGACTCGTCCCTCGTGCAGGAAGGTGATCTGGTCGGCCACCTGCTCCAGGTCGGAGGTGATGTGCGTCGAAAACAGCACGCTGTGTCGCTCCGAAACCAGGAACTCCCCCAGAATCCCGGTGAGCTCATCGCGAGCCACCGGGTCCAGGCCGGAGGTCGGCTCGTCCAGCACCAGCAGCCGGGCATCGTGGGACAGGGCGATCGCCACCTGCAGTTTCATGGTCATGCCGCGGGACAGCTCCCCCACTCGCGCGGACGCACTGAGCCCAAATCTCTTCAGCAGATCGGCGTAGCTGTTGCGATCCCAGGCTCGATAGAACGGCGCGAGCGCAGCCTCCACCTGGCTCAGCCGCCACTGCTCGACCAGGCTGGCCTGATCCAGCACCACCCCGATCTGCTCGCGCAACCCGGCGGCGGCCGGTAGCCGCTGACCGAGTACTTCAACGGTGCCCGAGGCAGGAGTGAGCATGCCCAGGATCGTCCGGATGGTGGTGGTCTTGCCAGCTCCGTTCGGGCCGACCAAGCCCATGATGTAGCCCTCGGGAAGCTCCAGATCGACCTGCAGCTCAAAGCTCCCCCGTTGCACCCGGACGCCGTCGAGGCGCAGTGCATACTCGCTCATCAGTGCGCCTCCTCGGCCATCAGGGCGTCGAGCATGGCCACCAGGTCGGCCCGATCCAGCCCGGCCAGCCGCGCGTGATCGACGGCGTGCCCCAGGGCGGTCTCGATCTGGCGCAGCAGCTGCTCGCGGACCAGCTGTGAGTCGATCGGGAGCACATAGGCACCGCGGCCCTGCACATTGGTGATGAAGCCGGACGCCTCCAGTTCGGCGTACGCCCGGCTGGTGGTGATCACGCTGATCCGCAGGTCGCGGGCCAACCCGCGCACCGACGGGAGCTGGTCACCGTCGGTCAACTCACCAGTCAGAATCGCCGCTTTCACCTGCTCGGCGATCTGCTCGTACAGCGGGCTCTCCGCCGTGTTCGAGATGACGACCCGCATCAAGGACTCCCTACGTCTGTGTATAGACACTATAAACAGTATGCACACCAGGCCGCCACCCTAGAATGACCGCCATGTCCGAACGCATCCACCGTGACGTGGTCAGCTACGTCCGGCGCAGCGGACGGATGAACGCCGCCCAGCAGCGCGCCTGGGACCTCTACCACGACGACTGGGTTGTCGAACTGCCGGCCGGCGAGCGGGTCACCTCGATCGCCACTGATGCGCAGATCGACTGGTCCGGCGTCTTCGGACGCGAAGCGCCACTGTTGGTCGAGATCGGCTCGGGCACCGGCCACGCGGTCACCGCTCTGGCCGAGGCGCACCCCCAGGCCAACGTAATCGCCTTCGAGGTGTACACCCCCGCCGTGGCGTCCACCCTGGGCCGACTGGCCCGGCACGGCGTCGGCAACGTCCGGTTGGTGATCGCCGACGGCGCCCAAGCCCTGACCGCCGTCTTTGAACCGGCCTCGATCAGCGAGCTGTGGACGTTCTTTCCCGACCCATGGCACAAGGCCCGCCACCACAAGCGGCGCCTGGTCAGCCCGGAGTTCGCCGCAATCGTCGGCTCGCGGCTGGTCCCCGGCGGGCGTTGGCGGCTGGCCACCGACTGGGCCGACTACGCCGAGGCCATGCGCGAAGTGCTGGACGCCGAGCCGAGCCTGGTCAACGAGCACGACGGCTGGGCGCCGCGCTGGGAGCTGCGTCCAGTCACCAAGTACGAGCAGCGCGGACGCACGGCCGGCCGCGAGATCTTCGACCTGAGCTACCGACGATGACCCGCTATCGCCTCGACATCGGCTACGACGGCACCGGCTTCCACGGCTGGGCGGGCCAACCCGGGCTGCGCACCGTCCAGGGCGAGCTGGAGACCTGGATCGGCCGGGTGCTGCGGCTGCCTGAGGCACCCGAACTCACCTGCGCCGGCCGCACCGACGCCGGAGTGCACGCCCGCGGCCAAGTGGCCCACCTCGATCTCGACCTGCCCGATCCCGAGCAGGTGGTGGCCACCCTGCAGCGGCGGCTGCGAGGCGCCCTGCCCGAGGATCTGGTGGTCCGGCGCGTCTCGATCGCCCCGGACGGCTTCGACGCCCGGTTCGCCGCGATCTGGCGGCACTACGTCTATCGGCTCGCCGACACCGACCTCGACCCGTTGGACCGGCTCACCACAGCCCGGATCACCCGGCCACTCGACCTCGAGCTGCTCAACCGGGCCGCCCAGCCACTGCTCGGCCTGCACGACTTCGTCGCCTTCTGCCGATTCCGCGAGGGTGCCACCAGCGTCCGGCAGTTGCAGCAACTGGCCGCCCACCGACTGCCGGATGGACGAGTGGAGTTGCACGTCCGCGCCGACGCCTTCTGCCACTCGATGGTCCGCTCTCTCACCGGCGCCCTGGTGGAGGTGGCCACCGGACGGCGCAGCCCCGACTGGCTGGCCGGCCTGCTGTCCGCTGAGCAGCGCAGCTGCGAGGTGCCGGTGATGCCGGCCAACGGCCTGACTCTGGAGCAGGTCGGCTACCCCAGCGATGATGAGCTGGCCGCACGAGTGGTCGAGGCGAAGGCCCGCCGCAGCTTGGAGGACCGATGAGCCACTACTTCCAGACTCCGACCACGCCGGAGCACCGCCGCCAGATCACGGCCCACTTCTGGGACACCGACTGGGAGTTCACCACAGCCGACGGCGTCTTCTCCTACGACGGCCTCGACCAGGGCACCGCCGTTCTGCTGCGCGAGGTGATTCCGCCCGGCAATGCCACCCGCGCCCTGGATCTCGGCTGCGGCTACGGCGTCTTGGCGATCGCCCTGGCCAGCGCCGTCCCCAGGGTTGAGGTGGACGCGGTGGACGTCAACGAACGCGCCCTCGCCCTGACCGCAACCAATGCGAAGCTGCATGAGGTCGCCGACCGGGTGCATCCGCTGCTGCCCGAGCAGGTCGATCCGGACGTCCGCTACGACGAGATCTGGTCGAACCCGCCGATCCGGATCGGCAAGCAGGCCCTGCACGAGCTGCTCCTCACCTGGCTGCCCCGGCTGACCCCAAACGGACGCGCCGTCCTGGTGGTCGGACGCAACCTCGGCGCCGATTCGCTGCACACCTGGCTGATTGAGTCCGGCTTCCGCTGCCAACGGATCGGCAGTGCGAAGGGCTTCCGTCTTCTGGAGGTTCGCCGCACCGCCTAGAATTGGGCTAGATTCTCCACATCACGAATTGAGGTGCGGCATGAGTGACACCGAAGGCTTCCTGGGAGGCCTGATCAACAAGGCCAAGGAGTTCGGCGGGAAGGCCGGCGACTTCGCCGAAGACGCCTTCGACAAGGCCAAGGAATTCACCGGTGAGGCAGTCGATAAGGCCAAGGACCTGGCCGGAGACCTCCCGGAGAATGCGAAGAAGTTCGCAGACGACGCCAGCACGGCAGTCAAGGACTTCGCCGCGGACTTCCCCGAGAATGCCAAGAAGGCGGCCGATGAGGCCACCAACGCCATCAAGGGACTGATCGATGGCGAGGACAAACCGCAGTCCTAACCCACCCTCACCACCTGAGACGGGCACCGGTTCGCCGGTGCCCGTTTTGTCTGCCTCACTCGGCACCGGGACAGATCTGGGCTAAGGTTTCACCACCTGAACCAACGTGGGGGAACCCGGTGAGAATCCGGGACTGACCCGCAGCCGTGACGCCGGCTTTGACCGGCCAAGTCGGAATGCCCGCCTGGTTTTGGCTCAACATCAACCCGTCGAGGCATGCGGGGTGAGCCGGACGCGCCTTTCGTGGGCCGGAGTCCTCATTTGCCCCGCGCGAAAGGACTCTCAGGTGTTCCACTCTCTCCGCCGATGGCTGGCTGCCGGGTCTGCAGTGGCCGTCGCTCTGGTCGGCCTCACCGCCGCCCCACTGACTGCGCAGGCCGCGCCGACCGCCACCGCCGACGCCACCAAGGCCGCCAACTACATCGTCAAGAACCTGCCCAAGGACAGCGTCGGCTCCGCCATCACCGCGGCGCTGGGGCTGGCCACGTCCGGTGACTGCACCTATGCGCCCGCGCTGCGCACCCTGGTCAGTCAACTGGAGAAGGGCGCCAAGGGGTACCTCTACCCGAGCAAGAAGCTGAACCCGGCACGCGCCGCCAACCTGGCCATCACCGTGAAGGCGCTGGGCCTGAACCCGCGCAAGTTCGCCGGCTACGACCTGGTCTCGCTGGTCACCAAGAGCCTGCCCAAGGACGGACGGATCGGCTCGGCCGATTCGGCCTTCAGCCAGAGCCTGGCCCTGATCGCGCTGGATCGGGCCGACGCGACGACCCCGGTCACCGTGCTCACCAAGCTGCTCAGCCTGCAGGACAGCAGCGGTGCTTTCGGCTACGACATGGGCGGATTCACCTCCGACCCGGACACCACGGCACTGGCCATCCTCGGCCTGGACGCGGTCGGCAACCTGGCCCCGCAGCTGGACTTGGCCGTCGACTGGGCCCTCAGCGCCCAGCTCGAGGACGGCTCCTGGCCGAACGACTACTCCCCGGTGGACTCGGCCGGCCTGCTCGGCTCTGCGCTGAACAAGGTGGGCAAGACCTCCTCGTCCGCTGACGCGAAGGCCTGGCTCGGCACCAAGCAGCTGGCCGACGGCGGCTTCGCCTCCACCCGGGATGGCAGCACCAGCAACCTGATGGCCACGGCGGACGCTCTGTGGCTGATCAACGGCAAGACGCTGTCCGATGTCTCACTGAACCTCAGCAAGTGCCCGAAGAACCCGCCGTCGCTGCCGAAGGCCACCGCAAGCTGCACCGGCGTGTGGGTTGTGGTCGACCGCGGCAACGGCCAGGAGACCGTCCGCTGCGCCACCAAGTACGCCACCGGTCTGGAGGCGCTGGAGAGCGCCGGGTTCAGCGTGGAGGCGAAGGACGGCTTCGTGAACCGCGTGCAGGGCTTCCCGTACACCATCGACACGAGCTGGTCGAAGTACTGGGGCTACTGGCATGCCGCCCCGAAGGACGACGGAACCTGGAACGCCTGGGAGTCGTACCAGGTTGGTGCCGCCGACGCGCACCCGGTCAAGGGTTCGGTCGAGGGCTGGTACTACGGCGGCTACTCCGAGACGGCGTCGTTCATCCAGCCCCCGAGGGGCTACGCGGACGCACCGACTCCGACCATCGACAACACCACCCCGAAGGTCGGCCAGACGCTGACGGTCACGCCCGGGACGTGGACACCCACCCCGGACAAGGTGGCCATCCAGTGGTACCGCTCCGGGAAGGCCATCTCGAAGGCCACCAAGAGCACCTACAAGGTCAGCAAGAGCGATCTGAACAAGGTGATCACCGTCAAGGTCACGGCCAGTGGAGCGGGATTGCAGACCGTCAGCAAGACCTCGCTGGCTTCGGCAAAGGTCACTAAGTGAGGCATCACCTGATCGCCATCGGGCTGGCGGCGCTGATCGCCGTCGGCCCGATGGCGGCCGTCCCCGCGCAGGCTGCACCCCTGCCTGCCGCGGTGACGTGTACCGGCGTCTGGGTGGTCGTCGACTACGGCGCACTCGGCAGTACCAGCACCAAGTGCGCGACCAGCTTCAGCACCGGCACGAAGGCGCTGCGCAGCGCCGGGTTCTCGGTGGTGATCGACGGCGGCTTCATCTCCAAGATCGGCGGAAAGCCGAGCAACCCCGACCCCAATAAGGCCTATTGGTCCTACTGGCACGCCACTCGGCAGGCAGACGGCAGCTACTCCGCCTGGGACTACTCCAACCTCGGAGCCGACGACTACCACCCCGCCCAGGGCAATGCCGAGGGCTGGCGCTACCAGTCACTGAGCGAAGGCAAGGCCGCACCCCAGGCCGACCCACCAACCGCGGTGGCTGCCGAACCATCGCCGACCCCCACCAAGGCCAGCACCCAGCCAACCAAGAAGGCCACCAGCCGGGCGACCACGTCCGCCTCAGCAACAGCGACACCGCGCAGCAGCGCCCCCACAGCGGCGAGCACACCGACCCCCAGCCCTGCACAGACCGCGACTGCCACCTCCGCTACGGCGGACGCACCCAGCACAGACGTCTCGGCCGTAGTCGCCGAGGCGCCGTCCGCCATCGCTCCCCCACCCGCCTCCGGCACCCCGGTCGGCACCATCGCCGCCGGAGTCGCCATCCTGGTCGCCGCCGGCGGCCTGGGCGGCTGGTGGCTCCTGAGAGGACGACGCCGCTGAACCGAGTGCATCCCTGGGCGTGGTGGTGTTGGGCGATCGGAATCGGGATCGCCGTCAGCGGCACCACCAACCCGCTGCTGCTTGCCCTGATCGCCACGGCCATGGTTGCCGTGGTGATGTTGCGGCGCAGCGATGCACCCTGGGCGCGCTCGGTCCGGGCCTACCTGCTGCTCAGCGCGTTCGTGATCGGGATGCGGATGCTCTTCCAGATCGTGCTGGGCAGCGGACGCGGCGAGACGGTGATCATCGAACTGCCTCGGATCCCATTGCCGGATTGGGCAGTGGGCATTCAGCTGGGCGGCACCGTCACCGCCGAAGCCCTCACCGGCACCCTGTATGACGCATTGCGGCTGGCCGTGATGCTGCTGGCCATCGGGGCGGCCAACGCCCTGGCCAATCCGCGCCAGGCGCTGCGATCGGTGCCCGCCGCCCTGTATGAAGCATCCGTAGCCGTGGTGATCGCGCTCAGCGTGGCTCCACAGCTGATCGAGAGCGTCCAGCGCGTCCGCAGGGCCCGGCGACTGCGCGGCGACTCCTCGACCAACCTCAAGGCGCTGGCGACGATCGCCATGCCGGTGCTGGCCGATGCCATCGACCGATCGATGTCACTGGCAGCCGGCATGGAATCCCGAGGCTTCGCCCGTACCCGCGGCTTGCCCACCAAGGGCACTCTGCCGCTGATGTTGAGCTCCTCGATGGCCGCCACCATCGGGGTCTTTCTGCTGCTCAGCACCGACTACTGGCAGCTGGCCTGCCTGCTGCTGGTAGTCGGGCTGATCGGCTCAGCCCTCGGTCTCCGCCTGGCCGGACGCCGGCTGCATGTGACCAGCTACCGGCCGATGCCCTGGCGCGGCCGGGATGCACTGATCGCCGGCAGCGGCGCCCTGGCCGCGGTGACCGTGCTCAGCTTGGGCTGGCTGAATCCGGACACGCTCAGCCCGGCCCTGGCCGGCCTGCTCGATCCGTCCGCCCTGTTCCCGACCACCGACCCGCTGTCCTGGCCGGCGCTGAGCCTGCCGATGCTGCTGGTGGTCGGCCTGGTCTTGGCGCCGATCCCGCTGAGCCGGGCCCGGGCGTCCGTCCAGACCGAGTCGGTGCGCAACGACACCCAGGTCCGCTCACTGCGGCCACGGGTCGATCGGGAGTTGGTCCGGCAGTGATCCGCTTCGAGCAGGTGTCGGTCACCTATGCCGAAGCCTCCAGCCCGGTACTCGACCGGGTCGATCTCGTCCTGCCCGAAGGCGACCTGTGCCTGGTGGTCGGCACCACCGGCTCGGGCAAGTCCACCCTGCTCGGTGCGATCAACGGCTTGGTGCCGCACTTCACCGGCGGGCTGCTCCGCGGCCGCGTGCTGGTCGACGGCCGGAACACCGCCAGCTTCCGCCCCCGCGATCTGGCCGATGTGGTCGGTTACGTCGGCCAGGATCCGCTGCGCGGCTTCGTCACCGACACCGTCGAGGACGAGGTGGCCTATGGCATGGAGCAGCTCGGCATCGACCCGGTGGCGATGCGTAAGCGCGTCGAGGAGACCCTCGACCTGATGGGGATCGCCGATCTGCGGCGGCGTCCGCTGATCGAGTTGTCCGGTGGCCAACAGCAGCGGGTCGCCATCGCAGCCGTGCTGGCCGCGCAGCCGCGGGTGCTGGTTTTGGACGAGCCGACCTCGGCGCTGGATCCGACCGCAGCCCAGGACGTCCTCGCGGCCATCTCGACCCTGGTCCACGAGGTTGGCCTTACCGTGGTGCTGGCCGAGCATCGGCTCGAGCGAGTGATGCAGGCCGCCGACTCGATCATCTGGCTGCCCGGCGACGGCCGCCTGGTTCACGGCGACCCCCGCCAGGTCCTGGCCCAGGCCAGCGTCCGCCCGCCGC
>LUYM01000010.1 GCA_001603275.1 Actinomycetales bacterium Actino_02 | reverse complement strand
GCGGGCTCGTCCGCAGCGGACGAGCCGCACTCGGGTCCGCAGCCGGACGTCGGGGCAGCCGGTGCCGGAGCAGCCATTCGGGCTTGTCCGTCCAGCAGTCCACGGCGCTCCAGCCACCAGGCCGCGCCGCCGCCGAGCAACCCGACCACGATCGAGGCGGCGAAGAAGGTGGCCGCGAAGCCTGGTCCGAACAGGCCCACCGACAGCACGTACTCCTCAGGGCTGGCCAGCGGCGAGGACGCCATAAAGGCCACGATCGGCGCCCAGGGCACCGAGGATGCCATGGCGCCCAGCACGATGGCCGTGGTGCCGCAGGAGCAGAACGGGGTCAGTGCGCCCAGTGCCACCGCGCCCAGGATGGCCACCCCGGTGCGTCGGCGCAGCCAGCTGCTGAGCCGGTCGGTGCTCACGAAGACCTGCACGGCCGAGGCAACCAGGACTGAGATCAGCAGGTAGGGCCAGTTGTGGACGAAGGTCGTCCACACGTCCGTCGCGACGGTGGCGACCAGGTGGGTCAGGTAGTCGGGCATGGCAGCATCCATTCATCGACCGTCGTCGATTGTTCGACGACGGTCGATATGATAGACATACTTCTATGAGTGCACAAGAGCTGCCGTTGCGGGTGTTGTCGGTGAGCGAGCTGTGCTGCTCGCCGGTGCTGCAGGCGCCGCTTGAGCCGGACGACGCTCTGGCGCTGGCGACCGCGCTGAAGGTGCTGGCCGACCCGGCTCGGCTGCGGCTGCTCAGCCTGATCAAGGCTGCCGACGGCGGACGGGCCACCACCGGAGTCCTGGCCGACCAGGTCGGGCTCACCCAGCCGACAATCACCCATCACCTGGGTGCGCTCTTCGAGGCCGGCTTCCTCGAGCGTGAACGCGACGGGCGCCAGACCTGGTACTGGGTGAACCCGGACGCCCTGCAGGCCATACAGCAGCTGCTTGACCCGTCCCCGGCTGGGCGCACCACCTAGAGGTCGCTGACTGGAGCCGGGCGGCGCCTCTGCAATCGGAAGACTCTCTGTTATGCAAAAGGTAGAATGAACTGAATGCAAAAGGTAGAGTGAGGCCGTGGCCACCTACCGTCCGCGCATCGCTGATCAAGAGCTGCAAGAGCGGCTCGGCTACATCGGTGCCGTCCTGATCGAGGGGCCGAAAGCCTGCGGAAAGACCGCCACGGCGACGCGACATGCACAGACCGTCTTCCGGCTGGATGAGGATCTGGCTGCCCGCAGCCTCGTGACGCTGGATCCGCGCCGTCTCTTCGACAACCCGACCCCCGTGCTGTTCGACGAGTGGCAGGTGGAGCCTGCCATCTGGAACCGGGTGCGCCGGCAGGTGGATGATCGGGAAGGCCCCGGGCTGTACATCCTCACCGGTTCGGCAACACCGAACGACGAAGCGTCCCGGCACTCAGGGGCCGGACGTTTCTCGGTTCTGCCGATGCGTCCCATGACGCTGTTCGAATCGGGGAGATCGAACGGAGAGATGTCGCTGGCTGCGCTACTGGGAGGTGAGTCGCAATCCGGCCTGGGGACACATCTCAGCTTCGATGAACTCGTCAAGGGCATCGTTGTGGGTGGCTGGCCCGAACTGGTCGACGCCGACGAGCGACGAGCCAGGAGGTGGCTGCGGGACTACCTGGCCAACATCGTCGAAGTGGATATCCCGAAGCTGGGATCGCGCCGTGATCCGGGGAACCTCCGGCGCCTCCTCGCTGCGCTCGGACGGTCGGTCGGCCAGGCAACAAAGGCGGTCGACCTCGCCCGGGACGTGGGTGGTGAGGCCGGACCAATCGCCAAGGAGACCCTCGCCGCCTACCTTTCGGCGCTCGACCGGCTGCACCTCACGGAGAACTCGGCAGCGTGGCTTCCGCACATGCGTTCCCGTGCACGGCTCCGCACCGCGGAGGTCCGCTACTTCGTTGACCCGTCGCTGGGACCGGCCGCGCTGGGGGCCGGTTCGGCCGAGTTGAGCCATGATCTCCACGCGCTCGGGCTCCATTTCGAGGCGCTCGTCGTCCGTGACCTTCGGGCGTATGCCCAACCTCTCGATGGTCGAGTCGACTCGTGGCGCGACTCCAACGGCAATGAGGTTGATGCCATCGTCACGATAGGTCCCAGCCAGTGGGGCGCCTTTGAGATCAAGCTCAACCCCGATGCCGTCGACGCCGCCGCTGCCGCCCTCCTTCGGTTCGCGAACAGCGTCGACACCGAACGCCACGGCCGACCCGCCTGCCTCGGGGTGATCACAAGTACCGGCGCCGGCGGCCGGCGGGATGACGGCGTCCACGTCATCCCGATCGGATGCCTGGGCCCGTAGGTGAGGCGGGTGTTCAGTCGAAGTGCCGGATCAGCGCCCCACGCCGCGCTCGCGGACCGATGGCTGAGCTCGTCGAAGCCGCCTTCGCGCTAGCGGGCCGCGAGCAGGTCCTTCACTTGGCCGGCGGTCGGGACCCGTCCGGAGAGGACGACCTCGTCGTCGACGACCAGGCCGGGGGTGCGCATGATCCCGTAGGTGGCGATGTCGGCGTAGTCGGTGACCTTCTCGAAAGTCGCCTCCAGGCCGAGGTCGGTCACCGCCTGGCGGGTGGCCTTCTCGAGGTTGACGCAGTTGGCGCAGCCGGAGCCGAGGATCTTGATGTGCATGGGGGTCCCTTTCTAGAGGATGGCGTTGAACAGATAGCCGACGGCGATGATGCCGAGGCCGGTGACAAGGGCGAAGGTGGCGATCAGCCGGGGCTTGAGTACCCGGCGGAGCAGGATCATCTCGGGCAGGCTGAGCGCGACGGTGGCCATCATGAAGGCCAGCAGGGTGCCCATCGGCAGCCCCTTGGCGTACAGGGCGTCCACCAGGGGAAGAATGCCGGCCGCATTGGAGTACAGCGGGACGCCGATCACCACTGCGATCAGTACGCCGAACGGGTTGTCCGGCCCGGCGTAGCGGGCGAAGAAGTCGGCCGGCGCCCAGCCGTGAATCACCGCACCCAGTCCGATCCCGACCAGTAGGTAGGGCCAGATCTTGCGCAGGATGGACGCCACTTCTTCGCGTCCCATGGCCAGCCGGTCGTCCCAGGTGAGGTCGGCGGTGGAATCGATCACCTGGCCGCGCAGCCGGGTCTCGTAGACGAAGCCCTCGACCTGGCCCTCCAGGTGCAGCCGTCCGATCACCATCCCGGCCAGGATGGCGATCACCAGGCCGGCACCGACGTAGAGCAGGGTGGGGCCGATCCCGAACAGGCCCAGCAGCAGGGCAATGGCCACCTCGTTGACCAGCGGGCTGGCGATCAGGAAGCTCATCGTCACCCCGAGCGGAATGCCGGACGCCACGAAGCCGATGAAGGCCGGTACCGCGCTGCACGAGCAGAACGGGGTGACTACGCCGAGCGAGGCGGCCAGAACGTTGCCGATGCCTTCGCGCTTGCCGCCGAGCAGAGCGCGAGTGCGCTCGATGCTCATGAAGCTGCGCAGCACGGTGACGATGAAGATGATGCCGGTCAGCAGCAGGGTGATCTTGATGGTGTCGTAGCTGAAGAAGTGCAGCATCGACGGCCAGCCGGTGGCGATATCCAGGCCGAGGACGGTCTTGTAGAGCCAGGTCCAGGCCACCTCGTTCAGCGCGTAGGCGCCGACCCAGGCCACGGCGGACGCCCCGAGCAACCCCCACCGACGGGTGGCGGCTCGGCGATCGGTGGTGGCAGCGGTCATCGTGCCGCCCCGAGCAACTCGGGCTCGGGGTCCACGGCGCAGCCGCAGGTTCGGCTGCCGGGGGCGGGCAGGGCGGCATGCAGCCGGTCGAGGGCATCTTCGGTGAGCTGGTAGTCGATCCAGCGGCCGCGGCGGTTGCCGACGACCAGCCCGGCCTCGCGAAGCACCTTGAGGTGGTAGCTGAGCAGGTTGGCCGGGATCTGTGGCTCGGTGGTCAGCTGACAGACGCAGCGCTCCTCCCGGTCGGAGAGCTGGGCGATCAGCTGCCAGCGGATCGGATCGGCCACTGCAGCCAGCAGGGGCACCGACACTTCAACCGCGTTTGATTCAAGCACGGTTGAAGTGTAGCCCCGATCAGGCCGCGGGCAGCAACTCCGCCAGGAGGGCCTCGATCCGGCGCCGGATCTCATCGCGAATCGGACGGACGGCCTCGATGCCCTGGCCGGCTGGGTCGTCCAGGACCCAGTCCTCGTAGCGCTTGCCGGGGTAGAACGGGCAGGTGTCGCCGCAGCCCATGGTGATCACTACGTCAGAGGTCTGGACGGCCTGCGTGGTCAGGATCTTCGGCTGCTCGGCCGCGATGTCGATGCCTTCCTCGGCCATGGCCTGCACGGCCACGGGGTTCACCGAGGCTGCCGGTGTCGAGCCGGCCGAGAGCACCTCCACTCGATCCCCGGCCAGGTGGCGCAGGTAGCCGGCCGCCATCTGGGAGCGTCCGGCGTTGTGAATGCAGACAAACAGGACGGTGGGCTTGCTCATCGGTGCTGCTCCTGGCTGGTTGTGGTGTCTTGACGATCACAATAGCTCAGCTATCATTGACTCAACAAGTGTGGAGGGAATCATGATGGAACTGGCTGAGCGAGCCCGGGCCTACGCCGCTCTGGGCGATCCGTCCCGGTTGGCCATCGTCGAGCTGCTGGCCAATGCCGACCGCGCGCCTAGCGAGCTCGGCGCCGAACTCGGTCTGCCCACCAACCTGATGGCCCACCATCTGCAGATCCTCGAGCAGGCCGGGCTGATCAGTCGCCGCCGCTCCGAGGGCGACGGACGGCGCAGCTACGTCCGGCGCACCGCGGCTTGCGACCGGCTGCTCGGGACGGGGCCGAGCCTTCCTCGGCCTCGTCGGGTGGCCTTCGTCTGCGCACAGAACTCGGCTCGCTCCCAGCTGGCCGAGGCGCATTGGCGCCGGATCAGCGACGTCCCGGTGGTGTCGGCCGGCATGCATCCGGCCGCCCGCGTCCACCCCAAGGCGGTCACCATCGGACGCCGCCACGGCCTCGACCTAGCCGGCGCTCAGCCCAAGCTCGCTCAGGACGTGCTGGCCGGCGACGAGCTGGTGATCGCGGTCTGCGACCGCGCCTACGAGGAGCTGGACACCCGTCCGCTGCACTGGTCGGTGCCTGACCCGGCCCGCAGCGATACCGACGCCGCCTTTGAACGGGTCTATGACGATCTCACTGCTCGAGTGGAACTGCTCGCGGCTCAGCTCACGGAGGATCTGACATGACCATTCATCCCGTTTCCGAGCGCACCTGGGAGAGCCTGCACTCCGACCAGAAGCTCGCCCTCAAACAAGCCGCTGCCCGGCTGGCCGACGAGTTCACCGGGTTCTACGGGCGCGAGACCATCGAACGTTTCCTGGCCAGCTCCTTCGACCAGTTCGCAGACCGGGCGAGCGTCACCAAGTTCCTGCCGCTGCTGGCCGAGCGCTTCGCCCGCCAACGCCTGGACGCTCTTGCCCGGGTCGAGGGGCTGCACGCCGACGGCAAGCCGGTCGTCCTGTTTCTCTGCACCCACAACGCCGGACGCTCCCAGATGGCGCTCGGCTTCTTCCAGACCTTCACCGGGGATGCGGCGGTGGCCTGGTCGGGCGGGTCCGAGCCGGGCCTGGCGGTGAACCCGGTCGCGATCCAAGCGATGGCTGAGCGTGGCATCGACATCGCCCGTGAGTTCCCCAAGCCGTGGACCGATGAGACCGTCCGGGCCGCCGACGTGGTGATCACCATGGGCTGCGGTGATGCCTGCCCGATCTTCCCCGGCAAGCGCTACGAGAGCTGGGAGCTCGACGACCCCCAGGGTCAGGATCTCGACACCGTCCGACGGATCCGAGATGACCTGGAGCGGCGCGTCCGTGCACTGATCTCCTCACTGGGCCTGTAGCGGAGTTCCGCATCTTGATGGTCAGGACCGCTTGAGAGGGCATCCGATCGCGCACCGTGCGGACCAGGCTGCATGGCTCGCCGAGGACGTTGCCGGAATGGGCGAACCGGCCGCAGCCGAAGCTATGCTGCCCAAGGGTTGGGCTCGCCCGACCGAGCGGCATCTCGTGGAGGTCAAGGTGGACACCGAAGACAGCTGGCTTCGCCAGGGCGAGCATCGCGCCTGGTTGCAGGCCCAGTTGGAGGCTCAACTCGCATTCGCCCGGGGCTTCGCGCACCCCTCCGGTGGTGCCTACTACCTCGGTGAGGGCGGACGTCCTGATCTGACTCGTCCGGTGCAGACCTGGATCACTTCTCGGATGCTGCACGTCTACTCCCTCGGCCACCTGGCCGGCATCCCCGATTGCCTCGAGCCGGCCAAGGCCGCCCTGGCCGGGCTGACCGGCCAGCTGCACGACGACCGCAACGGTGGCTGGTACGCCAGCGTGGGCCCGGAGGCGGGCCGGCGTGACGGCACCAAAGCCGGCTACGCGCACGCCTTCGTGGTCTTCGGCAGTTCCTCGGCCACGGTGGCCGGGGTTCCCGGTGCGGCCGCGCTGCTGGACGACGCCCTGAACGTCCTCGACCAGCACTTCTGGGAGGAGGGTCCGGGCCTGCACCTGGATTCCACCAGCGAGGACTGGTCGCAGGTTTCGGACTACCGCGGGGTGAATGCCAACATGCATTCGGTGGAGGCGCTGCTCTCGGCGGCCGACACCACCGGTAACCCGCTGTGGCGCCAGCGTGCGGCGCGGATCACCCAGACGGTGCTGGGCTGGGCTGAGAACAACGATTGGCGGATCCCCGAGCACTTCACGCCCGACTGGGTGCCGCTGTTGGAACACCATCGTGACCAGCCCGATCACCCCTTCGAGCCGTACGGGGCCACTGTCGGCCACGGCCTGGAGTGGGCCCGGCTGGCCCTGCACGTCCGAGCCGCTCTCGGCGCGGACGCCTCGGCCTCGCTGCTCACCGGCGCTCAGGCACTGTTCGACCGGGCGGTCGCCGACGGCTGGCATGCCGACGGCGCGGACGGCTTCGTCTACACCACCGACTGGGCCGGACGTCCGGTGGTGACCCAGCGGATGCACTGGGTGCTGGCCGAGGCGATCTCGGCCTCGGCGGCCCTGTTCTCGGTGACCGGCGACGAGCGCTACCAGCAGTGGTATCGGCGTTGCTGGGACTACGCCAAGACCTACCTGATCGGCCCGGACGGGGCCTGGATTCACGAACTGGATCCGCAGAATCGTCCGGCCGGGACGGTGTGGCCGGGGCGTCCGGATCTCTACCACAGCGTGCACGCGGTGCTGCTGCAGCGGCTTCCGTTGGCCCCGACCGCACCGACGGCGCTGTCCCAGGGATTGCTGGATCGCGGCTAGACGCCGACCCCGCAGGCCTTCGCGGCGTCCAGCTTCGACTGACGGACCGCGTCGCGCTCGGCGGTGGTCAGCACGCCGACCGGACGGGTGAGCGCGGTGTCGGCCAGGCAGTGCTGCTGCTCACTGGTCAGGCTGGCCCAGGCGAAGCCGAGCCGCTCCCGCTCGGCGGCCTTGCCGCGCACCGTGATCTTGCAGTTGGCCAAGGCGGTCTTCACCTGGCTGCTCAGCTGCTTGCGCTGATCGGCGGTCAGCTTGCCCTCGGGGCGCTGCAGGTTCGCGTCGGCCAGGCAGTCGCGCTGCTCGGAACTGATCGCCGTGTAGAACCAGATCACTCCGGCCTGGCCCAGAGTCCGGGTGGTGTCCGACGCCGAGGCGGTGGCGGCGGTGGTGGCGGCCGGCAGTGGGGTGGTGGGCGCGGCGATGGCCTGGCTGGCGAACAGTCCGCCGCCGGCCAGGACGGCTGCGCCGGCGATGATCGAGGTGGTGAGCTTCATCGAAGTCCTCCTGTGGGTTGTCGTTGTCACCAATCTGGACGGCCCGGCTGGAGGCTCGATCAAGGAAACCTGGAGATCTCCTGGAAGCTGGACGCCGCGCTCGTCAGCGCCGGTCACGGGCTGGCATCGTTGAGCCGTGGCAGCAGCGTCCCGGATCCTCGTGGTCGACGATGAGGAGAACATCGCGTTCCTGGTAGGGACGGCCTTGCGGCTGCAGGGCTATCAGGTGGAGACCGCAGCGACCGGAGCGGACGCCCTAGCGGCAGCCGCGACGCTCGACCCGCAGGTCGTCGTCCTCGACATCCAGCTACCCGACCTGGACGGCTATCAGGTGCTCCAGCGGCTGCGCGCCGCTGGGAGCCGGGCCGCCGTGATCTTCCTGACCGCCCGCGGCACCACCGGCGACCGGGTGAAGGGGCTCACCGAAGGCGGCGATGACTACGTGGTCAAGCCGTTCGCCCTGGAGGAGCTGGTGGCGCGGGTGCAGGTGGCCCTGCGGCGCCGAGCCGAGCAGCCCGTCCCACAGCACCGCTGGCAGGTTGCCGACTTGATTCTGGACGCCGATGCTCATCAGGTCTGGCGAGGCGGGGCTGAGGTCGCGTTGTCGGCCACCGAGTTCCGGCTGCTCGAACTCCTGCTGACCAACACCGGACGGGTGGTCAGCCGCGCCCAGATCCTCGATCAGGTCTGGCAATACGACTTCGGTGGGGAGTCGGCGATCATCGAGTCGTTCATCTCCAGCCTGCGCAAGAAAGTGGACGCCGGCGAACCCCGCCTGATTCACACAGTGCGCGGCGTTGGTTACGCGATCCGGGAGCCGCAATGAGCCTGCGCCGGCGTCTGGTCTGGTCGGCCACGGCGCTGTTGGTCCTGATCGCGATCGCGTTCGCCGGGGTGGTGCTGGCTCAGCGGTCCTACCTGATCGGTCAGCTGGACGACCGGCTGGCCTCCTTCACCGGCAACCCCAAGGTGCTGATCAGCATCGCCAACCGGGCCGAACTCGGCACGGCGGCGGCCGGTGATCTGCTCTCCGACAGCTACGTCGGCGTCCAGCGCGCGGACGGACGGCTGCGCACCGTGCTGGCTCCGCAGTCGCACCCGCAACTCGAGCCGGTGCTGCTGGGCAATGAGGTCGGCGCCGGTGCGGTGACTCGGCTCGCCGCCGGCGATCCGGGCACTCGGATTCGGCTGGTCGAGGTGCCGCTGGCCACCCGGGCGCTGGTGATCGGGCTGCCCATGGACGGGGTGGACGCTGCCGTGCAACGCCTGATCATGGCCCTGGTGATCGCCTGGCTTGCGGTGGCCGGCGTGGCCGTCCTGGTCGGCTACTGGTTGAACCGGCTCGGCTTGGCCCCGATCGCTGAGCTGACTCACGCCGCCGACCAGGTCACCGCCAGCGGCGGACGTGACCTGGTCCAGGTTGCGCCCGGCGACCCGTCCACCGAAGCCGGACGGCTGGCCGCCGCCTTCAACCAGATGACCGCCGCCACGGCGTCCGGCCAGGAACAGTTGCGTCGCTTCGTGGCCGATGCCAGCCATGAGCTGCGCACCCCGCTGACCACGCTGCGCGGCTACTCCTCGCTGTACGCCCAAGGCGGCCTGGCCACCGACGAGCAGGTCGCCGACGCCATGGCCCGGATCAACGCCGAGGCCACCCGGATGGGTGGGATCGTCGACGACTTGCTCGAACTGACCACCCTGGGTGACGGCGCCGCACTGGCCCTGCGGCCGGTCGACCTCAGCGCCCTGCTCGGCGGCCTGGCCGCCGACCTGCGGGTCCGCGAGCCCGGGCGAGAGGTGGTCGTCGACTGTCCGTCCGCGGTGTCGGTGCGGGCCGACGCCGATCGGCTCAGCCAGGCGCTGACCGCGCTGATCACGAATGCCGTGAAGTACTCCGCGGACGGGACCCCGATCGGTCTCGTCGTCGCGCCCGGCGACCACGAGGTGCGGATCACCGTGGTCGATCGCGGGGTGGGGATCGCTGCGGACGAACTGCCGCGGGTCTTCGATCGCTTCTACCGGGTCCGGCGGACGAGTTCAGCCCGCGGCTCCGGGCTCGGGCTTGCCATCGTGGCGGCCATCGTCACCGCTCATCAGGGACGCTATGGCGTGGAGTCGCAGCCCGGCATGGGCTCACGCTTCTGGATTGCACTGCCGAAGGCCTAACCTGGGTGGTCGACCGGGCTAGGCTCGGGTTGCCCAGCATGATACCCTGGGGGGTATTGAACCGAGGAGTTTGTGAATGAGCACCACTGAGCTGACTGCTGCCAACTTCGAGCAGACGGTCGCCGACAATGACATCGTCCTGGTCGACTTCTGGGCCGCCTGGTGTGGGCCGTGCCGGATGTTCGCCCCGGTCTTCGAGGAAGCCTCCAACAACCACCCGGATGTGGTCTTCGGCAAGGTGGACACCGAGGCGCAGCGTGAGCTGGCCGCCGCGGCCCGGATCATGTCGATCCCGACTCTGATGGTCTTCCGCGAAGGCATCCTGGTCTACGCCCAGCCCGGGGCCATGCCGGCTCCGGCTCTGGAAGAGCTGATCGGTGCCGTCCGCAGCGCCGATATGGACGCCGTCCGCGCCGAGATGGCTGAGATGGCCACACAGGATTCCGGTTCGGCTGAATGAGTGAGTTGGAGCGCGATACCGTACCGGGTAGCACCAAGCTCACGTGGTCATTCAGCGAGGGAACGGCAATGGAAATCGACAAGGACGAGCTCGAGTCGGTCTTGAAGCGGCTCAAGCGCGCTCAGGGTCAGATCGGCGGCATCATTCGGATGATCGAGGACGGCCGTGATTGCCGCGAAGTGGTCACCCAACTCGCCGCCGTTTCCAAGGCGCTGGACCGGGCCGGTTTCGCCGTGATCGCTGTGGGCCTGCGTCAGTGCTTCACCGACGACCCCAGCGGCGAGAGCATGGACACCGCCTCGCTGGAGAAGCTCTTCCTCTCCCTGGCCTGAGTTCGCTCTTTCAGTACGTCACCGAAGGCCCGTCCGAGGCAACTCGGGCGGGCCTTCGTGGTGTCTGAACGTCCGCGCTTCGCTACCGGTCCGTCGGGCTTCGCTACCGGTCCGTCGGGCTTCGCTACCGGTCCGTCGGGCTTCGCTACCGGTCAGGCCGCTTCGCTACCCATCCAGGGGTAGCGAAGCGATGGTTCGGGTAGCGAAGCGACCGACGGGTAGCGGGGCGGAGTCGCGCGGCAGGACGGGTAGCGCGGACGCTACTTGTGGCCCTTCACGACCATCCGCATGATCCGGGAGTTGAATGACAGGAACCGGAAGAACTGCAGGGCGACGTTGCGACGGACTCGCAGCGTCCGAGCGGTCGGCAGCGGTGCCTTGGACAGATCGGCGATCGGCTCGGCACCCGGCGTGGGTGCCGACATGGACAGTTGCGACATGGTCACTCCGGAATCAGTTGCCAGCCGAGGCGGGCCTTGGCCTTGTAGATGAACAGGTAGTGGAGCATCAGCTTGACCCAGTGCCCGTGCAGACCGATTTCGCCGCGGGTCTCGCGGACGTCGCGTCCGGTCGGGTAGCGCTGATAGTCCGGGACGACCGGCAGCATGGTCATCGCGGCAGCCGAGCCCTTGGTCAGGCCGGTGCCTGCCGAAGCCACGCAGGCTGCCCCCATCCGTGCCATCGACGCCGTGCGGGACGGCGCTGACGGGCCGTTCTTGATCCGGTCGGCGATGGTCATGGCCACCGTCTTGCCCATCACGCCGGACGGCATCCCGGTGCGCGGCGGAGCCGGGGCGATCATCGTCCCGTTGGGGCTCTTGCGCGGACGCGAGATCTGGTGCGGCGGGGCGAAGGCGATCCCGACGGCCCACACGTTGTCGTAGCCGACAGCGGCATAGGTCTTGGGCCAGTCGTCGGCGGTCCATTCCTCGTAGGGCTTGGCCGTGTAGTTGGCGTCCACCTTCATGAAGCCGGACGGGGCGAACAGCTCGCCGGTGATGTCGTTGCCCTCGGCGTCGTAGGCCTTCAGCGGCTGGCCACCGAACGGCGGAATGAGCATGGCGAAGTCGTGCGCGATGGTGTGTAGCGACCCGTCCAGCAGCTCGTAGTGGATCTCGGTAGCGGTCACCTTGGTCACGTGCGCACCGAGGATCGCCTCGACGTCACGCTCCCGGAACAGCGACCCGGTCCACAGCTCGCTGGTGGTCTGGAAGCCGGACTGGTCGAAGACCATCCCGTCCACCCCGAAGTCACCCAGCGCGGCCTCATTGGTGAGGTACACCAAGCGGGCCAGGTCGCGGACGCCTTCGGCGCGCAGCAGGTGGTCGACGTTGAAGGTGTACTCGAAGGCAGCACCCTCGCAGGTGCAGGTGCCGTGGCCCATCCCGACCACCAAGGTCTGCGGCTGGCCGGCCTTCAGCTTGGCGATGGTCTCGCGGAGCTTCTCGTTGGCCTCGACGGCGTGGTCGGCGGTGCAGACCGAGGCGGTGAATCCGTCCGGGCCCATCCCCTCGGTGGCCTCGAAGCGCAGCTTCGGCCCGGTGGCATTGATCAGATAGTCGTAGCGCAGCCGCTCGCTCTGGCCGGCGCGGGACGGCTCGGTGTATTCGATGTCGACGGCACCCTTGGCGTCCTCGTCATCGCCCGAGGGACGGATGGCGACCGCTTTGGCCTGCCGGAACCCGATGCCCTTGCGGGCGTAGATCGGGGCCAGCGGGAAGACGACGTCCTTCTTCCCCATGTCGCCCACGCCGACCCAGATGTTGGACGGGATCCAGTTCCAGTTCGCGTTGGGCGAGACCACCGTCACGGTGTGTTGGCGACCTAGCAGTCGTCGTAGATGAAGCGCCGCGGTATGTCCGGATACCCCAGCGCCGAGGACCAATACCTCGGCCATCATTTCTCCTTCCGCCGGCGTCGGTGCCGGCGATGATCTGACCTGATGAAAATACCGTAGGGGGTATACGGCGAACGGCGAAACCGGGCGAGCTCTCCGCTCCGGCCGGGCGAGCCCACGACACCCTTATCGGCAGCGTAGGCCGACCCATTTCGGCCCGCAGCAGACTGGCAATACTGCGTAGTGGCAGCGGCGGTTCAGAGGTGTTGCGCGGTGAAAAGACGGGCTTCGGCCAGCGCCGACCAGCCGGTATAGAACTCCAATCCGACCACGGTGGCCGGGGGGAAGTTGTAGCGAATCCGATCCATGGCCTCCGGATTCGAGTGCTGCCGATCAGCCAGGTTCGACGCCAGGGCCGGCACCCCGGGAGCATGGGCGACCAGCAGCACGGTGAGCACCTGATCGTCCACCCCGGACAGCTCGGAGAGCAGCTGCCGGGAGCCGGCGTTGTAGAGCCGATCCAGGTAGCGGACCGGGCAGGCCAGCCCGAGCAGCTCGGTGGTCTGCCGGGCCCGGCTGGCCGATGAACTGAGCACCAACTCGACCCGCTGCTTGCCCAGCAGCAGCCCGGCGTCGCGGGCCTGACGCCGTCCCTTGGGGCTCAGCGGCCGGGCGAAATCTCGCGGATCCGGCCCCGTGGACAGTGCGTCGGCGTGGCGCATCAAGTACAGGCGATGCGCCTTCGGTTCGCCGCGGACTGCCATGGTCTGATGAGTTCCGGGTCAGTCGCGAGTGAACTCGTTCTCGTACGACGTGCCGCGGGCGCGCTCCCAGCTCGCCTTGATCTCCATCTCAGCCTCGGAGTGACCCACCCAGATCGCACCTTCGACCGACTTACCGGGCTCGAGGTCCTTGTAAACGGTGAAGAAATGTTCGATCTCCAGCAGGGCCAGATTCGGCAAGTCAGTGAGCTCACGGATGTTCGCCTGGCGCTGGTCGGCGACCGGGATACACAGCACCTTGTCGTCACCGCCCATCTCGTCCTTCATCCGGAACATTCCGATGGCTCGGCACTCGATCAGCGCGCCCGGGAAAGTGGCCTCGGGAACCAGCACCATGGCGTCCAGCGGGTCGCCATCCTGGCCCAGAGTGCCCTCGATGAAGCCGTAGTCGTTGGGGTACTGCGTCGAGGTGAACAGGGTCCGATCCAGCCGGATCCGGCCGGTGTGGTGGTCCATCTCGTACTTGTTCTTGGTGCCCTTGGGGATCTCGACGGTGACGTCGAAATGCAGGCTGGGGCGGATCTTGGGGCGGGCGAAGCTAGGCCGATCAGTCGGGGTCATCGGATCCTCTCTGCCATGATGTTCGAGGTATGAATGAGCCGAGCCTATCGCGAGAACTCCGGCCGTCTTTCGGCGGTGCGAGGCGCCTGGCCGCCGCAATTGCTGCCGCCCTGCTGGTCAGCGGCTGTGCCCTCGGCGTGCCCGACACGCCCGGACGATCACCGGCTCCCAGTTCCACCGCGGCGACCTCGTCCAGCCCGACCCCGACTCCCACACCGACCCCGCTGCCGGAGCCGGACGTGCTGTCCGCGGCTCTGGCCAAAGTCCCGGCCACGACCATCGGGACGCGCGGCATGGTGGTGCTGGCCGACGGCGACCAGACCCTGACGGCCAGCGGTGCCGACCGTCCGCTGGCCCCGGCCTCCGCCCTCAAAGTGCTCTCCACCATGGCCGTCTTGGACACCCTGGGTGCCGATCACCGGTTCACCACCTCGGTGGTGACCACCAAACCGGGGCGCATCGTGCTGCTCGGCGGCGGCGACCCGCTGCTCACCGACAAGACCAGCAAGGACGCCGATCGGCCCGCCTCGCTGCAGAAGCTCGCCGCTCAGACGGTGGCCAGCCTGCGCTCGGCCGGAATCACCAAGGTCGCCCTCGGCTACGACGCCAGCCTGTTCTCCGGGCCGTCGTTCAGCCCCAACTGGAAGTCGTCGTGGCAGAGCTACGAGTCCAAGATCGGCGCACTGACCATCGATTCCGGGCTGGTGAACTCCTGGCGGGCCCAGTCGAACCCGGCCAAGTTCGCTGCCGAAGCCCTCGCCAAGCGCCTCACTGCGGCCAAGATCACGGTCACCTCGGTGAAGCCCACCAAGCTGGCCACCCCCGGCACGGTGCTGGCCTCGGTCGACTCGGCCCCGCTGGCCACCGTGATCGCCCACACCCTGGCCTACAGCGACAACCTGGCGGCCGAGGTGATGCTGCGGCAGGCGGCATTGGCCAGCGGCCGTCCCGGCAGCTTCGTCGGTGCCGCTGCCACCCTGACCACCTGGCTGAAAGCCCACGACCTGTGGTCGGACGGGATGGTGATCCTCGACGGCAGCGGCTTGGCCATCAAGGACCGGGTCACCGCGAACGTGCTGGCCAAAGCGATCAGCCTGTCGCTGCGAACCGAGCGGCTGATGGCCGTGGCGGCCGGACTGCCGGTGGCCGGCCAGAGCGGAACCCTGAAACATCGTTTCGACGACAAGGCCGAGAAGGCCGGACGCGGCCGCGTCCACGCCAAGACCGGGACGCTACGCACCGTGGCCAGTCTGGCCGGCTGGGTGACCACAGCAGACGGCGCCCGGCTGGTGTTCGCCTTCATCGGAAACAAGACTGCCGGCCAGAACAGTGCCTACAACTGGCTGGACCGTTCGGCCAGCGTGTTGGCCGGCTGCGGCTGCCGCTGAACATTGGGTTTCGCGCCGTAGGGTTGCCGCATGGAACAGGCGTCGGTGGACTGGGCTGCGGCGATGCGGACCGGCGCCACCCTGGTGCCGCCAGGGCCAGAGCTGAACGCCGGCCAGATCACGTCCGTGGTGGAGGAGTTGCATCAAGCCGCTGATCGTTCGCGGGAACTGGTCGCCGAGGTCACCGAGCTGACCGAGCCCGCATCGGCCATCACCTTGGTGGTGGACCGTCCGGGCTGGCTGGCCGCGGCGGCGTCCTCGGCCGACGCCATGCTCGACCGGGCCGGGGTGCTTCGCCAGCCGCAGGGCCTGCCGCAGCGGCTGCGGGCCCGAGCCCTGGGCGTCCAGGCCGGGACGGTGCTCGCGGTGGTGGCCACCCGAATCCTTGGCCAGTTCGACCCGTTCGCCGAGCCGTCCCGGCTGTTGCTGGTGGCACCGAACGTGGTCGGCCTGGAACGCAGACTCGGCGTGCTGCCCCGGGACTTCCGGCTCTGGGTGTGCCTGCACGAGCAGACCCACAGCTTCCAGTTCGGTGCAGCGCCCTGGCTGCGCAGCCACCTCACCGGGCTGATCGCCGAAGTGATCGCCGACGAGGAGGACGAGCCCGCGCCGCAACGGCACCGCGGGCTGCCCGGACTGCTCGGCGGGCCGGGGCAGCGAGAGGCGTTCGACCGGGCCACGGCGGTGATGTCGCTGATGGAGGGCCACGCCGACGTGATGATGGACCGGGTGCCGGCCACGGCCGTGCCGACGCTGCCGTCGATCCGGGCGGTCTTCGAACAGCATCGCGACCAGGGCGGATTCGCCGGAGTGGTCTCCCGGATCTTCGGGCTGAACCTCAAACGCGACCAGTACCGCGACGGCGCCGCCTTCTGCCAGGCGGTGATCACCGAAGCCGGGGTGGACGTCCTGAATCGGGCCTTCGTCGGCCCTGAGGCGCTGCCGACCCTGGCCGAGATCCACGACCCGCAGCTGTGGCTGCGCCGAGTCTGATGGCCAAACGGGCGCTCGGCCCCGCCACGCTGGCCGTTGTTCAGGCGGTCGAGGCCGTCGCCGACGGCCCGCTGCTGATCGCCTGCTCTGGCGGGCCGGACTCGCTGGCCCTGGCCCTTGCCGCGCAGCTGGTCGGGCTCCGGCGCGGACTGGACGTCCGGGCGGTCATCATCGACCACGGGCTGCAGCCCGGCTCGGCGGAGGTCGCTGCGGCGGTGGCCGAGCAGTTGAGCGTCCATGGGATCGAGGTGGCGGTGCGCTCGGTCACCGTCGCCGACAGCGCCGACGGCACCGAGGCGGCCGCCCGCCAGGCGCGCTATGCCGCCCTGGAGGCCGAGGCCCGACCAGGGCAGCTGATCCTGCTCGGGCACACTCTCGACGACCAGGCCGAGACGGTCCTGCTCGGGTTGGCTCGCGGCTCCGGCCCGCGCTCGTTGGCCGGGATGCCCGCCCGGCGGGGGGCGATCGTTCGTCCGCTGCTGGGGCTGCGGGCCTCGGTGACGGCACAGGCTTGCCGCGAACTGGGCGTCGAGCCGTGGCTGGATCCGCACAACAGCGAGCCACGATTCACCCGGGTACGGGTCCGGCACCGGGTATTGCCGCTTCTGGAGGACGAGTTGGGCCCGGGGATCGCCGAGGCGCTGGCTCGGACCGCTGAGCTGGCCCGCCGGGACGCCGACCTCCTCGACGCGCTGGCCGGCCAGCATCCGCTGCCAGCCCCAGGCCTGCCCTTCCCGGTCGACGAGTTGGCTGAACTGGCGCCGGCATTGCGCAGTCGGGTGCTGCGCGACTGGCTGCGCACGTGCGGGGCCAATGACCTCAGCGCCGCTCACCTGGAGGCCGTGCTGGCGCTCATCGACGACTGGCACGGCCAACGGGGCGTGGACCTGCCAGGCGTCCGGGTGCGTCGCCGCGACGGCGGGCTGTGGGTCGAGCCGTCCGGATCGAGTGCAGCCGGGTCGGCACACTGAGCGGGGCAACTCGCCGAGCAGCCAGGAACACCCGCAGGTCGCTGACGCCTTCCCCGGCCGGGTAGGTTATGCCCCGTGGATGCAGCTGACGTCACCGCCGATTTGACCGAAATTCTCTTCACCCGAGCCCAGATTGATGAGCGGATCGCTGAGATCGCCGCCCAGATCGACGCCGACTACGCCGACCAGAACCCCTTGTTGATCGGGGTTCTCAACGGCGCGGTGATGGTGATGTCCGACCTCTCCCGCGCACTGAGCATTCACTGCGCCATGGACTGGATGGCCGTCTCCTCCTACGGCATGGGCACCCAGTCGTCCGGGGTGGTGCGGATCCTGAAGGACCTGTCCACCGATCTGGAGGGCCGCCACGTCCTGGTGGTCGAGGACATCATCGACACCGGACTCACCCTGACCTACCTGATGCAGAACCTGGCTTCCCGCAATCCGGCCAGCCTCGAGATCATGACCATGTTCCGCAAGCCGGACGCGATGAAGGCCGAAATCGACGTCAAGTACGTCGGCTACGACCTCCCCAACCAGTTCGTGGTCGGCTACGGACTGGATTTTGCGGGTCGCTACCGCAACCTGAACGACGTCGGGATCCTCGCCCCGCACGTCTACAGCTGAGGCGTCTCAGCCCCCGGTTATTGTCTGCTTCGGTATCGTCCTAGGTGCGTCCGAGCCGGACGAACCGCACACGAAGGCTGCTCATGAAATCGAACCGGATCCTCAGATCGCCGATCATTTGGATCGCGCTGGGCTTCCTGGCCATCGCATTGCTTGTTGAGGTGTTCAACAATGCCGGTGGCTACACCGACAAGCCGACCTCTCAGGTCGTGCAGCTGATCAACTCCGACACGCCGCTGAGCCAGGTCATCCTCAACGACGGCGAGCAGACCATCAAGGTCACCACCAAGGACAACCCGCCGCAGAAGCTGCGGGCCGGCTGGGTGGGCACTCAGAGCCAGGATCTGATCAAGCGGCTCAACGAGCGCGTCAATGCCGGCACCCTCGACACCTGGAACGGCGAGCCGCCGCAGCCGAACCTGTGGGGCACCTTCCTGTTCAGCGTGCTGCCCTTCCTGGCGCTGGGCGTGGTGTTCATCCTGATGATGAACAACGCCCAAGGCGGCGGAAACCGGGTGCTCGGCTTCGGTAAGTCCAAGGCGAAGCTGGCCAGCAAGGACACCCCGAAGACCACCTTCGCCGATGTCGCCGGGTGTGAAGAGGCCATCGAGGAGCTGCAGGAGATCCGCGAGTTCCTCTCCGAGCCGGCCAAGTTCACCGCAGTCGGCGCCAAGATCCCCAAGGGCGTCCTGCTCTACGGCCCGCCCGGCACCGGCAAGACCCTGCTGGCTCGCGCTGTGGCCGGCGAGGCCGGCGTCCCGTTCTTCTCGATCTCCGGTTCGGACTTCGTCGAGATGTTCGTCGGTGTGGGTGCCTCCCGGGTGCGCGACCTGTTCGAGCAGGCCAAGGAAGCCGCCCCGGCCATCGTCTTCATCGACGAGATCGACGCCGTCGGACGGCATCGTGGCGCCGGTATGGGCGGCGGCCACGACGAGCGTGAGCAGACCCTGAACCAGTTGCTGGTCGAGATGGACGGCTTCGACGTGCACGGCGGTGTGGTGCTGATCGCGGCCACCAACCGTCCCGATGTGCTGGATCCGGCGCTGCTGCGCCCGGGCCGGTTCGACCGGCAGATCCCGGTCGAGGCTCCCGACATGAAGGGCCGCCTGCAGATCCTGCGCGTCCACGCCGCCAACAAGCCGATCGCTCCTGATGTGGATCTGTCTACCGTCGCCAAGCGGACGCCCGGCTTCACCGGTGCCGACCTGGCCAATGTGCTGAATGAGGCCGCGCTGCTGACCGCCCGGATGAACCTGCGCTTCATCGGAAAGCCGCAGCTGGACGAGGCGATCGACCGCGTCATCGGTGGACCGCAGAAGCGCAGCCGGGTGATGAACGAGCGCGAGCTGCTGATTACGGCCTACCACGAGGGCGGCCACGCCCTGGTCGCCGCGGCAATGCCGGGCAACGACCCGGTGCAGAAGGTGACGATCCTTCCGCGCGGTCGGGCGCTGGGCTACACGATGGTGATGCCCGACGACGACAAGTACTCCCAGACTCGCGGCCAGTTGCTCGACCAGTTGGCCTACATGCTGGGTGGGCGTGCGGCAGAGGAGCTGGTCTTCCACGACCCGACCACCGGTGCCGGCAACGACATCGAGAAGGCCACCAAGGTGGCCCGGGCCATGGTCACCGACTACGGCATGTCTGAGGTTCTGGGTGCGGTGAAGTACGGCTCGGGCGAGCACGAGCCGTTCCTGGGCCGTGACTACGCCGGTGGCGCTCGGGAGTACTCCGAGGACGTTGCAGCGAAGGTGGACGCCGAAGTGGCCAAGCTGATTGCCAACGCGCATCAGGAGGCCTTCGATGTGTTGTCGGCCAACCGCGAGGTGCTGGACGAGTTGGTCCGGCAGCTGTTCGAGAAGGAGACCCTCGACAAGGAGCAGGTCGCCAAGATCTTCGAGCCGCTGAAGCGCTGGCCCAAGCGTCCGGCCTGGACCGGGTCGGACACTCGCAAGCCGAGCGACATCCCACCGATCGATCCGCCGGAGCGGCTGATCCAGCAGCCGGTAGAGCCGGCCGCGGTGACCGCACCGGTGCCGACCTTCCCGGCACAGCCGCCGTACCCGCAGCAGCTGCCGCCGGGGTACCCG
>LUYM01000009.1 GCA_001603275.1 Actinomycetales bacterium Actino_02 | reverse complement strand
GTCCCACCGAGCGCGGCGGCGGCCCGACGATTCGGCGGCCAGCTGGCCGCCACCCACAGCGCCGGAGCCAGCGCCTTCGGGGTCGGGCCGGACGGCTGGTCGGGTGACGGCTTCATCGGCGACGCCCCGCTGAGCCTGCGCCCGACGCCGCGCTGGGGTGAGTTCTACGCCGAGCAGCGCGTCCTGCCGTATGCCCGAACCGCCCATCAGCACGGCGCGCTGAACAGCGCCGGCCTGGGCGTGATCGAAGCCCTGGCCGAGCGCCTGAGTGCCGGCGAACTCGACGACGAGCTGCCTCCTGCCCGGCTGCATGGCGATCTGTGGGCCGGCAACGTGCTGTTCAGCGGCGACTCGGTGGTGCTGATCGATCCGGCCGCCCACGGCGGCCATCGGATCACCGACCTGGCCATGCTGGCCCTGTTCGGGCTGCCGCATTTGGCCGAGGTCTACGCCGGATACGCCGACGCCTTCCCACTGGCCGACGACTGGACCGACCTGCTCGGGCTTCACCAGCTCCACCCGCTGCTGGCGCACGCCGCCCTGTTCGGCGGCGGCTACGGCGAGCAGGCCGTCCGGGCCGCTCGGCGCTACTAGGCCGGAGGCGCGCCGGACGGACGCCGCCGCCGAGCCACCTCGATGATGGCGCTCTCGTTGCGCTCCCCCATCCCCTGGGCGAGCAGCTCGTCCAGACCGTCCAGGGCCACCTGGCCGAACGGGGCGCCCACGCCGAGCTCGTCGGCAAGGGTCATCGCGTAGGCGGTGTCCTTGTGGCGCAGCCGTCCGGAGAAGGCGATGTTGGCGTCGTGATCGGCGGCCACCATCCGCTGGCTGTTGCGGACGACCTGAGGGCTGGCCGCCTGCCCCAGAGCGAGCGCCGTGGCCACCTGCGCCGGGTCGAGGCCGGCTCGCTCGGCCATGGCCAGGCCCTCGGCCACCCCGGCGATCTGGACGGCGCCAATCAGGTTCACGATCAGCTTGTAGGCAGTGCCGGCCCCGACCGGCCCGAAGTGAAACAGGTCGCTGGCCAGCGGCTCCAGCAGGGCGCGAGCGGCCTCGAGGTCGGCCTCATCGGCGCCGACCAGCAAGGTCAGCGCACCGGCAGCGGCCGCCTCCGGAAGCCCGGTGACCGGACAGTCCAGGTAGCGCATGCCGGCCGCTGTAGCAGCGTCGGCGAGTTCCCGCACCCGGGCCGCGGACAGGGTGGAGTGCTCGACGGCGAAGGTGCCGGGCTCCGGGCGTCCGGCCAGCACCCCGTCCGGGCCGTCCCATACCGCACGGGACGCCTCGTCGTCGCTGAGCATCGTGAACACCGCCTGGGCGTCGGCCACGGCCGCCGCGGGAGTGGACGCCCACTCGGCACCTTTATCGAGCAGTGGACGGGCCCGCTCGGGCGTCCGGTTGCTGACCACGACCTCATGGCCGGCTGCCAGCAGCCGTCCGGCCATGCCTGAGCCCATCCGGCCCAGTCCGATGAATGCGATCCGGCTCATGCCGGGCAGCCTAACCCGCGCGCATGCAAAAGGACCCGCCCCTGAGGGGACGGGTCCTTCGCGTGAGTCAGACTCAGTCGACCTCGACCAGGCCTTCGCCGGCCTGCACAGCCGTGCCCTTCTCGACCAGGATCCGGGCCACCTTGCCGTCGCGCGGCGCGGTGATCTCGGTCTCCATCTTCATGGCCTCCAGGACCAGCAGCACCGTTCCGGCGGTGATCTCCTGGCCTTCCTCAACCAGCACCCGGGCTACCGAGCCGGCCAGCGGCGCGGTCACGGCGTTCGCCGAGGCGCCACTCACCGAAGCGGTGGTCGGGACCACGATCGAACCGGCACCCGAACCACCGATGATGATCGGGCCGAGCTGCGGAGCTTCGTTCTCCTCGACCTCTACATCGATGTCGTAGGGGATTCCGTTGACAGTTACCTTCAGTTTCATTGGTCTTCCTTCCGCGCCGTCAGCGGGTGTACAGCGGGTGGTGGGAAAGCTGGGAACGCCGGGTGCTCGCCTTCCAGCCCTGAGTAGTGGTGAAGTGCGGCTGACGTCGCTTGGCGCGGTGACCCAGGTAGGCGGCCACGGCGGCGGCGATCGCCACCATGGTCTCCTCCGGGACGTCCTGGCAGTGGACCTCGAGGCTCTTGATCTTGACCTCGAGCCCCTCGATCCGGTCAGTCAGCGACTTGACCAGATCCAGCAGTTCCTCATTGGTGGACATACCGATCACACCGGGCCCAGGCCGTGCTTCTTGGCCGGACGAAGCACCCGCTTGCTCGCCAGGTTCTCCAGAGCCATGGCCAGCGCCTTGCGGGTGTCGCCGGGATCGATGATCTCGTCGACCAGGCCGCGGGAGGCTGCCATGAACGGAGTGGCGAAGGTGTTGCGGTACTCCTCGACCAGTTCGGCGCGCTTGGCCTCGGGATCATCGGCGGCCGCGATCTCCTTGCGGAAGACCACAGCAGCCGCACCCTCGGCACCCATCACGGCGATCTCGGCGGTCGGCCAGGCGAACACCCGGTCAGCGCCCAGATCCTTGGCCGACATGGCCAGGTAGGAGCCGCCGTAAGCCTTGCGCAGCACCACGGTCAGTTTCGGAACCGTGGCTGCCGAGTAGGCGTACAGCATCTTGGCGCCGTGGCGGATGATGCCGCCGTACTCCTGGGCGACACCGGGCAGGTAGCCGGGGACGTCCACCAAGGTGACGATCGGGATGTTGAACGCGTTCAGGAAGCGGATGAACTTGCTGCCCTTGTCGGAGGCGTTGATGTCGAGGACACCGGCCAGCGAGTTCGGCTGGTTCGCGACGATGCCGACGCTGCGTCCGTTGATCCGGGCGAAGCCCACCACGATGTTGGTGGCGTAGCCGGCCTGAACCTCGAGGAAGTCGGCGTTGTCGACGATCCGTCCGATGATGTCGCGGACGTCGTAGCCGGCCTTGCCGTCCACCGGGACGATGTCGCCGATCTCCTCGTCGTAGTCCAGGTTGTACTCACCCGGGACGATCGGAGCGTCCTCGGCGTTGTTCTGGGGCAGGAAGCTGAGCAGCTTCTTGGCGATCAGGATGGCCTGCTCGTCGTCGTCGGCCACGAAGCTGTTCACGCCGGAGACCGACATGTGCGTGTCGGCGCCGCCGAGCTGATCCTGGGTGACATCCTCACCGGTGACCTGCTTGATGACGTTCGGCCCGGTGATGAACATGTGGGCCTTGCGGGTCTGGATGATGAAGTCGGTCAGCGCCGGGGAGTAGACCGCGCCACCGGCGCAGGGGCCGGCGATGATCGAGATCTGCGGAACCACACCGGACAGCAGGACGTTGGCGTAGAACACCTGGCCGTAGCCGGACAGCGAGTCGATGCCCTCCTGGACCCGGGCGCCGCCCGAATCGTTGAAGAACATGAACGGCGTGCCGTTCTCCAGCGCGGACTGCATCATCGCCACAACCTTCTTGTTGTGGGTCTCGCCGGCTGAACCGCCGGCCACGGTGAAGTCCTGGCTGGCCACCCGCACCGGACGACCCAGCACGGTGCCACAGCCGGTGATCACGCCATCGGCCGGCATGTCAGCGACGTCCATGCCGAAGGTGGTGGTCCGGTTCCGACGGAACAGGCCCACTTCTTCGAAGCTGTCCGGATCCAGCAGGGCGTCCAACCGCTCGCGGGCCGACATCTTGCCCTGCTCGTGCTGCTTGGCCAGCCGCGCCTCGCCGCCGCCGAGCCGGGCCTTGGCCTCAGCTTCGTGCAGCGCTTCGACGCGCTTGCTCATGGTTTCTGGCTTCTTGCTCATCTGCTTCCCCTCACGCCATCTCTACGGTGACGCTGTGGTCGCGTCCGCCGAGGGAGACCTTGTACTTGATCGGGCCGCGGACTGCATTAGCGGCGCCACTGGCCGCATCGGCCTCTGCCTTGAGCTGCTCGGCGGTCTTGCCGACATTCTTCGGGCCCTCGTCACGAGTGCTGAAGAAGCCGGGCGCGACACCGGGGAACATCGCGTAGGTGAGGACGTCCTCGTCAGTGCCGTCGAAGCCCTCGAGCTTGGCGGCATCAGCGGACAGCTTCTCCCACTCCGGCTCCAGCAGATCGGCCGGACGCTGAGTGATCGGCTCCTTCTTGGCCTGAGCCTGAGCGATAGCGACCACCTCGGGGTTGCGCTCGCCCATGCACTCGCCGTAGTAGCCGAGCATCAAGTCGGCGAACTCACCGGTCATCACCTTGTAGCGGCCCATCAGGACGTTGAACACGGCCTGGGTGCCCACGATCTGCGAGGACGGGGTGACCAGCGGCGGGTGTCCGGCGTCGGCCTTGACCAGCGGGACCTCCTCCATGACTTCCTTGATCCGGTCGCCGGCGCCCTGCGCCTTCAGCTGCGACTCCATGTTGGAGAGCATGCCGCCGGGGATCTGGGAGGAGAAGATGTCGGTGTCGACCAGGGTGGCCGACTCGAACGCCTTGTACTTCGGACGGATCTTGGCGAAGTGGTCGCGGATCTTGAGCAGCCGATCGGCGTCCAGGTTGGTGGTGTAGGGCGTGCCCTCCAGCATCGCAACCAGAGACTCGGTCGGGTTGTGGCCCGGGCCGAGCGACATCGAGCTGATCGCGGTGTCGACGACGTCCGCACCGGCCTCGATCGCCTTCATCAGGGTCACCAGGGTGACGCCCGTGGTGGAGTGGCAGTGGACGTTGATCTGGACGTCCTCGCCGTAGGTCTCCTTGATGCCGCGGATGATGTCGTAGGCCGGCTGCGGCTGCAGCAGTGCAGCCATGTCCTTCAGGGCCAGCGACTCGGCACCCATGTCGAGCAGCTGGCCGGCCAGCTTCACGTAGCCCTCGACGGTGTGCAGCGGGGAGATGGTGTAGCAGATGGTGCCCTGGGCGTGCTTGCCAGTCTTCTTGACCGCAGCCATCGCACGGGCCATGTTGCGGGGGTCGTTCAGGGCATCGAAGACGCGAAACACGTCCATGCCGTTCTCGGCCGACTTGTCCACGAAGCGATCGACGACGCCGTCCTCGTAGTGGCGGTAGCCGAGCAGGTTCTGGCCGCGCAGCAGCATCTGCAGGCGGGAGTTGGGCATCAGTTCCCGGAACGTCCGAAGACGGACCCAGGGATCCTCATTGAGGAATCGGATGCAGGAATCGTAGGTAGCGCCACCCCAACATTCCACGCTCCAGTAGCCGGCTGCGTCGATGTCGGCACAGGCATCGACCATGTCCTCCATGGCCATTCGGGTGGCCATCAGGCTCTGGTGGGCGTCGCGGAGGGCTACCTCGGTAACACCAATGGTTCGCTGACTCATGGGTCCATCCTCCCATCCCCACTACTACAGCTTGTCGTCGACGTCCGATTGCGGACAGGCGTGAGACGAATGGTCTGACCTGTGAGAAAAGGGGCACGAATGCGCTGCGCAGTTGTCAGTTCGCGGACGAAGCCAGCGCCCGCTCGCTGCGGCCACAGCCTCGTCCCTAGGCTTTCGCTGTGACCCGCCCCCGCAGCCTGACGCTGCTGACTCGAATCCTCGCAGTGACCTCATTGAGCCTCGCTCTGGCCATTGGCGGGGTGGGCCCGGCCCATGCGTCCGACCTTGTGGACGTCCCGGACGCGAAGCTGGCCGCTTGCCTCGCCGCCGAGCTCAAATCCGAGGGGATCGAGACCGAACTAACTGCCACCAACCTGGCGAGGCTGGACTCGCTGAGCTGTGCTCACGTCAGTGATCTCACCGGCATCGGCGAACTCACCTCACTCACCAGGCTCGCGTTGTCCTCAGCCGAGGTCGCCGACCTCGCTCCGCTGGCGGGAGCATCGCGGCTGCGCAGCCTGTGGGTGACCGGGAGCAGCCAACTAACCAGTCTCGACTCACTACCACCGCTTCCCGCGCTGGCCGAACTGGATCTGTCGAATAATCGGATCGCCGATCTCGCCGGTCTAGCCGGACGAACCGGCCTCACCAAGCTCGTCCTGAGTTCAAATCGAATCACATCGATTTCACCATTGGCAGGTCTGACCGGCTTGGAGTACTTGGTCCTCTCACTCAACTCGATCCCGGACCTTGGCCCCTTGTCGAGCCTGGATCGACTTTCGACACTCAGGGTCGAAAAGGCCGATGTCCGAGACCTTGGCCCCCTGTCCGGGCTCAGCGCACTGAAGTACTTGTACGTCGGCTTCAACCATGTCTCCGACCTCTCTGCACTCGGCGGGCTGACCTCGCTGGTAACTCTGGGCGTGAGCAACAACGCGATTCGCGATCTGTCGCCGGTCTTCGGGCTGCGTCAGTTGCGCATACTCGACGCCTCCGACAACGAGCTCACCGCTCTCGGCCCCAGAGGCGCGCTCAGCCAGCTCACCAGCGTCACCCTCGACGGCGGCCAGCTCCAATCGGTAGAAGCCCTGGCTGGCGCCAAGCTGACCTTCGCCAGCATCGGCGACAACAAGCTCACGGACGTCGCCGACCTGAGCGAGGTTGCCGCCGACGCGACGGTGTACCTGAATGAGAACTCGATCCGCGACTTCAGTGCACTGCCAGACGGTGCCGCAATCTGGGCCCACAACCAACGCCTGGGCGAACTGCCGTCCGTCGACATCAACACTCCGACCGACCTCGGCATCAGGTGGATAGATGATTCGCCCATCTGCCCAGAGATTGACTCGACAGCGGCCACCTGCAGTGCGGGCAGGGTTACCTACGCCAGTCCCGGCCTCCACCACGGTTCCGTTCATCTGTCCACCAACGACCAGGGGGGCGGGTTGTCGCTCTTCTTCACACAGCACGCCGGGCCCGACCTCGCCTTCACGAAGGTCGCCAAGGTCGCGAAGCTGAGCGATCGGAACACCGAGGTGGGGCTGTCCCTGCGCTCCGATATCAGCGGGACCTGGTCGCCCACGCCGACCTCGATCGATTATCAGTGGTACGTCAACGGGGTGCCCGGATCGGGAGCCGAGTTCGAGGGCTTCTACTACAACATCACGCCGTCCGACCTCGGCAAGCGGGTGAAGGTCTGCGTCATCGCTCACCACAACGGGTACACCGATGCCAAGGTGTGCTCGAGCCAGAGCAAGCCAGTACGGCTCGGCGATCTGGATGTGTGGACCGCACCAAAGATCACCGGGACGGCATCGGTCGGCAAGACCCTCACCCTGAAGCCTGGCACCTGGACGCCCGGAACCGCGCTCCGCTACCAGTGGCTGCGCAACGGGCATGCGATCAAGGGAGCGACCGGGCTCACCTACAAACTCCACGCCAAGGACGCGCGAGCCCGGATCGAGGTCAAGGTCACCGGAACTCAGTACGGCTACCACTCGTATTTCGTCTACACCAAGGTGGTTCGACCCAAGCGCTGACCCGACTCGCACGCTGTGAGTTGTCCGTCGATGACGCCGGGAAGCTCACAGCGTGTGGCCTGAATACTCGGGTTCTTCATTCGAACAGGTGTTCGTAAAAGTGTCGGTGGCTCGTGGTGGACTGTGTTCATGACGACGAGCAGCAGTCTTCTTCCGGCCAGCCAGGTGCTGGCTGAGGTTGATGCGCTGCTTGATCGGGTGGCGCCGCGCGGCCCGGACATGGATGCTGGCGAGCGGTTGGTGCTGGTGCGGTTGGCTCGGCGGGTGCGGGGTCGGGTGGACGCTCTGGCGTCGCTGGTGACTGCGGAGGCTGAGCAGGCCCATGCGGCGGAGAAAGCTGCGGGTGCTCCAATGGCGTCATGGCTGGGCACGGGCGAGACACTGTCTCGTCGTGAAGCTGCCGGCGCGGTGCGTCAGGCCCGGGCGCTGGGTTCGCACCCAGCTGTCGGTGAGGCTGCGGTGGCCGGGAAGCTCGGAACTGGGCAGGTGCGGGCGATCACCGGAGTGCTGGACGGTCTCGCACCGCAGCTGAACTCTGAGCAGGTCGCGCACGCCGAGGAGCTCATGGTCGGCTGGGCCCGTGAACTCGACGCCGATCAGCTGACCCGGTCGGCCGGCAAGGTGTTGGCTGCGGTTGCCCCGGCGACGGCGGCCGAGACGATGGAGACCCGGCTGCAGCGTGAGGCTGAGATGGCGCATCGGCAGCGGTCGTTGCGGTTCTTCTTCGAGGGTGCCTCGGTCCGGTTCGATGGCTCGCTGCCCCGCCTTGCGGCGGAGGCCTGGATCGCACAGCTCGACGGGATGGCTGAGCAGACCAGGCGGACGCTGCTGGAACGCCGCGACCGTTTGGCTGTGATGCCCACCGCCGAGCAGCGACGAGCCGACGCTCTGATCGCGCTCATCGAGGCTGGTGGCAAGGGCAAAGAGTCCTGGGGTGGCCGGGTGCTGGTCCAGCTCGACTACAACCAGTTGGTGGCTGGTGCTGCCGGCGCCGGGCTTGTGGGCGATGGGCGGCAGTTGTCGGCCGGCGAGCTGCGTCGGATCTGCTGCGACGCCGACCTCATCCCCGTCGTCCTCGGCACCCACTCGGAAGTGTTGGACGTCGGACGGTCCGTACGGCTGGTGACTCCGGCGATCCGGACCGCGCTCGTTGTTCGGGATCAGGGTTGTGTGTTCCCCGGCTGTGACGCTCCCGCCGCCCGTTGTGAAGCCCACCACATCATTCCCTGGTGGGCCGGCGGCCGAACCGCCCTATCGAACCTCGCCTTGTTGTGCCACAGCCACCACCCGTTGATCGAACCCGCCCACGGCCCGCTCCGCGACCAATGGCAACTCCACATCGCCCCCGACGGCCTCCCCGAGTTCACCCCACCAGCCCGAATCGACCCGGCACAGCGACCCGTGCGTCACGCCCGCCACAAGAGAAGGCCCGCAGAGTCTTCGCCGACCCCGGCCGCCGCCTCGCCACCCCGACTCGACACCGGCCCACCGACGGCCGCCTGAGTCGTGGGGCAGCGAACCGGACGAGCTTGGTAGCCAACGGTCGAACCGGGCAGCGAACGGGATGAGGTCGGTAGCCAACGGTCGAACCTGACACGAACCGGATGCCCCGCGGCGTCGTCCATCTGTGCGGCGTCGTAGATCTCTGCGATGAAGCCTCAGCCCAGCAGGGCGACAACCTCGCTGCGGGCCGGCATCGATGAGGATGCGCCGGCCCGAGTGACCCCGATGGCGGCTGCCGCACTGGCCCAACGCATGGCTTCGGGGAGCTCGGCTCCCTCGGCGAGCCGGGTGGCGAGCACACCGACAAAGGTGTCCCCGGCCGCCGTGGTGTCCACCGGCGACACTCGTCGGGATGGCTCGTGATGGACGATCCGTCCGGCGCGGGCCCACAGGGATCCGTCCGCCCCCAGGGTCACCACCACGTCCCCACAACGCCGGCTGAGCCAACGAGCGGCCTCCTCCGGCGACGCGGCACCGGCCAGCTGGGCGGCCTCGATCTCGTTGGGGACCAACAGATCGACCTGCGCAAGCACCTCCTCGCTCAGAGCCGTCACCGGAGCCGGAGTGAGCATCGATCGCACCCGGTGGCGCCGGCACCAGGCCAGCGCGGCCACCACCGTCGGCAGCGGGACCTCCAGCTGGGTCAGCAACCACCCGTCCGGCTCCGGGCGGAGCTGAGCCAGCGCGGCCGGCGTGAGCTCGGTGTTGGCTCCAGACACCACCACGATGCTGTTGCGGCCTCGTCCGTCCACTGTGATGTGCGCGGTCCCGGTGGTGAGCTCGGAACGCAACACCGCGGTGGTGTCGATGCCGGCCGTGGCCAACAACTCGATCAGCCGGTCGCCGTACAGGTCACGGCCGACCGCACCGACGAAGCTGACCCGCGCACCCATTCGGGCGGCCGCGACCGCCTGGTTGAGGCCCTTGCCGCCAGGAACCGTGGTGAACGAGTCACCGAAGACCGTCTCGCCGGGCTCCGGATGACGAGCGGCGTTCACCACCAGATCCATGTTGGCGCTGCCCAGCACCAGCAGCGATCGCTCTGCTGTCATGTCCACCTCGGGCGTGGTTGGCGTTCGTCGTCGAACTGATGACCAGCCCATTCACCCACACTCGGGTCGGACGGCCGGCGATCCAGGTGACCGTGTCGCCGAGATCCTCGGCCATCCGCGGGAGTTCCCGCTCCGCCTCGGGCGACGCGGCCCGACAGGTTCGGAGAATCTCGATACCGGCCTCGCGCCGCGGGCCACATCCCTGGGCGGCAGGTGGCCTCATCCAGCGGCAGCCGACTCGCACAACACTCAGCCGGCGCTGGCCGCCGCATAGCTGTTGGCGACGCCGGCGACCTTGTCGACGTAGGCGTCGGAGTGGTTGTAGGAGTAGATCGCGGTCCGCCACCCGGACGGGCTGCGCAACGACCCGGACGCACACAGGTAGCGGCCGGCGGCCAGCGCGGCGTCGTCGATCTGGTTCGGATCGGCCTTGCCGTCCCCATTGCCATCGGCACCCCAGCGCCGCCAGGTGGCTGGAATGAACTGCATCGGCCCGACCGCTCGATCCCAGGTGCTGTCACCGTCCCAGACCCCGTTGTCGGAGTCTCGGATCATGCCCAATCCACTGCCGTCGAGAGCCGGGCCGCGGATCGGCACACTGGACAGACCCGACTCCAGCAACTGCCCGTCCTGATGTTGGCCGTGACTGGATTCGACGGCACCGATCGCGGCCAGCGTGTTCCAGGACAGTCCGCAGGCCGGCTGCTCCTTGGTCAGGCCGATCGCCGCCGAGGCATAGCCGGCCAAGGCACGCGTCGGGATCCCGGTGGCAGCCGCGACGCGGCGCAGCCACCCGGTGTCCGCGGTGTACCGCGGCGCGAAGGTCGACTGCGCACTCGTTGCCGTCGGGCTCGGCGAAGCCTGATCCGAGACCGGCTCCTCGGCCACGGCCTCGTCGGTCACCGGCTCGCCGATCACCGGGGCCGGCTGCGCGACCGGGATCTCCGGGTTCACCGTCCGGGCGGATGCGCTTGCGGCCAGGACCACGATCCCACCGGCCGCGGCGGCGAACACCAGCACCACCGACACCAGCTTGGTGACCACCGAGCGCCAGCGCCGTCCCCCTCCCCCGGGAACGGCTGCCGGCGTCTGCTCCGCGGCCGGAACAGACGTGCGAGCTGGGTCCGAAGCCGCGGCGAGCGGGTCAGCCAAATCGGCCAGTGACGTAGTCATGCGTCCGGGAATCCTGCGGAGTGGAGAACATGGCGTCGGTATCGCCGTGCTCGACGATCACGCCCGGCTGGCCCTGCGCGGCAAGGAAGAACGCGCACTGCTGGGAGACGCGCTGGGCCTGCTGCATGTTGTGGGTGACGATCACGATGGTCACCTCGTTGCGCAACTCGAGCATGGTCTCCTCGATCACTCGGGTCGAGGTCGGGTCGAGCGCCGAACAGGGCTCGTCCATCAACAGAATCGCCGGCTTCACGGCCAGCGACCGGGCGATGCAGAGCCGCTGCTGCTGGCCACCGGACAGGCCGCCGCCGGGCTGACGCAGCCGGTCCTTGACCTCGTTCCACAGCCCGGCCCGGGCCAGGCTGGTCTCGACGAGCTGGTCGCGGTGATCCCGATCGACCTTCACCCCGGTCAGGCTGAGCCCGGCCACGACGTTGTCGTAGATCGACATGGCCGGGAACGGATTCGGCTTCTGGAAGACCATGCCGATCTTCTTGCGGGCATCGACCAGCTTGTGGCGTCGGTCGTAGATGTCGTCGCCGTCGAGCAGCACCTCACCGGCCAGAGACGCGGACGGAACCAGTTCGTGCATCCGGTTCAGGATTCGCAGGAAGGTGGACTTGCCACAGCCGGACGGACCGATCAGCGAGGTGATCACCCCCGGCGGCATGTCGAGTGAGACCCGGTCGAGCACCTTGCGCTCACCGAACCAGGCTGAGATCGCGCGGGCTTCGAGCCCGGAGAGTTTCGGCATCGCCGGGGCCATCGGTGCCGGGGCCATCGGTGCGGGGGCGATCGGTGCCGGGGCGGGGTGCCCACCGGCACGCAACGGCGTCGGCGGCACCGGCGACACCGGCTCGGCCATGGCTGGGGCGACCGTCGCCGTCCAACTCGGCGTCGGCGCGGGGACGGCCGGCAGCGGCTGGGTCGGTTCAACCACTCGGTCAGGTACGCTCATCGGCTAGTAGTCCTCACAATCAGTTCGGCGGTGTCGTCCGCCTGGGTCGAGCTCATAGCAGGTTGGGCAGGAATCGGACGATCTGGTCGGCGACCAGCAGACAGCTCAGGGTGAGCACCGGGACGAACACCACCCAGGTTCGCGACCAGCCGAACCGGCGATAGGCGTAGCTGGCAGCGATTTCGGCGACCACCAGCAGCTGCAGCGCGAAGACCAAGGCCCAGGCCCTACTGAAGTCGCCGGCCAGCTCGCGGGCATTGCCCGGCAGCGAGGCGGAGGTGGTCATCCGGCCGCCGTTGGCCTGGGTGGCCGAGACCAGTTCGGCGTCCACTCGGACCACGCCCTGCGGGAAGTAGGGTCCGCCGCGCGCCGTCTCGAGCACCATCCGGGAGCGTCCGGTGGCCGGTGCGGCCGGCGCTGGATCGCCGGCGTAGCGCACTCCGATCACCCGGAACAGCTGCTCCCCCTGGCCGGTGACCACACTGATCGCCTCGCCGGGAGGCAGTTCCTGGATCCTGGCGAACGGACCGCCGAAGGCACTGGCCCGACCCATGATCACGCTGACGCCGCCTTGTCCCGGCAGTGGGGTGTCCCGGCGATGGCCGGGCCCCTTGGCCAGCACGGACGACGTCGTGCCCTCGCCGACGATCTCGCTGATCCCCAGTGCCGGGATCTCCAGCCGAGCCACCGGAGCACCGTCGGCGAGCAGGACGCCGTCCACATCGCCCTCGTTGACCGGGGCGGTGCCGTCGGCCAGTTGGGCGGTGAACAGGTCTCTGGCTTGCTGCTGCGCGATCACGTGCTGCAGGTGGCTGAGCCCGACCAGGTCGATCAGGAAGGCGGCCAGCAGTGCAGCCACCAGCCCGAGACTGCCGCGGATCAGCAGCTGAGTGCGGGTCAGCGGCGCATACTGCGGGAGTTGGCGGGGCAGCCGCTTGGGCGGACGCCGGAAACGGTCGGGGGTGCCGGGGGCCACCGTGCCGCTGGAGCGGCGACCCGGCTCTGCAGCGGACGGACGCGGCGCCTCCAGGACGGCGCCGGCTCCTGCGGCCCCGAAATGCTGACTCATTCGACCCCGGCTTCCGGCGCGGGCTGGTCACCGGCAGGGTCCGGCGTGGCTTCGGCTGCAGCCTCGTCCGGGTTGCCGGAACGTCCCCGCCACCAGCGCCAGCCCACGAAGCCGGCGCCTCCGAGCGCGGCCAGCAGGATCACGAACCAGGGCAGGAACCAGACCACCTCCTCGCGATGGACGGGGCTGAGGCTCTGCGAACCGAGCCGTGGCGGCGGGGTGAAGACCATTCGGGCCGTCACCACCGTCCATTGCGCCATTCCGCTGATCGTGGTCGAGACCGTCCGGGTCTCCCCCGGCTGCAGGCTGAGCACGCCGACGGTGGCCGACTGGCCGATCACCTGGCCGAAGATCCCGGTCACCCAGAACTGGGCACTGGCGTCGACCGGCTTGGTGAAGGCGTTGCGGACGGTGAAGTTCAACTCCAGCGCACCGGCCGCCGGGTTCAGCGACGGGGTGTAGCTCCAGCCCAAACCGCTGACGTAGAGCAGCCCGCCCAGTTCCACCTCACCCGTACTCGGCCCGTCGGTAGGCGTGCCGGTGCCCTCGGTGCCGGCCACGGTCGGCTCGGGAGCGCTCGAACTCGACGACGAGGTGGACGATGCCTTCGGAGTGGACGATGTGGTCGAGCTCGGCGACGGACTGGTCGACAAGACGTCCACGCTCAGGCCGATGCTGTCATCGGCGCTCGCCCGTGGGGCCAGCCCGGAGGCGGCCAGCAACAGGCTGCCACTGAGCACCAGGCCCAGCAGCAGCGGTGTCAGCTCACGGGCGCGTCTGCGCCTCACTGGGGGTCCTGCCCGTCGGGATCATCGCTGTGCGTCCACACCGAGCCGCCGGCGACGTCGTCGGGCAGGATCGCCCGCTGTGCGGCCAGCGATCCGGACGCCACCGCCACAGCCAACTCTTGGGCATCGGCCTCAGCGGCCCGGGCCGCCGCCTCGGCCTCGGTGTGGGCCATCCACTCCCGGGCATAGCGGTCCTCGCGGCGGCGACGCAGCCACAGCACCAGCCAGACCACACCGCCGAGCAGCAGCACGGCCACGATCGCCCACGGGATGGCGGCGATCAGCAGGTCACGCTGGATCACCGGCAGCGGGCCGGGGTCGGGGGCATCGCCGGAGATGCCGCCCTGGAGCAGCATCCGGACCGAGGCGAAGCCGACCTGCGGGACGCCGGTGATCTCGTAGTTCACCGTGGTGGTGCTGCCGGGCAGGATCTCGGGCAGTTCGGCTCGCGAGGTGCGTCCGATGGCAGCCCCGAACCAGGTGCTGGCAGTGAGCGTTGTCGCGCCTTCCAGGGCGACGTTGCCGCTGTTGGTGATGGTGGCGGTCACGCTGATCGAGCCGTCCAGCGGGTTCAGCCCGGAGTGGTAGACCCCGGAGAAGCTGGTGATGGTGAGGATCGGCTGGAGGTCACCGGATACCCGGACGTACATCCGGTTCGCGATGCGGCGCTCGACGGTGACCTGCCCGCTGGTGACCGCGGAGGCGATCACGCCGGCCGGATGGTCGCCGGGGCCGGCGTCGGCGGGGATGGTGACGGTGAACGGGACGGTCTTCGACTCGCCACGTTTGAGGGTCAGGCCCAGCTTGGGACGTCCGTCGAAGGTGACCCAGGCGGACGCACCGGTCTTCTTCTCCGAGCCGTCGGCGAGGGCGAAGTCGCCGTTCTCGTCGTTGTAGGCGTCCGCCGCGTACAGGGTGACCTCGATCTTGGAGGAACCGGTGTTGGTCACTCGGACGTGATCGGTCAGCGTCTGGCCGGGCTTGGCCTGATAGGTGAACCGGCTGCGGCCGTCCGGCTTGCCCTTGGTGTCGGCCGGCGAGATGCCGATCCCGACGGTGTCTTCGGCGTGCGCCACTCCGGTCGTCAGCACCACGCCGCCCAGGCCGAGTACTGCTGCAGCGATCAGAGCGCCGAATCGGCGGAGGGTCGCAGAGGTCATGGCTCTACCCTTTGTCCTTCACAAATCTGTTGTGTGGCGGCTATCAGACCGCCGGGTGAACGGCGGACGAACGAAATCGACGACCCCCAAAAGGGGCAGGCGGCGCGTCCGCACCCGGGGCTGAAACCCGCGTGCGGACGCGCCTGGGACTGACGCTGATCTGAACGGATGGGGACAGTCACCGCTGGCGAAAGACGGCCTGCCCTCACCCGTCCCAGATCACTGGGAGATCAGCGTCAGGGTGAGGGTGGAGGTGTAGGTGCCGGCCGGCTTGCCCGCGGGAGCGGTGAAGGTGAGGTCGGCATCGTAGGTGCTGGTACCGGAGTACTTGCCGGCAGCCAGGGTGGCGAAGTACCACGGGTAGCTGGCGCTGCCCGAGACCTGCTCGTCACCCAGGGTCGGAGCGGTGGCGTCGGTTCCGACCTGAGAGACGGCCTTGGGCTTGATGCCGAGCGCGGAGGCCGCGATCGTGTCGGTGCCCTT
This sequence comes from Actinomycetales bacterium Actino_02, assembly GCA_001603275.1. GTDB lineage: Bacteria > Actinomycetota > Actinomycetes > Propionibacteriales > Propionibacteriaceae > Propionicimonas. The sequence goes on along the minus strand of LUYM01000009.1, from coordinate 17,973 downwards.
GGTGAAGTCGGTCACGCTGGTCTGGAGGTTCCAGCCCGGCTTGGAGACCTGACGCAGGTCGGTCACCTTGAAGCTGCCCAGGGTGCCGGACACGACGGACTTGCCGTTGACGATCGCCGGGTTGGTCAGGTTCACGGTGTCGCCGCTGAGGTTGGTCAGCGAGAACTCACCGTCGCTCGGGGCCACCGCAGCGGCCTCGGCGTTGATGGTCTTGGTGATCGACGGGCTGATCGCGGCGTCGGTCTTGTCGAAGTCGGCCCAGGCGATGACCTCATAGGTCGTCGGGTCGACGATGGCCACCTTGTGGGTGCCGGCGGCGAGGCCGGAGGCATCAGCCACCACCTTGCCGTCGGTCACGGTCTGAGTACCGAGGAAGGTCGCGGTGGAGTAGGCGAACACGTTCACGGACTTCGCGTTGTTCGCCGCGTCCACGTTCAGGGTGACCTTGTGCGTGGTGGCGTCGTAGCTCGCCGTGGCGCCGTTGGCCGTGCCGGAGTTCAGCGCACCCTCGGTGGGAGCATTCGGAACGACCGGCGGGGGCGGCGTGGTGACCTCGACCGACAGGTCGGACGAGGTAGATGCCAGGAACTTGTCGCTGCCGACGGTGTTCTCGACGAACTTGGCCGAGTAGGTCTGGGTGCCGGTGGCATCCGGGGTCACCGCATAGGACGCGGAGCCGCTGGACAGTGCCCGGGTAGCCAGCTTGGTGGCGCCCTTGTAGAACTCGACGTTGCCCGACGGGGTCTTGCCCGAGGCGGCCACAGTCGCGGTCAGGGTGACCGAGTTACCGAGGTCGACCGAGGTCGCGTCGGCAGCCAGCGTGGTGGTGGTGGCCACGTCTGTAATGGTGACTGGAGTGGCGAACTTCCAGGTGCCGGTCGTGGCGTCCACGTTGATCGTGGTGAAGTACGCAGCGGTCACCGTGGTGGGGCCGCTGCGGTAGGCAACGCCCAGGCTGAAGGTGCCACCGGCACTCAGGATGCTCGACTGGCTGCCGTACCCCAGACCGATCGGAGTGACGTTCGGGAGGAATGCGCCCTTGTTGTTCAGGTTGACCTCGTCGGCCCAGGCCTTCCAGCTGGACGGCGTGCGCTCCGCACCCGGAGCTGAGATGAACGGCGTCTCGGTGAGAGATCCCGAGACGAACGGCAGCCGCATCGGAGCGGTGTCGGTCGGGGCGGTCGGGGCGGCAACAGCAGAGAGGACGACGCCGAGCGGAGAGTCCCACTCGAGCTGCGTGCCCGCTGCGTAACCCGTGTTCGTGTCGGCATCCACCAGGTACACCGGAGCATCAGAACCCGACGGGAAGGTGGTGGGCTCGGTTGCTGCAAAGGCCGTGCCGGCGAAGCCGACGGATGCGATCAGGGCGGCGAGCGTGCCCGCCCCGATACGACGCAATGAAGCGTTCATAGTCGTACCTTTCGAAGAGTCGTGATGGGCCGGGATCACTTGGTGTCCGAACGCAGCACCGTGGTGTCGGACACAGTGAGGAAGCCGTAAACACGCTTCACTCCACCGGCCGAGGATGCCGAGGTGCTCATGTTGACCAGGCTGGACGGGCGGCTCGGGTCGAGCAGCTTGGCCAGCGTGGCGTCGTACTTGGCGGTATTGGTCGAGTCGATCCGCGCAGCCTCAACCACCAGGTAGGTGTCCCGGCCGAAGGTCGAGTTGGAGTAGTAGGTCGGGTTCGGAGCCAGCGGGCTGGTTCCGGTCACGGCCGGAATCGGGTTGTCCGATCCGTCCTTGAGCGGCGTGCCAAGCCGAACCGCACCCGAGGCCGGAATGGTGTTCGGAGCCACGCCGTTCTTCTGGGAAACCCAGTTCGCCGCGGAGAACGGCACGATGTAGGCAGTGCCACTCGGGATCGATGTGGGGAACACTGTCGCATCGTTCTCGGCCAAGGTGTTGCTGTTGGTGTAGACGGCGGTGCCAGCGGTGTTGTTGGAGATACCGATCGCACCGAGGAAGAACTTGCGCGTGCCAGAGCCACTCTGCGGCAGGTAGGCCTTGATGGTGGTCCCGTTGATGACCTGGTCAGAGCTCGCGCCGTAGATGGCGTTGAGCTGAGAAGCCGAGAGGTTGGCCACGTTGGTGGCGTCAGCCTCACTACCGCCCACATAGGCGTAGGCAACAGCGTCTCGGCCGAACGGCACCCAGGCGAGGATTCCGTTGGCCTTCGGGCTCGCCGGCGGGGCGGAGGACCGAGCGATGTCGACCAGGCCGCCGACGTTCACCGCCGCGACGCCATTCGCGCCGTAGGTGGTGTTGTTGATGGAGGCGACCAGCGCGTCCACGCCAGCCCCGGAGCCGCTCGGACGGGCAAAGGCGTTCCCGGCCGGCTTGGTCTGAATGGTGCCGCCGGCCACGTTGTAGCCGGGAGCGAAAGCGTCGAAGTTGCCGATGCTCGCGCTGCCGGCCAGGATGCGAACCCGCGCGCCGGTGGCGTCAGTCCCATTGGTCAGAGCGTCAACGGCGGACTGAAGGGTATCCGAGCCAACGATTGCGTAGCTGTTGGAGACCGGGTCAGCGAAAGCCGGGGTCACCACGGCGACGGTCGACAGGATGATTCCTGCAGCCACACCGAGGACCAGAGGCCTCTTGATCTTCATGTGAGATCCTTTCCTTGCAGTACCTGGTCGTCCGCGGACGCGGCGACCCTCCGGGCGGGGGCGTTTTCCAAGGCGGCCCCCGCCCGGTTGTCTGTGGTGACGGCAGTGGCCGTCATAGTCGTCTCCGCCGGAAGCGGGACATGAAGGGAACCCCGAGGACGGCCGCCATACCCACCGCTGCTGTCGCCGGAACCACCGTGGCCGCAGCGCCGAGATTTGGGTCGGCGGGCGTGGTCGGCCCGGCCAGCTGGCCGGCTTCGTTTCCAGTCGCTGTCGGGTCACTGGCCGCGGTGGTGTCGGCCACGGTGGGCACCGGGTTACCGGTAGCCGCAGACGTCGGAATCGCCGTCGTGGGGTTCGGAGTCGGCTCCGGCGGGAACCCGCCGCTCTCGCGCCTGCGCTCGCCACGAGTCGGGAAGCGGCGTGTAACCAGCAGGAAGCTGGCCGTCGCCGGTGCCGGGCTGCTGTCCGCTTCCTGCTGCGAAGGTGATGAAGTTCGCGTAGTCCGCACGTACGGCGGCATCCTTCATGGCCGGGTTGACTGCCGCGTATACCGGCATGGTGAGCGGGTAGGCGGCAGCTGCCTTCTTGGCCGCAGTGGAGGTCGGGTCGAAGCCGACGACCTGCGGCTGCTTCTTGTCCTTGACCATTGCCGAGGCCGCTGCGGAGAGCGAACTGGCGCTGGGCAGGACGTACCTGCCTGCGGGATTCCGCAGCGAGGCCTGCACCACCTGATACTGCTCGGCGGAGGCGGTGTCAGTGAGTCCGATCACCGCCTGCAGTCCGACCAGCGCTCGGCTGCCCTTGCCGTACTTCGGCGGCTGCGAGTTGGGATCCCAACCTCCGAGCGCTTGGGGGTCTCCGGTGAGCACCCGGTAGGCACCCATCTGCAGACCGGAGGTGTACGGGCGCCAGGTGACCAGATTGATGGAGTCGGCATAGTCATAGTTCGCCGTGCCCTTGAACTCCACCGGATCGGCCTTGGGGAAGTCCTGAGCGGGCAGCCCGAGGGCGGCCTTGGTCGGATTGACCTTGGCATTTGTCGAGTAGTAGGGGTTTACCTTCATTCCCCACGGGTCAGGCTTGCCAGCGAGGAAGGCTGCCGCGTCCGGGTCGGCGAGGATGTACTTCCAGACGGCGACAGCGGCATCAGAGCGGCCCAGCGGCACCAGCAGGTCACCAACGCCGGGGCCAGTGATGTTCATCGACGCCCACTCCGGGTCGTTGATCGCCAGGAAATCGGGGTCCTGGGTGATGTTGCGAATCTTCGAGATGTGCGACAGATTCGCGCCGAGTGGCAGAGCATCGGTGTAGGAGCCGGTCAGCAGCTTGGCAAGCAGTCGGGGAGTCAGCTTCATGCTGCTGAAGGCCTGACGCTCCTTAGCGGCCACCTCTGCGGGCACCGGCGCGCCGATCACTCGCGCCTTGCGATCAATCGCGAAAGCAACAGAAACGCCGGTGACGGCGATCGGGGCATAGGCGAGCGAGTCCGACCCGCCATCCGTGGCCAGCGCCTGGGAAGTGAGGGCCAACGGGGCCGGATCGGTTCCGTTGGCGGCCAGCGCGGCGTCGGACTCCGGGCCGGTGAGCAGCGAGTAGACAGCTCCACCGGACCGCCCGCAGAGCGTCGGTTGCCACTGGCCCACTGCGCCGAGCATCAGCTCGCTGCCGGAGAGTTGACGCTCGGCGGCACCGATCGCACAGCGCACTCCCTCAGGCTGGAAGCTGAGCCGAACAGCCAGATGGTGCTTCCAGGTCTCCCAGAACAACCCCGACTTCGTGATGCTGGTCAACGATGCATCCGCATCGCCGCGAGGAACGATCACCAGCCAGCAGGAGGCACCCGACACAGCGCCGTCGGCACCGGTGACCGCAGCGCCACAGCCGAGTCCCGGTGAGTCCTGCGCAGTTTGGAGCTCGAAGGACACCGAACCCTTACCGTCGGCATCTGAACCTGCCCAGGAGACCTCATTGGTGGTGTAGCGAGTAAAGAACTCATTGCTGTTGAGGTCCGGCGCATCGGGCACCCGGGCCCCGCCGGCGACACTGGCCAAGGTCACTCCGGTTGCCGATCGAAACGGCACCGCCGTGACCGTCGGGTGGAAGTAGTCCTCGCCGATAGCGGTGATATCGGTGTCCTGCGGGGGGATCTGGGTCTCTGGAGTCCGGGTAGACCAGCGTGAGTCGCCGGGGACATTCAGCCCGCCATACTGACAGGTCGTCCGGTCCGGACGGGTGCCGTTGCTGCCGGGCTCGTCGCCCCAGCACTGCATGATCTGCAGGAAGTTCTCCCCGCCGGTCTGAGTGCTCGGAACCGTCGACTGCTTGCCGCCGGTCCAGCTCACCGTGATGCCCTGCTGGATCAGATCCTTGGTCTGGGAGACGGTGACGGCCAGGTTCGGGAAGGGCGAGTCGGCGACGTCCGGGTCGTAGTCGGCGGCGCGGACGGTCACGGCTGACCCCGTACCGCTGTCGGCACGGGCCGAGGTGGCGGCCAGCGGCGTCCCGGACAGACTCAGCATGATCAGGATCAGCAGGGCCGCAGCCAGCGGACGGCGCATCGTGCGACTAGACACCCTGGCCCCCGGTCTTGAGCCACTGACCGACCAATGGCGGGACGATCACGGCAGCCACCAGGAACAGTGCGGCTCCCAGCATCAGGCCTTGTGAAGCCCCCATCCCCTGATCGGGAAGGGTGAACGGCTTGGAAACCGCACCGTCCCCGCTGCCACCGCTGACCAGGTTGCCGTTCTCGTCATAGGTCGGGACGTCCCCGCCTGACGAGCCCGTCCCCGTTCCGGTCCCGGTCCCCGTGCCGGTGCCCGCACCCGTGGTCGGGTTGGCGCTCGGGTTCCCGGACTGCCCCGAGGTCGGGGTGGACGCACTCGCGCCGCCGGTACCGATGGTGCACTGGGTCGGCCCCTTCTTGTCGCAGTCGGCCGGGTAGGGCGCCGTCAGGGCCAGCTGGTTCTTCGAGGGCGAATCCCCGGCCTTGAAGGTCGGGTTGTTGCACTTGCCGGTATCCACACCCTTACCGCCGGAGCCGGGGATCAGCTTGATCTGATCCGAGCCGGCCATCACCAAGTTCATCGGCAGCGGCGAGTAGCCCAGCGTGCCGGCCTGCTGCTGACCCTCGCAGAGCACGTAGCGCATGAAGGCGGCCAGCGTGTTGCCCTTGTTGGTGTTGAAGATGCCGGCCACCTCGGTCGGCACGATGGCGTAGGAGTAGCTCGACAGCGGGTAGGCCCGCTTGTCGGTGGCGTTGTAGACCCCGTCCAGGATCTGGGTGAGGTAGTTGTCGGACGACTTGTCGGTGTTGATTTTGGCCTGCATCAGGGCCACCGCCACCGAGGAAGCGGTCGGCTCCACGTAGTAGCCGGACTTGTTCAGCAGCTTCACCACCGGGAAGCCGGCCTTCTTGGCGTAGGAGTACTCCACGTAGGTGATGGCGCCCTCGCCGTAGTTCTGCGAGACATAGCCGGCCACGCCGTCGGAACCCTTCTGTGCCTTCGAGTTGCCGAAGCTCGGGAACTGGGAGGTCATCCCGGTCTTCCAGATCGAGGGGTACTGCTTGCTCATCCACAAGGTGAACTGGGCCGAAGTTCCGGAGCCGTCGGAGCGGATCACCGGGACGATCGTCTTGGCCGGCATGGCCAGGCCCGGGTTGTCGGCCTGGATGGCCGCGTCGTTCCACTTGGTGATGGCGCCGGTGAAGATCTTGGCCACGGTGTCGCCGGACAGCCGCAGGTTGGTGACCCGCTTGCCGCCGATCTTCAGGTTGTACATGAAGCTGGTGCCACCGGCCACGATCGGCATGTAGGCGTAGTCGTGAGTCGGCTTCTCCGGCGCCGAACCGTCCTCCGGCTTGGCCTGGAACGGGATCTCCGAGATGGCGAAGTCGACGGTGCCGTCGATGAAGTCCCGACGGCCGGAGGTTGAGCCGATCCCGGAGTAGTTGATGGTCATGGCGTAGTTCTTGGCCACATTGGCCCGCCACTGATCTAGCGCATTCTGTGACCAGGTCGAGCCCGAACCGGTGATCGGGTAGTAGCTGGCCGCCACGGCCTGACTGGCCGACCAGGGCAGCGCTAGGCCGAGCGCGATCAGCGCCGCCGACAGCCGGACCAGCCGCCGCCAGCCCGGACGGACGGCATGCTGATTGCTCTGGGACGACCTCATGACTGCTCCTCACTGCGCACACCGACGCGGGCCGCGACCACCGGGGCGACCAGCGGACGACGGGCCTCGAACCGCTTCAGGTCACGCAGCGAGGCGGCGCGCGCGGCCAGTTGTTGACGATCGGAAAGCTCGCCGGGGGCGCGTCCGCCCAAGCCCCGGGCCAGCAGGAACAAGACGAGGACCAGCAGCAGCAGCACGGCGGCGGTACCGAAGCCGCGGGCCACCATGGTCGGCTCGGGCGAGCGGACGAAGTCGAACACCTGCAGCGGCAGCGAGATCATCGGGCCGGCCAGCGGGTTGACGTTCATGGCGGCCGTGATTCCCGAGGTGAGCAGGACGGGGCTGGTTTCGCCGATACCGCGCGCAGTCCCCAGGATCACCGAGGTGACCAGGCCGGAGCGCGCCGTCGGCAGCACCACCTGCCAGACCGTCTGCCAGCGCGACGACCCCAGCGCATAGGACGCCTCGCGCAGGTTCTGCGGCACCAGCCGCAGCACGACGTCGGCCGAGCGGATCACGATCGGCAGCATCATCACGGTGATGGCAATGCCAGCGGCCAGCCCGGAGCGCTCGTGGGTGATGGCTTGAATGACCGCCGCGTACACGAACAGGCCGGCCACGATCGAGGGAAGTGCGGTCATGGCGTCCGAGATCGTTCGGACGAAGCGGGCGAACCTGCCGCCGACCTCGTTGAGGAAGACCGCCGTGCCGATCCCGAGCGGGATGGTGATGGCCAGCGCGATCGAGATCTGAATCAGGGTTCCGACGATGGCGTGCAGGATGCCGCCGACGTCCAGCCCGTCCAGCGGGCCGGCGTCCTTCATGGTCTGGGTGAACAGGTTCAGGTGGCCGAGCGCTTCGGTTCCGCGGCCCAGCGTGTAGATCACGATGAACACCAGCACCGTGAACAGCAGCGTCCCGGCTGCCCCGAACAGCGTGGTGATCAGGCGATCCTTGACCTCTTCGAAGTCCGAGTGCAGCCAGATCAGCAGCATGTACAGCCCAAGGAAGGCCAGGAACGCCACCACGGTCCAGCCGATCGCTCCGCTCAGCGGGGCGAACCAGCCGAACAGCAAGGTGGCCAGGGCCACCCCGGCAGCCGCCGCACCGAATACGTCGTAACGCTGGGCCGCGGTGAAGCCGTGCACCTGACGGCGCGGCCCGTCGTCCTCGGTCTTGGTGCCGGGCAGGGTGGTGCGGACGCTCGGCAGCACCTCGGTGCGGTAGATGTCAGCCATCGCTCTGCGCCCCCGACCGCGACCGGGCCACCACCGAGGACGCCGTGAAGTTGATCACCAAGGTGAGCAGGAACAGCACCAGGCCGGCCGCCATCAGCGCAGACAGCCCGAACTCGCTGGCCTCGCCGTAGCGCAGCGCGATCAGCGCCGACACCGAGTTGGTGCCGGTCTTCAGCACCTGCCAGTTGATGGTGAAGATCGGCGAAATGATCATGTAGACGGCGATGGTCTCACCCAGTGCCCGGCCCAGGCCGAGCATGGTGCCGCCGATGATGCCGCCCTTGCCGAACGGCAGCACCACCGAGCGGATCATTCCCCAGCGGGTCGCGCCCAGGGCGTAGGCGCCCTCGCGCTCGCCGATCGGTGCCCGGGTGAAGGCCTCGCGCATGATCGAGGTCTGGGTGGGGACGACCATGAACCCGACGACGATGCCGGCGATGAACGCCGAGGAGGTGAAGGCGCTGGCATCGCTGGCCTGCTGACCGGCCGCATCGGTGACCGCGAAGATCGGGATCCAGCCCAGCCACACCGAGATCCAGTGCGAGACCGGGATGATCGCCGCCTGCAGGAAGTAGACCCCCCACAGGCCGAACACGATGCTCGGCACCGCGGCCATCAGGTCGACCAGAGAGACCAGGATTCCGCGGACGCGTCCGGAGACCACCTCCGACAGCAGCATGGCCGTCCCCAGCGACAGCGGCAGGCTCACCGCCAAGGCGATCAGCGCGATCGAGACCGTCCCGAACAACACCGCGGCGACGCCGAAGGTTCCGGTCTCCGGCGACCAGGCCTGGGTGGAGAGGAAGGACAGGCCGGTCGCCCGCAGCGCATCGGAGGCCCGCAGGGTGAGGAAGACACCGACCGCCAGCATGATCCCCACGGTGATGATCCCGGAGGCAAAGGCGGTGCGGCGGAAGATCTGATCGGCCAGCACCTCGCGGCCGTCGAGGCGTCGCTTGGTCTCGACTCCAGCCGGCTCCATGGTGGACGCCGGAAGCCAAGTCGCGACTGCAGCCGACCCACCGGCCTCGATCGTCGCCACCCGCCGGATTGCGGCCTTCCAGCCACCAATCTGCGCGCCGATCACGTTCGGAAATCCCCCGTTCACAACCCGGTGATTGGCCGGGCCGATGGCAGCCTGGCATGAGTGGCTCCACCCACGTGTCGAGGCCGCCGCGAGCGAAGATGGACGCCAAGTGGGCCCGAGATGAACAGCGTCGGAAGCCATCGGCGCAGCTATTGCGCAGGCTCGACTGCCCGGCTATCTTTCGCGGCCCACAGCGCGTCCCGGCCAGAAAGCGCTCAGCAGATCCTCAGGATGCCGTCACCCGGGCGTGGGACCGGTTCTATGCGATTTCGTCCGCGTGGATAGCCGCGAAAGCACGCCGCGGAGACCCCCTTCTGCAGCCCGCACCGGGCGCTCACCGGCCCGTCATCTTGCGTTCAGATTGACCCGCGACACTCTGCCTCAGGCGGGGGCACTCCCGTCTGGGCGCGACCGCGCCCGCAACTCCCGCATCCACGGAGGTGGCATGGTTCGGCTCCTGGTCGTCGACGCCAATCGCGCAGATCGGCGGCTGATCCGGCACCAGTTGAACGGCACGGACGGGGTCGCGGTGGTCGCCGAATCGGCCAGCTACCCGGACGCGGTCCGGATCGCTCGCTCCGAGCGGGTGGATCTGGTCCTGCTGGATCTGCAGCCGCAACGGCCGGAAGGTTTCGCAGCCATCCGAGCGATCACCTCCGGCGACTCGCCCGTGCCGGTACTGGTGCTCAGCGACCACTCCGAACGCGAGCAGGTGGCCAATGCCCTGGATTGCGGAGCGATCGGCTATCTGGTGCGGCGTCACGACCTGCCCAATCTCGGCCCGGCGATTCGCAGCGCCGCCAAGGGCCACGCCGTGATCTCGAGCCGGGTGGTGACCAAGGTGGTGCGCGAGTTCGTCCGACGTGGCCGGCAGCTGCGCCCCGAAGGCGTCGGCCCGGCCGGCGGGACGGTGCTCTCCCCCGCCGAACTGGCCGTGGTCTCCCACCTGAGTGGCGGCTTCACCACCAACGAGGAGATCGCCACCCAGCTGAGCATCAGCGTGAACACGGTGCGCGCCCAGATCGCCCAGAGTCTGCGAAAGACAGGGACGGCGAACCGGACGGCGCTGGCCCTGTGGGGGTTGCGCAACGGCCTGGATCGCCGCCTCGAGGCCGGCGGCAAGCCGGCCGCCTGAGCCCGATCCGAACCAGCGCGCGGCTAGGCGCTGGTTCGGATCTTCGGCAGTCGCTTGGCCATCTCCGCCTCGAACAGCTGGCGGACGCCGGCTGGGTCGAAGCGCCCGTCCAGCATGGGCAGGGACTTCGTCTGCGCCTGCCGGCACACCGTCAGCCAGGCCTGGCCCATCGCCAGAGTGAACGACGAAGCCACCGAGGCATTGATCACCCCGCCCGCGATGGTGCCGGCACCGGGCAGGAACTTCAGCAGGCTGGTGGCCGCCGCCCGTCCGGCCGCCGTCGCGACCGAGGTGGACGCCACCGCCAGCAGGGCCGACTTGTCCAGGCCCAGCCCGTGCAGCTGGGCGATCTTGGCCATCATCGACAGCTGGATCGGCACCAGGATCGCTGCCGAGGAGAACGGGATCGGCACTGCGGCTGCGGCTGCTGCGGCGGTCACCGCTGCCGCGATGGCCGCTTTCGAGCGGTTGGCCTTGAGCCCAAGATCGATCTCTTGCGCGGCGACGAGGGCCCCTTGGACCGCGTCCGGAGTGAGCTGAAAGGTGCCCTGGAGGAGCTCCATCAAGCCGTAGGCCGGCTGACCGGTGAACTGGTCCCTCATCGCGTAGGTCAGGAAGGGACGTCCGCCGTAGATCGGCAGTTCGAGGGATTCGATGTGCCGAGCCAGGGCGACCGCGTCCGGGTGGAACTGGCCATCGCGCATCGGAACCTGGGTGAGCACGCAGATCACCGGCAGGCCGAGTTCGTCCAGGGTTCTGATGAACCGCTGCTCGGCTTCCTCGAAGCGGCGATCCATGCCGCGCACGCAGTACCAGGCCAGGTGAATCTGCTCGTCGAGCGGCTTGCGGCGACTGTCTTTCACGAGCTTGGTGAGCTCTTTGATCAGCGTGTCGTCGTCGCGTCCGATCTCCAGACCGTGGCTGTCCAGGATGCCGAGGCTGCCCCGCGCGTCCAGGTAGAGATGGGAGCCGACAGTGACCGGAGCGCCGATGCCGGTCGCGGCGACCGGGGTGCCGAAGATGGCGTTGACCAACGTCGACTTGCCGACCCCGGTCTTGCCGAAGACGGCGATGTTGACCCGGCCCAGTTCGGCGGCCTGCTTCTCGAACTCGGCCCGAAACGACTCGGTGAACCACTGCGTCATGGCATCGAGCCTAGGCAACCGGTCGTTGCCGGACGATGGGGTGGGCCCCTGAGCGTCCCCGGGCTGGACCTCGGGCCGTCCCCTGCGCCTCAGATAGTGACCATGGCTACGAATCACGCAGTGCCGGTTCTACGCTTTCGGGGTTTGCCTGCGGACGCACAGTCGCGTCCCCCGTCCCGGAGAGCCCTATGAGCCTGCTACGCACCAAGTCGATCGAACAGTCGATCGCCGACACCGATGAGCCGGAGTACCAGCTCAAACGGTCGCTTTCCGCCCTCGATCTGACCGTATTCGGGGTCGGCGTGGTGATCGGCGCCGGCATCTTCACCCTCACCGGACGGGCCGCCCACAACGTCGCCGGGCCGGCCATCGTGATCAGCTTCGTGATTGCGGCGCTCGCCTGCGCGCTGGCGGCCATGTGCTATGCGGAATTCGCATCGACGGTGCCCGTGTCCGGCTCGGCCTACACCTTCTCCTACGCCTCACTGGGCGAGATCTTCGCCTGGATCATCGGCTGGGACCTGATCCTGGAGATGTTCCTGGGCGCGTCCGTGGTAGCCCAAGGCTGGAGCGCCTACTTCGGCGCCTTCCTCGGCAAGCTCGGCATCACCTTGCCGGCAGCGCTCAGCTACGGCGGCGTGGTGGATCTGCCCGCAGTCGTGCTGGTGCTCGTCCTGGGCGTCCTAGTCACCTTCGGGATCAAGGAGTCGCTGCGGGTGAACCTGGTCCTGGTCGGGCTGAAGCTGTTCATCGTCTTGTTCGTGATCGTCGCCGGCATCTTCTTCATCAACCCGGCCAACTACTCCCCATTCATCCCCGCGGCCGTCCCGAGCGCGGCCGCAGACGCCACCAAGTGGCTGACCCAGCCGCTGCTGCAGTTCCTGACCGGGGCCGCGCCGTCCAGCTTCGGCATCGGCGGCATCCTCTCCGGTGCGGCGCTGGTCTTCTTCGCCTACATCGGCTTCGATGTGGTGGCCACCACCGCCGAGGAGACCAAGAACCCGCAGCGGGATCTGCCGATCGGCATCATCGCGTCCCTGATCATCTGCACGGTGCTCTATGGCGCGGTGGCGCTGGTCGTGACCGGCATGGTGCCCTACGACAAGCTCGACCCGTCCGCCGCACTGGCCAACGCATTCGCCTACCACGGCCAGGCCTGGATGGCCACGCTGATCGCCGCGGGCGCCGTGGCCGGCCTGACCACGGTGGTGCTGACCTTGATGATCGGCGCCACCCGGTTGATCTTCGCCATGTCCCGGGACGCCCTGCTGCCGATGGGCCTGGCCAAGGTGCACCCGAAGTTCCGCACGCCATGGCTGATCACCATCATCGTCACGGCCGCCGTGGCCGTGGTGGCCGGCTTCACTCCGGTCGGCGTGCTCGAAGAGATGGTGAACATCGGCACGCTCTCGGCCTTCGTGCTGGTCTCGATCGGCGTGATCCTGCTGCGCCACAAGCGCCCCGATCTGCCCCGCGCCTTCCGGGTGCCGTGGGTGCCGGTGCTGCCGATCGCGTCCGCGCTGATCTGTGGCTACCTGATGCTCAACCTGTCGGTGGAGACCTGGCTGCGGTTCGTGATCTGGCTGGCGATCGGCTTCGTCATCTACTTCGCCTACTCCTTCCGCAACTCGCGGTTGGCCACCGGTAAGCCGATTCACCCCGACATCGCGGCAGCCATGGAGTCTGGAATCATCCATCCGGACGACCTGCGCTGACCGGCTCCGCTCGTCCGCGCCGGGGCTGCTGAGCCGGGCGCGGTGACCTGAACGTGGGCCGGACCCACCCTCTCCTCCTCGAGGGTCGTCCGGCCCATTCAGCTGCCGACAGCAGTGCGTTGGACGGTTAGGCGCAGGCACCCCGAAATCGCCGAACGGCCGGACCGGTAGACTTAGCGGGTTCCCGCTTCAGACCGGAGTCCCGCATGCCCACTCGCGCAGACCTGCGCAATGTCGCCATCATCGCCCACGTCGACCACGGCAAGACCACCTTGGTGGACGCCATGCTGTGGCAGTCCGGCGCCTTCCGCGAGAACCAGGACGTGTCCACCCGAGTGATGGATTCGATGGATCTGGAGCGCGAAAAGGGCATCACGATCCTGGCCAAGAACACTGCGGTCGACCACGTGATGGCAGACGGCCAGACGGTCACCATCAACATCATCGACACCCCCGGCCACGCCGACTTCGGCGGCGAGGTCGAGCGCGGTCTGGAGATGGTGGACGGCGTCCTGCTGCTCGTCGATGCCTCCGAGGGCCCGCTCCCGCAGACCCGGTTCGTGCTGCGCAAGGCGCTGGCCAAGAACCTGCCGATCATCGTGGTGATCAACAAGGTCGACCGTCCCGACGCCCGGATCGCCGAGGTCGTGGACGAGGTCTACGCCCTGTTCCTGGACCTGCTCGAGGACGACGAGGCACACCACCTGGACTTCCCGATCATCTACTGCGCCGCGAAGGCCGGACGGGCATCGATGAACCAGCCCGCCGACGGCGGACTGCCGGACTCGGAGAACCTGGAACCGCTGTTCAACCTGATCACCGACACCATTCCGGCCCCGGAGTACACCGAGGGCGCTCCGCTGCAGGCGCACGTCACCAACCTGGACGCCTCTCCGTACCTGGGCCGACTGGCCCTGTGCCGGATCGTCGAAGGCACCATCACCCGCGGCCAGACCGTCGCCTGGTGCCGGCATGACGGCACCGTCAGCAACGTCCGACTCTCCGAGCTGCTGATCACCCAGGCCCTGGATCGGGTTCCGGCCGATTCGGCCGGCCCCGGCGACATCGTGGCCATCGCCGGCATCCCCGAGATCACCATCGGTGAGACCATCGCCGACCCGGCCGATCCGCGTCCGCTGCCGCTCATTCACGTCGACGAGCCCAGCATCTCGATGACGATCGGCATCAACACCTCACCGCTGGCCGGCAAGGTGGGCAAGCTGCTCACCGCGCGGCTGGTGAAGAACCGCCTCGACACCGAACTGATCGGCAACGTCTCGATCCGGGTGCTCAACACCGAGCGGCCCGACACCTGGGAGGTGCAGGGACGAGGCGAGCTGCAGCTGGCCGTCCTGGTCGAAATGATGCGCCGCGAGGGCTTCGAGCTGACCGTCGGCAAGCCCGAAGTGCTGCTGCGCACCGTCAACGGCAAGACCGAGGAGCCCGTCGAGCGGCTGACGGTTGATGTGCCCGAGGAGCACGTCGGGACGATCAGCCAGCTGATGGGCACCCGCCGGGCCCGCATGGAGGCGATGGTCAACCACGGCACCGGCTGGGTGCGGGTCGAGTACGTGATTCCAGCCCGCGGCCTGATCGGCTTCCGCACCGAGTTCCTCACCGAGACTCGCGGCACCGGCATCATGCACCACGTCTTCGAGGGCTACGAGCCGTGGGCCGGGGAGATCAAGACCCGCCTGTCGGGCTCCTTGGTGGCCGACCGCACCGGGGTGGTCACCAGCTTCGCGCTGTTCAACCTGCAAGAGCGCGGCACCTTGTTCGTCTCGCCCACCGACGAGGTGTACGAGGGCATGATCGTCGGCGAGAACCCGCGTCCTGAGGACATGGACGTCAACCCGACCAAGGAGAAGAAGCTGACCAATGTCCGCTCTTCGACCGGGGACGAGTTGGAGCGGCTGATTCCCCCGCGCGTGCTCAGCCTCGAGCAAGCGCTGGAGTTCTGCCGTGGCGACGAGTGCCTCGAGGTCACGCCGAAGAACGTCCGGATCCGCAAGGTCGTCCTAGACGCCAACGAGCGGGCCAAGCAGCGCAGCCGGGCCAAGAAGTCCTGACCTCGCCAACCTTTGGGGACGCTTCCTCCCTCTTGCCCTGACCAGGGTGGACGGTATTGGAACCGTCCCCGGGGGCGGTTCGGGCATCTGGCTCTGACCAGGATGGACGGTAATGGAACCGTCCCCAGCGGTCAGAATCCGGCCAATCCGGCCGAGCGCTGCGCCCGTTGACCAGGAGCCTCTTCCTGCGGTGTCCGGTCCCATAGACTCGGGCCAACGACACCCCTGGGAGAGCGTGAATGACCTTCCCGACCGGCTGGGACGGGCCGAAGTACTTCGCCGCCCAGTTGGCACCCGAGCCGGTTCGGACCGATTGGTCTGCGCCGACGGGTGAGCCTGGGATCATCCAGCCTCGTCCGCTTTCCTTCGGCGACATCCTCGGTGGGATCTTCAGCGCCGTCCGCTACTCCCCCGGAACGATGTTCGGCCTGACGGTGGTGCTGACTCTTGCCGCCCAACTGATCGGCATCGGCGTGGGCTACCTGCTCGGCCAGGAGTTCGGCTTCGATCCGCTCGCTGAGGACGAGTCGGGCCTGCCGACCCTGTCGTGGGCCAGCCTGATCGGACTTGCTGCGACGAGCTTCGCCGAACTGATCACCGGGATCGGATTGCGCTGGGCCACCTTCCAGGCGGTTCTGGCCAAGAAGGCAGCCCCGCTGGACGCGGCCCGCCAGATCGTCCGCCGATTCTGGGCGATGGTGGGGCTGTATGCCGTGATGCTGCTGATCTGGGCGGCCCCGGTCACGGCGCTGATCCTGGTGCTGGCTCCCAGCTTCGCCGACAACCCGGACGGCGTCAGCCCGGCCGTGGCGATTCCGGCCACGCTGGTGCTCGCCACAGTGATGGCATGGCTGAGCGTGCGGCTGATCCTGGCCCCCTGCGTGGTCGCCATCGAGAATCGCGGGCCGTTCGCTGCCATCCGGCGCAGCTGGTTCCTCACCCGCGGCCGCTTCTGGCGGATCGTCGGCATCTATCTGGGCAGCGTGATGCTGATCTGGATGGCCACCAATGTCCTCTCCACCGTGTTCACCCTGGCCAGTGCCCTGATCGCCGCCGGGAACACCGAGCTGGCCTCCACCATCGTGTTGAGCGCATCAACCCTGACCAGTGCCGTGTTCAGCCTGCCGCTGACCAGCGCCCTGGCCACCTTGATCTACGTGGACGCCCGGATTCGGGCCGAAGCCTTCGACCTGGAGCTCAGCGAGGAGCTGTTCGGATGAGCCCGCCGCTGACCCCGAGCGCCGACGAGGCGCGCCGGCTGCTCTCCGACGAACTGGGCAAGCCGATCTATCTGGATGCCCGCAACTGGCTGGTCGATCAGCTGCACAAGCTGATGGACTGGCTGAGCCAGTCGCCGCAACCGGGCCCCGGCGGTGCTCCACTGAGCACCGGGCAGGGGCTGTGGATCGGCTTCGGCATCGCCGTGGTGATCCTGGTGGTGATCTGGGCGCTGGCCGGTCCGCTGCGCGCCGAACGTCGCCAAGCCCGAGAGCTCTTCGACAACGAGTTGCGCAGCTCGTCCGACCTGCGCAGCGTGGCCGCCGCCCTGGCTGCGTCCGGCGAATGGGGCCCGGCCATGATCGAGCTGTTCCGGGCCATGATCCGATCGCTCAGCGAGCGCGTCGTCATCGAGGAGTTCGCCGGGATGACCGCGGACGAGGCCAGCGCGCTGGCCGCCGGACGACTGCCCGAGTTCGCCGACCGGCTGGCCCTGGCCGCCCGCGACTTCGACGCGGTCGCCTACGGCCACCAGTCCGGCAGCGCAGCCCAATACCAACTGCTGGTCGAGCTGGACGCGGCCGTGGCCGCAGCCAAGCCGACCCCGCTCCACTCGAGGTCCGAGTCCGCGGTCTCGGTCGAGGTGGCCCCATGAACCGGCGTCGCTGGGCGATCGGCGTCGGGATCGTCGTGGTCCTGTTCGCAGCTGTAGTGGCGACCAGCATCCTGCTGCCGACCAGCGCGGATCGGCTGCCCTGGTCGGTGACCAATCCGCGGCCGAACGGGGTAATGGCGCTGGCTCAGGTGCTGGGCAGCCAGGGCGTCCAGGTGCGTCAGGTGACCAGCCTGGACGAGGCCGCTCAGGCTCCGGCCGGTTCGACGCTGGCGATCGCGATCACCGAGGAGTTGTCCGAGGCTGCGGTGTCCCGACTGCAGGCGTCCGGTGCTGACCTGGTGATCTTCTACGCCGCCACCGGGCCGATCGCCAGCGTGGCCGAGTTGAGCGACGGCAAGATCGGCACCACCTACTGGTGGCGGGAGAAGAAGGACCCGCCGGTCGGGTGCCCCGATGAGGATGCCCGCGCCGCCGGACGGATCAGCCCGTCCAACCTGGGCCTGTACGCGATCGGCAGCGAGGTGCGGCCCTGCTTCCTGGACTCGTCCGGCTACGGCCTCTACGCGACAGTGGACGCCCCGAAC
Organism: Actinomycetales bacterium Actino_02; assembly: GCA_001603275.1. Classification (GTDB taxonomy): domain Bacteria; phylum Actinomycetota; class Actinomycetes; order Propionibacteriales; family Propionibacteriaceae; genus Propionicimonas. The sequence goes on along the minus strand of LUYM01000009.1, from coordinate 378 downwards.
CACCGGGTGGCCGTGATCGCCGGCAGTAGCTGGCTGCGCAACGACACGATCACCGACTACGGCAATGCCGCCTTGGCCCTGCGGGTGCTGGGCCGGCACGCACAGCTGACCTGGTACCTGCCCGGCGCGGACGCCCTCACCCAGACCGGGACGACCATGCAGATCGACCCGTACTCGCTGCTGCCCGGCTGGTTCTGGCCGGCCGGAGCCCTGTTCCTGGTGGCGCTGGCGGCAGCGGCGATCTGGCGTGGACGCCGGTTCGGCCCGCTGGTGGCCGAGCAACTGCCGGTGGCCATGCCGGCCTCCGAAGTCTCCTCGGGCCTGGGCCGGCTGTACCGGCAGGCCCAGGCCCGAGGCCACGCCGCCGCCGCTCTGCGG
>LUYM01000008.1 GCA_001603275.1 Actinomycetales bacterium Actino_02 | reverse complement strand
GGCGTCGGCCGCTTCGGGGCCAGACGATAGGCGTCCTTGAAAAAGTTGAGCGCGTGCTCGAGCTTCGACTCGTCGTTGTAGTGGATCATCATGAGCGGCTCGCCCTGCTTCACCTGCGTGCCGACCTTTTTGATCTCCGATACACCGACAGCGTAGTCGATCTTGCCGTGGGCATCGCGACCGCCGCCGAGCAGGTGCACGCCCTGCGAAATCATCGCGGCACTGATCGTGTGCACGTAGCCGCGCTTCGGCGCCGGCAACTTGCGAACATGCTTCGCCTGCGGGAATTTTTCCGGGTGGTCGATGTAGGTCGGGTCGCCGCCCTGCATCTTGACCAGCTCCTTGAGCTTTTCGAGCGCGGTGCCATCGGTCAGGTGACGTTGCACCGTCTGCTTCGCCGAAAGCGTCGAGCCGGCCACGCCCGCCAGGCGGACGATCTCCATGCCGAGCTTCAGCACGAGCTCCTTCATGTCCTCCGGGCCTTCGCCCTTGAGCAGCGCGATCGCCTCCTTGAGCTCCAACGCCGTGCCGACGGAGTCGCCGAGCGGCTGGTTCATATCGGTGACCAGTGCCACGCAGCGGCGCTTCATCGAGCGGCCCACACGCGTCATCGAACGCGCGAGTTGTTTGGCCTGCTCCAGATCCTTGATGAAGGAGCCATTGCCCCACTTCACGTCGATCACGAGGCCTTCGGCGCCCTCCGCCAGTTTCTTGGAAAGCACGGAGCCGGTGATCAGTGGGAGGCTCGGGATCGTGCCCGTCTCCTTGCGCAGCGCGTAGAGCTTGGCGTCAGCCGGGGCGAGATCCTCGTTTTGCGCGCAAATCGCGCCATTGATCTTCGCCAGCTGCGTCGCGAATTGGTCGTTGCTGAGCTTGGCCTTGAAACCAGGGATCGCGCTCAGTTTGTCGAGCGAGCTGATGATGTAGTCGTGCTCCACGCCGCACATCATCGGGACCACCACGCCGGCAGCCATCGCCAGCGGCACCAGCACCAGCGACGTCTTGTCGCCCACACCACCCGTCGAGTACTTGTCGATCTTGGGCTTGGCGATTTCCGACAAGTCGATCACTTCGCCGGAAATCATCATCTCTTCTGTCAGCTCGGCAGTTTCCTGCGCTGACATATTCGCGAAGTAGATAGCCATCAACAACGCCGACAACTGGTGTTTCGGCATCTCGCCATCGAGCGTGCTGTCGATGATATAGCGGATCTCATCTTGGTTAAACTCACCACCATCGCGCTTCTTTTCGATGAGCGACTCGAACGACGGTTTGATGAATTTGCGCAGCGGAATAACGCGTTTCGTCATGTGAAGAGTTGTATGTAAATGCTTTGTGCCTCTGAGACCGGGCAAATCACTGTTAAACACCCCATCCCCACTTGTCGAGTCAAAATTACCCACCTCAGTGATTTAGGAGAGTTACTTACGGACCTGGGCCCGACTTGGCCCGGCGCAACAACCGGCTTACTCCGCGCTTGCGCGCGAGGCGCCGGGATTGGTTGAGTGCGCGGATGCACGTCTCGTTTCACCTCGCCTCCGCGCTCGACCAAGCTTTGCGGACCGCCGCCAC
>LUYM01000007.1 GCA_001603275.1 Actinomycetales bacterium Actino_02 | reverse complement strand
AGGCCCGAGGCCACGCCGCCGCCGCTCTGCGGGCCGCCAGCCTGCATCGGCTCGGCGCCCGGCTCGGTCTGCCCACCGTGGCCACCTCCGAGCTGGTAGTCGAGCGGCTGGCCCAGGCCAGCGGTGAACCGTCCCCGCTGATCCGGACGCTCTACTACGGACCCTCCCCCGAGACCGACTCCGACCTGGTGGCCCTGGCCACCCAACTGACCGATCTAGAAGCAAAGGTGACCAGCCATGAGTGATCAGAACTTCGCGCCCGCTCCGGCCCTGAACCCGGCGCAGGAGGCGCTGAGCCGGGTCCGCGACGAGGTGGCCAAGGCGGTGGTCGGTCAGAACGGCGCGGTCACCGGACTGCTGGTGGGCCTCCTGGTCGGCGGCCATGTGCTGCTGGAGGGCGTCCCCGGCGTCGCGAAGACGCTGCTGGTCCGCTCACTGGCAGCCAGCCTGGAGCTGGGCACCAAACGGGTTCAGTTCACTCCCGACCTGATGCCGGGCGACGTCACCGGTTCGCTGATCTACGACGCCCAGGCCGCCCGCTTCGACTTCCGGCCCGGACCGGTGTTCACCAACCTGCTGCTCGCCGACGAGATCAACCGGACGCCACCGAAGACCCAGGCCGCGCTGCTGGAGGCCATGGAAGAGGGCCAGGTCAGCGTGGACGGCACCCCGCGGCCGCTGCCGGATCCGTTCATGGTGATCGCCACCCAGAACCCGGTCGAGTACGAGGGCACCTACCCGCTGCCCGAGGCACAGCTGGACCGCTTCCTGCTCAAGCTGACCCTGCCGCTACCGCCACGCGACGACGAGGTCCAGGTGCTGCGTCGGCACGCGTCCGGTTTCGATCCGCGCAACCTGGCCGGTGCCGGGTTGTCCGCGGTGGCCGGGCCGTCCGATCTGGTCGCCGCGCGGGCCCAGGTCGCCGCCGTCCGGGTGGACGATCAGGTGCTGGCCTACGTGGTCGACCTGTGCCGAGCCACCCGCTCGGCACCGTCGGTCTCGCTGGGCGCCTCTCCGCGTGGTGCCACGGCGCTGCTGAAGACGGCTCGCGCTTGGGCCTGGCTGAACGGGCGCGACTTCGTCACGCCCGACGACGTGAAGGCCATGGCACCGGCAACGCTGGGACACCGGCTGGCGATCCGCACCGAGGCGCAGCTGGACGGCACCACCGCCGCCGGAGTGCTCGCCAACGTGCTGGCCTCGCTGCCGGTGCCGCGCTGAGAGTCCGCGATGGCCATTTCGGGACGGGTGCCGCTGCTGGCCCTGATCGGGATCATCCCGGTGGTGCTCTGGCCGGCCCCGCTGGCGGTGCTGGGCTGGGCGCTGCTGGTCGCTGCCCTGGTCGGGGTCGATCTGCTGCTGGCGCTGGCCCCACAGCGGCTGCTGCTCAGCCGTGACCTGCCCAGCAGCGTCCGACTCAGCCAGCCGGCCCGCTCCCGACTGACCGTGACCAATCCGTCCGGGCGCACCGCCCGGCTGCAGCTGCGCGACGCCTGGCCACCGAGCGCACACCCGGCGATGGAGCGCCCCCGGCTGGTGCTGCGCGGTGGCGAGTCGCTGCGGCAGACGACCCAGCTGATGCCGTCCCGGCGCGGCGACCTGGCCGCCGGCGGGGTGACCGTCCGCTCCTTCGGCCCGCTCGGCCTGGCCGCCCGCCAGCAGACGATCCCGGTGCCCGGGGTGCTGCGGGTGCTGCCGGAGTTTCGCTCCCGCAGCCAGCTGCCCTACCGGCTGGCTCGGCTGCGCGAGATGGACGGCCAGGCGTCGGTGCACGTCCGCGGCCAGGGCACCGAGTTCGACTCGTTGCGCGAGTATGCGATCGGCGATGACGTCCGATCGATCGACTGGCGGGCCTCGGCTCGGGCCACCAAGACCATGGTGCGCACCTGGCGCCCGGAGCGCGACCGGCACATCCTGATCGTCCTGGACACCTCCCGCTGGGCGGCCGGACGACTGACCGGGCGCGACGGCAGCGACCAGACCCGACTGGATGCCGGCATCGAGACCTGCCTGCTGATGGCCGCCCTCGGCGCTGCCTCCGGCGACCGGATCAGCCTGCTGGTCGCCGATCAGCAGATCCGGCTGCGACTGCCCGGCACCGGAAAGGGCTCGGTGCTGGCCGCCTTCGCCGACGGTCTCAGCCAGGTCGAGCCGGTGCTCGGCGAGCCGGACTGGACCCAGATCGCCGAGCAGGTCGCTCAGCTGTGCCGCCAGCGCAGCCTGGTGATCCTGGTCACCGGGCTGGACCCGGCGCTCTACGCCGACGGGGTCGGCACCGTGCTGGCCGGGCTCAGCACGGCTCACCAGGTGCTGATCGCCCACGTCACCGACCCGCGCACGGCCGCCGCCGGCACCGCACCGGCCACCGCCACCGAGGCCTACGACGCCGCCGCCGACGCCCGGCTCTGGCTGGGCACCCAGGCATTGGTTCAGCGGGTCGGACGGCTCGGCGTAGATGTCGTCCAGGCCGACCCGGACGGACTGGCACCGGCCGTTTGCGACCGGTATCTGGCCTTGAAGGCAGCCGGACGGCTGTAGCTCAGCCGGCCACCGGGACCAGGCTGGCCCGCTCCTCTTGATTCAACCCTGGGTCGGTGCCGATCAGGACCGCACGCCGTCCCACTCCGAAGACCACCACCCAAAAGCCGGCGAACAGCAGCGCACCCAGGCCGATCTTCAGCCACGGATCCATGTGCGAACCGGTGACGAAGCCTTCGACCAGACCGCTGACACCCAAGGCGATGGTCAGCGCGACCACCACGGCCATCGTGGTGCGGCCCTCCTCGGCCAGGCTCTGCCGCCGGGTCCGGGTGCCGGGCACCAGCCAGGCCCAGGCCAGCCGCATCCCGGCTGCTCCGGCCACGAAGACGCAGCTGAGCTCCAGCAGGCCGTGCGGCAGGATCAGCGACCAGAACACCCAGTCGGCGTCCTGAACGTGCATCACCGCCCCCATCACCCCCACGTTGAGCGCGTTCTCGAACATCACGTGAGCCGGGTAGAGCCCGGTGATTCCGGTGGCCACGCAGAGCGCAGCGATGAAGGCGTTGTTCGTCCACACCTGCGCGGAGAAGCTGGCACTGGGGTATTCGGAGTAGTAGGACGCGAAGGCGTGCTCGGCGATCTCCCGCTGCTCGACCGGCGGCACCACGGCGGCGAGCAACTCGGGGTGGGTGACCGACCACCAGCCGGAGATCACCGCGACCAGCACGCTGAGCAGCGCGGTCGCCACCGCCCACCAACGGACCCGATACAGCGCGGACGGAATCGTCCGGGTGAAGAAGCCGAGCACCTGCGACCAGGTCAGGTCGTGCGGGCTGGCGATCCGGGAGCGAGCCTTGACCAGCGTCACCGACAGCTGGGAGACCAGCACCGGATCGGGTGCGTTGGTTCGCAGCAAAGACAGGTGGGTGGCACCTTGCCGGTAGAGCCGGACCAACTCGTCCGCCTCCGCCCCGGTCAGCCGACGCTGGGCCGACAGTGCTTGCAGCCGCTGCCAGCCGGCGCTCCGGGCACTGGCGAACACGTCGATGTCCACGCGGGCAGCCTAGCCGCGAATCCGGTGGGAATCGGCCGTAATCAGGCCGAACGCGGATAGCCTCGTCCCGTGGCCGAAGAGATCCTCACCGGAGAGGGCGTTGCCCTGCAGATCAGCCCGGCCTCGGTGCTGGCTCGAGCGGCCGCCTGGCTGATCGACGCCGCCGCCACAGTCTTCGTCGTCTTCGTCTCCTTCATGATGGTGCCGCTGGTCTGGGACACCGCGGACCTGGATACGGCGCTGGCCCGGGCGGTCATCTATGTGGCCATCGTGGTGCTGTTCATCGGGGTTCCGATCACGGTCGAGACGCTGAGCCGGGGACGGTCGCTGGGCAAGCTGGCGCTGGGCCTGCAGATCGTCCGCGATGACGGCGGGCCGGTTCGGCTGCGGCACACCTCGGTACGGGCCCTGGTCGGCTTCTTCGAGTTGTGGATGCTGTTCGGCGGTTTGGCCTTCCTGGTCTCGATGCTCAACGACCGCGGCAAGCGGGTCGGCGACTATCTGGCCGGCACGTACGCGATCCGCGTGCGCGGAGCGTCCGGCTTCGCTCCCCCGCTGTACCTGCCGATGGAGTTGGCCGGTTGGGTGGCCACGACCGATCTGCGTCCGCTGCCCAGCGGCCTGGCCCTGCGGGCACGGCAGTTCCTGGGTCGGGCCCACCGGTTCCCGCCGGCGATCCGGCATCGGCTGGGGCTGCGGCTCGCCGCCCAGCTGGAGTTGTTCGTGGCACCGGCACCGCCGTGGGGCACCTACCCCGAGCAGTTCATCTCCGCGGTCCTGTTCGAGCATCGCCGCCGCGAACAAGCGGCTCAGGATCGGCTGAGCCGGCAGCTGGCCGTCCAGCTGAGCGGCATCAACGACCTGCCGTACTCGGTCGAGGATCGGTAGCCTCAGATTTTTGCAGTCCTGCAAACTTGCAGTACTGTAATGACTGCGCCGCTGCACGATGCAGTGGCGCTGTTCGTTTGATGAGGCTCTGAATGACCGCGTTAGCTACTCGCCCCGACGTCGAGGCCACCCAGCCGCTGATGAACCATCGGCAGATTCTGTTCGTCGTGTACGGCCTGATGGCCGGCATGTTCTTGTCGTCCCTCGACCAGACGATCGTCGGCACGGCGATCCGCACCATCGGGGACGACCTGCACGGACTGGACCAGCAGGCTTGGGTAACCACCGCGTACATGATCGCCGCCACGGTGACCACGCCGCTGTACGGCAAGCTGTCCGACCTGTTCGGACGCCGCCCGCTGTTCATCATCAGCATCTCGATCTTCGTGCTCGGCTCGCTGCTGTCCAGCTTCTCCACCTCGATGCTGATGCTGGCCGCCTTCCGCGGCTTCCAAGGGCTGGGCGCCGGCGGCCTGATGGCGCTGCCGCTGGCCATCATGGGCGACATCATGGCTCCGCGGGAGCGAGCCAAATACCAGGGCTACTTCATGGCCACCTTCGGCGTGGCCTCGGTGGTCGGCCCGCTGATCGGCGGGGTCTTCGCCGGCACTCCCGAGATCGCCTGGATCTCCGGCTGGCGCTGGGTGTTCCTGGTGAACGTGCCGGTCGGCATCGTCGCGCTGGCCATCGTGATCACCTTCCTGCACCTGCCGCACATCCCGCACGCTCGTCCACGGGTCGACTGGTGGGGCGCCACTTTGGTGGTCGGCACCTTGGTGCCGCTGCTGCTGATCGCCGAGCAGGGTCGCGACTGGGGCTGGACCTCGCCGGCGGCCATCGCCTGCTACGCGCTGGGTGCAGCCGGAGCGGTCGGCTTCCTGCTGGTCGAGCGGGCCATGGGGACCGACGCGATCATTCCGCTGCACCTGTTCGACTCGAAGGCCTTCTCGATGACCATCGTGCTGAGCGTGCTGGTCGGCTTCGGGATGTTCGGCGCCATGATGACGATCCCGCTGTACCTGCAGATCGTGAACGGCCTGACCCCGACCCAGTCCGGCCTGGCCACCTTGCCGATGATGGCCGGCGTGATGATCGCCTCGATCGGCGTCGGTCAGCTGATCGGACGCACCGGCCGCTACCGGATCTTCCCGATCACCGGCACCGCGACCACCGCCTTGGGCTTCGCGATTCTGACCCAGATCACCGCGGATCTGCCCTCGTGGTACCTGATGATCGCGATGTTCGTCATCGGCGCCGGCCTCGGCCAGTTGATGCAGACCCTGACCTTGGCCGCGCAGGCGTCCGCGCCGGCCCAGGACATCGGCGTCTCGACCAGCTCGGCGGCCTTCTTCCGGCAGATCGGCGGCACCTTGGGTACCGCCGTGCTGCTCTCGGTGCTGTTCACGGTATTGCCGACGAACATCACCAACTCGCTCACCGATCGAGACACCCTGACCAACGCTCTGGACGCCGCACTCGACCCGGCCGTGGCCTCGGCCCCGGCTAACCGAGCCGTGATGGACAAGATGTGGTCCTCGACGCTGGACAAGCTGCACACCCAGCTCGACGACAGCATGGACACCGCCACCAAGCAGGTGAAGGACGCCGTCGAGCAGAAGCTGCGCGAGAAGGTCTCCGAGGCTGCGCACACCAAGTCGGCCGAGGGCGCCGGCAAGCTCGCCGACGGCGTGGATTCGCTGAGCTCGGGTCTGGGCAAGCTGGCCGACGGCACTGGCGCGTTCGTCGACGGCGTCGGCAAGATCGGCGCCGGAGCCCAGCAACTGGCCACCGGCACCGGCAAAATCGCCACCGCCGCGGGCCAACTCAGTGACGGCATCGGCCAGCTGGCCGGCGGGCTCGGCCAGGTCAGCGATGCGGAGAAGCAAGTTGCCGGACTCGCCGGGGACGGATCGTCCCACTACGACAAGGCCAAGGCGGCCCTGGACGATCTGTCGTCCGACCTCACCGCGTGCGACGGCGGCGACAGCGCCTCCTGCGCCAAGCTCGACGCCGACCGGGATGCCCTGGCCAGCGCGCTGAGCTCGCTCGGCGACGACGTCCATGGCGTGGACGGCGCCCTGAACGGCTCCTCCGGAAAGCCGGGCCTGTCCGAATCATTGACCGGGCTGTCCGGTGGGGCGAGCCAGCTGGCCGGTGGCACCTCTCAGCTGGCCGGCGGTCTGCAGCAGTTGGCCACCGGCACCCAGGCATTGGCCACGGGTGCTACCACCGCCGCCGACAAGGGCTCACTGCTCAGCACTGGTGCCAGCGGCGCGGCCGATGGCGCCGAGAAGGTCGGCCAGGGCGTCCGCAAACTCTCCGGGATCGAGAAGGTGATCGACGACAAGGTTGCCGAGCTGCTCCCGGATGCAGAGGACAAGGCCCTGCAGACGGTGGCCGACGAGCGCCACCTCAGCGTTGTCGATCACAAGCTGACCATCGACTTCTCCGATCCGGTGCAGCGCCGGGCGATCATCGACCAGCTCGTGCCCACGATGATCGACGCCATCAACTCCGGCACCAACGATTCGGTCTCGACCGATACCGACGCCAGTGACACGTCCTTCGTGAATGGAGCCGATCGGCGACTGACCGAGCCGTTCCTTTCCGGTTTCAACGGTTCCGTGGTGACCATCTACTGGGTGGGCCTGATCGTGATGCTGGCCGCCCTGGCGCTGAGCTTGTTCTTCAAGGTGCCGCCGCTGCGCAACCGCTCGGCACTGGAGGAGAAGTCGGCGGCCGCCGAGGCCGCAGCCGAAGCGGAGTCTGCAGATGCGTGACCTGGACAGTGCCCGAGGGCAGCGACTGGACTCCCTGCGTGAGCGCAAGAAGCTTGCCACCCGCCTAGCGATCCACGACATCGCCTTGCGGCTGGTCAGCGAACGCAGCCCCGAGGGGGTCACTGTCGAGGAGATCTGCGCCGAAGTCGGCATCTCGGAGCGCACGTTCTTCAACTACTACCCCACCAAGCTGGCCGCGGCCTTCGACCTCACCGAGGCCCGAGTCAGCGATGAGGCGCGCGATCGCTTCCTCAACGGAACCGGCAATCTGGTGGACGATCTGTGTGACCTCGTCGCGGCCAGCATCGAAGTGCCACGCAATTTCCTGCGGGTGAAGTCGCTCATGCACCAGTACTCCGAGCTCGCGCTGAGCTTCTGGCAGCAGATGAGTCTGCGGCGGCGTCCGGTGATCGAGCTCGCCCAGCTCCGGGCGGCCGATGACCAGACCGCCGCCAACGCCTTCGCTGTGGTGATGGTCGCGATGATGGCCATCCTGCGCAAGCAAGGTGACACCGACCCCGACTCGATCTCCGACCGACTCAAGGCCGAAGTCCGTGGCCTGGCTGAACTGATCCTCGACGACAAGCCGTCCGCCTAGCCCACGCCGCAGAAAAGGGGACAGTCCCCATTTTCTGCGGGGGTTCTCGGCGGCGTCGCCGCACCGGCGTCGACTAGCTCAGCGGCGGAACCGCCTGGGCCCACGGACGAATCCGCTCCAGCTGGGCCGACACCTGGATCAGGGTCGGCTCACTGTTGGGTGCGCCGACCAGCTGGACGCTCAGTGGCAGCCCGTCGGCGCTGAAGCCGGACGGGATCGCCGCGGCCGGATTGCCCAGCACATTCCAGATCGAGGTGAACCCCGACGTGGCCGTCGCCGGACCGGTGGCGGCCAGCGCGCCACGTCCATCCAGCTGACCGACCGGGACGGCCGGGGTCGGCGTGGTCGGCATCAGCAACAGATCGTGGCTGGCGAAATAGTCGGCCGCGAAGGCGGCACCGGCGGCCTGGCCGTCCCGCTCGGCCTTGGCGGCCAAACCGCGCAGCGGAGCGGTCAGCCGCATCAGATTGCGGGTGCGTCGCTCGAGGAGCTGGGGATGTTCGGCCCGCGCCGCCTCTTCGGCCACGCCGGCCGCAGTCTGCGCCATGAAGGTCAGCGCCACGTTCGGGAACTTCGGATTCACCGGCTCAACGAGGTGGCCGAGCTCGGCCAGGGCGTCCGCGGTATCAAGAAGGGCTTTGGTGGTCTCCGCATCGGCGGACGCTCCGGCGAACTTCGTCAGGTAGCCGATCCGGAGCCGTCCGGGTTCGCGCTGGTACGCCTGGGTGAGGGTGATCGGCAGCGGCTCGGCCTGCCAGGCATCGATCGGCGTGGAGCCGGTGATGGCGTCGTAGATCAGCGCGCTGTCCTCAACGGTCCTGGTCAGCGGCCCGATCACGCCCAGCGAGCGCCACAGGTGGGCATTCGGTGAGGCGCTGGTTCGGCCGCGCTGGCACTTCAGCCCGTACAGGCCACACCACGACGACGGCAGCCGGATCGAGCCACCACCATCCCCGCCGATCGCCGCGGCCACCATCCCGGACGCCACCGCCGCCGCCGAACCGCCGGACGAGCCTGCGGTGGAGCGCAGCGGGTTCCAGGGGTTGCGGGTGTACCCATTGGCGCTGGTCTCGGTCCACGGCCAGATGCCGAACTCCGGCATCCGGGTCTTGCCGATGATCACCGCGCCGGCTGCGCGCAGCTTACGAACCACTTCGCTGTCGGCGGCAGCCGGGGTGCTGAAGGCGGCACCCCCGTAGGCGGTCGGCAGGCCGGCCACGTCGTTTTCGTCCTTGATCGCGATCGGCACCCCATGCAGTGGGCCGCGGTCGGTCGCCGGAGTGGCGTCCCGCTGGACGGCCTCGGCCCGGGCCTGCTCGTCCAGCACCGCCACGAAGGCGTTGAGCCGGTGATCCAGCCGGCGGATCTGCTCAAGGGACTGCTCGACCAGCTCCGCCGAGGTCACCTCACCGGCAGCGACTCGACGGGCCTGTTCTGCGAACGACACAAAATCCATGCCAGCATCATCGGCCCTGTCGGGCCTGGTCAGCACCGATTTCTCGGGACTGTCACAAAGCTGCGACGAAGTCGTCGATGATGCCGACGAGTTGTTCTTCCGCGGCGGTCCGCGGGACCGTCGGCACGCCGTCGCCGGCCTGTGGGCCGTAGCGTCCGAAGAAGGAGTGGACGGCCCCGTCCAACTGCACCTTCTTGGTGCCGTCCGGTAGCCGTTTGAGTCCGCCGTTCAGCTTGGTCTTGTCGACAACCTGATCGTGCTCGGCGTCGACCACCAGCGACTTCAGCCCGGGAATGCCGCTGAGATCGTTGTCGTCGGGCGGGTAGGACGCCAGCAGAACCAGCCCGGAGACCGGATGCGAACCCCACTTGTCTTGGTCGGCCACGAACCGGGCGGCCATCGACCCGCCCAGTGAATGGCCGATCAACACGACCTTCTTGCCCCGGCCGTAGCTGGCCAGCATCGACTTGGCCCGATCCGGCTGCAGCACCGGCAGGTCGAACCAGAACTCAGGGACGATCGTGGTGCGCCCGGCGGCAGCCTCACGCCGGGCCAGCCATTCGTAGGCCTGAGGACGGACCAGGCCGCCGGGGTAGATCACCACCAGTACGTCCGATTCGGCGACCCCGGCCGGCGGCTCGACCAACAAGTAACGGCCGTCGTCGGTCTTCAGCGTGACCTTCGCCTTGGCGCTGGCAGGGTTCGAGATCGCATCCTGACCGGGAACCAGCGGCGGCCGAACCAGGATCGGCCAGGCAAAGCCGAGGCTGAACGCCAGCGCCGCAACCAGCAACAACAGCAGTCGTCGCGGCCACCGGCGGGTCGGACCGGACTGAGTGCCGCGGGGTGACCGACCGCTTCTCCCGGAGGTTGAACTCGTCCGCGCCATCAGGCGCGGCCCAGGCCCGGTTGCGGGCGCCAGTGCAGGCCGGCGTCGGCCGACACCAGCGGCTCCTGCGCAGCGGCGACGCCTGCCACGACGAGCTCGAGCTCGGGGTTCAGCTGCCGCTTGAGCAGCGCCAGCCCGATCGGCCCGAGTTCGTGATGCCGCTGCGAGCTGCCCATCCGTCCGACGACCTGACCGTCGGACAGGACGTCCGCGCCGACCGGTGGCAGCGTGTCGTCCGAGCCGTCGAGCAGCAGCCGGGTCAGCCGGCGCGGCGGACGGCCGAGGTTGTAGACCCGGGCCACGGTCTCCTGGCCCGGATAGCAGCCCTTGTGCAGGTGTACGGCCGGGCCGAGCAGGTCGCCGTCGGGATTGGCCAACTCGTTGGGGATGGTCCGCTCGTCGGTGTCGACGAAGATCCGCGGGATGCCGGCTTCAATCCGCAGCGCATCCATGGCCCAGGTGCCGGCCCTGACGTCGCCGAGGGTGGCCTCGAGCCGGTCGGCGGCAATCACTGCGGGCGCCGCGCCGGGTGCCATGGCCAGGACGAAGCCCTCTGGCGTGCCCAGCTCAACTCGCGCAGCAAAGATCATCTTGCCTAGCCAAGCGAGCAGTTCCGGGAGGCGTCCAGGTTCGGTGTGGCACCACAGCGTGGTGCCGTCATCGGTGGCCCCGAAGACGTGGTTCAGGTGGCCTTGGGGGTTGAGGATGTAGGCCACCGTCGGCTGACCGGGCGCGAGATTGGCGAAGTCCTGGCTGGTGATGTCGTTCAGCCAGCGGAGCCGGTCCGGGCCGCTGATCGTGAAGATGGGACGGTGCGACAGGTCCACGCCGGCCTTGCCGGCCGCGAGCAGCTTCTGCTCGCGGAACGGATCGCCGTAGTGCCAGATGGCCCCGGCGTCGATGCCCTCGCTGACCTGGACGCTCACCGGCGCTCCAGGGTCGCCCAGATGTAGGGCTGCAACTCCTCGGTCTCGGTGGCGCGGTCGAAGGAGAACATCAGCTTGCCTTCGACGGTGCCGTAGAGGCGGCGTCCGGCGGTGTAGGCGACCTTGGCGTCGCGGGTGCGGGCCACGGCGTCGGTGATCAGGTCCAGGCGTCCGGGGGCCAGCTTGCCGAACCAGATCTCGGCGTAGCCGTCCGGGGAGGTCATCATCACGTCCACCGTGCCGTCGGCCAGCGGACGCCAGAAGCCGGTCTCCATGAACAGGGCTCGCTCGGGCTTGCCGTCGGCATCGGTCAGGAATGCCTGAGCCAGGTAGTGAAGGAAGTCGCCGCCGTTGTCGGCGAAGTCGATCTGGATCGCGTAGCTGACCTTCTCTTCGCCGGGCCACTGCCGGTAGCCGGTGCCCTCCCAGCGTCCGCGCAGCCAGGCCAGCCCGACCAGCGCCGGGTTCAGGTCGGACGGGATTTCAAAGGCCATCTTTACCTCCTCGGCCGCGGAGCATCACGAACAAGCCCCAGCCGGCCAGCAGAATCAGCACGACGCAACCGCCGCCCATCACCCAACCGGTCACCGAGAGCGGAATGAGGCTGAGCACCCCAGCAGCATAACCGGCCCACCCCAGCCACCCCCGGGACAAAACGGGGACGGTTCCTGTTACGTCCCAACTCACCTGGCCCGATCGCGGTGAACGAGCTCTCGCCGTTGCCGATCCGGCGCCGATGGCGGCTCCCATCAACGCGTCCGCGATGGTGGGGCGTCCTCGCCGCTGTGACAATCGGTGCGGCCACTCACGTCCTGATCGACGAGTTCACCCATGCCGGACGCTTTGGCGCGACCCACATCGCCGCGCTTGCCGCCAGTTACCCGTCACCATTGGGTGGCGTTTGGGAGGGCTGCCGCTGGGCGCAGTACCTCGGCGGAGCGCTAGGGCTGATCGCACTGGCCTGGGTTGCCGGACGCAGTCAGGTGACCGCCGTCCCGTCCGACCCACCACCGCTGGCTCGCTGGCTGCCATGGACGGCCGTTGCTGCCGGACTCAGCGGCGCAGCCATCGCCATCGCCCTTGACGGCGGGCCGTCCATCGGGCCGCGAGCGGCAGTCTTCTTCGCACTCACCGGCGGGATCGCCGCATCGGCCGCAGCGGTCGCCGGCCTCGCCGTTGTCCACAGACTGCGGCGAAAGCCGCCGCTCCAGCCCCGGTCGTCCACAGCCTCACCGAACTCCTGAACTGATCAGCCGACGACGCTCGACCATGACGGCATGGGCACCACGAAGGTCTGGACGCTGCCGGACAATCCCGTCCGCGCCCGCGAGCTCGAGCACGCCGTCGGCAGGAAGGCACTCGCCACTCAACTGCGTCGCGGCGCGCTGATTCAGGTCCGGCGCGGCGTATATGTGTCGAGTTCGGCATGGTCGGACGACCCGCTGGCGCAGCATCTTCTTCGGGCACGGGCAGAGGTCGCCGCGAACCCGGATGCAGCGATCAGCCATCAGTCGGCGGCCGCCGCCTGGTTTCTGCCTGCACCCACCGCGACCGGGTGGACGGAACTGCCCGTCTCGATCACCCTGCCCGCGGGCTATAGCTACCGCTCCAACCGCAGTTCCACCGGCATCCACCACGTGGCCGCCCTGCCACCGGGTGACCTCGCCCGCGACGACGCCGGAGTCCCGATCACCACAGTCCATCGCACGGCAATCGACCTTGCCGCCGGGCTGTCCCTTCCTGAGTCGTTGGCGATACTCGATGGTGCGGCCCGGCTGATGTGCGCCGGGTTCGTCGGCTCGGTTCGGCGGCGCGACTACGTGAATCCCGCCTTCGTCTCGACGATCCGCAATCAGCTTCTCGCGACAGCCCGCGCCCATCGCCGCTCAGGGCTGGCCGAGGCCATCGGGCTGTGTGAGCCGTGCCGAGAATCGGCAGCCGAGTCGCTTTCGGCCGGGCATTTCCACTGCGCCGGGCTCCCGGCACCGGTGTTCCAGGCATCGATCAGGACGCCGATCGGGATCTTCTATCCCGACTGTCTGTGGGCAGAGCAGCGCGTAATCGGCGAGTGCGACGGCGCAGTGAAGTACGCCGACCCGGATGCGTTTGTCCGCGAGAAGCAGCGCGAGCAAGCGTTGCGTGATCAGGGGTACCGCGTGGTCCGCTGGCTGGCCAAGGAGATCCTGCTCTCACCGGCCGTCGTCGTCGACCGGGTCGGACGGGCACTGGGCTGCTGAACACCTGGCTGCGCGCTCAAACCCGGTTTTCGTCCCCATCCAGAGCTGTCTGCCCGACCCTCGCAGGTCAAACCCGAGTTTGGTACCCCATCACGGCTCCGCTCGGTGTCGTATTGGGTACCGAAATCGGGTTCGAGTTGGTCGGCGCGCGATGACCCATCCAGATGGGGACGAAAACAAGGTTTGCGCCGGGCGCACTGCCTGCAGCAACGGCGCACCTCCCTGGCTGGCCCCACGAACGCGGAACCAGCCAGCCGACGACGAAACCTGCGTCGCGACCTGGGGCGGCCCAGGGAGGCGGTCAGAGCGCCGACGGTCGAGCTCACCACGGCCCCAGCCACCCCTCACCCTGATCGAGCCGACACCGGGAACCAAGCCGAACTGCACCCCCCACCCCCGCAGAGACAGCCACCTGGAACCGCCGAGGGCTCGCCTTGTCGCCGAGAGCTTCACTCCAGGGACGAGCCTTCGGCGCTAAGGCGGGCCCTCGCCGGTGAAGTGGGGCTCATGAAGGTGCTTGGATGGACGCCGTGAGAGCGGTGGCGCAGCGAGTCAGTTCGGCCCAGGTGAGCGTGGCCGGCCAGGTGATCGGACGGATCGACGAACCGGGGCTGATGGTGTTGGTCGGAGTCACCCACACCGACACCGAACAGACCGCCACGAAGCTGGCCGCCAAGCTCTGGCAGCTGCGGATCATGCCGGACGAGCAGTCCTGCGCAGACCTGAACGCGCCGCTGTTGGTGGTCAGCCAGTTCACTTTGTACGCCGACACCCGCAAGGGACGCCGTCCGTCCTGGTCGAAAGCCGCTCCTGGCCCGATCAGCGAGCCGCTGGTGGAGTGCTTCGTCGAAGAACTGCGCACCCTCGGTGCGACGGTTGAGACCGGGCAATTCGGTGCCGACATGGAGGTATCGCTAGTGAATCAGGGACCAATGACCCTGATCATCGACACAGACGATTAGTCCGCGATAGCGCTACCGCAGCGCTGAGACCACTCGGTTCACTAAGGTTTACCCGAAAGCAACGCGCCTGACGCGAGGAGGTGGCATGGCGCAACTGCTCCTGGTGAGTAATGAAGTGACCAGCGGTGCGCCTGCCGAACGCTCACTGCCAGTCCTCGCGCTGCTCCCGCACACGATCCAGCAGGTCGCCGCCGACACTCAGGCGCTGACCGAGTCGGCTCGCTGCGACCTGGTCGTCCTGGACGGACGCAAGGACCTGGCCGGCGCCCGGATGATGGCTCGTCTCTTCCAGTCGTCCGGCTCGACCGTCCCGTTGCTGCTGGTGCTCACCGAGAGTGGGCTGGCCGCCGTCGCCTCCGACTGGAACATCTCCGACATGGTGCTGGACACCGCCGGTCCCGCCGAGTTCGAGGCCCGGATTCGGCTGCTGGTCACCTCAGCGGCCAACGACGGCTTGATCTCGTCGGGCGGCATCGTGATCGACGACGCGGCCTACTCGGTGATGTTGGAGGGCGAGCCACTCGACCTGACCTACACCGAGTTCGAGCTGCTGAAGTACCTCGTGCAGCACCCCGGACGAGTCTTCAGCCGCGAGCACCTGCTGGCTGACGTGTGGGGCTACGACTATTACGGCGGTACTCGCACGGTGGACGTCCACGTTCGGCGGCTGCGGGCCAAGCTCGGCCCCGAGCATGAAGCGCTGATCGGCACCGTCCGCAATGTCGGCTACCGGTTCTCCCCCGACGGTGGCCCGCGGCACTGATCGCCGTTCTGCCGTAACGCAGCGCGGCTAGCCTGGCCATGTGAACCTGACCAGCAGCCAAGCCGAACAGATCCTCGCGCTTGCCGACCGCGCACTGAGCGCGGACGGATTCGCGCCGCTCAATGAGGAGGCTCGGTTCGCCATCGCGGGCGCCCCGGCCGAGCATCTGCTTGCCGAGCAGGACGGCACCGTGGTCGGTTACCTGCAGTGGCGACCCGACTTCGGTACTGCCCAGGTGGTGGTCGACCCGCACTATCGGCGTCGCGGGCTCGGCGGTGCCCTGGTCGAGCAGCTGATCGAGGGCTTGGCCGACTCCGACCTGGAACTGCCCGGAGCCGACATCACCGAGTGGGGCCTGTGGTCCTTCGGCGATCTGCCGGCGGCTCGCGAGTTCGCTGCAGCGCTCGGCCTCCGCCCGTCCCGGACGCTGCTGGTGATGCGGCGCTCCCTGGCCGGCGCCAGTGCCCCGGAACTGCCTGCCGGACTCACCATCCGTGGCTTCCGGCCCGGCGATCAGGATGCACTGCTGTCGCTGAACGCCGAGGCCTTCGCCGAGCACCCCGAACAAGGCGCGTTGGACGCCGACGGCCTGGCGCAGCGGATGGCCGAGGATTGGTTCGATCCGGACGGGCTGCTGCTGGCCTTCGACGCCGACGGGCTGGCCGGCTTCCACTGGACGAAGCTGGCCGAACCCCTGCTCGGCGAGGTGTACGTGATCGGCACCGCGAGCCGAGTCCGCGGGCGAGGCTATGGTCGCGTGCTGCTGGACGCCGGCTTGGCCCACCTGGCCGCCGCCGGAGCGACCGAGGTTGTCCTCTACGTCGACAGCAGCGAGCAGATACCGGTAAGAATGTATGAAGGCGCTGGCTTCACGATCGATCACCGTGATCTGCTCTACACCAGGCCGGCACAGGAGAACCGATGACCGACAGTCAGCTCGACGAGCCTGGCCTCGAGCTGCCCGAGACGCCGTCCACGCCGAACCCGGTCGAGCCCGCTGACCTGCCCGAATTGCCCGCAGACCGGTTCTCTGATCGCGAGCTGAGCTGGCTGTCCTTCAACGCCCGAGTGCTCGACCTGGCCAAGGACGCGAAGCGAGTGCCGTTGCTGGAGCGGGCCAAGTTCCTGGCGATCTTCTGCAACAACCTGGACGAGTTCTTCATGGTCCGGGTGGCCGGGCTGAAGCGTCGAATGGCGGCCGGCGTGGCCGTCCCCAGCAATTCCGGGTTGCTGCCCCGCGAACTGCACGACGCGATCCTGGCCCGCAGCCGGGAGCTGGTCGCCGAGGTGACCAGGGTGTTCGCCACCGACATTCGTCCGGCGCTGGCCGAACATGGCATTGAGATCCTGCGCTGGGAGGAACTGCGCCCCGACGAACGGGCCAAGATGACCGAGCTGTTCGAGAGCCGAATCTTCCCGGTGCTCACCCCGCTGGCCGTCGACCCGTCGCACCCGTTCCCCTACATCTCCGGCCTGAGCGTGAACCTGGCCGTGTTGCTGCGCAACCCGTCCACCGGCGCCCGCCAGTTCGCCCGGATCAAGGTGCCGACCATCCTCAGCCGGTTCGTCCCGCTGGGTGGTGGACGGTTCGTCCCGCTCGAGGATGTGATCGCCAGCCATCTGGATCAGGTGTTCACCGGCATGCAGATCCTGGGCCACTCCACCTTCCGGGTCACCCGCAACGAAGACGTCGAGGTCGAAGAGGACGACGCAGAGAACCTGCTGTTCGCCTTGGAGAAGGAGCTGTTGCGCCGCAAGATCGGACGCCCACCGGTCCGACTCGAGGTCGAAGAGGACATCGACGACTACATGCTCGGGCTGCTGGTCAGCGAGCTGGACATCGCCGAGAAGGAAGTCTTCAAGGTGCCCAGCCCACTGGATCTGCGCGGCCTGTTCGGGATCGCCGACCTGGATCGCGAAGCCCTGCTCTACCCCAGCTTCCTGCCCAAGACTCATCCCGAACTGGCGAAGGTCGAGACGGCGCGCCAAGCCGACCTGTTCGCCGCGCTGAAGACCCGGGACGTCCTGCTGCACCACCCCTACGACTCGTTCGCCACCTCCGTGCAGCGGTTCATCGAGCAGGCTGCGGCCGATCCGGCCGTGCTGGCCATCAAGCAGACGCTGTACCGCACGTCCGGCGATTCGCCGATCATCGACGCTCTGATCGAGGCCGCCCAGGCCGGCAAGCAGGTGCTGGCCCTGGTCGAGATCAAGGCCCGCTTCGACGAGCAGGCCAACATCGCCTGGGCTCGCAAGCTGGAGAAGGCCGGCTGCCACGTGGTCTACGGCATGCTCGGTCTGAAGACTCACTGCAAGCTGTCGCTGGTGGTTCGCGAAGAGCCGTCCGGGTTGCGTCGCTACTGCCACATCGGTACCGGCAACTACAACCCGAAGACCGCCCGGATGTATGAGGACATGGGCCTGCTCACCTCCAACGCCGTGATCACCGACGACGTGTCGCGGTTGTTCAATCACCTGTCCGGGATGACCCAGGAGACCAGCTACAAGCGACTCCTGGTGGCCCCCCACTCGGTGCGAAAGGGCTTGTTGGAGAGCGTTGAAGCCGAGATCGCCAACCACAGGGCCGGGCTGCCGGCCGGGGTGAAGATCAAGGTCAACTCGATCGTGGACGAGGCCGTCACCGACGTGCTCTACCGGGCCTCCCAGGCCGGCGTCCCGGTGGATCTGTGGGTGCGCGGGATCTGCTCGGTGCGGCCGGGCGTTCCTGGGCTGAGTGAGAACATTCGAGTCCGTTCGATCCTGGGCCGTTTCCTCGAGCACAGCCGGCTGTTCTGGTTCGCCAACGGCGGCCAGCCCAAGGTGGGCATCGGTTCGGCCGACCTGATGCACCGCAACCTCGACCGTCGCGTCGAGGTTGTGGTGGCGCTGAACAACCCCCGGCACATCGCCCAGATCGAGCGGCTGTTCGAGCTCGCCTTCGATGAGGGCACCGCATCCTGGTGGCTGGATGGCGATACCTGGACCCAGCGGACCACCAATGCCGATGGCGAACCGCTGCTCGACATCCAGGAGTACCTGATCGTCCAGATGGGCCAGCGACGGGCCGTGGAACGCTGACCTATGGCCAAGACGACCAAGGAGATCCTGGCCGCGGGCAGCGTGGTGTTCCGGCGCAGCGCGGACGGTCCGCGCGAGGTGCTGCTGGTACACCGGCCTCGATATGACGACTGGAGCCTGCCCAAGGGCAAGCTCGATCCGGACGAGTACCTGGCCTCCTGTGCCGTCCGGGAGACCCGCGAGGAGACCTCGGTCCGAGTCCGGCTCGGGCTTCCGGTGGACAAGATCCGCTACCCGATCAGCACCGGAATGAAGACCGTCCACTACTGGCGTGGCCAGCTCGACGGCGAGCATCCGCACGTCCCCAGCGATGAGGTGGACGAGGTTGCCTGGCTGAGCATCACCCAGGCGTTGCGCCAGGTCAGCTACCCCGACGAACGGGCCATCCTGCGCCAGGCCGTCGAGCTGCCCGACTCGACCCCGCTGGTGATCGTCCGGCATGCCAAGGCCATGCTGCGCGCCAACTGGGGCGGACGCGATGTCGGCCGGCCCCTGGACGAGCGCGGACGTCGCCAGTCCCGGGCCCTGGTGCCGCTGCTGGATGCCTACGGGGTCCGGCGACTGGCCTCCTCCAGTGCCAACCGTTGTCTGCGCACCCTGCAGCCGCATGCCAAGGCGCACCGGCTGGAGGTCGAGGGCTGGAGCATCCTCACCGAGGAGCAGGGCACCAAGGATCCGGCCGCCGTGCGCACCCTGATCCGGCGGTTGGCCCAGCAGACCGCCGACACCGGCACCCCACTGGCCATCTGCGGGCATCGTCCGGTGCTGCCGACCATGCTGGATGCGCTCGGCGTTCCGAGCCGTCCGATCCCGCCGGCCGCGGCCATGGTGCTGCACCTGGCTCCGGACGCGAAGCTGCAGGCGATCGAGTTCCACAAGTCCCGACTCTGAGCCGGAGCCCAGCGGGGCTCAGCGCGAGGGCGGTGCGGCACTGCCCCGGACCATCAAGGTCGGCTCGAGCAGCGGCGGCTCGGCCGGGGTGAGGCCGTTCTCGATCATGTCGATCAGCAGCTCGACGCTGCGTCGTCCGACCTCATCGAAGTCCTGGCGCAAGGTGGTCAGGCCCGGGGAGAAGAACTCTGCCTCGGGGATGTCGTCGAAGCCGACCAGGCTGACGTCTCCAGGACAGCTCAGGCCGCGCTCGTGCAGCGCATGCAGGGCGCCGAGGGCCATCGTGTCGTTGGCGACGAAGATGGCTGTCACTGAGGGGTCTTCCAGGATCTGCTGGGCCGCCTGGTAGCCCGAGCGCGCCGACCAATCGCCCCGGGCGAACGGGGGCACCGCAGCGCCGGCCTCGGTGAGGGTGTCTCGCCAGCCGTCGATGCGCTCCAGGCTCTCGAACCAGACGTCTGGGCCGGACAGGTGCCAGACCGTCCGATGACCCAGGCTGAGCAGGTATTCGGTGGCGATCCGGGCGCCGAGCCGCTGATCGACGCTCACCAGCGGGTAGCGTCCGTGGACGCTGGAGTGGATGGCCACCATCGGCAGGTTGCCGTTGAGGTCGCTGGTGGTGGTGTCGTCCGAGCGCGGCTGGAGCAAGATGATGCCGTCCGAGGAGCGGGAGCGCAGCAGCGCAGCCCCGTGGGAGATGGCGTCCTGCCCGGGCTCGCCCAGGTGCGAGATGGTCACTGTGTAGCCGCGATCGCGGGCGGCCAGCTCGATGCCGTGCAATGCCGCACTCGGCCCCCACAGCAGCGGATCGACGGTCAGCACACCGATGGAGCGGGATCGTCCGCTGGCCAATCCACGGGCCATCGAGTTCGGCCGATAGTCCAGAGAGTGCATCGCGCCGAGCACTCGCTCCTTGGTCGCGGCGGCAACCTTCGCCTGGCCATTGATCACCCGGGACACCGTCATTGCCGAAACCCCGGCAAGACGCGCCACGTCGGCAACCGTGGGTGGCCTGACCCCCAGCCCGCCAGCGACATCGCTCATGGGTGTTAGCGTAGAACACCGTTGACCCAACCGCCGGGTCGCCTCGGGGTTTGATCGCTTCAACAGCAATTCACCTAACGTTCACCAAGGGGTCCCGGTCGCGTCAATCGCGCGTCCTAGCGTGACGAGCAGAGCAAACCAGCTCTGAGCCCACACACTAAGGACAAGCGTGAGTATCAAGCCGTTCGCAGTAGCAGCACTGGTCACCGCCGCAGCGCTGGCGTTCACCGGGTGCGCCACCAACGAGGCTACGCCCGCCGGAACCGGATCAGCCTCTGGTTCGCAGACCCTGACCGGCGTCGGCGCCAGCTCGCAGAAGGCAGCCCAGGAAAAGTGGGTCGCCGACTTCCAGACCAAGAACTCTTCGATCACCGTCAACTACTCCCCGGATGGCTCCGGCGCGGGTCGCTCGGCCTTCATCGCCGGTGCCGCTGCTTTCGCCGGCTCGGACCGTCCGTTCAAGGACGAGGAGATGGGCGCCGGCAAGTTCGCCGGTTGTGCCGCTGACTCCAATGCCTTGGATCTGCCGGTGTACATCTCGCCGATCGCGGTCGTCTACAACCTCGACGGCGTGACCGACCTGGCTCTGGATCCGGCGACCATTGCCGGCATCTTCGCCGGCAAGATCACCAAGTGGAACGATCCGGCGATCGCGGCCACCAACCCGAAGGCGAAGCTGCCCGACCTGGCCATCACCGCTGTGCACCGCGGCGATGACTCCGGCACCACCAACAACTTCACCGACACACTGAACAAGTTGGCTCCGACCGTCTGGACCGAGAAGGCTTCCGACACCTACCCCGCCGCCTTCGGTGGCGAGGCTGCTAACGGCACCTCGGGCGTCATCCAGGCCGTGACCGGCGGCGCCGGCACCATCGGCTACGCGGACGCTTCGGCGGCCGGCAAGCTCGGCAAGGCCAGCATCATCGTCAACGGCAAGCCGCTTCAGCCCACCGCTGATGCTGCCGCCTCGATCCTGGATCACTCCAAGACGATCGCCGGTCGCGATGCCAACGATCTGGCCTACAGCCTGGATCGCACCTCTGAGGGTGTCTACCCGGCAGTGCTGGTCTCCTACGCCATCGTCTGCCAGACCTACAAGGATCCGGCAGTCGGCGCTCTGGTGAAGAGCTACGTCGGCTACATGGCTTCGGCGGACGGCCAGAAGGCCGCTGCGGAGGCCGCCGGTTCGGCCCCGCTGTCGGCCGACCTGCAGGCCAAGGTGAAGGCCGCACTCGATTCGGTCAAGTGACCGAGTCGGACTGAATCACAGTGGGCGGCGCCGGGAGCACCCCGGCGCCGCCCCGTCACGCAACTAGGCACTGAAAGCAGGGTCCATCGATGACCGCCAAGCTCAGTTCGACGCCAGTCGGCTCGGCCGCAGCCCAGCCGAAACCTGGGCCGGATCCCAAGCGTCCCGGCGAAGCGGTGTTCCGTGGCCTGGCCACGGGCGCGGGCATCCTGATCCTGGTGATCCTGGCCCTGGTGGCCAGCTTCCTCCTCATCCAGGGTGGGCCGGCCCTGTTCGCCGACCCGGCCAAGCTGGCCACTCAGGGTTACGGCGAATTCGTGTCCTGGGTCCTGCCGTTCGCCTTCGGCACCGTCTGGGCCGCACTGCTGGCACTACTGATCGCCGTACCGGTCGCGATCGGGATCGCCTTGTTCATCTCGCACTACGCTCCGCGGAAGTTGGCTCAGCCGCTGGGCTACCTGATCGATCTGCTGGCTGCGGTGCCTTCGGTGGTCTTCGGTCTGTGGGGTTCGGTAGTCCTGGCCCCGGCGATGCTTCCGCTGTTCACAACTCTGAACTCGAGCCTCGGCTTCATCCCACTGTTCGCCGGCCAGGTCTCCGGCACTGGACGGACGATCCTCACCGTCGCCGTGGTGTTGGCCACGATGATCCTGCCGATCATCACCAGCCTGTGCCGCGAGGTCTTCCTGCAGGCGCCTCGGCTACATGAGGAGGCCGCCTTGGCCCTCGGGGCCACTCGCTGGGAGATGATCAAGATGGCGGTGCTGCCGTTCGCCCGCCCCGGCATGATCGCCGCCGTCATGCTCGGCCTGGGCCGAGCGCTCGGCGAGACGATGGCGGTGACCATGGTCTTGTCCGGTAGTCGCAACATCACCCTCGAGCTGCTCACCAGCCAGAACCCGAACACCATCGCCGCCACGATCGCCCAGAACTTCGCCGAAGCCTTCGGCCTGAAGACCAGCCAACTGATCGCGGCCGGCCTGGTGCTGTTCCTGATCACTCTCGCGGTGAACTCGATCGCCCGGTGGATCGTCGCCCGCCGCGCCCAATACTCCGGAGCGAACTGATGACAGCCCTCAGCCACGCGATCACCCAGGGCAGCCTGACCTCGGGCCGACTGCCCAAGTTCGCCACCCCGGTCGCCGCCGTCGCCGGCGCGATCCTCGGCTTCGCCCTGGCGGTGATCTTCGGAGGCGGCAACCTGGGACTGGCCGTCCTGCTGGCCTATCTGATCTTCCTGGTCGCCATGGAGATTGCGGCTCGGGTCATCGAAGGGCCGCGGCAGGCCGCCGACCGCCGGGCCCGGCACCTGATCGTGGGCGCCTTCCTGTTGGCATTGCTTCCGCTGGCCTCGGTGATCTTCGAGGTCCTCAGCAAGGGAATGGCCCGCTTCGACATCGGCTTCTTCACCCAGTCGATGCGCAATGTCGTCGGCAAGGGCGGCGGCGCCGTCCATGCCATCTACGGAACGCTCTATGTGACCGGTATGGCCACCCTGATCTCGGTGCCGATCGGGCTGCTCACCGCGATCTACCTGGCCGAATACGGCATCCGAAACCGGCTGTCGAAGGCGATCACCTTCTTCGTGGACGTGATGACCGGCGTCCCGTCGATCGTGGCCGGCCTGTTCGCCTACGCGTTGATGGGCCTGCTGGTCGGCCCGGGCACCCGCTCCGGCTTCTCCGGCAGCATCGCACTGTCGGTGCTGATGATCCCGGTCGTGGTCCGCTCCAGCGAGGAGCTGCTGCGGCTGGTGCCCAACGAACTGCGTGAAGCCGCCTACGCCCTGGGCGTTCCGAAGTGGCTGACCATCGTCAAGGTCGTGTTGCCCACCGCGATCTCCGGCCTGGTGTCGGGGGTGATCTTGGCGATCGCCCGCGTGATCGGTGAGACTGCCCCGCTGCTGATCGCCGCCGGCTTCACCGCCAGCCTGAACAACAATCTGTTCGCCAACCCGATGATGACCCTGCCGGTGTTCGTCTTCGACTCTTACGCCCACCCGGGCACGGACGTCCAGGCCTACTGGGATCGCGCCTGGGCCGGTGCGCTCACCCTGATCCTGATCGTCATGCTGCTGAACCTGATCGGCCGGCTGATCGCCCGCCGATTCGCCCCGAAGACTCGCTGAAAGGCCGACTGATGTCGAAGCGAATTGAGACCACCGACCTGAACGTCTACTACGGCAGCTTCCGCGCCGTCGAGGACGTCACCATTACCATCGAGCCGCGCTCGGTGACCGCCTTCATCGGCCCGTCCGGCTGCGGCAAATCGACGTTCCTGCGCACCCTGAACCGGATGCACGAGGTGATTCCGGGTGCCCATGTCGAGGGCGAGGTGCTCCTGGACGGGGAGAACCTGTACGGCCCCGGCGTTGACCCGGTGCGGGTGCGTCGTCAGGTCGGCATGGTCTTCCAGCGGCCCAACCCGTTCCCGACGATGTCGATCAAGGAGAACGTGCTGGCCGGCATCCGGCTGAACAACAAGCGGATGCCCAAGGAGGACCAGGACGCCCTTGTCGAGAGCTCGCTGCGCGGCGCGAACCTGTGGGAAGAGGTCAAGAACCGGCTCGAGCTGCCCGGCTCGGGCCTGTCCGGCGGTCAGCAGCAGCGGCTGTGCATCGCCCGGGCGATCGCGATGTCGCCGGAGGTGCTGCTGATGGACGAGCCGTGCTCGGCCCTGGACCCGATCTCCACCTTGGCCATCGAGGATCTGATCGCTGAGCTGAAGCAGAAGTACACGATCGTGATCGTCACCCACAACATGCAGCAGGCCGCCCGAGTCTCCGACACCACCGCCTTCTTCAACATCGCCGGCACCGGCGCCCCGGGCAAGCTGATCGAGGTCGGCCCCACCGACAAGATCTTCTCGGCCCCCGACGTCCAGGCCACCGAGGATTACATCTCCGGCCGCTTCGGCTGATCCTCCCCCGGGACAAAAGGGGACGGTTCCTGTTACGTCCCAGCCCGTCCAGCACCCCCACCCCAGCAGAGCACTTCTCGCCCGGGACAAAAGGGGACGGTTCCTGTTACGTCCCAACCCGCCGAACATTCCCACCCAGCCAGAGGTTCTCGCCGAACACAGGAGCACTCACAGGCTCTCCGACTAGGATCTGCGCCATGGCAAGTCAGGCTGGTTGGTATCCGGATCCGGGCGGGCAGCCCGGCATGTACCGCTATTGGACGGGCACTGCCTGGACCGAGGCGATCACGCCCTATCCGCAGACGACCCCGGCACCACAACTGCCGAGCAGCCCGGTACCGGCCGGCCCGACGGTTCGCAGTTCGCGCTCCACCGTGGGCTGGATCGTCGGCATCGCTGCAGTCGTGGTCATCGGCCTGTTCGCCTGGGCCATGTTCGGTACAGGTGGCTCGATCCCGGGTGCGAACCCGTCCCCGCGAGTCCCCGG
The DNA here is from genome assembly GCA_001603275.1 of Actinomycetales bacterium Actino_02. GTDB lineage: Bacteria > Actinomycetota > Actinomycetes > Propionibacteriales > Propionibacteriaceae > Propionicimonas. The sequence continues at coordinate 27,557 of LUYM01000007.1, read as the reverse complement.
TGGCGAGTCCAGCGCCGACATCTGCCCGCAGCCGGCCACCGACAGCACCGCCAGCGCCGCCCCCACCCAGAGCGATGGACGAGTCCGCGCCGGCAACCTGTCCTTCCCGGAACTCGGCGACCCGTGGAGCGCACCCACGGTGGACAATCGCGTCCCCTACGGCGACTTCGGCGCCGAGCAATCGGCCATGGACCAGGAGGACTACGACGGCCAGTCCGGCCACTCCTGGGTGTCCAGCATCATGGTGGCCCCACTGCTGTCCGGCGAAGGTTTCCCGAGCACCAAGAGCGCCGCGGAACTGATCCTGAAGTGCGTGGTCGGCATCTACTACGACAACACCAACGTGCAGCGCAACGACACCAGCAGCAAGGCCCATCCGGTGGACGGCCATGACGGCTGGCTGATCGAATCCGAGCTCAGCTTCTCGATCCCCGGCCTGAACGCCACCAGCGAGACTGTGCTGCTGGCCGTGGTGCAGGTGGACGGCTCGGAGTACAGCCTGTTCTACGCCTCGGTGCCCAACACCAGCGCCGACCGGTTGCCGGAGGTACGTGCAGCGCTGGCCGATCTGAAGGTCGAGAAGTAGCTCAGCCGCAGCGGAACACGCCCAGGTCCTGCTTCAGGGCGAGCACCCGGGCCGCCGACTCGGTGACCCGGGCCGCGAAGGTCGGATCCTTGGCGGCCTTGGCCAGCAGCGCCTTGGTCATGGCCGGAGCCAGGGACGGATCGGCATCGATCACCACGTCTCCGCCGGCCTGGACGAAGCGGACGGCCCGCTGTCCAGCCGGAATCTTGCGCACCGACGCAGCCGCACCCAGGTCGTCACTGATCACCACTCCGGTGTAGCCCCAGCCGCGGACTAGGCCGATCACCTTCGCCGAAAACACCGCCTGGTTCTTCGAGTCGATTCTGGGGTAGCGCGCCGAGGAGATCATCACCGAGGCGACTCCGGCCTGTGCCGCGGCCCGGAACGGAGCCAGCGATGCGCTCTCGGAAGTGGTCACCGAGTCGACGATTCCGCTGGCGAAGTCGGTGTTGCCGACCACCTCACCCAGCCCGGGAAAGTGCTTGACCGAGGCGGCCACCCCGGCTGCCTTCAACCCGTCGATGACCGCCTGGGTCTTCTCGGCAACCACTGCCGGATCTGTCCCGTAGCCGCGATGCAGCACCCCGATCGGCTGGTTGGTCTTCAGCTTGGCCTTGGGGACCACGTCGGCCACCGGCGCCAGGTTCCAGCGGACGCCGGCTGCTGCCAGCTGGCTGCCCCACTTCTGGGCTGCGGTGCGCAGCTCGGCGTCGCTGAGCTTGGCTTGCTGATTGGCGTTCGGGATCGTGGAGAAGCCCGGTCCGGTCAGCCGCTGAACCAGACCGCCCTCCTGATCGGCGGCGGTGACCACCGGCACCGCGGTCTTCAGGCCGGAGAGCTGGGCGGTGGTGGCGGCCAGCTGCTTCACTCCGCCGGCCTGCGTGCCGAGCAGTACCACCGAGCCGAGCTGCTGGCTGGTGATCATTGCCCGCTCGTCCGCGGTCAGTGGGCCGTTCACCCCAACCATGATCAGCTGACCGACCTGCGCCTGGGGACTGAGCGCAGCAGCCGTCGTCAGGCAGCGCTGCTGGGGTGCTGCGGTCGGGCTGGTGGACGTGCTGGCGGTGGGCGAGGCCGAGGCGCTCGGCGGCCGGCTCGAGGTTCGCGACGCCTCTGGCGACGCGGATCGGCTCGGCTCGGGAACCGCAACAGCGCAGCCCGTCAACGCCAGGCAGCAGGCCACGACCGCAAGAACTCTGTTCACCAGGCCACTCTCCGCCCTGCGCAGGTCACTCACAAGCCGACGCTCAGGCGCCCGGACGGAACCGCCGCTTCTTCGGCGGCACCAGGTCTCCAGCCGGTTCGGCGTAGCGGACGCCGGTGAGCTGGTCACCCTCGAAAGTGAAGGTGGTCACGCTGGCCAGCCGGGCCTGCCGCTTGCGCGGATCGTGCACCAACGGCCACCCTTCGGCCCAGCTGCGGGCCATCCAGATCGGCAGTTCGTGGGAGACGATCAGCGCCTCCCCTTCCACGGCATGGCCGGCTGCGTCGAGCAGCGCCGTCCGCATCCGGGCCAGAATCTGCTGGTAGGGCTCCCCCCAGCTGGGCCGTAGCGGATTGCGCAGCTGCCACAGGCTGGACGGACGCAGCAGCCGCTGGTTGTAGCGGCCGAACGAGCGGCCTTCGAAGATGTTGGCCGCCTCGATCACCCGCTCGTCGAGAGTCACCGACAGTTCGGGATGCCCGGCCGCGATCGGGGCCATCGTCTCCTGAGCCCGCTGCAGCGGCGAGCTGACCAGATGCACCAGCGGCGCGTCCGCAAAGTACTCGCCCAAGCGCTGAGCCATCTGCTGGCCGAGTGCGGACAGGCCATAGCCGGGCAGGCGTCCGTAGAGGATGCCTTCGGGGTTGTGTACCTGGCCGTGCCGGACCAGATGGACGACGTTCATCGCGTCTCCTTGCTCGCTCGTGCCCCCACAATACGCAGCGCACCCGGCTGGGACGCCGCTGGCCCGCGCCACCACATAGATGGGCACCCCATCGTCGCGGACGGCTCACGCGACGGCACCACGCCTCGGCCGGCGAAACCGCCGATCGTTACCACGGCTGCCCGGCCACGGGCCGCCGCAGAGTGAGCGACTCGGCCACCATGCGCGGGCAGCGCACATGACGGTTGCTGCCTCGAACGGAGGCGACAACCGTCATGGATGACAGCATTCCCGGGCTCGGCTGATCAGTGCCGCTCGGGCGAACGGCAACTACTTGCCGGCGCGGCGGCGCTGAATGCGCGTCTTCTTGAGCAGCTTGCGGTGCTTCTTCTTCGCCATCCGCTTGCGACGCTTCTTGATGACCGAACCCACTGGCAGACCTCTCAGCAAACCGGCTGGAAATACCGGAAAGTTATCGATGCGGGTTGACGGGCAACCCACGGGCAGACGACTGGACACTCCAGCCAGAGCACAGCGATCTTACCGGGGTTGTGCCTGGACAGCGAAATCAGCTGGCGTTGTAGTAGGCGCCCCGCAGGTAGGCGTCCATCGCCGGCTGCGGCACCCGGAAGTTGCGGCCGAACCGCACCGCCTCCAGATCGCCGGAGTGAATGAGCCGGTAGACCGACATTCGCGACACCCGCAACGCGGTTGCGACCTCGGACACCTTGAGAAACTTCACGGTTCCAAGCGGGGTGACCTGGTCGTTCATCGCGATGCTTCCTCCCGCGGCCCCCGGGTCGGAGCCGATCGACCAACCATAGTGCTTGGCCCGGCCGGCGTGGAGGGGTTCGCATGAAGATCTGACCACGATCAGCCAACGATGATCGACGAGGCCGCCGAGGCCGGCTCAGCCGCCATTCGCCAGGCCGGCCAACGCAGCCCGCCAGGCGAATGGACCGGCGGTCGATACCCGCCTGGTGGCCGCCGAGACCGCGAACTCCAGCCCCGCCCGACGCGGCATTCCGGTGGCCAGCGCGTAGGCGTAGGCACCGTGCAGGACGTCGCCGGCACCGAGGGTGTCTGTGGCCTCGACCGGTTCTGGGACGACCTGGCCGGCACCGGTGGCCGTCCACCACTGCAGCGGCTGGGACCCATGGCTGACCGCGACCAGCTGCGGGCCGAACTCGAGCAGTGCGGACGCCTCCACGCCGGTTGGGTGGACGTAGTCCGCCGAGCACAACACGTCACTGGCCAGCGGAAAAAGCTCATTGAAGACCGGTTTGTGGGAGCCGGCGTCGACCACGATCGGCAGCCTCCGGGTGGCTGCGGCTCGAGCTGCCGGCAGCGCCAGCGGCGGGTGGTGGCCGTCGACCAACAGCACCTGAGCATCACCCAGGTCAGGGACGGTCACGGCCGGGAAGTCCGGCCGATCCGCCGAGCCCGAGACCACGATCCGCTCCCCCGTGGCGGCATCCACCAGCACCGAGGACGCCGCCAGCTCGAAGCCCGGCGGGGCCGCGTCGATCAGCTCGACTCCGGCACCGACCAGGTCGGCGCGGACCACGTCCGCGGCACTGCCGACACCGAGCGCGGTCCACAGCACCGGGCGCCCACCCAGCGCGGCGAAGGCGATGGCGGCATTGGTGGCCGGGCCGCCGGCGGCCAGCCAGGTGTCGGTGGCCACGACCTTCTGATTTGGCGTGGGGAAGCCGTCCACCCGCTGGACGACGTCGAGGGTGGCCAGCCCGACGAACCAGCCGACCGGCCCGCTCACGGGGTGCGGCCGTCGCCCAGATCCAGGACGCACAGGCTCAGCCCGCCAGGCGCCTCCATCACGGTCCAGCCACTGCGGGTGGCCCGGGCTCTGGCGCCGAGCGCGGTCAGCCGCTCGACTTCGGCGCTGCGATCGTCGGTGCTCACGTGCAGATGTCCGGACGCTTCGGTGGCGATGACGGCCGGCTGCAGCAGCAGGCCGAGCGCCCAGTCGCCGGCTGCACGGCGAACCAGCGGATCGTCGCCGCCACGTGCCACCCACTCCCCGCCCAGCAGCGACTTCCAGAACGTCACTTCGGCCGGATAGTGCACTGCCGGGACGTCCAGGCAGACCTCGGTGACCCGGCTGAAATGGCCCTCAGGCCAGTCCATCGGCTCCGGCACCGCACCCAGCGACTGGGTGACCAGGCAAAACACCTGGTCGGCCGGGGAGCGCATCACCAGATAGCCGTGGCCGAAGTCGGCCAGCAGCTCAGCGCCCAGCGCCTCGGCGGTTTCGGCGGCCGTCCACGGATCCGCCACGTGCAGATCCAAATGAACTCGGGTCGGGCCGTCACCGAGCCGCTGCACCCGCAGGTACTCGTCTCCGGTAGGAGGCAGCAGGCTGGCGAACTCATCGAACTGGCCACGGCGCGACGACAGCCGATGCCCGGTGGCAGCCCGCCAGAACTCGACCCCGGCCTCGAACTCGGGCGACGGAAAGTCGGCGAAGACGGTCAGCCAGAACGGCGTCGCCTGGGTCATGGCAGCTCCTCGGCGGCCGGGACGATTACGAGCCGGCGAGATCCCGGCTGCGGTCGCGAGCAGCCTCCATCGCCGTGATGAATGCAGCCTTTACCCGATTCGCCTCCAGCTCACGCAACGCGGCCGCAGTGGTGCCACCGGGCGAGGTGACCCGCTCGCGCAGCACGGTGGGGTGCTCGCCGGAATCAGCCAGCAGCTTGGCCGAGCCGTACATGGTCTGCACCACCAAGGTAGTGGCGATGTCCCGGGGCAGGCCGAGCATCACACCGGCGTCGATCATGGCTTCGACAACGAAGAACAGGTAGGCCGGGCCGGAGCCGGAGATCGCGGTGACCGCGTCCTGGTACTTCTCCGGGACGGTCACCACCTTGCCGACCGCACTGAGCAGACCGGTAACGAACTCCAGGTTGGCCGTGGTGGCCGACGAACCGGCCGAGATGGCGGCCATCCCTTCGTCCACCTGGGCCGGCGTGTTCGGCATCACCCGGACCACCGGAGTGCCATCGGGCAACGCAGCCTCCAGGCGTCCGGTGGACACCCCGGCACACAGCGACACGACCAGGGCACCCGGACGCAGCGCGGCCGCCACCTGCGGCAACACCTCGGCCACATCCTGCGGCTTGACCACGATCACCACGGCGTCCGCCCCGGAAACCGCAGCCTCGGTGTCGGCCACGTGGATGCCGTGCCGGGTGCTGATCTCACCCAATCGGGCCGCATGCCGGTCGGCGGCGGTGATCTGGCTCGGCTCCCAGCCGGCCCGGATCAGCCCGGCGATCAGGGTCTCCCCCATCACGCCGGCGCCGACCACCGCCAGCGTGGTCATCGCGCGGCCACCACTTCGGCGATCTGGACGGCGTTCAGCGCGGCCCCCTTGCGCAGGTTGTCGTTGCTGATGAACAGCACCAAGCCGTGACCGCCGGGCACCGACTGGTCGTTGCGGATCCGTCCGACGAAGCTCGGGTCGACGCCGGCCGCCTCGCGCGGGGTCGGCACGTCGGACAGCTCCACGCCGGGCGCGGTGGACAGCAGCGCCGTGGCCTGGGCGACGGTGGTCTCCTCGGCGAACTCGGCGTGGATGCTCAGCGAGTGACCGCTGAATACCGGCACCCGCACGCAGGTGCCGGCGACCAGCAGGTCGGGGATGTGCAGGATCTTGCGCGATTCGTTGCGCAGCTTCTGCTCCTCGTCGGTCTCGCCGCTGCCGTCATCCACCAGCGAACCGGCCAGCGGGACGACGTTGAAGGCGATCGGCTTCACATACGGAGTCGGGTCGCCGGTCGGCACCGCGGTGCCGTCCAGGGCAAGGCGGGCCGGATCGACCGCAGCCGCGGTCTGGTCGGCCAGGGCGCGGACGCCCTTCACCCCGGAGCCGGAGACGGCCTGGTAGGTGGCCACAGTGAGCCGGGTCAGCCGCCAGGCATCGTGCAGCGGCTTCAGCACCGGCATGGCGGCCATGGTGGTGCAGTTCGGGTTGGCGATGATCCCCTTGGCCGGGTTCAGCGCGTCCTCCGGGTTCACCTCGCTGACCACCAGCGGCACGTCCGGATCCATCCGCCAGGCAGAGGAGTTGTCGATCACGATCGCACCGGCCGCAGCCACCTTGGGGGCGAACTCGCGTGACGTGGACGCCCCGGCCGAGAACAAGGCGATGTCGATCCCGGAGAAGTCGGCGGTCGCGGTGTCCTCCACCACGATCTCACCGCCCGCCCAGGGCAGCTTGGTTCCGGCCGATCGGGCCGAAGAGAAGAAGCGGATCTCGTCCACCGGGAAGTTACGTTCTGCCAGCAGGGTCCGCATCACGCCGCCGACCTGACCGGTCGCTCCGAATACACCAACACGCATAGACGCAACCCTAGCGGGGACGACTGAAAGCCCCCTGAAGGTCCGCCTAGTGCACGCTCAGCGAAGGATTTCTCTGGAGAAACCTAAGTACTGGGTGCCCTTCATCGACACGGTGCCGCGATCGCCGACCATCAGCAGGCCGTACTCGCTGGCCGGCACCTCGAGTTCGAAGCGGGTCCCGTCCGATTGTTCGAAGGTGACGTAGTGCTGCTGATGGATCGGGTTGTTCGTCGTCGTGAAGCCGGTGCCGATGCCGATGCCGTCAGGGCTGCCAGCCATGCCGGTGCCGATCATGGACGTCCCGCCGCCGCTGGTCTCGATCCGCTTGTCCCGGATTTCGGCGACAGCGCTCACCTCCGGCGACTGGGCGTTCTTCACCTTCTGGCCGACCGACTTCACGATGGAGAAGATGATCAGCGCGGCCACGACGATGAAGAACAGAAAGAAGATGCCCTGCATCATGGCGAAGCCCGAGTCGAAGCCGCCCATTCCCATATCCATGACCGCAGCCTAGCCAGCAAGCAAGCCGGAAGGTGCTGCCTTTGCGGTGCAATGGGTGCCCCCGCCAGCTCAAACCCGAGTTTGGTCCCAATCTGGGCCTGTCTGATGAGCTGCTCTCGCTCGAACCCGGTTTTGGTACCCAATAGAGGTCTGCGAATCGCCGGATCGGGTACCAAAACCAGGTTTGACCACGGACGTCCCCGCCGAGCCCCGCAGATCGGGACCGAAATCGGGTTTGACCTCCAGCCGCGGTGCGTGAAGAGCCGAGACAGCCCCTCGCCAGGCCTTGGGCAGCGCCGACTACAGCCAGGAAACGTACGGGGCGATCAGCGAGTAGCCGACGAAAGAAAACAGGTCCAAGATCACGTGAGCGACCACCAACGGCCCGATTCGCTTCGTCTTCAGATAGACAAGGCCGAAGACCGCACCCATCACCACATTGCCGATGAACCCGCCGAAGCCCTGATACAGGTGGTAGCTGCCGCGGACCAGCGCCGAGCCGAGCACGATCGTCCACAGCGGCCAGTTGAGTTGCGTGGTGCGGGTGTACCAGAAGCCGATCATCACGACTTCCTCGAGGACGCCGTTCATCAGGGCCACGCCGACCAGGACCGGGATCGTCCACCAGTTCGCGGCCAGGTTGGCCGGGGCCACATTGGTGTTGATGCCGATCGCCCGTGCGGTGAAGTACAGCGCCAGGCCCGGAATCCCGATCCCGGCGGTCAGCGCCCAGCCCCAGCCGAAGTCGAACCAGGGACGGCGCAGGTCGAAGCCGATCCGGCGCCGATCAGCGGTCAGCCGCAGTAGATACAGCGCCAAGATCGCCGGGACCAGCGGAAACACCAGATTGGCGATCTGGTAGGACAGGTCCAGCCAGGGACGCTCGGCAGCCACCGACGAGGTGATCGTGGTGGTCTGCTGGTTCAGCGGCGTGCCGCGGGTGAGCTTGTCGGCCAGAGAGAGAGCGGAGTACACGGCCGACTGGCCCAGGGAGATGCCGAGTACCAGCAGCAGCTCCCAGCCCGGACGAAACCGCGGACGCTCCTCGACGGCCACGGCGCTCAGCGGAGCCTCGCTCATCGTTGTCCCTCTCGACTCAGTCCCTGCCGGGCGAAAGCCAGGCAGCCGGCCAGCGCGTCGCGACGTTCCGTCCGGCTCATGCCGCGAGTGCCGACCTCCAGCACAATCTGCCCGCGATAACCGGTATTGACCAACTCGGCGAGCACCCGGGCCGGCGCCTGGTCGCCGTCACCGGGCATCAGGTGCTCATCGGCCGAGCTGTGCGTGCCGTCGGTCAGATGGACGTGGGCGAGCCGCTCACCCCAGTCGCGGACCAGGTCCAGCGATGACAGCCGCGCCGTCGCGGCGTGGGAAAGGTCCAAGGTGAGGTGGTCGCAGTCGAGCTGGGCGCAATCCCAACTGGGCGCGTAGGCCCGCAGCTCGCCGCCACCGGGCCCTCGCCACGGATACATGTTCTCCACCGCGAACCGGATCCCCGTGCTCTGGGTGAGGCGACGAATGCCGGCGGTGAAGTCCTGGGCGTAGCCCCGCTGCCAGCGAAACGGCGGATGGACGACCACCACCGAGGCCCCCAGCCGGTTCGCGGCCATCGCCGAGCGCTCCAACTTCTCCCACGGGTCGATCCCCCAGGTGCGCTGAGTCAGCAGCAGGGTGGGCGCATGGATGGCCAGCACCGGCACCTCATGGTAGGCGGACAGGTCGGCGACCTGGTCGACGTCGGCCGAGACGCTGTCGGTGCCGACCATCACCTCGATGCCGTCGTAGCCAAGCTGCCGGGCCAGGGCGAAAGCCGAGGACGTCGATTCCGGAAAGACCGAGGAGGTGGACAGCACCACCGGCGATGCATTGTCCACGGGTTCAGCCACCCGTCCATGGTAGGCGAGGCGCATTTGCAGGTCCTGTGCGGACGACCGCAGATCGGGCCGATTTCGCGTCCAGCCCCCTTGACAGCCAGAATGGCCCTATGCGTGTCGATCATCTGACCTTCGCCGCTGGCCCCGCCGGCTTGAAAGCCGAAGCCGAGCGCCTCGGCGACTTGCTCGGTGCTCGGTTCCGCGACGGCGGTTTCCACCCTCGCTTCGGCACCCGCAGCCACATCCTTCCGCTCGCCGACGACCGGTACCTCGAAGTTGTCGAGGTCCTGGAGCACCCGGCAGCCGAGAAGGCGCCGTTCGGCCAGGCCGTCCGGGCGCGTTCGGAGATGGGCGGCGGATGGCTCGGCTGGGTAATCTCGGTGGACGATCTGAGCCCCTACGAACAGCGCCTGGATCGCCAGTCCGTCCGTGGCTCTCGGCACTTCCCGGACGGACGCCTGCTGGAGTGGGAGCAGATCGGGATCAAGGGCCTGATCGCCGACCCGCAGCTGCCCTACTTCATCAAGTGGACCTCGGAGCCGGAGCTGCTGCCCAGCGCCCTGCACGGCGAGATCAAGCTGGACCGGATCGAGATCGCCGGCACCCGCTCCCGAGTTGAGGACTGGCTCGGCACCGAGATCGGCGAGGTCGTCGATGGTGTCCGGATCAAGTTCAGCTCCGAGTACGGCCAGCCGGGAATCCTGTCGGCCACCTTCCAGACCCCGAACGGCAAGGTCAAGATCTAGCTGTTCCCCCGGTCCGGTTCTGTCAGAGCCGGGCCGTAGCTTTCGGGTATGGCCAAGACCGTCCCGCAATCCCATCAGTGCAGCGAGTGTGGCTGGCGTACGCCCAAGTGGTTGGGCCGCTGCCCGCAGTGCCAGGCCTGGGGCAGCATCGCCGAGGTGGCTGCCGCTGCGACATCTCGGGCCACCACACCGACCAACCCGGCCCAACCGATCACTGAAGTCTCGCTGGCTGCTGCCACCTCGGTCGGCTCCGGAGTAGGCGAACTCGATCGGGTGCTCGGCGGCGGGATCACCCCCGGCTCGGTGGTGCTGCTGGCCGGTGAGCCTGGAGTCGGCAAGTCCACGCTGCTACTCGAGGTAGCCAGCCGCTGGGCCCGAGCCGGTCGGCGCACCCTGTACGCCAGCGCTGAAGAATCCGCAGCCCAGGTGCGGCTGCGGGCCGAGCGCACTCATGCCGTGGTGGACGAGCTCTATCTGGCTGCCGAGAACGACCTGGGGGCGATCCTGGGCCACATCGAGGAGCTCTCCCCACAACTGCTGGTGCTCGACTCAGTGCAGACCGTCCAGGTGCCGGGAGTGGACACCACGCCGGGCGGGGTCGCCCAGGTGAAGGAGGTGACCGCCGCTCTGGTCCGAGTGGCCAAGCAGCGGGCCATGCCGGTGCTGCTGATCGGCCACGTCACCAAGGAAGGCACCGTGGCCGGCCCCCGCACCCTGGAGCACCTGGTCGATGTCGTGTTGAACTTCGAAGGCGAGCAGCACAGCAGTCTTCGGCTGCTACGCGCGGCGAAGAACCGGTTCGGCCCGGCTGACGAGGTGGGCTGCTTCGAGCTGGTCGAGGACGGCATTCGCGAGGTGCCCGATCCGAGCGGGTTGTTCACGGCGCTACATGCCGAGCCGGCCCCGGGCACCTGTCTGAGCATTTCGCTGGCCGGGCGGCGTCCACTGCTCACCGAGATTCAGGCCCTAGTGGCACCCAGTGCCGCCCCGGTGCCGCGCCGAGTCACCCACGGCGTCGAGTCCGGACGAGTCGCCATGCTGCTCGCCGTCCTGCAGCGCCGGGCCGGAGTGAAGCTGCACAACAAGGAGGTCTACGTCTCCACAGTCGGTGGCGCCCGGCTGAGCGATCCGGCCTCCGATCTGGCTGCGGCGATCGCGGTGGCTTCGGCAGCCAGCGATCAGTCCTTCGCCCGGCCGGTGATCGCCATCGGCGAGATCGGGCTGTCCGGCGAGTTGCGCCGGGTGCCGGGCATCGAGCGCCGACTGGCCGAGGCGGCTCGGCTCGGTTTTCAGGTGGCGCTGGTGCCACCGGGCTGCGGCGGACGAGTGGGCGCACTGCGCGCTGTCGAAGTGACCACCGTGGCGAATGCGCTGTCGGTGTTGGGGCTGCGCAAGAAGGCCGATCCGGAGCGTCCGCAACTCAGCGTTGTCGGACAGGTCGGCTGATCAGGAGTGATGCCGCCGGCCCGGTCAGAGTCCCTCCGGTGAGGCCGCCGGCCGGCTGAGCGAGGGTTCCGCTGGCCCGGCCGCCAGCCCAGGCGGGCAAGGTCGTGCGAGAGGCGGCCGGTGCGGGGCCGGTTACTTGGCCTTGACCGACATCACCTTGCGGGCCAGCGTCACGTCCCGATAAGTCGCCTTGGCCACATAGGTGCCCGCACCGAGCGCGTCCTTGGTGGTCTTGCAGTCCTTGGCCGAACGCTTCACCGGCCAGGTGATGCTCAACTCGACCGGCTTGCCCTTGGTCAGAGTGAGGGTCTTGCCGGGCAGCAGTTTCGCGCAGTGGTCGGTGGTCCAGATCCGATCAGAGCCGCTGCTGACGGCCAACTCCACCGTGCCGGCCGATGCGTCGAACAGACAGTCGGCATCGGCCTGGCTGGTCACGGTGAGCTTGAACGGCTGCGTGCCGCCCACCTTCACCGTTCCATAGCCGGCAAGACTGGCCGACAGGCTCTCGGCGGCACAGGCCGTCGGGGTCGCGGGCGTGGTCGGGGTGTCGGCGGGAGTCAGGGTCACAGTGGCGATCGGGGCGCTGGGAGTGGCCGAGTTGCTGGCCGGGGTGGCCGCAACCGGAGCGCCACCCTTGGGCACGAGCAGCCACACCAACCCGGCGATGATCGCCAGTGGCACCACCAGCACCAGGGTGCGGCGAACCCAGTAGACCGCGGCGGGCCGCCCACCCACCGGATGCAGCACCGAGCCCATAGGCCAAGGCTAGGTCGCCCCGGCCTCGACCAGGGACGCACCACGCCGAACCAGGGGCTTACCTGATCCGCGGGAGTGCCCGGCCCGGTACCGTGGAGGCAGACACATAGAGACTCCTGTGAGGCCACGATGACTGATCCCACTGCGGAATCCACCCCGGGCGCCGAGGCGACGCCTCCGGCGGACGATCTGAGGTTCCCGAAGTTCGACGAACCCACCACGGTGGATCCCTTCGCCCTGACCGACTCCACGCAGCCGGACTTCTCGTCGTCCAGCGATCCGTGGGAGCTGCCCAAGCCGGCCGCCGAGCCGACCACCACCAGCTATCCGGGGCTGAACTACCAGGCGCAGGCGGCCTATGCGCAGCCGACCAACTACCAGCAGCCGACGCCGCAGCAGCAGACCACCCAGCCGTCCAGCTATGCGCCGACCCCCGACTACTCGCAGCCGACCAGCTACCCGCAAACCTCGTACGGTCAGGCCTCGGGCTACGCCCAGCCGTCCAGCACCGTTGGCGGCTACCCGGAGCCGTCCGGCTACCCGGGCTACGGGCAGTCGCTCGCTCCGCAGCAGCAGCCCTATGGCTACGGCTATCCGATGGCACCCGACCACCCCAGCTCGACGGTGGTCCTCGTGCTCGGCCTGATCGGGATGTTCCTGTTCCCGCTCACCGCCCCGTTTGCCTGGGTGATGGGCTCGAAGGCCCGGGCCGAGATGAAGGCCTACCCGGGCCGCTGGGGCTCCAGCGGCACGCTCACTGTCGGTTGGGTGCTGGGGATCATCACCTCGGTCATCTGGCTGCTGATGATCGGCTTCGTGATGCTCGCGATCGTCGGCATGGCATCGTTCCGCTGAGCGCAAACACGACAGTGGCCCGGGCCGAAGCCCGGGCCACTGCTCGTTTGTGAAACTACTTGCAGACCTCCGCAGCAGCCTTGCCCGCGGCGGTATCCGGCGCGTACTCGGTGCAGACGTTGTCCTTGGTCACGATGACCGGGGTCAGCAGGTAGGCCGGAACGACCTTGACACCGTTGTTGTAGCTCTTGGTGTCGTTGACCTCAACCGGCTTGCCGGCGGCAATGTCGGTCACGTACTCGACGACCTTGGTGACGAACTTCTTGGTGTCCTTGTCGATGGTGGAGTACTGGACGCCCTGCTGAACCAGCTTCACGGACTCAACCTCGGAGTCCTGACCGGTGATGACCGGGTTCGGCTTGCCAGCGGACTTGACCGCGGTCAGCGCCGCGCGGGCCAGGGTGTCGTTCGGGGAGAGCACGCCGTCCAGGGAGACATCGCCCTGGTAGTTGGCCGACAGGATGGCGTCCATGCGCTTCTGGGCGTTCTCAGCCTTCCAGCCCGCGGTAGCGGTCTGCTGCTGGGTGACCTGGCCGGAGACGACCTTCAGGGTGCCGTCGTCGATCTTCGGCTGCAGGATGCTCATGGCGCCCTCGAAGAACGGCTTGGAGTTGGCATCGTCGGGCGAGCCGGAGATCAGTTCGATGTTCCACGGCGACTTCTTGGCGGACTTGCCAAGGCCCTCAAGGAGAGCGGTGCCCTGCAGCACGCCGACCTTGAAGTTGTCGTAAGCCATGTACATGTCGACGGCGTCGGTGTTGGTGAGCAGACGGTCGTAGGCGATGACCGGGATGCCGGCAGCCTTGGCGGCCGCAAGCTGGCTGGTCAGCTGGGAGCCGTCAACGGCGCCGACGATCAGGAGCTTGACGCCCTGCTCGATCATGGCCGAGATCTGGTTCTGCTGCTCAGGTGCGCCACCGTTGGCGAACTGGACGATCGGGTCGAACCCGGCGGCCTTCAGCTGTTCGGTGAACAGGCCCTCGGCCAGAACCCAGTTCTCAGAGGTCTTCTGAGGCAGCGAAACGCCGATCTTCGAGCCGGCTGCGAAACCGGTGCCCAAGGTGATCTGGTTGGCGTTGGCCGGGGTGCTCGCGGAGGCCGAAGTCGACGTTGACGGAGCAGCCGACGTGCTCGCCGGGCCGCGGTCGCTGCTGGCGCATCCGGAGAGTGCCAGCATGGCCGATGCACCGAGAGCGACAACCGCAGTTGCGATTCTCTTCATGTGTCCTACCTTCGTTGGTGGATGGATAGATGTACTGCGAACTGAGATTCCGCTGCCCTGGCTGGGTCAGCTGACGAGGCCGGTTGTCTGAGCGAGCGCCATGAAGAGCGCGATCACCGAGATGAAGAGGCCGACGATCAATGCGGCGAAGACGCCGTTGCGAGCCTGCTTGGCACTACCCGGACGGTCCTTGCGCCACACCGCCCACAAGACGATGCCCACCGGGAACACCAGGAAGCTGAGCACGGCCCACAGCGGGTTGCCGAGTTCACGGTTGGGTCCTGCGCCCGGTTGAAGCTCGTTCTCCACGGCCTTGGGGTTGAAGCCTCTGGCTAGCGCCCCAATGATGGACGGCTTGCCCTGAGACTTGCTGTAGAGGTCGAAGGCGACCGCGATCAGCAGGACCAGACCCTTGATCATCTGGGTCATGTCGGAGCCGACACCCATCAGGTACAGGCCGTTGTTCAGCACCGCCATGACCAGACCACCGATCAGTGAACCAGTGACGGTTCCGATGCCGCCCGAGACGGCCGCGCCGCCGATGAACACGGCCGCGATGGCGTCCAGCTCCCAGCCGACACCATCGGACGGCCCGGTCGAGGTGGAGCGACCGAAGTACATGATTCCGGCGACAGCTGCCAGGAACGAGACGTTGGTCATGACCAGGAAGTAGGTCCGCTTGACGCTGATGCCGGTCAGGGCCGCAGCCGCCTTGTTGCCGCCGACGGCGTAGACGCCGCGGCCGATGGTGGTGCGAGACGCCAGGAAGTTGTAGGCCAGGCCGAGGACCACCAGGATCAGGCCGGTCACCGGGAAGGAGGTGCCCTGCCGTCCGCTGCCGAACAGCCAGGTCAGGTAGCCGAGCGCCACCCCGATCACGGCGAGACGGGCGATGGCCGCCCACAGCGGGATCGGCGTGCCGCCGGCCTTGATCACGCGGGCCCGCTTGCGGACGTCCAGCACGATCAGGATGGCCAGCGCGGCCACACCGAGCACCAAGGTGGAGTTGTTCAGGCCGGTGTTGGGGCCCCACTCGGGCAGGTAGCCGCCGCCGATGAAGCGGATCTCGTCCGGGGCCGGCTGCGAGGAAGCCTTGCCGACGTACTGGTACAGACCACGGAACAGCATGTAGCCGGCCAAGGTGGTGATGAAGCCAGGGACACCCACGAAGGCGAGCCACGATCCCTGCCACATCCCGATCAGGATGCCGACCATCAGGCCGAACAGGATCCCCAGCCACCATGGGAAGGCCCAGAAGTTGATCGACAGCGCCGTACAGATGCCGACCACGGCCGCGACCGAGCCGACCGAGAGGTCGATCTGGCCGGTGATGATCACGAACAGCATGCCGATGGCCAGGACCAGCACGTAGGAGTTGCCGTTCAGGATGTTCTGGGCGTTGGACGGCGTGAGCATCTTTCCGCCGGAGAGCCACTGGAAGAACAGGGCCAGGACGATCAGGGCGCCGAGCATTCCGAACTGGCGCGGGTCACTGCCGAGAATCTGCTTGATTCCACCGCCGGAGGCGGGTTTGGCACCGCGCGCAGGCAGGCCCTTCCCAGGAGTGGTCTCACTGGCTTTCGTAGCAGTCATGTCGTGCTTCCTCGATCGGCGATGGGGAGATGGTGAGAGCGGGGTCAGGCCGCAGAGGTGTCGGTCATCAGCCGCATCAGCGACTCTTGCGTCGCCTCGGCGGTCAGCAGTTCGCCCGTGATCCGTCCTTCGAAGACGGTGTAGATGCGGTCACAGACGCCCAGGAGTTCGGGCAGTTCGGAGGAGATCATGACGACGCCCTTGCCCTCGTCGGCCAGACGATGGATCAGGCCGTAGATCTCGTACTTGGCACCGACGTCGATGCCTCGAGTGGGCTCGTCCAGGATTGCCAGCGACGGCTCGGTGAACATCCACTTGGCGAGCACGACCTTCTGCTGGTTGCCGCCGGAGAGGGTGGAGACGCCGACATCGATCGACGCCGCCTTGATGTTCATGGCCTTGCGGTACTCCTCGGCGGCATTGATCTCGGCTTCGAGGTCGATCACGGTGTTGCGGCTGATCCGGCCGATGCCGGCCGCCACGATGGTGTCCTTGACGTTGTCCAGCAGGTTCAGGCCGAGCACCTTGCGGTCCTCGGGCACGTAGGAGATGCCGCGAGCGATGGCTGCCCGCACACTCGGGATCTCGACGGCTTCCCCGTTGATCAGGATCTGGCCACCCTGGTAGGTGCCATAGGTCCGACCGAAGATCGAGCGGGCCAGCTCTGTGCGCCCGGCGCCCATCAGCCCGGCGAAACCGACGATCTCGCCACGGCGGACGTAGAAGTTGGAGTGATTGCAGACCAGGCGTCCCGGAATCTGAGGGTGCTCAATCGTCCAGTCACGAACCTCGAAGAAGATCTCACCGATGTTGGGCGTGTGCTCTGGGAACCGCGAATCCAGGGCCCGTCCGACCATGCCCCGGATGATCCGGTCCTCGTTCACGGTGCCGTCGGCGACGTCGAGGGACTCGATCGTCCGGCCGTCACGGATGATGGTGATGGAGTCGGCGATCTCGGCGATCTCGTTCAGCTTGTGGGAGATCATGATCGAGGTGAGGCCCTGCGTCTTCAGCTGCCGCAGGATGTTCAGCAGGTTCTCCGAGTCCTCCTCGTTCAGCGCGGAGGTGGGCTCGTCGAGGATCAGCAGCCGGACGTCCTTGGACAGCGCCTTGGCAATCTCGATGAGCTGCTGCTGGCCGACGCCCAGGTTCTTGATGGCGGTGTCCGGATCGACATCCAGGCCGACTCGGCCCAGCAGCTGCACTGCCCGCTCGCGCGACACCTCCCAGTCGATGACGCCGTGCCTGGTCACCTCGTTGCCGATGAAGATGTTCTCGGTCACCGAGAGTTCGGGGATCAGCGCCAGCTCCTGGTGGATGATCACGATCCCGACGTGCTCGGAGGACTTGATGCCGTTGAACTGCATCTCCTCGCCGTCGAAGATGATCCGACCCTCGTAGGTGCCAAACGGGTGGACGCCGGACAGCACCTTCATCAAGGTGGACTTGCCCGCTCCGTTCTCGCCGCAGATTGCATGGATCTCACCACGGCGGACGGTCATGGAGACGTCATCGAGCGCGCGGACGCCCGGGAAGTCCTTGGTGATGTGAACCATCTCCAGGATCGCCGGAACGTCGCCCAGGTCGCTCGAGGCACCCGAATCGGCAGGCTGATCGGTCATACAACTCCTCTTCGAGAACGAGGTTGCCCGCGCCGGCTTCAACGACAGTGTTGAAGCACGTTCGACCAGCCAAGGCCGTCACATCGCGGCCACTGCAGACTAAGTTCGTATCTTTCGAGCTGTCAACGGTCATTTACGGCTCGTTATCCAATCGTTTTCATACAACGATGGTGAGAAAGGTTGCCCGGAGGCATTGCTGCAAGCGCATAGCGCGCCTAAGCTGAACGCCATGTCGCAGCCGGCGGCGCGCCTGTCGCTCAGAGACCGCACCCGTGAGGAGATCTTCCGGATCATCAGCAGCGACCGCGACCTGACTCGAGCATCGCTGGCCGAACGAACCGGGCTGCCCAGCAGCACGATCGGCCACGCCGTAGCCCGATTGCTGGCTGAGGGACGCATCACTGAGTCTCCGGCGCCGACGAAAGGTCCCGGCTCGGGAAGCGGACGCCCGGCCAGCCTGCTCAACTCGGTGGCATCGGCCACCCGGACCGGAGCCATCGACTTCGGACATCAGCATCTGCGCGTGGCGCTCGGCGATGATGCCGGTGTTGTGCTGGCCGAAACCGTCGTCACGATGAACGTCGATCAAGCGCCGGAGCGCGGCCTCGATGTCGCTGCCCAGACACTGCGTGATTTGGCCGCTACGCATGGAGTTGATCAATTGGCCTGCGTCGCGGCTGGCATCCCCGGACCGATCGAAGCAACGACCGGACTCGTCTGCTCCACCACCACACTGTCGAACTGGTCGGGCATGCTCCCTGCCCGAGAGTTGGAGGATCGGCTGGGCATTCCGGCTGTGGTCTGCAACGACGCCAGCATCGGAGCCCTCGGTGAGCTCCACTTTGGCGCAGGACGGGGGCATCGCGACTTCCTGTACATCAAGGCCGCCCACGGCATCGGCGCCGGCCTGGTCAGCAATGGAGAGCTGTACCTCGGCGGCGCCGGTTTCGCCGGCGAGATCGGCCACATCATCATTCCCGGACGTCCAGAACTATGCCGATGCGGCAACCGTGGCTGTCTGGAGGCCGTGGTTTCGGTACCAACGGTTCGAGCGCAGATTCTGCACACCCATCCGCAGCTCGACCCGGACCGCCTCGACATGAGCACGCTGGACGACCCGATCGCGACCCGCATCCTCAACGAGGTTGGGCGGACCCTTGGAACGGTTCTGGCCAACCTGTGCGACCTGACAAACCCCACCCTCCTGGTGATCGGCGGCGAACTGGGAGCCTCGGGAACGGCATTACTCGAGGGCGTCCGCGCCTCCCTGCGGAGGTTCGCCCAACCGTCCACGTCCCAGGTGCTGGAGGTCGCACCAGCAGCCCTCGGCCGCCGTGCGGAGATCGTCGGCGCCGTGCAGCTCGCAGCCAGCCTCTGCCATGCCTGATTGAGATGGACGCAACATAGCAGTGGCCCGGTTCCGAGGAACCGGGCCACTTCCATGTCAGGCTCAGGGCTGGATGATCTCCGCCGTGGGCGAATCCGGCACCGGCTGCTTGGGCTGACCGGTGAAGGTGAACGGGAACTCAGAACCCTCCGGCGCTACATCAACCAGGACGATCTCGCCGGGCAGGACCTCTGCGAACAGGATCTTCTCGGCCAGCTGGTCTTCGATGTCGCGCTGGATCGCCCGCCGCAGCGGACGCGCGCCCAGCATCGGATCGAAGCCACGCTTGGCGATCAGCGCCTTGGCCGCCGGAGTCAGCTCGATGCCCATGTCGCGATCCTTCAGCCGGGTCTCGATCTGGGCGACCATCAGGTCGACGATCCGTTCGATGTCCGAGCCGGTGAGCTGGTGGAAGACCACGGTCTCGTCCACTCGGTTCAGGAATTCGGGACGGAAGTGCTGCTTGAGCTCGTCGGAGACCTTGGCCTTCATCTTCTCGTAGCTGCCGACCTCGTCGGAATTCTGGCTGAAGCCCAGATTCACCGACTTCGAGATATCCCGGGTGCCCAAGTTGGTGGTCATCACAATCACCGTGTTCTTGAAATCGACAACCCGGCCCTGTGCGTCGGTCAGACGACCTTCGTCGAGGATCTGCAGCAGCGAATTGAAGATATCCGGGTGCGCCTTTTCGATCTCGTCGAACAGCACCACGCTGAACGGCTTGCGACGCACCTTCTCGGTGAGCTGGCCGCCCTCTTCGTAGCCGACGTAGCCGGGAGGCGAACCGAACATCCGAGACGCGGTGTGCTTCTCGGAGTACTCGCTCATGTCGAGGGTGATCAGTGCGTCCTCATCGCCGAACAGGAACTCGGTCAGCGCTTTGGTCAGCTCGGTCTTACCGACACCGGACGGGCCGGCGAAGATGAACGAACCGCTGGGCCGCTTGGGGTCCTTCAGCCCGGCGCGGGTGCGTCGGATCGAGCGGGACAGCGCCTTCACCGCATCGTGCTGGCCGATGTAGCGCTTGCCGATCTCCTCTTCCATCTTGAGCAGTCGGGCCGACTCCTCCTCGGTGAGCTTGAAGACCGGGATGCCGGTGGCGCCGGACAGCACCTCGGCGATCTCTTCCTCGCCGACCTCGGCCGGGACGTCCGAGTCGCCGGTCTTCCAGGCTTCCTCGCGCTCGGCGCGGGCGATGTTGAGCTTGCGCTCGTCGTCGCGCAGCCCGGCAGCCAGCTCGAAGTCCTGCGCGTCGATGGCGGCTTCCTTCTGCAGGCGCACCGCGGCGATCTTCTCGTCGAACTCGCGCAGATCCGGCGGGGCGGTCATCCGCTTGATCCGCAGCCGGGCGCCGGCCTCGTCGATCAGGTCGATGGCCTTGTCTGGCAGGAACCGGTCGGAGATGTAGCGGTCGGCCAGCTGAGCGGCCGCGGTCAGGGCAGCATCGGTGATGGTGATCCGGTGATGCGCCTCGTAGCGATCACGCAGGCCGCGCAGGATGTCGATGGTCAGCGCGATGGACGGCTCCGCCACCTGGATCGGCTGGAACCGACGCTCCAGCGCAGCGTCCTTCTCGATGTACTTGCGGTACTCGTCCAGGGTGGTGGCACCGATGGTCTGCAGCTCACCGCGAGCCAGCATCGGCTTCAGGATGGACGCCGCGTCGATGGCGCCCTCGGCTGCACCGGCACCGACCAGGGTGTGAATCTCGTCGATGAACAGCACCACGTCACCGCGGGTCTTGATCTCCTTGAGCACCTTCTTCAGCCGCTCTTCGAAGTCACCGCGGTACCGGGAGCCGGCCACCAGCGCACCCAGGTCGAGGGTGTAAATCTGCTTGTCGCGCAGAGTTTCCGGGACGTCGCCGCGGACGATCTGCTGGCTCAGCCCCTCAACGACTGCAGTCTTTCCGACGCCGGGCTCACCGATCAGCACCGGGTTGTTCTTGGTGCGCCGGGAGAGCACGGTCATCACGCGCTCGATCTCCTTGGCCCGTCCGATCACCGGATCGAGCTTGTTCTCCCGCGCCGCCTGGGTGAGGTTGCGTCCGAACTGGTCAAGGATCGTCTGGGCTGAAGCGGCTGGGCCGGACTCGGGAGCGCCGGCAGTGGCCGCCTCCTTGCCCTGGTAGCCGCTGAGCAGCTGGAGAACGGTGTTGCGCACGCGGTTCAGGTCGGCGCCGAGCTTGATCAGCACCTGGGCCGCGACGCCTTCACCCTCACGGATCAGGCCGAGCAGGATGTGCTCAGTGCCGATGTAGGGGTGGTTGATCTGCAGGGCCTCGCGCATCGAGAACTCCAGCACCTTCTTGGCGCGCGGAGTGAACGGGATGTGACCGGTCGGAGCCTGCTGGCCCTGCCCGATGATCTCCTCGACCTGCTCACGGACGGCTTCGAGCGAAATCCCCATCGACTCCAGCGCCTTGGCTGCCACACCCTCACCCTCATGGATCAGGCCCAGCAGCAAGTGTTCGGTTCCGATGTAGTTGTGGTTGAGCATGCGTGCCTCGTCCTGAGCAAGGACGATCACTCTGCGCGCACGGTCGGTGAAGCGGTCGAACATTGTGGAGAACTCCTTTTCCCGGCAACGGTCCAACCAGGCCATCCCGTCGCCGATGGCACCATCAGCTTAGTCAACGATGCGACGGGGCCAGGAAATCCCGTGTTCGCCCCCGGCTCAATCCGGCCGGGGGCAAACCGGGGTTCAACTCAGCTGTGAGCGCGCTCGTAGGCCTCGCGCACCTCGGCCGATACCCGACCGCGAGCCGAGACCTGCATTCCCTCCGATACCGCCCAGGCCCGAATGTCGGTGGCGGCGGTGCCGCCAGCCTTGCGCTTGCCACCGGTTCGACGAGCGGTGCGCTCGCGCTGTCCGGCTGCGATGTAGGGGGCGAAAGCATCGCGAAGCTTGTTGGCGTTGGCGGTGGAGAGATCGATGGAGTAGCTCACTCCGTCGAGCGAGAAAGCGATCGTCTCGGCGGCTGCGGAGCCGTCGAGGTCGTCGGTGTGGATCACCTGAACTCGCTTGGCCATGTGGTTCCTTTCGATATGCCATAGCACTGACGTGCTATTGGCTCCCCTAATCTGCGTCTTGAAGCATATACCCGGGGCGAGAAACTGCAAGTTGGTGAGTGGATTCCTCGGAGCGAATTGATCAAAAATCCAACGAGCGCAGAGATCGCTCGCGACTCACCTACCGGATGCCTGCTGTGGCGGCCCGGAACTGCCAAAACGGTGCACCACTCCATCGGCCCCGCAGAAAACTCCACATTGCGAAACGGATGCTCGCCATCCGGGCGAGTGGGGTCGCCAAAGGCGAGAAGGGTGGGCCTGACAGGATCAGCTCAGGCCTGGCGCAACTCGTCCTCGACGTCGCCCGGCGGATTGGCCAGCGCTCGCAACAGAACCACGGTCGGGAAGCCCTGGGCGTCCCACAGGTCGGCCAGGGTGGCGTCGCGTCCGCGGGTCGGCAGCGCGAGGATCTGCGCCTCCTGCAGGCCCATCCTTCGGCCCAGCTCGGCACGAAGAGCGGCCTTGTCACCGCGCAACTGAGCGGCCTCCAGCTGCAACCGGCCAGCCTCGGCCTTCACCTCGTCCAGCCCGCTGTGCAGTTGCTGGTTGCGTTCGATGAGTTCGTCGATGGTGTGGTCGGTGCGTTGCCGGAACGAGGCCACCTCGTCCGCGGAACGGAAGGCATCGGCCGCCTGATCAGCGAGCAGTTCCGCACGAGTCTCACGGACCTCGCCCCAAGCCCGGGTGGTGGCGAACACCCCCGCGCTGATGGCGACCGCCATACCGGCGACCGCGCCCCAATATCCGAAGAATGCAGTTGCGATGCCAACGAGCGCCGCCGAGACCAGCACTACTTCAGCCTGCCTGCGACGCAGGGAGCTAATCGCTTTTCTCCGCCCTGCGGCTGATTTCACGCGGCTGAGTCTAGCCAGCGTCCTCGCTGTGGTCGGGATTACCCGACGGCGTGGCGTCATCGTCTCCGGACGGCGGTATCCGACACGCCCGTTCCAAGAAGGCACCGGCAACGGCCAATCCGGCGCTCACGATCACCGCAACCACGGAACTGATCACCCGTTCCCGAGGCAATACGGCATCCCAGCGCGAAACCGAATATCCGGCAATCGCCGCATATCCTCCGGCCAGCGCGGCGCCGACCAAGAGGCTGGCTTTACCGAGGATGACCAATCGCAGGGCGTGTTGTGGCTCGAGCGGCTCGCGTCGCACCTGGACGGTTCGGTGGGTGGCCCAGGCCTGAATCGTGGTGAAGGCCGCCAGCACCGCCGTGGTCGCCACGACTGCCAGCGGCAACTGTGGCAACGGCAGATCGAGCAGGTCGAGGACGCTGAACAGTAGCCAGCCCAAGCCGGCTCCGACGACGAAAGCGACGCCGATGGTCTGCCAGCCGGTAGGACGCAGTGTCGGCTCCGGACCCGGTTGCGCCATCACTCGATCCGGAGGTCGTCGCGCCGGACCACCCCGCTGCGGTCGGCGGCCTGAACCAGATCGGCCACCCGCCCATGGCCGACCAGGGTCGCCGACGGGTCTGCCTCCAGCCATGGGACGAGGACGAACGCGCGCTGATGCGCCCGCGGGTGCGGCAGCGTCAACGCCTCGGTGTTGATCCGGCGATCACCGACACAGATCACGTCCACGTCGACGGTGCGCGGCCCGCCCGGGACCTCGCGGACGCGATTGAACACCTCTTCGATGGCAAGGGCGCGCTCCAGCATCACCATCGAAGCCAACGTCGAGTCGGCAACCACTACGACATTCAGGAAGTCCGGCTGATCGAGGAGGCCGACCGGCTTGGTCTCATAGACCCCGGAGATGCTGGCGATCTCCAGCCCCGGAGTGGCCCTCAGCGCGTCCACCGCTCCTTGCAGGTACTCCATCCGATCGCCCAGGTTCGACCCGAGCGAGAACACCGCTTGCCGCAGCGGCACCATCCCGCTCAGGGTGTCCACATCGAAATCGATCGTCATGACTTCCTCCGGTTGATCGTCACGGCGACATCCGCAACCGGGACCGACAGCGGAGCGTCCGGCTTGTGCACGGTCACCTCCACCTCGGCAACTCCCGGACGCGCCAGGCAGCCGGCGGCAATCCGCTCCGCCAACGTCTCGATCAGGTCGACCGAGTCGCCGTTCAGCACCGCCGCTGTCAGGCTGACCAGTTCGGAATAGTCGACCGTGGTCGCCAGATCATCACTGTCGGGACGCGGCTCCAGCCAGACGGTGAGGTCGGCTCGGAACGGTTGCGGGTTCACCTTCTCCTGCGGGTACACGCCATGGCGCGCAACGGCCTCGATGCCCCGCAGGGCAATCCGGTCCAGCTTGTCCATGGGCGATATCCCCCTTCGGCGCGACCCTACTACCGTCCGGCAAGCCGGGTCGGGTTGCTCAGCGAACCCAGTCGGCCGGCGACCGCAATAGCGTCCCGCTGGGCGCGCACCTGATGCGTCCGCACCCCCCAGACGCCGGCCGCGGCCAGCAGGGTGGTGATCGCCACCGTGGCGTCGTCACGCTGCTTGGGCGGCCGGAGACCATCCGGATCGGCGAGCAGTTCGCCGAGGAAGCGCTTGCGGGAGGCGCCGATCAGCAGCGGCAGGCCGAGTTCGGCCAGGTCGTCCAGATGAGTGAGCAGCGCCCAGTTGTGGTCGGCCGTCTTGGCGAAACCGAGGCCCGGGTCGATCACCAGCCGGTCGCGGCGGATGCCGGCCGCCACCGCGGCGTCGACCCGGTCGGACAACTCCGCGGTGACCTCGGCCACGACGTCGTCATAGTGAGCCAAGTCCTGCATCTGGTCGGACGGACCGCGCCAGTGCATGGCCAGGTACGGAACCTCGGCGGCCGCGACGGCGTCCAGCATCTGCGGATCGGCCAGACCACCGGAGACATCGTTGATCAGCACCGCGCCGGCTCGCACCGCGGCCGCGGCAACCTCGGCACGCATGGTGTCCACCGACACCGGCACCCCGGACGCACTGAGCCGCTCGACGACCGGCAACACCCGGGCCGCCTCCACCTCGGCCGGCACCCGCTGCGCGCCCGGACGCGTGGACTCACCACCCACGTCGACCAGATCAGCACCGTCAGCGGCCAGCTGCCGGCCGTGGGCGACTGCGGCATCCACATTCAAGAACTCGCCACCGTCGGAGAAGGAGTCCGCGGTGACATTGAGGATGCCCATCACCAGGGTTCGCCCGGGCTGCGGCAGTCGAATCACCCGCAGAGCCTAACCAATCCGGCCCGCCGCCCTCGACTCCGACCAGCCCGCTCCGATCCTCGGGGACGGTTCCATTACCGTCCGCCCTAGCCAGCCGCAAACAGCGGGGACGGTTCAGCAGGCGGCGTCCAACCGCAGCAGCTGGTCGTCGCTCAGTTCGAGGGCGACCCCGTCCATCGCCTGCTCCAGCTGGTACAGCTTGCTGCCACCCAGGATCGGCCGGATGCCGTGTCGAACCAGCCAGGCCAACACCACCTGTCCGCGCGTCGCGTCCAACTCCTCCGCGACCTGACCGAGAACCGCGAGTCGCCGTTGATTGCCCAGGTGGTCGTACACCTCAGGAATCGGCTTCTCGGGGTTGTCGTACGCGCCGGAGAGCAGCGGGGTGTAGGCCCACCGTTCCAGCCCCTCGGACGTTGCCAGGTCGAGTTGCTCGTCGTTCAGAACCCCGAACCGGTGCACCACTCCGGGTGCGGTGGTGCCGGGGCGCAGCCGCAGGTAGGTCGAGTTGAGCTGCAGCGCGTCGATGGGCAGCACGCCGGACGCCTTCGCGTGCGTCCGTGCCCGCTCGACCCGCCACGCCGGATGGTTGGACGCTCCCACTCGCTGCACTGCGCCACGCCGGGTGAGTTCACCCACGGCGTCCACCGTCTCCTCGATCTGCACCGTCCGGTCTTCTTGATGCAGCCACAGCAGATCGACCGCCTCCACGCCGAGGCGCTCGAGGCTGCCGTCGAAGGCTTCCCGGACCGCCCGCGCCGAGAGCCCCTCTCGCCGGGCCGGCCAGGATCCGGCCCACAGCGGTTCAGCCCCGAGCTTGGTGGAGATCCGCACCTGCCGCCGGAGGTCGCCCCGGCCGGCCAGCCAACGTCCGATCAGCCGCTCCGAATCGCCGCCTCGCCCCGAAGCGCTGGCCCAGAAGCTGTAGCAGTCGGCGGTGTCGATCCAGCTCCCGCCGCGCGCCACGAATCTCTCCAAGATCGCGACGGAGGTGTCCTCATCGACGGTGACTCCGAACATCATTGCGCCCAGTACCAGGGCGCTGGCCGGTGCGTCCGGCCGTGCATCAGCGGTTGTCATGAACCCACCGTGCAACCTGGAGCGCGCTCCAGGTCAAGGTCTAGCCTGTGCAGCATGCGCACCTACACACCGGCCGAGGCCGCCCAGGCGTCCGGATTCTCGCTGGACACCCTTCGCTACTACGAGCGAGAAGGGATTCTGAATGCGGTGGCACGCAGCGCCGGAGGCCATCGCGTCTACACCGAGGACAATCTCGGCACCCTCGGCTTCCTGCGCTGCCTGCGCGACACCGGGATGCCGATCGAGCTCCTGCGGCGATACGGCCAGCTGTGCACAGAAGACAGCAGCCTTCCTGACCGAATCGCTCTACTCGAGGAGCACGCAGCATCGGTCCAACAACGCCTTGAGGAGCTGCGAGCTCAGCAGGAACGACTGAACTCGAAGATCGCCTGGTACCGCGAGGAGTTCGAGCGCCAGGACGCCGGAACGGCCTGAAGCTGGACGGTAATGGAACCGTCCCCGGTACCGGCGGCTGACTAGGTTGGACGGTAATGGAACCGTCCCCGGGGTCAGCCCTGACTAGGTTGGACGGTAATGGAACCGTCCCCGGGGTCAGCCGTCCCCGGGGTCAGCCGATGATCAGGCCCATCACCTCGGCGCGGGTGGCCGGGTTGGCCATCACGCCGCGGACGGCGCTGGTCACGGTCTTGGCGCCGGGCTTACGGACCCCGCGCATGGTCATGCACAGGTGCTCACACTCGATGACCACGATGGCCCCGCGCGGCTTGAGGTGTTCAACCA
The DNA here is from genome assembly GCA_001603275.1 of Actinomycetales bacterium Actino_02. Taxonomy (GTDB): domain Bacteria; phylum Actinomycetota; class Actinomycetes; order Propionibacteriales; family Propionibacteriaceae; genus Propionicimonas. The sequence continues at coordinate 679 of LUYM01000007.1, read as the reverse complement.
GGGCGTCGGCCACCTGCGAGGTGAGCCGCTCCTGCACCTGCGGACGCTTGGCGTAGGCATCCACCAGCCGGGCCAGCTTGCTCAACCCGGTGATCTTCCCCTTGGACGGGATGTAGCCCACATGGGCCTTGCCGGTGAACGGCAGCAGGTGATGCTCGCAGGTGCTCCAGACCTCGATGTCACGCACCAGCACCAGCTCGTCGTGGCCGAGATCGAAGGTGGTCGACAGGATCTGGGCCGGGTCTGCGTCCATCCCCTCGAAGATGGACGCGTAGGCCTTGGCCACCCGGGCCGGGGTGTCGACCAACCCGTCACGATCCGGGTCCTCACCGATCCCGAGCAGCAACTCGCGAATGGCTGCCTCAACTCGCGGCTGGTCGACGGCCATCAGTCCTCCTTCTTCGGCTGACTCCCTGAATCCGGACGTGTGGGGTCGAAGGTCTGGCCAGGTCCCGGCTGCGGCGGGAACGGCTGAACCGGCGGCTGCTGAACCGGCGGCTGCGGGGCCGGCTGCTGCGGCCCGGGCGGCATAGGCGGGTAGCCCGGCTGCGGGTAACCGGCCGGCGGGAAGCCCTGGTAGGGCCCCGGCGCTCCCGGATAGCCGGCCGGCGGGTACTGGCTCGCCGGCGGGAAGGTGCCCTGCGGGTACCCCGGCGGCAGCTGCTGCGGGTACGGCGGC
>LUYM01000006.1:355673-647390 GCA_001603275.1 Actinomycetales bacterium Actino_02 | reverse complement strand
CTCGGCCACCTCGAAGGCGGTGTCCAGCTGAGCGGCGAACACCTCCAGCGGCTCGATCAGCTGATCGGCGGTCACCTGGGCGATCACCGCGGACGGGTCGAGCCGATGCAGCACGGCGGCCGGCCAGGCCACGGCGTTCAGCGAGTCCCGTCCGACCGGTTCGCCAAGAATGTTGGCGGCCGGCAGCTCGGGCAGCTGGGCAGCCACCTCGTCGGCGTAGCCGGCGCCAGTGACCACCAGGATCTGTTCGGCCGGCACCGAGGCCAGCGACCTCTCGAAGGCCAGTCGCAACAAGCTCTTGCCCTCAAAGAGGGTGAGGAGTTGCTTGGGCGTCCCCTTCCGGGACAGCGGCCACAGTCTCGTTCCGGAACCGCCTGCCATGATCACCACGTAGCGCACGAGCCGAGCCTATGGCACCGGCCAGGTCGGGCTCGGATGCGGCCCCACTAGAATTCGTCCATGCCGAGTCCCGTGATCACGACCCTCACCCAGGCGGTGGCCAGGCGAGGCAGCGACCCGCTGCTCACCTGGTACGACCCGGCCACCTCGGCCCGCACCGAGCTGAGCGTGCGCACCTTCGCAAACTGGGTGGACAAGACCGCCAACCTGCTGCGTGAGCTGGACGCGGCCGACACGGCCGTGGTCGGCGCGGTGAGCGTCAGCCACCCGGGGCATTGGATGAGCCTGGTGTGGCCGCTCGCCGCCTGGCAGGCCGGCTGCCGTTACACGACGATGCCCTCCGGAGAGGCACAGGTAATGGTCACCGGGCCACACAATCCGCAGCCCTTTCCGGTGCTCACCACGATCGCCTGCTCGCTGCATCCGCTCGGCTTGCCGCTGGCCGGGCTGCCCGACGGCGTCCTCGACTTCAGCTCCGAAGCCCTGGCTCAGCCGGATCTGCACCTGGCGAATCGGGTCGATCCGGACGCAGCGGCCTGGGTCGATGCCGAGCGGGTGATCAGCCATCGGAATCTGCTCGCCGACCCGATCAGCGAGCGGATCGTCGTGCTGGCCCGAACCCTGGCCCGAACCCCCTGGCAGACCCTGAGCCAGGCCGTGCTGCGTCCCCTGGCCGGCGGCGGATCGGCAGTCGTGGTGGACGGTCCGGCCGAGCAGTCGGCACTGGACCGGATCGCGGCGAGCGAGCACGCCACGATGGCATGATGGACAATCTCGGACGTCGACAGGAACCCTCCATGACCCGCCTCACCGGCCGCAGGCTGATCCTGCTCGCCTTGATCCCTGCTCTGGCCAGCGTCGCGGCCGCCTGCTCCGCGCCGGTGCACATTCCCGAGCCGAGCCCGTCCCCCACCGGGGCCATCTCGGCCCAGCTGGACCAGGCGCTGAAGACGATCTCCGGCGGCAGCGACAAGTTCGGCGTCTATCTGGAAGACCTCAAGACCGGCACCACCTACAGCTATCAGGGCGACTACGCCAGCCAGAGCGCCTCGATGGCCAAGCCGATGATCGTGGCCATGGCGCTGCGCAAGGCCGGCGGTGTAGCCCAACTCAGTGCGGAGAACCAGGACAACGCCCGTAAGGCGATCACCCACTCCGACAACGACGCCGCCCAGGCGCTGTGGGACTACGCCGGTGGCGGCCCCGCGTACACCGCGCTGGCCGCCGACCTGGGCATGACCAGCACCCACCTGGATCAGGGCAAGCCGACCCAGTGGAGCTGGACCTGGACCACCCCGGCCGACCAGGTGAAGCTGCTGGACGTGCTGGCCGGCGGGAAGTCCTCGGCGCTGACCGCCGACGAGGCGAAGTTCATCTACGACCTGATGGGTCAGGTCGAGGACGATCAGACCTGGGGCGTCGGCCAACCGAAGTCGGCGACGGTGAGCGTCCACCTGAAGAACGGCTGGGTGCAGTTCAAGTCCAGCGACGGGTTGTGGGCGGTGAACTCGATCGGCACCGTCACCGGTGATGGACGCGACTACCGGCTGGCCATCATGACCCGCGACTCCGACTTTGATACCGGCCGCGAGCTGACCAGCACTGTCGGCGGGTCTTCGCCATCGAAGGCGCCGCCACCAAGTAGCGGCCTGGCCCTGGTCAGCGCCGCCGACTCAGGCCTTGCAGATCGAATCCAGATTGTCGGTCTTGTTGGTCTTGCTGGTCTTGACCGACTTGGTCGGCGTCGGGCTGGGTGAGCCGCTCGTCGTCGAGGGTGCACTCGGCGTCCCGGTCTGAGCCGGGGCGGTGGCCTTGATGTCGGCTTGTTCACTGGCGGCGATGGTGTCGGCCACGGTCTGCTTGATCAGGGCGAAGTCCGGGTCCCAGGTGACGATCAGCGGCGGCGCGAAGCTCACTGAGGCCATGGGCAGCGACTTGGCCTTGCCGGCCAGCTCGAGCATGGTGCCCACATCGCTGGTCGGCAGATTGGTGGCCACGATCTGCCCGCCGGCGTCGGCGATCTCGCTGAACCGGGTGAGGACGGTGGTCGGGTTGAGCTGCTTGAGCATGGCGTTCATCACGCACTTCTGCCGGATCATCCGGGCGTAGTCACTGGAGCCTTCGCGGGCCCGGGCGAACCACAGTGCGTGCAGGCCGTCCATGTGCTGGCCCTTGCCGGGCTCGATCCACTCCTTGATCCCGCCGGGGGTCTCCTTGCTGCCCATCGGGACGCGCACGCCGACATCGAGGGTGATCCCGCCGACGGCGTCGATCAGCTTGCGGAAGCCGGCCAGATCGACCATGGCCCAGTAGTTGATCTTGAGCCCGAGGACTTCCTCGATCGCGCTCTGGGTGGCCACCACCCCGGGGTACTTCTCATTGGGGAAGAGCTTCTTGTGTGAGCTGGCCAGCGTGTAGATGCCGTTGAGCATGCACGCGTCGGCGAGGTTCTTCACGTGGCAGTAGTAGCCATTTGGGTACAGCTGATGCAGCGGCGAGTCGGCAGGGAAGGGCACCTTCTGCAGGTTGCGGGGCAGGCTGAACAGCACCGTCCGCCCGGTCTCGGCGTCGATGCTGGCCACGGTCATCGAGTCCGGACGCAACCCTTCGCGGCCCTTGCCGGCGTCGCCGCCCAGCAGCAGCACGTTGATCCGGCCGGCATTGGTCTTGTTCGAGCCGCCCCCGACCAGCACCGAATCCGACAGCCCGGCCAGGGCACCGACGCTGCGTGAGGCGGCCACGGCGGCCGTCCCGCCGCCCGCGGCCAGGGCCAGCGCCAGAGTGCCCGAGACCAGCTTGCCGGCCAGCGACATCATTCGCGGGTTCGCCAGCCGCCAGGCGTCGGCCAGCAGCGCGATCCAGACCAGCGCCCAGGCCAGCACTCCCCATTGCAGGATCCGCAGCGGAATGGGGCCCAGCATGAAGCCGAGCAGCAGGTTGCGCAGCGGTGGGATCAGCGCTGCCAGCAGGCCAATCACCAGCACCAAGCCGATCACCACCAGCAGGAAGCGCAGCACCGCACGGCCGAGCCGGCGATTGCCGGCCACCACCTGCGCCGAACCAGGCAGCAGCGCGCTGAAGATGGTCAGCACCACGCCGCGGCGCAGCGCTATGCCCTGGCTGCGTACCTGTGGCGTGGGCAGCGCACTGGCGTTGTCCGACATCGGCCTCCTCGGGGAACTCGTCGTCCAGTATTGCCCGGCCACCGAAGCCCTCGGAGTCAGCCGCGCCGGTGGGGCCCGGCTTGCCGCTCAGGCCTGCTGCTGGCCGCGGACGACCGCGCCCTTGGCCCGGGCCGTTGCCCGCAGCTCGTCCTGGAACTCGACCATGGCCGCAGTCAGCTCCGGATCACCGGCCGCCAGAATCCGGACGGCCAGCAGTCCGGCGTTGCGGGCGTTGCCAATGGCGACCGTGGCCACCGGCACCCCCGACGGCATCTGGACGATCGACAGCAGCGAGTCCATTCCGTCCAGGTGCTTCAGTGGGACGGGCACGCCGATCACCGGCAGCGGGGTCAGTGCGGCCAGCATGCCGGGCAGGTGGGCGGCGCCACCGGCGCCGGCGATGATCACCTTCAGCCCGCGGGTGTGCGCCTGGCGTCCATAGGCCACCATGTCCTCGGGCATCCGATGTGCCGAGACCACGTCGGCCTCGTAGGCGATGCCGAACTCGGCGCAGGCGTCGGCGGCCGCCGACATCACCGGCCAATCCGAATCCGAGCCCATCACGATGCCGACCAGTGGCTGTTCACTCATTCGCCTGCTCCCATCAGGTAGTTGGCGGCCCGCCAGGCCCTCTCCATGGTGGCATCCACGTCGTCGCCGACCGCGGTGACGTGGCCGACCTTGCGTCCGGGGACGACGCTCTTGCCGTACAGCTGCACCCGCAGGGCCGGATCCTCGGCCAGGACCGTGTTCAGGCCGCCGACCAGGTCGTCCCGGCTGCCGCCGAGCACGTTCACCATCACCGAGACCGGAGCCAGCAGCGCCGTCGAACCCAGCGGCAGATCGGCCACCGCACGCAGATGATTCTCGAACTGGCTGGTTCGGGCGCCGTCAATGGTCCAGTGCCCGGTGTTGTGCGGACGCATGGCCAGCTCGTTGACGACGATCCGGCCGTCGCGGGCCTGCATCAACTCCACGGCCAGCACCCCGACCACGCCGAGGGCTTCGGCGATCCGCATGGCCATCGCCTTCAGGTCGCGCTCAGTGTCGGCGCGCAGGCCGGGCGCCGGGGTGATGGTCGCGGTGCAGATACCGTCGGTCTGGACGGTCTCGCTGACCGGGTAGGCGACCGCCTGGCCGCCGACTCGCCGGACCACGAGCACGCTCAGCTCGCGGGCGAAATCGACGAACTCCTCGGCGATCACCACCGCATCCCGGCTCAACCCATGCAGCCCGTCGAAGGGCAGCTGCGCCTGCGCCGGGCCGTCCAGCTTCCAGACGCCCTTGCCGTCGTAGCCGCCGCGGGAGGTCTTGGCGATCACCGGCCAGCCAAGCTCATCACCGAAGGCGATCAGCTCGGACGCATCGGCGACCACCCGGTTCGCCGGGCACGGCACCCCGAGAGCAGCCAGCCGGGACCGCATCACCGCCTTGTCCTGGGCGTGCACCAGCGCGTCCGGCCCGGGACGCACAGCCACGCCGGCCGCCTCCAGCTCATGCAGGATCGCGGTCGGTACGTGCTCATGATCGAAGGTGATCGCATCGCAGCCGGCAGCGAAGGCCACCACCGTGGCCGGGTCGGTGTAGTCACCCACCGACACCTCATGCACCACTTGGGCGGCGGACACGTCGGGGCCTTCGGCCAGCAGCCGCAGCCGCAAGCCCAGGCCGATCGAGGCGGCGTGCATCATCCGGGCCAATTGCCCTCCGCCGATCACCCCGATCCTCGCAGTTTCACTCACCCGGCAGAGCCTAGTTCGTCGGTGCGCCAGTGCCGGATTCTGCCAAGATGGGGGCATGACTGCGCATCTGGTCGCGATGGGGGGCGGTGGCTTCTCGATGTCGCCGCTGGGCGCCCCGACCAACCTGGATCGGTATCTCGTCGAGCTGACCGGCAAGCGCTCGCCACTGGTCTGTTTCGCACCCACCGCGTCGGCCGACGACCCGCAGTACATCAACCGCTTCCTGCTGGCCTACGGCACCCTGGGCGTGCGGACGATGGTGCTCACCTTGTGGCAGGGCGGCTCGGCCGGATCGGTGGCCCGACTGGCCGATGTCGATCTGCTGCTGGTCGGCGGCGGCCACACGGTGAACCTGATGGCGCTGTGGCAGGCCCACGGGGTCGACACCGCGATCCGCTCCCGCTACGCGGCCGGGGACGTGGTGCTGGCCGGCGTCTCGGCCGGCGGCGCCTGCTGGTATTCGGGCTGCATCACCGACTCCTTCGGCGACTTCCGTCCATGGCGCGGCGGCCTGGGCCTGGTCGAGGGCAGCTTCTGCCCGCACTTCGACGGCGAGGCCGAACGGGCCCCCGCCTTCACCGACGCGATCGCCTCCGGATCACTGCCTGGCGGCTTCGGCGCCGACGACGGCGCCGGGATCCACTACGAGGACGGGGTGGCCACCGAATACTTGGCTGAGGCGTCCGGCAAGAGCGTCTACCAGGTACTGCCCTCGGACCTGCCGACGTCGTCGGGAGTGCTGGTGGCCCCGCAACAGATGACGGTGCTCTAGGAGTCTGCGGAGCTGTTCGGCGCTTTCCTAGCGGAAGATCAGGCTGCGCTGGACGATGAAGTTCACTGTGGTGGCCACGCCCTGGGCGATCACGAAGCCGCCGATCCGCGCCCACAGGTCGCTGCCGGTCGCGCTCAGCAGCCACGGGTAGCAGAGCGTCCACAAGCCCACCTGGACGGCGAAGGTCAGCCCATAGAGGGCGACCACCGCGGCGAAGCGTCGCTTCGAGGGGTCGGCTTCGAAGGTCCAGCGCCGGTTGATCAGATACGCGGTGGTGGTGCCGGCGACGAACGAGATCGCCTTAGCCACGCTGGGGTTCAGCCCGAAGGCCATCAGCAGGTTGAGCAGCCCGAAGTCGACCACGGCCGAGATGCCGCCGGTGATGATGAACCTGGTCAGCTGTCTGGCCAACGGGGCCCGGGCCGGAGCCTGGGGATCACTCACTAGCGCGTTCACTCGTCCTTCAGGACGGGCTGCTGGATGGGGTCGGCGCTGGCGAACAGCAACTCGGTCATCATCACGTGCACCCGCTCGACATCGGGGATGTCGTCCAGCACCACCGGCTCGTCTGCAGCCGTGGTGAGTTCCAGGGTACCGCAGCCGAACATCCGGTCGACCAGCGAGCGCCGGTAGGCGACGTTGTTGATCCGGCTGAGCGGGAGGTCATGCCCGCTCTTGTTGATGATGCCGCGCCGGGTGATAATCCGCCGGTTGGTGAAGGTATAGGTGCAGGTCAGCCACCGCAGGAACGGCACAATCACCCACACCAGCAGGGCCACCACGGCGATCAGGGTGAGCACCCAGCCGGCCCACGGCTGGACCGTCGCGGGAAGAATCGCCAACCCGCTGGCGGTCAGCACCACCAGGAAGATCAGCACCAGCGCAGGCGGGATCAGCGCCTTCGCATGCGTCCGCAGGTGGAGCACCTCGACCTCGCCATGGCCCAGGAGTTCAGCCGGTAGTCCCATGGCTCCAATGGTGTCATAGCCGACCGCCGCAATCGGGCCGCAACGAGTACGAGCCCGCTTGTCGAGTGCGTCAGCGAAGATGGACGACGTCGCCGGCGGCGAAGGCTTGGACGCCCGACTCGGTCTGCACCAGCAGCCGACCGACCCGATCAATGCCGACGGCTCGTCCGGAGCGGGACTCCTCTGGTCCCAACTCGACCCGCACCTGGCGTCCGATCGTGGCCGATGCCGCCTGATAGGCAGCGCTCAGATCCTGGCCGTCGACCCAGCGCAGGTACCAGCCGCGCAGTGCGGTCAGCACGGCGGCTGCCACGTCGCCGTTGGCGATGTGGGCCCCGGCAAGGAGCAATGAGGTGGCCGTGGGCACCGGAAGCTCCTCGGTGCGCAGTGCGGTGTTGATCCCCATCCCGATCACGGCCGCATCCCCGACCCTTTCGACCAGGATTCCGCAGACCTTGCGGTCCTCGATCAGGACGTCGTTGGGCCACTTCAACCGAGCCGGCAATCCGGTGGCTGCGTTCACCGCCTCGGCCACCGACAGCCCGGCCACCAGCGGCAGCCAGGTCCAGCGCTCCAACGGGATCGACGCCGGTGGACGCAACAGCACCGAGATCGCCACGGCGGCACCCGGCGGGGCCTCCCAGCTGCGGGTGAACCGGCCTCGGCCACTGCGCTGGTGTTCGGCGATCAGCACCGTCCCGCTCGGGGCACCGGCCCGGGCCGCGGCGCTGAGGTCGGCATTGGTGGAGCCGGTGGCGTCCACCACCTGCAGCTCGGACCACCAACTCGCCTGTTCGCCGAGCCGTTCGGCGAGCCAATTGCGGTCAAAGCTGGTAATCACTCGTAGACCATATGCCACGCCTGCGGGCGCGCCGATATGGTCAGGATCATGTCGCAGGAGACGCACACCACCCGGGGCAAACTGGCCGATCTGGGCCGGCGCAAAGCCGAGGCACTCAGCCCCTCTCCGGCTGCCGCAGTGGAGAAGGTGCACGCTCAGGGCAAACTGACCGCCCGGGAGCGCATTGCCGCACTTCTCGACGAGGGCAGCTTCACCGAGTTCGACAGGTTCTCCCGGCATCGCTCCACCGCTTTCGGGCTGGACGAGCGGCGTCCCTACACCGACGGGGTGATCACCGGTACCGGCGCGATCCACGGACGCCCGGTCTGCGTGTTCAGCCAGGACGTGACCATCTTCGGCGGCGCGCTGGGCGAGGTGTACGGGGAGAAGATCGTCAAGATCCTCGACTTCGCCATCAAGACCGGTTGCCCGATCATCGGGATCAACGAGGGCGGCGGTGCCCGGATCCAAGAAGGCGTGGTGTCGCTGGACCAGTACGCCCAGATCTTCCGGCGCAACACCTTGGCGTCGGGAGTGATCCCACAGATCTCACTGATCATGGGGGCCGCAGCCGGCGGCCACGTCTACTCCCCCGCGCTGACCGACTTCGTAGTGATGGTCGACCAGACCTCGCAGATGTTCATCACCGGCCCGGCGGTGATCAAGACCGTCACCGGCGAGGACGTGACTATGGAGGAGCTCGGCGGCGGACGCGCGCACTCCACCCGCTCGGGCAACTCCCACTACCTGGCAGCCGATGAGACCGACGCGCTGGAGTACGTCCGGCAGCTGATCACCTACCTGCCGCAGAACAACCTGGAGGATCCGCCGGTCTTCGAAGAGGAGGAGGCCGACCTCACCTTCACCGAGCACGATCTGGCCCTGGACGACGTCATTCCCGACTCGCCCAACCAGCCCTACGACATGCACGACGTGATCCGGCGGGTGCTCGACGACGACGAGTTCCTGGAAGTGCACCAGCTCTACGCGCCGAACATCATCTGCGGCTTCGGACGGGTGGAGGGCCGAGCCATCGGTGTGGTGGCCAACCAGCCGATGGTCTACGCCGGATGCCTGGACATCAAGGCTTCGGAGAAGGCGGCCCGGTTCGTCCGCACCTGTGACGCGTTCAACATTCCGGTGCTGACCTTCGTCGACGTGCCCGGCTTCCTGCCCGGCACCGACCAGGAGTGGGACGGCATCATCCGGCGCGGCGCCAAACTGATCTACGCCTACGCCGAGGCCACCGTGCCGCTGCTGACCGTGATCACCCGCAAGGCCTACGGCGGCGCCTACTGCGTGATGGGCTCCAAGCCGCTGGGCGCGGACGTGAACCTGGCCTGGCCGACGGCCCAGATCGCGGTGATGGGTGCCGAAGGTGCGGTGAACATCCTCTACAAGCGCGAGCTCGCCGACGCCGAGGATGCCGCGACCCGGCGCACCGAGCTGATCGAGGAGTACAACGACGAGTTGGCCAACCCCTACATCGCCGCCGAACGCGGCTATGTGGACAAGGTGATCTACCCGCACGAGACCCGGGCCCAGGTGATCAAGGTGCTGCGGCTGCTGCGCACCAAACGGATGCAGCTGCCGCCGAAGAAGCACGGGAACATCCCGCTGTGAGCGCCTCGGCCCCCGAGCAGCTGGTCCAGATCGTCGGCGGCGAACCGACCGAGGACGAACTGGCCGCGCTGGCCGCGGTCATCATCGCGGTGCGCCGGCAGCGTCCGTCCCCGCACCCGCCGGTGACCGGCACCCTGGCCGGCGGCTGGCGCTCCTACTGGCACACTGTGCGTAACCCGCTGCTGCCCGGCCGGGACGCCTGGCGGAGCACCTTCCGACGCTGATCGAGTTCACCTCGACCCTCCCCACGACCACGCTGAACGTGCCATTGTGGGCGTGCTCGCTTCGACCAGAGAGGACCCGACGATGGGTGCAACCGAAGAGATCCTGTCCAGCCTGGATCTCGACCAACTGGCCCAGCTGCTGGGCACCGACAAGGCCTCGGCCGGGCGGGCTGCCGCAGCTGCGATTCCCACTCTGATCGGCGGCCTGCAGGCCAACAGCGGCCACGACGAAGGGGCGAACAGCCTGCTCGGGGCCTTGGGCCAGCACGCCAACGACACCTACTCCGAGTCGGTGAACCTCGCCGACGTCGACGTGGCGGACGGACGCAAGATCGTCGCCCACGCCCTGGCCGACGACCCGCAACGGGTGGCCGGACTGGCCGGCATCGACGGTGACCTGCTGGCCAAGCTGCTGCCGCTGCTGGCCCCGGTGGTGATGAGCTACCTGGCCAAGAAGCTGGGCGTCAACTCCGGTGGGTCCTCCTCCGGCGACGTCCTGGGTGACCTGCTGGGCGGGCTGCTGGGCGGCTCGGACCAGTCCGGCTCCGGCGGGCTCGGCAATCTGCTCGGTGGGCTGCTGGGCAACGAGTCCACCGGCAATGCCATCGGCGATCTGCTGGGCGGGCTGCTGGGTGGCGACAGCGAGCCGGCCACGACGTCGAAGAAGAAGTCGACGAAGAAGACGTCGGCGAGCTCCGAATCCGGGGCGGACCTCCTCGGCAACCTGCTCGGGCAGATCCTTGGCCGCTGAGCGGGGGCCGCGGCTGGTTCTCGCCTCCGCCTCCCCGGCCCGTCAGCAGGTCCTTCGCCAGGCGGGGCTCGCCCCCGAGATCGTCGTCTCCGAGGTCGACGAATCCGGCTTCGCCGCCGCCGACGTGATCTCGCTGGTGGAGGTCCTGGCCGAAGCGAAGGCCACCGACGTGCTGAACCGGGTCACCGACGAGCACGTGCTGGTGGTCGGCTGCGACTCACTGTTGGAGTTCGCCGGTGAGCCGTTTGGCAAGCCGTCCAATCTGGCCCAGGCCAAGCAGCGCTGGCTGCGGATGCGGGGCGCGTCCGGACGGCTGCACACCGGCCATCACATCTGGTACCGCCACGACGGACGCGTGGAGCAGGCCTCCTCGGTGGCCACCACCGAGGTGATCTTCGCCAACCTCGATGAGGCCGAGATCGACGCCTACCTGGCCACCGGCGAGCCGCTGCGAGTGGCCGGCGGCTTCACCATCGACGGCCTCGGTGGGGCTTACGTGACCACCCTGTGCGGAGATCCGCACAATGTGGTTGGGATCAGTCTCCCGCTGCTGCGTCGGCTGTTCGGCGAGCTGGGTGTGGCCTGGCACAGCCTCTGGCGTTCCTGACTCGCCCGATCGGGGCCGGTAACCTAGGCCCGAGATGACTAGCCAAGAATCCGTCCCCGCCGCAGCCAAGAAGTCCGCCCTGCCGGCCTGGCTGCGCGCCATGCGTCCCAAGCAGTGGGTGAAGAACGTCCTGGTGCTGGCCGCACCGCTGGCCTCGGGCCGGCTGCTCGAGCCCAAGGTGCTGCTGGCCAGCGCGCTGGCCTTCGTCGCGTTCAGCCTGATCAGCGCCTCGATCTACCTGATCAACGACGTCCGTGATGTCGAGGCCGACCGGCTGCACCCGAAGAAGCAGTTCCGCCCGATCGCGGCCGGCGAACTGTCGCCGACGGCGGCCTGGATCCTGGCCGGCGTCACTGCGGTGGCCGCCTTCGTCCTGGGCTTTTGGACCAACCCGATGCTCGGCGCAACGCTGGCCGTCTATTGGGTGTTCCAGCTGGCCTACTCGTTCTTCCTTAAGCATCAGCCGATCATCGATCTGGCCATGGTCGCCGCGGGCTTCCTGCTGCGGGCCGTGGCCGGCGGCGTGGCCTCCGAGCTGCCGCTGAGCCAGTGGTTCTTGCTGGTGGCCTCGTTCGGCTCGCTGTTCATGGTGGCCGGCAAGCGCTACTCCGAGCTGAAGGAGTTGGGCACCGAGGCCGGCACCCGGGCCAGCCTGGAGCGCTACACGAAGTCGTATCTGCGTGAGGTCTGGTCGATCTCGATCGCCGTGGTGATCATGTCGTACAGCCTGTGGGCCTTCGAGCTGCCCGGAGTGCAGCCGCTGGGGGTCAGCTGGACGGCCATCTCGATCGCCCCGTTCACCCTGGCCCTGCTCCGCTACGCCATGAAGGTCGACCAGGGCAAGGCCGGCGAGCCGGAGGATGTGGTGCTGGGCGATCGAATGCTGCAGGTGCTGGCCGTGCTGTGGGTGATCCCGGTGGCGATCGCGGTGTTCGGATGAGCCGCCCGGTCGCGCTGGTCACCGGTGCTTCCAGCGGCATCGGACGGGCCATCGCCCTGGCCCTGAGTGGCACCCATCACATCCTTGTCGGCGGTCGGAATGCCGCCCCCGCCCGGATCGCCGAGACCGTCACGCTGCTGGAATCGTCCGAGCCGTTCGCCGTCGACTTGGACGATGAGGCTGCCGTGACCGCCGCCGCGTCCGGCATCGAGCGCCTGGACGTCCTGGTGCACTCGGCGGGCCTGGTCGCCTACGGCACCGTGGCCGACAGCACCACCGAGGACTGGCAGCAGGTGTTGGCTACCAACGTGATCGCGCCGGCCACCCTGACCCGGGCCTTGCTGCCGACGCTGCGGGCAGCGCACGGCCTTGTCATCTTCATCAACTCCGGCGCCGGGCTGACCGCGCACGCCGGCTGGGGGGTCTATGCGGCGTCCAAGTTCGCCCTGACCGCGCTGGCAGACTCGCTGAGGGCCGAGGAGCACGGTGCGATCCGGGTCACCTCGCTGCACCCGGGACGGGTGGCCACCCCGATGCAGGTGCAGCTCAACGAGCTGGAGGGCCGGACGTATCAGGCCGAGCGCTACCTCGACCCAGAGTCGGTGGCTCGCGCCGTCCGGCTGGCGGTGGATCTGCCGCCGGAAGCAAGCCTCGACAGCCTGCGGATCACGCCGGCCTGAGCGGCGCACACTTACCCACTCGCACCGTCCACCCCGCGGCTGGGCGGCCCGCGCGATGGCAGAATCCGGGCATGGACCCCGAGCTCGTGACCTCCCATGACCACAGTGGACCGGTCCGAGCCAGTCGCCGGACCCAATGGATCCTCGGCGTCGTGATGGCGATCCTGGTCGCGGCGACCGCAATCGGAGCAGTTCTGCTGTGGCCGCACGACGTGCCGGCCAAGCAGCCCTGGCTGGATCCCGGTGCGACCCTGGTCACCGGCAGCGTGGTCGAGATCGTCCCCGATGACGGTGAGACCGGGCATCTGGTCGTCCGCCTGGACGACGGCAGCACTGTCGATGTCCCCGGCGATCCGAGCGCGCCGCTCAGCGAGGTCCGGCTGGGCCAGCGAGTGCAGGCGATGACGCTGCCGGGACAACCGGGCGCCTACTTCATCGACTACGAGCGGACCGCCCCGATGTTGGTGCTGATCGCCGTCTTCGTCGCGGTGGTGATCGCGGTGGCCCGCTGGAAGGGCGTCGCCGCACTGATCGGTCTGGTGGCCGCCCTGACGATCGTGTGGACGTTCACGCTGCCCGCGCTCAGCATCGCCCGCAACCCGCTAGCGGTCGCCCTGGTCACTGCGTCGCTAGTGATGTTCGTTGTCGTCTACCTTGCTCACGGCATCTCGGTGAAGACCACCACCGCCCTGATCGGCACCTTCCTCGGCATCGCCGTGGTGGCCGGCCTGGCCTGGTGGGCGATTCCGGCGACCAGCCTCACCCCACTGCAGGACGAGGTGATGGGCCAGCTGCCGTCCCAGTTCCCCGGGATCGATGCCCGCGGGATTCTGCTGTGCGGCATGGTGCTGGCCGGAGTCGGCGTGCTGAACGACGTGACGATCACCCAAGCCTCGGCGGTCTGGGAACTGCGTGAGGCCGCGCCGACCGCCAGCCGGTGGAAGGTGTTCGGCAGCGCCATGCGGATCGGCCGCGACCACATCGCCTCGACCGTCTACACGATCGCCTTCGCCTATGTGGGGACGGCCCTGGCCCTGCTGCTGCTGTCCTCCCGGCTGAACTTCACGGTCTTGCAGCTGCTGACCTTCAACACCGTGGCCCAAGAGGTGATCGCCACCCTGGTGGCCTCGATCGCCCTGGTCGCGGCCATCCCGCTGACCACCGCCCTGGCCGCCTGGCTGGCCGCGCCGATGCCGCCGGAGCCTGCTCCGGCTCGGGCTATCACCGACTGAGGCTTCAGCGCTCCCCCGAAGATCACCTGGGCGCTGGGCCGGCCCAGGATCGGCTGCGGCTGGTTCGCTCCGGCGCCGACAGCGGCGCTACTTGAGTTCGGCGAGGAGTTCTGGGGTGGCGATCATCTTGCCGAAGTCGTGGCGGGCTTGGGCGAGGAGTTCGGGGTCGGGGGTGCGTCCGGTGAGCCAGGCGTCGAGGTCGGGGGTGGTGACCAGGTAGCGGTCGGCAGCGATCGGGGTGATCGTCCACGCGTCGAGGTTGTGGGCTCGCTCGAGGTGACTGGTAGTGAGCAGCTGGATAGCGTGCGCGTCGAGGACGAGCCGATCGATCAGGTGGGTGTTGCGCGGGCTGGACCACTTCGCTGGCGACACAGGGAAGGTCCCGAACTCCTTGCTGCCGATAAACTGCGGGTCCGCACTGAGGTAGAAGCGACGCACGAAAGCGTGGCTCATCAGTTCGGGATGCCAACCGAACAGGCCGCGGACCGCCTCGACTTGTTCGGTGAGGCTGAGGGTGTCGTTGTTGATCAGACAGCCAGCGAAGCCGCGCTCATTGAAGTTGATGCTGCGGACCCGTTTGGGCTCGGGGCCGCCACCGTAGGCCTGGGTGAGGCCCACATGCTTGGTCGCCACCGATATCACGCTAGGCAAGTCCGCAGGCTCGACCTGACACAGCACCCCGGCGTGGAAGAAGGCCCGCTCAGCGTCCTGGCTACACCACTGAGCAGCTTGGCGAGGCACATCGCGGCCAACCTGATCGTCCCACGCCCAACGCGGCGTCTCATGGAAGTGCCAGCCCGGATAGAACGCAGCCGCACCAATCCAGGCATCCGGCGGACGGCTATCAAACCACGGCTCGTACTTCGCCGGCGTTGCCGCGGTCAAAGTGCCGGCCAGCCCGCGGGCCTCCAGACGCCGGGCCAACTCCTCCAGCCACGCCCACAACTGAGGAGGGGCCGGCTCCAGCACGAACACCGGCCCGGCCGGGGACGGCGCCACCCCAGCTTTCATCGGTGAGAGGTCCTTGAACTCTCCACTGGCGAACCCGAAATCGGCAACCTCGCCCACGATCTCAGCCGCCAACGGGTCGCGACAGTCAGCCAGCAGCACCAACACCCCATCCCCGAACTCACTACGCTGCCGCTTCAACTTCCCCAGATCAACCCGCACCGTCACAACCACGATTATGGATAAGCCCGCGCCATCACCACCGGCCAGTTCCCGGCCACATCGCGGAGTGGGGCCGTAGCCACCTCGGATGTCCGTGGTGCGGCTCAGCTGATCCTCGGAGCGAATGCCCAGCGCTCGAAGTCGAGGACGACAGCGAGGCCAGCCATGGCCACGCGGCGGAGGCTTCGAGCACTCGCCCACTGCGCCAGCCACCGGGGACAGAAGACTGACAGAGTTCGCCGAGGGCTGGGTTTGGGCTGGTTGCGACCGCTAGCGTGCGAACATCCTCACCCCCTTGGAGGCAGGCGTGGAGCTGTCAGCTCACCGCAAGAATGCGTTGCCCCCGCGCAAGCGGCAGCCGCCGTGGCATCGACCCGTTGGGCTGGTCTCCCTGCTTGCCGGTGTCGCTATGGCGCTTTCGGGCTGTGCGGTGCCGAGGCTGTCGGCCGACGATGTGCTGGACGGCCCGCAGACCGCTGAGGCGAGATCAGCGGCGATCGCTCGGGTAGAGCAGTGGCCGGTGGGGCTGTCGGTGCCTGGGGTGAGCCTGGTGGCCGGGCGGACGTACACCACCTGCCGTGAAGGTCAGAACAACTGGAAGCGGAAGGACGGCTACCGGCTCCAATGCCGGGCGCATTCGCTAGTGTTCTTCGGCTGGGACGGGGACTACACCGCCGGGCGAGACACCATGCTGAAGGCGCTGGCGAGCCTCTGCGTGCTCACCTCAAGTGGCGGCGTGCCCGATGGCTCGCCAGGCGACACCGTGACCCTATTTGGCCCCAACTACTCCTGCGCGCCCGATCTAGAAGGCTACTCACTGCTTCTGAGCGGCCGGGCGACGACGCTATTGGTGACTCCGGACTCCTGGCTCACGAGCTTTGATGCTCAGCGCTCGATATCTGGGCCTGATGATGCTGCTTTGTTGGCAAAGTTGAAAACTCGAAGGTGGTTGTTCGCTGTGGACGTGAGTTCTGTGTTCTTCCAGGACCAGCCGTGACCAGCATTCGTGGCCCGGTCGTGATTGGCATAGCCCTTTCTGTGTGACTATCTGCACGAGTTTTTCGGGACATGTACTGAGGGCTATCCGGCGGAAGAAACTGTCAGTGGCTCTGTTTAGTATGGGGTTATGGATGAGAGCTTCACTGAGCTGACTGATGGCCAGTTGTTGGCCGTTATCGGTGCTGCTCTTGATGCTCTCACTGATGATCGGCTGCGGCTACCAACAGATGCCGAACAACTCACCAATCTGAGAGTGGCGTTGCGGCTGGATGCCCGGCTCCAGGCCTGGCAGCAGCAACTCGCCGCCCGGATCGAAGCGACGGAGGCGGCCTGGCGGGAGTACCGCACCTCGACCACAACCTGGCTCACCGACGCTGCCCAACTCACCCCGCGCGAAGCGAGACGACTCGTCAAAGCCGGACAAGGGCTGGCCCAGTTCGAGATTGTCGGAGCCGCCGCTGCCACAGGAGCGGTGCTGCCTTCCCAGGCTGAGGCGATCACCTCGGTGCTGGCTGACCTGCCGCGAGAGTTTGATCAGGCCACGATCAGGCAAGGCCAAGAAATGATGGTTGGATTCGCGGCCAGCCACGACGCTGCCGCGTTGCGTCGGCTCACCGCGCATCTGGTCGAGGTCCTTGCCCCTGACACCGCTGACATGCTCGAAGCGGCCAGGCTCGAACGACAAGAACGAGCCGCCCGCGCCCGCCGTCATTTGGAGTTTGTCGGCGATGGCCACGGCAACGTCCACATTCGTGGCAGCCTGCCGGTGGCTGATGCTGAACCGTTCATTCGGATCATCGACGCCTACGCCGCCGCCGACAAACGAGCCTCCCTCGAAACCCGCGACCCCCTCGCCGAGCTCGTCACACCCACCATGCGCCGAGCCGATGCCCTGATCACCATGATCAACCGACACAGCCAACAAGCACTCGCACCAGCCAACGGCGGAGACCGGCCCCGGATCGTGATCACGCTGTCCTACGACAAACTCGCCAAGACCGCCACCGACGGCGCACCACTGGCCGGCCACCTAGTCGGCAGCAACGAGCCGATGCCGGCCGGTGTCCTACGGCGGCTGCTGTGCGATGCGGATGTGTTGCCCGTCGTGCTCGGCGGCCGATCCGAGATCCTCGACGTCGGACGCACCCAACGCCTGGTCACGGCCCCGATCAGGGCAGCTCTCGAGCTGCGGGACGGCGGATGCGTGTTCCCCGGCTGCGACAAACCACCACAGGACTGCCACGCCCACCACATCACTCCCTGGTGGGCAGGCGGATTGACCGCCCTGTCGAACCTCGTCCTGGTCTGTGCCCACCACCACGGCATCATCGAACCCAGCCACGACCCCACCGCCGACCGCTGGCAAATCCAACTACCAGCCGACAGGCCAGCCCACATCATCCCGCCCCGGCGCGCCGACCCCACCCAACAACCACGAATACACGCACGCTTCCTCACCCCCATACGCGCGTAAATCGACCGCGGCTTCGTCAGCTGTGCTCGCTGCATTTGTAGGCACGCCCATACGCACGTGAGCATGACAACGCCTAGCAAGATTCGCGCTGATACGAATCACGACTGACGTGATTTCACGGTCAGCCGTGACGGGAAGGGGATGGCCTCCCGATTTGCCCGCTTGCGTCACAATCGCAGCGGGCCACGAAAAGAGCGCGAGCAAGCAGGACGAACTCGCGGAGCGGCTGCTCGAAGCGACGCGTCCTGGGCAACTCGATGCCGTGGACGGCTGACGCGGTCCGTAACCCCTAGCGCTCGAAGCCGAGGACGGCCGCGAACCCGGTCATGGCCACGCCCGCGGTGGCGTCGACGATCCGTCCGCCGCGCCGGCTGGTCAGATAGCGGCGCATCGGGCCGGCGGCCAGGATCACCACGGTGAACCAGGTCATGCCCATGGCGCCGTGGATCAGCGCCAACAGCGCCCCGATCGCCGCCGGCGGGTAGCCGGCCGGCAGGAACAGCGGCAGCACCGACAGGTAGAAGACGGCGATCTTCGGGTTCAGCAGATCGGTGAGCAGGCCCTTCACGAACGCTTCGCCGGGCTTGTCCACCGGGGTGTCGGCCACGTCCAGCGACGGCGAGTCACCACGCCACGCCGAGCGCAGGTAGCTGAATGCCAGATAGAGCAGAAAGGCCACTCCGGCCCAGCGCAACACGTTGTAGGCCACCTGCGAGGCGAGGAACAGGGCCGCAACCCCGGCCGCTGCAGCCACTCCCCAGAACACCACGCCCAGCCCGATCCCGGCGGCCGCCGCAAAGGCCGGACGAGGCCCGCCGCGCAACGCCTGACGAAGCACGAAGACGGTGTCCAGCCCCGGGGTGACGGTCAGCACCGCGGCCAGCAGTGCGAAGCCGAGGACGGCCTGAGCCAAAGTCATGGCCGCATCGTAGAGTCCGGCCAAGCCCGTCCGACACGACCGAATCAGCCATGGACCGTCTAGATCCAGTCGAACTTCCGGAACACCGCGAACAGCCCGACGCTGCCGACCAGGATCAGCAGCACCGACTGAATCAGGCCCGAGGTATCCGAGAAGCCCGGGTAGGGCAGGTTCTGGCCGAACCAGCCGGTGATCGCGGTCGGCACCGCGATGATGGCGCCCCAGCCGGCCAGCTTCTTCATCACCTCGTTCAGCCGGGCGTCCTGCAGCGAGAGCTGGGTCTCGAAGATGCTCGAAACCATGTCGCGCAGGCTCTCGGTCCACTCCGCGGCCCGGATCACGTGGTCGTAGAGGTCGTTGAAGTTGCCGTCCAGGTCGCTGGACAGCGGCCGATCACTCTCCGCGCGGAACCGCATCACCGAGGTGACCACCTCCCGCATCGGCAGCACCACCCGACGCAACTCCACCAGCGCCTTGCGCATGGCGAATACCCGCTGCTGCAGCTCGGCCGGCTTCCGGTTCGACTCGAACAGCAGATCCTCTAGATCCTCCAGCTCGTCGTCCATCTGCCCGATCGCCGCGAAGTGCCCATCGACAAGGTGATCCAGCAGGCCGTGGACGAGCGCGGCCACCCCGCTGTGCAGCAGGCCGTCCTCCTGCCAGCGGTGCAGGATCGAGTCCATGTCGACGGTGTCGTCCGGACGCACGGTGATCAGCCCGTCTTTGAGCAGGAACGCCGACACCCGTCCGGTCACCAGCCGAGTGCTGCGGGCGCCCTCCTCCAGCGCCGTGGAGTAGCAGGTCAGGAACGAGTGATTGGCGTGCCGGGTGGCCTTGGGACGCTCCATCGGCTCGACCGCATCCTCAACGGCCAGCTGGTCCATGCCGAGCTCATCGCGCAGCACATCCAGGTCGGCGGGGCTGGGCGCCAGGATGTCCAGCCAGACCAGGACGTCGTCTCGGCCGAGCCAGGTATCCAGATCAGCGAGGGGGAAGTCGGCGGCCACTTCGACGCCCTGACGCCAGGCCCGGCTGCGGATGCTGCTCACGGCGTCCAGCATGCTCCGCGCGGCGGGCTGGGCCGGCACAAGTGCGCGCGACACGCGCAAGCACACCAACCTCAGCAAAGCGGCGTAGTTCACCCTGCCCGCCGCAGCCCGGCTCACTAGACTCCCCAGCGACGCGCAGCTTCGATGGAGGGTCGATGACGATTTCGAAAGTGCTGGTCGCCAACCGCGGCGAGATCGCGGTACGGGTGATCCGGGCGGCGCGTGATGCCGGCATCGGCAGTGTGGCTGTCTATGCCGACGCCGACGCCGATTCCCTGTTCGTCCGGCTCGCCGACGAGGCTTTCGCACTCAATGGGATCACCCCGGCCGAGACCTACCTCGACATCGCCAAGCTGCTGTCTGCGGCCAAGCGTGCAGGTGCCGACGCCGTCCACCCCGGCTACGGCTTCCTGGCCGAGAACGCGGCCTTCGCCCAGGCCGTGATCGACGCCGGGCTGACCTGGATCGGTCCGCCGCCGGCGGCCATCGAAGCCCTCGGCGACAAGGTGCAGGCCCGGCACATCGCCCAGAAGGTCGGCGCCCCGCTGGTGCCCGGCACTGCCGATCCGGTCGCCGACGCGGCCGAAGTGCTCGCTTTCGCCGAGCAGCACGGGCTGCCGATCGCAATCAAGGCCGCCTTCGGTGGTGGCGGACGCGGCCTCAAGGTCGCCCGCACGTTGGATGAGATTCCCGAGCTGTTCGAGTCGGCCACCCGGGAAGCGGTCACCGCCTTCGGACGCGGCGAATGCTTCGTCGAGCGCTATCTGGATCGTCCCCGCCACGTCGAGACCCAGTGTCTGGCCGACTCCCACGGCAACGTGGTGGTGGTCTCCACCCGCGACTGCTCACTGCAGCGCCGCCACCAGAAGCTCGTCGAAGAGGCGCCGGCCCCGTTCCTCAGCGAGGATCAGGTGGCCAGCCTGTACGCCTCCAGCAAGGCGATTCTCACCGAAGCCGGCTACGTGGGCGCCGGGACGTGTGAGTTCCTGGTCGGCCAGGACGGCACCATCTCCTTCCTTGAGGTGAACACCCGGCTCCAGGTCGAGCACCCGGTCTCCGAAGAGGTGACCGGGCTGGATCTGGTCCGGGAGATGTTCCGGATCGCCGACGGAGAGGCGCTCGGCTACGACGACCCGGCTCCGCGCGGCCACTCGATCGAGTTCCGGATCAACGCCGAGGACCCCGGACGCAACTTCATGCCGGCCCCCGGCACCCTGACCGCCTGGACGCCGCCGTCCGGCCCGGGCGTCCGGGTCGATGCCGGCTACCTGCCCGGCATGGCCGTCCCCGGCTCGTTCGACTCGCTGGTGGCCAAGCTGATCGTGACCGGCACCGACCGCACCCAGGCGATCGAGCGCAGCCGCCGCGCCCTGGCCGAGACCGTGCTGGAGGGGATGCCGTCGGTGCTGCCGTTCCACGCCGCTGTGCTCACCGAGCCGGCCTTCGTCGCGGCCGACGGCCACTTCGGCGTGCACACCCGCTGGATCGAGACCGAGTTCGCCCAGTTGCTGGAGCCCTACACCGGACCGATCGGCAGCACCGAGGGAGAGGACAAGACCACCTACGTGGTCGAGGTGAACGGTCGCCGAGTCGAGGTCCGGCTGCCCAGCACGCTGGCCACTCCGGTGCTCAAGCAGCCCTCCGCTCAGCGTCCGACCCGGCGCAGCACCGGTGGCGCCAAGGCGAAAGCACCCTCGTCCAACGAGCTGACCGCGCCGATGCAGGGCACGATCGTCAAGGTTGCAGTGATCGACGGGGACGAGGTGGCCGAAGGCGATCTAGTCCTGGTGCTCGAGGCCATGAAGATGGAGCAGCCGATCACCGCACACCGGGCCGGGATCATCTCCGGGCTCGCGGCAACCGTGGGTGCGAGCGTGGGCTCGGGTCAGGTGCTCTGCGAGATCGTCGATCCGGCCTGATCAGCCGCTGAAAGCCGCCGTGCTGGCCCGGATCACCATGCTGGCCGGCAGCCGCAGGTGCTCCTCCTTGGATTCGCCGTTGAGTAGCTCCATCAGGATCCGGATCGCCTCAGCGCCGATCTGATGCATGGGTTGGGAGACCGTGGTCAGCGCGGGTGAGCAGTTCGCCGCTTCCGGGACGTTGTCGAAGCCGACCACCGACAGCTCCTCCGGCACCCGGATGCCCATCTCGGCCGCCACTTCGAGGACCCGGATCGCCGACAGATCGTTGGCGGCGAAGATCGCGCTGGGCCGGTTCGGCAGGCTGAGCAGCTCGTGGGCTGCCTCGGTGGTCTCGACGGCGCGATAGCCGCCGACCCGAACCAGCTCGGGGTCGTAGGGCAGCCCGGCCGCCTGCAGCGCCTCCCGGTAGCCCTGCTCGCGCTGCTCGGCCGAGACCAGGTCGGTGCGGCCGCGGACGTGCGCGATCCGGGTGTGTCCGAGCCCGATCAGATGCTCGGTGGCCGCCCGCGCGCCGCCGATGTTGTCCACCTCAACGGTGCTGGGGCCGGTGCGTCCGGTGTGCGGGTCGATGGCGACCACCGGAATGGTCGCGGTGGTCACCGCTGCGGTCGGGGCGACGATCACGGCGCCGTCGATCAAGGTTCCGGCCAGCCGCGACAGCGAGCGCCGCTCCCAGCCGATCTCGTTGTGGCTGAGGTCTCCGGAGTAGGCCAGCAGCTCGTAGCCGGTGCCTTCGGTGGCCGTGGAGATACCCTTGAGCAGCTCGGTGGAGAAGGGCTCGAACTGCGGCACCAGCACGCCCACCACATTGGTGCTGCGTCGCCGCAAACTGCTTGCCACAAGGGACGACTCGTAGCCGAGTTCGGCCACGACGCTCATCACCCGCTCGTAGGTCTCGGCCGCGACGCCGTCGCGGTCATTGATCACCTTGGAGACCGTGGAGACCGAGACGCCGGCCGTCCGGGCCACATCGACGATGGTGGCCCGCTCGACAATCGTCCGCTCGGCGGCGCGTCCGGATCTGACAGTGTGGGTCACGGCGGCAACGCTAGCCCATGCGCGGCCGTCCGCCACCCAGGCGCAACTAAAACGTTATCGAAAACGTTTGACACGGCTCGGCGGCGATGGAAGTATCCAGAACAGGCAGGAATCCCTGCCGCACGGTCAAAGAGGACTGAGAGGTCTGTCGTATGCAGTGGAAAATGAAGGCCCCGGCGCTGGTCGCGCTGGGTGCAAGCGTGGCGCTAGCCCTCGCCGGTTGTGCCGGCGGAACGTCCGGGACCGCAACCACCCCGGGCGGCACTGATTCATCCGCACCGTCGCAGAGCGCTGCCCCGGTCACCATGACCTTCTGGCACAACTCCACCACCGGTGACGGCAAGAAGTACTGGGAAGACACGGTTGCGGCGTTCACCAAGGAGCACCCGAACGTCACCATCAACATCCAGGCCATCCAGAACGAGGACATGGACGGAAAGCTGCAGACCGCCCTGAACTCCGGTGATGACCCGACGATCTTCATGGCCCGTGGCGGCGGCAAGCTCGCCGACGTCGTTGCCGCTGATCAGGTGATGGACATCACCGACAAGATCGCTCCCGACATCAAGACCGCGTACGGCGACGGCATCTTCAGCGCCTTCACCGTCGGCGGCAAGATCTACGGCATGCCGACCTCGGTTCTCCCCGGCGGCATCTACTACAGCAAGGACCTGTTCAAGCAGGCCGGCATCACTGCTCTGCCGACCAACTTCGAAGAGCTGAACGCCGCTGTTGCCAAGCTCAAGGCTGCGGGCATCGCCCCGATCGCCCTGGGTGGCAAGGACGCATGGCCGGCCGCTCACTGGTACTACTTCATGGCGCTGCGTGACTGCTCCAAGGACGTCATGGACAAGGCCGCCGCGGACAAGGACTTCTCCGATCCCTGCTGGCTGAAGGCCGGCGAGGACCTGAAGGCGTTCGCTGACACCGATCCGTTCAACAAGGGTTACCTGACCACCTCTGCTCAGCAGGGTGCAGGCAGCTCCGCCGGCCAGCTGGCCAACCACAAGGCCGCCATGGAGCTCATGGGCGCCTGGGAGCCCGGTGTTGTCAAGGACCTGACCCCGGACAAGAAGTCGCTGGCTGACCTGGGTTGGTTCCCCTTCCCGGCCGTTGCCGGTGGCGCCGGCGATGCCACCGCCATGATGGGTGGCTCGGACGGCTTCGCGTGCCGCAAGAATGCTCCGGCCGAGTGCGTCGACTTCCTGAACTTCATCGCCAACAAGGCGAACCAGGAAGGCTACGCCAAGGCGTTCCAGACCCTGCCTGCGAACAAGGATGCCAAGGGTGTCGTCACTGATCCTGCCCTGCAGGACGTGCTCGCCTCCTACGACAAGGCCTCCTACGTCAGCCTGTGGCTGGACACCATGTACGGCCAGAACGTCGGCAACGCTCTGAACGGTGGCGTGGTCAACATGCTCGCCGGCAAGGGCAGCGCTGCTGACATCGTTGCCGCTGTGAAGACGGCTGCGGCGAAGGGTTAGTCAAAGAACCTCATGAGCGAATCAGTGAAAACACTGGCCACGCGCTCGTCAGGTTCGAAGTCAGCCCGAGACGATGCTCCGGCATCGTCTCGGGCTGACCGAGCCAGGGCTGAATGGCGCAAGCGGCTTGAAATCGTGATCCTTGCCGGACCGGCGATCCTAATGTTCCTGGCTTTTGTGATCCTTCCCGTGTTCATGGCGGCCTACTACGGCTTCTACCAGTGGAAGGGCTTCGGAGTCCCGACCAAGTTCGTCGGGTTCCAGAACTACATCACCATCTTTACCGATCAGAACTTCCTGGATGCGCTGAAGCACAACGGGCTGATCGTGATCATGTCGTTGATCATGCAGGGGCCGGCGGCCATCGCCTTCGCGCTGCTGCTGAACCAGAACATCAAGGGTCGTTCGCTGATCCGGGTGTTGATCTTCGTCCCCTACGTCATCTCCGAGGTCATCGTCGGCACCGGCTGGAGCCTGATGCTGCAGTACCAGGGCGCA
This sequence comes from Actinomycetales bacterium Actino_02, assembly GCA_001603275.1. Lineage (GTDB taxonomy): Bacteria > Actinomycetota > Actinomycetes > Propionibacteriales > Propionibacteriaceae > Propionicimonas. The sequence continues at coordinate 622,894 of LUYM01000006.1, read as the reverse complement.
CTCAACGACCTGCTGACCAACATCGGGATGGGCTGGGCGAAGGCGGACTGGATCGCTGATCCCAACGCCGCGATCTGGACCTTGATGGTCATCATCTCCTGGAAGTACCTGGGCTTCGCCGTCATCTTGATGCTGGCCGGCATGCAGGGCATTCCCGACGAGCTGTACGAAGCAGCCGCCATCGACGGCGCGTCCTACTGGCGGATCCAACGCTGGATCACCCTGCCATTGCTCGGCCCCACGGTCCGAGTCTGGGCGTTCTTGTCGATCATCGGCTCCCTGCAGCTGTTCGATCTCGTCTACATCATTTGGGGCCAGTACGTCTCGTCGACAGCCGGGACCTCCACCATGGCCACCTACATGGTTCGTGAAGGGCGACTGGCCGGCAACTACGGCTACGGCAACGCGGTCGCGGTGGCGATCTTCGTGATCTCCCTGGTGATTGCGCTCACCTACCAGCGGTTCGTGCTCCGGCGCGACACCGAGGGCGCCCTCACCGAAGGCCCGGAGCGGAAGGCTCGCTGATGTCTCAAGTCGCACTCACCGCCAGCTCTCGTCGAAGCGGACACAAGAAGGCCTCGAAGTCCGGGGCCACCTGGGGCAGCCCGGCCACCTATCTGATCGCCACGATCTTGATCGCGATCTGCATCGCGCCGGTGCTCTACATCATCATCGGTGGGTTCCGGACGAACTCGCAGATCACCACCGACCCGTCCGGCTTGCCGAACCCGTGGGTGTTGAAGAACTACGCCGACGTGCTGGCCAGCCAGCTGTTCTGGCAACAGTTCGGCAACTCGGTGATCTCCGCGGTGTCCACCACCATCGGTACCGTCGCCTTGGCCCTGATGGCCAGCTTCGTCATCGCCCGCTATGACTTCCGCGGACGCAACCTGATGTACTCGCTGTTCGCAGCGGGCCTGATGTTCCCGCTGACGGTGGCCATCACCCCGCTGTACCTGTTGATCAAGAACATGAACCTGGCCAACAACCTGCTGGGTGTGATCCTTCCGCAGATCGCTTTCGCCCTGCCGATGACGGTGATCATCCTGGTGCCGTTCCTGGCCGCGATCCCGAAGGAGTTGGAGGAGGCCGCGTTCATCGACGGCGCCAGCCGACTCGGCTTCTTCTTCAAGATGGTGCTCCCGCTCTCCCTACCGGGAGTGATCACCACGGCGATTCTGGCCTTCGTCGGAGCCTGGAACAGCTACATGCTGCCGTTGTTCATCCTGAACGACGCCAAGATGTACACCCTTCCGCTGGGAGTCCAGGCGTTCGGCTCCGAGCACTCGGTCGATACCGCGGCCGTGCTGGCCTTCACCTCCTTGTCGATGCTCCCGGCGCTGTTCTTCTTCAGCATCTTCGAGCGTCGCATCGTCGGTGGCCTCACCGGTGCCGTCAAGGGCTGAGCCCGGCTCGGTCCATCACCAGCAAGTTCCTGCAATATGAAGGAGTCGGACGCGGTGTCCACATCCCCTAGCGGCATTCCCGCCATGCCCGAGGTCTCCGACCGGGTCCGGTCTCTGGCCGCCCGGATGACTCTGGAGGAGAAGCTGGCCCAGCTGGTCGGCTACTGGCTGGACCAGGGCGGCAACGTCGTCGCACCGATGCAGAGTGAGATGGCCGCCGGCCAGGCGTCCTCGGGCCAGTTGGTCGAGATCACCAAGGACGGCATCGGCCACTTCACCAGGGTCTACGGCACCCGTCCGGTGGATGCTGTGGAGCGGGCGCAGTGGCTGTGGGCCGAGCAGCGTCGACTCAAGCGCGAGACCAGGCTCGGCATCCCGGCCCTGGTACATGAGGAAGTGCTGACCGGGCTCGCGGCGTGGAAGGCGACCACCTTCCCCACTCCGCTGGCCTGGGGAGCCTCCTTCGACCCTGACCTGGTGGGGCAAGCCGGGGCGGCCATCGGCGCATCGATGGCCGTCCTCGGTGTGCACCAGGGCTTGGCGCCGGTGCTCGACGTGATCCGCGATCCCCGCTGGGGACGGGTGGACGAGTGCATCGGCGAGGATCCCTACCTGGTCGGCACGGTGGCCACGGCCTTCGTCCGCGGGATGCAGTCGGCCGGCGTACACGCCACCTTGAAGCACTTCCTGAGCTACTCCGGGTCGGCTGCCGGACGCAACCACGCGCCGGTGCATGCCGGGCCGCGGGAGATCCTCGACATCTTCCTGCCGCCGTTCGAGATGGCGATCCGCGATGGCGGCGCCCGTTCGGTGATGAACTCCTACACCGCCATTGACGGCGTCCCGGTGGCGTCCGATCCGTCGATTCTCACCGACCTGCTGCGCGGGAAGCTGGAGTTCGACGGTGTGGTCGTCGCCGACTACTTCGCCGTGGCCTTCCTGCAGGTGATGCAGGGAATCGCCGCCGACCGGGGCGAGGCTGCCCGGCAGGCGCTGATCGCGGGCATCGACATCGAGCTGCCCACCGGGGACGCCTATCTGGCACCGCTGGCACAGGAGATCGAGTCCGGACGCCTCGATCCTGCCTATGTGGACCGAGCGGTGCTGCGGGCACTGGCCCAGAAGGAGGCCCTGGGCCTGCTCGAGCCGGACGCCTTCGAATCCGATCCGCCCAGCGAGGTCGATCTGGATCCGGTCGAGCATCAGGAGATCGCCCGTCGACTGGCCGAGCACTCGGTGATCCTGCTGGCCAACGACGGTGTCCTGCCGCTGGGCCGCGGCGAGACCCCGGCCAAGGTCGCCATCATCGGCCCCAACGCCGATCGCACTGCCGCCCTGCAGGGCTGCTACTCCTTCGCCAACCACGTGCTGGCTGCGTTCCCGGACTATCCGGTCTCGATCGCCATCCCCACGGTGAGCGAGGCGCTGTCCGGCGCCTTCAGCCGGGCCGGGCTGGCCGAGCCGCAGCTCAGCTTTGCGCTGGGCTGCGACGTCGAGGGCGCGGACACGTCCGGCTTCGCCGAGGCGATCACGGTCGCCCAGGACGCCGATGTGGCCATCGTGGTGGTCGGCGATCAGGCCGGACTGTTCGGCCGTGGCACCGTCGGCGAGGGCAACGACACCCAAAGCCTCGACCTGCCCGGCGTGCAGCGCGAACTGGTGGAAGTCCTGGTCAGCACCGGAACCCCGGTGGTGATGGTGGTGATCACCGGACGTCCCTACGCGATCGGCTGGGCGCTGGACGGGACCGGCCCACGGCCGTCCGCGGTGCTGCAGTCGTTCTTCCCCGGCGAAGGTGGCGGCTTGGCCATCGCCGATGTGCTCACCGGCTTGGTGAACCCGTCGGGTCGACTGCCGGTGTCACTGCCGCGATCCAGCGGTGCCGAGCCCTACTCCTACCTGCAACCGATTCTGGGCGGGCCGTCGGAGGTCACCTCCACCGACCCGACACCGGTACGTCCCTTCGGCTTCGGGCTGTCCTACACGAGCTTCAGCTACTCCGAGCTGTCCACCGTCTCCGAGGTCGAGGCCGGCGCCCACTTCGCCGTGGACGTCACCGTCACCAACACCGGAGCGGTGGCCGGCGCCGACATCGTCCAGCTGTACGGACGTGACCTGGTCGGCTCGGTGGTGCGCCCGGTCGTCCAGCTGCTCGGGTACACCCGGGTGGAGCTCGAGCCCGGCCAGTCCCGACGGATCCGGTTCGACGTCCCCACCGCACGGTTCGCGTTCTCCGATCGCAGCCTGCGCAAGATCGTCGAGCCTGGCGCGGTCGAGGTCTGGGTCGGCTCACACTCGTCGGCCTCCAGCAACGACCTGCCCAGTGTCAGCACCACCAACGGAGCCATCTCCAACACCGGGCTGAGCATCGCCGCGCCGGTACCCGGCACCGCCACCGAGCGGGCACTACTCCAGCTCACCGGCGACGTGCACCTGGTCACTGCCGACGACGCCCGCCTGGTTCGGGTGGAGGTCGTCGCCTGATGGGCACAGTGCACAATCCGGTACTGCCCGGCTGCTACCCCGACCCCTCCATCTGCCGGGTCGGCGATGACTATTACCTGGTCAACTCCACTTTCGAGTACTTCCCCGGGCTGCCGATCTTCCACAGCACCGACCTCGTCCACTGGACCCAGATCGGGCATGTGATCACTCGCGCCGATCAGCTCGACTACACCGGCATCGCTTCCTCGGGCGGCCTGTACGCCCCGACGATCCGGTTCCACGACGGCATGTTCTGGCTGGTGTGCACGATCGTCTACCCCGACCAGCCCAACCGCCCCGGCAACTTCCTGGTGACGGCGACCGATCCGGCCGGTCCCTGGTCGGATCCGATCTGGCTGGGAACCGCAGGCATCGACCCGTCCATCTTCTTCGACGACGACGGACGGATCTGGTTCCACGGCACCCGACTGGCCCTCGAGCCGCAATGGCACGACCAGACCGAAGTCTGGGTGCGGGAGTACAACCCGGTCACCCAGCGGCTGTCGGACGAGGAGACGGTGATCTGGCGGGGAGCCCAGCTCGGCGTCGTCTGGGCCGAAGGACCGCACCTGTACAAGGTGGACGGTCGCTACTACCTGATGACCGCCGAAGCCGGCACCGAGATCCATCACTGCGTGTGCATCATGCGGGCCGACTCCGTGACCGGGCCGTACGAAGGCAACCGGGCCAATCCCGTGATGACCCACCGCCATCTCGGCAGCAAGGTGGACGTCGTGGGTGCCGGACATGCCGACCTGGTCCAGGCCGCGGACGGCAGCTGGTGGGCGGTCCTGCTGGCGATGCGGATCTACGGCGGCTACCACTATCCGCTGGGCCGGGAGACGTTCCTGGTGCCGGTGACCTGGGAAGACGGCTGGCCGGTGTTCGCGCCGGGCGTGGGCCGGATTCCACCGGTCGTCGAGGTGCCTTTCGCCGACGCCGCGCCGCTCGGCGTCGCGCAGGGCGCCATCGGCGGCGTGGTGTGCCCCGATGATCCCCGCTGGAACACGCTGCGCGGGCCGGCCGATCGATTCGCCACCATCAGCGGCACGTCGGTGCGGCTGCGTCCGACCGACGACACGCTCAGCGATCCCGGCACTCCGGCCTTCCTCGGCATTCGGCAGCAGCATCGCAACGTCGACTTCCAGGTGTCGCTGAACCCCGAGCTCAGCGCCGGCCAGGAGGCCGGTCTGGTCATTCGGCAGGGTGAGCGAGATCATGTCCGACTGGGCATCCGCCCGACCGCGGAGGGCTACACGGTCAATGCCGTCCATTGCCAAGCCGGGGTCGAGCATCCGCTGGGCAGCGCGAAGGTCGGGCACGGTTCGCTGCAACTCGGAATCAAGGCTCGCGGCCGCGATTACGCGCTGACCTGCACCCGGATCGGAGCCGGCGAGATCGTGGTCGGCCACGCCGACGCCTCCACTCTGGACACCATCGCCACCGGCGGCTTCCTCGGACTGTGGTTCGGCGTCTACATCCAAGCCGACGGACAGCCCGGGACCGGCAGCGTCAGCGTCGATAAGGTCGAGTACCTTCCCGTACCCGACAGCGAGGCCTAGGCATGCCGCTCACCGATCTGACCCTCCCCGAACTCGTCGACTTCCGGCCGCAGGTGGCCGAGCCGACCGACTTCGACGCCTTCTGGGCGCAGACCCTTGCCGAGTCGGCGGCCATCCCCAGCCGACTCGACCGGCGTCGAGTGAGTGGTCCGATCAGCCAGGTGATCGTCGAAGACGTCGAGTTCGCCGGCTACAACGGCGACCCGATCAAGGCCTGGATCATTCGTCCGCTCGATGAACGGCCCCGCCCCGCCGTGGTGGAGTTCATCGGCTACAACGGCGGACGCGGCCTTCCGGCCGAGCACCTGCACTGGGCGGCGTCCGGCTACGTCAACGTCATCATGGACACTCGCGGTCAGGGCAGCGGCTGGGGCGGCGGCGGCAGCACTCCGGACCCGCACGGCAGCGGTGCCGCCCTAGACGGGTACATGACCCGGGGCGTTGAGGATCCGCACGACTACTTCTACCGACGAGTGTTCGTCGACGCGGTCCGGCTCGTCGAAGCCGTGCGCCAGCTCGATGTCGTCGATCCGCAACAGGTTGCTGTGACCGGCGGAAGCCAGGGTGGCGGTATCACCCTCGCGGTGGCGGGCCTGATGGGGAGCAGGGTGGTGGGAGTGATGCCGGACGTCCCGTTCCTGTGTCACTTCCGCCGCGCTGTCAGCCTGACCCCGAGCCGCCCGTTCACCGAGGTCACCCAGTACCTGTCGATCCATCGGGACCGCACCGAGCAGGTGTTCGAGACTCTGTCGTATTTCGACGGCGCCAACTTCGCCAAGCGGGCCACTGCCCCGGCGCTGTTCTCGGTGGGCATGATGGACGACATCGTGCTGCCCTCGACCGTCTACGCGGCCTTCAACGGCTACGGCTGCGCTGATCGGGAGATCGCCGTGTACGAGTTCAACGGCCATGAAGGCGGCCAGTTCTTCCACTGGCAACGCCAAGAGGCCTGGCTCGCGGCACGCCGCTGAGCCAGGCCCCCAGGTTGGTCGGTCAGTACTTGCCGGCCGCAGTCAGGTAGTTGGCCAGGATCTCCGGATGCGAGTCGGTGGCCGGCGAGGCCACCATCTTCACCGGCCAGGTCGGACGCTGCCCGGTGAGCACCCAGGCCGCCTGCCGGGCCGCGCCGTCGGCGACGTACTCGCCCGGGCTCGGCACCTGCACCGGAACCGAGAAGACCTGCCCGGCGATGGTCTGCACTGCCGGATTGGCCGCAGCACCACCGATCAGCAGGATCCGCTTGGCCTCGACGCCGAGCTCAGCCACTGCGCTGACTCCGGCAGCCAGGCCGCAGAGCATGCCCTCGACCGCGGCCCGGGCCAGGTTCGGCCGGGTGGTCGAAGCCAGCGTCAACCCGGACAGGGTCGCGGTGGCATCGGGCAGGTTCGGAGTGCGCTCGCCCTCGAAGTAGGGCACCAGGACCGCACCGCCGGCCCCCGGCTCGGCAGCCAAGGCCAGTTCGGCCAACTCGTCGTGGTTCACGCCGAGCAGACCGGCAATGGCATCCAGCACTCGTGCCGCATTCAGTGTGCAGACCAGCGGCAGGAAACCACCGGTGGCATCGGCGAAGCCGGCCACGGTTCCGGTGACGTCACCGACGGCAACATCGGTGGCCGCGAAGACCGTCCCGGAGGTGCCGAGGGAGACCGCCACATCGCCGGGGTGGGCATCCAGGCCGAGCGCCGCCGCGGCGTTGTCGCCGGCACCGGGGGCCAGGACGAAGCCCGGGCCGGTCACCGACTCGGTGGCGCCCAGTACCCGCGGCAGGATCGCGTCATGGCCCAGAGCCAGGATCAGCAGCTCGCGGTCGTAGGCGTCATTCTTGCCGGAGAAGTAGGCGGTGCCGCTGGCATCGGACCGGTCAGTGACCAGCTCGTCCAGCTGCGGCCCCAGCGGGGACTCCCCGACCGGGCCGTAGCCGCGCAGCCGCCAGCTCAGCCAGTCGTGCGGGAGGCAGACGGCCGCGACCTTGGCCGCGTTCTCCGGCTCGTGGTCGCGCAGCCAACGCAGCTTGGTGGCCGTGAAGGAGGCCACCGGCAGCACTCCGGTGCGCTCGACGAAGGCCTCGGCGCCGACCTCTGCGATCAGGTCGAGAGCAGCCTGTGCCGAACGAGTGTCGTTCCACAACAGCGCCGGACGGATCACCCGTCCCTCAGCGTCGAGGACGACCATGCCGTGCTGTTGGCCGCCGATGCTGACCGCGTCTGCCTGGTCCAGGCCGCCGGCCTGCTCCAACGCCTGGTTCAGCGCCGTCCACCAGTGCGCCGGATCGACCTCGGTGCCGTTCGGGTGGCTGGCCCGTCCGCTGGCCACCAGCTCACCGGTGGCGACATCGCGAACGACGACCTTGCAGCTCTGGGTCGAGGAGTCGACCCCAATCACTCGCGCCATGGCGCGCCCTCCTTGAAGTCCGTCGGATAGCCAGAATCTCGGGCGGCCAAGAGGCCACCCGAGATTCTGGTATCGCTCAGTTGTGTGTCAGCGAGCGCCGAGCAGGTGCTCGGTAGCCAGCTGCTGGAGCCGGACGAAGCCGAAGCCGTGTCCGTTGTAGTAGGCGCCGGCGTCGAAGGACTCGTAGGCGTCGGTGTCGGCGATCAGTTCGCGGTAGCCCTCACCCGGGTTCAGGGTCGGGGTGGCAAGCTCGTCGACCTTGGCCGCAGCGAGTGCCTCCTGGACCTCGGGATCGGCACGGAACGCCTTGGCCCGCTCCTTGAGCAGCAGGTAGGTCTGCATGTTCGCCTTGGCCGACTCCCACACGCCCGACTCGTCCTCGGTGCGAGAGGGCTTGTAGTCGAAGTGACGCATGCCGGTGTAGGCCTGGCCGCCGTTGGGGCCACCGTTCTCCAGCAGGTCGACCAGCGCGAACGCGTTGTGCAGGTCGCCGTGACCGAAGACCAGGTCCTGGTCGTACTTGATGCCGCGCTGACCGTTCAGGTCGATGTGGAACAGCTTGCCGTGGTACAGCGCCTGGGCGATGCCGGCCTGGAAGTTCAGGCCTGCCATCTGCTCGTGGCCGACCTCGGGGTTGAGACCCACCATCTCCGGGTGCTCGAGGGAGTTGATGAAGGCCAGAGCGTGACCGACAGTCGGCAGCAGGATGTCGCCGCGGGGCTCGTTCGGCTTCGGCTCGATGGCGAACTTCAGGTCGTAGCCGGCGTCCAGCACGTACTGGCTGAGCAGGTTGACGGCCTCGCGGTAGCGCTCGAGCGCGGAGCGAATGTCCTTGGCAGCGTCGTACTCGGCGCCTTCACGTCCGCCCCACATCACGAAGATGTGAGCGCCGACCTCCATGGCCAGATCGATGTTCCGCAGCACCTTGCGCAGCGCGAAGCGGCGCACGGCCCGATCGTTGGAGGTGAAGCCGCCATCCTTGAACACCGGCTGGCTGAACAGGTTCGTGGTGATCATCGGGACCTGCAGCCCGGTGGCCGCACAGGCCGCCTTCAGCCGATCAATCTGGGTGCGACGCTCCGCATCGGTCGAGCCGAATGCGAACAGATCGTCGTCGTGGAAGGTCAAGCCGTAGGCGCCGAAGGAGGCGAGCTTCTCGATGACGTGCACCACATCGAGGGGTGCCCGGGTGGGTCCGCCGAAGGGATCGCCACCGTTGTAGCCAACGGTCCACAGACCGAAGGTGAACTTGTCAGCAGGAGTGGGAGTGAGAGTCATGAAGACATCCGACCTCTCGTCGTTGAGGTATGTTGTGGTATGCAACATATCAGGTTCTTGGCCCGAAATCACTAGCACTCCACAACCGAATCCCTCCGCGAGATCGCCTGCTCAACATCGACATCGCGAGCCTTACCCCGACACATGACATCTGCTACGGTCGCGACCAGCGACGCCACCTTTCCAGGAAGAAGCTGTGATGAGCTCCGCTCCGAAGCACAGCCGGACCCGGCGGGCACGCAGCCACCCCAGCGCGAGGACGCCTGAGGTGGGCCAGCCGAGCCTGACCCGGCCCTGCCGCGCCAACCCGTCGATCACCGTCACGGCCAGTGGGGCGCTGCCACACCGGCTGAACGCCGAGTTGTCGGCCCGCCAGCACGGAGGCGGTCAGCCAAGATGACCAGCGGAACCACGGAGGATGTACGGCGCACCAACTTGGCGTCGATCCTCGGCATCCTGTACCGAGGCGGGCCCAGTTCACGCACACTGCTGAGCCGACGCACCGGGCGCAACCGGTCCACGATCGCCAGCCTGGTCTCGGACCTGGTGGCGCTCGGCCTGGTCGCCGAGCACGAGCCGGAGAGCCTGGGCCAGGTGGGCCGCCCCTCCCCCGTGGTCGCCATTAGGCCCGAGGTCACCGCGATCGCGGTGAACCCCGAGATCGACATGCTCGCCATTGGCCTGGTCGGGCTGGACGGCACCGTCCGCCGGGTGATCCGGCACGAGTACGACCGGATCCCCAGCGCTGCCGAGGCCGTGGAGCTCACTGCGTCCATCCTGGCCGGGATGCAGGACGAACTTGACGGCCTGCTGGTGGCCGGAATCGGCGTGGCCGTCCCCGGCCAGGTGCGCACCGGCGACGGCCTGGTCCGCAACGCCCCGCACCTGGACTGGCACGATGCCCCGTTCGCCGAGCCCCTGGCCGCCGCCACCGGTTATCCGGTCCTGGTCGCCAATGACGCAGCCTTGGGAGCACTGGCCGAGCACGAGTTCGGCGCCGGCCGCGATCACGAGAACCTGATCTACGTCAACGGCGGAGCCTCCGGCATCGGCGCCGGGGTGATCACCGGACGCGCCCTGCTCGGCGGTGCCTCCGGCTACGCCGGCGAGCTCGGCCACGTCCGCGTCTCCGGCTCGACGGCAATCGACTCCGCCGGCATTCCCGGAACCCTGGAAGCCGAGGTGACCAGGTCGGAGCTCCAGCGAGTGCTCGGCCTGCCCCGTCCGGAGCCCGGGCAGCTGGAGGCCGTTCTGCTGGCCGACCGCTCGTCGGCAGTCGCCGAGGTGGTCGTCCGGCAGCTCACTCACCTGGGCACTGCCCTGGGTGCTGCCATCAACCTGTTCAACCCCGAAGTGATCGCGCTGGGCGGGTTCCTGGCCGCGCTGCACAGTTACCACCCACAGGCACTGTGGGACAGCATCGCGGCCTCAGCCTTGGCCCCCTCCTTGGAGGGCGTCCAGATCACGGCGGCAGCCCTGGGCTCGGACCTGCTCATGGTCGGCGCGGCCGGCCTCGCCTTCGGTCCCCTGCTGACCGACCCGAGCAGTGCCGCCAGCCAGCAGCCGGCCTCGGCAGAGCCGGTCTGAGCACGTCCGAAACGCCGCGGCGAATCGATATCGAAATCGTTGCGCACCCCGGGCCTACACTCAGTGAGTGCCCGTCCAGCTCAATGCCACCATCGTCGATGTGGCGCGCTCGGCCGGGGTGTCGGTCTCCACAGTTTCGAAGGTGATCAACGCCCGTTACGGGGTGTCGGAGCGCACCGCTGAGCGGGTGCGCCGAGTGATCGCCGAACTCGGCTACGAGTCCAGTCTGGGAGCTCGCAGCCTGCGCTCGCAGCGCACCGGCGTGCTGGGCGTGCTGGTCGCCGAGTTCGAGCCGTTCAGCACCGAACTCCTCAAGGGCATCGGCCAAGCAGCAGAGGGACGCGGCTACGAACTGCTCGCCTATGCCGGACGCACCGGCCCGCAGCCGCAGCTCGGCTGGGAGCGCCGCTCGCTGGCCCGGCTCAGTGGAACCCTGATCGACGGCGCCGTGCTGGTCACTCCGACGGTGTCCGGTGCCGACTACCGAATCCCGGTGGTGGCCCTGGACCCGCATGCCGACGACAGCTCGATCCCCACCGTCGACTCCGACAACCTGGCCGGCGCCGAGCTGGGCGTCAGCTACCTGCTCAGGCTCGGCCATCGCCGGATCGCCATGCTGGCCGGACGTCCGGATCTGAACTCGGCGCAGTTGCGCGAGCAGGGCTATCGCAATGCCCTCGGCGCCGCCGGCATTCCGATCGATCCGTCACTGATCCAGGTGGGCGGGTTCCGTCCGGATTCGGCGACCGCCCCGGCCCGCGCCCTGTTGGATCGCCCTGACCGCCCCACGGCCGTCTTCGCGGCCAATGACCTCACCGCCATCCGGACCATCGAGGTGGCCAACGAGTTGGGGCTGCGAGTTCCCGAGGACCTGTCGGTGATCGGCTTCGACGACGTCCCCGATGCCAGCCAGTTCCGCACCCCACTGACCACGATCGCGCAGCCGCTGTACGAAATGGGGCGGATCGCCATGGAGATGCTGCTCCAGCTGCTCGACGGCACCGGGCCGGCCCAACCGCGGCTGACCCTGGCCACCTCACTGGTGGTCAGGGAATCCACGGCGCCTCTGCCACCGACGCCATGACCACGGACGCGCCGCAGCCGGATCAGGTCGACCTGACCCGAGCCGACCTGATCCGGGGCGGCCTGATCGCTGTCGCCATCGCCGGAGTGGTGGTGAGCATGGCCATGGTGGTGATCGGCCTGCCCGAGGCCACCCCCGCGCAGTCGGTACTGCTCGAACTGGCGATGCTCCCGATCTCGGTGTCCCTGGCGGCCGCACTCGGCCTGCTGGCTCAGCGCGCCCGACGGGCCGGCCGGCGCTCTCGCCAGGTTCTGGCCGGCAGCGGCGTTCTGGGTGTGGCCGGACTCGCCGCGATGGGTCTGGCCTATCTGACCGGCCCGCGCCCACTCGTCCATCTCGGCCAGGCCGTGCTGCTGGTCGCGCTGCTGATCGCGTTGCTGGTTGAGCTGCGGCTGCAGCCGGCCCGCCGCCGAAGCTGGTTCGAGCTGCCGCCCGAACCCGACCAGACCGATCAGGACGAGGCCGACCCTCAGCCCTGACCGTGCGACGAGGAGGCGACTGCGCCGACGAGCCAACCGGAGCGCGCGTCGTTATCATCTTGGGGTGACCGAGACCTACGAACCTCAGCAGCTGGCCGAACTCGCCGCCAAGACGCTGCTCACCCGCTTCGACGTCGCCAATCTCGACCTGGCACTGGTGCTCGGCTCGGGGTGGTCGGGTGCATCGATCGGGCTTGGCGAGACCATCGGGGAAGTCGAACTGGCCGAGCTGCCCGGCTTCGCCAAGCCGGTGGTGGCCGGCCACGGCGGCACGCTGCGCCTGGTCCGGACGGCCAACCACAAGGTGGCAGCCTTCTTCAGCGGCCGCACCCACTACTACGAGGGACGCGGGGTGGCCGCGGTCGTCCATGGCGTCCGGACAGCTGCCGCGGCCGGTGCCACCGCGGTCGTGCTCACCAACGGCTGCGGTGGACTGAACCCGGCCTGGGGACCGGGCACACCGGTGCTGCTGCGCGACCACATCAATCTGACTGCAGCGACACCCCTTGCCGGAGCCACTTTCATCGACTTGACTCAGGCCTACTCCCCCCGGCTGCGCGATCTGGCGCACGAGGTCGACCCCGAGCTGCCCGAGGGCGTGTACGTCCAGTTCCCCGGCCCGCAGTACGAGACTCCGGCCGAAGTGCGGATGGCCAAGATCCTGGGTGGCGACCTGGTCGGGATGTCCACCACGCTGGAGACGATTGCGGCCCGCGAGGCCGGACTGGAGGTGCTCGGCATCTCCCTGGTGACGAACCTGGGCGCCGGGATCTCGCCGACGCCGCTGGACCACGCCGAAGTGATCGCTGCCGGCAAGGCAGCCGAACCCCGCCTGCGCGGCCTGCTGGCCGGCCTGCTCGAGCGACTGTAGGGAGTCGGGCATGATCGATCAGTCCTTGCGCGAACAGATCCTCAGCTGGCGCCAGCAGGATCCCGACCCGGCCACGGCAGCCGCATTGGACGACCTGCTGGCCCGGGCCGACGCCGCCGACCAGGCTGCGACGGACGAGCTGAGGGATGCCTTCGCCGGCCCGCTGGCCTTCGGGACGGCAGGGCTGCGCGGCCCGCTCGGCCCCGGTCCGGCCCGGATGAACCGGGTCGTGGTCAGCCAGGCCGCAGCCGGACTGGCCGCCCATTTGCGTGAGCTCGGCATGGCCGGCGGACGCGTGATCGTCGGCTTCGACGCCCGCTACAACTCGCAGGTGTTCGCCCAGGACACCGCCGAGATCCTGGCTGCGGCCGGGTTACTGCCGCTGCTCTGCTCACGAGCGCTGCCAACCCCGGTGGTGGCCTTCGGGATCCGCCACTTCGGCTGTGTGGCCGGTGTGGTGGTCACGGCGTCCCACAATCCGCCGCAGGACAACGGCTACAAGGTCTACCTGGGCGACGGTTCGCAGATCATTCCGCCCACGGATTCCCAGATCGCCGCCCAGATCGCCGCGGTCGCCGCGCGTCCGCTGGCCGACATTGCGCGCAGCGACGACTTCCCGCTGGTCGGCGACGATCTGGTCGCGGCCTACGTGGCCCGGGCCAGCAGCTTGGTCAGCCCGGAGACACCGCGGTCGCTGAACTGGGTCTACACCGCCATGCACGGGGTGGGTGCGGCCATCGTCGATCAGGTGGTCGCGGCAACCGGCTTCGACCAGCCGCACCGGGTGACCGAGCAGATCGAGCCCGACCCGGCCTTCCCGACCGTCCCCTTCCCCAATCCGGAGGAACCCGGAGCCATCGACTTGGCCCTCACCCTGGCGCAGCAGGTGGATGCGGACGTGGCGATCGCCAACGACCCCGACGCCGATCGCTGCGCCATTGCGGCCTGCTTCCCCTCCGGCTGGCGGATGCTCACCGGCGACGAGCTCGGCGCCCTGCTCGCCGACGACCTGCTTCGGGCCGGAGTGAGCGGCACCTACGCCTGCTCGGTGGTGTCCAGCACGCTGCTGTCGACGATGGCCGCCGCCTATCACCAGCCCTTCACCACCACCTTGACCGGCTTCAAGTGGATCGGACGAGTGCCGGGACTGGCCTTCGGCTACGAGGAGGCGATCGGCTACTGCACCGACGCCGCCGCCGTTCCGGACAAGGACGGCATCACCACCCTGGTTCGGGTGCTGGAGTTGGCCGCTCGGCTCAGGGCCGAAGGGCGAACGATCGCCGACCGGCTGGACGAGATCGCCGCGCGCTATGGCGTCCATCTCACCTCGCAGCTGGCATTCCGGGTGGCCGACCTCAGTCTGATCACCGCGGCCATGGCCCGGATTCGGGAGGTTCCGCCGACGGCACTTGCCGGTGAACCGGTGGAGCTGGTGGATCTGGCCCTCGGCAGCGCTGCCCTGCCGCCCACCGACGGCGTGCTGTTCAGCGGCACTCGGGTGCGGGTGGTCGTCCGTCCGTCGGGGACGGAGCCGAAGCTGAAGTGCTACCTGCAGGTGAAGCTGGCTCCGGGGACGGAGCTGGCCGCCGACCGCGCCGAAGCCTCCGCCTTGATGGCGCAGGCACGCGATGAGATGGCCCGAGCGCTGGGCCTGTGAGCACGACACCACGGATCATCCTGATTGCCGGAGCGTCCGGCAGCGGCAAGTCCCGGCTCGCGCACGTGGCCGGCTGCCCCACCCTGCGGCTGGACGACTACTACTTCGACGCCGATCACCCGGGAATGCCGAGCACGAACCTCGGCATCACCGATTGGGACGATCCGGCCTCCTGGGACGCCGCCGGCGCCCTAGCCGGATTGCATGAGCTGCTGGCCACCGGCGAGCTGGAGGCGCCGGCCTACTCGATCACCGAGAGCCGGCGGGTGGGCAGCCACCAGGTGCGATTGGACGGGTGTCACTGCCTGACCGTGGAAGGCATCTTCGCCATCGAGTTCCTCGCCCACTGCCGCGCTGCCGGGCTGGAGGTGGAGCCGATCTACCTCGACCGGCCGGCCACTCTGGTGTATCTGCTGCGGCTGCGCCGCGACTTCGCCAAGAAGCGCAAGCCCCCGCTGATCGCGATCCGCCGTGGCTGGGCGCTGCGCAAGGCCCAGCCGGCCCTGCGCCGCAAGGCCCTGGACGCCGGCTTCACGCCGATGTCCATGCGCTCCGCGATCGCCCACCTCAGCTAGGGGCTTGCCTCCGCTAACAGCGTTAGCTAGTCTGCTGCTAACACCGTTAGCAAGGAGTCTTCCATGACCACTCCCGCGATCACTCAGCCGAGGATCACCACCGAAGCCGTGGCCAGCGCCCTGCTGTGGATCTGCACCATTGCCGCCGCGCTCGCCGCCATCAGCGGCATCGGCGCCGTCCTCGCCGCCGATGCCGACACTCGCTTCGTCGAACTGTGGCGCGAAGTCGGCTTCGCCACCTTCAGCATCCTGTTCGCCGCCCTGGCCCGGTCGCCACGCAGGGCCTCGCTCGGCGTCTGGGCTGCACTGATCCTGAACAAGCTGATCCTCACCGCGGCAGGCGTCGCCTGGGCGGGCTCCGCCGCAGGCGCCGGTTCGGCCATGTGGTGGGACGGAGCACTGACCGTCCTCCTGCTGGCAGCCTTCGTGCTGAGCCGGGCTCGGCGATGAGCAGACGAGACGAGATCATCGCCGCCGCAGAGGACCTCCTCGACCGCGGCGGACCGGCCGGCCTCAGCATGCGGACCATCGCAGCCGAGATCGGCATTCAGGCACCCTCGCTCTATCGACACTTTCCCGACAAGGCTGCGATCGAGGCTACCCTCCAGGAACGTGCGCTGCGCTCCCTGGCCGCCCGGCTGGACGCCGCAGGACCCCAGCTGGACGCGATCGGAGCGGCCTATCGCGAATGGGCGCTGACCCATCCACACCGGTACGCGCTGATCTCCGGTCAGGCCTTGCACCGGGACCGCCTCTCCCCCGGAGTCGAGGCCGCCGCGAGCGCAGGGTTGCAGACGGCAGCCCACGGCGATCAGGCCCGGGCGCGAGCGCTGTGGGCGCTGGCCCATGGCCTGGTCGAACTCGAGTTGGCCGGCCGATTCCCCGACGATGCCGACGTATCGTCTGCCTGGGCAGCCGGGCTGGCCGCATTCAGCAGAGTCGGCTAGGCCAGCAGGACCACGGGCCGGAGCGGAACTGCCGCCCCGCTCAGCCGATCGGGGCCCAGGACGGACCGGTCTGGGCCAGGGCCTCGTCCAGCTTGGTGAACAGCGGGGTCGGCTTGGCCAGCGGCGTCCCGGCAACGATCGGACGCGAGGCCCACACCGCCTGCTGGGACGCATAGTCGCCGGTCAGCACCGGGTAGTCCGGGCCACCCTCCTGGCTGACCGTCTTCAGCTCGGGCTGAGCCGCCCACACTCCCTGGCCGCCGAGCGCCTCGAACACCTTCTGCGCCGCGTGCGGCAGCAGCGGGGTGAGCAGCGTGTTGGCGTCGGAGACCACCTGTAGCGCCACGTGCAGCACGGTGTCGCGGCGAGCCGGATCGTCCTTCAGCTTCCACGGCTCCTGGTCGGAGATGTACTTGTTGGCCAGCGAGACCACCCGCATGGCCTCGGTGGTGGCCTGCTTGAACTTGCACCGGCCCCACAGGTCGCCGACCACCTCGAAGGCCGCCTTGGACGCGTCCAGCAGCGCCTGGTCGGCCTCGGTCAACTCGCCGGCGGCCGGGATGGCCCCGACGTTCTTGTGCGCCATCGAGATCGAGCGGTTGACCAGGTTGCCCCACTCGTTGGCCAGCTCGAAGTTGTTGCGCCGGACAAACTCTTCCCAGGTGAAGTCGGTGTCCTGGTTCTCCGGTCCGTTCACCGCAATGAAGTAACGCAGCGCGTCCGGCCCGAACTCGGCCAGGAAGTCGCGGACATAGATCACGTGCCCCCGGGAGGAGGCCAGCTTGGAGCCCGACATGGTCAGGTACTCCGAAGAGACCACCTCGGTGGGCAGGTTCAGCGGGCTATAGGCCGAACCGTGTCCGCCCTTGTCGCCCTGCCCATTGGCACCCAGCAGGATGGCCGGCCAGATCACCGAGTGGAAGGTGATGTTGTCCTTGCCCATGAAGTAGTACGAGCTCGCCTCACTCGACTGCCACCACAGCTTCCAGGCATCCGGGTCGCCGGAGCGCTGGGCCCACTCGACCGCGGCCGACAGGTAGCCGATCACCGCGTCGAACCAGACATAGATCCGCTTCATGGACACGTCCTCCCAGCCCTCCAGCGGGATCGGGACGCCCCAGTCGAGGTCGCGGGTGATGGCGCGCGGGCGCAACTCCTTGAGCAGGTTCAGGCTGAACTTCATGACGTTGGGACGCCAGTCGGTCCGGGTGGCCAGCCAGTCGGCCAGCGCCCCGGCCAGAGCAGGCAGGTCCAGGAAGAAGTGCTCGGTCTCGATGAATTCGGGCACCTCGCCATTGATCCGGGACTTCGGGTTGATCAGGTCGATCGGGTCCAGCTGACGGCCACAGTTGTCGCACTGGTCACCGCGAGCTCCGTCGAAGCCGCAGATCGGGCAGGTGCCCTCGATGTAGCGGTCGGGCAAGGTGCGTCCGGTGGACGGCGAGATCGCGCCCATCTCGGTCTGGGCCACCACATAGCCGTTGTCGTGCAGCGTCCGGAACAACTCCTGGACGACCGCGCGGTGGTTCAGCGTGGTGGTACGGGTGTAGAGGTCGTAGGAGCAGCCCAGCGCCTGCAGATCCTCGGCGATGATCTGGTGATACTTGTCGGCGGTCTGTTGCGGGGTGAGGCCCTCCTTGTCGGCCTGCACCTGGATGGCGGTTCCGTGCTCGTCGGTGCCGGACACCATCAGCACCTGGTTGCCGGCCATTCGCTGGTAGCGGGCGAAGACGTCGGAAGGGACGCCGAAGCCGGAGACGTGACCAATATGACGAGGGCCGTTGGCGTAAGGCCAGGCAACTGCTGCCAGGATGCGGGAACTCACGATGGACCATCTTATCGGTCGACGGTCATCCGCCCGGACGAGCGGACGAGACCGCTCACAGCCCCGCTGAGCCGGAACTGAGCGGCTAGCCATTGACCGCTTTCGGAATCCGGCCCGGCTGCCCCTACCATGATCTGTGTGACCCCTGAGTTCATACTCCTGTCGCTAGTTGTTGTCACAGCATTGGCCTTCGACTTCACCAACGGCTTTCACGACACGGCTAACGCAATGGCCACCTCCATCGCCACCCGCGCCCTCAGCCCGAAGGCTGCCGTCAGCCTGTCGGCAGTCCTGAACCTGGTCGGCGCCTTCCTCTCGGTTGAGGTCGCAGTCACGGTCACCAATGCTGTGATCCGGATCCAGAACCCGGACGGCTCTCCGAAGCCGGAGCTGATGGCCGACGACGGCCACGGCTTGCTGCTGATCCTGATGGCCGGTCTGGCCGGAGCCATCATCTGGAACATCCTGACCTGGCTGTGGGGCCTTCCGTCCAGCTCGTCGCATGCGCTGTTCGGCGGCCTGATCGGCGCCACCGTCGCCTCGATGGGCTGGGAAGGCGTCAAGTGGGTCGGTGAGGGCTACCACCTCGACGGTGTCGTCGGGAAGGTGGTGCTACCGGCCCTGCTCTCACCGGCGATCGCCATCGTGGTGGCCTATATCGGCACCAAACTCGTCTTCAAGCTCACTCAGGGCGTCGCGCGGCGCTACCAGGAGGCGGGCTTCCGCTGGGGCCAGATCTTCACGGCCTCGCTGCTCTCGCTGTCCCACGGCACCAACGACGCCCAGAAGACCATGGGCGTGGTGACCTTGGCCCTGATCGCCAACGGTGCCTGGACCTCCACCACCGACATTCCGCTGTGGGTGAAGTTCGCCTGCGCGCTGGCGATCGCTTCCGGCACCTATATCGGCGGCTGGCGGATCATCCGGACCATGGGCAAGGGCCTGGTCGAGATATCCTCGCCGCAGGGCATGGCCGCCGAGAGCGCGTCCGCTGCGGTGATTCTGACCTCCAGCCAGCTCGGCTTCGCGCTGTCCACCACTCACGTCTGCACCGGCTCGATCCTCGGTTCCGGCTTGGGCCGTCGCGGCGCGGCCGTCCGCTGGAATGTGGCCGGAAGGATGGCGCTGGCCTGGCTGACCACGCTGCCACTGGCCGGTCTGGTCGGTGCCGGGATGTGGTGGATCGGCCACCTGCTCGGACAAGGCGTCGGTGCCTTCGTGGTCTTCGCCATCATGTGCGCGGCCGCCTTGTACATGTGGTGGCACTCCAAGCGTGACCCGATCAGCCACCACAACGTCAACGACGCCTGGGAAGAGCCGAAGGATCGCGCCGAAAAGGAAGCGACCGCCGTGCCGGGAGGGACGCACTGATGGAGCAACTGCTTGCCGCACTGGACGGCGCCTGGCGCGTCCTGCTGGTCGCCGTCGTCCTGGGTGCCGGGCTGCCGACGCTGTTCGCTGCCGGGATCCGGGCGCTGGCTTGGGGCATCGGCGGGGACGCCGAGGTCCATGGTGCCGGGGTGATCGTCAAGCCGAACCTGGTCGGACGCCTGATCGCCTACCTGCTGTTCGCGATCGTCCTCGGCTCAGTGGCGCTCGGCATCGGCTACATCGGAGCCCACGGCATGGGCTGGACGATCAGCTTCAACGGGATCATGCCGGTCTTCACGCCGAAGCACTGAGCGCATTCGAGTCCGGCGACCACAGCCGGGCGCTGTAGCGCAGGTCCGCGGTCATCTTTGACAGGAAGTCGCGCGCCTTCTCACTGACCTCGGCCCCCAGCATCTCCTCGGGCACCGGCTCGAACTGGTAGCGCACCGGCAGGCCGGACAGCACCACCGGCAGCGTGTAGCCCACCGAGGACGGGAAGCTCACCACCCGCTGGGCGACCGGCCCACGGCGCAACTCGACCTCGATCGGCAGCTGCGGACGGACGACCTCGAGCCCACTCACCCGAGCCAGTTCGGCCAGCTTGTCCGGGTCCTCCCTGCGGTGCGCGAAGTAGCGTCCGGGGCGTCCGAAGGAATCGGCCAGTTCGGCCACTCGCCGCAGGTAGGCCCCGCGATCGGCGACTCCGGTTTCGACCAGGGATGAGCCGACGACGTCCACTCCGCTGAACATGCGAGGGGTGCCGAAGCGGCCGCGCAGCCAGTCGTAGTGGTTGTGCTGCAGCCGGCTCTGCGGCAGGCCGGTGACCGGCATCACGGTGAACAGCCGCAGCGCCCCGCCGTTCAGGACGCGGCGGGCCTGCTGGCCGAGCAGCGTCCGCGGCATGTCCATGGCCGAGGGACGAGAGTTCCAGCGTCGCAGCGCGCCGCTGGCGGCGTACTGGGCGGCGAACTCCATGGTGGCGGTGCCGTCATCGACCACGACGATCTGCTGGGCCTTGGTGGCCGGCAGCACCGACTGAATCAGCCCGGAGAACGGGTCACCCAGGACCAGCCGACGCGCGGCGCCGACCTCCGACCACAGTCGCCGCAGGCTGGCCGCGAAGGCCAGTGCGGAGCGGCGCGGCTCGGCCCACACCATGGCCATCCCCTCCTCCGCCGCGAAGTCGGACAGGGCGCGCAGCTGGGTGATCGCGGTCGGCTGGGTCGGGGCCAGCACGACGGCCCGCGTCCGATCCGCCGTACCTTCGGCGTAGCACCACTCGATCAGGTGCAGCAGCTGAGCCGGGCTCTCGACCAGACCCAGCGTGTCCCGGTTCATGCCGCCTGCTCCGGACCCGCGCTGTCCTGGCTGCCGCCCACTCGGCGCAGCTTCTTCATGGCGGCCAGCTCACCGGGGTAGACCTGCTTGATCCCGTCGCCCAGCGCCGCCTCGAGCACGCGGATGTCGCGCACCAGGCGGCGCATCCCCTCCGGCTCGACCGAAGCCGACTGATCCGAGCCCCACATGGCCCGGTCCAGGGTGATGTGCCGCTCCACGACACAGGCGCCGAGGGCGACCGCGGCCAGAGTCGACTGCAGGCCGACCTCATGCCCGGAGTAGCCGACCGGCACGTTGGGGAACTCGGCCATCAAGGTGTTGATCACCCGCAGGTTCAGCTGCTCGGGCGGCGCCGGGTAGGTGCTGTTCGCGTGCAGCAGGACGGTGTTGCGGCTGCCCAGCACCTCCACGGCGTGCCGGATCTGGTCCGGGGTCGACATCCCGGTGGACAGGATCACCGTCCGTCCGCTGGCCCGGGCCGCGCGGAGCAGCTCGTCGTCGGTCAGGCTGGCCGAGGCGATCTTGTGGGTGGGCGGGTTGAACTGGTCGAGGAACTCGACGCTGGGCACGTCCCAGGGCGAAGCGAACCAGTCGATCTCCTGTGCGCGGCAGTACTCGTCGATGGCCCGGTACTCCTCCTCGCCGAACTCGACGCGGTGCCGATACTCGATGTAGGTCATCCGGCCCCAGGGGGTGTCCCGCTCGATGTCCCACTGGTCGCGCGGGGTGCAGATCTCGGGAGTCCGCTTCTGGAACTTCACCGCGTCCATGCCAGCCGACTTGGCGGCGTCGATCAGGGCGATCGCGTTGGACAGCTCACCGTTGTGGTTGATGCCGATCTCACCGATCACATACACCGGCTGGCCCGGGCCGACCTGCCGGTCGCCGATCCGGCGCCGTCTGGAACTGGTAACACTCACAACTGGTCCTTCCTTCGGTTCCGCTGATGGTTCGAGCGGAGTGGTGAGAGTCGCCGGGTGGCAGCCCGGGACGGCTGGCCGACGCCGGGCATCACGCGATGCCTGAGCACGGCCGAGGGTCCGCAGAGAAAGGGGACAGTCCCCGTTCTCTGCGGGTGGTCGAGGTGGTGGTGGGCGGCCGAGCTCATACCCCGGCCGCCCACCACCTGGTCACGGTCGCGCGTCCGAGCGGAGGTGCTCATAACGCCGCCAATCGCCGAAGCGCCGGTCCGATCACCGTGGTGCCGTGCCGGTACACCCCGCGAGCTCCGCTGCGGACGGCCTTGCGCAGCACCGAGTTGGCTCGCGACGGCAGCGGCCGTCCGTCCGGGCCGATGCCGTAGCCGGCCAGGAGCCGCGGCAGAAAGCCGCTGGCATTGGCCAGACTGTAGAAAGGGCGCAACTCGCCGCGCGGCTCTGCCAGAGCCTTGGCGACGCGCGCCGGCAGCTCGTCGGACAGGCCGCGCATCCCGCGCTGCCGGGCCCACTGCGGATCAACCCTCGGGACGAGACCACCGTCCAACTCTTCGAAGCTGGCCAGCAGCCCGGAACCGAGGAAGTAGGTGTTGCCCAGCGCCTCCCGGATTCCGAAGTCGGTGAGCACCGCGGCCGGCACCTCGGCATGGACGGCTTCGACCGCGGCCGTGGAGCTCACCGTGACCAGCAGGTCGGTCCGGCTCAGCGCCCGGCTCATCAGACCGCCGATCACTTTGAGATTGGCCGGACGCTGGCTGCCCAGGCCACGGATCAACTCGTCGTAGGGGTAGGGCTCGGGGTGAGTGGCCACCTCACCGGGCAGGTTCCGCAGCTTGACCAGCACGTCCCGCTCGGGGTGCCGGCGCGCGTGATCGGCCAGCCGCTGCACCAGATACTGGCGCTCGGCCCGACTGGCCGGCACGCCGGGCTGGCCGGCGAAGGTCACCGTGAACCGGGCGCTTGGCGTCCGCGGTGCCGGATCCTCCAGGAAGGGCAGCTGGGTGCGCACCAGGGCATCAGCGCCGGCCCCCACACTGGTCAGGACGCGGGCGAACTGCTCGAGGTCGGCCGGGCTGTTCGCCCCGATCAGGTCGGCGCCGGCGCGCAACAGCAGGCCGTCGACGAGATTCTCGTAGACCACACCGACATAGCCGGTGAGCACCAGCGGACGTGGTTCCAGCCGGGCGGTGGCGAGCAGCTGCAGGATCGCCTGGCAGCCGCCGCCGGGCGCGGCCACGATCAGAACGTCCGGATGATCAGTGGCCAGCGCCTCCAGGAAGCCGGACGGGCCGAGCTGGCGCACCCGCTCCGGACCGACACCTGCCTCGAGCAACTGCCGGTGGCTAGGCAGGTCATGGGTCCATAGCTGGTAGCCGATCAGCTCGACCTCGGAGCCGAGTCGAGCCGCCAGCCGGGCTCCCCACTTCCACCGACTATCGGTGTCGGCCAGCAGCGCGACCGTCAGGGTCGGCGTGGTCAGCTCGGCGGGGATCACCCTTGAAAAGTAGGCAGCCCAGTCAGCCAGCCCGCCAACTACGGTTCACCGTTGGGTGAACGATGAACCAACTCCTGCCGCTCACTCGGCCAGAGCGCTGAACCCCTGCTCGACTCGTCGAATCAGCTCCAACCGCTGATCCCAGGGTAGGAAGGCACTCTTGGCGGCATTGCGGCTGAACCGCCGCAGGTCGTCCATTCCGTAGCCGAAGGCCTCGCTGAGCAGGTGATACTCCCGGCTCAACGTCGTGGCGCTCATCAGCCGGTTGTCGCAGGAGACCGTCACCCGGAAGTCGAGCTCGGCGAGCCGCCCGAAGGGGTGCTCGGCGATCGTGGTGCAGATGCCGGTCTGCAGGTTCGAGCTCGGGCACAGCTCCAACGCGATCCGACGATTGCGGACGTAGCTGGCCAGCTCGCCCAGGCTCCCGTCCGGTGCCACATCCTCGATCAGCCGGACGCCGTGGCCCAGCCGGGAGGCCCCGCACAGCTGGACGGCCTCCCAGATCGAGGGCAGCCCGAACGCCTCGCCGGCGTGAATGGTGAACTCGAAGTTGTGCCGCTTGAGGTAGTCGAAGGCTTCGACGAAGCGGCTCGGCGGGAAACCGTCCTCCGCTCCGGCGATATCGAAACCGCACACCGAGTCGTTGCGGAAGGCCACAGCCAACTCGGCGATCTCGGTGGTCGGGCTGGCGTGGCGCATCGAGGTCAGGATCTGCCGGGCGATGATCGTCCGACCCGACGCCGCCGCCGACGCCATCCCCTCGGCCAGTCCGTCCCGGACAGCGGAAACGGCCTCGGCCAGGCTGAGCCCGCCGGCCAGATGCTGCTCAGGAGCCCACCGCGCCTCGGCGTAAATGACCCCGTCTGCGGCCTGATCCTCGACGAACTCCCTGGCCACCCGGCGCAACTGGGCGGCCGTCTGCATCACCGCGATGGTGTGCACAAAGGTCTCCAGATAGCGCACCAACGACCCGGAATCGGCCGCATCGAAGAACCACCGGCCCAGCGCGTCCGGGTCGGTCTCGGGCAGCACATGGCCCACCTCGGCGGCCAGCTCCACGATGGTGGCCGGACGCAGCCCTCCGTCCAAGTGGTCATGCAGGGCGATCTTCGGGACGGCCCGGCACAGCTCCAGTGAGACGGCCACTAGATCTCTCCGACGACGCCACGCAGGTCGTCGATGCCGAAAGCCTGCGGCAGCACCTGATCCATCGGCTGTATGCCCTTCGGGGTGTCCACCAACAGGCCGGCGCCGCCGTGCTCCCACAGCAGCTGGCGGCAGCGTCCGCAGGGCATCAGCTGGTCACCGTTGGCATTGCAGCAGGTGACCGCCACCAGACGTCCACCGCCGGTGGCGACCAGCTCCGACACCAGCCCGCACTCGGCGCACAGGGCGACTCCGTAGCCGGCGTTCTCGACATTGCAGCCGGCGACCACCCGTCCATCCTCGGCCAGGCCGGCGGCACCGACCGGGAACTTCGAGTACGGCGCGTAGGCCCGTCCGGCAAGCTCCCGAGCCCGGGCCCGCAGCCCCTCCCAGTCGATGTCGCTAATTGGCTTCTCCCTTTCGGTACACCTGCCCGTCGGCGGCCGGCATCCGCAGCCGCTGCGCCGAGAAGGCCAGCACCAGCAGCGTGGCCACGTACGGGGTCATGTTGGTGAACTCGGCCGGCACCTCGCTGGTCAGGGCGAACCAAACCAGCACACCCAGCGCAATGGCGACCTGGACGATGCCGGTGATCGGCTTGCCCTGGCGGTGCCGGATCAGCTGCCAGATCGCCCAGCCGAGCAGCGCAAGACCGATCGGCAGCAGGTAGGCGTGGATCACGTCGCCACGCCCGCGCAGCTGGACGGCGTCGGCGTAGCCGAACAGCATGGCGCCGGCCGCCAGACCACCGGGACGCCAGTTGCCGAAGATCATCGCGGCCAGGCCGATGTAGCCGCGTCCGCCGGTCTGACCTTCGCGGTACAGATTGGACGCCACCAGCACCAGGAAGCCGCCGGCCAGACCGGCCAGACCGCCGGAGACCAGCACCGCCATGAACTTGTAGCGCAGCACGTTCACACCGAGGGTCTCGGCGGCGTGCGGGGCCTCGCCCACCGAGCGCAGCCGCAGCCCGATCGGCGTGCGCCACAGCAGCCAGGCCGAGCCGATCATCAGTGCGATCGCGATCAGCGTCAGTGCGTTGACGTTGGTGGTCAGCGTGCGCAGGATGCCGGCCAGGTCGGCCACCAGCCAGGTGTGCGAGTTCTCCAGCTGCTGCAGCCAGTCACCCAGCCCAGGCACCGAAATGAACGGCAGTTGCTGCAGGGCCGGCGACTGGGTCGGCCCACCCCCGGGTAGCCCGGTGAAGGTGCGAACCGCGAGATAGGAGCCGGCGCCCGCGCCCAGCAGGTTGATGGCAACACCGGAGACGATGTGGTCAACGCCGAACACCACGGTGGCCAACGCATGAATCGCACCGCCGAGGATGCCCATCACGACGGCGCCAAGGATGCCGACCCACGGGCCGTAGTGGAAGCCGAAGAAGCCGGCTCCCCAGGTGCCGAGAATCATCATGCCTTCCAGGCCGATGTTGGTCACGCCGGCCCGCTCCGACCACAGGCCACCCAGCCCGGCCAGGGCCAGCGGCATCGCCAGGCCGATCGCGGCGGTGAGGGCACCGGAGGAGTCGATGTCATGGGCCCCAGTGAGCACTCGAACCGTCGAGATCACCAGGATTGAGCCGATGATAATCACCGGCCAGTACCAGGACGGACGCCCCGTCCGGGTCTGCGGGATCGTCGCGGAGAGCTCGGTCTGAGTGCTCATGCCGCCACCTCCTTAGTTGCGGGAGCGGCTTGCATGGCGAGCTCACGGGCCACTCTGCCCTGCTCCAAGCGCTGTCTGGCCCGACGGACGACTTCGTAGGCGACGACCACCGACAAGACGATGATTCCCTGGATGATCAGCACCAGCCGATCGGAGACACCGGCCCCGATCTGCAGTCCGTTGCTCAGCTGGTTGAGGTAGCCCCACAGCAGCGCCGAGACCGCCATGCCGATTGGATGGTTGCGGCCGAGCAGAGCCACCGACATGCCCGCGAAGCCGAGTCCAGCCTGGACGGTGTCGCCGTAGGCGTAGTCCTGGCCGAACAGCAGCGGCATGCCGATCAGGCCGGCCGCCGCACCGGACAGCACCATGGAGGTGACGATCATCCGCTTCACGTTGACACCGCTGGCCACTGCCGCACTCTCCGACTGTCCGGTCGCCCGCAAGTCGAAGCCGAACCGGGTCTTGGCCAGCACGAACCAGTACAGGAAACCGATCAGGATCGCCAGCAGAACCAGGCCGTAGACCTTGTTGGAGGTGTTGGCCAGCCAGCTGATGCTGATACCGGGCACCCGGGAGTCCTCGGCGAGGATCTGGGTACTAGTGGCGTTCGAGCCCTCCACCTTCACCGCGGCACCCCTGAGCATGAAGGCGACCAGGTAGGTGGCGATGTAGTTCAGCATGATGGTGCTGATCACCTCCGACACCCCTCGGGTCACTTTCAGCACACCGGCGATCAGTGCCCACACTGCGCCGGTGAGCATCGAAACCAGGATCGCGACGATGATGTTCAGCCAGCCCGGCAGGAAGTGTGCGCCGGCGAAGACGGCGGCAGCGAAGGAGGCGATCCGGTACTGGCCGTCCACGCCGATGTTGAACAGGTTCATCTTGAACCCGATCGCTACCGCCACAGCTGAGAGGTAGAGCACGGTCGCCTCATTGACGATGGCGACGATCTGGCGCGGCAGCGGCACCTTGAACAGCACCTGCCACACAGCCAGCACCGGGTCTCCGGCGACCAGCAGGATCAGGGTGGTCAACACCAATGCAACGACAATCGCCAGGACTGGAGCAGCTACCCCGAGGCCAAGCCGGCGGAAATCGACCTTCATCACTCATCCTCCTGGTCGGCACCGGTCATCGCCGCACCCAGCTGTTCTCGGGTCACCACGTCCGGGTCGAACTGCCCACTGAGCTTTCCGCGCAGGATCACCACGATCGTGTCGGACAGACCGACCAGCTCCTCCAGATCGGCCGAAATCAGCAGTACCGCCATTCCCTCGCGACGGGCAGCCTTGATCAGGTCCCAGATGGCGGCCTGCGCTCCGACATCGACGCCGCGGGTGGGATGGGCAGCGATCAGGACGCGCGGCTTGTGGCTCATCTCGCGCCCGACGATCAGCTTCTGCTGATTGCCGCCCGACAGCGAACCGGCCGTGACCAGGATGGACGGCGTCCGCACGTCGAACTTGGTGACAACCTGCTCGGTGTCGGCCTTGGCGGCCTTGGCGTCGATCAGCGGGCCCTTCACGTTGGGAGCCTCGGTCTGGTGGCCAAGGATCATGTTCTCCCACAGCGGCGCCTCGAGCAGCAGTCCGTGACGATGCCGATCCTCAGGGATGTAGCCGACACCGGCCTGCCGGATCTCCCGGACTCCGGCCCCGGTGATCTCGGAGCCCTCCAGCAACACCTGACCGGCATCCGGGCGCCGCATGCCGATCACCGTCTCGACGAGTTCGGCCTGGCCGTTTCCCTCGACGCCGGCGATGCCGAGGATCTCACCGGCATGGATCACCAGGTCGATGTTGTCCAGCACCTTGGCCTGGCCATGGCCGGCCAGGCTGACCCCGCGCAGTTCCAAACGAACCTCATCGGTGACCGTGGACTCCTCGGTCTGCGGGGACGGCAGTTCGGAGCCGACCATCAGTTCGGCGAGCTGGCGAGCGGTGACCTTCTTGGGATCGACGGCGGCCACCGTGGTGCCACGCCGGATCACCGTGATGTCGTCGGCCACAGAGAGCACCTCGTCCAGCTTGTGCGAGATGAAGATCACGGTCAGGCCCTCGGCCTTGAGGTCACGGAGGTTGCTGAAAAGCTCGGTCACTTCTTGCGGAACGAGGACGGCCGTCGGCTCGTCGAGGATCAGGATCTTGGCGCCGCGGTAGAGCACCTTGAGGATCTCGATCCGCTGCCGATCACCGACTCCCAGGTCGGCGACCAGATCGTCCGGCTCGACGCGCAGGCCGTAGTCGTCGGAGATCTTGCGAATCTGAGCACGGGCGGCGTCACCGATTCCGTACAGCTTCTCCGCACCCAGGACGACGTTCTCCAAGACCGTGAAGTTGTCGGCCAGCATGAAGTGCTGGAAAACCATGCCGATGCCGGCGCGGATCGCCTCGGTCGGGCTCTTCAGGTGCACCGGGGCACCGTTGATGGCGATCGTTCCCTCGTCGGGAGCTTGGACGCCGTAGAGGATCTTCATCAGGGTGGACTTGCCCGCACCGTTCTCGCCGACGATGGCGTGGATGGTGCCCTTGCGCACCTGCAGGCTGATGTCGCGGTTGGCGACCACCCCGGGGAAGCGCTTGGTGATGCCCGTCAGCTCAACAGCCAACGGCTCGAGACTGGTCGGCTGTGCAAAGAGCGCGGCACTCATCGATGGGAACTCCTGGTCGGGTTCGACTGGTAGAGGCCAGCGCCGATGCCAGTCTCGACGGGCACTCTATTCCAACGGCCGCTGACGCGGCCATTGTCGGGACTCCTCACCAAAGCCGCGGGACAGCTGCGGTCTCGGCATGGTGGTCTCATGGGAAGCGACGGCCTGGGCGACGCGTGTCGCCCAGGCCGGTTGCTTACTTCGTCAGTGAAGCGGACTTCACTTCTCCGGAACGGTGATCTTCCCGGAGATGATGTCAGCCTTGAAGGCCTCCAGCTTGTCCTTGATCGCGTCCACGTGGCCACCAGTGGTGGAGTAGCCAACGCCGTCGGCCTTCAGGTCGAACAGGGTGGTGCCGCCCTTGAAGGAACCGTCGTGCACGGACTTGATGAAGGTGTACACGCCGACGTCGACGCGCTTGATCATCGAGGTCAGGATGACCGAGCGAACATCCTCAGGAGCGGTCAGCGCCTGGTCGGAGTCGACACCGATGGCCCACTTCCCCGCAGCCTTGGCCGCAGTGAAGACGCCGCCACCGGAACCACCGGCTGCGTGGTAGACCACGTCGGCGCCGGACTGGTACATGCCCTCAGCAGCAGCCTTGCCCTTGGCAACGTCGCCGAAGCCGGAGAAGTCCGGCGGCTGGGTCAGGTACTTGGAGTCGATCTTGATGCTGGGATCGACGGCCTTGACACCGGCATCGAAGCCAGCCTCGAAGCTCTTGATCAGATCGGTCTCGACGCCGCCCACGAAGCCGACGTGCTTGGTCTTCGAGGTCAGGGCCGCAGCAGCACCGACCAGGAACGAACCCTGGTTGGCAGCGAAGGTCAGGTTCATGACGTTGTCGGCGGTGATCGAGCTGTCGTCGACGATGGCGAACTTGACGTCGGGGTTGGCTGCAGCGACCTTCTTCACCGACTCGGCGTAGGCGAAGCCCACGGCGACGATGTTGGTGTAGCCGGCATCGATCAGCTGGTTCAGGCGCTCCTCGCGAGCCGAAGCAGCCTCGCCATTGGTGGCTGCCGACTCCTTGATGTCAACGCCGAACTCCTTGGCGGCCTTGTCCAGGCCGGCAGCGGCGGAGTCGTTGAAGGACTGGTCGCCACGGCCGCCGACGTCGTAAGCCATACCGACCTTGATCTTCGGGGCTTCCGAAGACGCGCTGGTGGAGGCGGACGGTGCAGCACTGGTGGCGCTAGGCGTCGCACCGGAGCTACAAGCGGTAAGCATCATGGCAGCGGCCCCGGCCGCGATGATGGTCTTGATCACCTTTTGCAAGGGACTCTCCTTTTGGGTTCATTCCGAGCGCGGCTCACGCGCCGAACGCTGTGACTCTAGACCCGCGATGTTACGGGCGGGGTTGCCAGGGCTCGGCTGTGACAAACCGTTATCCAAAAGTAAGCAGCGCGCCTCGGGTTAGCATTGAGTGGTGGACATCGAAGACTTCCAGACGCAGGCCCGCGGCCTTGTCAACGACCGCAGCCTGGGTTACGACCAGAAGCTGCGTCGGCTCTCGTCGCTGGCGGTGAACGCGCTGCCCTACCCGCAGCTGTCGCCGCTGTGCACCGAGGCGCTGCAGGCCCGGGTGATCTGCGACATGTACGAGGGCAACCGCCCGTTCACCCCCCGCTATGTGTTGCCTGACTACGCCAAAGCGCTGCGCAACGGGGTGGCCTACCTCGAACTTGAGTCGCCGCACAACCTCGACGATGCCCTGGCCTTCCTGATCATCTTGTACTCCCAGGTCCCCTCGGTGACCACCTATCCGGTCTACTTCGGCGACCTGGACGCTCTACTGGAGCCCTACGTCACCGACGAACTCAGCGACGCCGAGCTGGACGCCAAGCTGCGCCGCTTCTGGATCCAGCTCGATCGGCTGTTCCCCGACGCTTTCGCCCACGCCGATGTCGGCCCCCGCGACGGTCGGGTGATCCGTTCGATCTGGCGGGTGGAGCGCTCGCTGCGCCAGGTGGTGCCGAACCTGACCCTGAAGGTGTCGCCGGAGACTCCGGACGACCTGATCGTGGATGCCGTGAAGACCGTCTTCGAGACCGGCAAGCCGCACTTCGTGAACCACCCCATGATGGTCGCCGACCACGGCGAAGAGTACGCGGCGGTCAGCTGCTACAACTCGTTGAAGGTTCGCGGTGGTGCGCACAGCCTGGTCCGGCTGAACCTGAAAGAGGCGGTGGCCAGGTACGACGGCACCGTCGACGGCTTCTGCTCCGAGTCGCTGCCGCACTGGGTCGAGCTGACCGCAGAGCTCGGCGAGGCTCGGATCCGCTCACTGGTCGAGGATGCCGGCTTCTTCGAGTCGCACTTCCTGGCCACCGAGGGCCTGATCGACCTGGACCGGTTCTCGCTGATGTTCGGCATCTTCGGCCTGGCCGAGTGTGTGAACGAACTGATGGTCCGCGAGGGACGTCCCGAGGCCCGCTATGGCCACGACCAGCGGGCCAACGAGGTGTCGGCTCAGATCGTCCGCCGGATTGCCGGGTTGGTCGCCGAGCGTCCACTGCCCTACTGCGGCGGCGGCAACGGTTTCGCGTACTTGCACTCGCAAAGCGGCATTGACCTCGATATGGACACCACCGCCGGCACTCGGATCCCGATCGGTGATGAGCCGGGACTGCGCGAGCACATCAGCGTGGTGGCGCCGCACCACGAGTACTTCTCGGCCGGCATCTCCGACATCTTCCATGTCGAGGACACCGTGAAGAACAACCCGGCCGCCATGGTGGACGTGATCCGCGGCGCGCTGTCGATCGGGATGCGGGACTTCACCTTCAACCTGGATTCCAACGAGTTCATCCGGATCACCGGCTACCTGGTGCGCAAGTCCGACCTGGTCGGGATCGCCGAGCACGGCGCCCGGCATTCCAGCGACTACCTGGCCGCCACCGCCGAGATCAATCACACGGTCACCACGCGCGCGGTGAAGCGAGTGGTTTCGACCGAATCGAGCCCCCGCGGGTGAGCCTGACCGGACAGATCAGCGGCGTCATCGAGTTCTCCGCCGTCGATGGGCCGGGGAATCGGTTCGTGCTGTTCACCCAGGGCTGCAACTTCAACTGCCTGGCCTGCCACAACCCCTACACCATCAATCTCTGCAATGACTGCGGAGTGTGCGTGGACGCCTGTGGTTCGTCGGCGCTGGACGTGGTCGGCGGACGTGTGGTCTGGAACCCCGACCGCTGCACCGGTGAGGATGCCTGCATCCGGATCTGCCCCTACGACTCCACGCCGAAGGCAGGCCCGCTGCGGGTGGCCGAGGTGCTGGAGCGGCTGCGTCCGAACGTCCCGTTCATCTCCGGGGTGACCGTCTCCGGCGGCGAGGCCACCCAGCAGTCGGGCTTCGTGGCCGCCCTGTTCGCGGCGATCAAGGCCGACCCGACGCTGTCCCGACTGACCTGCTTCGTGGACTCGAATGGGGCCGCGCCCCGGTCGGTCTGGGACGAGCTCGACCCGGTGTTGGATGCAGCCATGATCGATCTGAAGTGCTTTGACGACGCCATTCACCGCGAACTGGTCGGCTCGGGCAATGCGCAGGTGCTGGAGTCGATCCGGCTGCTGGCCGGCCGCGGCAAGCTGCACGAGGTGCGCCTGCTGCTGGCCGCCGGGGTCAACGACTCCGACGAGCTGCTGAAACGCACCGGCACCTGGCTGGCTGGGATCGACCCGAAAATGCGGCTGAAGCTCATCGGCTTTCGGGCTCATGGCGTCCGTCCGTCCCCGGTGCCGCTGGTCGAGCCGACCGCCGAACAGCGCGCCCACTACGCCGAGGTACTGCGCAACCAGGGCGACTTCCAGCTCCTGGTGATCTAGCCGAGTACCGCGCCGCGAAGCCTGGGCGCACCCTCCGAAACATGAGGCTCGCCGTCTGACCGACCTGGACTTCGACTTCATCGTTATCAGGGCCGTGTTTGAGGCCAGTTCACACGCGAGCTCCGACTTCGTCGCTATGGAGGCCTCTTGTGCAGCTCATAGCAGCAACATCGGAGCTCGCGCCGGCTCGGGCGTCCGAGACCCGCCTGATAACGACAAACTCGGAGTCGAGATGAGGACGGGCGCGTCTCACAGGGGGCATCCCG
Source organism: Actinomycetales bacterium Actino_02 (assembly GCA_001603275.1). GTDB lineage: Bacteria > Actinomycetota > Actinomycetes > Propionibacteriales > Propionibacteriaceae > Propionicimonas. The sequence goes on along the minus strand of LUYM01000006.1, from coordinate 590,051 downwards.
CACAGACGAAGCCCCGAGCCGGCCTGATCCGAGTGCCGCGTGTCGCCTCAGGCGGCTAGCGCCGGGCGTCCGCAGTGCCGAACTGCTCGGCCTTGGCCAGCCACTTCGCTCGCAGCTCCGGCGTGGAGGTCTTCACCGGGGTGAACCGGCTGGCACCAATGGTCTTGATGCCGCAGTAACCCAGGGTGGCCCGGCGCAGCGCGGTGATGGCGGCGTCCCGGTAGACCAGCTGGTTGTAGAACCGAGGCACATCGCAGGTCATGATCAGCCGAGCCGTGCGTCCGGTCAGCAGAGGCTCCCAGCGGTAGCCGGCCGTTGAGCGGTAGGTCGCTCCGGAGACGAAGGTGCGATCGATCCAGGCCTTCAGCACGGCCGGATACAGCCCCCACCACTGCGGGAAGACGATCAGGATGTGTTGCGCCCACTCCAGCTCGGACAGGTCGGCGGCCACGGACGGCTCCAGCCAGCTGCGATCCTCGCGCACCGAGCGCAGGCTGGCCCGATCCGGCGGGTTCTGCGGCTGACGCTCGGACAGATCCCGCACCCGCACCTCGGCTCCGGCAGCGCGGGCCGCCTCGGCGTAGCGCTGGCCCAGCTCGTGGCTGAGACTGCCGGCCAGCGGGTGGCCGACCACCACCAGAATGCGGTCACTCATCGGGGATTGCTCCTTGCTCGGGGATCGGGTCGGCGACCGGGCCAACTCGCCGACGCTCGCGACGCCGTCGTCCTATCGTTGCGCCATGGGCCAAGCGTTCCCCGACCAATCCCAGCCACCGACCCCCAAGGCCATCGCCGAGGCGCTCGGCGACGCCGATGCCGCCTGGCAGGAAGCCCTGGGCGCCTTCGCCGACGCCGGGGTGGACGTGGCCTGGCGCTACTACCGCGATGGCGGCTGGCTAGCCAAGGCCACCCGCGGCAAGGCCACGATGGCCTGGATGAGCGTCGAGCCCGGCCTGGCCCGGATCACCTTCTACTTCCCGGCCCGGCTACGCGACACGATCCTGGCCAGCCCCGACCTGGACGACACCCTGCGCGAACGCATCGCCGCAGCTGCTCCGGTCGGGAAATCGCTCCCGGTCACTCTGCACCTACCGGACTTCCCAGCCAGCCAGGTTCCGGTCGTCCTGGAGTTGAAGCAGCGTCTGCGCTAGCGCCGCTGAACCGGTGGCCGGGCGAGCCAGTGACTACTGTGGGAGCGGAGTGAGAGGAGCCGGAACGGTATGCGCGGCGGACATGGACTCGGATCGGTGGTGCTGGCGCTGTGCGCGGCCCTCACTCTCAGCGGTTGCGCTTCCGGCCCGCTCTCGACTGAGTCACCGTCCGCGCGGGATCTCCCGTCGGTTGGACCTTCGATCGCCCTTGCCACGCAGACTGCCAGCGGGGTCACCATCTCCGTGCCCACCACCTGGAAGAAGCGGCATGTCGAGGGTGTCCTTCAGCTGGCCGATCCCGAAGGCGACGCCACCATCACCGTGGTGGTCAGAGAGGCCATCAAGGAGGACTCGCCGCCGAGCGAGCCCGCATACACCGCATCCTCCTACCTGGAGATCGCACTCCCCCGCCTGGTGAGAGAGGCGACCGGCGTCGACATCGCGGAGAGCCTCACCGGCCGGACCAAGCCGGTGGACGTCCCCGGCGCCGACGACGCAGCCAGGCTGGAAGTCGCCGGAGTGCGCGCCCACAAGCCGGTCGACTGCTCCGCCGTCGCCGCCCAGGTCTCGCCCAACATCGCCGTGATCATCGGTACCGATGTTGACGCGGGGCTGTGGGAACAGATCGTGGCGAGCCTGCGGGTCGGCGAGCTCGACCCCGCCTGACCCACTGCTCGATCTCGTTCCGGCCGCCGATTTCGTTGTCATCGAGGCCGTGCTGAGGCCGGGCTCCCACACGAACGCATTGCCGCGGCAGCTGCGGTCGGCACGCCAATCCCGGTGACTCTGCAGCTGCCGGGCGTCCCGGCCAGCCAGGTTCCGATCATCCTGGAGCTGAAGCAGCACCTGCGCGAGGAGGCTCGCAGTCGTCGACCTGGGTAGACCTCGCGGGGGCTGCTGCATGTCGACCCGGTCACGTCTGGGGTCGGTAGTGAGGCTCCCAGTACTTGTCGCCCCTCGCGACCAGGTACCTCTGCAAGAACTCGGCCAGGCTCTCGGCCGCGACATACCAGTCGCCGCGGGGATCCAGCGGCAGTGCGATTCGGATCTGGCAGGAACCGTCATCCCGAGGTGTCGCGATCAGCAACTCCAAGTCCCCGAGGAACTCACCGGCGACGATGTCGCCGAAAGGAAAGTCCTCCGGACGCTGCGATCGCTCCCAGGCCGTACGTTCGGCAGCTTGGTCGGGAGACAAGATCACCAATCCCCACTGCCCGTAGTCGACGTCCTGAAACAGCATCGATCGCCGGCTTGCCAGCCATGCATCAGCCAACTCCGTTGGGACTATCGCGTCTGGCCAAGCCCGACGAATCTCCGTCTCGGTTGCTGGCTCTTCAAGTGAGCATGTGAGCCGAAAGGGATCATCCTTGGTGGGTGGCCGCGGGACGCTGTACTTGAGGAACGCCCGCAATGCCCCTGCTACGTCTCTCACGATGTCCACCTCCGGGCGCGGCCAACAGTCGATGCCGACAGCAGTAGCTTGTAGCATCCAGGCTGCTGCGCCAGCGCCTCAGCTGAGATCGTCCTCGAACCGTCCGATGCGGTGGCGAGAAGCTAGTGACGCAGCAGATCCTCGGCGTCGCGAACGAAGGCAGCCAGGATGGCGTCCGAGGCCTCCAGCGCGGAGAGCTCGCCGGACTCGACCTCGGCTTCCAGCTGGGCGCGGATCGCGTTCACCGCCGGAGAGACGCGCAGGGCGTCCTCGAGTTCGCCGTGGACCAGGGCCCACAGCCATTCGCGCTGCTGCTTGGCCCGGCGGGCCTGCAGCTGGCCGGCGGCCTCCAGGCGCGCACGGTGATCCAGGATCGCCTGCCAGACCTCGTCCAGGCCCTTGCCGGTCAGCGAGCTCGAGGTCAGCACCGGCGGACGGGTGGCCTTGGGGTCGGAGGTGATCAGCTTCATGGCGATGGACAGCTCCCGGGCGGTGACCCGGGCCTCGGACTCATGGTCGCCATCGGCCTTGTTCACGGTGATCACGTCAGCCATCTCGAGAATGCCGCGTTTGATCCCCTGCAGCTGATCCCCGGCGCGGGCCAGGGTAATCAGCAAGAAGGTGTCGACCATGCCGGCCACGGCAACCTCGGACTGGCCGACGCCGACGGTCTCGACCAGGACGACGTCGTAGCCGGCCGCCTCCAGCACCAGCATCGATTCGCGCGTGGTGCGGGCCACGCCACCCAGGTGGCTGCCCGCCGGTGAGGGACGAATGAAGGCCTGATCGGATTGGGCCAACTCCCCCATCCGGGTCCGGTCGCCCAGGATCGATCCACCGGTCTTGGCCGAGGTCGGGTCGACGGCCAGTACCGCGATCCGGTGCCCCTGGTCGATCAGCCGGCGGCCGAGCGCGTCGATGAAGGTGGATTTGCCGGCACCGGGGACGCCGGTGATGCCGACCCGGATCGCCTTGCCGGTGTCCGGGCGCAGGATCCGCAGCAGGTCGGCGGCCAGGTCGTGATGGGCCGGCTTACTGGACTCGACAAGGGTGATCGCTCGCGCGATCGCGGTCCGCTCGCCGGCTCGGATCTGCTCGGCCAGCACCTGCGGGTCGAGCTTCGGCCGCCGTACGACTGCCGGGTTCGGGGCAGGCGGCGCGGCGTCCCCGTACTGGCGTCCTGGGGTCGGGTCCGAGCGCAGGTAGAGCGGCTCCTTGGCTTCAGTCATCTCGTCCATACTCTGCTCGTTCGTCGCGTACTGGTGGCGGACACGCCTATTCGGTTGACCGAACCCGGTGCAGATGCCGGACATGTCCAGTATCTGCGGGCCGGGCTCCAGACAGGTCGAGCCTGCCGGAAACCCAGCAGGCTCGACCCGTTACTGCTCGACTAGACGGCGTCGAGACGCTCACGCAGCTTGGTGAGCAGACCGATCGCCGAATCCGGAATCACGGTGCCGGGCGGGTAGATCGCGTCGGCGCCGTTGGCGTACAGCTCGTCGAAGTCCTGCGGCGGGATCACGCCACCGACCACGATCATCATGTCCGGACGGCCCAGGTCGTCCAGCGCCTTGCGCAGCGCCGGCACCAAGGTGAGGTGACCGGCAGCCAGCGAGGACACTCCGACCACGTGCACGTCGGACTCGACAGCCTGCCGAGCGGTCTCCTCAGGAGTCTGGAACAGCGGGCCGACGTCCACGGTGAAGCCGAGATCGGCGAAGGCGGTCGAAATCACCTTCTGGCCACGGTCGTGCCCGTCCTGGCCCATCTTGGCCACCAGGATCCGGGGACGACGTCCCTCAGCCTTCTCGAAGTCGTCCACCAGGGCGCGAGCCTTGGTGACAGCTTCGGTGGAGCCGGATTCGGAGTTGTACACACCGGAGATGGTACGGATGTTCGCCGTGTAGCGGCCGAACACCTTCTCCAGCGCGTCGGAGATCTCACCGACACTGGCCTTGGCGCGAGCCGCGTCGATGGCCAGCTTCAGCAGGTTGCGATCGGCATCGGTCGGGTCGGGGTTCGCCGCAGCCCAGGTGAGCTTCTCCAGCGCGGCATCGGTGGCCGCCTGGTCGCGCTCGGCACGCAGCCGCTGCAGCTTGGCGATCTGCTCATCACGAACCCGAGCGTTGTCGACCTTCAGCACCTCCGGCAGCACATCGTTGTCGACGGTGTACTTGTTGACGCCGATCAGCGGCTGACGACCCGAGTCGATTCGAGCCTGGGTACGGGCCGCAGCCTCCTCGATGCGCATCTTCGGGATACCGGCCTCGATCGCCTTGGCCATACCGCCGGCCGCCTCGACCTCCTGGATCAAATCCCAGCCCTTCTTGGCCAGGTCGTAGGTCAGCCGCTCGATGTAGGCGCTGCCGGCCCACGGATCGACGGTGCGGCAGGTGCCCGACTCCTGCTGAATGAACAGCTGGGTGTTGCGGGCGATCCGGGCCGAGAAGTCGGTCGGCAGGGCGATGGCCTCGTCCAAGGCGTTGGTGTGCAACGACTGGGTGTGCCCCTGGGTGGCGGCCATGGCCTCCAGGCAGGTGCGCATCACGTTGTTGAATACGTCCTGAGCCGTCAGCGACCAGCCAGAGGTCTGGCTGTGCGTCCGCAGGCTCATCGACTTGGGGTTCTTCGGCTCGAACTGGCGCACCAGGCGGGCCCACAGCAGGCGGGCCGCGCGGAACTTGGCCACCTCCATGAAGAAGTTCATGCCGACGGCCCAGAAGAAGCTCAGTCGCGGTGCGAACTGATCGACCTTCAGGCCCACCGACTCACCGGCGCGGATGTACTCCACGCCGTCGGCCAGGGTGTAGGCCATCTCGATGTCGGCGGTCGCGCCGGCCTCCTGCATGTGGTACCCGGAGATCGAGATCGAGTTGAACTTCGGCATGTTTGCAGAAGTGAACGAGAAGATGTCGGCGATGATCCGCATGGACGGGGTCGGCGGGTAGATGTAGGTGTTACGAACCATGAACTCCTTGAGGATGTCGTTCTGGATCGTTCCCTGCAGCTGCTCCAACTTCACCCCCTGCTCCTCGGCCGCGACGACGTACAGAGCCAGGACCGGCAGCACCGCGCCGTTCATGGTCATCGACACCGACATCTGATCCAGCGGAATGCCGTCGAACAGCTGACGCATGTCCAGGATCGAGTCCACGGCTACACCGGCCATGCCGACGTCACCGGTCACCCGCGGGTGATCGGAGTCGTAGCCACGGTGGGTGGCCAGGTCGAAGGCGATCGACAGGCCCTTCTGGCCGGCAGCCAGGTTGCGCCGGTAGAAGGCGTTGGACTCCTCGGCGGTGGAGAAGCCGGCGTACTGCCGGATCGTCCACGGCTGATTGACGTACATGGTGGCGTAGGGGCCACGCAGGAACGGCGGAATGCCCGGATAGGTCTTCAGGAAGTCCAGACCCTCATAGGCGCTCTCGTCGAACAGCGGCGGCACCAGGATGTGCTCCGGGGTCTGCCACCCCTCGGTGTGGGTGCCGGCCTCCAGGATCGCCTGGAACTGCGCGGCCGAATCGGCCGGGGGCAGCGGGGCGCCCAGCTCGATGCCAGCGAAGTTGGGGATCGTGCTCATTTGGCAACTCCCATCCGGTCCATGGCCTCGCCAAGGAAGGCGACCACATCCATCCCGTCGAAGACCTCGCCGTCGATCACGTCATCGACGTCATCGGCTGCGGTCTCCTTCTTGCGTCCGGCGATGTAGACGGTGCCCACACCGGCCTCCTTCAGCGCCCGAGCCACCGGGACCGCCTGGTCGGCGTAGACCTTGGCCGAGGAGCACAGGATCGCGAACTTGGCACCCGCGGCGGACGCCTTGGCGGCGATCTCCTCGGGCGTTCCACCCTCGCTGGACGGGGTGGCGATGCCACCGACGCCGAGCAGGGCTGCGGTGAAGGTCTCCCGGCCACCGAAGTCGCGACGCGCACCCAGGCAGGCCAGGAAGACTTCCGGCTTGCTGGCAGCGGCAGCGGCCCGATCCCGGAGCGCCTCGAAGACCTCGGCGTCGCGGTGCGGGGCCAGCCCGGCCCGTGCCGGAGCGGTCGGACGCGGCTTGGCCTTGACCGGCTCTTCGTCGGCCTTGGGGAACATGCTGACGCCGGTCAGCGGCAGCTTGCGGGTGGACAGCCGCTTGGCCCGCTCGGCGCTGACGCCGGCGATCTTGTCGGCGACCAGGCCCGAGGACAGCGCGGCGACCATGCCACCGGCGGCCTCGATCTCGACGAAGGTCGCCCAGGCCTTGTTGGCCAGCTGATCGGTGAGCTGCTCGACGTACCAGGAGCCGCCGGCCGGGTCGGTGACCCGTCCGATGTTGGACTCCTCTGCGGCGACCAGCTGAGTGTTGCGCGCCATCCGGCGGCTGAACTCGTCCGGCAGACCCCAGGCGGTGTCGAAGGGCAGCGTGGTGACGATCTCGGCACCGCCGACGGCGGCGGCGAAGGTGGCGATCGTGCCGCGGAGCAGGTTGACCCACGGATCGTCGCGGGTGATCATCCGCCAGCTGGTGACCGCGTGCTGAACAGCGCCGCGGGCATTCGCCGGGACGCCACTGACCTCGCCGACCCGCGCCCACAGGCGGCGCAGCGCGCGCAGCCGGGCGATGGTGGTGAACTGGTCAGTGTTGGCGCTGACCCGGAAGGCGAACTGGCCGAAGGCCTTCTCCGGGGAGATCCCGGCGGCTTCCAGGTCGCGCAGGTAGGCCACGCCGGTGGCGATGGCGAACGCAAGCTGATCGATGTCGCCGGCTCCGGCGTCGTCGTAGGGCAGCGCGTCCACGGTGAGTGCCCGGACGCCCGGGAACTCGGCCAGGGCCTTGGCCACCCATTCGGCCTGCGGGCCGAGGTCGGCGGCAGCACCGGTGCGAGCGGCCGCGCCCAGCGCGTCCAGGCCGAAGCTACCGGCGGCGTGGTGGGCACCCTTGGCCGTCAGGAAGTCGGCCAGCGCCTTCGCTGCAGCCACCTGATCTTCGATGCTGCTCACCGAGATCGGGGCCAGGTTGGGATCGACCTCGTCGAGCACGGCGGCCAGGTCGGACGGCGCGATGGCGTCCGAGCCGAGCCGCAGCCACACCGAGGTGGCGCCGCGCTCGAGGTCAGCCAGGATCTGAGCCTTGGTGTAGGCCACATCAGGATCCTCATGGAGCTGACGGACGTCCCAGCCGGTGGCCGGACTGGTCTTGGTCATGGTGCCGCGGGTGAACGGCATTACTCCGGGGTGTCCCAGCGGGATGTCGGATTCGGTATAGAGAGGCTCGATGCGAAGCCCGTCCGCTGTGGTGGTGCGGAGTCGGGCCATCGCCTGCTCAACGGTGAGTTCTGTGCCTTCTGGACGCCGCCGGTTGAGGACCTTGAGGACCTCAACCTCCCAATCAGCTGCGGAGGGAGTGGCGAAGTCGCCGGCAAGAAGCAACGGCGTGTCGGTCATGAGTTCACCATATCTCCCCGGACCGGCCCAGCCTTATGGTCGAACCATTTCGGAATGCGCACCGCAAGAGGTCGCTCATATGTTGGACGCAGCACTCCTACCCTGCACGTCCGGCCACCGACTGGCCGCCCTCACTCGCCCCGAAAAGTCGCAAAGTGGACACTCTCTCGCCCAGACGGCGAGGAACTGTCCACCTTGCGACTTGTCTGGGACTGATCAGCGCATCGTGCGGCTGAGGAACTCGATCGTCTCGGGCTGCTGGGGTGCGCCGAGCACCTGGGCCGCCGGGCCCTCTTCGATGACCCGGCCACCGGAGAGGAACACCACCCGGTCAGCCACCTGACTGGCGAAATCCATCTCGTGGGTGGCCATCAGAATCGTCGAGCCGCCCGCCTTCAACTCACCGACCAGGTCCAGCACCTCACCGACCAGCATCGGATCCAGCGCGCTGGTGATCTCGTCGAGCAACAGCAGCTCGGGGTCGGTGGCGATCGCCCGGGCAATGGCCACCCGCTGCTGCTGGCCACCGGAGAGCCGATCCGGGAAGGACGAACCACGATCGGCCAGGCCGATCCGGGCCAGCACCGCCCGTCCGCGTTCGGCGGCCTCGTCCTTGCTCACGCCGTGGACCTTGCGCAACGCCAGAGTGACGTTGTCCAGCACCGACAGGTGCGGGAACAGGTTGTAGTGCTGGAACACCACCCCGATCCGGGCTCGGACGGCGTCCGCCTTCACTCGGGGATCGCTGATGTCGGTTCCGGACAGGAAGATCTGGCCGTCGTCGATCCGCTCCAGCAGGTTCGCAGTCTTCAGCAGCGTCGACTTTCCCGAACCGGAGGCTCCGATCAGCACCACCACCTCGTGCTTGCGGACGGCCAGGTCGACCCCGCGCAGCACCGGATGATTGCCGTAGACCTTCACGATGCCGCGCATCTCGAGCACCGGTTGGCTCATCAGACCAACCCCCCGATCTGCTCGCGGGCTTGCTGCCGAGCGGTCAGCCAGTCGGTGAACCGAATGAACGGCCAACTGAAGGCCACGAACATCAGCCCGGCCACCACATAGGCGGTGTAGTTGTAGGTCATGGCCACCTGTATCTGGGCCTGCCGGACGGCGTCCACCGCCCCCAGCACCGAGATCAGTCCGACGTCCTTCTGCATGGAGATGAAGTCGTTCATCAGCGCGGGGGTCACCTTGCGGACCGCCTGCGGCAGCACCACCAGGCGCAGGGTGCCGTAGTGACTCAGCCCCAGCGAACGTGCCGCCAGCCGCTGGGACGGATGGACGGCCTCGATGCCGGCCCGCAGCACCTCGGCCACATAGGAGGAGTAGGTCAGCACCAAAGCCACGGTGCCCAGCAGTTCGACCGGGATGATCTGGTCGGTCAGCCCCAATGCCGGAATGCCGAGCCCGATCAGGTAGAGCACGATCAGGAAGGGCATCCCCCGGAAGAGGTCGGTGTAGCCGGAGGCCAGCATCCGCAGCGGGAAGAAGATCGGTCCGCGCAAGCTGCGCAGTCCGGCCAGGATGGTCGCCCAGATCGCCACCCCGATCACCGCGAAGACCAGCACCCGCATGTTCAACAGCAGGCCGTCCCAGACCAGCGGGAGCGCCGCCATGAAGTACTCGGGGCTGAAGAAGGTCTCTTGAGTGACCTTCCAGCCCGGCGAGTGGATCAGAAACTGCCAGATGATCACCGCCACCACGGCCGTGCTGACCAGGCTGATCAGCACCGACTGTCCGGTGCGGTTGCGGCGGTAGCGCCGCCGATCGAGTTCGAGTGCGCTGATCGGGGGCAGGGCCTCAGCGCCTGCCCCCGACACAGCTGAAGTGGTGGTCACGTGTTACTGAAGAACCGGAACCTTGATCGAGTCCGACAGCCACTGCTTCTCCAGGGCTGCCAGGGTGCCGTCGGCCTTGAGGGCGTCCACGGCGGCCGTGACCGGCTCAGTGAGCTTGGAGCCCTTGGCCAGCACCAGGCCGAACTGGTCGCCGCCGGAGGTGTCGGCCAGCTGGCCGACGATCTTGCCGTTGTCGATCTCGGCTGCAGCCAGGTACAGGGCGGTCGGCAGGTCGACCACCAGCGCCTCGATCTGCTTGCTCTTCAGCGCCTGAACCAGGTCGTCGTTGGAGTTGAAGATCTTCGGCTGGCTGGTCGGGGCGATGATCGTGGTCAGCGCCTTCTGGCTGGTAGTGCCGATCGCCACACCGAACTTCACCGACTTCAGATCGGCGATCGAGGTGGCCTTCTCGGCCGGCGAACCGGCGTAGGTCAGTACCGCCTGCGAGGTGGTGTAGTACGAGCTGGAGAAGTCGACGGCCTTCTTGCGCTCGTCGGTGATCGAGTACTGCTGCAGGTTGAAGTCCCACGCCTTCGGTCCGGGAGCGATGGCCTCGTCGAAGGTGGTCCGCTTCCAGACCACGTCCTCCTTGGCGAAGCCGAGCTTCTCAGCGACCGCGTAGGCCACCGCAGCCTCGAAGCCCTTACCGCTTTCGGGCTTGTCGTCCTCGACCCACGGTGAGTAGGCCGGCTTGCCGGTGGCGATGGTGAGCTTGCCCGGAGTGACGGTCAGCGTCTTCACGTCGACGGCTGTCGGGGTGGCGCTGGCACTGGTCGACTCGCTGGCGGCCGGCGAGCTCGAAGGCGAGGTGGACGCGGCCACTCCCGTCGAACAGGCCGCGAGGCCAAGCGCGAATGCCGCGGATGCGGCGGCGGCAACGACACGTGTGAGATACCGAGTCATGGTCCCCTTGTCCTTTCTTAGGTGATGCGGCCGCACGTCCTTGTCCGGCTGGCTGAGCGAGGAAAGCGTACGGGTCCTGTGCACAGACGTACGCACGTGGCCGTCAGCCGGACGCCCTCAGCCCTCGAGCAAGGTCCAGTCTGCGTAGTCGAAACCGGGGCTGACCAGGCAACTCACCAGAACCTCTTTGGCCGCGGGCAGACTGCGCTGCCAGGTGCCGGCCGGCACCAAGACCTGCGCCAGCTCGTCCGCGCCGCCGCCCAGGCGCTGCAGCAGCCCCTCCTCGGGAGCAGGTCCACTCCCGCCCAGCTGCAGGTCGAGACTGCCCGGACCGTGCCACAGCCAGACCTCGTCGGAGCTGACCAGATGCCAGGACGAGGCCTCGCCGGCCTCGAGCAGGTAGTGGATCAAGGTGGCGGCCGGTCGCGGCCCGCCCTGGGTGGCGATTCGCTCGGTCGAGGTCCAGGTGCGGACGAACCAGCCACCTTCGGGGTGCGGCTCCATGCCCAGAGCCGCGGCGCGTTCAGGGATGGTCATGCGATTCCCTTCGATTGACCGGCCTGGGCGGTCCAGGCCGGAGTCGAGGCAGCCAGCGCGCCGCCGAGCAGCGTGGCGGCCACTCGTCCGGCACCGTCGCGGACGACGTTCTCGATCGCATCGTGGACGCCGCCGGCCGGGACGTCCACGAAGACCAGATCCGCCAGCGAGCCGACCTGCAACTGGCCCACTCGATCCGGGCCGGTCGACATGCCCAGCGCCACGGCACCACCCAGGGTGGCGGCCCGGAGCAGCCGATTGGCCAGATCCGGCTCGGTGTAGCCCTGGCGCAGCGCGAGTCGGTGCAGTTCGGCGACGTCAGCCAACAAGTCCAGAGACGGGGACGAGGCCAGCGAGTCGGTGCCGACCGCGATCAGGTTGCCCTCGTTGAGGTAGGCGGCGACCGGCGGCTCGTCCAACCCGATCACCGCATTGGAGCGCGGGCACAGGGCGACCGCGGTCATCCGAGCTCGCAGCACGGCCCGGTCGTGCGCATTCAGGTAGACGCCGTGGGCGATATGGCAGTCCGGGCCGAGCACGCCGAGCTGGTCGACGAAGTCGGTGGCACTGGCGTCGAAGCCGTCCCGGCGCAAAGCGCGGTAGCTCTCGGCGTCCACGGTGCGCCAGGCGTCGTCGCGGGCCGCGCTGGGATGCAACTCCTCCAGCTTCGACTCGCCCAGATGAATGTGCAGCCGGGCACCGCGGCGGCGGGCCAGGTCGGGCAGATCGAGCAGCGGTTCGACGTCGAGAGAGTACGGGGCGTGCGGCGAGACCCCGCGAGCCGGCGGGGTCGGCACCTGGTCGAGTTCGGCCTCGATCCGGGCCCCCTCGCGACGCCAGCGTTCGTTGGCCCAGCCGTAGATCTCCCAGTAGGCGACCCCGCGCAGCCCGTGATCGTGCAGCGCGCTGACCGCGGGCAGGTCGGTGACCACATCGGCAAGGCCGGTGACGCCCGCTGCGATGGAGAGCTTGGCTCCCTCGGCCGCCGCCTGGTCCCAGCGATGGCCGTCGACGGAGTAGGCCGCGTCGAAGGCCTGCCCCCAATCGTCGAAGCCGTGGTATTGGCGCAGCCCCACCTCGGCCATCCGGGTGTACTGCAGGTGGGTGTGCGCGTTGATCAGGCCGGGCAGCAGAACGCCGGGCCAGTGGACCTCACGGACGTCGGGGTGTCCCTCCAGCACCGATAGCACCCAATCCCGAGTGCCCAGGTGCAGGATCCGCCCCTCGGCCACGGCGACCGCCCCGTGGCGGACGGCCGGTGCGGTGACCGGGACGATCACGTCGGCGGAATAGACCACCACCTCGCTCATCGAGGCTCCTCCCAATGCTCCAGTGCGGTGCGCGCCACTCGCTGGTCGGCGGCCAGCGGCAAATCGATCAGCCCGGGGGCGAGGTCGGCCTCCAGGAGGTACTCCACCGCAGAAGCCTGGACGGCCAGCGACAGATCCATGATCTCGATCGGGTTGCCCTCCCCCGCCGTGCAGTTGATGCACTCGCCACGATCCAGCAGCCGCAGTCGGCGTCCGTCCTTGACGAGATCGGCGATCTTCGGTGCGACCTCGTCCAGCTGCCAGCCGTCCGCCAACGCTCCGGCCAGATTTACCTCGCCATCCACTCCGCCTGCCACGGCTAGGACAGCCCCGTCGGCCGCGGCCTCCATGACGTCCACGCCAATCGTTCCTGCCCGCCCGGTGGCCGACACGATCAGGTCTGCCTGAGCGGCCAGTTCGGTCAGTGAACCGGTGACGAAGCCCGCGAAACGGGCCCGCAGCTCGGCTCGCGGATCAATCTCGGCGACCCGGACGTCGGCGCCCAGCGCGGCGGCATGCCGAGCGAAGCCCTCACCGACCGCGCCGAAACCGGCCAGCGCCACGACCCGGCCCTGCAGCCAGGCAGCCTCGGGCGCGACCAGATCGGCGATCGTGAACAGGCACGACTGGCCGGTGCCGTGGGCATTGTCGAACCACAGCTTGGAGCCGGCGTCGTTTACAGCGATCACCGGGAACGGCAGCGAGTGCCCTTCCAGCCCCCACAATCCGCTGGTGGTTTCCTCTGCCGCGCCGATCAGGTCGGCAGCATCGTCGGGACGCTCGAGCAGCATTCGGATCAGCCGCGAGCCATCGTCCAGCAGGATGTGCAGCCGTTGCCTCAGGAAGGCGTCGGCCAGCGCATCGTCCTGGCTCTGGTCGTCGGTGGCGAAGAGGGTGAGGCCGCGGCGAGCCAGTTCGGCGGCGACGGCCTGGTCGGTCTCGGCCCAGCGCCCGAGCAGGCTCACCTGGGCGCCCGCGCCCTGCAGCGCGAGCGCCAGCACCGCGGTCTTGGGCTCCAGCACCAGGGAGAGCCCGACTCGCAACCCGGCCAGCTTTCCGGACGCGGCCAGTCGCCGGCCCGCGGCAATCACCGCCGGCATCCGGGCTGCGGCATAGTCGATCCGCTCGGCGGCAGTGTCCCGGCTCCCGGCGAAGTCGACCTCCGGGGCATCGGCGGCGAAGACCGCCGCCGCGCGCGGGTCGTCGGCCGCGACCAGCTGAGCGCCGATTCGGGTCAGGGCCAGCTGTAGGGCGGCGGCCCGCGGCCCCGCGCCGGGGACGGCGAAGCTGCGTCCGGCCAGCAATTGGTTGGTCTGCCTGGCGTAGCGCCGCAGCACCAGCTCGGCCCAGCCCAGCTCAGAGGTCACCACGTGCACACCGTACAAGCAAGCGCCGCCGACGGCGCAGCTAGCGAACCTGGCGAACCAGCGCCTCGGCCGAGCCGATCATAGCCGCGGTCTCCCGCTCCCAGTCCGGCTCCTGGCCGCGGAACGGCCCGGTGGCCAGCGAGATGATCACCGCAGCCGAGCGCAGCCGCAGCTCAGTGGGGTCGACTCGGGTGTCGAAGACCGGCACCCAGGTACGAATCAGCTGGTGAACGCGAGCCTCCTGCGCGGCATTCATCCGCTGAATCGTCGACAGATGCGCGACCAGGCAGGCCAGATCATCGGCACGGCGCCCCGGACCGATCGTGTCGGTGTCCAACAGGCCGCAGATCCGTCCGCCCTGCACGTGCACCTGACCCTCGTGGAAGTCGCCGTGGGTCGGCTCACTGCCGACCGGGATCGGGGCCAGCCCGGACTGGATCACCTCGACCAGCCAGTTCAGCTTCGGCTCCAGCGACGGCATCGCCTGGGAGACCACCCGGGCATAGTGGTCCACCGCGTCCGACCAGGGCGGACGCCTGGTCAGCGACGAGACCGTGGACGGCATCCGGTCAAGCAGATCGATCAGCGACTCGGCCGTGCACGGATCCACCGGATCGAAGATGGCCTTGGCCAAGGAGACCCCGGATAACTCACGCAGGATCAGCAGATGATCCTCGGTGACGGCGGCGATCGGGGCGACCGGTACCCCGCCGGCGGCCAGCAGCCGATGCCGGCCGACCACCTCGTCGAGCAGCTTCGCGCGCAGCACCTTGACGTAGACGACCTCGCCGGTGGCCGTCCGATCGACCTTGACCACCGCCCGGCGGCGCGGCCGGTAGCCGATCATCTGCAGCTGCAGATCGGCCGGACTGACCGGTGCGGAGAAGACCTGATGACTGTTGCAGACCTCGGCCATCGACTCGGCATAGGCGGCGCGGGCCAGCCCGGGCAGATCCGGATCCTGCGGGTAGATCCAGACGGCGACCTCGCGACGGCCATCACCGAAGATCTCGGCGGCGGTATCGGTGTCGGCCGGACCGGAAGCGCGGGCGCTGACGCCGAGCAGCTCCTCGCGGCGGCCATAGGGCCAGTCGATCAAGGCGGAGTAGGTCGCGGTGGTGGATTGGGACGGATTGGCGTCCACGTGGTCCAGCGACCAGGACACCAGCTCGCCGCCGGCATGGCTCACCGCAGCGCTCAGCAGCGGTCCAACCTCATCGGAAGTGAGCAGCACCGCACCATCCGGGTCGGCGATCGACACGCCCCACCTCCTCGTCGTGACGGCAGAAGACTACTCGGCGGCGGGCTGTGGTCCGAGATTGACGAGTCGGAGTCTTGCGGCGCGGCGTCCGTCGAGTTCGGTGACGGTCAGCTCGAAGGTGGCGGCCACCCCCTCCTCGACCGGTTCCAGGACGACCTGGCAGGAGTCGCCGAGCTCCGGCAAGGCGCCGAGCTGGGCCATCAGGAAACCGGCCGCCGTGTCGTAGGGGCCTTCGGGCAGGACGTAGCCGAACTCGTCGGCGAAGTCCTGCAGAGTCATCAGACCGTCGAGTTCGGCCCGGTCACGTCCGCTGCGGGTGGGCTCGGCTTCGGCGTCGAACTCGTCGGTGATGTCGCCGATCAGCTCCTCGACCAGATCCTCGATGGTGACGATGCCCGCGGTGCCGCCGTACTCGTCGCGGACGATCACCAGGTGCTGCTTGTTCTGCCGCATCTCCGACAGTGCCCGCAGGATCCTGACCGACTGCGGCAGCGACATCACCGGACGCACCAGATCCCGCACCGGCTGCTTGCGCAGCTGCGGATCCAGCACAGCCAGGTCGCGGATGTGGACGAAGCCGAGCACATCGTCGGAGTCCTCGCCGATCACCGGATAGCGGCTGTGGGTCGCCTGCTGCACCTCGAGATAGGCCTGGTGCACGGTCAGGTCGCCGTCCAGGAAGTCGACCTCGGTGCGCGGAACCATCGCCTCGCGCAGGCTCACCTCGCCGGCCGCAAACACCTCGTCGACGATCTGCCGCTCCTCGTCACCCAGGGTGGCCGAGGAGCCGACCATGGCCCGCAACTCTTCGTCGGTGACTTCTTCGCGGCCGGCCTTGGGGTCGCCGCCGAATACCCGGACGACCAGGTCGGTGGACTTGCCCAGGAACCAGATCACCGGCGTGGCCAGCCACGCGATGGCGCTGACCAGTGGGGCCAGGGCCAGCGCAAACGCCTCGGCGCGCTGCATGGCCAGCCGTTTGGCGGCCAACTCGCCCAAGACGATGGAGAAGTAGGAGATCGCCAGCGTCACCAGCACCAGGCTGAGCGGTCCGGCCACCGGAGAGGCAAGGCCCAGCCCGGTCAGCCAGCCGGCCAGCGCGTCGGCCAGAGTGGCGCCACCGAAGGCGGCGGAAAGGAAGCCGGCCAGGGTGACGCCGATCTGCACTGCAGAGAGGAAGCGGTTCGGGTCGGCGGTCAGATTCGCCACGGTGCGTCCGCGCTGGCCGCGTCCGCTGAGTTGGCGGATCTGCGACTCGCGCAGCGAGACCAGCGCCATCTCTGCGGCCGCGAAGACGCCACCGATCACGATGAACAGCGCAATCAGGGCGATATCGCCAAAGGTCGAACTCATGCCAGGGCCAGGGCAGGTGACGGACTCACGGCGTGGATTCTACCGAGTGGGCCTCGCCGACCCGGCCGGAGCTGGGACCGGGCGCGCTGGCATAATGCCGCCATGCCGAACCAGAGCGCTGGCGTCCCGAACATTCGCGAGTTCCGACAGGTCGTCCAGCCGCCGGAGATCCTCGGCCGAGCCAACAGCGAGCACTGGCTCGGGCCGGTGTTGATGCGGCATGTCTCGCCGTACCTCTCCCGAGCCTGCGTCCAGCTGGGGATGAGCCCGAACCAGGTGACCGGGCTGATGACCGTGGCCGCATTCGCTGCGGCCGGTTCGCTGCTGATCCCCGGGGTGTGGGGTCCGGTGCTGTGCTTCGTCTTCGGCCAGGTGCAGCTGTTGCTCGACTGCGCCGACGGCGAGGTGGCCCGCTGGCGCAAGCTGACCTCCCCCAAGGGCATCTTCCTGGACGCCGTGGGCCACTACACGGCCGAGGGCCTAGTGCCGCTGTTCCTCGGCCTGCGGGCCACCTTCGCCCTCGGCCAGCCGCAGTGGCAGTGGGCGGCCCTGGGCGGCCTGCTCAGCCTGCTGCTGATCTACAACAAGGTGCTCAACGAGATGGTTCACGTGGCCAGGACCAAGTACGGGCTGACCATGATCAGGGACGATCCGCAGGCGTCCGCCCCGACCCGGTCGGGACTGCGCCGACTGCGCAACCTGGCCAACCTGGTGCCGATTCATCGGCTGTTCCACTGGGTCGAGCTCACCTTCTGGTGCCTGCTGGCCGGGATCGTCGGGCTGTTCACCGGGCAGCAGCCGGCAGCCATCGGGCTGCTGGCCATCCTCACTCCGCTCGCCGCGCTGACCCTGGTCGGCCACTTCGTGGCGATCATGAGCTCCTCGAAGCTGCGGGCTCCGGAGGCCGGCAACTGAGCGCTGACCGGTCCGGCCGCGATGCTATCCTCGCCCGGTGAGCGTCGACCTCCCCCCGGTCTCCTATGTGATCCCGGTACTGAACGAGGCTGACCACCTGGCCGAAGCGGTCGCCTCGGTGCTGGGCCAGGACTACCCGTCCGCGCAGGAAGTCGTGGTGGCGCTGGGCAGTTCGACCGACAACACCAACCAGATCGCCGCGGAGCTAGCCGCTGCCGACCCCCGGATCACCCTGGTCGACAACCCGTCCAATGACGTGCCAATCGGCCTGAACCGCGCCATCCGAGCCAGCAAGTACCCGATCGTGATCAGGGTGGACGCCCACGCAGTGCTACCCAACGACTACTCGCGACGGCTGGTCACCCTGCTCCTGGAGACCGGTGCGGCCAACGTGGGCGGCGTGATGCGGGCCGTCGGGACCACCGGCTTCCAGCAGGCGGTCGCCCGGGTCTACAACTCGCCGTGGGGCTTGGGCGGAGGCCAGTTCCACGGTTCCAGCCAGGCCGGTCCGGCCGAGACCGCCTACCTGGGCGTCTTCCGCCGTGAGGTCCTGGAAGAGGTCGGACTGTTCGACGAGACGATGCGCCGCGCTCAGGACTGGGAGTTGAACTCCCGGATCCGGGCCGCCGGGCATCTGATCTGGTTCACCCCGGACGTCGAGGTCGAGTACCGTCCGCGGGCCACTCCGTCGAAACTGGCCCGGCAGATGCTGGCCACCGGGGTGTGGCGCGGGCACTTGGTGCGCAAGCAGGGCCGGACCCCGCTGAAGTACCTGGCCCCGCCGGCCGTGGTGATCGCGCTGGCCTGCTCGTTGCTGGTCTTGGTGCTGCAGCTGTTCGGCGTGGCCAAGGACGGGCCGACCGCGCTGCTCAAGCTCGTCCATCTGTCCTGGCTCGGCTATTTCGGCGGGATCGCTGTGGTGTCCGCCGTGTCCCTGGGTGGCCGGACGGTGAAAGACAAGGTGCTGAACGCCGTGGTGCTGACCATCGTCCATCTCAGCTGGGGAGTGGGCTTCCTGCGCGGTTGGGTGGCCGGCGCCGAATCGGTGGTCGACACCTCCCGCGTCGCCGCCGGACCCTCGGCAGGCTAGAAGATCGGCGGACGGCCCAGCCGGGTCATCCGGGCCACGGTCTTCCAGCTCATCGGATGCCGCGGCCCCGGGTCGGTGGTCATCCCCTCCCGGAAGCCCGCCATCCAGATCTGCAGGTTCTTCAGGCTGCCGGTGCGCAGCAGCGCCGCACACAGCCAAACTCCGCAGTAGATCGGGATCAGCACGGCCGGCAGGTTGCGCCGGGCCAGCCAGACCCGGTTGCGGGCATTCATCCGGTAGAACACCGCATGGCGAGTGGCCTGAGTGGCCGGGTGGCACGCCTCGATGTCGGCGGCGTACATCAGTGACCAGCCGGCGTCCAGCAGCCGCATCGACAAGTCGATGCCCTCATGGCCGTACCAGAAGTGGCCCGGCCAGCCACCGACCTCGTCGAAAGCCGAGCGCCGGATCATGCACAACGCCTCCCAGAAGACGGCGGCTTCGCCGGGCCGTCCGCCGCCTGCGGTCCGCAGCCGGGGCACCCAACGTCGCGGCGAGGGACGTCCATCCGGGTCCATCCCGCGCGGCTGACAAACGGCGACTCGGTCGTCGGCGGCGAAGGTGGCCGCCATCCGGGCCAGGACGTCCGGGGTCGGCAGGAAGGCGTCGTCGTCGTAGAAGAAGATCAGCTCGCCCTCGGTGTGGGCTGCACCGATGTTGCGCCCCTCCGGTATGCCGACGTTCTCGGGCAGGGCAAGCACCCGAACCCAGTCCGGCAGGCCTTCGGGCGCCCAGCCGTTTCCGACGATGATCGTGTCCATCTCGACACCGACCTGTTCGGAAAGCGTGTCCAGCGCCTTCGCCAGCTCCACCGGCCGAGTTCCCATCGTCAGGACGACGACTCCGATTTTCGGCTGGATGCTCATCCCGACGATGCTAGCGGCAGCACGGTCGGCTCTGCGCCAGGCGCACCACGCTGCGACTCAGCTGAGCTTCGCGGCCAGGCCCTCGTCCAGTGCGGCCAGGAAGCCTTCGGTGGTCAGCCACTCCTGATCCGGGCCGACCAGCAGGGCCAGATCCTTAGTCATCTTGCCAGCCTCGACGGTGGAGACGCAGACCTGCTCCAACGCCTCGGCGAAGCCGATCACCTCAGGAGTGCCGTCCAGCTTGCCGCGGTGCTTGAGGCCGCCGGTCCAGGCGTAGATGGACGCGATCGGGTTGGTCGAGGTCGGCTTTCCCTGCTGGTGCTGGCGGTAGTGCCGGGTCACCGTGCCGTGGGCGGCCTCCGCCTCGACGGTCTTGCCGTCGGGGGTCATCAGCACCGAGGTCATCAGGCCCAGCGAGCCGAAGCCCTGGGCGACGGTGTCGGACTGGACATCCCCGTCGTAGTTCTTGCAGGCCCAGACGTAGCCGCCTTCCCACTTCAGGCAGGAGGCCACCATGTCGTCGATCAGCCGGTGCTCGTAGGTGAGCCCGCGGGCGGCGAAATCGGCGGCGTACTCTGCCTCGAACACCTCGGCGAAGATGTCCTTGAAGGCACCGTCGTAGGCCTTCAGAATCGTGTTCTTCGTGGACAGGTAGACCGGGTAGTTGCGCAGCAGGCCGTAGGAGAAGGACGCCCGGGCGAAGTCGCGGATCGAGTCGTTGAAGTTGTACATGCCCATGGCCACGCCGCCGTCGGGGCCGTAGTTGGCCACCAGGTGCTCGATGGGTGCCGAGCCGTCCTCGGGAGTGAAGGTGATGGTCACCTTGCCGGCGCCGGGCACCTTGAAGTTGGCCGCCTTGTACTGATCGCCGTGCGCGTGACGGCCGATCACGATCGGCTTGGTCCAGCCCGGCACCAGCCGCGGAATGTTGGAGATGATGATCGGCTCGCGGAAGACGACGCCACCGAGGATGTTGCGGATCGTCCCGTTCGGGGACAGCCACATCTTCTTCAGGCCGAACTCCTCGACGCGGGCTTCGTCAGGGGTGATGGTGGCGCACTTGACGCCGACGCCGTGGCGCTTGATGGCGAGCGCAGAGTCGATGGTGACCTGGTCTTCGGTGGCGTCCCGGTTTTCGATGCCGAGGTCGTAGTACTCCAGGTTCACATCCAGATACGGGTGGATCAGGCGCTCCTTGATGAACTGCCAGATGATCCGGGTCATCTCATCGCCGTCGAGTTCGACGACTGTCCCGGTGACCTTGATCTTGCCCATCCCGATCCTCCTTCTCGCGTCTGCCCTGAAAAGATAGCCCAGCCACCCCGGTCGGAGCCCGCACACCTCCGCTTCACTACCTACGCCGAGCCGACCGGCACCCGTTGCGGACGGGTGCGCGGATCGGCTATGTCGGCGACTGGCCACCGCTCCCGGCCCGGCGTCAGCCCGCTAACCTGTCAGCCGTGATCGACTCGACCCACTGGCTGCTGACCCTGTCCTGCGCTGACCAACCTGGCATCGTCCATCGGGTCACCGGAGCGATCGTCGCGGCCAGCGGCAACATCACCGAACTGCAGCAGTTCACCTCGACCGAGTCGGGCCGCTTCTTCATGCGGGTTCAGGTGCAGACCGGGTTCGACCGGTCCGAGTTCGAACGGGTCTTCGCAGCCATCGCGGACGATCTGGCCGCTCAATGGGTCCTCGACTACGTCGGGCGCCGTCGCCGCACGCTGGTACTGGCCTCCAAGGCCGGTCACTGCCTCAACGATCTGCTGTTCCGCCAGCGCTCGGGCTACCTGCCGATCAGCATCCCGCTGATCATCGCCAACCACCCCGATCTCGGCGATCTGGCCAACTTCTACTCGATCCCTTTCGAGACGCACTCGGTGAACCCCGACACCAAGGCGGCGGTCGAGCGACACATCATGGACGTGGTCGCCGAGTACGACATCGAGTTGGTCGTCCTGGCTCGCTACATGCAGGTGCTGTCGCCGGAGCTGTGCGCTGAACTCAGCGGTCGCGCCATCAACATCCACCACTCGTTCCTGCCCGGTTTCAAGGGCGCCAACCCCTACCGACAGGCTCACTCGCGCGGGGTGAAGCTGATCGGCGCCACTGCCCACTTCGTCACCAGCGACTTGGACGAGGGCCCGATCATCGAGCAGAACGTCCGTCGGGTCGATCACACGATGGAAGTGCCGCAGCTGATGGCGATCGGCCAGGAGCAGGAGAGCCGGACGCTGACCGAGGCGGTCAAGCTCTTCGCCGAACACCGGGTCCTGCTCGACGGGAACCGGACGGTCATCTTCCGCTGAGACGGCGGACGCTCAGGCTCAGGCCGGCTCGAAGTCGGCCGAACGCCAGTCGGTGACCCCATCCAGGCTGAGCAGCTGCCAGCCGTCGGCCGGCGTCCCTTCGACGACCAGCACCCCGGTGTTGTCCAGGTGGGCTGCGCCCAACGCCACCGAGAAGCCGTCCACCCGTTCGGCGGCCCAGACCCGAAGTGCGGCGCCGTGGCTGACCAGGGCGGCCGCCAGATGCCCGGCGCCGGCGATCGTGGCGATCGCCTCGTCGTAGCGGGCGAAGAACTCAGCGGCATCCTCACCGCCGGGCAGCCGAGCGTCCAGCTCGCCGGCGTGCCACTTCAGCAGCGTCTCCACGTAGCGGGTCGAGTCTATGGACAGCTCGTCGTCACCGGCGGAGATCTCGCGCAGGCCGGGCAGGATCACCGGCACCAGGCCGCGGGCCGCGGCCAGCGGAGCCGCGGTCTGCTGGGTGCGCACCAGATTCGAGACATAGATGGCCTCGATCGGCTCGGCAGCCAGCCGCTCGACCAGCGACTCGGCCTGCTCGCGACCCAGCTCGTCCAGATCGGCGCCGGGGAAGGCGGTGTCCAGCACGAAGCTGGTGTTGGACGCAGTGCGGCCATGACGGATCAAGATCAGACGCATGCGTGGCAGCGTACGCCAGCTACAAGGCGTGATTCGAACCGGGACGAGGCGCTGACCGCGAGGAAGAACCGTCCGAAAACCCGAACAGCTCGACGCCCTCCCCCCAGAAGGGCCGTCGAGCCTCGGTGTCCTCCGACCGGAGAACCGGCAGCTGTCACCCACCCCATGTGGTGACATCCGAGGGGGCCCTGGCGGTACAACCAAACCCAGGCGCCGGGCCTGCAACCTCGAACGTTGCCGTCAATAAGTCTGCCGAAATTCACCGGCGCGCAACATTCCCATCGTGGGCGACTTTGCGAGGTCCTCCTGAGGGGACGTCGCTGGCCCGATGTGCACATATCCAGATCGGCACCGCACTCCTTCCGTTCCTCGGCCTCGGGATTCGCGGTGGCCGGACGAACTGCTAGCGTCGAATCGTCTCGCAGCAACATCGACTCACTGAGGAGCAAACCGTGAGCAAAACCCCCGTGAAGGTCGCAGTCACCGGCGCCGCCGGTCAGATCTGCTACAGCCTGCTGTTCCGCATCGCCAGCGGCGCCCTGCTCGGCCCCGACCAGCCCGTGGAGCTTCGTCTGCTCGAAATCACCCCCGCGCTGAAGGCGCTGCAGGGAGTGGTCATGGAGCTGGACGATTGCGCTTTCCCGCTGCTGAGCAAGGTCGAGATCGGCGATGACGCCAAGAAGGTCTTCGACGGCGTGAACCTGGCCATGCTGGTCGGCGCCCGTCCGCGCACCGCGGGCATGGAGCGCGGCGACCTGCTCAGCGCCAACGGCGCCATCTTCACCGCCCAGGGCAAGGCCCTCAACGAGGTGGCCGCCGACGACATCAAGGTGCTGGTGACCGGCAACCCGGCCAACACCAACGCGCTGATCGCCATGAACAACGCCCCCGACATCCCCAATGAGCGCTTCGCCGCTCTGACCCGGCTCGACCACAACCGGGCAATCACCCAGATCGCCCAGAAGGCCGGCGTCGCGGTCACCTCGGTCAGCCACATGACCATCTGGGGCAACCACTCGGCCACCCAGTACCCCGACGTCTTCCACGCCCAGATCGACGGCAAGAACGCCGCCGAGGTGATCAACGACCAGGCCTGGATCGCCGACACCTTCATCCCGACCGTCGCCAAGCGCGGTGCGGCCATCATCGAGGCCCGCGGCTCGTCCTCGGCAGCCTCTGCGGCCAACGCCACCGTCGAGTGCCTGCACGACTGGGCGCTGGGCACCCCGGCCGGCGACTGGACGTCCATGGCGATCCCGTCGGACGGCTCCTACGGCGTCCCGGAGGGCCTGATCTCGTCCTTCCCGGTCACCATCGCGGACGGCAAGGTCTCGATCGTCCAGGGCCTGGAACTCGACGAGTTCTCCAAGGCCAAGATCGACGCCTCGGTCGCCGAGCTCGCCGACGAGCGGGCCGCGGTCACCGAACTCGGTCTGATCTGACTCGCCACGACCTCTTCCGATACGTAACACCGATCCGTCCCCTTTCTTCCCCCCCGCGGGGCGAAAGGGGACGGTTCCTGTTACGTCCCAGAACCATGCCAGCCTCGGCCACACGGCCGGGGCTGAGTTGCGTCCTGGAGCCTGGCAAACTGAATCGGTGAGTCGAACCCGCCTGCTGGCCCCCGCCGATGCCCCTGTCCTCGCCGAACTGATTCGCCGCAATCGCGCCTTCCTCGATCCGTGGGAGCCCGTGCGAGACGAGTCGTACTTCACAGACGAGGGCCAGGTGCAGCTCACCCAGGCCGCTCTGGAAGCCATGGACGCCGGCCTGACCAACCCGCGGGTCATCCTTGACGAGGACGGCGCCGTGGTCGGCCGGATCAACCTCAACAACATCGTCCGCGGACCATTCCAGAGCGCCAGCGTCGGCTATTGGCTGGCCGAATCGGCCGGCGGACGCGGCCTGGCCACCCAGGCTGTTGCCGAGCTCGTCGAATTCGCCTTCACCGAGCTCGGCCTGCATCGGCTGGAGGCCGGGACGATCCCGCACAACCTGCGCTCTCAGGCCGTCCTGGCCCGCAACGGCTTCGTCCGGTTCGGCTATGCGCCGCGCTATCTGCAGATCGCCGGCGCCTACACCGACCACATCCTGTTCCAGCGCCTCGCCGACGACTGAACCGGCCAGGCGAGCCGGCTCAGCGCGGCGTGCGGTCGGCCGCCGCGACGATGATCTCGGCCAGCTCGGCTGGTCGGCTCCACATCGGCCAGTGCCCGGTCGGCAGCTCGATCACGTCCACCTGCTGCAGCATGGCCACCTCGGCAAACATGGGGTGCCCGGCCGCCGCCAGCTCCATCACCCGTGCGCCGGAGATGGAGCAGCACACCACGGTGGTAGGGATCGCACGACGGACGTCGTTGCCCAGCTCGACTCGCTGCCGCAGCACCGGCCCGGGCTCGGGGACGGCCCGGAGCCGGAAGCGATCCAAAGCCGCGGGGCTCAGCCCATCCAGACTGGCCTGCTGCCGCAGTTCCTCGAATGATGGCAGCGGCAACTCGGTGAGCTGATCCGGGGCGTCCGGCGCAAACCCGGAGCCGGGGGCCAAGGGGCCGCTGTCCACCCAGATCAGCCGGCCGATGAGCTCGGGGTGCCGATCCGCGACCAGGCTGATCGGGCCGTTGGCGCCGCTGTGGCCGACCAGGATCGCAGGCCATTCAGCGCGGGCGCCGGCTTGCCGCAAGGCCACGACAATGGCGTCGGCCTGGTCGTCGAGGGTGCGCGAACGTCGATCCGGGTCGTCGGGATCGAGCCCGGGGAGGGTGAGGGCGAGCGCCGGCCGGCTGACCGTGCTGAGGTGTTCTGCGACCTCGTCCCAGGCCCAGGCGCCGAGCCAGTGGCCGGCGATCAGGAGGATGGGACGAGTGCTCTGCTGTGTCTGCATGCCTCGATGATCCGAGGTTCCGCGGGCAGCGGCATGTCACTATTTCTGGCACTAATTTGCGATCATTGTCCGGTGAAGCGAACCGAACGACTGCACGCCATATCCGAGTTGCTGCGCCGTCGCGGCGCCCGCGGGTGCACCGCGCAGCGACTGGCCGCGGAGTTCGGGGTGTCGGTGCGCACCGTCAAGCGTGACCTCGCCGCACTGGAGAGCAGCGGGACTCCGATCTGGTCGCGTCCAGGCCCGGGTGGCGGCTACGGCCTGGCCGGGCGGACCAGCCTGCCTCCGGTCAGCCTGACCCCGGCCCAGGCGGTGGCCCTGTTCGCCGCCGTGTCCGCCGCACCGGACGCCCCCTACTCCGACCTGGCCACGGCCGCCGTCGCCAAGATCGTCGATGTGCTGGATCCGGCCACCCGGGCCAAAGCCCACGAACTTGCCCACCGCGTGTGGGTCAACGCCGGCCCGCCCGCGCTGCGGACGGTGCGCTCGGCGATCGAGGAGGCCATGGCCGACCAGCGGGTCGTCCGGATTCGATTCACCGACAAGAACGACGTGACCACCACCCGCGATGTGGAGCCGGTGATCTTCGCCGCGGCCAACGGGGAATGGCACCTGATCGGCTGGTGCCGACTGCGCAACGCGATGCGCTGGTTCCGAATGGCCCGGATCGACCGGGCCCGGGTCACCGCCGAGCCGTGCTCCGGGCACACCGTCGACGAGATCGGCACGCCACCGGCCTCGGCCCGACCTGTCGACGGCGAAGCCGAGTGACCCCTGGCCGATGCCGAGGCTCAGCCGACGGCGACGGCGTCCGGCCGAATCGAGAGCAGCACGCGCGCAGCCAGCCAACCGGCGAAAGCTGCGGCCACCGCGAAGATCGCGAACGGCACCACCTCGAGGCTGCCCTCCACCTGCCACGCCGAGACCAGCATGGCCATGATGGCCACGGCCATACTGACCGCCTTGACCATCAGCAGCCCGGCCAGCACCGGGGCGGCTCGGTGGCGCCGCCACAGCGTCCATGCCGCCGCCAAAGCCAGCGGCACCACGATGCCCAGGTCGAGGGCTTGGACGACCAGAGTCGGGGTGCCGAGCAGCCCGGCTCCGGCCAGATCGCCGGACAGCGCCGTGGCGATCCGCGGCACCCACATCGCCACCAGCAGTAGCGCCATGGCCACGGAGAACCAGGCCGTGGCTCGGCGCGGGAAGCCTGGCCCGAGCCGCGCCGAGAGGTCGCCGAGATCGGTCGCCGCAACCAGGCGGACGATGCCCCAGATGGCCAGTGGGTAGAGCAGGACGAACGCCACGAAGAGCGGCCCGATCGCCCAGAACATCGCATACATCAGGTACTGGTAGGCCACGTAGCCCAGCAACCCGGTGGCAGCCAGGCGTCCGCGGACCGAGCCGCGCGCAACGAACCAGGCGACCACCAACAGAGCCGGTGCCACCCCGAACAAGGTGACCACGTCCCAGCCGATGCCCTCCGCGACAACCCGCACCGGGTTGTAGGCGTAGATGCCGTCGGTGACGTAGTCGAAGTGCTCGCCCCGAATTGACGTCGCGGACGATACCTGGCCGGCGCCGCGGCCGAAGACGCCCAGCGCGGCAGTGGCGGCCGCCAGCAGCCCGACACCGGCCGTATGGACGGCCAGGGTGAGGTCCCGGCGGCTCATCGCTGCACCTGCGCTCCGCCGAGGAACAACGCGACAAGGTCGGACACCGACTGCTCCACCGCCTGCGCAGAGCCGGCCTCGAAACCGAGCACCGTCCGCATGATCACGAAACTGGAGGTCAGGCTGAAGAATGCCTCGGCGATGGTCTCGGCCGCCAGATCGGCACGCACCTCGCCGCGGCCCTGCCGCTGCGCGAAGAAGGCCGTCATCGCTGCCAGGTTGGCCTGAGGCCCGCCCGCGAAGATCTCTGCCACCTCCGGCACCGTGCGCGCTTCGAAGGCCAACCGGGTCATCAGCCCGCCATCGCGGAGACCGTTGGTCACCTCACGTCGAGCCAACTCGCTCACCGCTTCGGCAAGCGGCAGTTCGGCCAGCGCGGACGCGGCCCGTCCGGGCTGTTCGGCCACCACCCGCTGAACGACCGCGGCGAGGACCCCCTGCTTGGTGCCGAAGCCGCGAAAGACGCTGACCTCATTGACCCCGGCCCGCTCGGCGAGCTGCCGGGTTGTGGTGGCCTGGTAGCCCCGCTCGGCGAACAGCTGCGCGGCCGCGTCCAAGACCTTGTCGGCTGCTGGTGATGACATCTTCACTCCTGAATGTAAGTGCTTGCTTACATTATTGAGAGAGCATCGCGTCCGTCAAACGCGCCCGCGATCCATGCTCATCTGGCAGCTAAGTTACGGTTCCGTAGCCGTAGTCAGTACCATTGCGGAGAACGCCTGACCTCTGAAAGCTGGAGATTGATGACCGGCCGCACCGCCACCCCCGCCACCCAGGCAGTTCGCGATGTCCGCGACTTCCTGCTGGCGAACCGAACCGACTATGCGGCCACCCTGGCCGGATTCCACTGGCCGGAGCTCACTGAGTTCAACTTCGCCCTGGAGTGGTTCGACGTCGTGGCTGCCGAGCATCCCGGCCGGGCCGCGGTCACCATCGTCTCCGCCGACCTCACCGCCCGTTCCTGGAGCTACGCCGAGCTGTCCCGGCGCTCGGATCAGGTGGCCAACTGGCTGCTCAGCCTGGGCGTGCGCCGCGGCTCGAAGCTGATCGTGATGCTGAACAACACCATCGAGCTGTGGGAGGTGATGCTCGGCATCTACAAGATCGGCGCGGTCGCCATTCCGACCTCGACGCTGCTGTCGGCCACCGACCTGGCCTACCGCTGCGAGCACGGCGGGGCCTCCGCCGTGGTGGCCCCCACCGCCCTGGCCGGACGATTCGGCGATCTCGATGAGAGTCTGATCCGGATCGGCGTCGGGCCGGATCTCCCCTCGGGCTGGGTGACGGTGGCGGACTCACTGTCGGCATCGACCACCTTCGAGCCCGACCAACCGACGCCGGCCGGCGATCCGAGCCTGCTCTACTTCACCTCCGGCACCACCTCGCGGCCGAAACTGGTCCGGCACACTCAGGTCTCCTACCCGGTTGGGCACCTGTCGACGATGTGGTGGCTCGGCGTCCAGCCCGGGGATGTCCACCTGAACATCTCCTCCCCCGGCTGGGGCAAGCATGCCTGGAGCAACTTCTTCGCGCCGTTCCTGGCCCAGGCCACGGTCTTCGTGTTCAACTACGAGCGCTTCGACGCCGCCGCCTTGATGAAGGTGATGGACGCCCACCAGGTGACCACCTTCTGTGCACCGCCGACGGTGTGGCGAATGCTGATCCAGGCCGATCTGACCCAGCTGTCCCACCCGCCGCGCGAACTGCTCGGCGCCGGCGAGCCGCTCAACCCTGAGGTGATCACCAAGGTGCGTCAGGCCTGGGGCGCCACCATCCGGGACGGCTTCGGCCAGACCGAGATGACCTGCTGCATCGGCAACTCCCCTGGCCAACTGGTCAAGGACGGGTCGATGGGACGTCCGATGCCCGGCTACCCGGTGGTCCTGCTGGACCCGGTCACCGGCGAGCGCCGCTCCGATGAGGGCGAGATTTGCCTGGACCTCTCCCAGCCGATCCTGGGCTTGATGGACGGCTACCACAACGACCCCGAGATGACCGCCGAGGCCTGCCGCAACGGCTTCTACCACACCGGCGATATCGCCTCGATGGACGCCGACGGCTACCTCACCTACGTCGGCCGGGCCGACGACGTCTTCAAGGCCTCGGACTACAAGATCTCCCCGTTCGAACTGGAGTCGATCCTGCTGGAGCACCCCTACGTCACCGAGGTGGCGATCGTGCCCAGCCCGGACCCGGTGCGAGCAGCCGTTCCGAAGGCGTTCATCTGCCTGGTCGCCGACGCCGCCGGCCGCCAGGTGGAGGCGGCACGGGCGATCTTCGAGCACGCGCAGAGCCGACTGTCCGGCTACCAGCGCGTGCGGATCGTCGAGTTCGTCACCGAGCTTCCCAAGACGATCTCCGGCAAGATCCGACGCGTCGAGTTGCGTGAGCGCGAAGCCGTCCGGGTGGCCGCGCACGACAGCACCGGGCAGTTCTGGGAGCGCGACTTCCGCTGACGCTGCGGTGGTCAGGCACGGAGCGCGGACTCCCCCATCGACGCTTCGGTGAACTGCAGCAGCTGGTCGCAGACTCCGGCCAGAATCTGATCGACCAGCACTCGGTCACCGTCGGCACCGATGTTGCCCGCGCTGAGCGTGACCGTTCCCGCGTACTCACTGACGGCGAGCTGGAAGCCCGGCCTGGCCTTGATCGAGCCACAGGCGAACGCGGCGGTGGGCCGTTCAGACCCGAAGGCGAGACTCGCGTCATCGATGCGCCCCAGGTTGGTCATGCACAGGTTCGGCCACTCCAGCCGCCGCTCCAGCGCCCTGCGACCCAGCTTCAGCCCTGCGACCGCGAAGATCGCGCCGAGCTTGGCCAGCGACACCAGTCCGATGTCGGCCCGCTTGAGCTCGCTGGTGATCTCCCGAATCGCTGCCAGCGTCACCGGGTACGGCTCATCTGCGGCGAATCGGAGGGAGGTGGGAACCGTCGAGGCCAGGTTCCCCAGAGAGTCGGACCTTCCCCCGGGCAGATAGCGACGCATGTCAACCATGATGGGGATGACCAGCTCGACCTCTCCCCTCATCCCCAACTGCGAGGCCAGAACACGATAGAGCGCCGCCAGCAGGGCGTCGTTGAGCGTGGCCCCACGGGTATGGCAGGCCGTCCGGAGCTGGCGGACGAGCGCAGCGTCCAGCCTTCTCGTTGCCAGGAAAGCGGTGCCGGGCTCGGTGGAGAACCCCAGCTGAACCCGGCTTGCGGGTGAGGTGCCGGTGCGGGCCAGGAGCGCGGCTGCGCGCCGCCACCACGGGAAGGCGCCCAGCACTCGCCCCAGCCCCCGGCCGCCAGTAATCGGCCGCGGCACGAAGTCGGGGTCTGACTGAAGGCCCGAATAGGTCGCAGCGAGGAACGACAGGTAGCCCGTGAACCCCACCCCATCGGTGATCATGTGATTCATCACCACGCCGAGCTGCCGCCCGTCGGTGGACAGGATCAACCGCACCTGTGGGGCTGTTGCCGAGTCCACTGGCTGCAGAAAGAGCGCCTCCCATTCGTGCGGATCGGCCACGACGCGGACAGCCCGGCGCCAATCCTCACGCTCACCGTCACGCCACCACGGACGCCGGCCCGTCTCGTCGAGGCGAGTGCCGAGGATCGGGATCGCGACCAAGTTGGCGACCAGGGCGCGGGTGAGCAGGGCGGAGTCGATTCCTGGGCCCGAGTCGAACCTCAGCCGCGCGTGCAGCATGTGGTCATTCAGGCCTCGGGTCGCGAAGGCCTGCTGCAGAAGGTCACAAGGCTCGACGGGATAGTCCATGGCTTCACCGTAGTCTTGCTACCGCCAGTATTCAATACCGTCGGTATCGCATACTGGCGGTAAGATCCGAGGGTGGCTGCCCCCGACAAACCAGCAGAGCCCCTCGACGCTCCTCCCGCGCGGCAGCGCCGACTGCCCCGCGATGAGGTCCGAGCACGACTATTGCGCTCGGCGCACCGACTGTTCACCGACGTCGGGTATGCGGAGGCGAGCCTGGAACGGATCGCGGAGGAGGCCGGCTTCAGCAAGGGGGCGATCTACTCCAACTTCGTCAGCAAGGAGGAGCTCCTCTTCGAGTTGGTGGGCGTCGAGATCGATGCCCGAATCGAGGCGCTCAGCCGTGTATTGGAGAAGACCGGCGATCTCGACGCCGTCCAGAACCCGCTCACCGAGTTGGCCCGCAGCGCAGGGCGGGAGCTGGGCGGAATCGGCCAGGCGGATCCGGGCTGGCAGCAACTCTTCATCGAGTTCTGGCTGCGCTGTCAAGCCAATGACGCTTTGCGCACCAAGCTCGCCCACAAACGACGGGCGATGCGTGCCCGGATCGCCGAAGCCTTCTCGAACCAGGCTGCCCGATTCGGGGCCGAACTCGACCCCGACGAGGCCCTGGCCTTGGCCACGGCGACTCTTGCCCTGTCCAACGGCCTCGGGCTCGAATCGCTGATCGACCCGGAGGCGTCCACCCCCGAGTTGTTCGGTGAGCTGCTCGCCCGGCTGGTACAGGCGGCTCCGAGCACTGACCGGTCGGGCTCGGCCACCAACCTGCCGGGCCCGACCGATCAGTAGGTCAGTTCGCCCGGCACCTCAGGCGCGCAGGGCCGCGGCAAGTTCGTCGAAGACGGCCAGGTAGTGGTCGATGGCCTCGTCGGTGTGAGTGACCGACAGCGTCCACTCCTCCTCGCGACCCGGGGTCGCGAAGATGCCCCGGTTCATGTTCCACAACCAGGTCAGCTCGGTCAGCGGGACGTCCTGATTCTCCTTGTAGGACTCGTAATCGCGAACCGGAACCTCGGAGAACGTGACGCAGCCCTTGGAGCCGATCCCGACCGCATAGCCGGGCAGGTCGTAGCGAGCGATGATCTCTCGAGCACCGGTGAGGATCTTGTCGTTCAGGTGGTCCAGATGCGCATAGCCCTCGGGGGTGAGCACCTGCTCCAGGGACGCCCGGGCGGCTGCCATCGACAGCGGGTTGCCGTTGTAGGTGCCCACCTGGTAGACCTTGCCGCTCTCGACGATCGCCATCACTTCCTCGCTGCCGCCGATCGCACCCGACGGCAGACCGCCACCCAGCGACTTGGCCAAGGTGACCAGGTCGGGAAGGACGCCGAACCGGTCGGTGGCCCCACCCGGCGCCACACACAGGCCGGTCTTCACCTCGTCGAAGATCAGCACGATGCCGTAGCGGGCCGTGATCTCGCGGACGGCCTCCAGGTAGCCCGGCTCGGGAAGCACCACGCCGAGGTTCATCATGGCCGCTTCCATGATCACGCAGGCCGGGAGCCGGCCTTCCTTCTCCAGGCGCTGGATCCGGCGCTCCATGGCCGGGGCGTCATTGAACGGCACCGCAACGGTCATGTCGACCACAGCCTGCGGAATGCCTGCGCCATAGGGCAGCGAGGCGTAGTTCTCCCGGTCGCCGATCGCGTCGTAGGGGACGCCGATCGAGACCATCACGGTGTCGTGGTGGCCGTGGTAGGAGCCGAAGATCTTCATCACGGTGTCCCGGCCGGTGAAGGCGCGGGCGATCCGGATCGCGTCCATCGTGGACTCCGAGCCCGAGTTAGTGAACCGCCACTTCGGCAGCCCCCAGCGCTGGGCCAGGTGGTCGGCGACGATCACACTGTCCGGCACCGCGCAGCCGAAGTGGGTGCCCAGCGGGTAGCGGGCGGCCACCGCGGCGCCGATGACCGGATGCGCGTGGCCCTGCACCATCGAGCCGAAGCCGTTGTGGAAGTCGTGGTACTCGGTGCCGTCGATGTCCCAGATCTTGGGGCCCTCGCCGCGGTCGATGTAGATCGGCCACGGGTCGCGTCCCTGGTAGGACGATGCGACGCCGCCGGACAGGTGCTGATTGGCCTGGGCGTACATCACCTTGGAGGCCGTCGTCCGCTGATCCAGCCGCAGCTGCTCGATGGCGGTCAACTCGGCGATCCGGGCGCGGTCGATGGGCTGGGAGGTTGTTTGTGAGGTCATGATTCACCATCCACCGGTCGGCCTGGCACCGGTCTGGCGTGAGCCTGACCCGCGACCGGCCTGGCGACGCGGGCAGTGCTCAGCCTAATGCCCACCGCCGGTTCGGGCGGCGACTGCTCACCCTCAGCGAGACAGCGGCATGGCCCAGGTCAGCACCAGAATGCCGACCCCGCTGCCGAGCAGCAGCACCGTGTCGATCAGCCGGTTCCGGACGGCCAACAGCCCGACCAGCTTGTTCGGCATCAGCAGCCGGAGCACGCCGCCCAGCGTCACCGCGGCACCCAGCATCGTGCAGCCGATCCGCCAGTGTCCGGTCAGCCCGACCACCGCCAGGGCCAGCGCCACCCCGCTCAGGACCAGGGCCAACGGCCATTGTCCCAGCACCGCCTGCACCGGCCCCTTGGCCGGTGGCAGTGACGTGGGGGTGGTCATCGGGCCAGCGCCTCTGCCCGGTCCACGACATTGCTCAACAGCATGGCCCGCGTCATCGGGCCGACTCCGCCGGGGTTCGGCGCCACCCAGGACGCCTTCTCCCAGACATCGGCGGCGACGTCACCGGCCAGCTTCCCGTCCACTCGGCTGACGCCGACGTCCAACACGACCGCCCCCTCCGCGATCAGGTCAGCGGTGATCAGGCCGGGAACCCCGGCTGCGGCCACCACGATGTCCGCCCGCCGCGTGTGCGCCGCCAGCTCACGGGTACCGGTGTGGCACAAGGTGACCGTGGAGTTCTCGCTGCGCCGGGTCAGAATCAGCCCCAGCGGACGTCCGACGGTGATGCCACGACCGACCACACAGACCTCAGCGCCGGCCAGCTCGATCTGGTGCCGACGCAACAGCTCGACGATTCCGCGCGGCGTGCACGGCAGCGGTGCCGGCTCGTTCAACACGAGCTTGCCCAGGTTGATCGGGTGCAGTCCGTCGGCATCCTTGGCCGGATCAATCAGCGCCAGCATGGCGTTCTCGTCGAGGTGGCGCGGCAGCGGCAGCTGGACGATGTAGCCGGTACAGGCCGGGTCCTCGTTCAGCACCGTGATCGACTCGGCCACCTGAGCGGCGGACGCGTCGGCGGGCAGGTCGACCCGGATCGAGGTGATCCCGACCTCGGCACAGTCGCGGTGCTTCATTCCGACGTAGGAGCGACTGCCCGGGTCGTCGCCGACCAGCACCGTCCCCAGACCCGGACGGATGCCGCGCTCGGCCAGGGCCGCCACCCGCTGGGTGAGCTCAGCCTTGATGGCTGCGGCGACGGCCGTGCCGTCCAGCTTCTGTGCGCTCATCGGGCCCCTTTAGTGGAAGAAGTGGCGAGTACCGGTGAAGTACATGGTGACACCGGCGGCCGCCGCGGCGGCAATGGTCAGCTCGTCGCGAATCGAACCGCCGGGCTGGACGATCGCCTTCACTCCGGCATCCAGCAGGATCTCGGGGCCGTCACTGAACGGGAAGTAGGCGTCGGACGCGGCCACCGATCCCTTCGCCCGGACACCGGCCCGCTCCACGGCCAGCTTGCAGGAATCGACCCGATTCACCTGGCCCATCCCGACCCCGACCGAGGCTCCATCACTGGCCAGCAGGATCGCATTGGACTTGACCGCCCGGCAGGCGCGCCAGGCGAACTCCAAATCGGCAAGAGTGGACGCATCGGCGGGCGCACCGGCCACCAGCTGCCAGTTCGCCGGGTCATCGCCGGCGTCGTCGATCTGATCGGCCGACTGCAGCAGCACGCCACCGCTGACCGGCTTGAACTCCACCCCGCCGCGCGGGTAGGGCTCAGCGACCAGGATCCGCAGGTTCTTCTTCGCCGTGAGCAGGGCCAGCGCCTCATCGGAGTAGGCCGGAGCGATCACAACTTCGGTGAAGATCTCGGCAATCTGGGCTGCCGCGGTGGCATCGATCGGACGGTTGGCCGCGATCACTCCGCCGTAGGCCGACACCGGGTCGCAGGCGTGCGCTTTGCGATGCGCCTCGGCGATGTCGGCACCAACCGCGATCCCGCACGGGTTGGCGTGCTTGACCACGGCGACCGCCGGTGCGTCGAAGTCATAGGCGGCACGGTAGGCGGCATCGCCGTCGGTGTAGTTGTTGTAGCTCATCTCCTTGCCGTGCAGCTGGGTGGCGTTGGCCAGCCCGCCGCTCGCCGAACCGGAGCGGTAGAGCGCCGCCCGCTGGTGGGAGTTCTCGCCGTAGCGCAGAGTGCCCAGCTTGTTCCAGGTGGCACCCACCCAGGCCGGGAAGCCGTCACCGGCGCTGGAGTCGGTGAGGACGCTGCCCATCCAGGAGGCCACCGCCACGTCGTAGGTCGCAGTGTGGACGAAGGCGGCCGCGGCCAGCCCCTGCCGCTGGGCCAGGGTGAAGCCACCCGCGGCCAGCGCCTCGATCAGGGCCGGGTACTGGTCGGGAGAGGTGATGATCGCCACCGAGGGGTGGTTCTTGGCCGCAGCCCGGACCATCGACGGACCGCCGATGTCGATCTGCTCGACACACTCATCGATCCCGGCGCCGGAAGCCACGGTCTGGGTGAACGGGTACAGATTGGAGACCACCAGGTCGAAGGGGGCCACCCCCAGCTCGTCCAGCTGGGCGCGATGGCTGGCCAGCCGCCGATCGGCCAGGATGCCGGCGTGGATGTGCGGGTGCAGAGTCTTCACTCGCCCGTCCAGGCACTCGGGG
This sequence comes from Actinomycetales bacterium Actino_02, assembly GCA_001603275.1. GTDB lineage: Bacteria > Actinomycetota > Actinomycetes > Propionibacteriales > Propionibacteriaceae > Propionicimonas. The sequence continues at coordinate 554,473 of LUYM01000006.1, read as the reverse complement.
AAGCCGGTGACCTGCTCCACAGGGGTGACCGGCAAACCGGCTCCGGCAAGGGTTGATGCGGTGGAGCCGGTCGAGACCAGCTCGACGCCGGCCGCGACCAGAGCCTGGCCGAGCTCGATCAGGCCGGTCTTGTCGTAGACCGACACCAGGGCGCGCGTGATGGGCATTTGGTCGTTCATGATCTCCCTCGGCTGAGTTGGTTCACGGTGTCGACCAGCAGGCGCCGCTCGACGATCTTGATGCGTTCATGCAGGCTCTCGACGTCATCACCGGCAAGGACCGGAACCGACTCCTGAGCAAGAATCTCACCGGAGTCGACACCGGCGTCCACCCGGAAGACGGTGGCCCCCGTGGTCTGGACGCCGTGGGCCAGCGCCTCGGCAACGGCATGCATCCCGGGGAAGGCCGGTAGCAGCGCCGGGTGGGTGTTGATGGTGCGATCGCCGAAACGGTCGAGGAACGCGGCACCGAGCAGCTTCATGAAGCCGGCGCTGACCACCAGGTCGGGCCGGTAGGCCCCGACCAGCTCGGCGAGCTCTCGGTCCCACGCCGCCCGGTCGGCACCCTTGGCCAGCGGATGGACGAAGCTGGGCACACCGGCGGTTGCGGCGCGCTGGAGTCCGGCGATGCCAGGGCGATCCGAGCCGACCGCCACCACTTGCGCGTCCAGCCGTCCCTGGGACTGCGCATCCAGCAGTGCCTGCAACAGGGTGCCGGTTCCCGAAATCAGGACCACCACACGCAACGGCATGCCCCAGACCCTATCGAAACCGGCCAAGGGCAGCCGGTCGCACCGAAGCCCGGACGAGCGGGCCGACTACTGGGCCGTCACTCGCCGCCGGTTGCCGATTCGCTGAACCAGCGCGACCACCGCTCCGGCCAGCAGTGCCGACAACAGCAGCAACGGCGCTCCGGTCATTGCCGCATCGAGCAGCCGCGGACCGAGTTCGGCCATTCGAAACACCCCGAGCCCGCCACCGCTCAGCGCCATCCACAGCAGGAAGATCGCGGCGACGAGCAGCCCGGCGCAACCGGCCGCGGCAATCGCCATCACCGGTTCACCGCCGACGTCACGGGCCGCGACCAGGCCGGCCAACGCACCCACCACGATCCCCGCGGCGAGCCAACTCATCAGCCACGGGCTGGCCGACCCGTCCGCCGGCAGCGCCCCGAACGCAGGAATGGCCGGCAGCATCCCCAGCTGAGTGGTCCACAGCGAGACCAGGGTCTGACTGCCCACACTGAAGCCGCCACCCATCACCCAGGCCAGGGACCAGCCGAGCAGGTTCGGCAGGTAGCCGATCAGTAGGACCGCCCACACCACCAGGCCGCCGGTGTCGAAGCCGACTCCGTCCTCCAGCGCCTGGATCTGGCCCACGCCCTGGATCGTCGCAACGAGGAGCACCACCGCGGCCAGCAGCACCAGACCGAGACCGCCGGCACCAGCCCCGCGGACGCCGGCCCGCAGCCAGCGCGGCCAGCGCAGGGCCAGCAGGTAGCCGTCGGCCAGCACGGCCCCAATCAGGGCCGACAGCAGGCTCAGCGCGGCCGCACCGGCCAAGCCGGAGCCGTCCCCGAGCCCGCCGACGCCCCAGGCCACCCCGGCCGTGAACGCCGTATAGCCGAGACTGACCTGGACGGCGGTCAGAGCGATCAGACCGATCCGGCGGGTCAGCGCCGGATCACCGTCCAACGCCAGCCGCACCTGCCGGTAGCTGAAGGCCCCCACCCAGCCGGCCAGAGCAGCCACGGCCAGGGTCACGGTGAGCGGCATCAGGCTGATCGCGCCGGAGCCGACCTCCAGGTGGCCACCGTTGACCAGCAGCCAGCCACGTCCGGCGAAGGTGAGCATGTCGGCGACCGGAATCGCGATCACACTGAGCCAGCCGACGAAGGTGATGCCGGCCACGGCCAGGCAGCCGGCGAGAGCGGCCAGCAGGCCGCCGCCGATGGCCGCGAGCGGCCAGGGCAGCAGCGGTTGTTCCCCGTCAAGCTGAGGAATGCGGATCGTGCGGGCGCTGTCCACCTGCAGTTGCAGCCGGCTCGTGCCTCGGGTCGTCTTTCTGGCCATCGCTACCCATGCTGACCCAACCTGCTGCGGCCTACGGCCCGGACACGCCCGACGCCACTACACTGGCTCGGACAACCGGTGTCGAGGTAAGGGATGGCAAACGTGGCGAATGATGGTTCGTCCACTCCGAGGCGGGCGCTCGGCCCCATCCCCGACGACTGGACGCATTCTCCACAAAGCCCCGACGACGGCGACTACTCCTACGAGGCGCCCTCACCGCTGACCGACACCGGTCTGATGCGACGGCTGGCGCCGTTCCGCGACGACGAGCCTGCCAAGCTGACCACTCCGGTGCCGCCGCCGCGCCCGGTATTGCCCGACCCCGAAGGCGCGCTGCCGCCGGCCCACGGCCGCCGCTACTCGGCCAACGACATTCCCTACGACGAGTGGGCTGCCCCGCGTCGCTCGGCGGCCAGCCCGCTGTCGCCGATTGCGGGATTCAATCCGGTCCTGCCGCCGCCCAATCGTCCCAGCGCACCGCCGGCCGTGACCGTGCCATTGAGCAGCCTGGACGCCCCGGCCGCCCCCGTGGGCCCGGCCTCCCTGGGCGACCTTCCCCGCTCGATCGAGACCGCACCGACCGCCCCCGCCGAGCCGCAGTTGTCACCGCGGCAGGCCCGCAAGGCGGAGGCTGAGCGACTCAAGGCGGAGAAGGCTGAGGCAAAACGTCAGGCCGCCGAACAGCGCAAGGCCGACCAGGAAGCAGCACGGCAGGCCGCCGCAGAGGCCAAGGCCGCACGCAAGGAACGGCATACCCACAAGGTGAGCCCCGAGGAGCTGGCTGCGACCGCAGCCGCCCGGCTTGCCCCGCCCTCGTCGCCGTCCAGCCCGGTGCGGTTCGCGGCCGCCGAACCGGAGGCGCAGCCGGCACCGCGCAAGACCCGTCCGGTGCTGATCATCGTGGCTTCGGTGACGATCGTGGTGCTGCTGGTGATCTCGGTGATCTACCTGCTGACCGCACACTCCAACGCACCCAGCGGGGCCAACAGCCCGGCGCAGGCGCCGGTCGACCCGCTGCTCACCAGTGCCGATCTGGGCACCCTGGCCGGACAGAGCTGGGGTACCGCCGAGGCGGCCAACGGAGCACGGCCGTTGTGCCTGCCGGCGACCGCTGATGGACTCCCGGCTGCGCAGCGGACCAGCGCCCGCCGAATCCCGTCCACCTCGTCCACGACGGACTCGCTGGTGCAGATCGTCGACGTCTACCCCGACGTGACGAGTGCCTCGACTGCCTATGCCCTGCGGCTGCAGCAGACCGGCGTCTGCGCGAACGACACCGCCTTGATCGACAGCGCCTCGACCATCGATGGAATGACCGACTCGGCGAACGCCGTGCAGCTGACCGTGCAGGACGCCACACCGATTCACCACGTGGTGCTGCTCACCCGGACCGGACGCACGGTCAGTCTGATCGATCTGGCCACCAGCAGTGAGGTGGCCGTGCCCGCAGTGGCCACCGTCGCCTCGAACTCGGTGAATCGCCAGTGCAGCGGCGGAGACGGAACCTGCCCGACCGGTATTCAGGTCAAGGCCGGCCTGCCGCCGGCCGGAAGCCAGCCAGGCTGGTTGGTCCCGGCCGACCTGCCTCGGCTCACTTTGGGGGCCGGTCGCTGGAGTTCCACCGACAACCCGGTGAGCATCCTGGGCAGCGGCTGCGAGGGCGTCGACCTGACGCGGCTGTCCGGCGCGACCGCCGATACTCAGCGCACCCTGCTGCTGGCCGATGACCCGAAGGCGCCGTCCGGCTTCGGCGTGGACCAGGTCATCTACACCTACGCCGACGCCAAGGCCGCCGCGGCAGCAGCGAAGACCATCAACTCCAACATCGACGGCTGCGCGGACCGGATGCTGACCGCCACCGTCGACAATGGACCGAAGGTGTCCGGCTCCGGAGCCAACAGCCTGAAGTTCTCGGGCAGCACTTACCACGTGGTCCAGAAGACCGGACAGAGCAACCCGGTCTATCGGGTCGGCGTGGTGACCGTCGGCAAGCGCCTGGTCTACGTGCTGGCCAACCCCACCAAGGACTTCGACTTCACCGACGAGGCCTGGAAGGACGTCGTCCAGCGCGCAGCTGAGCGAGTCACCCAGCTCCCCTGAGTCCCAGCCGCGGGGACGGTTCCATTACCGTCCACCTGACCTCACCCGTCCGCGACGGGCGGGCTCAGCGCAGCGCGGCTCGGGCCAGGACTGCGGTCTCGCTCGGCGTGCGGCCAACCCGGACGCCGGCTGCCTCCAGCGCGACCTTCTTGGCTGCGGCAGTCCCGGACGACCCGGTGACGATGGCGCCGGCGTGCCCCATGGTCTTGCCGGTCGGAGCGGTGAAACCGGCCACATAGCCGATCACCGGCTTGGTGACGTGCTCGGCGATGAAGGCTGCGGCCCGCTCCTCAGCGTCCCCGCCGATCTCGCCGATCAGCACGATGGCCTCGGTCTGCGGGTCAGCCTCGAATGCCTCCAGCGCGTCGATATGGCTGGTCCCGTTCACCGGGTCGCCACCGATGCCGACCGCGGACGAGAAGCCCAAATCACGCAGCTCGAACATCATCTGGTAGGTCAGCGTGCCCGACTTCGACACCAGCCCGATCGGGCCGGGGCCGGCGATGTTGGGCGGAATGATGCCGACATTGGACTTGCCGGGGCTGATCAGGCCGGGACAGTTGGGTCCGATCAGTCGGGTCTTGCCACTGCGCTTGGCCGCAGCCACGAACTCCGCGGTGTCGCGGACCGGGATGCCCTCGGTGATCACCACCACCAACTCGAGTTCGGCCTCGATGGCGTCGAGCACGGCTTTCGCGGTGTGCGCAGCCGGGACGAAGATCACCGACGTGTTCGCGCCAGTCGCCTCCTTGGCTTCCACGACGCTGTCATAGACGGCCACCGGATCCTCTTCGAAGACCACCGACTGTCCGCCCTTGCCCGGGGTGACCCCGGCGACGATCCGGGTGCCGGATCCGATCATCCGCTGGGTGTGTTTGCGGCCTTCGCTACCGGTCATGCCCTGCACGATGACCTTCGCGCGCTGGTCGAGCCAGATCGACATCTGCTAACTCCTATTCGGCCGCGGCGGCCAGTTCGGCGGCCCGTCGGGCCGCTGCGTCCATGGTGTCCACCAGCTGCACCAGCGGATGGGCCGCCTCGGTGAGCATGTGCCGGCCGATCTCGACGGCGTTGCCGTCGAGCCGGACCACGATCGGCTTGGTAGCCCGCTCCCCCAGGATGGCCAGGGCGTCGATGATTCCCTTGGCCACCTCGGAGCAGGCGGTGATCCCGCCGAAGACGTTCACGAACACCGAGCGGACGTCCGGGTCGGACAAGATGATGTCCAGCCCGTTCGCCATCACCTGGGCCGAGGCGCCGCCACCGATGTCGAGGAAATTCGCCGGACGCGGCTGTGAGGGCAGATCGGCGCCGGCCCCGGCGACGACATCCAGTGTGCTCATCACCAGTCCCGCACCGTTTCCGATCACCCCGACCGAACCGTCCAGCTTCACGTAGTTGAGGCCCTTCTCCCGAGCCCGCAATTCCAGCGGATCCTCGGCAGCCGCATCGGTGTACTGATCCCAATCCGGGTGCCGGAAGGCCGCATTGCCGTCGAGGGTGACCTTGCCGTCCAGGGCGATGATGTCGCCGGCGGCAGTCTTGACCAGCGGGTTCACCTCGACCAAGGTGGCGTCCTGGTCCCGGTACACCGCGCCGAGCTTGACCAGGACGTCGGCGATCGGGCCGGCCTCCTCGGCCGTGAAGCCGGCCAGCCGGGCCAGCTCTCGCGCCTTCGGATGGTCCAGCCCGACCAGCGGGTCGATCGGCAGCTTCGCCAGCGCCTCGGGCTGCTCGACAGCCAAGGTCTCGATCTCCACGCCGCCCTGCTTGGAGCACATCGCCAGGTAGCCGCCGATACTGCGATCCAGAAGCAGCGAGAAGTAGTACTCCTCGTCGATCTCGGCACCGGCTGCGATCAGCACCTTGTGGACCCGGTGCCCCTTGATGTCCATGCCGAGGATCGCGGACGCATGGGCGGCGGCCTCCTGCGGCGAGCGGGCCAGCTTGACTCCGCCGGCCTTGCCGCGTCCGCCGGTCTTCACCTGGGCCTTCACCACCACCAGTTCCGCGCCGAGCTTCTCGGCGGCGTCCGCCGCCTCCTGCGGCGTGCTGGCCACCAGGCCCGGCAACACCGGGACGCCTGACGCCTGGAACAGGTCTCGAGCTTGGTACTCGAAAAGATCCACCCGACCTCCTGTTGTCGCGCGGCCCGGGGGCCGATCTGCGGCGAGCCTAGTATTCGGGGGTCGCGAACACGGTTCCGAGCCCGAATCAGTGCCAAGCAGTACCCAGTTTGGACCGGATCCTGAGAAAGTTCCTGAGAAATGCTAAGCTCTCGTTCGTTGGTTCGGAGGCGGCCGAATCAGCCCATTGAGCAAGAGTGAACAGGTAACCAGTGAGCAATCCGAACTTCGAGGTTGACAAGCCTCGACGTGCGCTCCCGGGCCCCGGCTCCACCCCCAGCCACCGGCTTGGCGCAAGCCACCTTCAGAGCCTGCTGCGACGCGCCCTCACCGTGGTGGTCGTCTCAGGAATCGCCGCCGTGGGCGTCGTGACCTTCACCGCGTCGGCCAACTACTCCACCGGCACAGCCTTCGCGAACAACGGCCCGCTGGGAATCAGCGCCTCCGCCACCAGCACCAGCACTCCCACTCCGGACATCCCGGCCATGGCCGCCGCGCGGGCACGCACGCTCGCCGAAGCCAAGGCCGGTACCGATGAAGCGGTGGCTCAGGCCGCGGCGAGCGCTCGGGCTTCCGCCCTGACCGACAACGCCAAGGCGATCACCACTGAGTCTGACCGGCTGAAGAACCTCTCCAAGTTCATGTGGCCCACCGATGGCAGCGTGGGTTCGGGCTATGGAATGCGGTTCCACCCGATCCTGCACTACTGGCGGATGCACGATGGCGACGACATCGGCGGCGCCTGCGGCCAGCCGATCTGGGCCGCGCAGTCCGGCGTCGTCGTCAAGGCCGAGATGGGCTACAACGGCGGCTCCGGCAACAACGTCCGGATCGACCACGGCGACATCAACGGTGTCGACGTCCAGACCGGCTACCTGCACATGTCGCGCTACGTGGTCTCGGTCGGTCAGCACGTCAACCAGGGCGACGTCGTGGGTTACGTCGGCGACACCGGCCTCTCCACCGCCTGCCACCTGCACTTCTCGGCCTACAAGAACGGCTCCGGCACCGATCCGATGGAGTTCATCGGATGGAACAAGGAAGCCAAGAAGGCCGGCGACAACCAGGTCAAGGACGCGGCCAACAACTGAGAAGTTGAGCGCGTCGCTGCTTGTGCGGCGCGTGGACGTCCACCCGAGCAGCGATCCGGACGCTACTCACCCGGCTGTGATCGCGGGCATCCTCACCGACTCCGCCCGGCCCACAGATTGCGCACGATGAGAGCAACCAGGATCACCGGCGCCACCAGAAAAGCCAGATGCAGGCCGACGATGTCAGCCAGGCCGGCCAGCAGTGGCGGGACGCTCAGGATCGCCACCCCGGAGGCCAATGCACTGCGGGAGGTAGCCCGGTCGGTGTTGCCGGGATCGGCCGCCAGAAGCCGGGAGAGAGTCAGCGGATAGAGCAGCGAGACCCCCAAGCCGCCGATCAGCAATGCGCCGGCGGCGATCCATTGGTCGCCGGCGAACCAGAAGGCGAACGATCCGACCAGGGCGAGCAGCAGGCAACCCACGGTGGTGTTGCGGACGCCGAAACGGTCGGCCAGCGGGGCCCCGGCGAAGCGGCCCACGCCCATGCCGACCAGGAAACAGCCGGCGATCAAAGTGGCCAGCGAGATGTCGACGTGATGCCAGGCCGCAACCGCCGTGGCCGACCACAGGACGAAGCAGAACTCTACGGCTACCGATCCGACCATCTCGATCCACGGCCGCCACGGCGACTCGACCGCGGTCGCGATCGGCGCCGCGTCGGTCACGTCATCGGCCACCCCAGCATCGCTGCGGCGTCGCGCGATCAGGAGGCCGACCACCGACAGACCGGTGGCCACGGCCAGCGGGATCGTGTAGCCGAAGCTCCAGCCCAGGCCGGACGCCAACGCCCAGGCCACCCCGAAGGGCGCGATCATGCCGGCGATGCTGGACAGGGAGTTGGCTTCGGACAGTGCGCGCGGCGCGTGGTCGGGCTGCAGGCTGACCATCTCGACCGGCAGCACCTGAATCATCAGTGCGGCGCCCAGGCCGATCCCGGCGGCACCGAGGAAGGTGGTTACCACCGTGCCGAAGGTCATCACCAGCGCGCCGCCCCCGACAACACCCAAGACGACCAGGAGCAGCCGATGCCGTCCCACTGCGTCGACCAGGCGATGCCCGACAATCCCGGTGAGGACCAAGCCGATGGCGAAGAAGGCCGAGTAGAGGCTGGTCTGGACGGTGGTCAGGCCGAGCTCGTCCTTCAGCGGCAGCAGGACGCTCCCCAGGCCGTTCACGGCGAAGCCCAGCGCCGCCCACACCAGATAGATCAGCCAGGTGGCACCGTCGCGCCGAAACTGTGTCATCACAGGGGCGCCAGCAGGGGCGGCAGCCGCTTCCTCGGGACTCACCACGACTCCATTCTTAAGCTCGTCCAGCGAGTATAATCCGGGTCATGGCTCCTTCGCGACCTCCGGCCCGACGCCGTCAGGCAGAACTGCGCTGGTCGGTGGCCGCGGACGTGCTGAAGGCCTATCGCGGTGAGCCGGAGGCGAGCCGCGCCGAGCTGACCAAGCGTCTGCACCTGAGCTCAGGGACGATGACCGACCTGATCAGTCGGCTCGATGCCGGCCGGCTGATCACCGAGACCGCCGCCGCCCCGACCGGACGCGGCCGTCCGAGCACTCAGCTGCTACCCCATCCGGACGGGCCGCTGGTGCTGGCCGCCGACATCACCGCCACCGGCTGGCGGACCGCCGTCGCCGGAGTGGACGGACGGCTCGGCGAACTCCACGGCGGGTCGCATGACGACTACTCCCCCACCTCGATTCTTGACGCCGTCGAAGCAACCCTGAACGGGTACCGCCGCCGCTATCGACACCGAATCAGCGCCACCTCGGTCTCCCTGGCCGGGACTCTGTCCGGCACCCGGGTGGTTCAGTCGGCGGTGCTCGGCTGGCAGCAGGTGGAGCTGAGCTCACTCGGTGCCGGCGGACCACTGCTCTGCAACAACGACGCCACCTTGGCCGGCGTCGCCGAGGCGCGTCGCGGCGCCGCCCGACAGGCACGGGTCAGCACCCACCTGATGGTGCTCAGCGGCGCCGGGGGCGGCAGCTGCCAAGACGGCGACCCGATCCTGGGCGCCACCGGGGCCAGCGCCGAGTACGGTCATCTCCCCTTCGGTCGTGCTCCGATCAGGTGCAGCTGTGGCGCGGTCGGCTGCTGGGATGTCGAACTCGGCGCCCGCGCGCTGGCTCGCGAACTGGCCTTGGACCTGGCCGGCCCCGTCCAGGAGGTCACCGCCGTGCGAGAGTGGTTGGCCGCCCAAAGCCCGGACGCCCCTGCACCCGAGCTGCGGGCGCAGGCGGCTTCGCTAGGTCGCGGCCTGGCCGGACTGATCAACGCCGTGGACCCCGAGCTGGTCACCATCTCCGGTCTGGCCACCGACGTGCGGCGACTAGCCCCCGGCGATTTCGCGGAAGCCTTCAGCCAAGCCTTGATGAGCTACCGTCGCAGCTGCCCGCCGCCGGTTCTCGATGCCGAGCTGAACGAGGACGGTCCACTCGTCGGAGCTGTCGAACTGGCCCTGGACAAGGCACTCAGCCCCGCAGCGCTGAGTGCCTGGGTCGGCGAGGACTAGAGCTTCTCCATCGGCGCATACTTCAGCGACAATCGCTTCACTCCGGCCGAGCCGAAGTCGACGTCCGCCTTGGCCGCATCGCCCACCCCGCTGGTGGCGATCACCGAGCCTAGGCCGAAGGTGGTGTGCAGCACCCGATCCCCCACCTCGACCGCGGCAACGGTCTTGATCGGCGCCGACTTCCCGAACGATGGGCTGCTCGGACGTCTGGCTTCGGCCTGGCGGGTCACCGAACTGCTGACGAAGCTGGTTCGGGCCACACCGAGCCGGCGCCAATCGATCAGCGACTCGGGGATCTCGTCGGTGAACCGGCTGGCCGGGTTGTACTTCGGCGAGCCCCACATCGTGCGGACGGTGGCCCGAGTCAGGTAGAGCCGTTGCCGAGCCCGGGTGATTCCCACGTAGGCCAGCCGCCGCTCCTCCTCCAGTTCGGTCTTGTCGAACATGGCCCGTTCGTGCGGGAAGATCCCCTCTTCGAAGCCGGTGAGAAACACCGTGTCGAACTCCAGGCCCTTGGCAGTGTGCAGGGTCATCAAGGTGACCACGCCGGCCGCGTCCGGGTCGTTGTCGGGCAACTGGTCGGAGTCGGCGACCAGGGCGATCCGTTCCAGGAAGGCCGGCAGCGAATCGTCCGGCTCGGGGGCGGCCGCGGCCAGCTCGCTGTCATCGGGCGGCAGGTCGATGGCGTGGGCGGCCGCGACGAACTCTTGCGCCACGCTGACCAGCTCGACCAGGTTCTCCAGCCGGGTCTCGTCCTGCGGGTCGGACGATCCGGTCAGCTCGTCGGTGTAACCGGAGCTCTGCAGGATCGACGACAGGATCTGGTCGGCCGGGACGCCGGCAGCTACCGCGGCCCGCTGCTCGGCCAGCAGCCCGGCGAACAGCTTCACCTGGGTGAGCGAGCGCGCCGCCAGCCCGGGGATCTCGTCGGCACGATCCAGCGCCGCCCCGAAGGAGAGCTGGTGACTGGAGGCGAAGGCCTCGATCATGGCCTCGGCCCGGTCGCCGATGCCCCGCTTGGGCACGTTCAGCACCCGGCGCACCGACACGTCGTCGTCGGGGTTGGCGATCGCCCGCAGGTAGGAGATGGCGTCCCGGATCTCCTTGCGCTCGTAGAAGCGCACCCCGCCGACGACGCGATAGGGCATCCCCACCCGGATGAACACCTCCTCGAAGGCTCGCGACTGGGCGTTGGTCCGGTAGAACACCGCGACTTGGCCGGGCTTGGTCAGGCCGGCATCGGCGAGCCGGTCGATCTCGTCGGCGACGAACTGGGCTTCGTCGTGCTCGGTGTCGGCTACGTAGCCGACCAGCAGCTCGCCATCGCCGGCCTGCGACCACAGCCGCTTAGCCGGACGATCGGGATTGCGGGTGATCACCGCATTGGCTGCGCTGAGGATGTTCTGGGTGGAGCGATAGTTTTGCTCCAGGACGATGGTCCGGGCTCCGGGAAAGTCGGTCTCGAAGTCGAGGATGTTGCGGATAGTGGCGCCCCGGAAGGCGTAGATCGACTGATCCGAGTCGCCCACGACGAGCAGTTCGGGCGGTTCCACCAGCACGGCGTCCGGCTCGGCCGGGTGGACACCGCACAGCTCGCGGATCAGCGCGTACTGAGCGTGGTTGGTGTCCTGGTATTCGTCCACCAGGACGTGCCGGAACCGGCGCCGGTACTGCTCGCGCAGATCCGGGAAGGACTGCAGCAGGTGCACGGTGGTCATGATCAGGTCGTCGAAGTCCAACGCGTTGGCCGCCCGCAGCCGCCGCTGATACTCGGCGTAGGCGTCGGCGTACACCTCTTCGTTCGGGGTGGACGCCTGGGCCCGCGCCATCTCGAAATCGACCAGCTGGTTCTTGTTGTTGGACACCCAGTTGAGCACCGCCCGCGGCGGGAACCGCTTCGGGTCGGCCTGGGCATCGCGCAGCACCAGCTGCATCAGCCGCTTGGCGTCGGTGTCGTCGTAGATCGAGAACGTCCGGTTCATCCCGAACCGGTTGATGTCGCTGCGCAGGATCCGCACGCAGGCCGAGTGGAAGGTGGACACCCACATGATCCGGGCCCGATTACCGACCAGATCGACCACCCGGTGCCGCATCTCGGCGGCCGCCTTATTGGTGAAGGTGATCGCCAGGATCGAGCCGGGATGGACGCCCCGCTGGCTGACCAGGTGCGCGATCCGTCGGGTCAGTACCCGGGTCTTGCCCGAGCCGGCGCCGGCCACCACCAGCACCGGTGATCCGGCGTGCAGGACTGCCTCGCGCTGCGGCGGGTTCAGTCCGGCGAGCAGCTCGGCTTCGTCCACTGCTCGCCGCGAGGGTTCCGGTGCCACCGCCGGGGCTGAGGTGGCCTCGGCCGGTCGCGGAAAGGCGTCGTCGAACAGACTGGGCAGCATCGAATCAGGCATGGCTCGCAAAGCCTACGCCGAGCCACTGCCAAAGACCGGGCTCGACCCATGGTTCGGCTGGGGTCAGGTCGTGGAGGCCCCCGATATCGGCAGGCGCGGGATCGACCTAGCGTGGATCGCATGAACTTCATTGGCTGGATATTGATGGGATTGATCGCCGGCGCGATCGCCAAGTCGATCATGAAGGAAGGCGGCGGCTGGCTCTCCACGCTGCTGACCGGCCTGATCGGTGGCGTGGTCGGCGGCTGGATCGGCAGCGCGGTCTTCGATCACGGCGTCACTGGTTTCTTCTCGCCGTGGTCGTGGTTGCTGGCGATCGGCGGCTCGGTGTTGGTGCTCTGGTTGCGCGGAGTGATCACCGGACGCGGACGCCGCTGACCGAATCGGTGTGGCCGGACCCACGGCCCGGCCACACTGGTCTGCCTGGCTAGGCGAGACCACGGCAGGTCCCGCAGATGCAGGGGACAGTCCCGCCTTCCGTGGGTCGCCGTCCTCCTGATGCTCAAACCCGACTTTCGTCCCGATCTGAGTCGGCCGTAGACCCATCTCTCGCTCAGACCCGAGTTTGGTACCCAATCCGGGTCGTTCGGCCCCCTGGATCGGGACCGAAATCGGGTCTCACTTTGCCAGCGTCCGCAGCCAGCCGGATATCGGGACCGAAATCGGGTTTGACGGCGGCGGGGCGGGGTCACCACAGGTCAGGATCCGCTGCCGGGCGGAACATACTCCGGACTGCAGGGAGGTGGCGCGGGCTGCTGGCCACGCTCTCGCAGAGAAGGGGGCTGTCCCTTTTCTGCGGCCCGGTCAGACCAGCTTGCGGTCGGTCGCCCAGCGGGTCAGCTGGTGGCGATTCGACAGCTGCAGCTTGCGCAACACCGACGAGACGTGGGTCTCCACAGTCTTGATCGAGATGAACAGTTCCTTGGCGATCTCCTTGTAGGCATAGCCGCGGGCAATCAGCCGGAGCACCTCACGCTCGCGCACCGAGAGCCGGTCCAGGTCCTCGTCGATGCTGGCCACGTCGATGGCGCCGGAGAAGGCGTCCAACACAAAGCCGGCCAGCCGCGGCGAGAACACCGCATCACCGGTGGCCACTCGTCCGATCGCCTCGACCAGTTCGTCAGCGGAAATCGACTTGGTCACATAGCCCCGGGCGCCGGCCCGAATCACGCCGATCACGTCCTCGGCGGCGTCCGAAACCGACAGGGCCAGGAACTTCATGCTCGGCTCGGTGGCGGTGACCTGCTTGATCACCTCGATGCCACCCCCGCCGGGCAGATGGACGTCCAGCAGCACCACGTCGGGCATCGCGGCCAGGATCGCAGCCACGGCAGTGGGGACGTCCTCGCCCTCGCCGACCAGCTGGACGCGTCCGCCGATGTCGTGCTTCACCCCACTGCGGAACATGGCATGGTCATCGACGACCACCACACGCCAGGCGGCCGGGGTGGGTTCGTTCTCACTCATCGGGGTAACTCCAGTCTGACTTCGGTGCCCTCTCCGGGCGCTGTCCTGATTATGGCCCGTCCACCGGCTCGCTTGACCCGTTCCACGATGGACGCCCGCACGCCCATCCGGTCGTCGTCGATCTCAGCCAAGTCGAAACCCTTGCCCCGGTCGCGGATGAAGACGCTGACCAGATCCTCGTCGGCCTCGGCAAACACGTCCACCCGTTCGGCCCCTGAGTGTTTGGCCGCGTTCACCATGGCCTCCCGGCTGGCCCGAACCAGGGCCGCCAGCTCCGGAGTGAGTTCGGTGTCGCCGACCGAGACCAGCTCCACGTCCACACCGTGGGTGTCCTCGACGTCGAGCAGTTCCGCTGTCAGCGCCTCGACCAGACTGCCGCCGGTCGGCGCGTCGCCGTAGAGCCACTGGCGCAGCTCCCGCTCCTGGCGCCGGGCCAGTGCGGTCACCTTCTTCGGGTCGCCTGCCTGCCGCTGGATCAGCGCCAAGGTCTGTAGCACCGAGTCGTGGAGATGGGCAGCCATGTCGGCGCGGGCGTCGGCCAGCATCGCCTCCTGCCGGGCTTCGGCCAGCGTGTGGCGGACCCGGATGATCCACGGCAGCACCGCCAAAGCGATCGCAGCCACCGACGCACCGAGCAGCAGGAACGTGCGACTCGGCTCGACCAGCCCGCTGCTCAGCACCAGCACCGCCACCGCAGCGGCCAGGCTGATCAGGCCGATCAGAATGCCGACCACCGAGGACCAGTGCCGCACCAGAGGGGCCACCAGCCGCTGCCAGCCCGAGCCGCGGACGACTTCGCGGGTGGAGACGTGGTCGGCCTGCCACCAGATCATGCCCAGGCCGCCACCGGTGAGAATGCCGACGGCGAGCACTCGCGGCGCCAGCCCCCAGCCGCTGACCTGGACGATCCAGATCAGGCCGATGCCGAGCAGCGCCAAGGCCGTAGCCAGACCAAGATCGACGCCGCTGAAGCTGGCGGCCGTCGTGGAGCGCATCCCGGCGCGCGAGTTCGCTTCAAGCCCCGGCGCCGAGGGTTCGGCCACAGTGCGCGGCATAGCCAGCCACAGCACCAGATAGGCCCAGAGCCCAGTCAGGGCGAAGGCGGACACGACGACGAACGCAAGTCGAATCAGTAGCACGGGCCAACCCAGATGATCGGCCAACCCGGCGCAGACCCCGCCGATCCAGGCCGTGCTCAACGGCCGAGTCGATCGGACGACCTGCTGCTCGCTCATGCCGACTCGCGGACCACCAGCTCACTGGGCAGCACGACTGTGGGCGGATCGGGGCGAACCCCGGCCATCAGTTCCTTCAACATCTCTGCTGCAATCCTGGTGTGCTCGTCGGACGGGTTGGTCATCGTGGTCAGGTGTGGCGACACCTGCTCAGCGGCCTCGGAGTTGTCGAAGCCGACCAACTTGATGTCGTCGGGTACTCGAAGACCATTATCCCGCAGCACGGAGATCGCGCCGATGGCCATCAGATCGTTGGCCACAAACAGGCCGTCGATGTCGGGGTGCTCGTCCAGCAACCGGGCCACTCGACGTCCGGACGCCCCGGAGTAGTCGCCCTCCACCTGCCAGCTGGGGTCCAGGCCCGCATCGGTCATCGCCTCGACGAAGCCCTGCAGACGGTGGCGTCCCGAGACCATGTCCAGCGGGCCGGTGACGGTGGCGATCTTGCGACAGCCGCCGGCGATCAGGTGCTCGGTGGCAGTCCGGGCTGCCTGCAGATTGTCCAGGTCGACGTAACACACCCCATCTGTCTCGGGGTTACCGACGAAGACCACGGGCTGGCGGGACGCTTCTATGGCCTGGGCCAGTTCCGGGCCATGGTGCGACAGCACGATCGCACCGTCCAGATGGCCGGACTCGAGATAGCGGACCATCTCGGTGGGCTTCTCCCCCGGACGGGCCATGGCCAGCACCACCTGGGTATCCGACTCCCGGAAGGCCTGCAGCGCGCCGTGATAGGCCTGCGGGAAGTAGGGGTCGCGGAAGACGAGGTAGTCGGTCTCGACCACCAGCACCGCCACCACGCCCGTTCGCCTGGTCACCAGGGCGCGGGCTGCGCGGTTCGGCTGATAGCCGAGCTCGTCGATGGCACGCTGCACGGCCACCACGGTGGCTTCGGCCACCAGCGGTGCCGCGTTCACAACGCGCGAAACAGTGGCTCTGGAGACCCCGGCCAGTTTGGCCACGTCTTCGAGAGTCGGCACCCCAGCCGCGGCCATCATCCTCGGCATATTGACGCCTCCTGAGCGTTCCATCGAACATCCGACACTGCACAACACCTCTGCGTACGGCCGGGGCTCACCACCACAAGGCAGCAGAACCTTATCGGGCCGACCTGGCAGCACCCGCCAGCATGGACCACCGAGTCACTGCACCTGCTTCCCGAGAGGCCGCGATCAGCCCTTGACCGCGCCGGCCATGATGCCCGAGACCAGATGCCGCCCGGCGACCGCGAACACGGCCAGCAGCGGCAAGGTGGCCAGGACCACACCGGCCATGATCAGCGACATGTCCTTGAAGTAGGACGCCTGCAGCAGCTGCAGGGCCACCGGCAGAGTCGGGTTGGTCGAGCCGAGCACGATGAACGGCCAGAAGAAGTTCGTCCAGCTGCCGACGAAGGTGAACAGGGCCAGCATCGCCGCCGCCGGACGAGCCGCCGGGAGCGCCACATGCCAGAACGTCCGGATCATCGAACAGCCGTCGACGCGAGCCGCCTCAATCAGTTCGAAGGGCAATGCCTCCGACAGGTACTGGGTCATCCAGAACACACCGAAGGCGGTGACCGCTCCCGGCACGATGACCGCGACCAGCTTCCCGGTCCAGCCCAGGTTGGACATGATGATGAACAGCGGGATGATGCCCAGCTGCGTCGGGACGGCCATGGTGCCGATCACGAAGGTCAGCAGTCCGTTGCGTCCGCGGAACCGCAGCTTGGCGAACGAGTAACCGGCCAACGTGGAGAAGAACACCACCGAGACTGCGGTGATCACGCTGACGATCACGCTGTTGCCGATCGCGCCCCAGAAGCCGATGCCGGAGTTCAGCACCCGCATCACGTTCTCGAAGAAGTGTCCCTGTGGAATCAGCGACGGAATCGGGTTGCGCGCGATGTCCTCTGCCGTCGATGCCGACAGCAGGAAGGCGTAATAGAGCGGGACCACCGAGATCAGGATCACCACACCGAGGATGGTGTAGGTGACCCAGCCCGGACGGCGCTGCCCTTCGGTCATCTGGGAACCACGGCGGCGCCGACGGGCCGCGGCCCGGCCGGCACCTGCGCCGGCCAGCTGATGGGCGGATGCGACGGAGCTCACTTGACCAGCGCCTTTCGGTTCGGGCGGCTATCGCTGCTGGCGATCCGCCGAGTGATGGCGTAGTTGATCAGCGCGAAGATCACGATGATCAGGAACAACAGCCAGGCGACTGCGGCGGATCTCCCCAGGTTCTTCTGGACGTTCCAGCCCAACTCATACAGATACATCGTGACTGTCATCCACTCTCGGTCTGGACCACCGAGAGAGAAGTTGTCGAATAGTCGCGGCTCATCGAAGATCTGCAAGCCGCCGATCGTCGAGGTGATCACCACGAAGATGATGGTCGGTCGCAGCATCGGAACCGTGACCGAGAAGAAGGTCTGCCAGCGGTTGGCGCCGTCCACGATCGCCGCCTCGATGACGTCGTTCGGGATGGCCTGCATCGCGGCCAGGAAGATCAAGGTGTTGTAGCCGGTCCAGCGGAAGTTGACCATGGTGGCGATGGCCACGTGCGACCAGAAGCGGTCGGAGTGCCAGCCGATCGGATCCAGTCCGATGTTGGTCAGGATTGCGTTGACGACGCCGGACTCGTCGGCGAAGAGCTTGCCGAACACCAGGGACACGGCCACCGGCGCCACCACGTAGGGCACCAGGACGCCCATCCGCCAGAAGGTCTTGGCGCGAAGGTTCGCATTCAGCACCGCGGCGATACCGATCGCCATGAAGATCTGCGGCACCGAGGAGAGCAGGAAGATCGAGAAGGTGTTGGTGACGCCGTCCCAGAAGCGGGGCTGGGCCAGCACGTATTGGAAGTTGGCAAGGCCGATGAAGCCTTGGTTGCCCTTGACCAGGCTCCACTTATTGAGGGCCACCCAGCCGGTGTACAGCAGCGGGAACAGGCCCACCAGAGCGAATAGCAGGAAGAACGGCGCGATGTACAGGTAGGGGGCGCTCTTGACGTCCCACCGGCTCAGGCGCTGGCGCCAGGTCATGAGTAAGTCCTCTCGGGGTCGGACTTGTGGGCAGGGCGGGACTAGCCGCCCTGCCCACAAGGCTAGAAGAAATCAAGCTCAGCCGAGAGCGTTGAACTCCTTGATGGCCTGTGCCCAAGAATCAGCAGCACTCTGCTTCTTGGTCACGTCGACCCGGTTGATCGCGTCAGCGATCACCTGGCGCACTGCGAAGTACTGCGGGCCCTTGAACGGGTTGACCTTCACAGCGTTGGCGCGGTCGGCCAGGATCTGGCCGGTCGGGGCGTTGTTGAAGAACTTGTTCGTCACGCTCAGCAGGTCGGGGCTGGTCAGAGCCGCCTTCTGGCTCGGGAAGGTGCCCTTGGCCTTGAAGGCCTTGATCTGCTGCTCGGGAGCGGTCAGCCATGCGGCCAGGTCACGAGCTTCCTTGGTGTGCGCGCCCTGTGCCGGAACGGTCAGGTACGAGCCACCCCAGTTGCCGCCGCCACCGGGGAAGGTGTTGGCGATGTCCCAGCCCTCGACGCCCTTGGCGTTGCCCTCGATGACACCGAGCATCCAGCCCGGGCAGAGCATGGTGGCGAACTTGCCCTTCTGGAAGGCGTCCACCCAGTCCGGCTGCCACTGCTGCAGGTGCGCAGACAGCTTGTCGTCCATGGCGGCCTTCAGGATCGAGTCGTACTGAGCCTTGACCGGGGCGTTGTCAGCCAGCGGGATCAGGGTCTCTTCGGGCTCGGTGGAGGAGAAGGCGTTGGCCAGCTGGTTGACCTGACCCTGCATGATCGCGTCAGCGGAGTCGAACCAGGCCACGCCGTTGGACTTGGCGACGAACTGCTTGCCCAGGTTGAAGTAGTCATCCCAGGTGCTGCCCAGTGCCTTGGCGACCTCAGCGCGGTCGGTCGGCAGACCGGCCTTCTTGAACAGGTCGGCGCGGTAGCAGACGCCCTCGGGGCCGATGTCGGTGCCGTAGGCAACCAGCTTGCCGTCCGGAGCGGTGCCGGCGGCTTCCTTCCAGTCCAGCCAGCGGCCCTTGACGTCGTCGCCGGACAGGTCGTACAGCTTGTCAGCGGTCTGCATGACGTCGGGCAGCCAATCGACCTCGATGGCCTCGATGTCTGACAGGCCGGAGCCCGCAGCGAGCTTGTTGAAGTAGTTCTCGCGGGCCTCGTTGGAGGTCGCGGCCTTCTTCGGGGTGATGGTGACGTTCGGGTGGTCCTTCATGTACTCCGCGTACAGGTCCTCGTAGCCGAACTCATTGAAGGTTGCGACGGTGAGGGTGACCTTCTCCTCACTCGGTGCGCTGGTGGAGGTCGACGCCGACGTGCTGGCCGACGGCGTGGCCGCCGGGCCGGAGCACCCGACCAGCAACAGCGCCAGGCCGGCGGTAACCGCCGCTCCTCGCAACAGGGATGAACGCATGTGGACTCCTTCGTCAGTCTGCGGGCCCGGTGCCCGCTGATCATGCATGGGTGGCAAGCCCGAGCTCTGAGAGCGCTCTTAGGCCTGGCCCCATTCAAGACCGCAAACGCTCTCATGGTCAAGTGAAACGGCCCCGAACGGGCCGTTTCCGACGATTCGTTATCACATGGTTATCTACGGGTCATGCGGTCCATGAGGGGTTCAGAGCTGCATCCAGCGAGGCTGCGCGGCCGCCCCTGGCCGGGGATCGCGGGGCGGCTCGGGGTCAACCCCGATGGTCGGCCACCGGCCCGCGACGTTGAATAGAGGCATGCCAGACAACCTGCCCACGCTGATCACTCGGCCGGCCGACACCAAGATGGTGGCCGGCGTCTGCGCCGGCGTGGCGCGTCGACTCGGCGTCGACCCGACGGTGGTGCGGGTAGCGGCGGTACTGGCTGCGATCTTCCTGGGCGGACTGGGCATCGTGGCCTACCTGGCCGGCATGGCATTGATGCCCAAGGACGGCCAGCAGGTGATGCCGGTGCAGCGCTGGCTCCCCTTCACCCGGACGTGGCCGACGGCAGCCATCGTGGTCAGCGTCTTCGCGGTATCGGCAGTCCTGCTCTATGCCGGCGGCTTCAGCGGGATCGGGATCGGCCCGGCACTGATCATCTTCGCGATCTGGTTCTTCGGCTTCCGCAAGCGTCGCCCCAGGCCCGCAAGCCATCGGCCGACCGAGCCGACCCCCTTCGAGCGCGCCTCGGACGCCTGGCGGGTTCGGCTGGCCGAGCAACAGACTCCTGGCTTCGAGAACCCCGGCCTGGTGTCGTCCGCGACTACCGCGATGCCGCCGGCCCAGCCGACCGCGTTCGAACAGCGCTGGGAGCAGCCCTACACCGATCAACCCCAGGAACTGGTGGTCACCGACAATCTGGCTCCGGAGGTCCGCAACCGTCCGGATCATCGCAGCCATTCGCGCGGACGCTGGTCGGGATGGCTGCCGGCCCTCGTGCTGGCGGCGGCAGGTGTCGCCCTGGTCAACGCGTCCGGTGGAACCGGCGCTTTGCCCTACGCGGCAGCAGTGTTGGCGGCTTTCGGTCTGGCTCTGGTGATCTCCTCGCGGCGGCGCCGTCCGCCGCTGCTGCTGCCGGCCACCTTGATCGCGGCGATCGCCACAACGTCGCTGATGTTCCCGGTACAGCCAGGAAAGGTCGGCAGCTTCAGTGAGACCTACACCTCCGGGGCCGAGTTGCCCAGCCAGCTCCAGTACTCCGCCGGTGAGGTCACCCTCGATCTCAGCGGCCTCGACCTGGCCAAGGACCAGGCGGTGACCATCGACGTCGGGACCGGCCAGGTGAACCTGGAGCTTCCGAAGAACGTCCGCAGTCAGCTGATCTGGAGCGTCGGAGCCGGCGAGTACCAGGTCAGCGGCGGCCCCGACATCACCGGGGCCGGAATCAGCGGCTCGCTGAACAGCGACACCCCGGCCAACACCCCCACGCTGACCATCAACTTGAAGGTCGGCCTTGGCGAAGTGCAGGTGACCCAGTGAACCGAGATCGCGCCGCTTTCGGCTTCGGACTAGCCGCGATGCTGTTGGGCGGGCTCGGCCTGTGGTCCAGCTTCGGCGATGTCAACTGGGGGTTCGTCCGAACCGCCGCGCCCGTCGCCTTGATCGTCATCGGAGCGGGAATGGTCCTGCTCTCACGTCAACACCACTGAGTTTCACGAAAGGAAACAGAGAAATGAAGCAGCAACTCACCCGCTCTGCGGCAGACAAGATGATCGCCGGTGTGTGCGGCGGCGTCGCCCGGTCCTTCGGGATCGACACGACCCTGGTCCGGGTGGTGTGGGCCCTGGCCAGCGTGTTCTTCTTCTTCCCGGTCGCGGTCTACCTGGTCTTGTGGCTGGTTCTGCCGATCGACGGCGGCAGCACCGGGCTCGAGGAGGTCAAGCGCGCGTTCAGCAGCAACGGCTCACAGCCGCCGTCCGACCTGCGCTGAAAAGGTCAGTGGGGCGTCGTCCGGTGGAAGCGGACGACGCCCCACTGGCGTCTCTACGGGAGACTCACTCCCATTCGATGGTGCCCGGCGGCTTGCTGGTCACGTCGAGGACGACGCGATTCACCTCGGGAACCTCGTTGGTGATCCGGGTCGACATCTTCTCCAGCACCTCGTAGGGCAGCCGGCTCCAGTCGGCGGTCATGGCGTCCTCACTGGACACCGGACGCAACACGATCGGATGCCCGTAGCTGCGTCCATCACCCTGCACGCCGACCGAGCGGACGTCGGCCAGCAGCACCACCGGGAACTGCCAGATAGACCCATCCAGGCCGGCCGCGGTGGTCTCCTCGCGGACGATCAGGTCGGCTGCCCGCAGAATCCGCAGCCGCTCGGCGTCCACCGCACCGACGATGCGAATCCCCAAGCCAGGGCCGGGGAACGGGTGCCGGTTGACGATGTGCTCAGGCAGGCCCAGCTGACGGCCGACCTGGCGCACCTCGTCCTTGAACAGGGTGCGCAGCGGCTCAATCAGGGTGAACTGCAGGTCATCGGGCAGACCGCCGACGTTGTGGTGGCTCTTGATGTTGGCTGCACCCTCGCCGCCACCGGACTCGACGACATCGGGGTAGAGGGTGCCCTGGACCAGGTAGTCGATCGGGCCGTCGGCGTTGATCCGGCGAGCCGCGTCCTCGAAGGTGCGAATGAACTCGCGTCCGATGATCTTGCGCTTGGTCTCCGGGTCGCTGACTCCGGCCAGGGCTCCGAGGAAGCGCCCCTCCTCATTGGCCACGACCAGCTTGACTCCGGTGGAGGCCACGAAGTCGTGCTCGACGCGTTCAGCCTCACCGGTGCGCAAGAGCCCGTGATCGACGAAGACACAGGTGAGTTGGTCACCGATCGCCCGCTGGACCAGGGCGGCAGCCACCGCGGAGTCGACGCCCCCGGAAAGCGCGCACAGCACTCGGGCATCGCCCACTTCGGCACGGATCCGGGCGACCTGCTCCTCGACGATGTTCGCCGAAGTCCAGGTCGGACGGCAGCCGGCGATCTCGAGCAGGAACCGCTCCAGCACCTTCTGGCCATGCTCGGAGTGCAGCACCTCCGGGTGCCACTGGACCCCGGCCAGCCGCCGCTGTGGATCCTCAAAGGCAGCCACCGTAGCCCGCGGCGAGCGGGCGTTCACCCGGAAGCCGGACGGGGCCGCAGTGACCTCATCACCGTGCGACATCCACGAGGTCAGCACCGGCGGCAGGCCATTCAACAGCGCGCCGGGATCGGTGACCTCGACACGGGTGCGTCCGTACTCCCGCTGGCCAGTGCGGGCCACTCGTCCGCCGAGGGCCTGGGCCATCGCCATGAAGCCGTAGCAGATGCCGAAGACCGGCACCCCGGCCTCGAGTAGGGCGACGTCCAACTGCGGGGCTCCGGGCTCGTAGACCGAACTCGGGCCACCCGACAGGATGACGGCCGTGGGCTGCTTGGCCAGCAGTTCGGCAACGGGCATGGTGTGCGGGACGATCTCGGAGTAGACCCGAGCCTCACGCACGCGGCGGGCGATCAGCTGGGCGTACTGGGCTCCGTAGTCGACGACCAACACCAGATCGTGGTCAGGACTCATGGCCGAAGTCTAGGGCTGGGCGAGGACCGGACTCACCGACAGTGCCCGGGTGAGCCAAGTGGACGTCCGGACGCTTCTGTATACGCAATGTGCTGAGATGCCTTGACCACCAGGCGGACACACCTGCTAGCGTTCCAGCCATGACCTCGACGAGCACCGCAACCATGGGTTGCTGCTGCATGCCGTCGATGGCGCGTTGTCGAATGTGCTGACTCAGCCTCGACTCACCAACGCCACACTCTCAGGCTGCTGCGCACGCTCGCGCACAGCTCACTGAACCCATCTGGCCCGATCCGGGCCTCCCAAGACGCAGTCCGCAGTATCAGCACACCGAGGAGAAAAATGTCCCTGCATCCCGACACTCTGGCGGTTCACGCCGGCCAGGAGGAGGCCGACTCGGCCACCAACGCTCGCGCCGTCCCGATCTACCAGACCACCAGCTACGTCTTCGACGACACCGAGCATGCCGCCGACCTGTTCGCACTGCGAGTGCCGGGCAACATCTACACCCGGATCATGAACCCGACCCAGTCGGTCTTCGAGACCCGGCTGACCGCTCTCGAAGGCGGCGTCGGCGCGCTGGCCACGGCCTCCGGCGCTGCCGCGATCACCTACGCCGTACTGAACCTGACCTACGCCGGCGACAACATCGTCGCGCTGTCCACGCTGTACGGCGGTACCTACGCCCTGTTCGCCCACACCCTGGCCCAGTACGGGATCGAAGCCCGCTTCGTCGATCCGGAGAAGCCCGAGGAGCTGGCCCAGCACGTCGACGACAAGACCAAGCTCGTCTTCGGTGAGACCATCGGCAATCCGGCCATCAACGTCGTCGATCTGGACGCCTGGAGTGCGGCTGCGCACGCGCTGGGCCTGC
Organism: Actinomycetales bacterium Actino_02; assembly: GCA_001603275.1. Classification (GTDB taxonomy): domain Bacteria; phylum Actinomycetota; class Actinomycetes; order Propionibacteriales; family Propionibacteriaceae; genus Propionicimonas. The sequence continues at coordinate 530,566 of LUYM01000006.1, read as the reverse complement.
CGTTCATCGTCGACCACACGGTGCCCACGCCGATCCTGTCCAAGGCCTTCGACCACGGCGTCGACGTCGTCGTCCACTCCGCAACCAAGTACATCGGCGGCCACGGCACCTCGGTCGGCGGCATAATCGTCGACTCCGGAAAGTTCGACTGGGCCGCCCACTCTGACCGTTTCCCGGGCCTGACCAAGCCCGATCCCGCCTACCACGGTGTGGTCTGGACCGACGCCGCCGGACCGGCCGCCTACATCATTCGGGCCCGGACCGTGCTGCTGCGCAACACCGGTGCTGCGGTCAGCCCGTTCAACGCCTGGCTGTTCCTGCAGGGCCTGGAGACCCTCCACCTGCGGATCGAGCGTCACTCGGCCAACGCTCTGGCCGTGGCCAAGTATCTCGAGGCGCACGACAAGGTGTCCTGGGTCAGCTACCCCGGCCTGGAGTCCTCGCCGTACAAGGCGGTTGCCGATCGGATCTTCAATGGTCGCGGCTACGGCGGCATCCTCGCCTTCGGCCTGAAGGACGGGCGCGCGGCCGGCGCGAAGTTCATCGAGGCGCTGGGCCTGTTCAGCCACCTGGCCAACATCGGGGACGCGAAGAGCCTGGCCATTCACAACGCCACCACCACCCACTCCCAGCTGAACGACGAGGAGCTGGCCGCAGCCGGGGTTCCGCCGGAGGCGGTGCGGCTGAGTCTCGGCATCGAGAATGTGGACGACCTGATCGCCGATCTCGACCAGGCACTGGCCCAGCTCTGATCGAATTGCCTCGCCCGGGCCGTCCGCTGTGGCGGCCCGGGCCACACCTCAACCCGAAGGGGACGACGATGAGCCGATGTCCGAGCAGGTGCACACGATGACCAACCCGTCCACCGACCCCTCCTGTCCGACACCCGCCGATCTGCACCCCAGCACCCGCGCCGTCCGCGCGGGACTGTCCAGCGATCCCGCCTTCGGCGCCGTGGTCGCCCCGCTCCACCTCTCGGTCTCCTATGAGTTCGACGACCCCGGCCGCCCGGGGCGCTACGACTACGGCCGCTCCGGGAACCCCACCCGTGACCTCTTCGGTCAGGCGGTGGCCGACCTCGAAGGCGGCGCCACCGGTACCGTCACCGCCTCCGGGATGGGCGCCATCACCACAGCGGTGATGGCCCTGCTGCCGGCCAACGGCAGCCTGCTGGCCCCGTCCGACTGCTATGGCGGCACCTGGCGGCTCTTCGAGGCGCTGCGCCGCACCGGACGGATCGGCCGACTGAACTACGTCGACTTCAGCGATACCGCAGCCGCACTGGCCGCGATCGCCGCCGGACCGGACCTGGTCTGGCTGGAGACGCCGTCCAATCCGCTGCTGCGCATCGCCGATCTTGCCCGGCTGAGCGACGCCGCACACACGTCCGGCGCACTGGTGGTGGCCGACAACACCTTCGCCAGTCCCATCGTTCAGCGGCCGCTCGCGCACGGCGCGGACGTGGTCGTCCACTCGGCCACCAAGTACCTCAACGGCCACTCCGATGTGATCGCCGGCGTGGTGGTCAGCGCCGATGCCGAGCGTGGTGCCGAGCTGGCCTGGTGGGCGAACACCCTGGGCGTTCCGGCCGGCGCTTTCGATTCCTACCTGGCCCTGCGCGGACTGCGCACCTTGCACCTGAGGGTGGCCGCTGCCCAGCGCAATGCCGCCGCCGTGGCCGAGCTACTGAACCGGCACCCGGCCGTCCGCGCGGTGCACTACCCCGGCTTGCCGCAACACCCGCAGCATGAGCTGGCCACCCGCCAGATGGACGGCTTCGGTGGCATCGTCACCTTCGAGCTGGCCGACTCCGCCGCCGCCCACGCCTTCACCGACGGGCTGCGCTGCTTCTGCCTGGCCGAGAGCCTGGGTGGTGTCGAATCGCTGGTCTCCGTGCCGGCCACGATGACCCACGCGTCCATGTCCGCCCAGGCGCAGCAGGCCGCGGGGATCACCGCCGGAATGCTGCGACTGAGCCTGGGCGTTGAGGACACGTCCGACCTGGTGGCCGATGTCGCTGCTGGGCTGGACCGGGCACTGGCCGCGAACTGACGTTCGGCAATTGCCGAGGCGGTTGGGAACCACTCGACCTGCGTGCTAACGTAGTCACATGTTCGCGCGTGGATACACAGGCTCCCATCGAGCCATCACAGTGCCGCGAATGTGTTGTCCCCGCTGACCGACGACACCTGCCGCGCAGACTCGCCACCGAGCGATCCGCCGCCCCGCACGTGGCCGCCCGTCCCCGCCACTCCACGCACAATCCACGTCGACCCGAATCGAGACTCGATGTCCGAACCCACCTCTGTCCCGGCCAGCTCCGGGCTGATCGACCCGCGGGGTCCGCGCTTCGGCGCGGCGATAACCGCGGTGCTGCTCATCACCGTTCTGATCCTCGGCCCCACCTCATTAGCCGGCCTGATCGTCCTCCTGGTCCAGACGGTGGCCTTCGCCGCCGGCTCACTGCTGGGCCTGCAGGCGCAGCCCTGGGGGCTGGTCTACCGCCGATTCGTCCGGCCGCGGCTGGGCGCTCCCGCCGAGCTTGAGGCGTCCGAGCCGCCACGATTCGCCCAGTCCGTCGGGTTGGTCTTCGCCGTGGCCGGGCTGGCCGGCTGGATCTTCGGCCTGGCCGTGCTGTTCTGGATCGCCGTCGGCTTCGCGCTGGTGGCCGCGCTCCTCAATGCCATCTTCGACTTCTGCCTCGGCTGCGAGCTCTACCTCCTGGGCAAGCGGCTGTCCGCCGGGTCGGCTGCCGGCGCGGCGAACTGAGCGCGATCATGACTGGTGTGTGGATCGCACTCGCGGCGCTGGCACTGACGTTGGCCTTCGGTGGCTACCGTCGGCTGACCGACGGCCGGGCGAAGCCGGTGCGGACTGCACCGAGCTTGGATGAAGGTGCCTTGGGTTCGCCGCTGGGCAGCCAGGCCACGTTCGTCCAGTTCTCTGCGACGGTCTGTGCGCCCTGCCGGGCCACCCACCGAGTGCTGGCCGAGATTGCCGCCGACACCGAAGGGGTACGACACATTGACCTCAACGCCGAAACTCGCCTCGACCTGGTCGAGGAGTTCGGCATCACCAGGACGCCCACCGTCCTGCTCCTCGACGCCGATGGGGTGGTCCGCAATCGGATCGTCGGCGCCGCCCGCAAGTCCGAAGTAGTCAATGCACTGCAACAGGTCGACCGCGCTGTGGCCGCCTGAGTTTGAACGAGTAGAAGAAACCGGAGATATCTCAGATGCCCATTTACGAAGACGCGACCCAGCTGATCGGTCGCACCCCGCTGGTGCGGATCAACCGCCTCTACGGCGACAGTAAGGCGACCGTGTTGGCCAAGCTGGAGTACTACAACCCGGCCTCCTCGGTGAAGGACCGGATCGGTGTCTCGATCATCGACGCCGCCGAAGCCGATGGCTCGCTCAAGCCCGGCGGGACGATCGTCGAGGGCACCTCCGGCAACACCGGCATCGCTCTGGCCTGGGTGGGCGCGGCCCGCGGCTACAAGGTGATCATCACCTTGCCGGAGTCGTTCTCCAAGGAGCGTCGCGCCTTGCTGCGCGCGTTCGGAGCCGAACTCGTCCTGACCCCGGCCGCCGAGGGCATCCCCGGCGCCAACGCACGCGCCGCGGAGATCGTCGCCAACACCCCGGGCGCGATCCTGGCCAGCCAGTTCACCAACCCGGCCAATGTGGCCATCCACAAGAAGACCACGGCCGAGGAGATCTGGGCCGACACCGAAGGCAATATCGACTTCTTCGTGTCCGGGGTAGGCACCGGCGGCACCATCACCGGCGTCGGCCAGGTACTGAAGGAGCGCAAGCCGGACGTCCAGCTGGTTGCCGTGGAGTCGGCCGAGTCGGCCGTGCTGTCGGGTGAGCCGAAGGGCCCGCACAAGATCCAGGGCATCTCCCCCGGCTTCATCCCGGAGATCCTGGACGTGTCGCTGATCGACAAGATCATCAAGGTGACCTCCGACGATGCTCTGGACTGGGCCCGCCGGGCCGCCAAGGAGGAGGGCCTGCTGGTCGGCATCTCGTCCGGCGCCGCACTGCGTGCCGCCGCCGAGCTGGCCAATGACCCGGCCAATGCCGGCAAGACCATCGTGGTGATCATCCCGTCCTGGGGCGAGCGCTACCTGTCCACCCCGCTGTACGCAGACCTGCTCGACTGAGTAGTCGTCCTCGCCACGGACGTAATGGGGCCCCGGGTTCGCCCGGGGCCCCATCTCTGCGTCCGGGGCCGTCCGTCCCGGTGTGCGTCACGGCCCATTCCCCGGCTTCAGCCGTCCTCCCCCCGAGTTCGCGCTACCGAACGCAACGCTCGCTGCCGAAATTCCGGTAGCAGGGGTTCGGTTCAGTAGCGAGAACGGCGTCGAGGGGGCGATCGGCGGCGGCAGAGAGGAGCGTCCGCGGTGGGCACGTTCCCCGCGACGCGGCGGACGATCCCCCGTAGGCTGTGGACGTGCAGAGCGATCCCGAACTCGAAGCCCTGCGCGGCTCGATCGACAACCTCGACGCCGCGATCATCTGTCTGCTCGCCGAGCGGTTCAAGATCACTCAGCGAGTCGGCCTACTGAAGAAGCAGCGCGGGATGGCTGCCGCCGATCCCGAGCGCGAGGATCAGCAGATCGCCCGGCTGCGCCGGCTGGCCACCCAGGCTCACCTGGACCCGGAGTTCGCCGAGAAGTGGCTGTCCTTCGTGGTCGCCGAGGTGGTTCGCCACCACGAGGCGATCGCTGCGGAATAGCCGCCCCGGCTCCGGTCGGACGGCTCAGCGCCGACGCAGCACGTTGAAGGCGATCTTGTCCCCGCGGTGATAGTCCAGCGCATAGAGGGCGCGGGCACCATCGATGGTCAGGCAGGTCTCCTCGACCAGAAGCCATGGATCAAAGCCGGTCAGGTTGTAGCGAGCCGCATACTCCACCGGCAGGGTGGCCGCGGTGATCCGGGCCACCGAGGAGTCGATCTTGCTGCCGTGCGCCTGGAGCATTGAGGTCACCGAGACGCTCCAGTCCCGAAACTCGATCGGCCCGGGCAGCAGGCGTCGCGGCACGGCGTCGGTGCTGAACACCATCGGTTCGTCATCGCCGCAGCGCAGCCGCTGGATCGCGACCACCAACTCACCGGCCGCCAAGTCCAAGGCCTTGGTCTCGGCCGGTGTGGCCGGCCGTTCCCGGACGTCCAGGACCACGGTCGACACCTCGAAGCCGAGGCTCTCCAGCATCTCGGTGGTGCTCTCGTACTTGGTCACCGGACGTTCCAGGCTGAGTGCGGCCGAGGCCGAGACGAATCGTCCCTTGCCCTGAATGGCGGTGGCCATCCCCTCCTGCTCGAGCAGCTTCATGGCTTCCCGGACGCTGGAACGGGAGATCGCCAGTGACTCGGCCAGCTCACTCTCGCTCGGCAGACGGTCGCCCGAAACCAGGCCCTGATCCTTGATCAGGGCGCGGATCAGCGCCAACGCCTCCTCGGTTCGGGAGGCGTAGCGGCGGGTTGATGCGCTACTGGAGGCAGTCAAGTTGCCCCTCGTCGGTTTGGGGGTGGACGTGGTCGGCTTGCTGGTCATCGCGGCAACCCGACGGGACTGACACACGACAGCAGGAGTGTAATCCAGCCGGCCACTGCACGCTGAGCCGGGACGTGGCAGGCCAGGAGGGTCATCATTCGCGCACCGCGCCCGCACCGAGCCCGGCCAGCAGATGGCGCTGGGCCAAGACGATCAGCAGCCCGACCGGCAGCAGCGAGATCACGCTGGAGGCGGCGATCTCGGTCCACAGGATCTGCTTGTCGGTCTGGAAGGTGGAGATCAGCATGGGCATCGTGACCAGCCGGTCGCCGGCTAACACCAGGACGAAGAGGAACTCGTTCCAGATCAGCACGAAGGTCAGCACAGCCGTCGCTGCCAACCCGGGACGAGAGATCGGAAGGATCACCCGCCAGAAGGTGGCGAAGGCGCCGGCGCCGTCGATCTCGGCGGCCTCGTCGATCGACTTCGGAATGTCGTTCATCACGTTCAGCAGGATGAGAATCGACAGCGGCAGCTGGAAGGCGGTCAGCGCCAGGACCAGTCCGGCCATCGAGTCCAGCAGGTTCAGGCTGCGGTAGATGAAGAAGATCGGCAGCACCACGGCGAAGGACGGCACCACCCGCGACATTGCGATCGATCCGGTGAGCAGACCGCTCCACCGGGTCCGATAGCGGGACAGCGAGTAGGCGGCCAAGGCGCCCAGGCCGACGCACAGCGCCGTCCCGAAGACCGTCAGCTGGATCGTGTTCACCAGTGCGGCCACGAAGTCGGGGTCGGCGAACAGCTCGGCGTAGGTGCTGAAGTCGGGGACGAACAGCCACCGGGTCGGCATCGTGTAGGCGCTCTTGGCCGGCTGCAGCGAGATCGCCACCAGCCAGGCCACCGGATACAAGCTGGCCGCGACCAGCAGCACGGCCACGATGCCGTTGCCGATCCGTCCGAGAACATGCAGAAACTGCCTCATCGGCGCACCACCTTGGCCTCACGTAGCCGCCGGATCACCGTGACGATCAGGGCCACCATGATGATCGCGCCCATGATCAGGGTGATCGCCGAGGAGGTCTCGCCCATCCGGAACTGCCGGAAGCCGAATTGATACAGGTAGAGATTGATCACCGAGGTCTCCCGGCCCGGGCCACCGCCGGTCAGCACGTAGACCTCGTCAAAGAGCTGAATCGCATCCATGCCGCGCAGCACCAGGACCGCGCCCAGAATCGGCAGCAGTGCCGGCAACAGGATGTGGGTGAAGCGCTGCCACGCGTTGGCACCATCGACCAGAGCAGCCTCCATCACGTCCTTGCTGAGCCCCATCAGACCGGCCAGGGTGACCAGGGCCACGAACGGGGTGGTGTGCCAGACCTCCATGCCCACCACCGCCCAGCGGACGGTGCCGGTATCGGTCAACCAGGCATGCGGGTCCATGCCGAGCAGCGCCAGGTAGTAGTTCAGCTGGCCGAATTGCGCGCTGTAGAACATCCGGAAGAAGTTGCCGATCACGACCGGCACCAGCAGGTAGGGAACCAGCATGACGGCGCGGGCCGCCTTGCGTCCGGCGGTGGGTCGGTTCAGCCACAGTGCCACGGCCAGGCCGATGCTCATCTCGAGCACGAGGGCCGGCACCACGATCGCCACAGTCACCACCAGCGCCGACTGGAAGTCCTGCGAGCCGACGACCGTCGCGTAGTTCTGCAGGCCGACGAACTGTGCGGCCGCCGTGCTGGTGAAGTTGGTGTCGGTGAAGCTCAGCCCCACGGCCATCAGCATCGGCACCAGCCGCAGCAGCAGGATCAGCAGCAGGGCCGGAGCCAGCAGGCCCCAGGCAGCGATGGCGGACGTGGTGCGCCGCCTGCGACGCACCACGTCCTTTCCTGTCACAGAAGCCACCATCAGCCCTTGGCGAGCTCCGCGTCGAGCCGCTCCGAAGCGCTCTTGACCGCCTCTTGGGTGGAGACCTTCCCGCTCATCCCCTCCGACAGGGCCGGAGCGATGGCCGCCTCCCAGTCCACCCACGCCGGGGTCACCGGGAAGTAGATGGCGTTCTTGTAGTTCTCCAGAGCTGCGGCGAAGTACGGGTGCGTCTGCTGGTTGGCCTGATCACTCAGCACCGACACTCGGCTCGGCGAGCCACCCTTGGCCAGCGCCGCATTCTGCTGCTCGGCACTCGTCACCCAGGAGACGAAGTCGAACGCCGCCTGCTGGTTCTTGGCCTTTGCCGAGACACCCAGCCCCCAGCCACCCAGGTTCGGGGTGCTCTTGCCGGTCGGGCCGGCCGGAAGAGCGGCGAAACCGACCTTGCCCTTGACCGCGGACGTGTCGGCGATCAGCGCGTCCGAGGTGTCGGAGAAGTTGATCATCATCGCGGTCTTGCCCTCGGAGAAGGACGCGGCAGCGGCGGGCCAGTCGGCAGCCAGAGCGTCCTTGGGCGCGTAGGCCAGGACCTGCTTCCAAGCGTCCAGTGCCTTGACCGCCTCCGGCGAGTTGATCGTCGAGGCCTTGCCGTCGGCGTTCAGAATCGACGCACCGTAGGACCAGGCCAGGCTCCAGTACTCACACATCAGCGGGTCGTCGCGCTTGCCGATCAGCGTGGTTCCGGTGACGCCGGTCTTCTGCTGAATGGTCTTGGCCGCTGCCAGGTACTCGTCCCAGGTCTTGGGGACCTCGACGCCGGCCTGCTTCAGCAGATCAGTGCGGTAGTAGAGCATGTAGACCGCACCGAACCACGGGATGCCGTACTGCTTGCCGTCCACGGTCGCCCACTTGGTGTAGGCCGGGACGAAGTCGGCAGCATTCATGTCCGTCTTCGCCGAGATCATGCTGTCCAGCGGGCTCAGGTAGCCGTCCTTGATGTACTGCGGCATCCACAGGTAGTCGAAGCCGATCACGTCGTAGCTGTCCTTGCCGGAGCTGAAGCCGAGGACGGTGCGCTCGCGGACCGCGTCGTAGTCGTAGAGGTCGACCTCCACCTTGCCCTTGCCGGCGGCGGTGTAGGCCTCGGCCGCCGCCTTCAGCGCCTCACCAGGTCCACCGGCCTGAGCGACCACCCGGATCGTGTCCTGCGTCTCCGACTTGGCCGACACCGCGCAACCGCTCAACGCCAGTGCGGACGCCAAGCCGAGGGCGACCATCGCGCGGGACCCGAAGGATCCCAAGCGCATTCTCTCCATCTGCGTTCCTTCCTCGGTAATCGTTAGTTGTCCACGGTGAAGCCCAGGTGCGCCCCACCACTGACCGGCATCAGCACCCCGGTCAGGTAACTGCTCTCCTCGCCCGCCAGGAAGCGGACGACACTGGCGACTTCGGCAGGCTCGGCCACTCGGCCGAGCGGGGTGGTGCGCTCGTAGTCAGCGAACACTTGCTCAGGGGTCTTGTGGGTGAGCTCCGCCTCCCAGGCAAGCTCCCGAGTCTCCATGGGCGTCCGGACGTACATCGGACAGACCCCGTTGATTCGGATGCCGAGCACGGCCAGCTCGGGCGTCGCGGACTCGATCAGCCCGCTCACCGCGAACTTGGACGCGCAGTACGCGCTCAAGAACGGAGCTCCACGCAAACCGCCCATCGAGTCGATGATCACGATCGAGCCGCCGCGCCGAACCTTGGGCGCCAGCGCTCGAACACAGTTGAAGACGCCGAAGGCGTTGACCCCCATCTGGAAGTTCCAGTCCTCGTCGGTGGTCTCCAGCAGTGGAGCCATCCGTGAGACGCCGGCGGCCAGCACCACCGCATCGAGGTCACCGACGCCGGCGGCAGCCTTTGCCACCGACTCCGACGACGTCACGTCCACCCGCTGCGCTGCATTGAGATCCCAGCCGACGACCTCGTAACCGGCCTCGGTCAGTGCCTGCACGCAGGCGGCACCGATGCCGCTTGCCGATCCAGTGACCACAGCCTTCATCTATCTCTCCATTCATCTGATGCCTGCGACGGCACTCTGATGAGTTGGCCGCACGGCCTAGGATTGCACCTCGGAACTGATCGCGCTAGGCCTCTGAACAAACTTCCGGCAGACAGTCTCCAGATCGTTACATTGAGCGGTAATCAAGGGAAACGGCGTTGACACCCACCGTCGGCAAGCCTAGGCTCACAGATGACTCTTTCAGTCCTCAGACAAGTTGATGTAGAAAGGCAAGAGATGCTGAATCTGGACGAGGATCGCTTCCTAGCGATCCAGTCAGGCGCCGTGGCTCAGGCTGCTCCCATTCGCGCTGCGGTGCGCGAACTCCAGACAGCCGGACTCCGCAACGTGTACTTCCTCGGCGCCGGGGGGGCCGGGATCTTGATGCAGCCGGCCGCAGACCTGATCCGCCGCGAGTCCACGGTTCCCTGTTTCCTGGAGTACCCCGCCGAAGTCGTGGTGCAGGGCGCCCCGAACCTCGGCACCGGTTCGCTGGTCGTGCTCCCGTCGCTGTCCGGGACGACCAAGGAGGCCGTCGAGATCATCGACTACGCCCATGCGGCCGGAGCAAAGGTGCTGGCCATGACCGGTCACGGCGACAGCCCGGTGGCCAAGGCCGCCGACTACTCGATCGTGAACTTCGCCGCCGACGACACCTCCAGCGAGTCCTTCTACATCCAGTCGCTGCTGTTGGCCAAGGCCGTCATCGGCGATGACGCCGACTACGACCGGCTGGTCGCCGGGCTGGCCGCCCTGCCGAAGGCCCTGCTGGAGGCCAAGCGACAGTTCGAACCGCGCGCAGCCGAGCTGAGCGTCCACTTCGCCGACCACGAGAACTTCCACATCTTCACCAGCGCCGGCAACACCTGGGCCGAGGCCTACTACTTCGCGATGTGCATCCTGGAGGAGATGCAGTGGATTCGGACGCGTCCGGTGCATTCGTCCGACTTCTTCCACGGCACTCTCGAACTGGTCGAGAAGGGCGTCAGCGTGATCGCCTTCAAGGGCGAGGACGCCACCCGTGGAGTCGTCGAGCGGGTCGAGGCCTTCGCCCCACAGGTGACCGATTCGCTGATCGTCATCGACACTGCCGACTTCACTCTGGCCGGATTGGACGCCGAGACCCGGGCTCTGGTCTCGCCGGCCGTGATGGCCACGGTCTGCGAGCGGCTCAGCGTGTACATCGAGCGCGAGCGTCGCCATCCGCTGACCGTTCGCCGGTACTACCGTCGAATCGCCTACTGACCCGAAAGCAGCCCCAATGCCCCGCGCCAAAGTAGCTGTGGTCGGCGACAACACCGTCGACCGCTTCCTCGACACCGGCATCGACCTGATCGGCGGTGATGCGCTGAACACCGCCGTCCATCTGGCGATGCTCGGTGCCGAGGTCAGCTACTTCGGCGCGGTCGGCGACGACGAGCCGGGACGGCTGGTCGTGGCCGAGGCGCAACGCTGCGGCGTGGACGTCGCCTCGGTGGTCACGTTGCCCGGTGCCACCGCCGTGACCACCATCCGGGTGCTGCCGAACGGCGACCGCCACTTCGAAAGTGAAGACTTCGGAGTCACCGCCGACTACGTGCCCGATCAGGCGGCGCTGCTCCGGATCGCCTCGGCTGACTGGGTGCACATTGGCATGCTGCCCCGGGCCGAGGCGTTCCGTCAGCGCCTGGCGACGATCGCCCCGCAGCTGCCGATCAGCCAGGACTGCTCGGTGGCCGAGGGCTTCAGCAACCTCGAGGTTGCCTTCCTCTCAGCGGCCATGGTGGACGACACCGTGGAGACTGCGGCGCTGCGAGCACTGGTGAAAGGTGCCCGGTTGGCCGTGGTGACGATGGGTGGGGACGGTGTCTACGCCAGTGATGGGGTGCACCGGTGGCAGCTGCCGGCCCTGCCCATCCAGCCGGTGGATGCCACCGGTGCCGGCGACGCCTTCATGGCCGGCTACATCTCGGGATTCCTGGCCACCGGCGAGGTGTCGGCCGCCCTGGACACCGGGGTGCGGCAGGGTGCCTTCGCCTGCACCTTTCAGGGAGGCTGGCCGCAGACGCCCGAGGATCGTGCGGCTGCCGCGGGCTGAGCCCCGCACAACTCACACCTCCCCTTCCGGACGAACTCCGCCCGGCCTAGCGTGAGCACATGGCACCTTCGATCGCCCGCTCCCCGATCTTCGTCCTCGACTGCCCGGACGCCCGCGCGCTGGCAGCCTTCTACTCGGCTCTCACCGGCTGGCCGGTGGCCAACGACCCGGATGGGGACGCCGATTGGGCCGAACTCGACAGCGGCCAGCCCACCACGGTGGCCTTCCAACAGGTCGCCGACTACCGAGCCCCCGACTGGCCGGGACAGCTTCAGCCGCAGCAGGCCCATCTCGACTTCACCGTCGACGATCTGGACGAGGCCGAGGCCGCAGCGCTGGTCTTGGGCGCTCGCAAGCACGAGCACCAGCCGGGAACCACCTTCCGGGTCTTCCTGGATCCGGCCGGTCACCCGTTCTGCCTGTGCCAGGCCGGCGGCGCCTAGCCGACTCGTCGTGATCGGCTAGGCAACCGCAGCATCCTCCGGGTGAGGCTTCCCTAGACTGGCAGCGCCCACGTCGACCCAGGAGGCTTGATGCCGTCCAGCCTTGCGCCAACGCTGCGAACACCGGCGGTGTGGCTCGGCGTCCTGGGCAGCGCTCTGGTCGGCTGGGGATCCAGCCACCCCGAGTTCGCTCTGACCGGAACCTGGGGTGCGAGCTGGATCGACGCCGTGGGGCTGACCGCACCGATCCCGCTGGACCGGATTCTGGTCATCGGTGGAACCGCCATCTTGGTCTGGGCCTGGTGGCTGATCCGTCCCGGTACCGGCCCCCGGCTGCTCGCCGGAGCCGTGCTGGCCCTGTGGAGTCTGCCGCTGGTGGTCGTCCCCCCAGTACTCAGCCCGGACGCCGTCCTGTACGCCGACCTCGGCTGGACCCTCGGCACCGGTGCGAACCCCTACGACGTCGGGTTGGCCAGCAGCGGCGGACCGTTCGCCGCTCGGGTCGATCCATTGTGGGCCGGGCACGGGGTGGCCTATCCCCCGCTCACTCTGCGCCTGGAGCAGCTTGTCGTCGGGGCCACCGGCGCCCACCCGTACTGGTCAGTGGTCGCCATGCGGCTGCCGGCAATCCTGGCCGTGGCGGCCATGCTGCTCCTGGTGCCACGGCTGGCCCGACTGCTGGGACGATCCGAGTCGCAGGCGACCTGGCTGAGTGTCCTGAACCCGCTGCTGGTGCTGCACTTCATCGGCGGCGCCCACAATGACGCCCCGATGGCCGCGCTCAGCTTGGCCGCCATTTGGCTGGTCCTGCGGCGGCCGTCCTGGTGGATATCCCTGATCGCCGCACCGGTCCTGGTCGGCCTGGCCATGGCGCTGAAACAGCAGGGCGGGCTCACTGTGCTGGCCGTGGCCGGTCTGCCGGTGGCCGCCACGTTGGCCACACTGCCGCTGGGTCGCCGGCTGTGGCTGCTCGGCTGGCGCACGGCCGTGGCCTCCGCGGTGGCCGTGGCCACCTTCATCGCCGTCAGCCTGGTCAGCGGGCTGGGCTTCGGCTGGACGCGCTGGCTGGACCTGATGGGCCTAGCCAATACACCGGCCTTCCTGGCCTGGCTGAGTAAGACCGGAGCCCTGATCGGGGGCGCCGCCGGCGGAGACCCGGTGACCTTCCTGATCATCGCCGGACGAGTGACCACGGCCATCCTGATCCTGGGGGTGGGCTGGACTCTGATTCACTTCGCCGATCGTCCGCTGGCCGCGCTGGCCTGGGGATCTGCGGTGCTGGTTGCGCTGGGGCAGGCCGTCCATCCCTGGTACGTGCCGTGGAGCCTGGCTTTGCTTGCCCTGTGCCCGCTGACAGCACGGCAGCGCCGCCTCGTGCTCGGCCTGACCATCGCCTTTGCGGTCTGGAACTCGATCCAAACCGGGATCTGGCATGGCACCCTCTGAACAGGGGCAGTTGGCCGACAGTGGCAGGATCGAACACATGCGAGTAGCGATTGGGGGCAGCAGCGGGTTCTTGGGGACCGCGCTGGCCCGCCAGCTGTTGCGGAACGGCCACGAGGTCGTCCGGTTGGTGCGCGGACGTCCGGCGGCTCCCGACCAGCGACGCTGGGATCCGGACGCCGGGCGGATCTTCGGACCGGGCCTGGACGACGTCGACGCCGTGGTGAACCTGGCCGGAGGCCCGATTGCCGCCGGTCGCTGGACCAAAGAACGCAAGGCGGACCTGCGCCGCTCTCGGGTCACAGCCACGTTGACCATCGTCACCTCGCTGAGCCCGGACGGACGCTGCCAGCGGCTACTCAACGGCTCTGCCGTGGGCTACTACGGCGACACCGGGATCGAGGTGGTGGACGAGTCCTGGCCGCAGGGCCGAGGCTTCCTGGCCAGCCTGGTGGCGGACTGGGAGGCCGCAGCCAGCCATTCCCCGGTGCCGACGGCCACGCTGCGTACCGGCCAGGTGCTGGATCGCCAGGGCGGGTTCCTGGCTCGACTGTGGCCGCTCTTCGCCGCCGGCTTGGGTGGACGGATCGGCGACGGCCGTCAGTTCCTCAGCTGGATCAGCCTTGCCGACCACGTCCGGGCCATGGAGCACCTGCTCACGTCGGACCTCACCGGACCGGTGAACCTGACCGCCCCGGTCCCGGTCAGCAATGCCGAGTTCACCCAGGCACTGGGCGATCGGCTGAATCGTCCGACAGCGATGCCGATGCCGCTGACCGCGATGAGCCTTGTGTTCGGCCGGGAGTTCGTCAACGAGGCATTGCGCTTCGGTCAGCGGGCTCGTCCGGCTCAACTGATCGCCGATGGCTTCGAGTTTGAACACTTGACTGTTCAACAGGCGCTGGCCGCAATCGAGCCCGCGACACGGGGATAGACTGACGACTCTCCTTGACAGATTGGTGGCCTGTGTCGAGCCCAGCTGAGTTGACCCCGAGTGGAGTTCCCGGTCCCTTTGCGGCCCTGGGCCTGACCTTCGATGATGTCCTGCTCCAACCCAACGAGAGTGACGTCATCCCGTCCAGTGCGGACACCACGACGAGGATCAGCAAGCGGATCGAGGTGCGCGTCCCGCTGCTCAGCTCAGCCATGGACACCGTCACCGAGTCCCGGATGGCGATCGCCATGGCCCGCGAGGGCGGCATCGGCATCCTGCACCGGAACATGTCGGCCGAAGAGCAGGCCGACCAGGTGGACCGGGTGAAACGGTCCGAGGCGGGCATGATCGATCAGCCGATCACCACCACCACCGACTCCACCATCGGCGAGGTGGACGAGTTGTGCGGCCAGTTCCGGATCTCCGGCGTCCCGGTGGTGGACGCCGAGATGCGCCTGCTCGGCATCGTCACCAACCGGGACATGCGCTTCGAGGACAACCCGAACCGCCCGGTCGGCGAAGTGATGACCAAGATGCCGCTGATCACCGGCTGGCCGGGCATCTCCTCGGACGAGGCGCTGGCCCTGCTGGCCAAGCACAAGATCGAGAAGCTGCCGCTGGTCGACGCCGACGGCAAGCTGCGCGGGCTGATCACGCTGAAGGACTACGTGAAGTCCGACAAGTACCCGCTGGCCAGCAAGGATCCCCAGGGCCGGCTCCGGGTCGGTGCGGCGATCGGCTTCTTCGGGGACGCCTGGGAGCGGGCGATGCTGCTGGTGGACGCCGGGGTGGACGCCATCATCGTCGACACGGCCCACGGCCATACCCAAGGTGTCATGGACATGATTCGCCGGCTGAAGGCCGAGCCGGCCGCCCGCGAGGTCGACATCATCGGCGGCAATGTGGCCACATATGCCGGCGCGAAGGCCCTTGTCGAAGCCGGAGCGGACGGTGTCAAGGTGGGCGTCGGGCCCGGCTCGATCTGCACCACCCGCGTCGTCTCCGGCGTGGGCGTCCCGCAGGTCACCGCAATCTGGGATGCCGCGCAGGCCTGCCGTCCGGCGGGTGTCCCGGTGATCGGCGACGGCGGCCTGCAGTACTCCGGTGACATCGCCAAGGCCCTGGTGGCCGGCGCGGACGCCGTGATGCTCGGCTCGCTGCTGGCCGGCTGCGACGAGAGCCCCGGCGAGCTGGTCTTCATCAACGGCAAGCAGTTCAAGGCCTACCGCGGCATGGGCTCGCTGGGTGCCATGGCCAAGCGTGGCCGCAAGGCGTCCTACTCGCGCGACCGCTACTTCCAGGCCGACGTGAGCAGCGACGACAAGCTGGTTCCCGAGGGCATCGAGGGCCAGGTCGCCTACCGCGGCCCGCTGGCTGCAGTCGCCTACCAGCTGGTCGGCGGCCTGCGGCAGTCCATGTTCTACACCGGCGCGGCCAACATCTCCGAGCTGCACCAGAAGGGCCGGTTCGTCCGGATCACCTCGGCCGGACTGCGAGAATCGCATCCGCACGACATCAAGATGACCACCGAGGCTCCCAACTACTCAGCCCAGCAATGAAGGCAGGATCAAGGATGATCGAAATCGGGCGTTCCAAGCGCGCCGTCGAGGTCTTCGGCTTCGACGACATCGCGATCGTCCCCACCCGGCGGACCCGCGGCCTGGAAGAGGTGAACCTGTCCTGGCGGATCGACGCGCTGACCTTCGACTTCCCGATCCTGGCGGCACCGATGGACTCGGTGATGAGCCCGGCTACGGCGATCATGGTCGGCAAGCTCGGCGGCCTGGGCGTGCTGAACCTCGAGGGGCTGTGGACGCGCTACGCCGACCCGGAGCCACTGCTGGAGGAACTCGCCCAGATCGACGATCAGCTGGCCGCCACCCGGCGGATGCAGGAGATCTACGCCGAGCCGATCAAGGCGGAGTTGATCACCGAGCGGATGCGGCAGATTCGCGAGGCCGGAGTGCCGGTGGCCGGTGCGCTGTCTCCGCAGACCTGCGCCGAGTTCGCGGCCGTGGTGGAGAAGGCCGGCGTCGACTTCTTCGTGATCCGCGGCACCACGGTCTCGGCCGAACACGTCTCCAGCGTGAGTGAGCCGCTGAACCTGAAGAAGTTCATCTACGAGCTGGATGTCCCGGTGATCGTCGGCGGCTGCGCCACCTACCAGTCCGCGCTGCACCTGATGCGCACCGGCGCTGCCGGCGTCCTGGTCGGCTTCGGCGGCGGCGCCACCAAGCGCACCCGCAATGTGCTGGGTGTCGAGGTGCCGATGGCCTCTGCCCTGGCCGACGTGGCTGAGGCCCGGCGCGACTACTTGGACGAATCCGGCGGCCGCTACGTCCACGTGATCGCCGACGGCGCCCTGGGTCGTTCCGGCGACATCACCAAGGCGCTGGCCTGTGGCGCGGACGCCGTGATGGTCGGCTCGCCGTTCGCCCGGGCCACCGAGGCACCCGGGCGTGGCTACCACTGGGGTCCGGAGGCCTGGCATCCCACCTTGCCGCGTGGCGAGCGGGTGAAGTTCTCCCGGGTCGGCAGCCTGGAGGAGATCCTGCTCGGCCCGTCCCATGTGGCCGACGGCACCATGAACCTGGTCGGCGCGTTGCGCCGGGCGCTGGCCACCACCGGCTACTCCGACATCAAGGAGTTCCAGCGAGTGGAGATTGTCGTCCACCAGTAGGTTGGCGATATGACCAAGCTCGAGGTGGCACTGGCCTTCGCCGTGTTCGCCCTGGCAGCCGTCCTCATCGTCTTGGTGATCGTGCTGCGCCGCTCGCAGCTGGAACGCCGCGCCGCCCTGGCGTCCCGGGCCGCAGCTCTGGACGCCCGCGAGCGAGTCGCCGAGCTGGCCGCCGGCAACGAGCGGATCCGGATTGTGCGCGAAATGCATGACGTGATCGCACACTCGTTGGCGATCATGATCGCCCAGGCCGACGGGGGCAGCTACGTGGTCGCCGATCAGGCTGCGGCCAAGCGTGCACTGACCACCATCGCCGAGACCGGACGAGCTGCGTTGGCCGACACTCGCCGGATCCTGGGCATCCTGCGCCATGGCGAGCCGGACGAGCCGGTACTGGCCCCGGCCGGTGACGGCCGGATCGACGATCTGGTTGCCCAGGCCCGCAGTGCCGGCCTGGAGGTGTCCCTGATCCGGGTCGGCGAGTCCCGTCCGCTGCCCTCGGGGACGCAGATGGCCCACTACCGGATCTGCCAAGAGGCACTGACCAATGTGATGAAGCATGCCGGTCCGGGCGCGCGGGTGACCGTCACCGAGAGCTGGCGGGATGCCGAGCTGGCGCTGACCATCACCGATGCCGGCGGGGATCGCAGCGCTGTGGTGGCCATGGACGGCGAGCCGCTGGCAGCGCTGGGGCTCGGCCTGATCGGGATGCGGGAGCGCGCCGAACTGGTCGGCGGCAGCTGCGAAGCTGGGCGCACCGAGGACGGCTACCAGGTACGGGCCGTACTGCCGTTCCGGCTGCCAGGAGAGGAATCCGAATGACCGAGCCGATCCGGGTGATCCTGGTCGACGATCAGCAGTTGGTGCGCGCCGGGCTGGCCATGGTGATCGACTCCCAGCCCGATCTGCGTGTCGTCGGCCAGGCCGGCGACGGTGCCGAGGCGCTACGCCTGGTCGCCGCGACACCCTGTGATGTGGTGCTGATGGACGTCCGGATGCCCGGCCTGGACGGGCTGGAGGCCACCCGGCGGATCCTGGCAGAGGCCGACCGGCGCAGCACCGTCGCACCACGAATCGTGATGCTGACCACCTACGACCTGGACGAGTATCTGCTCACCGCCATCCGGGCCGGGGCGTCCGGCTTCCTGCTGAAGAACACCCCGCCCGAGGATCTGCTCACCGCTATCCGGACCGTGTTCACCGGCGACGCGGTGGTCGCGCCGTCGGCGACCCGTCGGCTGCTCGATCACGTGGCCAACGGCGCACCCGAGCCGGTGGCCGACCCCCGGCTGGATTGCCTCACCGAGCGGGAGACCGAGGTGCTGACGCTGATCGCCCGCGGCCTGTCGAACGCGGAGATCGGCGCGGAGCTCTACCTGTCGGAGACGACCGTGAAGACACACGTCCGCCACCTGCTGGCCAAGCTCGAGGTGCGCGACCGGGTGCAGGCCGTAGTGCTGGCCCACGAGTCCGGACTGGTGCGCCGAAGCTGAACGGGTGGCCGGGCAACCCCGACCACCCGCCTCGACTCAGGCCACCCGGGTCCCGGGTGCCAGCTTCCGATACGGAACGGCCAACCGGCGCACGGCCACCCAGAACATCACCGCACCGATCAGGACGTTCACGCCCAGCCCCCACGGCCAGATCGGCGAGTCGACGCTCACCTTCTGATGCTTCACCGGGCTCTTCACGTCCACCGGGGTGCCGTCGTTGGTGGTGACGGTCAGCTCACCGTCGTCGTCCTGGTTGACCTGATAGCCCGGAATGGAGCCGTACAGCTGCGTGCAGTCGTCTCGCTCGCCGGTCTGGGGCTGGGCCATCCGGCGCACGGTGTAGCGGATCATGGCCAGCGGATCGGCCGAGCGGTTCGCGTACTCACCAAGGTTCGTTGTGGCGGTCGGCGGCAGCGGCGCCGCGTCGGCCACGATCACGAACGGGTTGCCCACACTGATCCACCAGATCCGTTCCAGATGAGAGACCTGCTGATCGCTGTCGTACCAGGCGCACTTGGCCACCGGCGGTAGCGGACCATAGGTCGCGTTCGGGTTCTCGTCCCAGAACTTCGTGGTCTGGGCGTCGAACTCGGCCTGCACGGCCGGCGGCAGCCCCCAAACTCGCACCGGTTCTTGCTTCATCACCAGCGGCGCCAATAGCCCCATGATGATCAGGCTGATCACGGTCAGGAAGACCACACTCAGGTAGGTCATCATCGTCGACATGGCCGTCCGGTTCAGCAGCGACGACCAGCCGATCCCAATCGCACAGATCACGGCGACTTCGGCGAACACCACCAGGAAGGTGATCAGCACCTGGACGACGGAGATGTCGCCCCAGATCATCGACAATGCGATGAACGGCAACACGACCACCAGAAAGACTGCGGCGGTCAGCCAGGCGGCGATCAGCTTGCCCAGCGCGATCTCCAGCGCACTGAGCCGGGTCGCCTGCAGCAGGGCCAGGGTGCCGGCCGAACGGTCACCGTTGATGGCAGTGGCGGTGAAGGCCGGCGCAATGACCAGCCCCATACCGAGCACAAAGAACGTGATCGTGCCGAAGGCGAGCGGGCCGGCACCAGGACCATGTTCGCCCGGTGAGTTGAAGCCCAGCAGCATCGGCACCGCGGCCAGAATCAGCCAGGTCACCGCTCCGATGACCAGGAACCAGGCCGCCAGCACCCAGATCCACCGCTTGGAGCGGATTCGCTGCCGCAGCTCGAGCCCGGTGACGGTGCGGATGCCGCTCCAGCTCAACTGCCAGGTGTTCATATCCGCTCCTCATTCAGGGCCAGGTAGGTCTGTTCCAGCCGTCCGGCGATCGGGGCGATGGTGTGCAGGCTCACGCCGGAACTGATCGCCGAGCGGGCCAGGTCGGCCGCCGAGTCGTAGCCGGCCAGGGAGACGACGACTTCGCCAGCCGAGCTGCCGGGGGTCCAGGGCACCGCGATCGAATCCAGGAAGCTGCGCAGTCCGGCCGGATCCAATGCCTCCAGCCGCCAGCCCCGCATGGTCGGCGCGGACGCCTGGGCTGAGGCGGCCACGTCGACGGTGCGTCCCTTGGACAGGAACACGGCGTGGTCGTACACCTCCTCCAACTCGGACAGGACGTGGCTGGAGACCAGCACGGTCTTGCCTTCGCCGGCCAGTTCGCGCAGCAGGTCGCGCAACTCGATCCGGGACCGGGGATCCAGCCCGGAGGCCGGCTCGTCCAGCAACAGCACCTGCGGGTCGTGGATCAGGGCGCGGGCCAGGCCGAGCCGCTGCTTCTGGCCACGGCTGAGCACCCGGGCGGGCCGCTGCGCGAACTCCGACAGATGGACGCGTTCGAGCATGCCGGCCACCTTCGCCGGAGTGGCGGCCACCCGCCGGTCGATGGCGTAGGCCCGCGCGAAAGCCGTCAGAATCTCGGTGCAGGTCAGGGCGTCCCAGGTGCCGAAGCTGTCCGGCATCCAGCCGGTCGTGGCTCGCGCCGCCAGCGACTCGGTGGCCAGGTCGTGGCCGGCCACCATGGCCCGTCCATCGTCGGGTGCCAGCAGTCCGGCCAATAGCAGCAGCAAAGTGGTCTTGCCCGAGCCGTTGGGACCGATCAGGGCGGTCACGGCACCGGCCGGGGCTTCGAAGCTGACCCCGTCAACGGCATGCACGTCGCCGAACCATCGACGCAACCCGTGGGCCTCGATTCCCGGCGGTACCGCCCGAGGCGGCTGTGCCGGTGCCAACTCTTCTATGGTCATGCCCTGAGCCTAGGAAGCCAGGGCCGCCGGAACATCATCCTGATCGGCAGACTCGCCTCATCCTCGGGGACGAGGCTGCCGACAACGCACGAGCGGGCCCCCACCCGAAGGTGGAGGCCCGCTCGCCGGGAACTACTCAGTGGCTGTGGCCAGCCTCTTCGTCCTCATCGGCCGGCTTGTCGACAACCGCAGTCTCGGTGGTCAGCAGCAGCGCGGCGATCGAAGCGGCGTTGGCCAGCGCGGAGCGGGTGACCTTCACCGGATCGATGACACCCTGGGCGACCAGGTCGCCGTAGGTGTTGGTGGCACCGTTGTAGCCCTGGCCGGGCTCCAGCTCGGCGACCTTGGACACGACCACCAGGCCGGGCTCGCCACCGTTCTCGGCGATCCAGCGCAGCGGCTCGACGACGGCCTTGGCCACGATGGCCACACCGGTCTTCTCGTCGCCGTCCAGGCCCAGTCCGTCGGCCAGCACCTTGGCGGCGTGCACCAGCGCAGAGCCACCGCCGGGGACGATGCCCTCTTCGATGGCCGCGCGAGTAGCCGAGACGGCGTCCTCGATACGGTGCTTGGTCTCCTTGAGCTCCACCTCAGTGGCGGCGCCGACCTTGATCACGCACACCCCACCGGCCAGCTTCGCGACCCGCTCGGAGAGCTTCTCGCGATCCCAGTCGGACTCGGTGTTGCTGATCTCGGCCCGCAGCTGAGCGACCCGACCGGCGACCTCTTCGCGAGAGCCTGCACCCTCGACGATGGTGGTGTTGTCCTTGGTGACCACGACGCGGCGGGCCCGGCCCAGCACGTCCAGCCCGATCTGATCGAGCTTGAGGCCGACCTCGGGAGCGACCACCTTGCCGCCGGTGAGGATCGCGATGTCCTCCAGCATGGCCTTGCGGCGATCGCCGAAGGCCGGAGCCTTGACGGCCAGCGAGGTGAAGGTGCCCTTGATCTTGTTGACGACCAGGGTGCTCAGGGCCTCGCCCTCGACATCCTCGGCCACCACGAACAGGGTGCCGCCGGCGGCGATGACCTTCTCCAGGACCGGCAGCAGCTCGGTCATCGAGGAGATCTTGCCCTGGTTGATCAGGATGTACGGGTCGTCGAGGACGGCTTCCATCCGCTCCGGATCGGTGACGAAGTACGGCGACAGGTAGCCCTTGTCGAACTGCATGCCCTCGGTGAACTCCAGCTCGGTGCCGAAGGTGTTCGACTCGTCGACGGTGATCACACCGTCCTTGCCGACCTTGTCGAAGGCATCGGCGATCAGGGCGCCGATCTGCTCGTCACGAGCGGAGATGGTCGCGACGTTGGCCATGTCGGCCGTGGTCTCGACGTCACGGGCGATCCGCTTGAGCTCGGTCGCGATGGCCTCGGTGGCCTTCTCGATGCCGCGCTTGAGCGCGATCGGGTTGGCGCCGGACGCAACCGCACGCAGGCCCTCGTGGACCAGGGCCTGAGCCAGCACCGTGGCCGTGGTGGTGCCATCGCCGGCCACATCATTGGTCTTGGTGGCGACTTCCTTGGCCAGCTGAGCGCCCAGGTTCTCGAACGGATCGGACAGCTCGACCTCCTTGGCGACGGTGACACCGTCGTTGGTGATGGTCGGAGCGCCCCACTTCTTGTCCAGGACGACGTAGCGGCCCTTGGGGCCGAGCGTCACCTTGACGGTGTTGGCGAGGATGTCCACGCCACGCTCGAGCGAGCGGCGCGCGTCCTCGTCAAACTGAAGAATCTTCGGCATCTGGGGTCCTTACTTGGTAACGACAGCGAGGATGTCGCGGGCGTTCAGGAGCAGGTACTCCTGGCCGTTGTACTTGACCTCGGTGCCGCCGTACTTGCTGAAGATGACAACGTCACCCTCGGCAACATCGAGCGGAACCCGGTTGCCGTTGTCGTCGATGCGCCCGGGGCCGGTGGCCAGCACCTTGCCCTCCTGGGGCTTCTCCTTGGCGGTATCGGGGATGACCAGCCCGGAAGCGGTGGTCTGCTCGGCTTCCAGCGGCTGAACGAGGATCCGGTCCTCCAGCGGCTTGATCGTGACTGCCACGTCAAAAACCTTTCGTTGCGCGGGCCTTTCGGCCCATCAGGGTCAGGTGTTCCGAGCCCCCGGCGTCGTCGCGGTGCCGCCGTAGGCTGATTGGCACCCTCACACCGAGAGTGCTAACAGCGAATCTATACCGCCCTTAGCACTCGATCAAGCCGAGTGCCAACGCTGCTGGCCAGTTCCCTCGCGCGGGCGGGCGGCCAAAGACCTGTCAGCCGGCCCATCCGGGTCCGGCAGATGCCATCATTTCTCCGGGAGGCGGAATGCTGGGCGGACGGTATCGACTTGGCCGGGTCATCGGCCGCGGCGGGATGGGCGAGGTCTTCCTCGCCGAGGACACTGTGCTGGGCCGTGAAGTCGCGGTGAAGCACATCCTCGCCGGCGAAGAGGACAGCGTGGTCGCCACCCAGCGCCTGCTGAGAGAAGCGCGATCCGCAGCCCGGATCCACCATCCGCACGTCGTGACCGTGCACGACCTGGTGATCGAGGGCACCGAGGCCTACATCGTCATGGAGTACGTGCCTGCCGAGAACCTCGCCCAGGTGATCCGTCGCGGCGCGCTTGCTCCGGAGCGGGCCGCTCGCATCGGGTCCCAGGTGGCGTCTGCGCTCGCGGCGGCTCACGCGCTCGGAATCGTCCATCGGGATGTGAAGCCGTCGAACATCCTGCTCAGCCCTGGCGACAACGCGAAACTCACCGATTTCGGAGTTGCTCGAGTCGCCGGCGACACCGGACTGACCAAGACCGGGCATCTGATCGGGTCCGTCGCCTATCTGCCACCCGAGGTAGCTCGCGGCAGCGAGGCAGGGCCGGCATCGGATGTCTACTCGCTCGGCGCGACCTTGTTCGCCTCCGTCGAAGGCCATGCACCGTTTGCAAGCCACGATGAGTCCAGCACCTCGGTCTCGATGCTGGTCCGACTGGTCACGGAGGCTGCGCCACCAGCAGCGCACGGCGGCTCCATCGCCGGCCTCATCGCCCGCATGCTCGCAGTCGAGCCCGGAGCCCGCCCGACGGCTCTCGAAGTGCACGATGAGCTGAGCACGGTGGCGGCCGCTCTTCCGACGGCTGTCAGCCAGCCCGAGACAGCGGAGGAGCCGGATGAGGAGGCTGGCGTGGAAACGGTGCTCCGCCCGATCACCCCGGCACCTGCGGCAGAATCGGCCGCCGCACTGTCCGATGCGTCAACGTCGGCGCCATCTCCCGAGTCCGAAGAGTCGGACACCCGGATCCGACCGGCCTCGGTTGAACCCGAACCAGTCACAACCCCGCAAGAAGCCGCCCATGAGGATGTGTCCGCAACCTCGATCCGCACGCCAGCGGCTGCGGCCGTCACACCTCCAGACACCAGCTCTGGCCGTGTACAGCCCACTCCGGCGCCTGCACCGTCCTCGCCAAAGCCGACCGGCGCTAGCCAACCTTCAGGGTCGAGGACGCAGCCTCCGCGACCGGAAACCCCGATCGAGCGACAGAATCGGCGCCGACGGCGCGCTGCGGCGATCTTGGTACCCACGCTGGTTCTCGCCATTGTCGCGCTAGCGTTCGCCGTCATCCCGCATCCGGCGGACTGGTCGATGGCTGCGGTCGGGGCTACACCGACGACGTCCAGCTCGCCCAGTCCAAGCCTGCCGAGCCTGCCGAGCACCGAGAACTCCATCGAGCCGGCCAGCGAATACGACTACGCCGACGACAGTTTCCAACGGGCCACAACCCCCTGCGACGGCTCAGGGCTGACGTCGGTCGAGGCGTTGGCCCTGCAGAACGGGCTGACGGTCACGGTCAGCCTGGACACGGAACTCGGTTCCGATGAGTCGGTCGACGTGAAGCTGTTCTCAAAGTCGGGCGACTTCGTGTACTACGCGGAGGTCATGGAGGACCACATAAGCGGGCTTGTTGACCTTGACGGGAACGAGGTCGAGGAGGTCGACGGCTCCGTACACGGCGACACCATCGACCTCAACATCCCGCTGCAGAACCTTGCGATAGGAGCACCGATCTCGGTGGGTGCAGAGTTCTGGCCGGCAGACGGCTCTGACTCCACCGAGTGCTCGCCAGTCGAGGTGCCCTGAGCTGGATGATTGCCGGCTGACGCCCCGGCGTCCGTCGCGACAAGGTCGGCGTGTGGGAAACTGAGCCGTGCCTCGGTTCCTGTCTTCACGCCCGGATTCACGGCTGATTCCGCTGCCGTGGGAAGTGCCGCTGGCCGAATGGCCGCCGGAGTACCTGGTCGCGCTGCCGCGCGGCATCTCCCGCCACGTCGTCCGCTTCATCAAGGTGGGCAACTCTGTGTACGCCGCCAAGGAAGTGCTCGAGGCGCTGGCCATCCATGAGTACCGGATGCTCACCGACCTGCATCGGACGAACACGCCGGCGGTCGAGCCGCTGGCCGTGGTCACCGGACGAGTCGGCGCCGACGGTGAACCGCTGGATCCGGTGCTGATCACCCGGCACCTGGAGTTCTCGCTGCCCTACCGCTCGCTGTTCGCTCAGGGCGTCCGCCCCGAAACCGTCGGACGCCTGCTGGACGCCATGGTGCTGCTGCTGGCCCGCCTGCACCTTGTCGGCTTCCTGTGGGGCGACGTCTCGCTGTCGAACGTGCTGTTCCGACGCGACGCCGGCGAGTTCGCGGCCTACCTGGTCGACGCCGAGACCGCCGAGATGCACGAAACCCTGACCAAGGGCCAGCGCGAGCACGACCTGATGATCGCCACCACAAACCTGTTCGGCGAGTTCTGCGATCTGGAAGCCGGCGGAATGCTCGACGAGTCGCTGAACCCGCAACGCCTTGTCGATTCGATTCTGGGCCGCTACCGCGAACTGTGGGCCGAGTTGACCGGTGTCGAGGAGTTCTCCGACCAGGAGGTGTTCCGGATCGAGAAGCGGGTCCGGCGGCTGAACGCGCTCGGCTTCGATGTGGCCGAACTGGCCATCGACACGATCGAGGACGGCTCCCGAATCCGGATCCAGCCCAAGGTCGTCGACGCCGGCCACCACACTCGCCGCCTGCTGCGGCTGACCGGGCTGGACGTCGAGGAGAACCAGGCGCGTCGCCTGCTCAACGACCTGGACACCTTCCGGGCCCGGACCAACCAAGGCGCCATGGACGAGGCTGTCGTCGCTCACGAGTGGCTCACCCAGTGCTTCCAACCGGTGACCGGCGCGGTTCCGTCCGATCTGCGCGGAAAGCGGGATGCGGCGCAGATCTATCACGAGGTGCTCGACTACCGCTGGTACGCCTCGCAGCGCGCTCACCGCGAAGTGCCGCTGCTGGAGGCCACTCACGGCTACATCAACGACGTGCTGCGGGCGCTGCCGGATGAGGCCATGTCGGACACTCGCCCGGTCGACGGACGCCAACTAGCCAATCCCTACGACCCGTCCCAGGGCTTTGCGGACGACGAGGGCCCGATGCCGGTCGACCCGTGGGAGGAAGCTGCGGCCGCCGACGACCCGGTGACTCCCCACGGTTTCCTGGACATCGACGCACTGCGAGCCCGCAAGCGATGACCATCCGGATCGACCACTCCGCCGCGGAGCCGCCCTACGACCAGGTGAAGCGGCAGCTGAGCGAACAGATCCGATCCGGGCAGCTGGCGGCAGGAAGCAAGCTGGCCACCGTACGAGCCCTCGCCGACGAGTTGGGTCTGGCCCCGAACACCGTGGCCAAGGCCTATCGGGAGCTGGAGGCGGCCGGGTTGATCGACACCCGCGGCCGGGCCGGCACCTTCGTCAGCGGCGATGATGCGACCGCCAGCGCACGGCGGGCGGCGGCGGAGTACGTCCGTCGGGTCCGGGCGTTGGGGCTCGATGCGCCGGCCGCGGTGGCTCTGGTCGAGCACAGCTGGCCGTCGACAACCTGATCGCCGCACAGCGCGTCCGGGCGTATCCACCGATCCCGATAGACTGCTGCGGTGAGTCTGCGCCTATATGACACCGCCCGACGCGAGGTGGTCGAGTTCGTCCCGCTGGTTCCCGGCGAGGTCTCGATCTACTGCTGTGGCGCCACGGTGCAGTCGGCTCCCCATCTGGGCCACGTCCGCAAAGAGGTCAACTTCGACGTCCTGCGCCGCTGGCTGGAGGTGAGCGGCTACCGGGTCACCATGCTCACCAATGTCACCGACATCGACGACAAGATCCTGGCCAAGGCCGAGGCTGCCGGACGTCCGTGGTGGGCGCACGCCTATCTGTTCGAGGCCGCCTTCCACGAGGCGTTCCGCGCGCTCGGGGTCCGTCCGCCGACCTACGAGCCGCGGGCAACCGGGCACGTGCCGGAGATGATCGAACTGATGGCCACCCTGATCGAGCGGGGCCACGCCTACGCGGCCGAGGACGGTTCTGGTGACGTCTACTTCGACGTCCGCTCCTGGCCGAGCTACGGCGAGCTTTCCGGGATGAAGATCGACGACATGTCACCGGCCGAGGACGCCGACCCACGCGGCAAGCGTGATCCCCGCGACTTCGCGCTCTGGAAGGGCGCCAAGCCCGGTGAGCCGGCTTCGGCCTCCTGGGACACCCCGTGGGGACGCGGCCGTCCGGGCTGGCATCTGGAGTGCTCGGCGATGGCCGGCAAGTACCTCGGCGATGCTTTCGACATTCACGGCGGCGGCATCGATCTGCGGTTCCCGCACCACGAGAACGAGATCGCCCAATCCAAGGCCGCCGGACGCCCGTTCGCCAGCTACTGGATGCACAACGCCTGGGTCACCATGGCCGGGGAGAAGATGAGCAAGTCGCTGGGCAACACCGCCGACGTGCTGGCCGCGGTCGCCGCTCACGGCGGACGCGCCGTCCGGCTCTATCTGGCCGGGCCGCACTACCGCTCGGCCATCGAGCTGTCCGATGCCTCCCTGGCCGAGGCCGCCGCCCAGCTGGCCCGGATCGACGGCTTCCTCGACCGGGTGAAGGCGCTCAAGCTGCCGGCAGAAACGGCCGAACTGCCCGCCGAGTTCGTGGCAGCCATGAATGACGATCTGGGCACCTCGACCGCCCTGGCCACCGTGTTCAACACGGTCAAGCAAGGCAACATCGCCCTGGACGCCGGCGACAACCAGGCGGCGCTGACCGCCTATGCGCAGGTGCTGGCCATGCTGGACGTATTCGGGCTGAACCCGGACGCCCCGGAGTGGGCACACGAGACCGGCGCCTCCAGCGATCTGACCCCGGTGGTCGACGGCCTGGTTCAGGCCCTGCTCGACCAGCGCACCCAGGCTCGTGCCCGCAAAGACTGGGCCGCCGCCGATGCCATCCGCGACCAGCTGGCCGACCTCGGCCTGAAGGTCACCGATACCCCCGATGGGCCGCGATGGTCCATCGAGAAGTGAGGACCTGATGCCAGGAAACAGCCAGCGCAAGGGCGCCGTCCGCAAGAAGGGCAAGACCACTCCGGCCGGCTCCGGCGGACGCGTCCGTCGCGGTCTGGAGGGCAAGGGCCCAACCCCCAAGGCCGAGGATCGTCCCTACCACAAGGCCTATCGCCGTCGCGGGCCGGACGAACCGGGCAAGACCGTCGGCGGTCGGCTGCGGACCCGTCCGGGCACCCGGGCCGCCAACTCGGTGGCTGCCGGCTCCGATTGGGTGATCGGCCGCAACCCTGTGTTCGAGGCGCTGCAGGCCGGACTGCCGGTGAAGCGCGCCTACGTGGCCGACGGCGTCGAGCGCGATGATCGGCTGCGCGACATCCTCAAGTTCGCCGCCGAGAACGGCATCCCGCTGCTCCAGGCCACCCGCACCGAACTCGACCGGCTGACCGGTGGCGCCGTCCATCAGGGCGTCGCCCTGCAACTGCCGCCATTCGAGTACGCCGATGCCGAGGACGTCTTGGACGACGCCCTCGACTCTGAGCTCGCACCGATCGTGGTGGCTTGCGATTCGATCACCGACCCACGCAATCTGGGCGCGATCATTCGCAGCGCAGCCGCCTTCGGCGCGTCCGGCGTGATCATCCCGGAGCGTCGCTCGGCACAGCTCACCGCGGCAGCCTGGAAGACCTCGGCCGGTGCCGCCGCCCGGATCCCGGTCGCCCAGGTGACCAACCTGAACCGGACTCTGAAGCGCTACGCCAACGCCGGCTTCACGATCGTCGGCCTTGCTGGCGAGGCTGAGACCGACGTGGCCGGCTTCCCTGGCATCGACGGCCCGGTGCTGGTCGTGATCGGCTCCGAAGGCGAAGGCTTGGCTCGACTCGTCCGGGAGAACTGCGACGTGCTGGTCTCGATCCCGATCGGTTCGGCCGTGGAGTCGCTGAACGCCTCCGTGGCTGCATCCATCGCCCTGTACGAGATCAGTCGCACCCGGGGCTGAACCCGCTCCGATGGTTCATGGCACGGCTAGGGTCGTGCCATGAACGGCGAGTCGCGCCCAGACGATGTGCGGTCGCCGAGAGGCCACATGCAACCTTCCCCCGATGGTGGGCGTCTGAGGGGTATGAGCGTCCCCTCCCCCACCGTCGAGCTGGCTCCTGCGGCCATTTTCGAGGACTTCGTCGCCGGCCAACAGGTGGCGCTGCGGCGCTATGCCTTGGCCTTGACGCACAGTGCGGCCGATGCGGACGACCTTCTGCAAACGACCCTGGTCAAGGTGTATCTGGCGTGGGATCGCATCGAAGACCGGACCCGGCTGGCCGCCTTCGCCCGGACGACGATGTCGCGCAGCTACGTGTCGGCGTGGCGCCACTGGGGACGCCACGAGTCACCCAGCGCCGAGCCACCTGATCTCTCGACGGCAGGGACGAACCCGGTCGACGAGCGCGATCTGATCTGGCGTGGCCTCGAACGACTCGGACGCCGCCAGCGCGCGGTCGTCGTCCTGCGCTATCTGGAAGACCTCGATCTCGCCACGATCGCCGACATCCTCGGCATCTCAGTGGGCACTGTAAAGAGCCAGCTCTCCCGTGCCCTGGACAACCTTCGCAGCTACCTGGGAAGTGACCAATCATGAACGACCTGGACGACCTCATCCGCACCTCCCTGCACGAGCACACCTCGGCCGGGACTCCCGATGACACCTTGGCTGAGCGGGTCGAGGCGACCGGCCGTCGGGTCCGGCGTCAGCGCCGGGTGGTCGGCATCACCGCGAGCCTGGTCGCCGTGGCCGGGCTGGGCTGGGGCGCCACCCTGATCCCGCAGCTGGTGCAGCCCGGGATCGTGGCCTCACCGAGCCCGATTCCGTCCAGCTCCAGTCCTACGAGCAGTGCGTCGCCGTCGCAGACGCCGACGCCGAGTACGACACTCGTCCGTCCAAGTTGGGACCCGACAGCGACCACTCGAGATGTCTCCACAGTCGGTGAAGCGATCGGGCACTCGGAGGGCAGCGGCAAGACGCGAGAAACCCGAGTGAACTTCTTCTCCTCGCCGAGCGGCAAGTTCTGGTGCAGCATCAGCGCCGAGTTCGCCAACTGCAACAACAACGTTGAGATGCCCGGGATCGAACCCACCCGCGAACAGCTCGGTTGCGATGACGGGGTGGTGGAAGGCGTTGAGGTGAATACCGCGGGCCGCGGTGCCTGGTACTGCGGCAGCGATCAGACCCAGTACCCCCAGTTGAACGACGTCGATGGGATGGGCAGGAGCATTGACGGAACCCTGTGGTGGGACGCAGAGTTCGGCCAGACCCGTCCCGGTCTGGACAACCCGTCCTCCACGCTGGCGGTCTTGCCCTACGGCAAGACGCTGACCGCCGGCGACTTCAGCTGCACGCCGGAGACGAGCGGAGTGACCTGCACGAACAGCCGCACCCAGCACGGCTTCCGGATCAGCCAGTCCGAGGTGAAACT
This sequence comes from Actinomycetales bacterium Actino_02, assembly GCA_001603275.1. Taxonomy (GTDB): domain Bacteria; phylum Actinomycetota; class Actinomycetes; order Propionibacteriales; family Propionibacteriaceae; genus Propionicimonas. The sequence goes on along the minus strand of LUYM01000006.1, from coordinate 500,029 downwards.
CTTCTGAGGCACCCCCGGGCTGACGGCCGCGCTTGAGCCGGACTTGAGGTTGGTTTGAGGTGGGCCTGACCCGGCCCGAATTAGCGTCGGCAACGGAGCCGCCTGGCCCCGCAGACCCGAACGAAAGGCCGTGCATGTCTTCCCTCAAGACGACCCTCGCCAAAGTCATCCTGATCCCGCTCGCCGCCGCGCTGTCACTGGTCGTGTGGGGTCCCGCAGTCGCTCCGGCCGTCGCCGCGCCGGTCGCTGCCTCCGCCACTGTGAGCTCGACGACGGTCCACGTTGCCGCGGTGAAGAAGTACAAGATGTCGACGGTCAAGAAGCACAAGACCGCCAAGTCCTGCTGGACGGTGGTTGGTACCGGCGTCTACGACCTCACCAAGTGGATCAAGAAGCACCCGGGCGGATCTCGGGCGATCCTGTCGCTGTGCGGCAAGAACGGCACCAAGGCCTTCCGTGCCCAGCACGGCAGCACTGGTGCCGCGGCCCGCGCACTGGCCAAGTACAAGATCGGCAAGCTGGCCTGAGCCAGCACTCTCAGGGCGAGTGGACGGGCCCCTCCCGTCCACTCGCCCTCTTGGTGACCGGATTTGCCCTCTCGATTGGCGCTCGCACCTCCGCACCCGACGATGCGGCCATCGAGCGCGCAAATCCCGTCGCGGTAGCGTGCGAACCCCCGCTCAGACCTCGGGCACCTCTGCGGTGGATCTGAGTGCCGTCAAGGTGACCCCCACGCAGACGATGAGCCCACCGATCACCTGTACCGGGACCGCTTGCTCGTGCAGGAAGCTGGCGGCAATCAGCAGCCCCCACAGCGGCACCAGGTTCAGCCCGGTGACGACCGTGGTGCTGGACAGCCCGCGCAGCGCCCGCGCGTACGTCACCATGGCAGCAATCGAACACAGCAAGGTGAGTCCGGCCAGTGCCGCCAGCGTCGACGACGGCTGGGTCGGCCAGTGCCAGCGGGGCAGTTCGATCAGCGCGAGCGGCACGAAGGCGAGCCCACCAACCGCGTCCTGCCAGGTGATGGTCAGCAGCGGTGGCGTCGTCACCTCTCTGGTGACGAAGGTGTAGAAGGCCCACAAGACTCCCGGCACCAGAAGCAGCAGGTCGCCCCACAGCCGCATCGGGGTCACGGCGGACGCATCCGGAACCGCCACAACGATGACGCTCACCCCGAGCCCAGCCAAGCCGATCCCGAACCAGGCGAAGGCGGAGGTCCGGCGCCGATTCACCGCGGCATCGGCCAGCGCCGTCAGCGCTGGGTAGGACGCCACCAGGAGCGCGGCGTCCGTGGCGTTGGCCCACTGCAGCGCCAGGTTCTCCACGGCGAAGTAGGCCGTCACCCCCAGTAGTCCGGCCGCGATCAGGCGGCGCCGATCCGCCCGGCTGGGCAATGGCTGCCGGGTGACCACGGCCCACAGGACCAGGATGGCCCCGGCCAGGACGAATCGCGCCAAGCCCAGAGTGAACGGCGGCAGATCAACCAGCGCGATCTTGGTCAGGGTGTAGCTGGACGCGAAGATCATGGTCGAGGCGATCAGGGCCCAGCAGGGAGGAGAGCGGGGGGACATGGCGCCAGAGCATAGTAGTTACCAAGGTAGTTACGCATAGTAGTTTCATCAGCCGAGCGCTAGGCTGCCTGCCGAGGAGGACACCTTGGCGACGTCAGAAGTCACCGCAGCCCTACAGACTCTCGGCCTGACCGAGTGGGAGTCCAGGGCCTACCTTGCCCTGCTCGAAGAGGCCCCGGCTACCGGCTATGCGATCGCCAAGCGGGCCGGAATCGCGCGGGCCAAGATCTATGAGGTGCTCGCCTCGCTGACGGCGCGCAACATCGTCCAGGTCTCCCGCGGCGAACCTCAAAAGTACGGGCCGCTTCCGCCCAGAGAGCTCATCTCGCGACTGCGCGCCCAGTTCAACGACAACCTGGACGCCGCCGAGGACGCCCTGACCGTGTATGCCAGCAGCGCAGAGTCCGGAGGCGAGATCTGGGATCTGCAAGGGCGCAGCGCGATCATCGAGCGCGCCAACCAGCTGATCAGCGTTGCCAAGTCGCGGATCCTGGCCGAGATCTGGGCCCAGGACGTCCCGGCCCTGCACGAACAGCTGATCGCGGCCATCGCCCGTGGAGTCACTGTGATCGTGATCGGCTACGGCGAACTGGAGCTTCCCGGCGCGGTGATCCATCGCCACCCCGGCACCGACGTGGTCACCTCCGGGCTGGGTGGACGCTGGCTGGTGATCTCGGTCGACGACCGCGAGATCGTCGCGGGCAATGTCTCGGCCGGTGCCCACTCCCGCGCCGCGTGGACGTCACATCCCGGGCTGGTGGTGCCGGTCACCGAGCTGGTTCGCCACGACCTGTACAAGATCGAGATGCTCGATCGGCACGCCGACGTACTGGAGGCCAGCTTCGGGCCCGGCCTGCAGCGGCTGCGGGACAAGTACGCCCCGCTGGCCGGTCAGTAGACCGGCCCGGAGCAACCCGATCAGGCCCCGGCGACCGCCTCGACCAGAGCGGCGTTGAACGCCGGCAGATCCCGCGGGCTGCGGCTGGTCACCAGGTTGCCGTCGACGACCACCTCGGCATCCACCCAGTCAGCGCCGGCGTTCTTCAGATCAGTGGAGATCCGGGTAGTCGAGGTGATCTTGCGGCCGGGCACCACGCCAGCCTCGATCAGGATCCAGGGGCCGTGGCAGATCGAGGCCACCGGCTTGCCGGCGTCGAAGAAGGCCTTCACAAAGGCGATCGCCTTCGGATTCGTCCGGATCTTGTCCGAGTTCAGGGTGCCACCAGGCAGGACCAGTGCGTCGTAGTCGGCGGGGTCGGCGTCGTCCAAGGTGATGTCCACGTCGAAGTCGTCGCCGCGATCCCAGTCGTGGATCAGAGCGGTGATCGTCCCCGGCTCTTCGCTGACCAGGACAGGCTCGGCGCCCGCGCTCTCCAGCACTGCCCACGGCTCGGTCAGCTCCGGCTGCTCGACCCCGCGCTTCAGCAGGAAAGCCACCTTCTTGCCGCTCAGATCGGCCATCATTCCTCCTTGTTCGCTACGGCACTGACCCTACTAGCGCGGGACAATCCGAGCGACCAGCGACCCTGCCCGATCGACACCGCTCGCCGTGACGGTCGCTCGACGTTCGCGCTACCGAATGGGACTCCTGCTACCGAAATTGCGGTAGCGAGAGTTCCGATCGGCAGCAAGCGCGAGCCGGACGGGGCGGTTCGAGTCGGACGACCGGGACCGGCTCGGACACCCCCACCCAGGGCGTCAGCCGCGCAGCACCTCGGCGATGGCTGCCGCGACCGGATCGAGGTTGCGCGCATTCAGCGCGGCCACGCAGATGCGCCCCTTGTCGGTGCCGTAGATGCCGTACTCGGAGCGCAGTCGCAGCATCTGCTCCTTGGTCAGTCCGGAGTAGCTGAACATGCCGACCTGGCGGGCGATGAACTCCATGTCCTGCTCGACGCCGGCCGCCACCAAGCCGTCCACCAGGGCGCGGCGCATGGCCTTGATCCGATCCCGCATCCCGCCGAGTTCGGCCTCCCACTGGGCGCGCAACTGCGGGTCACCGAGCACGGTCGCGACCACTTTGGCCCCGAAGGTGGGCGGATTGGAGTAGTTGGTACGGACCACGATCTTCAGCTGGCTGAGCACCCGGGCGGCCTCGTCCGCGTCGGCACAGACCACGGCCAGCGCCCCGATCCGCTCGCCGTACAGGGAGAAGGTCTTGGAGAACGACACCGACACGAACAGCGGGCCGCCGGACTCGACGAAGCGGCGCACCGGGGCGGCGTCGTCGGCCAAGCTCTGCGAGAAGCCCTGATAGGCCATGTCGACGAACGGCACCAGGTCACGCTCGCGGACGATCCTGACCACCTCAACCCACTGCTCATCGTTCAGGTCGTAGCCGGTGGGGTTGTGGCAGCACGGGTGCAGCACCACGATCGTCCCCGGAGCGGCCGCAGCGAGATCCTCGAGCATGCCGGCGAAGTCGATGCCGTGGGCGGCCTCGTCGTAGTAGCGGTAGGTGCCCACCGTCAGCCCAGCGCGGGTGAACAGCGCCTGGTGGTTCTCCCAGGACGGATCAGAGACCAGCACAGTGGCGTCCGGACTCACCTGGGAGAGGAAGTCGGCACCGACCTTGAGGGCTCCGGTGCCGGACAGGGTCTGCAGCATCGCCACCCGTCCGGACTCGGCGACCTCCGAGCCGGCGCCAAAGATCAGGTCGCGGACCAGGTTGTAGTAGGTGGCCAGGCCCGGGATCGGCAGGTAGGGACGGGGCGCACCCTCGGCGTTGATCCGGTCGGCCGCCTCACGTACACACTCCAGCACCGGCACCTTGCCCGACTCATCCTGGTAGACCCCGACGCCCAGGTTCACCTTGGCCGGACGCTGATCGGCGACGAAGGCCTCGGTCAGGCCGAGGATCGGATCCGGCGGAGCGGCGGTTACCTGGGAGAACAGCGACATCAGTTGGTCCTTATCGTGGGTTTTGCCGTCCAGAACTCTAGTCAGCCCAGGCGTCCGGACTCAGTGCCGCACTCTTCGCGGACAGTGCACCCCTGGTCACCCTCCCAATGCGGGGACGGTTCCATTACCGTCCAAGGTTCACCAAGCGTCAAGGTTGGACGGTAATGGAACCGTCCCCAGGGATCGGCCTGACAAGGTTGGACGGTAATGGAACCGTCCCCGGGAGTCAGGCGACGAGGGGTCGGGAGAGGTCCTCGCCGGTCAGGAGAGCAGTCGGGCGTAGTCGTGGACGCCGTCGCGGGCCAGGGTGGTCAGCAGATTTCGGGTGTCCGGGACGAAGGCCCAACTCGGGTCACGCAGGAGCGCGCCGAGCGCCTCGAGGGAGAGCCACTCACCGGAGACGATCTCGCCGTCGGCGAAGCGGACCGGGCCGTCCCAGCGGGCCTCGAAGACGTACTCGAGCACCCGAACCGTGTCGTCCTCATACAGGCGCGTCCCCAGCGGCTCGAGCACGGCCCCTTCAACGCCGAGCTCCTCGGCGAGCTCTCGCGGGGCATTCTCGATCGGATCCTCCCCGAAGCGAACCACTCCCCCACAAGCGGCGTCGTGGGCCGAAGGGCACCAATCCTTCAGCGGCGAACGTTCGTGGACATACAGCTCACCGGCCGCATTGCGCAGCAGGATCGCACTCGCGGCATGGAGCAGATTCTCGGCCCGCATCCGCGACCGTGGGACGCCACCCAGCACCGTCCCGTCCGCGGCGACCAGGGCCACCTCTTCGTCCATCACTGCCCTCCTGCCTCTGCGGTCTTCTCTCCGATTCTGCACCTCGATCCGAACGGCACGGTGTCCATCCCGGCCTGGGCTGGTTCAGCCCCACCTCGCGGCCTCGGTAGGCTGGGCGGGTCGCCGATCGAGGAGTTCAGCCCGTGTCCGACTTCGCCAGCACCGTGTCCGGCATCTACCAGCAGACCCTGTCCGTGATCGAGGCCGTGGAGCCGCGGATCGCCGCCGCCACCCGCGCCGAGCTCACCGACCAGCGAGGTTCGCTGAAGCTGATCGCCAGCGAGAACTACGCGTCCCTGCCGGTGTTGTTGACCATGGGCACCTGGCTCTCGGATAAGTACGCCGAGGGCACCGTCGGACATCGTTTCTACGCCGGCTGCCAGAACGTCGACACCGTCGAGAGCGTCGCGGCCGAGCACGCCCGCGAGCTGTTCGGCGCCGAGTACGCCTACGTCCAGCCGCATTCGGGCATCGACGCCAACCTGGTCGCCTACTGGTCGATCCTGGCCCACCGGATCGAGAGCCCCACCCTGGAGCGGCTGGGCGCCAAGACCGTCAACGACCTCGAAGAGGACGACTGGGAGCAGCTGCGGGCCACCTTCAACGCCCAGCGGGTGATGGGGATGAGCCTGGACGCCGGCGGTCACCTGACCCACGGCTTCCGGCACAACATCTCCGGCAAGATGTTCCGCCAGCACTCCTACGGCACCAACCCCACCACCGGCCTGATCGACTACGACAAGCTGCTGGCCGACGCCCGTGAGTTCAAGCCGCTGATCCTGGTGGCCGGCTATTCGGCCTACCCGCGCCGGGTGAACTTCGCGAAGATGCGCGAGATCGCCGACGAGGTGGGCGCCACCTTGTTCGTCGACATGGCCCACTTCGCCGGTCTGGTGGCCGGCAAGGTGTTCACCGGCGAGGAGAATCCTGTTCCCTACGCCCATGTGGTCGCCTCGACCACGCATAAGTCGCTGCGCGGCCCGCGTGGCGGCTTCGTCCTGGCCACCGCGGAGTACGCGCCCAGCGTCGATCGCGGCTGCCCGATGGTGCTGGGCGGCCCGCTGTCCCACGTGATGGCGGCCAAGGCGCTGGCCTTCGCCGAGGCTCGCCAGGCGTCCTTCCAGACTTACGCCCAGCAGGTCGCCGACAACGCGAAGGTCCTTGCCGAAGGCCTGATGAAGCGTGGCGTGAAGCTGGTCACCGACGGCACCGACAACCACCTGGTGCTGATGGACGTGAGCTCCTTCGGGCTGACCGGACGCCAGGCCGAGTCGGCGCTGCTGGACTCCGGCGTGGTGACCAACCGCAACTCCGTCCCCAACGACCCGAACGGCGCCTGGTACACCTCCGGTGTGCGGATCGGCACCCCGGCGCTGACCTCACGCGGCTTCGGCGCCGCCGAGTTCGACAAGGTGGCCGAGCTGATCACCGACGTGCTGAAGGCGACCACTCCGGTGGCCACCGCGGCCGGCGCCCCGGGCAAGGCGAAGTACACCATCGCCGACGGGGTTGCCGAGCGGACGCATGCTGCAGCCGGAGAGCTCCTGGACGCCAACCCGCTGTACCCGGGCCTGGAGCTCTGAGTTCTCGGCGGGCCCCGACCTGTCGCGTCCCGCCGAACCGCACACTCAGCGACTGAACAAGACGCCCTGAACGGTCGTCACGAAGCTGTTCAGTGAGGCCGGCAGGTCGGCCAGCCGCCAGGTGGACGGGCCGTGGTACCAGTCGAGATCCGTCGAATCCGGCTGATCGTCGTCGTCGGCGTCGGCCAGGGCCTGCAACCAGCGCTCCCGGCCACCGAGCACCACCGCGTACGGCAGCAATCGTGACACCTGCTCGAGCCGATCAGCCAGCGGCAGTTGCTCGACGGGTTGGGTGAGCAGGCTGCCGCGCAGCACGTCGAGGCCGGCCAGCACCGCCCGGCCGGACGCGGTCCGGGCCGGCAACTCCTGAGCCACGAAGATCAGCCCCAAGGCCAGCATCATCAAGCCCAGGCCGGTCAGCCCGAAGTGAGTGACGGCGGCTAGCGCCACCGTGACGGCGACCGACAGTCCGACTGCCACCCAGCCGAGCGCCGTCCAATGGCTTCGGGTGGTGTCCGGACGCCGGGTGAACCAGCCTCGTTCGACGACTTCGGCATACAGCTCGGATTGGATCTGTCCGATCGAACTGGCCACACTTCCGGCCAGGTTGGTCAGCAGCACGGGATCGCCCTGTGCGGGTGCGATCGCGTCCAGCAGGGTGCGCTCGTAGTCCAGCAGCGGGCCGTCGTGGCGGCGGCGCGAGAATGTCCATTGCGTCGGGGCGTGCGCCGACTCCCGCTCCAACTCGGTGATCAGCAGATGGCCGCGGACGGCGAGATCCAGCACCGAAGCGGTGATGTCGATCGGATCGACTCGCTCGTCAGCCAGGGTCCCGATCGCGCCCGGACGGATCCCGTCCACCGTGGTGAAGCTCACCTGACCCGCCCCAGTGGGACTGAACGTGGCGACCAACTGCGGGGTCACCGCGGACGCGTCCCGGCCAACCCGGCGATGCAGCAGCCACAATGCCAGGGCACCCAGCACCACCGTGCCGGTCGCGACAGCCAGCGCCAGCGGCTCGGTGGAGAAGGCCCGATCCAGGGTCCACAGCTCGCGCAGGTCCTGATTGGCCGGAATCGCTGTCGCCGGGAATCGCAAGCTGGCCACGACGACCTCGCCGGCCGCCCGGCGCTCGTCGCGGAAGTAGGGGTTCGGGTACTCGTGGGTGCCGCCGCCATAGAAGGTGCAGCCGCTCGGCGAGGCCGGGTCGCCCGCGGCACAGTCGATCATGGTGAACGCGGACGGAGCGTGGACGGTCGCCTCGAAGGTCTCCACTGGCACATTCAGCCCCTGGAGCAGCGGCCAGGAGATCAGCGTCTCGTCGTCGGCGGCGATCGCGGCACCATGGACGGCATAGCTCAGCTTCACCTGCGCGGCACCCCCGGTCGGCACGCTGATCCGGGTGGAGGTGGGCTCGACCGTGGTGTCGAAAGCGGACGCCGGTGCGCCACCGACCTCGACGGCGATGTCACTGATCGCGAAGTAGTAGGCGTGCGCGTCCGGAGTGCGGGTGCGCGTACTGAGCTGCTGAACCAGGGTGGTCGGGGCGGCCCCGGCGAAGTCGATGGTCTCGGTGACCTTCAGGACCCCGTCGGACTCGATGGTGGCGTCGACGGTGTAGGTGGCGGCCCGCCCTTCGGCGTGAGCCAGGCCGGCCGAGCCGATCATCAACGCCAACCCGGCCACCAGGCTCGCGGTCACTCGACGCTTCGTCGCTCCGATCATGGCCACCCGTCCTTCCGTTCCGGGCACAGCCTATGGGCTGGCCGGCGAGCGCGTACACGACTGGCCCGACACCTCCCCGACGACGAGGCCAGCGTCTAGGCTGTGCCCCGTGACGCAGCAGTGGGGTGGACCGAGCCAGCAGCAGTGGCCGCCGCCTCAACAGTGGCCGCAGGCTCCGCAGTGGCCGGCCCCGTCCGGCCAGCCGTACGGTCAGGCTCCCGCCCCGGGCAGCTTCACCCCATACCCGCAGCAGGCCTATCCCACCTACCCGGCGCCGGGTTCGTTCTATCAGCCGCCGCGCCGGCCCAACCCGCTACGCGGACTGCTGTTCGCCGCCTTCCTGGCGATCGGAGTGGTGATCTTCGCGATCTCGGTGCTCAGCTGGCTGAGCGAGGACGTCTCGGCCCAGGACTATCCGGACGCCACCAGCAGCTCCTCAGCCTGGCCGACCGACGCGCAAAGCCCGGACGACCAGCCGTCCACCGATCCCGGCAGCATCGACGTCGAGGTGGGCGCACCGGACCACCATCCCTCCGAGCTGCCCAGCCCAGACAACTACACCCAGGCCACCACCTGGCTGCAGAAGAACCCGGTCTACCGGCAGGCACCGACGATCCCGACCGACTGTGCACTGCCCGAGATCGACATGACCCGGGCGTCCAGCACGGCACTGGAGAAGCACCTCAATGACCTCACCGCCTGCCTGGTGAAGGTCTGGAAGCCGCCGCTGGCCGCCGCCGGCTTCGAGCTGCCCCGTCCGCCGGTGACCGTCTACAACGGCGCGGTCACCACCAAATGCGGCAAGCTCGACGACATCAACGCGGTCTACTGCTCGGCCGACCAACAGATCTACTACTCGCGTCAGCTGTGGAAGATCTTCCCGACCAATCAGCAGCGGGATCGGTTCGTGGTCGAGACCGTGCTGGCCCACGAGTTCGGCCACACCATCCAGGCCCGCACCGGGATCCTGATCTCGTCCATGGCCTGGGAGCAGCGCGCCGAGGAGAAGGACGACAGTGCGGCGGCCAACGTCTACTCCCGCCGCCTGGAAGTGCAGGCCGACTGCTTCTCCGGCATGTTCAGCCACGCCGTGGCGCAATCCTCGGGGCTGTCCAGCGACGAGCTGGCCAATCTGCGCGACGTGATCTACAACCTCGGTGACGACGTGCTCACCGGCCAAGCCGGCTACGACGGGGACCACGGCTCCGGAAAGGCTCGCAAAGCCTGGTTCACTACCGGCCAGACCGGAAGCTCGATGAGCGCCTGTAATACCTACACCGTCAGCGAGAAGGCCGTGCGATAGGGCTTCGGCCCGCAGAGCCCGGGTGAGCGTCGGCTCAGGCCTGGATCAGCGCAGTGGCGATCGCCGCCACGCCTTCGCCGCGTCCCGTCAGGCCAAGCCCGTCGGTGGTGGTCCCGGACACGCTGACCGGGGCTCCGACCGCCGCGCTCAGCACGGCCTCCGCCTCGGCTCGGCGGGCCGCCAGCCGGGGACGGTTGCCGATCACCTGGATGGCCACATTCACCACCGAGAATCCAGCCTCGTTGAGCATGGCCACGGTCGCGGCGAGGAAGGCCACCCCACTGGCTCCGGACCACTCCGGACGATCGACGCCGAAGTTGCTGCCGAGATCGCCGAGCCCGGCCGCGGAGAGCAGCGCGTCACAGGCCGCGTGCGCGGCCACGTCGCCGTCGGAATGCCCGGCCAGCCCGGACGGCTCGTCCGGGAACTCCAGCCCGGCCACCCACAGCGGGACGCCGTCGGCGAAGGCATGGACGTCGGTGCCAACTCCCACCCGCAGGTTCATCGCCGGCTCCGCTCGATCGCCTCGGCCAACACCAAGTCGAGCGGTTCGGTCACCTTCAGGGCGTCCCGGGAACCCTCGACGAGCGCAATGGGAACGCCGGCCGCCGCCACTGCAGAGGCGTCGTCGGTGATCTGCAGCCCGCCTTGCCGAGCTTGGGCCAGCGCGGCGACCAACACGGAGCGCTCGAATCCTTGCGGCGTCTGGACCAGGCGCAGCTGCGAGCGATCGATGACCACCGACCCGTCGTCGGTCAGCTGCCGGACGGTGTCCACCACGGGCATCACTGGCACGCAGCCGGACGCGCCGTCGCGCAGCGCCGCGATCACCCGGGCCACGACAGGCCCGGGTACGAGCGCCCGGGCGGCATCGTGGACAAGCACATAGCGGCAGCCATCGAAGGCGGGATCGCCGGCCATGGCGGCCAGCCCGGCCTCGACCGACGCCGCACGATCCTGTCCGCCGTGCACATAGGCGGCAGGGATCGGGGAGTCAGCCAAAGCGGCCTCGAAATCGGCCTCGGTTCCGGCGGCGATCACCACCACCACCCGATCGACGCCGCCGGCGGCCAAGCCCTCCAAGCAGTAGCTGATCAGGGGTCGCCCGTTCAGCAAGCGCAGAGCTTTGGGTTCAGTTCCGCCCAGGCGTACACCAGCTCCAGCGGCAACGACGACCGCAACCACCGGCTCCATGGCTGGTCCTTAGGAGGCCAACACCTCGTCGAGCATGACCTCGGCCCGATCCTCGGCGACCTTCTCGGCCAGCGCGAGTTCGGAAACCAGGATCTGCCGAGCCTTGGCCAGCATCCGCTTCTCTCCGGCGGAGAGACCGCGCTCCTTCTCCCGGCGCCACAGATCGCGGACGACCTCGGCGACCTTCAGGACATTGCCGGAGTGCAGCTTCTCAAGGTTGGCCTTGTAGCGGCGCGACCAGTTGGTCGGCTCTTCAGCGTGAGGTGCTCGCAAGACGGTGAAGACCCGTTCCAGGCCATCGGCGTCCACCACATCCCGAACCCCAACGAGGTCCAGATTGCAGGCCGGAACACGCACCACCAAGTCATTCTGACCAACGATCCGCAGCACGAGGTAGAGCTTTTCCTCGCCCTTGATCGTCCGGTTCTCCAGAGCCTCGATGACCGCCGCGCCATGATTGGGGTAGACCACGGTTTCACCAATTGTGAACGTCATAACAGCTTTGCCACCTTTCCCGGGTATCCATTCTAGCACGCGGGTCCAGCACCCCAAAGGCCGTCTCTCCTAGCCAACTGCACATTCCGAGGTTGACAACCCCGTGCGGCTGTGCCTGGCGGTCCCCCGCACAGATGACCCCTAGTCGGCGCGACTTTGCACGAATGTGCGTCAGACTCAGCCGTAGGTCACTTCGTCGGAGAACAGTCCAGAAATCGACTCGCCGCAGTTGATCCGCCGCATCGCCTCCGCGAACAGAGGGGCGACGGTGACCACCGAGAGCCGATCCAGGCCGACCGGCGGCGGAACCGTATCAGTGGTGACGATCTCGACGATGTCGGGGACCGCGTTGAGCCGCTCGACGGCCTTGCCGCTGAACAGGCCATGGGTGCAGGCCACCGAAATCGAGTTCACGTGGTAGCGACGGACGGTCTCGATCAGCTCGACCACCGAACCGGCGGTGGCGATCTCATCATCGAGGATGATCACGTCCTTGCCGCCGACCTTGCCGACGATCGCATCGATGACGACCTTGTCGTCGGCCTGGCGCCGCTTGGAACCGGCCGCCATGCCCACCCCGAGCATCCGGGCGAACTGATTGGCCTCCTTGGCGTTGCCAAAGTCCGGCGAGACCACGACGGTCTTGGAGAGATCACGGCTGCGGAAGTGCTCGGCAAGCACCTCCAGCGCGCTGAGGTGATCCACCGGCATCGAGAAGAACCCGTGCACCTGCTGGGCGTGCAGCGCCATGGTCAGCACGCGATTCGCGCCGGCGGTGTGGATCAGATCCGCCACCAGGCGTCCACCGATGCTGATTCGGGGCGCGTCCTTCTTGTCCGAGCGGGCGTACGCGTAGTGCGGCATCACCACCGTCACCGACGCAGCCGAAGCGCCGCGGGCGGCGTCGGCCATCATCAACAGCTCCATCAGATTCTCCTGGGTGGGAGGAACCAGTGGCTGGATGATGTACACGTCCCGTTGGCGGCAGTTCGCCCGCAACTGCACCTGAAGGCAGTCATTGGAGAAGCGGGAGAGCCGCGACGGGGAAAGCTCTACGCCGAGGAGCCGACAGACATCCTGAGCGAAAGCGGGATGGCCATGGCCAGAGAACACGGTGATGTCCGTCGTCACCGGAGTACCTTAGCCTCCCGCGGCCGGCCCGCGCGCCACGCGGGGTGCCGCGAGACGCCCGCAATCAACTATTGAACTTGTAACCAAGCCCGCGGACGGTGACCAGCAGCTCCGGATTGGCCGGGTCCACTTCGAGCTTCGCCCGCAGCCGCTTGACGTGGACGTCCAGGGTCTTGGTATCGCCGACATAGTCGGGTCCCCACACCCGGTCGATCAGCTGACCGCGGGTGAGCACCCGGCCGGAGTTGCGCAACAGCAGTTCGAGCAGTTCGAACTCCTTCAGCGCGAGCTGGGTCGGGACGCCGCGTACCGTGGTCTCGTGCCGCTCGACGTCCATTCGGACGCCGCCGGCTTCGATCACGTCGGTGACCAGATCGACCTCGGCGCCGCGACGCAGCACCGCCCGGATCCGGGCCACCAGCTCGCGTCCGCTGAACGGCTTGGTGACGTAGTCGTCAGCGCCCAGCTCGAGGCCCACCACCTTGTCCACCTCGGAATCGCGGGCCGTCACCATGATGATGGGGACGTTCCCGCGAGCCCGCAGCTGGCGGCAGACCTCGGTGCCGGACAGGCCCGGCATCATCAGGTCGAGCAGCACGATGTCGGCACCCTGGCGGTCGTAGGTGGCCAGGCCCGCGGAGCCGTCCGCGGCCGAGGAGACCTCGAAACCCTCGCGCTGCAGCAGGAAACCGATGGTCTCCCGGTAGCTCTCTTCGTCCTCAATGATCAGCACCCGAGTCATCGGGACACCTCCTCGCGTTCAGCCGGGCCTCCGGCAGCAGACTGGACGGGGAGCCGCAGGGTGAACGTCGACCCCTGCCCTGGACGGCTCCACACACTGACGTCGCCACCGTGGGCCGAGGCGATGTGCTTGACGATGGACAGCCCCAGGCCGGTGCCACCGCTGGCCCGGCTCCGGTCGGCGTCCACCCGATAGAAGCGCTCGAAGATCCGCTTCTGGTCGGCCTCACTGATGCCGATTCCGGTATCGGATACCCGCAGTTCAACCTCACCGACGGTTTCCTGGGCGGAGACCGCCACCCGGGCTCCCCGCTCGGAATAGGCGATCGCGTTCTGGACGAGGTTGGTCAGCGCCGTCTCCAGCTGCTCGGCATCGCCATGCAGAGTGAGCCCGGGCTGCACCGAGCTGGAAACCGAGATGCCGGACGCCTCCGCCCGCTCCCGGGTCCGGGCGACGGCGGCGGCAACCACGTCCGCCACCACGACGGTGCGGGCGTCGCCGGCGGAATCGGCGGCTTGCAGCCGGGACAACGCGATGATCTGGCTGACCAGTTCGTTGAGCCGATCAGCTTCGGCGATCAGCTTGTTCAGGAAGTGTTTGACCGCATCCGGATCGTCGGTGGCGGCCTCTGCGGCCTCGGCCAACAGACTGATCGCCCCGATCGGCGTCTTGAGTTCATGGCTGATGTTGGCGACGAAGTCCCGCCGGGTCTGGCTGAACCGCAGATCGGCCGAGCGGTCCTCTCCGATCACCACCGCACCCTCATTGCTGAGCAGGACGGCCCGCACCGACAGCAGCAGCGGCGCACCGGTGCTCGGTTCGATCAGCCGCATTTCGGACTCATTGGTCCGTCGCTGGGCGCGCGCGTCGGCGACCAGTTGCTGCACCTCGGCCAGGGCGATGGATGAGCCCCGGACCATGCCGATCGACTTGGCGAAGTCCGAACAGGCCAGCACCCGGTCAGAATCGGAGAGCACGATCACCGCGGCCCGCAGGGGTCCGAGGATTTCGCCCAGGTGGTGGCGGTTCACGATCTGGCCAGCCACCCGGCGCGCGGAGCGGCGCACCAGCAGCCACAGCACCAACGCAGCGAGCCCGGCACCGAGTACCGCGCCGAGGAGAGCCCAAGCAATTGGCGTCACAGTTGCTGAGTGTAGGGAATCCGCTGCGGCCCAATGACCGGTTGTGAGCGCATCTCAGTCAGGCTTGGCGGAAGATTCACTGACTGTTTACCAATCGTTCGCCCGGCCGCACCACGACAGGGGGACGGCGTGTCTAGCCTTCTTCCTGGAAGCCACTGGGCGAGCGCGGGCGCGCCCCGGAACGGAAGAAGAACATGCGGGACAACTACCGAGAGAACCTGGAGAGTGTCGTCGCCGACCTGGTCGGGATGAGTGAGGCCGTCCAGGTGGCCGTCCGCCAGGCAACCAAGGCGCTGCTCGATGCCGATCTCACCGTGGCCGAAGCAGTGATCTCCGGTGACTCGTCGATCGACAAGATGCACGACGAGCTCGAGGCGCGCTGCTTCTCGCTGCTGGCCCGGCAGGCTCCGGTGGCCGGCGAGCTGCGCACGGTCGTTGCCGCGCTGCGGATGGTGGCCGACCTGGCCCGGATGGGCGATCTCGCCGCCCATGTGGCCAAGATCGCCCGGCTGCGCTACCCGGAGCGCGCCGTCCCCGAGGGTCTGGTGCCGAACTTCACGCTGATGGCGCGCGTCGCCGAGGAGATGGTCGCCACCGCCGGACGTTCACTGCGCGAGCGCAACGCCCACGACGCCGGACGCCTGGCCGACTCCGACGAGGAGATGGACGAGCTGCGTAAGAGCCAGTTCCGGGTGATGCTCGGACAGGACTGGCCGTACACCGTCGAAGCCGCCGTGGACGTGGCCCTGCTCGGCCGCTACTACGAGCGGATCGCCGACCACGCCGTGATCATGGCCGCGCGGGTGATCTACGTGATCACCGGCCTGCTCCCCGAAGGCGAGAACTGGCCGGTCGCCTGAGCCCCACATACACGCAGGCTGTGAGTCTGGCGCCGCACTCGGAGCCAGACTCACAGCCTGTTACGTATCTGAGGGAGTGAGCCCTACTTCTTGCCCTGGTTCTTGACGGCCTCGATGGCGGCCTTGGCGGCCTCCGGATCGAGGTAGCGTCCGCCCGGGGTGATCGGACGCAGGTCCTCGTCCAGTTCGTACAGCAGCGGGATGCCGGTCGGGATGTTCAGCCCGGCGATGTCGGCGTCGCTGATCCCGTCCAAGTGCTTGACCAGAGCGCGCAGCGAGTTGCCGTGGGCCACGACCAGAACCGTCTTGCCGTCGCGCAGATCCGGGACGATCGAGTCGTACCAGTAGGGCAGCATCCGGATGACGACGTCCTTGAGGCACTCGGTCAGCGGACGGGCCTCCGGCGGCAGGAAGGCGTACCGGGCGTCGTTGAACTGGGTGTACTCGTTGTCGTCGTCCAGAGCTGGCGGCGGGGTGTCGTAGGAACGACGCCACAGCATGAACTTCTCTTCGCCGTAGGCCTCCAGGGTCTCGGCCTTGTTCTTGCCCTGCAGGTTGCCGTAGTGGCGCTCGTTGAGCCGCCAGGAGCGACGCACCGGCACCCAGTGCCGATCGCAGCCGTCCAGGGCGAGGTAGGCGGTGTGGATGGCGCGGCGCAGGACCGAGGTGTGCACCACGTCCGGCAGCAGCGCCTCGGACTTGAGCAGTCCGGCACCCCGCTTGGCCTCGGCGACTCCCTTGTCATTGATGTCGACGTCCACCCAGCCGGTGAACAGGTTCTTGGCGTTCCATTCGCTCTCGCCGTGGCGGAGCAGGATCAGCTTGGCACTCATATCCGAAAGCCTATCCGCGTTCATGGCCCCGAGATTCACCGTGTCTGCAAGCTGGCAGAATCGGTGAACATGACACGACCTGGGCTAGCAGTGGTGACCGGAGCCAGCAGTGGGATCGGCGCAGCGACGGCCCGCCAACTGGCGCAAGCCGGCTTCGAGGTGATCTGCGTGGCGCGGCGCACCGAGCGGATCGAGGCGCTGGCTGCCGAGATCGGCGGACGGGCACTGACCTGCGACATCACCAGTGACGCCGACGTGGCCGCTCTCGCCGAGGTTGTCGGTGGACGCCTGGACGTCCTGGTGAACAATGCCGGCGGAGCTTTCGGCCTGTCGCCGGTGGCCAGCGCCGACATCGCCGAGTGGGATCGGATGTACCAACTGAATGTGCTGGGCACTGAGCGGGTCACCCGGGCCTTGCTGCCGGCCATCGTCGAGGCTCATGGCGCCGTGGTGTTCGTGACGTCGACCGCCGCCGAGTCCGCCTACGAAGGCGGAGCCGGCTACTGCGGAGTGAAGGCCGCCGAGCGGATGCTGGCCGGCGCGCTCCGCCTGGAGTTCTACGACAAGCCGGTGCGGATCACCGAGATCAGCCCAGGCATGGTGCACACCGAGGAGTTCTCACTGGTGCGGCTGGGTGGCGACCAGGCCAAGGCGGACGCCGTCTACGCCGGTGTCCCCGACCCGCTGGTGGCCGATGACGTGGCCGAGGCAATCGTGTGGATGGCGACTCGTCCTGCCCATGTGAACATCGACCGGCTGGTGATCCGTCCGGTGGCTCAGGCGGCCAACCACAAGACCTACCGGGTCGGCTGAGGCCACCACCTGGTCAGTGTGGGGCGATCACCTCGAGCCCGGGGACGTTGCGCAACACTCCGAAGAGCACCAGACCGATCCCGACCGCCCACAGCACCCAGGCTGGGGCCAGGAAGGCGCGGCCCTTCCCAGTGACCACTCGGCGGCCCCACAGGAACCAGGAGACGGCCAGGTAGGGCAGCGCCAGAACCGCCACCGGGTTCATCGACCAGGCACCGCCGAGGTTGCCGACCGTCAGGAAGTGCAGCGCCCGCAACGCACCACAGCCCGGGCAGTACCAGCCCGTCAGCGCATACGTCGGACAAGGCGGGTAGTGACCGGGCTGGTTCGGATCCACGGCATGAAGCAGGACGAGGCCGGCGATGGCGCCGGCCCCGACCACGCCCACTTTGGTGAGCGCCCAGGCCTGGTGCCGGAGCGCTGCGTTGTGCTCAGTGATCAGGGCTGGTAGCTCCCGATGGCGGCCAGTCCGCCGAGCGCGAAGAGGAACACTAAGTAGAGGATGGCGCCGACGACGCCGGCGATGGCAGCCCACATCGAGAACTGCTTGGCCTTGTTGGAGGCGTCCATGGCACCAGCCACGTCACCCATCGCCCACTTGCTGTTCACCTGAGTGGAGAACACGATGGCCGCGATGCCCAGCGGCAGGCAGCACAGCACCGTGGACAGGATTGCCCACACCAGATAGTTGTCCGGCGGCGTCCCCTGGTAGGGCGGTTGCGCACCGTACTGAGCCGGTCCCATTCCTTGCGACACTTTCGATCTCCTCCCGTAAGGTGCGCACACCATAGCGAAGGAAATGACAGCCTGTCAGCGACTTGCGGAATTATCCGGATATCGCCTGCCGACTAGGCATGGCGCAGGTCGGAAAGTAGTCCGATCAGCTAATGCGGCGATAGGAATCGACGTCGCCGGGATCGGCGTAACGATCGGCCAAATCGGCGTAGGGATCGTCCTCTTCGACCTCTTCGGTCTCGGCCACCGGGTCGGGATCGTAGGGGTCACCGCGCAGCTCTCGCTCCAGGGAGGAGAAGTCGGTGGAGTAGGAACGATATTTCAGATCGCGAGCGACTTTCGTCTGCTTCGCCTTTGCACGGCCGCGCCCCATCTGGTCGGGTCAGCCCCCTCGCCTGTCGCAGCGGTCGAAGCCGCTATCTGTGAATCATGGTTTCGTCGTGAGGCAAGGGTACCCAATCCCGGCAGCCCCGCAAAGACGGACGCTCAGTAGCCGGGGTGGGTTCCGTGCAGGCTCACTCGTGCCGGCGAGCCCGGCTCGGCCACGGCAGCCCCCGCCACCCAGGCATCGATGCCGGCGGACTGGGCGAGTTCGATGGCCTGCGCCACCGAAGACTCCGGCAGCACCAGCGCCATTCCGACACCCTGGTTCAACGTGGCCTCCACATCGGCCAGCGGCAGTTTCCCGACCTGCTGCACCAGCGAGAACACTGCTGGCGGCGTCCAGGTGGCGCGATCGATGTCGATGCCGATCCCGTCCGGAATGACCCGGACCAGGTTGTTCGCCAGACCGCCACCGGTGATGTGGCTGATCGAGTGCACCTCGACCGCACGAATCAGCGCCAGCAGATCCTTGGCGTACACCCGGGTCGGCGTGAGCAGCGCCTCGCCCAGAGTGGTACCTAGTTCTTCCACCTCCCGGTCCATCGCCCAGCCGGCCTGCTCCAACAGGACGTGGCGGACCAGTGAGTAGCCGTTGGAGTGCAGTCCGGACGAGGCCAAGGCCAGCACCACGTCGTCCGGGCTGACCCGGTCGGCGCCCAAGATGTCGTCGTACTCGACCACGCCGGTGGTGGCGCCGGCCACATCGAAGTCCTCGGGATTCATCAGCCCCGGATGCTCGGCGGTCTCCCCGCCGAGCAGGGCGGCACCGGCAGCCGTGCAGGCTGCGGCGATGCCACCGACGATGGCGGCGATCCGCTCGGGATAGACCTTGCCGCAGGCGATGTAGTCGGTGACGAACAGCGGTTCGGCACCGGTGACCACCAGGTCGTCCACCAGCATGCCGATCAGGTCGTAGCCGATGGTGTCATAGACGCCCATGGCCCGGGCGATGGCCACCTTGGTGCCGACACCGTCGGTCGAGGTGGCCAGCACGGGACGCCGGTAGCCGGCCAGGGCGGAGGCGTCGAAGAAGCCGGCGAAACCGCCCAGCCCACCGAGCACCTCGGGACGGTGGCTGGCGGCCACCGAAGCCTTCATCAGTTCCACCGCGCGCTCACCGGCGGCGATGTCCACTCCCGCCGCGGCATAGGCGTTCTCAGCAGCCAAGCTTCCGCTCCAATCCCATCTGCTCTGCCCGGTCGGCCGGAATCGGCACCGGGTAGTTCCCGTCGAAGCAGGCCCGGCACAGTCGCCGTCCGGACACTCCGGTGGAAGCGGTCAGGCCCTCCAGGGAGATGTACCCCAGCGAGTCGGCGCCAATCGAGCGGCAGATCTCGTCCACGCTCAGCCCCGGCGCAATCAGTTCGGCGCGGGTGGCGAAGTCGATGCCGTAGAAGCAGGGCCATTGCACCGGCGGGGACGAGATCCGGACGTGGACTTCGGCCGCACCGGCTTCGCGCAGCATCTTCACCAGTGCTCGCTGGGTGTTGCCGCGGACGATCGAGTCGTCCACCACGACCAGCCGTTTGCCCTCGATCACGTCGCGGATCGGGTTCAGCTTCAGCCGGATGCCGAGCTGGCGAATCGTCTGGGACGGCTGGATGAAGGTCCGTCCGACGTAGGAGTTCTTGACCAGTCCCAGCCCGAACGGGATCCCGGACGCCTCGGCGTAGCCGATCGCCGACGGCGTCCCCGACTCCGGGGTCGGGATCACCAAGTCGGCGTCTGCGGGGCATTCCAGGGCCAGAGTGCGTCCGATCTCGACCCGGGCAGCGTGCACCCGCCGGCCAGAGATCAGCGTGTCCGGTCGGGCCAGATAGACGTACTCGAACAGGCAGCCCTTCGGGTCGGCCTCGGCGAAGCGAGTGCTGTTCAGACCGGACTCGTCGATCCAGATCAGCTCACCCGGGTCGACCTCGCGAATCAGGGTGGCACCGATGATGTCCAGGGCCGCGGTCTCGCTGGCCACCACCCAGCCGTGCTCGAGTCGTCCGAGCACCAGCGGGTGAATGCCCTGCGGGTCGCGGGCCGCGAACAGGGTCTTCTCGTTGCTGAATACCAGGCAGAAGGCGCCGTCCAGCCGGGGCAGCACCTGCATGGCCGCATTCCTCAGGCCGTCCCCGGAGTAGACCGAGAGCAGCGCCGACACCAGGGCGGTGTCCGAGGTGGAGTCCATCCGATCCTTGCGGGGCACTTCGGCCTCGGCGATCTCGCCGGCCAGCCAGGCCTCCAGCTCATCGGTATTGGTCAGGTTGCCGTTGTGCGCCAGCGCCATTCCGCCGGCTTCGGTGCCGCGGAAAGTTGGCTGAGCATTGCTCCAGGTGCTGGCTCCGGTCGTGGAGTAGCGGCAATGGCCGACGGCGAGATGGCCCTTCAGAGAATTCAGAGTGGCCTCGTTGAAGACCTGGGACACCAGTCCCATGTCTTTGAAGACCATGATCCGCTCACCATTGCTGACCGCCATGCCGGCTGACTCCTGGCCGCGGTGCTGAAGGGCATAGAGCCCGAAGTAGGTGAGTTTGGCGACGTCCTCGCCAGGAGCCCAGACGCCGAAGACGCCACAGGCGTCCCTCGGTCCGGGGTCGTCGGTGTAGTCGTCACCCGGGCTCAGCACGCCACAACCTTACTGGCGAGCCGAGCCCGGGTGCGACCAAGCTCACTTCACCAAGCGAAGGGCGAAGGGGTACTTGTAGGTCTTGCCGCTGTTGGCTGCGACGGCGCCCTGGATCTGGAAGATCAGGCCGACAACCCACACCAGGAACGGAAGGAAGAACAGCAAGCCGAAGCTCACGGCCACCAGGATGTAGGAGATCACGTAGCCGATGATCAGCGTGATGTTGAAGTTCAGCGACTCGACCGCGTGGTCCTTCACGAACTTGTCCTGCTCACCCTTCACCAGCCAAATGATGAGCGGGCCGATGAAGCTGATCAGAATGCCGAGCCAATGCGACATCGACGCGAACGTCGTGTCACCGGCGGCCGGCGCAGCGCTGTAGGTAGGAGGCGTGTAGGGCGGGGGCACCGATGCATCCGGTGCTTGCGGGGCGACCGGGTCGCCGAGATTGAAGTCCGGGGTCTGGTCGGCGCCGGGTTCGCCGTTGGACGGTGTCTGCGTCATGTGCACAACATAGCGCCGTAAAGGCCCCCGGGGATATGGATTCGATTTGCGAGTTTCGCAACCGAATCCCCTACTCAGTCGACCTGAAGTAGGCATTTTTCGGCACCCGCAATGAGCCGGGAATGGCGGTGGACGCGGGTGCCGGAGTTCGGCCATTTCCCCTCACCAGATGGTGAATTGAGGGCGTCCGGGCGCACCGCCGGATGATCGCGGAGCCGCCTGTGCCTACTGCCTGCACGAGAGCAGACGCACCGCGTAGCCTGTCGGCGTGTCCAGCGAACAGTTGATCGTCCGTCGTCCCTTCGACGGCAGCGAGTACGGCGTCCTGAGCGCCGCCGACCCCTCCGAGGTTGTCGCCGCTGCCGCTCGCGGCCGCGCTGCACAAAAGGCGTGGGCCGCGCTTTCCGTGCGCGAACGAGGGAAGGTGTTCAGCCGGCTGGCCGAGCTCATTCTGGCCAATCGCGAGCGGGTGCTGGACACCATTCAGGATGAGACCGGCAAGTCGCGGCTGAGTGCCTTCGAAGAGGTGCTGGACGCGGCTCGCGCCGTCCGAGTCTTCGCCCGACAAGCACCGGGACTGCTGCGTCCGACTCGACGCGGTGGCGCGATTCCGGTGCTGACCAAGACCGTCGAGCATCACGTCCCGCTCGGCCTGGTCGGGATCATCAACCCCTGGAACTACCCATTCAATCTGCCCGCTTCCGACGCTGCCCAGGCACTTCTGGCCGGCAACGCCGTGATCCTCAAGCCCGACTCGCAGACCCCGCACTGCGGCCTGCTGCTGGCCGAGCTCCTCGCCGAGGCCGGGCTTCCCGACGGGCTGTTCCAGGTGCTGGTCGGCGCCGGCTCGGTGCTGGGTCCAGCCATGGTCGAGCAGATCGACTTCCTGATGTTCACTGGCTCGACCGCCACCGGGAAGGTGCTGGCTCACGCCTGCGCCGAGCGGCTGATCGGCTTCTCTGCTGAATTAGGCGGCAAGAACCCGCTGCTGGTGCTGGCCGACGCCGACCTGTCCGCCGCGGTGGCCGGCACCGTCCGCGGCGCCTTCGCCAACACCGGCCAGGTGTGCGTCGGCATCGAGCGGGTCTACGTGGTGGCCGAGGTCTGGGACGCCTTCGTGGCCGGCCTGGTGGCAGCCGTCGGCGAGCTGCGGATCGGTGCCGGCCACGACTGGAATACCGACGTCGGCTCGCTGGCCTCGGCTAAACAGCTGGCCACCATCAGCGCCCACGTGGACGACGCTGTGGCCAAGGGCGCCACGGTGCTGGCCGGTGGGCGGGCTCGTCCGGATCTCGGCCCCTACTTCTACGAGCCCACCGTGCTCACCGACGTCACCGAGGAGATGACCCTGTGCCGGGAGGAGACCTTCGGTCCGGTGGTTTCGCTGTACCGGGTCGCGGACGAGGCCGAGGCGATCGCCCGGGCCAACGACTCGGTGTACGGCCTGAACGCCTCGGTCTGGTCGGCGCACCGCGGCGCGGCGGTGGCCGCGCAACTGCGGGCCGGCACGGTGAACGTCAACGAGAGCTACGCGGCGGCGTGGGGATCGCACGCCGCTCCGATGGGCGGCTTCGGCGAGTCCGGGATGGGCAGGCGGCACGGCAGCCAGGGCCTGCTGAAGTACACCGAGGCGCAGAGTGTGGCCGTCCAACGGCTGCACCCGATCGCGCCACCCCGCGGGTTCAGCAATCAGCGCTACGCCGACCTGATGACCAGGGCCATCGCGACTCTGAACAAGGTGAACTGATGAAGCTGGCAGGGGCACGGCTGCTGATCACCGGCGGCGGCAGTGGATTGGGTCGCCAACTGGCCCGGCAGGGCGTGGCTCGTGGAGCCAGCGTGGTGCTGTGGGACCGTGACGGTGCTGCGGCGCAGAAGGTGGCCGAAGAGCTGGGGACGTCCGCCCGCTGGGCGCAGGTGGACGTCACCGACACCGCAGCAGTGGCCGCGGCCGCGTCCGATGCCGGCGCGGTGGACGTGCTGATCAACTGCGCCGGAGTGGTCACCGGCAAGCCGCTGCTCGAGGCATCCGAGGCTGCGATCCGGCGGACATTCGAGGTGAACACCCTGGCCGGCTACTGGACGACCCGGGCCTTCCTGCCGGGGATGCTCGAGCGGCGCTCGGGGCTGGTGGTGACGATCGCCAGCGCAGCCGGCCTGGTCGGGGTGGCCCGGCAGACCGACTACTCGGCCAGCAAGTGGGCGGCCATCGGCTTCACCGAGTCGCTGCGCGGCGAACTGGCCGGGACCGGGGTGGGCACCTTGGTGGTCGCGCCCTTCTACATCGACACCGGCATGTTCGATGGCGTCACGACTCGGTTCCCGTTGTTGCTGCCGATCCTGAAGGAGGCATCGGCCGCCGCCAAGATCCTGGACGCCATCGAGCGCGGACGCCAGCAGTTGATCATGCCGCCGATGGTGCGCACCGTTCCCTGGCTACGGATTCTGCCGGTCCGCGCCTTCGACGCCGTGGCGAACTTCTTCGGCATCAACCATTCGATGGATCACTTCCGAGGTCGGGCTGGCTGAGCTCGTCCGTCCCCGAAAGCCCACAGACGCCCCCGCAACTTCGCAGACGCCCCCGAAACTCACAAACACCCGCGAAGATTCGCGGGCACGTGTCAGATTCGGGGGCGCGGACGGGTGGAGCCGTCCTGGATGGACGAACCTGCCGCCACCCGGTGAGGGACGAATGCGGTCGGTCGGTGATGGACGGTTTCCCACCGACGACCGGGACCGCGTCGCGCCGCAGGCTAGAAGTCAGTGCCGGTCAGGCGACGGTAGGCCTCGAGATAGCGGTCACGGGTAGCGGCCACCACGGCGTCCGGGAGCGCCGGAGGCGGAGTGTCGGAGGCACGGTCCCAGCCGGACTCCTTGGCCAACCAGTCGCGGACGTACTGCTTGTCGAAGCTGGGCAGGCTGCGTCCGGGCTGCCAGAGGGCGGCGTCCCAGAAGCGGGACGAGTCCGGGGTAAGCACCTCATCGGCCAGCACCAAGGTGCCGTCGGGGCGCAGCCCGAACTCGAACTTGGTGTCGGCCAGGATGATCCCCCGCTCGCCAGCGAGTTCGGCCGCCCTGGAGTAGATGGCCAAGGTGGCATCGCGGAGCCGTCCGGCCAGCTCGGCACCGTGGAGTTCGACGATGGTGGCGAAATCGACGTTTTCGTCGTGCTCCCCCAGCGGGGCCTTGATCGCCGGGGTGAAGATCGGTTCGGGCAGCTTCGAGCCGTCCACAAGGCCAGCGGGAAGTGGCACCCCGCACACCGAACCGGACGCCTGGTACTCCACCCAGCCGGAGCCGGTGAGGTAGCCGCGGGCCACACACTCGACCGGAACCATGTCGAGTCGCTCGACAATCACTGCCCGGCGGGCGACCTCGTCCGGCACGTCGGTGGAGACCACGTGGTTGGCGATCAGGTCGTGGAGCTGGTCGAACCACCACAGCGACAGCTGGGTGAGGATCGCACCCTTGTCCGGGATCTCGGTGGAAAGCACGTAGTCGTAGGCCGAAATCGCATCGGTGGCGACCATCAGGATCTGGTCGTCGCCCCAGTGGTAGAGCCGCCGGACCTTGCCGGAGTGGAACGGAGTGTCGAGCACGCCGCCAGCCTAACCGGGCTGTCGCGTCCCCGTCCCTCCCGTCCGCCGCCAACTGCGGGGACGGTTCCATAACCGTCCGCCGTAGTCCCAGCGAGTCCCGGGGACGGTTCCATTGCCGTCCAGAGCGCTCACCGAATCGCGGACCGAAATGGAACCGTCCCCACGAGTTGGGCTGACAAGGATGGACGGAATTGGAACCGTCCCCGTTTTGTCCCGACGACGGAGAGTTCTCGCCGAGCGAGGCGCGGACGATGCCGGAGCTCAGGGCCGATAGCCTTGAGCCGCCGCCAGTAGTGCCGATCCGGAGGTTTCATGACCGCGTCCGCCGCATTCGTCCTGACCAGCTTCGGGGGCGGCAATGCGCTGTCTCCGTTCCGCGCGAAGGCCGTGCTGCAGCGGCTGCAGGGCGTCAGTGAGGCGATCACCGCAGTCAGCGCCCGCTACGTCCACTGGGTCGCCAGCGACAAGGCCCTCGATCGGGACACCACCCAGACCGTGGCGAAGCTGCTGCGCTACGGACCGCCCGAAGGGCCGGCAGCCGAGGGCATCAGGACCGCCATCGTGGTGGTCGCGCCGCGGCTGGGCACGCTGTCGCCGTGGGCGTCCAAGGCCACCGACATCGCCCACAACTGCGGGGTCGCCGTGCGCCGTGTCGAGCGCGTCGTCGAGTACTCGCTGGCCTGCACCCGCACCCTCAAGTCGGACGAGTGGGACGCCGTCGCCGCCCTGCTGCACGACCGGATGACCGAGTCGGTCTTCGCCGACGTCGAAGATTCGGCGGTGCTGTTCAACGAGCGCGAAGCCGAGCCGATGGCCCACGTGGACGTCCTGGGCGCTGGCCGGGACGCAATCGCCGAAGCCAACGTGACCTTCGGGCTGGCCCTGTCCGACGACGAGATCGACTATCTGGTCACCGCCTTCACCGAACTCAAGCGCAACCCCACCGATGTCGAGCTGATGATGTTCGCCCAGGCGAACTCCGAGCACTGCCGACACAAGATCTTCAACGCCGATTTCGTGATCGACGGCACCCCGGCCGAGCACACCTTGTTCGGAATGATCCGGCACACCGAGAAGGTCAATGGCGCCGGCACCATTGTCGCCTACCGCGACAACGCCTCGGTGATGGCCGGCGGCGTGATCAGCCGCTGGGCCCCCGAAGCCGCGGACCGGCCGAGCAGCTACGTCCATCGCGACGACGAAGTGCACGTGCTGATGAAGGTGGAGACCCACAACCACCCGACCGCGATCAGCCCCTTCCCGGGTGCGGCCACCGGCTCCGGCGGCGAGATCCGCGACGAGGGCGCCACCGGACGCGGTTCGGCACCCAAGGCCGGCCTGACCGGTTTCGCCGTCTCGAATCTGCACCTGCCCGGCACCGACGAGCCCTGGGAGGCCGACGACTTCGGCGCTCCGGAGCACATCGCCTCGCCGCTGGAGATCATGATCGCCGGCCCGCTGGGCGGTGCGGCGTTCAACAACGAGTTCGGACGTCCGGGCCTGGGCGGTTTCTTCCGGGTCTTCGAGCAGACCGTGGCCGGAGTGCGCCGCGGCTACCACAAGCCGATCATGAGCGCGGGCGGTCTGGGCGCGATCAGTGCCAGCCAGACCGAGAAGATCGCCTACCCGGCCGGGTCGTTGCTGATCCAGATCGGCGGCCCGGGAATGCGGATCGGCATGGGCGGTGGCGCGGCCTCGTCCATGGCGGCCGGGGCGAATGCCGCCGAGCTCGACTTCGACTCGGTGCAGCGCGGCAACCCGGAGATTCAGCGGCGCTGCCAGGAAGTGATCAACCACTGCTGGAGCGCTGGGGCGGACAACCCGATCCTGTCGATCCACGACGTCGGCGCGGGCGGGCTCTCGAACGCCTTCCCCGAACTGGTGGACGGGGCCGGGCTGGGTGCCCGATTCGACCTGTCGGCGGTGCCGCTGGAGGAATCCGGCCTGGCCCCGAAGGAGATCTGGAGCAACGAGAGCCAGGAGCGCTACGTCCTGGCGATCGCCCCCGAATCGCTGGACCGCTTCGCCGCGCTGTGCGCTCGGGAGCGCTGCCCGTTCGCGGTGGTCGGCGTGGCTCGCGACGACGGCCAGCTGGTGCTGGCACCGTCGGCTGAGGACGCCGAGGACGATGACCGTCCGATCGACATGCCCATGGAGGTGCTGCTCGGACGTCCGCCGAAGATGACCCGCGACATCCGCCGGGTGAGCTGGACGTCCCCGGCGCTCGAGTTGGACGGCGTCGATCTGCGAGCCGCCGCCTATGCGGTGCTGCGGCACCCGAGCGTGGCCTCCAAACGGTTCCTGATCACCATCGGCGACCGCTCGGTGGGCGGGCTGAACCACCGCGATCAGATGGTTGGGCCCTGGCAGGTGCCGGTGTCCGATGTCGCCGTGACCCTGGCGGACTACACCGGCCTGGCCGGTCAGGCGATGGCCTCGGGTGAGCGGATGCCATTGGCTGCGGTGAACGCCCCGGCTTCGGGACGGATGGCCGTCGGCGAGGCGCTCACCAACCTGCTGGCCGCCCCGGTGGAGCTGTCCACGGTGAAGCTGTCGGCCAACTGGATGGCCGCCTGCGGTGAGGACGGCGAGGACGCCGCCCTGTACGACACCGTGGCCGCCGTGGCCCTCGAATTGTGCCCGGCACTAGGGATTTCGATTCCGGTCGGCAAGGACTCGCTGTCGATGCGGACCCGCTGGACTGACGCCGACGGCACCGACAAGCAGGTCACCTCGCCGGTGTCGCTGGTGGTCTCGGCGTTCGCCTCGCTGCCCTCGGTGGCCGGCACCTGGACCCCGCAGCTGGCCGAGGATTCCGCGCTGGTGCTCGTCGACCTGGGCGCCGGGGCCAACCGGCTCGGCGGCTCGATGCTGGCCCAGGTCAGCGGGCAGTTCGGCGATACCGTCCCCGACCTGGACGACCCGTCCCGGCTGGTGGCGCTGGCCGCGGCGCTGACCGAGCTGCGGGCGTCCGGCCTGGTGCAGGCCTACCACGACCGATCGGACGGCGGCCTGTGGGCTGCGGTCTGCGAAATGGGCTTCGCGAGTGCGTCCGGCTTGCTGGTGGACGTGCCCAGTGTCGAGGCGCTGTTCGCCGAGGAGCTCGGCGTGGTGCTCGGCATCGCGCCGGAGAACGAGACCGCCGTGCTCGCAATCCTTACGAAGCACGGCCTCGGCGAGCTGAGTTCGCTGGTCGGCTGCACCTTGCCCGGACGCCGGGTGCGGGTGGACGTGGCCGGCGAGGTGCTGCTGGACGAGGACCTGCGCGACCTGGCTCAGGCGTGGGACGAGGTCTCCTGGCGGATCGCCGCCCTGCGCGACAACCCCGAATGCGCCGACGCCGAGCACGCCGCGTTCGGCGCGGACGTCCGCGGTCTGGTGGTGGCGCCGAGCTTCGACCCGACTCACAACATCGCCGCGCCCTACATCGCGACCGGGGTGCGGCCGAAGGTGGCGATCCTGCGCGAGCAGGGCGTGAACAGCCACGTCGAGACCGCCCACGCTTTCGCCGAGGCCGGCTTCGACGCGATCGACGTGCATATGACCGACTTGCAGGCCGGACGTTTCAACCTGGCCGACGTGGTCGGCCTGGTGGCCGGCGGCGGCTTCTCCTACGGCGACACCCTGGGCGCTGGCGAGGGCTGGGCCCGCTCTGTGCTGTTCAACCCCGCGTTGACCGAGGCATTCGCGACGTTCTTCAACCGTCCGGACACCTTCGGGCTGGGCATCTGCAACGGCTGCCAGATGTTCGCCGCGCTGGCCGACCTGATCCCCGGCGCGGAGGCGTGGCCGACGTTCACCCGGAACCGCTCCGAGCAGTTCGAGGGACGACTGGTCCAGGTCGAGGTGGCAGCATCCCCGTCCATCTTCTTCGCCGGGATGGCCGGCAGCCGGATTCCGGTGGCCGTCGCCCACGGCGAAGGCTTCGCCGACTTCTCCGTCCGTGGCGATGCGGCCAACGTCCGCCGGGCCGCGCACTTCGTCGGCCCCGACGGCCGGCCCACCGAGGCCTACCCGTACAACCCGAACGGCTCCCCGGCCGGCCTCACTGCTGTGACCACGCCCGACGGCCGCTTCACCGCCCTGATGCCGCACCCCGAGCGGGTCGCCCGCAACGCGCAGCTGTCGTGGACGTCCGCGCCCGTGGACGAGCCCAGCCCCTGGCTGCGGATGTTCCGCAACTCTCGGGTCTGGATCGGCTGACCGGCTGGCTGCATGGGACTCAGCGCTCAACGGACCGGTTCAGGAATCCTCCTGACCGCGACGATGCAGCGCGGATAGTATGCGGCCACTACTTGATTCAATCTTCTTGGAGTGACTATGACTGCAGTTGGCGGATCCCGAGCGCCGTCATCCGACACGCGAATCAGAAGTGCTCGCTCCGAAGACTTCACCAGGTATGGATTCGGGCTGAGCCTGTTGATGGTGTGCGGCCTTTACAAAGTGGACGGCTGGACCCCTGCAAGCGCTACGCCCATGACAGTCGGTGTGCTGATGGGGCTTGGATTCACATTGGGCTGGGCCGTCCTGCCGGGCTCCTTGGCGCGGCGGCTGTCAGCTGCAGCAATCGGATTCGTTGGCTTCTTCTCGTATCACTGGATCTTGCCGCCGCTGGCCCGACTCCTGCCATCAGTGGCAGTGCCCGCGGTCGGTGCCGTGGTATTCGCCGGGCTCCTCGCCGCCTGGCTGATTGTCCGGAATCGGCCCCTGTTGTGCTACTTGCTGCTCGTCGTCCCGGCAGTAGCTGCTGTGGTGGGCTCCAGCGCCGGAGGCGAGCTTGCAGGATTCTATGGCCCGCTTGTTGGCTTGTTCGCTGGTGCATGGGCGGCACATTTCATCGCGCGCTCGGCCCCCGCCAGCCGATTCCGTCCGAGCAGCGCGCAGGATCAACAGGTCCCGGTCGTCAATCACGACGGTGTCGACGTACCGCTGCCCGGCACTAATGCGTTCTCGATAGTGTCGCTCGTCTTGTCTCTTGTTGGCCTCTCAGCACTTGGTGTGGTGTTCGGCCATATCGCTCTCGCCCAGGTCCACCGCACGAAGCAAGGTGGCCGCGAGCTAGCGATTGCCGGCCTGATAGTCGGATACGTCGGGCTGCTCAGCCTTCTGATTGTCGCGGCCTGGTACCTAACGATTCTCGCTGCCTTCATCTCCCGCTAGCGGATAGAGCGCGTTCGCGGCTTCAGTAAGGGTCACCGAATCGGCCGCGGCGCGAGGTCGTCCATGCCCCGCGGGAGGCCAGCTGCCACACCGAGCCGACACTGGTTCTGGCCTGGCTGCGCGGCGAGGCGCCCGTTCCGTGGCCCGAGGCCTACGCCAGCTGGAGCGACCCGGAAGTCTGGACCGAGCTGCAGCACAGGGTCACGACCCCGTGAACTTGGGTCCGCGGATAGCCTGACAATGTGTCGGCAACACCGTCGCAAGGCCCCGTGAACGCGCCTCGGGTAGGCACCAGCTTCGTTGTCGGCGTGGGCTTGGCGAGCGCGTCCTGGCTCATCCTCACCGCGCGGCTGTGGATGGTGCCGCTCGCTCAGTGGCATCTCATGCCTCCCGTCGTGAGCGCGCTGATCGTCCGCCCCGCGAACTTGTTCGTGATCGCTCTCCTGTACCTGCTGCTGCTGATCGGGGTCGGCATCGCAGTGGGGACGGCGCCGCGGCACAAGTGGCTGGCCAGCGTCATCGGCGCTGTGGCGGCGGTCGCCGCCTTCGCATCCTTCACGCCGATGGGGTTCTGGTGGTCCGGCGAGGTGTACTTCCAGGCTCATCGGGACGAGTTCGCGGCGCTCGCCGAGCACCTCGACAGCCCGGCGTTCACGGAGAACCCCGAAGCCAGGGAGTACTACGGAGCCCCACTGCCGCCACTCTTGGCACTTGTGTCGTCGGACGGCCGCGCGTCCTATGACGGTGCGGCAACCTTCGTCCCCGTGTGGCAAGGCATCCCCGACGACGCCGGCGGCTTCTTCTACTCCAAGACCAGCCCCCAGGACTACGACATGTACGGCCTGATCTGTGACCAGCCCGAGCAGGTCGCCGAGAACTGGTGGGCCTGCGGCATGCGCTGACCCAATGGGCCATCACCCGCGGGCCACGAAGCCAGTCAGAGTTCGGCGACGTCGCCTTCGTCTGACACCAGGAAGGCCCGGATCCCCAAGGCCGCCCGAACCCGCGCTGGGATCCGCACGACTGCCGACTTCGCCTCCGTCGGAAGGACAACGGCGTACTGGTCCCCGGCCGCTGGCTGCTCCTTCATCCGACGCAGCAACTGCCCGAACATGGTGTCGACATCGAGACCGATAGCGGCGGTTCGCCCCTTAGCCTCCGCGTAGATGGTCTCGCCGTCGCGCCGCGCGACGACGTCGCAAAACTCCACCTCAAGTTCGACCGACCAACCTTCTCGCGCAAGATGTGCCGCAAAGGCATCCACGACCCGTTTCTCATCACCCCGCATGGACCGATCATAGGGAGACCTGCGCCTCCCTTCGCCAGGCCCGGACACTGAGCTCCGAGTCGCGAGTCGCTGCCAGCGATCGCGCGAGTTCATCCTGCGGAGAGGCCTCACGCGGTCGGACGAGCTCGATGCTCAGGCTGGGGCGTAGACCAGTCTCAGGACGCCATCACCGACCTCCTCGTGGGCGATCAGCCGAAGCGGCGGACGGGGGCCGGCGAAGTACGGGGTGCCGGAGCCGATCACGACCGGGTGTAGGTAGATCTGGTACTCATCGATCAGACCGAGGTCGGTCAGGGCCTGGGCCAGTTTGGGTCCGGCCACCTCGATCGAGCCGTCGAGGTCGGACTTCAGCTTCGCGATGGCGTCCGCGAGATCGTCCGTCACCAGCTGGGCGTTGGGGCCGACCGAGGTCAGCGTGTGCGAGACCACCCACTTCGGCATGGCGCGCCAGGCCTGCGCGAAGGCACGCTCGTCGTCGTCCCAGTCGGGCTGCTCGTCGTCCCAGTAGCGCATGATCTCGTACATGCGGCGTCCATAGACCGCCCCGGCGCGCTGCCGAGTCTGCTCGACGAAGTGGCGAAACAGCGTCGGCCCCGGCCCGAACCGGTCGTGATCGACGTGGCCGTCCAGGGATTGGTTCATCCCGAACACGATCGTGGCCATCTCTACCTCCTCGCTGACGACAGTTCGAGCAGACAACAGCGGACGAGCGATGTCCAGGACATGGCAAGGATTGCCACCCCACTTGACCTTCACGTTACGTGAAGGTTTTCACTGGATCGTGGAGGTGGTCCAGATGACCCAGAATGAGATTGAGATCGTGGTGAGCCGGCTGAGGAACGCCCTTGAGGCGGAGTCGGCGTCCGTCCGACTGCAGACCGCGATGGCGGCCGGGCTGCGTCCGGCCGACCACTACATCGATCCGCTGGTCGAGCGGTTCACCGTCGAGCCGGACTTCTTCGTCCGCGACATGCTCACCTGGGCGCTGATCCAGCACGACCGGACGCGCACCCTCGAGCGGGTGCTGCCGGAGCTGGCCTCGGTGTTCCCCCAGGCGCGCGCCCAGGCGCTGCACACCCTGTCCAAGCTCGGCGACCAGCGTGCCTGGCCGGCGATCACTGCCGAGCTCCTGCACGACGCCGAGGACGAGGTGGCTCGGACGGCCTGGCGCACGGCGGCCAACCTGGTGCCCGAGGCCGAGGCGTCCGCGCTTGCCAGGGAGCTGTCCGGCGAGTTCGGACGGGGCGACTACACGACCCAGCGCAGCCTGAGCCGCGCCTTGGTCGCACTCGGGGACGCCGCGACACCGGTGATCGAGCGCGCCAAGCGGGGCCGGCGCGCCGCCGTCCGGGCCCACGCGATCGCCACCGAGAAGCTGATCAGGAACCCCGATCTCGGCTTCGATGTCGCGATCGCAACGGCCCAGCGGATCGTCGCCCTGCGCGGGGCGCCGCTGGTGGAGGACGTCGAGCAGTAGCGAGCTGCAGCCTCGGCCTGTGGGCGACCTCACGGGTCGAGGCCATCGATCGTGACAGCGGCAGTGGATGCTGCCGAGTGAGACGCGACGCGTAGGCGCCCGGCGCGGAACGTCAGCACGAGTCGGCATACTCATCGCCATGATCGCTCGTCCGGAGCTGGGGTTGCTTCGCCTGGTTGCGCAGCGGCTGGCCGGGCCGCGCCTGGGTGACGCCCTTGAGGTCGTCCGACACCTGGGCGCGGTGCAGGCTCAGGATCTCCCCGGCGCGCTCAGCTCGGTGGCTCTACGGTTCACAGGCGGGAGCCGTACGGGCGTCGAAGCGGCGCTGGCCTCGGGGCACGTCGTGCGCTCGTGGCCGATGCGCGGCACCCTGCACCTGGTTCCCGCCGAGGATCTGGGCTGGATGCTGTCGCTGACTGCAACGCGCATGCTGTCCGCGGCGGACAAGCGGCGCACCGACCTGGGCATCACCAAGGCGACGACCGAGCGGGCCGCCAACCTCGCTCTGGCGGCGCTGGCCGACGGCGGGCAACTGGCCCGCAAGGAGCTGTTCGCGCATTGGGCTGCCGAAGGCCTGCTGCTCCAACCCCAGACCGGCATTCACCTGCTCGGACGACTCTGCCAGGAGGCGACCTTGGTGCTGGGGCCGATGCAGGGCAACGAGCAGCTGGTTGCCAGCTATGCCGACTGGGTGCCCTCACCCAGGGCCCTGGCCCGGGACGAGGCACTGGCCGAGCTGGCTCGACGCTTCTTGCTCAGCCACGGACCGGCGACCGTCGCAGACCTGGCCCGGTGGGCCTCACTCACTCTCACCGAGTCCCGCGCAGCGATCGCCTCGATTCGCGGGGAGCTCGCATCGGTCCAGCTCGACGGGACCGAATACCTGATGGATCCGGCCCTGCCCGATCTGCTCGCCCAGCATCGTCGCGACGCCCTCCGATTGCGACTTCTCCCCGGCTTCGACGAGTACCTACTCGGCTACGCCGATCGCAGTTTCGCGGTACCTGCGCAGTTCGCCGATCAGATCGTCCCAGGCAACAACGGTATGTTCCGACCCACGATCGTCAAGGCCGGACGGGTGCTTGGCACCTGGAAGCGCGGCGGCACCACAGCCAAGCCGCGAATCGAGGCGCAGCTCTTCGTGGAACTCAGCAGGGCCGATCACGCCGGCATCGAGCGCGCCTTCGCTGAACTCGGCTAGCCAGGCTCAGACCCACAGTCACAGCGGAAGCCGCTCACCCAGTCATATTGGCTATGGACACGACAGACTCGCCTGTCCGTATCCCCCGACCCCGATGTTGTCGCTATGGAGGCGGTGCGAACGCGCTCTCTGGCGCTCGAGCTCCGATGTTGTCGCTTTGGGGCCCTCAACCCGGCCCCATAGCGACGAAGTCGGAGCCCCCACCGTGATGAGGCTGAGCCAGTGGTCTGAAAATGACGACATCGGCGCCCGGATCCTCAGCTAGGCATCTGTGAGGCGCGGTTTCGCCTGCTCCGGTGGCTCCTCATCACATTGGGTCAGGTCAGCTTCTCGAAGACCATCGTCGCCTGAATCCGGTCACCGCCACCGAAGCCCGTGCTGCCGGACGAAGCGGTCGTGATGGTGTGCAGCCGGTAACCGAGAGCCGCCTGGGCGTTGATGGCCCGCTCGAGTTGGGTCAGGTTCCCAGAGCCAGTGCCCAAGAGCTTCTCCTTGAGCACCACCTGCAGCACCACGTAGCTCGCGCCTCGTGGAGCCGGACGCGCTTGCTCACCAGCCACAGCACTCGCCGCGATTCGGTCGATGAAACCACCCGGCGGCGGAGCCTCGGCCGGGGTCTGCACCCGGTCGGTCCAGTCCTTGCCGTCCCACCAGCGCATCGTCCCCGACCCGTCGTCATACCAACCCGCCTGCGTCCCAGCCATGACTGCCATCTCCGTTCGTCGTTGGCCCTTGGCAGAAACGTAGAGCGAACCTCGGCAGGAGGGGCCAGGCGCGCTCAGTCGGGCTCGACGTGACCGGCAACTGACCGGGCGATTGGCGCTTCAGCGAACGTGAACCCACTGACGTCAATGCCCCCGATGCCGCGCCTTGGCCCGGGCTCGGCGCACCGCTCGCTTGCGCTCAGCGACCACTTCACGGGCGTCGCGACTGAGCTGGACGCGTTCCTGGGCCGCCACCTCTTGAGCCTGCCGCAGAGCATCCTGAGCCGCCGTCGAGGCGCTGTGAACCTTCGCCGCGGCGGCCGCCTCGCGGGCGGCCCGCTTCGGGTTCACCGGACGCCGCGCACGGCCGCCGGCGTCCACCGAAGGACCGGCCACCGCTCGACTCAGCAGCTCGTCGCCATGCCGCAGCAGGTAGTCGTGAAGCTCGGCATCGGATGGCTCAGCGCCGAACACCACCCGTGCCGCACGCAACGATGAGCCCTCGGTGAGGGTGAGCACCCCAACCCAGAACTGACCGTCATGGAACACATCGAACTCGACAGACATCGCACGCCTCCAGGTACGCCTCAGCGGACCTGAATCTCCGGATTCCCTCCAGGGGCGACGGGCACCTGCGGTGCCGCCCGGACTTCCTACCGGGCTATGCGGTTCGATCATCAGGAACTAACCGAACAATGGTGGCAGATTCGCCGGCCTCGGAGCGTCCACCTCTGGAAGTAGATCCGCTCCCGAAAGAACCGCAAGGAGGACTTCCTTGCGCTGTGACGCCGAATACAAGTCCACTTTGCGACTGTTGAGTGGGGTCGAGTCGACGACGCAGCTCAGAAGCCGAGGCTGAACCCACCCAGGACGAAGGCGAGCAGGACCAGGGCAACCAGCGCCCATCGCAGCTGGCGCGGAGTCACCATGCTGCGCCAGCCAGTTGGATCTGTTGCATGTTCGGCACCGGCGAGTTCCGGCGGCACCGGTCCGACGATGGTCACCGGCTCGCGGTGCTCGGGGTCGACCTCATCGCGCGCCGGATCGGGAAGTGGGCCACCGGGTGTCAGCCAGCGAGCCGTGATCGGGTCGAAGCGCTCCTGGGGCGGGGGAACGATGCTGGACATGAATCGAGCATCGCACGCCGACCCGGCACACGGGAGACTGTCCGCGCACTCGCACTGGACAGTTGCCGGACGAAACCGCTCCTGACAAGGTGGCCTCATGCTGACCTTCGGTGCCCTCGACGAGGCGGACGCCCCCGCGGTCCAAGCGCTGCTGGAGTCCAACCCCGGCTACACCGAACGGGTCTCCGGACGTCCACCGGCCCCCGGGGACGGCCTGGAGGTGCTCCTCGACAGCCCGCCCGATCTCAAACCGGGCCAGAAGCACTGCGTCGGGGCCCGGCTGGACGGCACCCTGGTCGCCGTCGCCGACGTCCTGCAGTCGTGGCCGAACGAGCAGACCGCCCACATCGGGCTGCTGCTCGTCCACGGCGACCACGAAGGCCAGGGCATCGGCCGTGCCCTCCACGACCATGTGCTCAGCCTCGTCCGCGACTGGGAGGGCGTCGACACGCTCCGGCTGGGCATCGTCGAGACCAACGCTGCCGGCGCCGAGCCGTTCTGGTCGAAGCTGGGCTACCGTCCCACCGGCCGGGTTGTCCCGTTCATCGAAGGTCCGGTCGAGACCACGGTCGCTGTCTGGAGCCGGCCGCTGGCATAGCAGGGCTGCTCAACCGGCAATGCCACTGTCGGCATCGTCGATCGCCTTCACCAGCCGAGCCCGCTCCTTGTCGATCCACTGGGTACCGGAGTAGGCCCGGATGAAGGTCTCGGTGAAGTCGACCGGGTCGTCGCCGACGATCTCGCGCAGCGGTGTCGCATCGGCCGCGGCCCGCTCCCACAACTCGATGTGGTCGGTGAGCAGGCGCACCATCGTGTCGCCGTCGGTGAGCCCTCCGTAGTACATGACGTAGCGGTCGATCGCCTTGGCAGCCGCCGCATAGGGCTCCGGCAACGCCTTCAGCCGAGCCTTGTATTCGCGGTACTGCTTCTTCTGCTCCAAAGATCCGTTGAGGACCTCGATCCAGTTGGCCATGATTACTCCTTGCCTTCGTGAAGCCGGTTGATCCGGTCGGCCAGGAAGCCCCAGGCCGTCCAGAACTCGTCGAGTTGCGCACGTCCGCGCGCGTTGAGGGAGTAGACCTTGCGCGGCGGGCCCTTCTCCGAGGTGACCCGCTCGACATCGACGAAGCCGCGCTGCTCGACGCGGACCAGCACCGCATAGACGGTGCCCTCGACAATGTCGGTGAAACCGGCGTCGCGCAGCTGCGCGGTGATCTCGTAGCCGTACGCCGGGCGCTGCGCCAGCAGCCCCAGCACGATGCCCTCGAGGCTGCCCTTGAGCAGTTCGGTCATCTGATTGGCCATCGCCGTCCCATCTACTCTGTGTTGCTGACTACCAGTAGACGGTAACACTGAGTACCGGTAGTTAGCAACACTGAATACTGAGGAAGTCGTCGAACGGTCCCGTAGCCTGATCCGGTGACCTCGATCCGGCGGACGCCCTGATGCCGCGCTCGCCGCTGCCCCAGCGCGATGGCCTGGACGCCGCCTGGGTGCGCACCCCCGATCGCGAGCCCGGCATCAATCCGCGCTGGGCGACGATGGGTGAGTTCCTGCGCGAGCGACTCCCGGACCAGGCCCCGGTGGCATCCATGCTTGCCACAGGCGCGTTTGTCGATCAGGCCGGGCGTCCGATCGCCGATGGTGAGCCGTACCGTCCGCACACTCTGGTGTGGTTCCACCGTGAGCTGGCCCCCGAGCCGCTCGTGCCGTTCGAGCTCCGCATCCTGCACGCCGACGAGCGGATCGTGGTGGTCGACAAGCCGCACTTCTTGGCGACAACACCACGCGGCGCGCACGTCCGCGAGACCGTGCTGGTCCGGCTGCGGGAGGCGCTCGACCTGCCCGAACTGGCTCCGGCGCATCGGCTGGATCGGCTGACCGCCGGCGTGCTGGCGCTCACCACCCGGCGGGAGTTCCGAGCCGCCTACTCGGGGCTGTTCCAGAGCCAGGGAGTCCGCAAGACCTACCTCGCGCTAGCGCCCTTCAACCCGTCCCTGGAGTTCCCGCGACGCGAACTCGGACGGATCGAGAAGCGGCGCGGCAACCTACAGGCCGAGCTCGTCGATGGCGAGCCGAACGCCGAAACCCTGATCGAACTGGACGAGGTGCGCGGCGACCTGGCCTGCTATCGACTCACCCCGGCCACCGGCAAGACCCATCAACTGCGGGTGCACCTGGCCGCGCTCGGCCTGCCGATCCTCGGCGACCCGCTCTACCCGGAGGTACTGGACGTACCGGCTGACGACTTCAGCCACCCACTGCAGCTGATCGCACACCGGCTGGCCTTCGTCGACCCGATCGACGGCAGCGATCGCGCGTTCACCAGTCAGTTCGCTCTGGAGTGGCCCGATGCAGCCGCCCCCGGGAGCCGGTGACAAGATGGCCGACGTGACTCCCCCGCTGCGCATCCTGTTCTGCGAGCCGCGGATCCCGAACAACACCGGAGCCACCATGCGGCTGGCCGCGGTCACCGGCGCCGAACTGCACCTGGCCCGTCCGCTGGGCTTCGACATGGACGACGCCAAGCTGCGTCGGGCCGGCGTCGACTACCGCGATCAGGCGGCCACCTTCGTCCATGACTCCTTGTCGGACGCCTACGCCGCGCTACTTCCGGCCCGGGTCTTCGCCTTCACGTCGCACGCCGAGACGAACTACACCGACATCGCCTACGAACCCGGCGACGTCCTGCTGTTCGGCCCCGAGCCGACCGGGTTGGCTCCCGAGGTGCTCGCCGACCCACGCGTCACCGCCACGCTGAGAATCCCGATGCGGGCCGGAATGCGCTCACTGAACCTGGCCAATGCGGCTGCCATCGCGGTCTACGAGGCCTGGCGGCAGCTGGGATATCCCGGCGCACGCTGAGCCTGGCCGCGCACTGACCGACGAGATTTGCCCCCTCGATGACCAAACCGGCCTCAAATCACCGCGCCAGCAGCATCGAGAGTGCAAATCCAGTCGCCGGCGGCCAGCACCCGTCAGTGCTCGGGCCGTGGCGGGAGCGTGGACCCGGTCGACAGGGCCGAGGTCACGGAGTCCAGAAAACGATCGACGGCCACGGGTTGATAGCCACCGGTGCGATCCAGGTGAAATCGCGCCGAGCTCAGGAGCTGAAGCGCCTCGGACCGGCCCTCGGCGGTAGCCGGCAGGGCGTACACCTGATCCAGCAGCTCGTCCACATTCTCGGTGACATAGCCATTGCGCCGAGCCCTGCCAAAGCCATCGCCCCCGGACAACGCCGAGCGCAGCGAGCGAACCGCCCAAGGCAGAATCAGAAACACCGCCACCACGAGCAGCCAGGCGAGCATGCGCCAATCCACCTCGATCCCTTCCTTTCTGATCGGACGATACGGCAGGCCGGCGGCCCTGGGCTCTCGATCCGCAAACCCCGCATGTGACTGGCCGGTTCACGATCCGGCTGGAGCAAGATGCGCAACTCATCCCACTGGGCGAGCACCCGTCACCCAGCCTAGGATCGCCCCATCGAGGGGAGGACGATTGAAGGAGGGCTCCCGGACGCCGGTCGTGCTGGTAGTCGAGGACGAGGAGACCCTGCGCTCCGCGGTCGCCCGGCATCTCACCGACGCGGGTTTCGCGGTGCTGGAGGCCGGCACCGCGCAGGCAGCGCTGGCCGCAGCCTGGGAACACCAACCTGATGTCGTGCTCCTCGACATCCTCCTTCCGGACGGCTCCGGCTACGAAGTGTGCGCGAAGCTGCGTCCGATCACCGCGGCACCGATCATCTATCTGACGGCCATGGGCCATGATCGGGCGGTCGTCCGCGGACTGGAGGCCGGTGGCGATGACTACATCGCCAAGCCATTCAGCTTCGATGTGCTCACGGCGCGGATCCAGGCCCAGCTGCGTCGCGCCGCTGCGCCCCGGATCGGACGAATCGACCTGCCGCCGCTGCACCTCGACTTCGTCACCGGCCGGGTGGTCCTCTCCGGACGCGAGATCGCCCTGACTCGAATGGAGCTGCAGTTGCTCGGCTTCCTCGCGTCCAATCTCGGCGTGGGGGCGACTCAGGAGGAGCTGCTCACCTCGGTGTGGCGGGTCAAAGCGACCGGCCCGACCAACACCGTCCGTCAGACGATCTCCACCCTGCGCAAGAAGCTCGGGCTCGACGACGCCAGCGCCTTCGATCTGGCCATGACCGCAGATCGTCGCTACGTGTTGCGCCAGGTTCGGTTCGACCCCGCCGACTAGCCCGGCTGATCGGCCAGTGGCAGCGTGAAACTCGCCGTGGTTCCCGCGCCGAGCGTCGAGGAGAGCGTGAGCTCTCCCCCGTGTGCGTCGACGATATGCCGAGAGATCATCAGGCCGACCCCCAAGCCGGCATCGCGCGCCGAGCGCAGTCCGGCCGGGCGCTCACGAAGTGGCCCCTCACCCAATCGCGGCAGCAGCTCAGGCGGGATCCCCGAGCCGGTGTCGGTCACCGTGATCCGAGCATGATCGTCGACCCGGTTCAGCGTGATCGTGATGGCACCGTGGTCGGTGTGGCGACCCGCGTTGGAGAGCAGGTTCACCAGAACCTGGGTCAGTCGTTCCCGATCGGCCAGCACCGGCGGCAGCGAGGGATCGCTGACCACAGTGAGGGAGTTCCCACGCCGCGTCCATAGCGGACGGTAGGCCTGCAGCGTCCGCTGGACGATCTCATCCAGGTCCTGGGGAGCGCACTCGAGGACCAGCCGGCCCTCATTGATCCGGGTCATGTCCAGAAGCTGGCTGACCAGCCGCCCCAGCCGATCGACCTCCGTCTCGATCACACGGACGTCCTGTGCCGCTTGATCAGGTGCGTGCAGGAGCTCGCGCCCGGCCTCGGACGCATGCGTCTTGATCACCGTGAGCGGCGTGTTCAGCTCGTGCGCCACTACGGCCAGAAACTCCGCCCGAGCGCGGTCCACCTGCGCCAGGGCCAGGTTCTGCTCGGTGAGCTGCCGCTGGTTGTTCTGGTAGATGCCGATCAGTAGCTGTACCGCGACAGCCATGGCCAATCCAGCACCGATTACCGCATAGGCGATGTCGGCCAGCTCGGCCGGCTCCGACGCCAGCGGAATGACCGTCCAGGGCTGCCAATAGGCAATGCCGAGGCAGGCGGCGAACGTCACCGCCTCCAGTGGCAACAAAACCTTGAGCGCGCGCCCGTCGAGGATCACTGCGGTAAAGGCGATGGCGAACATGAAGAACACCGGCATTCCACTGCGATAGCCACCACCGGTGAAGAACAGAGCAGGAAACACCAGAAGGAATAGGGTCACCGCTGCAATGACGTAGACCAACGAGTAGCGGCCGGTGCGCCGAGCGAACCACATCAGCGCGATCACCGCGAAGCCCGCTGCCAGGTTGAGCACGACGCCCCACAGCGGGCTGCCCAGCACGACGTTGATCAGCGCCGATCCCCAGCTGATCGCGACACCGACCCGCGCCGCCGCGCTGATCAGCCGGCCACGGAAGCTCAGGTCGTCGAGCCCCAGCCAACCGCCCAGCCACCGTCCCAGCGCACTGCCCCGGAATCCCCCCATGAATGGCGATTCTTCCGCTGCGCGAATCGGGCGGAGCGGCAATGGGGTACGCAGTTTTGGCCCCACCCCTCAGGCTAAAAGTCCTTTGACAGCGATCGGGTCAGCGCGACGCAGGCGCCCAGAATCGACGTGGACGCAATGGCGTCCCGTTCACAGTTCGAGGTGACTCATGGTTCGAGCGACTCTCGTGGGCGCGGCCTGGCTTCGCCAGACACCGCCCATGGCAGGCGACCCGGCCACTGTCGCGCGCACGCTGCGGCGTGCACCCTCGATTGCGAACGGGGAGCGTTGCACCAGCCAGCACGCCCATCCGAGGCTCCACCCCCGCCCCGGTGATGCCCACGGCCATCCTTGCCCCACTGCCGTCTGGGCACTCCAGCCCTTCGACCGCCGATGCGGACTGGATACACCGGATCGGCGGCCTTGCCCGACCGCCCGTTGCGCAAGGCCGCCGTGGGTGGACCCCGCGGTCAGCTGGCTCAACCCTCACCATCGCCGAACCGGGAGGGGTTACCCGGCGGCACTGCCACCTTCGACTTTCCACGATGGCAGCGGTGAACGGTCCGAGTGTGAGCCGAGCCGCCCGGAAAGGTGGACCCATCGAAGTCATTGGGGAGCTTCGCGTCCACAGTGACCAGCAGCGCCGAACTGGGGGACGAACTGCCCGCTACTGAGGAGGCAGACAGTTCGGTGGCGCTGCTGGTCACGACCGGCTGATTTGGCCGCG
Organism: Actinomycetales bacterium Actino_02; assembly: GCA_001603275.1. Lineage (GTDB taxonomy): Bacteria > Actinomycetota > Actinomycetes > Propionibacteriales > Propionibacteriaceae > Propionicimonas. The sequence goes on along the minus strand of LUYM01000006.1, from coordinate 457,902 downwards.
CTCAGACCTCGTCGTGAGTGGTCACCCAGCGCCGCGCAGCAAGAACCAGGCCCAGCACCAACAGCACACTGGTCAGGAGGAACGGCCAGCTGCGGTCCATTCCGGACAGCCAGCCGGAGATCCAGCCGAAGGGGGCGGTGGCCAGCATGACGACGGTCCGCTGAATGGCCATCACCCGGGAGCGCTCGTCCCGGTCGACGTGCAGGGCCACCAGCGACTCGGCCAACATGGCCAGCATGGCTGCACCGAAGGCATCGGCCAGCAGGCACAGGCCGAGCAGTGCGTACGTGGTGGCATTGGCCGCCCCTCCGGGCACCGGGATCGCAACCAACAGCAGCTGTCCGACCAGGTAACCGCCGAAGCCGATCAGGGTCGGACGGCGCAGGTTGGGCCCGGCGGTCAGCCGCGGAATCACCGTGAAGAAGAAGATCACCGACAAGATCGAGCGGACCATCGGGAAGAACGGCAGCAGCGGATCCGGGACGCCGAGGCGCTGGTTGATCACGATCTGCCAGAAAGTGCCGTTGACCAGGACCACGGCACCGACCACGGCCGTGATAGCCAGGGAGAAGATCGTCCCCTTGGAGTGAATGATCAGGCCCAGTACGCCCCGATAGTCGCGCAACAGACGCCACACACTGACCCCACGGGTCTGCTCCTGCCGGGTACGGCCGACCTCGGTCTCGGTCGACCAGAAGTAGAGGATGAACACCTTGGCGGTCATCACCACGAAGGCGTTCAGGTAGAGGATTCGGACGGCCGGAACCAGCCCGAACTGGGCCACCAGGATCGCCGCGATCGGGGCGAACAGCGCCGAGAACTCCCCGGCCGCTTTCACCAGCGAGTAGACCTTGGTCAGTTCGCTGCGCGGGACGTCCTCGACCAGCAGACAGTCCCAGGAGTTTTGGGTGACCTGCCAGGCGCCATTGATCAGGCTGGCGATCAGGAAGGCCCAGAAGTTCTGTGCGAAGGCCCAGATCAGGCACGGGATCGACCAGGCGACCACGTCGAAGGCCGCAGTGGTGAAGCGGCGTCCGAGCTTGTCGGTGATGACGCCGCCGAGCAGCCCGAAGACGACCTGGGAAAGCATCGAGATGGTGGCCAGCAGGCCGATCTCCTGGTCTTTGATGCCCAGCGCCAGCATGTAGACCCCGGCGTAGGGCAGGACCAGCATCATCGACAGGCCCCACATCGGCTCGGTGTAGACGCAGGCGCGACCGTTGCCGCGCAGGTCTAGCAGGGAGCGGAGCAGCGGGTTACGGACACGGGGCACCGCATAAGTAAAGCAGCTACACAGCCGGCGAGGGACGCAGTGCCTCCCGCAACATGCTGACCCCGATGAAGGCCAGGAAGGCAGCAAACAGCCAGGCGCCGGCCTGGGCCGGAATCAGGTGCGCCACCCAGGCCCCCAATGGGCTGCTGACCAGGGACGATGCCCCCACTCCGAGCCCGGCCCGGACGGCAACGTTGCGCAGCTGCCAGTTGGCAGTCAGGCCCGATATCACGCCCGGCAGCATCATCACCAGCGAGGCGCCCTTGGCCGCCAGATCACCCAGACCGAACCACACCATCAGCACCGGAACCACCACCCCGCCACCACCGATGCCCAGGATCGCGGAGAGCAGTCCGGCCACCAGCCCGAGCACGATCAGCCCGGCACCACGCGCCACATCGATCCGCGGATCGGCGCCCCGGTCGGGGATCACGAGCATCAGCTGGACGATCATCACGGCCACGAACCCGACGAAGATCCACTGCAGCGCCCGTCGCGGAATCCTCTGCAGCAGCCGCGCCCCAAGCTGGGCACCGACGATGGCTCCGACCGCCAGCAGTCCGGCGACCGGCCAGTCGATACTGCCTTGGAGCGCATAGGACGCGGCCGCAATGCTCGCCGCCGGCAGGATGGCCAGCAGGGACGTGCCCGCGGCCAGCTTCTGATCGATTCGCAGCAGCACGACCAGGGCGGGGACGATCACCAGCCCGCCGCCAATCCCGAACAGCCCGGCGAAGAAGCCGGAGACCAAGCCCACGGCCAACAGGGGCAGCACCTGCGCGCGACCCAGCCCGAGCACGCGCGGCTCAGCCGGCGGCCCGGGCGGTTGGATCACAGCACCGCGCCGGGAACGTAGGCCGCAGCGGCCGGGTGCTTCTTGGCCAGTTCGGCGACCGTGGCGGCCAGCTGATCGACCTGGTCACCGGCCGAGCCGGTCAGGCTGAGCGGGTCGGCCAGGGACGCGTCCAGCAGCTCGCGGCTGAGCCCCAGCCGTGAATCGGCGGCCAGCCGTTCGATCAGATCGTTGCCGCCGCCGGCCCGCATGCCCAGGGCCACTGCCACGGCATGCTCCTTGATCACCTCGTGGGCGACCTCGCGTCCGACCCCGTTGCGGACGGCAGCCATCAGCACCTTGGTAGTGGTCAGGAACGGCAGGAAGCGCTGCAGCTCGGCCTCGATCACCGCCGGGAAGGCACCGAACTCAGCAAGCACGGTCAGGAAGGTCTCGAATAGCCCGTCCAGGGCGTAGCAGGCGTCCGGCAGCGCGATCCGGCGAACCACTGAGCAGGAGACGTCCCCCTCGTTCCACTGGTTGCCGGCCAGTTCGCCGACCATCGAGGCATACCCGCGCAGCAGCACGGCCAGCCCGTTCACCCGCTCGCAGGAACGGGTGTTCATCTTGTGCGGCATGGCGGACGAGCCGACCTGGCCCTCCTTGAAGCCTTCGGTGACCAGCTCCTGACCGGCCATCAGCCGGATCGTGGTGGCCAGGCTGGACGGCCCGGCAGCCACCTGGACCAGCGCCGACAGTACGTCGTAGTCCAGCGAGCGCGGGTAGACCTGACCGGTGGCGGTGAACACCGTGGCGAAGCCGAGGTGCTCGGCCACCCGGGCCTCCAGTTCGGAGAGCTTGAGAGTGTCGCCGTCGAGCAGGTCGAGCATGTCCTGGGCGGTGCCCATCGGCCCCTTGATGCCGCGGGCCGGGTAGCGTCCGATCAGTTCGTCGACGCGGCGGTAGGCGACCAGCAGCTCGTCGGTTGCACTGGCGAATCGCTTGCCCAGGGTCGTGGTCTGGGCGGCGACGTTGTGCGAGCGTCCGACCATGGCCAGATCGCGGTACTGGACAGCCAGCCGGGACAACTGGACGGCCACGGTCACGATCCGCTCGCGGATCAGCTCCAGCGAGCTGAGCAGCTGGCGCTGCTCGATGTTCTCGGTCAGGTCGCGGCTGGTCATCCCCTTATGGATGTGCTCGCGTCCGGCCAGAGCATTGAACTCCTCGATCCGGGCCTTCACGTCGTGCCGGGTGACCCGCTCGCGCTCGGCGATGCTGGGCAGATCGATGATCCCGAGTACTCGCTCGTAGTCGGCGATCACTTCGGACGGGTCGTCTCCGCCGAAGTCGACGCCGAGCTCGGCTTGGGCCTTCAGCACCGCCAGCCAGAGCTTGCGTTCGGCGGTGATCTTGGCTTCCGGCGACCAGATCTCACGCATCGCTGCGGACGCATAACGGGTAGCCAGGACGTTGGGAATCATGCCTGCTCCTCCTTGCCGGGGACGGTTCCATTTCCGTCCAACTGCTGCGCGGCCGCCTTGAGGGCGATGTCGGTGCGGTGGAAGCCGCCCGGCAGCTCGATGGTGGCCACCTTCGCATAGGCCGCTTCGCGGGCCTCCGCCAGCGTGTCGCCAGTGCCGACCACGGTCAGCACCCGGCCACCGGCGCTGACCAGCTGCCCGGACGCGTCCAGTGCCGTCCCGGCGTGGAAGACGCCCTCGGCCTCGGCGCCGGTGATCGGATCGCCCTTGCGCGGCGACTCCGGGTAGCCCTGGGCGGCGATGACCACGCCGACTGCGGCTCCACTGCCCCACTCCAGGCTCGGATGCTCGTCCAGCTTGCCGGTGGCTGCGGCGTACAGGGCTCCGCCGAGCGGGGTCTTCAGCCTGGTCAGCAGCGGCTGAGTCTCCGGGTCACCGAAGCGCGCGTTGAACTCGACGACTCGCACTCCGCGGCTGGTCAGGGCCAGACCCGCATAGAGCAGGCCGACGAATGGGGTGCCGCGGCGGCGCAACTCGTCGATCGTGGGCTGGATCACGGTCGCCACCACCTTCTCGGTAAGCCCGACCGGGGCCCACGGCAGCGGGGTGTAGGCGCCCATTCCGCCGGTGTTCGGGCCGGCATCGCCGTCGCCGACCCGCTTGAAGTCCTGGGCCGGCTCGAAAGGCAGCACGTGAGTGCCGTCGCTGAGGGCGAACAGGCTCACCTCGGGACCATCCAAGTACTCCTCGATGATCACCTTCCGGCAGCCGGCCGCATGCCGGATCGCCGCGTCCCGGTCGTCGGTGACGATGACGCCCTTGCCGGCGGCCAGTCCGTCGTCCTTCACCACATAGGGCGGGCCGAACTCGTCCAACGCGGCGACCACCTCGTCCATGCTCACGCACAGCCGGGCGTCCGCAGTGGGGACGCCGGCCGCCTCCATGATCTCCTTGGCGAACGCCTTGCTGCCTTCCAGCTGCGCGGCCGCCCCGGACGGGCCGAAGACCGGAATGCCCGCAGCGCGGACCGCGTCGGCAACCCCGGCGACCAGTGGCGCCTCGGGGCCGACCACGACCAGATCGGCAGCCAATTCGACAGCCAGCGCCGCAACGGCCTCCGGGCTCATCGGGTCGACCGGGTGGTTGATGCCCACCGCAGCCGTCCCCGGATTGCCGGGCGCGATGTGCACCTGCGTGACTCCCGGGTCTTTGCTGAGCGCCCAGGCCAGGGCATGCTCGCGTCCGCCAGTTCCAATCACCAGTACTGTCTGCGCCACGGCGCTGATCCTATCGGCGAGGGTCGGCGCGGCCCGTCGGCTCCGTCCACCGGGCGCGCGGCGGCTCATGTCCGGACATTTGCGCAGCAGACTCGCCGAGATCACTCAAACGATCATGTGGCAATTGCTGCGTTCGTGTGGATTTCTGCGTAGATTGGTCTCATGGTCGCGACAGAGGACAGCGGTGAGGGTCGCCTGCTCCCCCACGAACGGCACCTACGGATCCTGGAACAGGCGCGAGCCCGCTCGCGGGTAGAGGTCTCGGCCCTGGCCGAAGAACTCGAGGTGACCACCGAGACGATTCGCCGCGACCTGAGCATCCTGGAACGGCAAGGGCAGCTGCGCCGAGTCCACGGCGGAGCCGTCCACGTCCAGCGACTCGGCTACGAGCCCACCGTCAATGCGCGTCGCGAGCACCAGGCCAGCCAGAAGTCTCGGATCGGTCGGATCGCGCGGGACTACCTGCCCGATGGCGGCTCGATCCTGATCGACTCCGGAACCACCACTCTGGAACTGGTTCGCCAACTTCCGACCGACCAGGCATTCTCGGTGGTCACCAACTCGCTCCAGGCCGCCAGCCTGCTCGTCGACCTGCCTCGGGTCGAGCTCATGCTGCTCGGCGGACGCATCCGCAACGTCACCGGCGCAGCGGTGGGATCGTGGACGGCGTCCGCGCTGGCCAGTCTGCGGGTCGATGTCGCCTTCATCGGAGCCAACGGGATCACCCCAGAAGCCGGACTGACAACGCCGGACCAGGCCGAGGCCGAGATCAAGCGAGCCATGGTGGACGCAGCGGCGCAGGTGGTCTGCCTGGCCGACTACACGAAGGTCGGCCGTAGCCAGCTGTGCCGGTTCGCCAGCCTCAGCGAAGTAGACGTGCTGATCACCGACACCGGTCTGGACGCCGCCTTGGCCGCCGAGCTATCCGCCGCCGGACCCGAAGTGATCCGCGCATGATCGTCACCCTCACGCCGAACCCGAGCGTGGACCGCACCGTCACGCTCCCCCGGCTGGAGCGCGGCGCCGTCCTGCGGGCCACCGAATCCCGCGAGGATCCCGGCGGCAAGGGCCTGAACGTCAGCCGCGCCTTGGCCGCGAACGGCACCGCCAGCACCGCCGTCTTCCCGGTGGGCGGCATCTATGGACGGCTGATGCTGAACCTGCTCGAGGGTGAGCCGGTGACCTTGGCCGCTGTGCCGATCAGTGAGCCGATCCGGGCCAACATCACCATCGCCGAGACCGACGGAACCACCACCAAGGTGAACGAGCCCGGCCCGGTGCTCACCGCAGCCGAAGTGGACGCTCTGCGCGAGGCGGCCCTGGCGACCAGCCGGGACGCACGTTGGTTGGTGTGCTGTGGATCGCTGCCGCCAGGTCTGGACGACACCTTCTACGCCGAGCTGATCGGCCATTGCCACACCCGTGGCGTCCGCGTGGCCGTCGACACCTCCGGTGAGCCCATGGCCGCGGCGCTGGTCGCCAAGCCGGCTCTGATCAAGCCCAACCGGATCGAACTCGCCGAGGCGGTCGGACGCCAGCTCACCTCGATCGCCGACGTCATCGACGCGGCGTCCGACCTTGTCGCAGGCGGGATCGAGACGGTGGTGATCAGCCTCGGCCGCGACGGCGCGCTCCTGGTCGATGCCGCTGGCGCCGTCCACGCCTCCTCGCAGATCGGCTGCCCGGTCTCGACCGTCGGCGCCGGGGACGCCCTGCTGGCCGGCTACCTGCACGCCGTCTCCACCGGTGCTGACCGGGAGGCTGCACTGAGGACCGCAGTGGCCTTCGGCTCGGCAGCGGTGCTGCTACCCGGCAGTTCGATGCCAGGCCCGTCCGACGTTGCCGCGATCAGTGTGACCTCGACGACCACACCGGATCGTTCGCGCTCACTCGACGACTGAGCCGCCTGCCTCAGGTCGTCCGCCTTCGGCCCCGTTCAACACGCTCGCGCCCCCAAATCTCACTCCTGCCCGCGAACCTTCGCGGGCAACCGTGAGTTTCGGGGGCGCGAACCGTGGGGTGGGACGGCCCGAGCTGATTCAGGGCTCGACGGTGACCTTGATCGCCTGCCCCTTGGCCACGATCTCGAAGGCCTCCAGGGCCCGCTCGAGCGGCAGGTGGACGGTGATCAGATCCTTCACCGGCACCTGGCCCGAGGCGATGTAGGCCAGCGCCTTGCGGTTGTGCTCCGGAGCGGAGCCGTTCGCGCCGTGGATGTGCAGCTGACGGTAGTGGACGAGGTTGGAGTCGCAGGTGATCGTGGGGTTGGTCTTGGGCAGCCCGCCGAAGAACGAGATCCGGCCGTTGCGGGCGGCCATTGCGATGGCCTGCTCCTGGGTGATGTTGGCCGCGGTCGCGGTGATCACCACGTCGGCGCCACGGCCCTCGGTGAGCCGCATCACTTCGGCGACCACGTCCACCTGGGAGGCGTCGATCACGGCGTCCGGATGCACTGCGGCGGCCGACATCGCCAGTCGCTCGGCGTTCACGTCAACCAGGAAGACCCGGGCCGCACCATGGACGCCGCGGGCGATCCGAGTGTGGATGCAGCCGATCGGTCCGGCCCCGAACACCACCACGGTGTCGCCGGCCTCGATGCCGAGCAGCTCCTGGGCGTTGATGGCGCAGGCGAACGGTTCGGCAGCGGACGCCTCATCGAAGCCGACCCCTTCGGGAATCCGGTTCAGCCCGTCCACTTTCAGCACGGCCTGCGGGACGACCATGTATTCGGCGAAGCCACCGTCGTATTGGTAGCCGATGGAGGTCTGGTTCGCACAGACTGCCATCCAGCCCTTGCGGCACTCGTAGCACTCACCGCACGGCACGGCAGCGATCACCTGGGCCCGGTCGCCGACGGACCACCCGGAGACATTGGCGCCGACCTCGGCCACTTCGCCGGCCACCTCATGGCCGATCACCCGCGGCGGAGTGAGGTTCTGATGCCCGTTATGGAAGATCTTCACGTCGGTGCCGCAGGTGGAGCAGTTGCGCACCCGCAGCAGGATCTCGTCCGCAGTGATCTGCGGGATCGGGGCGTCCTCGATCCGCACATCGCCGGGGGCGTAGAAACGTAGGACCTTCATGTTCAGTTCTCCTCAGCAGGGGTCAGTAGTTCGATCACTTCGGCCACCGAGTCGGTGACCCGCAGCCGCTCGGCCGCGTCCGGTTCCATCAGTGCCTCGGCAAGGCTGGCCAGGATGCCCAGGTGGTCGTCGGAGGCGGAGGCGATCGGGATGCACACCTTCACCTCATTGCCGTCCCAGTCGATGCCGTCGGGGAACTGCAGAAAGCCCAGCGCGGCGGCTTTGATGTGGACGCGCGCTTCGTTGGTGCCGTGGGGAATCGCGACGCCCTCGCCCAGATAGGTCGAGATCTGCTTCTCGCGAGCCAGCATTCCCGCGAAGTAGTCCTCGGTGGCGGCGCCGCATTCGACGAGCACTTGCGCGCAGAGCCGAATCGCCTCGTCCTTGCTCACCGAAGGCAAGCCCAGCCGAACCGAGGACGGCCGCAGAATCGAGTTCTCGGGCATCGTTACTGGCCTCCTAGCCGGCCATCGTTGGCCGAGATCGAGTGTGGCTCGTGACGGAGATGGGGACGCGCGCTGCGCACCGCAGACTCCGCCGAACTCGTCAATAACACCACAGATACACACACGAGTCAATGCAAAACAACATGGATCGGGCACAAAAGCGGGACGGCCCGCGGGGTGTCCCGCGGGCCGCCAGCTATCGATCGTCCGCCGCTGAGGGCGTCCGTCCCTTGCGGGGTGAGGCGAACTCAGTGAGCGCCGTTCGCCGCTTTCACCATCTCGACAACCTCGTCGTACTCGGGGGCCCCGATGAAGTTGGCCACCGAGACGTGCACAGCGGACGGGGTCTTCGCCGCTGCCCGTTCGGCCAGATCACGATGGGTGACCACCAGATCGAAATCGTCCTCAAGGTTCGCGATGGCCTTGTTCACCACCGTGACATCGGCGAGCCCGGCGTCCTTGATCTTCTTGCGCAGCACAGAAGCGCCCATCGCCGAGGATCCCATTCCGGCATCGCAGGCGAAGACGATGCTGCTGATCATGCCGGTACGGGTCAGCAGCCCGGCTACCGAGGACTTCTTGCCCTTCAGCGCTTCCATCTCCGCAGTTGCCGCGGCCAGTTCGTCCGCATCGCCGGTCTTCTTTCCGAAGCCGAGCAGGACGGCGGCAACCAGCATGGTCACGGCGGCCGAGGCCAGCATCGAGACGGTCACGCCGAGGTAGCTGTCCGAGGCGGCCGAAAGATAGACCGCGAAGACCGAACCGGGAGCGGCCGGAGCTCGCAGCCCCACACCAAACAGCACGTTGGTGAAGACGCCGGTCATGCCACCGGCGATCATCGCCAGCACCAGAATCGGCTTCATCAGCACGAACGGGAAGTAGATCTCGTGAATGCCGCCCAGGAAGTGGATGATCGCGGCACCCGGGGCGGACGCCTTGGCGGCACCCTTGCCGAAGAACATGAACGCCAAGAGCAGGCCCAGGCCGGGGCCGGGGTTCGCCTCGAGCAGGAACAGGACCGACTTGCCGGACTCCACAGCCTGCTGCGTGCCGAGCGGAGTGAGGATGCCGTGGTTGATGGCGTTGTTCAGGAACAGGATCTTGGCCGGCTCGATCAGGATCGAGGTGAGCGGGAGCAGCCCGGTGTTCACCAACCAGCCCACAGCATCGCCGGCCGCCTTGGACACGGTGGACACGATCGGGCTCATCACGAAGAAGCCGAAGACAGCGAGGATTCCGCCCCAGATTCCTGCGGAGAAGTTGTCGACGAGCATCTCGAAGCCAGGCTTGACCTTGCCGTCCCACAGCGCGTCGAGCTTCTTCATGCTCCACCCACCCAGCGGACCCATGATCATCGCGCCCATGAACATTGGGATCGAGGTGCCGGTGATGACACCGATGGTGGCGATCGCGCCGACCACGCCACCGCGGACGCCATGAATGGCCTTGCCACCGGTGTAGCCGATCAGGATCGGCAGCAGGTAGGTGATGGTCGGGCCGACGATGCCCTTACCGTCGAACTCACCCCAGCCACCCAGTGCGGCGACCCAGCCGTTGTCCGGCTGCGGGGCGAGGACGTTGATCCATCCCGCCTTGATGAAGATTGCGGTGATCAGGCCCCACGCGATGAACGCGGCGATGTTGGGCAAGACCATGTTGGAAAGAAAGGTGCCGAACCGCTGGACGGCAACGCGTGCCGATCCCTGCTTCGCCGTTACCTCGGTAGTCATCTGACTCCCTAACTGTGACGTAGTTGGCAGTGGTGTCCTCCTCAGTGAGGACCCGCCGCAAGGTAGTGATGTCAATAAACCACACGCTCGGTCATGCGTCAAGGAAAAACAACACGCATATCAAGGCGATCGGGCATGACTTGGCCCTACTTCGTGTTGATACCCAACTCGAGTCAGGACGAATCCCGGCGTCGCTCACCACAGCGAGCCCCGTCCGGCGCCGCGCCAGGACGTCCGTCCGCCCCAAGAAAGGCAGACGCCCCCGAACCTCGCGAACGCCCGCGAACCTTCGAGGGCAACCGTGAGTTTCGGGGGCGCGGCAGGCTGGAGGCAGCCGGAGGCCAGCGACCTCAGAGCAGGTCGTGCAGCATGACCACCTGTTCGCGGGACGGGCCGACGCCGATCCCGGAGATCCTGCAGCCGACCAGCTCCTCGAGCCGGCGGACGTAGGCCTGGGTGTTGGCCGGCAGCTCCTCGAAGCTGCGGCACCCGGAGATGTCCTCGGTCCACCCGTCCAGGTACTCATACACCGGCACCGCGTGGTGGAACTCGGTCTGGGTCAGCGGCAAGGTGTCGGTGCGGACCCCGTTGACGTCATAGGCCACACAGACTGGGATCTTCTCCCAGCCGGTGAGGATGTCCAGCTTAGTCAAGAAGATGTCGGTGCAGGCGTTGGCCGTCGCCGACGCCTCGACGACCAGGGCGTCGAACCAGCCACAGCGGCGGTTACGTCCGGTGGTGGTGCCGAACTCGGCACCGTCGGTGCGCAGCTTGTCGCCGTCGGCGTCGAGCAGCTCGGTCGGGAACGGACCTTCACCCACCCGAGTTGTATAGGCCTTGGCGATGCCGATCACCCGGTTGATCCGGGTCGGGCCGACGCCCGAGCCGGTGCAGGCACCGCCGGCGATCGGGTTCGAGCTCGTCACGTAGGGGTAGGTGCCGTGGTCGACGTCCAGGTGGTGCGCCTGCGCGCCCTCGAACAAGACGACCTTGTCGGCGTCCAGCGCGGTGTTCAGCACCCGGGTGACGTCGGCGACCATCGGACGCAGCCGCTCGGCGTGACCGAGCAGCTCGTCGGCGACCTGAGTCGCATCGATGGCGCGGCGGTTGTACACCTTCACCAGCAGATGGTTCTTCTGCTCCAGGGACGCCTCCACCTTCTGGCGCAGGATCTTCTCGTCGAACAGGTCCTGGACGCGAATGCCGAGACGGTTGATCTTGTCGGAGTAGGCCGGGCCGATGCCGCGTCCGGTGGTGCCGATCCGGCGATTGCCGAGGAAGCGCTCAGTGACCTTGTCGATGACCTTGTGGTACGGGGCGATGATGTGCGCGTTGGCGCTGATGATCAGCTTGGAGGTATCGACGCCGCGGGCGTTCAGGCCGTCGATCTCTTCAAACAACACCTCGAGGTCGATCACCACGCCGTTGGCGATCACCGGTACCGAGTCGTTCAGGATGCCGGACGGCAGCAGGTGCAGCGCATACTTCTCGCCGTTGACGACCAGGGTGTGGCCGGCGTTGTTCCCACCGGAGTAGCGGACGGTGTAGTCGACCCGATCACCGAGCTGGTCGGTCGCCTTCCCTTTGCCCTCGTCGCCCCATTGCGCGCCGATCACCACGATTCCCGGCATATGACTGCCCCTTTGCGTGAGGAAAGCCCGCGGCAATGCCGGCGGGCTCTTGCGCACATACTTTAGCGGAGCCGGGCCGGTGAGCTCAGAAGTTCACCTGGCTGTGACGCGAATCCGGCATGCTGTGCGCCATGATCCGCCGCTCGCTGCCTACCGAGCCGTTCGACTTCCTGTCCGCCGGCGAGCTGCCGGCGCCCTCGATCGGGGCGGACGAAGCGACGTCCCTGCTGGCCGCACTCGGCGGCTCCGGACGGCTCAGCCCGCTGGGCAGCCAGCAGGATCAGAACTTCCTGGTGTCCGGGCCGTCCGGGCCGTCGGCGGTGCTGAAGCTGGCCAATCCGTCCTTCCCCGAGCCGGACACTCTGGCTCAGGACGCGGCCGCCGACCTGGTCGCCGCAGCCAACCCCGACCTGCGGGTGTCCACGATTCTCGACCTCGAGGGGCGTCCGGCTCGGGCGGTGCTGACCACCAGCGAAGGCCCGGTGCTGGCCCGCCTGCTGCGCTTCCTGCCCGGCGGCACCTTCGTCGACCGGGCCTGGCTGGCCCCGTCCGTGGCGGCGCGAATGGGGACGATCGCCGGCCGGGTCAGCCGGAGCCTGGCCACCTTCGAGCACCCGGGGCTGGAGCGGCGCCTGCAGTGGGATCTGCGAGAGAGCCATGGCGTGGTGGAGCTGCTGGCCGACTGGCTCGGTGCCGATCGCGAGCGGGTGCTGCGGGCCAGTTCCGCGGCCTGGGCCGCGGTGCGGGGCGCCGGTGAGCTGCCCGTCCAACCCGGTCACTTCGACCTGACCGACGACAACCTGGTCTGCGCGGTGGACGGTCGGCTGCCGGACGGGATCATCGACTTCGGCGACGTCTCCCGCTCCTGGCGGGTGGCCGAGTTGGCAATCACCCTCTCCGGGCTACTGCATCATGCCGGCGGCTGGGAAGAGCCAGTGCTGGCCGCCGTCCGGGCCTTCCACGCCGAACAGCCGCTGACCCGGGCCGAAACCGACGCCCTGTGGCCGCTGGTGGTGCTGCGCGGTGCCGTCCTGGTGGCCAGCGGACGCCAGCAGGCCGGCCTCGATCCGGACAACAGCTACGCCGCCGGCGCCCTCGACCGGGAGTGGCGAATCTTCGCGGCCGCGGATTCGGTGCCGTCCGCGGTGGTCGGCGGCTGGCTGCGCGACGCACTGGGCATGGACGAGCCACCCGTGAGAGTCACCGGATCGATGATCGTGGCCGCGGCGCCGACCGAACTCGACCTGAGTGTCATGTCACCGATGATGGACGGGGGTGCCTGGCTGGAGCCCGGCCTGGCCGATCGGGCCGCGGCCGCGCTCGGCACTCCGGTGGCGGCGCGATGGGGCATCCCTCGGCTCAGCGAGGCATCACCCACCGAGCAGCGTGCCTGTATCCCCACTGCGGCGACGCTGTGGAACCACGGCGAGCTGCGGGCTCCTTGGGATGGCATCGCGAGCACTGACGGGTCGGGGCTGCGCTTGTCCGGGCCCGACCACGACCTGGTCCTGCATGGAGCGTCCGGACGCTCCGGCCCGGTCCGGGCCGGAGAACCGCTGGCCGCGGCCGGCGACCGGGTGGAGATCCAGGTGGTGCGTCCCGGCGGCGAGGTCCCACTGCTGGTGGGCGCCGAGCTGGCCTCAGGCTGGCTGGCGCTGACCGCGGACCCGTCCGGTTTGCTCGGGTTGGCCCCGACCGAACAGCCGTCATCGGCCGCGCAGGTGCTCGAGCAGCGCCGGCGTCATGTGGCCGAGGTCCAAGAGCACTACTACGCCGACCCACCACGAATCGAGCGGGGTTGGCGGAGCCTGCTCATCGATGCCACTGCTCGTCCCTACCTCGATCTGGTGAACAACGTGGCCAGCGTGGGCCATGCGCATCCGCGGCTGGCCGCGGTGGCGAACCGGCAACTACGGCTGCTGAACACCAACTCCCGCTTCGTCTACGACGCCCTGCCCGCCTTCGCCACGGCCCTGGCCGAACGACTGCCGGACGGCCTGGACCAAGTCTTCTTCGTGAACTCGGGCTCGGAGGCCGCCGATCTGGCCATCCGGCTGGCAATGGCGGCCACCGGACGCCGCGACATCGTCGCCCTGGCCGAGGCCTATCACGGCTGGACCTATGCCTCCGACGCGGTCTCCACCTCGCTGGCCGACAACCCGAACGCCCTGGCCACCCGTCCGGACTGGGTACACACGGTGCCGGCGCCGAACTCCTACCGCGGCCGCTGGCGCGATGCCGAAGCCTGGCGCTACGGACCGGACGCCGCCGCCCGCATTCGCGAACTGGCCGCCTCCGGACGGCCGGTGGCCGGGTTCATCGCCGAGGCGATCCAGGGCAATGCCGGCGGCATCCTGCTGCCCGACGGCTACCTCCGCGAGGTCTACGCGGCCGTCCGGGAGGTTGGCGGAGTCACCATCGCCGACGAGGTGCAGGTCGGGCTGGGCCGGCTCGGCCAGTGGTTCTGGGGCTTCGAGCAGCAGGACGTGGTCCCCGACATCGTCGCGGTCGCCAAAGGCCTGGGCAACGGACATCCGGTTGGTGCGGTGATCACCACGGCCGCGATCGCCGAGAGCTATCGGGCCGGCGGCTACTTCTTCTCCTCGGCCGGCGGCAGCCCTCTGTCGTGCGCGATCGGCTCAGAGGTACTGGCCATCATCGCCGACGAGCAGCTGCAGGCCAACGCCCGCGAGGTCGGCGCTCGGTTGCGGGCCGGACTGGAGGCCGTGAAGAGCCCCTGGGTCGGCACCGTCCATGGAGCCGGGCTGTACCTGGGTCTTGAGTTGGTCCGCGACGACCAGCGCACCCCGGCACCCGAACTCACTGCCGAACTGTGCGAGCGGCTGCGCCAACTCGGCGTGATCATGCAGGCCACCGGCGACCATGGCAACGTGCTGAAGATCAAGCCGCCGCTCGTACTCACCGCCAATGAGGCCGATCAGTTCGTTGCCGCGGCCCAGCGGGCTCTGAGCGAGCTCTAGCCGACGCGATTTGCACTGTCGATCCCTCGCCGGGCTGCAAGAGCCGGTCGAATCGCCGTCGAGGGTGCAAATCCCGTCGCCGAGGCTGTGGACAAGTGAACGCCGATCAGGCTTCCGACCAACTGTGAGGGTGTGCGCCCACAGGTAATGGCGCTCCTCGCCGAGCGCGGCGCGATCCGCGCAGCGGAGTTCCCCCGTCTTGCGTCGGCCTTGGTCAGACTCAAGCGCTCCGGAGCTCTGTCCAGCCCATTGCCTGGAGTGTTCGTCGCCGCTGGCGAGTTCTCCGGCCTGACCTGGATGCGCGCAGTGTCGGCCTGGTCGGCCCCACATGGAGCCATCCACGCTGGTTCTGCGGCGAGCATCTGGCTGGGCACGAGCGGGCCCGGCGTAGAGCTGGCTCATCCCAGCTTGCGCTCGAGATCCGGCGTGGAGGTCTGCCGCCGGCTGGTGCCACCCGAGTTCATCACGATCACCTCAGGCATCAGGATGGTCACTCCCGGGTACGCCGCCGTCGAACTGGCTGCCGTGGACGAGGGCCGGGCCTGCTGCGAGGCTCTCCGCCGGGGTCTTGCCACGCCGGATGACCTGGACGCGGCATCGGCAAGCCTTCGCGGCAGCCCCGGGCAGTCCGTCCGGACGCCGGTCGTGGCGGCCGCAGTGGTGAACCCCTGGTCATTCGCTGAGTTGCGGCTGCACCGCATCCTGGCCTCGGCCGGGATCTCGGACTGGGTGGCGAATCGCCAGATCCGAGTGGGTGGCCACGCCATCGTCCCCGATGTCCGATTTCGCAGCGTCCGCCTCATCCTGGAGTTCGATGGACGGTCCGCGCACTCTGGTGCCGCACAGTTCCTGGCAGACCGCGAGCGCCAGAACCTGCTGGAGGCCGCCGGCTACCGGGTGCTTCGATTCGGCTGGGAGCACCTCGACCAGCCGGAATACATCGTGGCCGTCGTACGAGCAGCACTGCGCGCGACGTGATTTGCTCGATAGATCCTCAGAACTGAGGGATCAGACCCACAAGTCGCCATCGAACGCGCAAATCTTGTCGCCAGTTCGCCGGTGGACGCAAAACGGCCCGGGGCCCAAGCCCCGGGCCGCAGGCGTGATCAGCCGATGGTCTTGCCGACGCTGCGCAGGTAGGTGCAGGCCTCGACGACACGGGCGGACAGCCCGGCCTCGGCGTTCTTGCCCCACGCGCGCGGGTCGTACTGCTTCTTGTTGCCGACCTCGCCGTCGATCTTCAGCACGCCGTCGTAGTTCTTCAGCATGTAGTCGACAACCGGACGGGTGAAGGCGTACTGGGTGTCGGTGTCGATGTTCATCTTCACGACGCCGTAGTCGACCGCGTCCGAGATCTCCTGCGGGGTCGAGCCGGAGCCACCGTGGAAGACCAGGTCGAACGGCTTCTCCTTGCCGTACTTGGCGCCGACGGCGTCCTGGATCTCCTTGAGCACCTCGGGACGCAGCTTGACCGCGCCCGGCTTGTACACACCGTGCACGTTGCCGAAGGTCAGAGCGGTCATGTAGCGACCCTTCTCACCCAGGCCGAGCACCTCGATGGCGCGCAGGCCATCGGCGACAGTGGTGTACAGCTTCTCGTTGATTTCGGCCTTGACGCCGTCCTCTTCGCCACCGACAACGCCGACCTCGATCTCGAGGATCTGGTGGGCCTTGCTGGTCAGGGCGAGCAGTTCGTCGGCCACGGCCAGGTTCTGCTCCATGGGAACAGCGGAGCCGTCCCACATGTGCGACTGGAACAGCGGCTCGAGGCCCTTGTTCACCCGCTCCTGGGAGATGGCGATCAGCGGCTTGACCCAGGTCTCGACCTTGTCGATCTGGGCGTGGTCGGTGTGCACGACGACGTTGATCGGGTAGTTCTTGGCGACCACGTGGGCGTACTCGGCCAGGGCGACGGCGCCGGCGATGCGGTCCTTGATGGTGGGGCCGGACGCGTACTCCGCGCCACCGGTGCTGACCTGAATGATGCCGTCGGAGCCGGCCTCGGCGAAGCCGGCCAGCGCGGCGTTCAGGGTCTGCGAAGAGGTGATGTTGATCGCCGGGTAGGCGTACTTGCCGGCCTTGGCGGCATCCAGCATCTCGGCGTACTTGTCAGGGCTTGCAATGGGCATTCGGTTATCAGCCTTCCTCAGGGTTACTGCGTCTGCGACGTTGCGGCCGCCAGGCGTACTGCTCCAGTCTCTCAAACTCGGGGCCCAAATGAGCAATGATCCCCATCACTGAAACTACCGTCCTGCCCGCTGAGACGTCTGTGCTAGTCGAGCCGGGATAGGTCGACCCACACCCGTCCGGCCGACAGCACCCGCATCGCCGAATCCACACTGGCCGGCATCGCGTCGGTGAAGTCGAGCGGGACGCTGAAGCTGCGCCGGTCCCGGCTGGTCGCGATCAGCCGGGTGGACGTCTGCAGCCGCCCAGGCAGTGCCCGCACCGAGCCGACCTCTTCCCACGGCAGCCATTCGCGGTTGATCATCACCCCGTCACGGTTCAGTCCGATGGCCAACCCTTGCGCGGTGGCTCGGGCGTCGGCCACTGCGAACCGCCAGCGGAACAGGTCGACCGCGAGCAGCACCAGAGCCCAGCCGCCGGTCAGACCGACGTACCACCAGACCCAACCGCTGGTCGCTTCCGGCCACACGCGCCAGGCGATGATCACGGCCACGATGCTCAGCAGTGCCCAGCCGAGCCGGACCAGCATCAGCCGGACCACGCGACGCACCTGCTCGCCGGCCAGCTCAGGCTGGTAGTAGATGCCGAACTCGTCCACCAGGCAATCCTAGGTGGCGCTGGCCTGGCCGGGGCCGGCCCACTGCAATGCCCAGTGGTACATCGCGATCGCCGCGGCCGCACCGGCGTTCAGCGAGCGCGTCGATCCGTACTGGGTGATCGCGACGAGCTGGGTGCAACCGGCCACCAGTTCGTCGGTGAGTCCGGGCCCCTCTGAGCCGAAGATCAGGCAACAGCGCTCGGGCAGCCGAGACGTCTCCAACGGCACCGAGCCGGGCAGATTGTCGACCCCGATCGGCGTCAGGTCGTGGGCGGCCAGCCAGGCGAAGAACTCGGCCTCGTTCTGGTGGTGATGGACGTGCAGGTACCGGTCGGTGACCATGGCACCTCGCCGATTCCAGCGGCGGCGTCCGATGATGTGCACACCGGCGACATTGAAGGCGTTGGCGGTGCGCACCATCGAACCGATATTGAAGTCGTGCTCCCAGTTCTGGATGGCCACATGCAGCGGCAGCCGCCGGGTGTCCAGCTCGGCCACGATCGCCTCGACGCTCCAGTAGCGGTACTCATCAGGGACGTTGCGGTGGTCGCCGTCGGTGAGCAGCTGCGGATCGAGCCTGGGGTCGTCGGGCCAGGGCATCGGATGTGGCCCGACACCGGGACCCGCGAGGGCCGCGATCGCATCATCGTCGAGGGTGGCCATGGCGACCAAGGTATCTTGGCCACGTGATTCCTGCACTCGTGCCGCTGGCCGGCAACTTCATGGACCCGGTCTGGCTGTTCCAGACTCTCGGCCCCTGGTTCTTGGCGGTGTCGGCGCTGATCATCTTCACCGAGTGCGCGATCTTCCCGATCCTGCCCGGCGACTCGCTGCTGTTCGCGATCGGGATGTTTATCGCGCAGGCTGCCGGGATTCGCCTCTTCGGCCTGGACCAGATCGGCACCCTGCTGGTGGCGCTGCTGATCCTGCTGGTCGCGGCCGTCCTGGGCAACATCGTCGGCTACTGGGTCGGACTACGGCTTTCACCGTGGCTCTTCAAGCCCCGCAATGGCTTCATCGGCAAGATCTTCAGCCAGAAGCACCTCACAGAGACTCACCTGTTCTTCGAGCGCTACGGCTCTCGGGCGCTGGTACTGGGCCGTTTCGTCCCCTTCGTCCGCACCTTCGTGACGATGGTCGCCGGTGCCGCCGGGATGACCTTCCGGTCCTTCATCACCTGGACCGGCCTGGGCGCGGTGATCTGGGCGATCGGGGTGACCCTGCTCGGCTTCTTCCTGGGTGACCTGCCGATCGTGCGGGACAACCTGGAGATCGCGCTGATCCTGATCGTGGTGATCTCGGTGATCCCGATGGTGGTCGAGGTCCTCGTGCAGCGCTCGCGGCGCCGAGCGGACATCACCGAGGCCTGATGGCCGGCATCGGCTGGCTGCCCGGCGAGCGGGACACCCGTCCCCCGGCGACCCAGGACGATCTCGACGCGGCGGTAGCGGCCCTGGCCGGACGCCCGGTGGCCGTCCTGACCGGTGCCGGACTGTCGACCGACTCCGGGCTGCCCGACTATCGCGGGCCGGATGCTCAGCCACGCAACCCGATCACCTACTCGCAATTCGTTTCCAGCCCGGAGTTCCGGCGTCATTACTGGGCCCGCAACCACGTCGGCTGGCACCAGGTCCACACCACCGAGCCGAACGAGGGTCATTACGCGCTGGCCCGGCTCGAGGCGTCCGGCATCGTGACCGGCGTGATCACTCAGAACGTCGATCGGCTGCACGAGCGAGCCGGCTCGGTGAATGTGATCGACCTGCATGGTCACTATCAGCTGATCCGCTGCCTGAATTGCGGCGCCACCATGACCCGCGACGAGCTGGACGTGCGGCTGCAGGAGCTCAATCCGGGCTTCCTGGAGCGGGTCACCGAGCTCGGCGACATCGAGATCGCGCCGGACGCCGATGCCGTCCTGGCCCAAACCGAGGACTTCGTGATCGCCGACTGCCCGGTCTGCGGCGGCATTCTCAAGCCGGACATCGTCTTCTTCGGCGAATCCGTGCCGCCGGCCACCGTTCAGGCGGCATTCGCGCTCGTCGACGCCAGTAGCGCTCTGCTGGTCGCCGGCACCTCTCTCGCCGTGATGTCCGGTCTGCGCTTCGTCCGGCATGCGGCGCAGCTGGGGCTGCCGATCGTCCTGGTCAACAGGGGCCTGACGCGGGGTGACGGGCTGGCCACCGTCCGGCTGAACGCAGGCACCAGCGAAGTGCTGAGCTACCTGGAACAGCAATTGCCCAGACCTGCCGCGGGAGCTAGCTAGGCCGACCGACGCCGGACGAGACTGGGCGCATGGCCACCATCGTTTCCACCTTGTTCATCGCACTGGACGGCGTCGCCGAGATCGAACCGGACTGGCACTTTCCCTACTTCGACGAGAACATGGCCGCCGCGGTCACCGATGACTACGCCGGCACCGACCTGATCCTGCTCGGCCGGGTCACCTACGACAGCTTCGCCGGCGCCTGGCCCGATCGTGAGGCCGCTGGAGAAGTGGACGCCGAGTTTGCCGCCCAGCTCGGCGATACCCCGAAGTTGGTCGCCACCCGCAGCCGCACCGACCTGGGCTGGCGCAATGTCGAAACCACTGATGATCTGCTGGCCGCGGTCCGAGAACTGCGCGAACGTCCGGGGCTGGGCAAGGTTCTGGTCCCAGGATCACTCTCGGTGGTTCAGCAGCTGCTGGCGGCCGGCGAGCTGGACGAGCTGCATCTGCTGGTCCATCCGGTCGCGGCCCAGCATGGACGTCGCCTGTTCGCCGATGACTCCCCGGCCCGTCCGCTGAAGCTGCTGAGTTCGTCGGTCTTCCCGACCGGTGTCATCCGGCTCGCCTACGCACCAGCTGAGCTGCCGAACTCAGCGGGCTACTCCGACGCGGCCGAGAGACTGGCCGAAACCGGCCCCTCGGCCTAGCGGAGACTACTGACCTGCCGGCGGGTTGGAGGTCGGCGGCTGCGACGGCGGCTGGGTGAAGGTCGGCTGCTCGAGGGGCTCGGTCGGCGCACCGAACGTGCCCGGGGCCTGGCCGAACTGGGACTGGTCGTAGGCCTGCGGGTTGGGCAGCGCAGTGTCCGGCGCAGCAGTGAGTTGAGCGTTGGTTGGCTCGGTGGCCACTTCCGGCCGGTCACTGATCTCGCCGAAGCTCACCTTGGGGGCCTGCCGGACGGCCTGGTCGTTCACCTCGAAGTAGGTGGCCTTCTCGAAGTGGAAGGTGTTCGCGATCAGCACCGAGGGGAACGACTCCACCTGGGTGTTGTAGTTGCGGACGTTCGCGTTGTAGAACCGGCGCCCGGCCGCGATCCGATCCTCGGTCGCAGTCAGCTCCTTCTGCAACTCGAGGAAGTTGATGTTGCTCTTCAGATCCGGGTAGGCCTCGACGCTGACCATCAACTGGCGCACCGCGCCGCTCAGCTGCTCCTCCACCTGGGCCCGCTCGGCAGTGGCAACGCCCTGGCTGTTCTGGGCCAGCGTGGCGGCCTGATTGCGCAGCTTGGTGATGTTCTCCAAGGTGTTGCGCTCGTGGGCCGCGTAGGCGCGCACGGTCTCGACCAGGTTCGGGATCAGGTCATAGCGCCGATTGAGCTCGACATCGATCTGACGCCACGACTCCTGAATCAGGTTCCGCGAGCGAATGAAGCCGTTGTAGAGCGACACCGCCCACAGGGCGAGCCCCACCACGACCACCAAGAGGATGATGAATGGCCACATCGAAGGCTCCTATCAGCCGTACCACCGCCGGGCCGAGCACCCGAACGAGCACAGCCTAACTGGCCCCACTGCACCGGCACAGGGTTGTCGCCGGATCGCCGGCAAGTCCCGGGGACGAACCCGGCGTCCCCCTGAGCGGCGCTCGCCGAGCGCTACAGGCCCAGGTCGTCCAGACCCACGGCGTAGCGGTATTCGACGCCGGCCGCCTCGATCAGTTCCTTGGCGCCGGTATTGCGATCGACGATCACCGCCACTCCGACAACCTCGCCGCCGGCTTCCCGGACGGCTTCGACCGCGGTCAGCACCGAGCCACCGGTGGTGGAGGTGTCTTCGACGACCAGGACCTTACGTCCGGCCACCTCGGTGCCCTCGATCCGCCGCTGCAGACCGTGCGCCTTGGCCTCCTTGCGGACCACGAAGGCGTCCAGCCGTCCACCGCCGTGCGCGGCGTGGTGCAGCATGGCCACCGCGACCGGATCCGCACCCAGGGTGAGTCCGCCGACGGCTTCGAACTCCCAGTCGGCGACCAGGTCGGTCATCACCTCACCGACCAGTGGGGCGGCGAAGCCGTCCAGGGTGACCCGGCGCAGGTCGACGTAGTAGTCGGCCTCCCGGCCCGAGGCCAGCGTCACCCGGCCCCGGATCACGGCCAGTTCGGAAATCTGCTCGATGAGCTGCTCGCGGGCTGTCATGGGCGCCAACATAGCGATCCCGCGGGGCTGCAGACCGGCATTCTCAGCTGAACCAGGCGCGTCCCTCGGGCGCAGGGGACGGCAGGGCATCCTCCCCGATGAACGGGACGGCCCCGCCCAGCCAGCCGCGCAGGTGCTCCTGAGTGCTCACCCGATAGGGGAACATCGCCCGGGCCACCCGCTTGGTGAGGTCGTCCAGGGGCAGCTCCACGCCACCCACAGCGATCAGGTTGCCGAAGCGTCGCCCCTTCCAGATCGGCACTTCGCCGATCACGGCCAGGTCCGGGAACACCGTGGCCAGCCCGGCCACGCAGCGTCGTGCCCAGGCGAACGGAGCCTGGTCGGTGAGGTTCATCACCACCAGGCCGTCCGCACGCAAAACCCGGCGGACCTGCACGAAGAAGTCGACCGTGGCCAGCTCGGCCGGCACGCTCGGCCCGTCGAAAGCGTCAATGATCAGCACGTCCGCACAACCCGAGGGCAGGTCGGCGACCCCGGACTTCCCGTCCACCGGACGGACCTTCACGCTGGCCCGGGGCAGCGGCAGCTGCTTGCGCACCTCGTCGATCAGGGCCACGTCCGGCTCCAGGACGATCTGGGCGGTGCCGTGCCGACGCGCTTCGACGTAGCGAGCCAGCGTCATCCCGCCGCCACCGACGTGCACCACTCGGACCCGGTCGGTGTAGGGCCGCTGCAGGATCGAGACCTCCAGGACGTCGGCCACCCGCTGGACGTACTCGAACTCCAGGTGCAGCGGGTCGTCCAGTGCCACCCAGGACTGTTCGGTCTTGCCGTGCACGACCATGAAGGCGTTGTCGTCGTCCGGTGCCGGAACCACCCGATTCATCTACATCCTCCATGCGCCCAGCACCGGTCCGGAGACACTCTGGCCGGACCCCTGGGTAGTCCCCGTGCTGCGGATCGGCCCAGCCTATCGGCCGGATCGCCACCCGCCGTCCGCGTGACCGCCCGGAGAACTAGGGTGGCCGAGTGAGCGAGAACTACCTGGACATCAACCGGGCCAACTGGGATTCCCGAGCCCCGATTCATGCCGGCAGCTACGGCATGGACGCCCT
Source organism: Actinomycetales bacterium Actino_02 (assembly GCA_001603275.1). Lineage (GTDB taxonomy): Bacteria > Actinomycetota > Actinomycetes > Propionibacteriales > Propionibacteriaceae > Propionicimonas. The sequence goes on along the minus strand of LUYM01000006.1, from coordinate 434,961 downwards.
GCTGGCCGACCCGGACGCGCTGTCCGACGTGGTCCGCTTCGACCTGCCCCGGCTGGGCCGACTGGACGGCCTGGACGTGGTTCACCTGCAATGCCACCTCGGCACCGACACCCTCAGCTTGGCCCGGTTGGGCGCGGCCAGCGTCACCGGGGTGGACTTGTCGCCGGTATCTCTTGCCGAAGCCCGGCAGCTGGCCCGGGCCGCCGGAGTACCGATTGACTACGTCGAGGCCGACGTCTACTCGGCCCCGGCAGCGCTGGGCCGCCAGTTCGATCTGGTCTACACCGGGATCGGCGCCATCTGCTGGTTGCCCAGCATCAGCCGCTGGGCCCAGACCGTGGCCGCCCTGCTGCGTCCGGGTGGACGGCTGTTCATCCGGGACGGGCACCCGGTGCTGAACTCACTGATTCAGGTCGAGCTCGGCCCCGATCCGGTCGATCGCGGCCAGCAGCCCACGATCAGTGCCGGCGGCAGCCAAACGCTGGCTCTGGAAATGCCCTACTACGAGCAGGAACAGTGGCTGGCCTGGCGTGAGGAGCACACCTACGCCGGGGACGACCTGGTGGCCTCCCCGGTTTCGGTGGAGTGGAATCACGGCCTGGCCGAGATCGTCACAGCCGTCCTGGACGCCGGCTTGCAGCTCACCTCACTGACCGAGCATGACTGTGTTCCGTGGGAGCCGTTCCCTGGCCTGATGTCCTTCGACGCCCAGACCGGGGAGTATCGGCTCACCGATCGTCCGCAGCGGCTGCCGGCCAGCTTCACTCTGACCGCCGTGAAGCCGAGCTAGTCGGCTCAGCGGCGGCTGGTCACCTCCAGGCCTGAGCTGTCCGCATTCAGGTCGAAGTGGACGACATCGCCGTCGACCACCTCACCGGACAGCACCCGGCGAGCCAGACCGTCCTCGATCGTGGACTGGACCAGCCGCTTCAGCGGACGGGCCCCGTAGACCGCGTCGAACCCAGCCAGCGCCAGCCAGTCCTTGCCGGCCTGGCTGACCTCGACGCTGATCCGGCGGTCGGCCAGCCGGGCGTTCAGGCGGCGCAACTGGATGTCAACGATCTGGGACAGGTCCTCGGTGCTCAGCGGGTCGAACAGGACGATCTCGTCCAGCCGGTTCAAGAACTCCGGCTTGAAGGCCTGCCGGACCACCCCCATCACCGCCTGGCTCTTGGTGTCGGCGTTCAAGGTCGGGTCAGCCAGGAACTGCGATCCCAGGTTCGAGGTCATGATCAGGATCACGTTGCGGAAGTCGACGGTGCGTCCCTGACCGTCGGTGAGCCGACCGTCGTCCAGCACCTGCAGCAGGATGTTGAACACGTCGGCGTGGGCCTTCTCCACCTCGTCCAGCAGCACCACCGAGTACGGACGGCGCCGGACGGCCTCGGTCAGCTGGCCCCCCTCCTCGTAGCCGACGTAGCCCGGAGGCGCTCCGACAAGGCGGGACACGGTGTGCTTCTCGCCGTACTCGCTCATGTCGATCCGGACCATGGCGTGCTCGTCGTCGAAGAGGAACTCGGCCAACGCCTTGGCCAGTTCGGTCTTGCCGACACCGGTCGGGCCGAGGAACAGGAAGGAGCCGGTCGGCCGGTTTGGGTCGGAGATCCCGGCCCGGGAGCGACGGACGGCATCGGCAACGGCCACCACGGCCTTGCGCTGGCCGATCAACCGCTGGCCGAGCAGTTCCTCCATGCTGAGCAGCTTCTCGCTCTCGCCTTGCAGCATCTTTCCGACCGGGATTCCGGTCCAGGCCGAGACCACCTCGGCGATGTCGGCGGCAGAGACCTCCTCACTGACCATGGGCTTGGTGTTGGCCTCGGCCTCGGTGGCCCGCTCCAACTCGGCCTCCAGGCCCGGGATCTCGCCGTAGAGGATCTGGGACGCCTTGGTCAGATCGCCCTCGCGCTGAGCACGCTCGGCTTCGATCCGCAGCTTGTCGATGTGCTCCTTGATCTCGCCGACCCGGTTCAGGCCCGACTTCTCGGCCTCCCATCGCGTCTCCAGACCGCGCAGCTCCTCCTTGGCATCGGCCAGCTCGGCGGTCAGCCGGGCGTAGCGCTCCCGGGAGGCCGTGTCGGTCTCCTTCTCCAGGGCGAAAGCCTGCATGGTCATCCGGTCGATGTCGCGGCGCAGCATGTCGATCTCTTCGGGCGAGGAGTCGATCTCCATCCGCAGCCGGGACGCCGACTCGTCGATCAGGTCGATGGCCTTGTCCGGCAGCTGTCGGCTGGTGATGTAGCGGTTGGACAGAGTGGCTGCGGCGACCAGCGCGCCGTCGGTGATCCGCACCTTGTGGTGCGCCTCGTAGCGCTGCCGCAGGCCGCGCAGGATGGCAATGGTGTCCTCCACGCTGGGCTCGCCCACGAAGACCTGCTGGAAGCGCCGCTCCAGGGCGGGATCCTTCTCGATCCGCTCCCGGTACTCGTCCAAGGTGGTGGCACCGATCATCCGCAGTTCACCGCGGGCCAGCATCGGCTTGAGCATGTTGCCGGCGTCCATGCTGGAATCACCGGACGCGCCCGCACCCACCACGGTGTGCAACTCGTCGATGAAGGTGATGATCTTGCCCTCGGCGTCCCGGATCTCGTTCAGGACGGCCTTGAGCCGCTCCTCGAACTCGCCGCGGTACTTGGCGCCGGCCACCATCGAAGCCAGGTCGAGGGAGACTACCCGGCGTCCCTTCAGGGAGTCGGGGACATCGCCGGCGACCACTCGCTGGGCCAGCCCCTCAACGACGGCGGTCTTGCCGACACCAGGCTCACCGATCAGCACCGGGTTGTTCTTGGTGCGTCGAGCCAGCACCTGGACGACTCGGCGGATCTCGGCGTCACGGCCGATCACCGGGTCGAGCTTGCCGTCGCGCGCCTTGGCGGTCAGATCGACGGAGTACTTGTCGAGGGAGGACTCGCTGCCCTCGTCGGAGGCGGAGTTCACCCGCTTGTCGCCGCGGCTGGCCGCGAAGGCCTCGTTGAGCTTGTCGGTGGTGGCACCCAGGTCGGTGAGGATCTGCCGGGCGTCCGAGGCCACTGCCGACAGGCCGAGCAGCAGGTGCTCGGTGGCCACGAAGGCATCGCCGAGCTGTTCGGCGCGGGTCTGCGCATCGGCGAGCACCCGGGCCAGGCCGCCGGACATGGCCGGCTGAGTGACCGACGACCCCTGGGCGCTGGGCAACTTCTTGATCGCCCCTTGCGCAGCGGCGTCCACCACCGTCGGCTCGACGTCGATCGCGCTCAGCAGCGGCGCGATGGTGTTGTCCGGCACCAGCAGCAGGGCATGCAGCAGGTGTACGGGTTCGGCGTTCGGGTTGCCGTTGGTGAGGGCATTGCGGACGGCAGCCGACACGGCATCCCGGCTTCGGGTGGTCAGCTTTTCGGTGTCCATTCCATCTCCTGAGCAAAGTTGAGTTCACCAGACTCAACTAGCTTAGCGCCCGACCTATTCCGCAGGAGAGGACAAAGCCTCCGGGGTCTGCCGGAGTTCACCCTGGTTTCCGGTCCGGGCGACGAAAATGGCCATGACCAGGAGAATCACACCAACGACGATGCCGATGTTGTCGACGATCTGCTCCCACGGCTGGTAGCCGAACTCGACATCGTCCCCGCGACGCAGCCACATGAACGGAGCAACCATCCCCCACAGGCTGTAGGCCAAGCCCGTCCACCGGAACCAGCCGGGGAGCTCCCGGTGCTGCCACAGCACAATGGCCAGCGGCACCAGCCAGACGTAGTGATGCGACCAGGAGATTGGCGACGCCAGCAGGCTGGTCAGACCGGCCAAGCAGAGTGCGACGCCGGCCTGGCCCGCGCGCTGCATCCGGACCCCGGCCACCAACCCCAGGACGAGCACCAGCCCGGCCAGCACCAGGCCACCGCCACTGGAGTGCCCGGCCAGCCGCGTCCACATGCCCAGCACCGACTGGTTGGTGGCATAGACGATGCCGGAGTTCATGCCGGAGTCGCCGGTGGCGAGCTTGGCCCAGTAGGTCAGCGAGTCACGGGGCAGCAGCGCGAAGCCGAGCCCGGTCGCAGCCACGAAGGACGCGAAGGCGATCAGGCCGGCCTTGCGGCGTCCGGCGAAGAAGTTCTGTGCAGCCACCACGGCCGGAGTCAGCTTGATGGCGGTGACCACGCCGACCAGCCAGCCTTCGGGCAGCAGCCGCCGCCGAAAGACCCGCGGGCCCGGCATCGAGTCCAGCACGGCGGCCGCCACCAGGAAGATCCCCAGCTGACCGAACCACAAGGTGTCTCGCACCGGCTGGACGAGCAGGATCACCGCGGTCAGCAGCGCGCTCAGCCGCCAGCCGGCCAGCCCCAGCCGATGAAGCACCGCAGCCAGCGCGGCCACGCACAGCAGCAGCCACAGCGCCGCGGCCAGGTCGAACGGCAGCCAGGCGAAGGGGACGGTGAGCAGCGCAGCGAAGCCCGGATAGATCCACGGCAGCTGGCCTTGGGCGTCGAAGATGTCGTGGCCGGCCAGGACGTTCTGCCCGGTACGGGTGTAGACCGCCAGGTCGATCATCCCCGGATGCCACAGGGTCGGCACCCAGTCGATGGTGGCCCCTCCGATATAGAACGCGGCCAGCACCGGCGGCAGGGCCAGCGCTGCCATCCGCAGCCATCTGTTCGTCCTCATCTCGCGGCCAAGCCTAGAGCCACCGGCTAGCCAGCCGTCGCCTCGGTCGCCGCGGACGGCACTCGCTTCGGCAGGCCCAGCACCAGCAGCACCACCGAGGTGACCAGCGGGAGGCTGGACATCACCCGGAGCCAGAGTGCTGGATGCAGGTCAGCGACCCACCACGGCGAGGGCGTCACACAGCTCACCACCAGCACCAGCCCGAGCACTCGCGCCCACCGCTGCTCGGCCACGGCGAGATACATCCCGATCAGCACCAGCCAGACCATGTGGTGGCTCCAGGTGATCGGACTGATCACACACCCGACGAGTCCGAACAGGATCACCGCGGCGAACTCCTGGTCCCGCCGGTACAACTGCACCGCCCGGTAGCAGCCGATCGCCACGATCAGCAGGCAGCCCACCACCCACAGCAGCCACTGCCAGTCCCCGCCGATCTCCCAATGCGCCAGGAAGCCGAGCAGCGACTTGTTGCGCAGCCAGCTGACCGCCCCGATTCGGTCGGACTGGAAGATGATCTGGGTCCAGTACTGCCACGACTGGGCCGGCAGAATCAGCCAGCTGATCGCGGTGGCGGCACAGAACGCCGCAACGGCCTGGAGCGCGGCCCGCCACTGCCGGGTCACCAGCAGATACAGCACAAAGGCGGCCGGAGTCAGCTTCACCGCGGCGGCCAGACCCACCAGAATCCCCCGCCAGCGCGGCGACACCACGACCAGATCGAGGGCGACCACGGTGACCAGCATCAGGCTCACCTGACCCAGTCCGATCCCGAACGACACCGGACTGCTGAGGCTGAGGCCGAGCCAGACGGCGGCCGTGCCGCTGACCAGAGCCATCCTCGACCAGTTCCGGAACCCTGCCCGATTGCGGACAACCAGCCAGGCCAGAACCATCGTCGCCGGCAGCTGGAGCAGCGACCACAGCGCGGCGCTGCGCTCCAGTCCGGTCAGGGCGGCCGGAATCATCAGGATCGCCGCGAACGGCGGATAGACGAAGGGCAGCACCTGACCGTCGCTGAGGATCGAGTACTCGTACAGGCCACCGCCGGTGAGCATCGCGTGCACCGCACCCCAGTAGACGGTGAAGTCCACCCGCTCCACCTGCTCACGACTCGGCGGCAGGAACCAGAAGAACACGGCAAGAGCCGCGAAGACCCCTACAGCCGTCCAACCCAGGATCCGCTTGTGCCGATCGGTCACCCGTCCACCTCTCCTCCGCGTCGTCCGGGGATGCCGAGCAGCGAACCGATCAGCAGCAGCACTGCCACCACGTCCCCGGCGAGCGCCAACCCGAGCGGCAGATCGCTGCGGTAGGAGAGCAGCGGCGTCCCGGCCAGGAAGCCCAGCAGCAGCACGATCCCCAGCCAGCGCCGCCAGCCCGAGCAGAAGGCGAGATACAACCCGGCCAGCGGCAGCCAGACCAGGTGATGCGGCCAGGAGACCGGGCTGATCACCGTGGAGACCAGACCGACGGTGATGACCGCGGCCAGGGCCGCGCCGGCACGCTGGCTGCGGCGAGCCTGCCACAGTCCGATCACGGCCACCGCCGCAGCAAGTGCCAGCCACAGCGCCGTCCGTCCCGGCCCGGCCATACCCAGATGGGACAGCAGGCCGAGCAACGACTTGTTCCTGGTCACGTCCGGCTCGCCGACCCGGGACGTCTCGAACAGCAGCGACGTCCAGTAGCGCCACGACGGGCCAGGCAGGACGGCGAAGCCGATCCCGGTTGCCACGGCACCGGCGATGGCGGCATTCGCGGCTGCACGCCATTGCCGGGTGAGCAGGAAATAGATCAAGAAGATGCCCGGAGTCAGCTTGATCGCGGCAGCCACCCCAGTCAGCATTCCGCGCCAGCGCGGCGGCACCACCACGGCATCCAGGACCACGACGGCGATCAGGATCAGGCTGACCTGACCCAGCGAGATCCCGTGCAGCGCCGGCTCGGACGCGGCCAGTCCCAGCCAGCCGGCTCCGACCAGGGTGATCGCCTCCGGCCGGCCCAGACCAGCCAGCAGTCCGGTCCGCCGGGCCAGCACCGCAGCCAGAGCGAGCAGACAGCCGAGCTGAACCACCACAGAGACCAACCAGCCCGTCGCCAGCGGGAGCCAGGTGGTCGGCACCATGGTGATCGCCGCGAAGGGCGGGTAAGTGAACGGCAGCAGGCGGCCGTCGGGCAGCACCATCAGATACTGATAGAGGTCTCCCCCGCCCAGCCAGAAGCCGACCGCCTCCCGATAGACCTGGAAGTCGGTGACGTCGAGAGTGTTGGCCAGATGGGCCAGATAGCCCACCACCACCGTCCAGCCGAGGGCGACCAGAGTCAGCACCAGCCCGAGCACCGGCAGCGGCCAGCGTCGGACCGACGACTCGTCCGCGGTCATCGCCGGGCGCCCACCAGGCGCGGACGCGATCCGAAGCCGAGTACCAACAACACGGCCAGCGCCGGGATCTCAACCCCGATCGCCAGCGCCGGACTGAGCACCAGATAGTCGCCGTACCAGGGGTAGGCGAACAGAATCGCGCCCAGAACGACGGTGAGCACAGCAGGCAGCCAGCCGCGCTGGAGCAACCACCAGCAGGCCATCAGTGCCAGCCACAGCTCATGATGCGGCCAGGAGATCGGCGAGACGGCCACCGACAGTGCGCCGACCAGCAGCACGGCGCCCAGCTCGTCCCCTGCGGCCAGAGCGCGGCGGGCCCGCCAATAGGCCAGGACGGCTACCGCGGCGGCGAGCAACAGCCAGGTGATGGTGGTGGCAGCTCCGTCGGGCAGCACTCGGGACAGGAAGCCCAGCAGCGACTTGTTCACCGTGGAATCGGTGCGGCCCACCCGTCCGGTCTGCCACAACTTGTCGAACCAATAGCTGGTGGACGCCGTCGGAAACAGCAGGTAGGTGATCCCGCTCGCCGCCACGAATACCCCGGCGCTGGTGGCGGCCTGCCGCCACTGCCGGGTGATCAGGTAGTAGGGAATGAAGATCAGCGGGGTGAGCTTGATGGCACTGGCCAGACCGACCAGCACCCCTTGCCAGCGCCGCGGCAGCCGATGGTCGAACAGGGCCAGTCCGATGACGAACAGGCTCGCCTGGCCGACCGCGAGGTTGTGCAGGAACGGGTAGCCGAAGATGAACAGCAGGCTGGCCAGCGCTGTCCACAGCACCCGGCTGGCCATGCTCGGCTGCGGACGCGATCCGCCGGCAGCAACAGCCCGGCTGACCAGCAACCAGCAGCCGGCGGCAGCCAGAGCGAAGGTCATCGCCGTCCAGATCACCTTGGCCACGAACAGCGGAACAATCACCAGCCAGGACATCACCAGCGCAGCGAAGGGCGGATAGGTGAAGCCGAGTCCGTGGACGGTGGGGTGCTGGTACACCCATTCGTAGAGATCGCCGCCGCCTACCGCATAGCTGATCGCACCGCGATAGATCTCCAGGTCGCCAAGCAGCCCGGGGCCTGCCGCGGACGACATGGCCAGCAGCAGAATGACCGCTGCGGCGCAGGCGATCACCGTAGCGGCGACCGCGAGAATGCGCACACGCTGGTTGGGTGTGACCTCCACCGGCAGAACTCCCTCGTCGTCGCTAGTCACCCTAACCTGAGCCGCCCCACCGAACCGCGAGACGCGAGCAATGGGGAACCGCGAGACGCGAGGAACTCAGCGTCCGACGATGAGAGATACCCCGAGCAGGACCATCACCACAGCCACGAAGCCGTCTAGCAGTCGCATGCCCCATTCGGTGGTGAGCCAACGACCGAGCAGCCGCGCTCCGTAGCCCAAGCCGTAGAACCAGCTGATGCTGCCGATCATGGCGCCCAGAGCGAACCACCACCGCTGGTCGCCGTGGGTCGCAGCCACCGAACCGAGCAGGAAGACGGTGTCGAGGTACACGTGCGGGTTGAGCCAGGTGAGCGCCAGGCAGGTAACAACTACCTGGAATCGGTTCGTCGAGGCCGTCCCCGGAGCCTCGGGGGTGACCGCGGCCGGGCGTATCGTCCGCCGCGCGGCGAGCAGCCCGTAACCGATCAGGAAGGCCGCGCCCGCCCAGCGGACGACCTCAACCAGCCACGGCAGCGCCGTGGTGGCCGCGCCGAGTCCGGCGACCCCGATGCTGATCAGGGTGAGGTCGGACAGCGCGCAGATGGTGGCAACAGTGAACACGTACTCCCGCCGAACCCCCTGGCGCAGGACGAACAGGTTCTGCGCACCGATGGCGACGATCAGGGACAGGCCGAGGCCGAGGCCGGCGAGAAGGGTGGTCACGAGTGCGACGCTAGGCCCAGATCAGCCATAAGTACAGCTCAGGTTTCTGTTGCTGCATTAGCCTTGCTTATGTGGAGCTCCCCTTGGATTTGACCCGGACCCTGGCTGCCGTGGTGGCGTCCGGCTCACTGGACGCGGCCGCCGCCGAGCTGCAGGTCACCCCCTCGGCGGTCTCACAGCGGCTGAAGACCTTAGAGAGTCAGCTCGGCCGCGTCCTGCTGGTGCGGAGCAAGCCGGTGCAACCGACTGCGGCCGGGCAGGCGCTGATCCGGCTGGCCCGGCAGCTGGACGCACTGGAACATGACGCACTGGCCGAACTCGGCTTGGCCGAGTCCGGACCGGTCGAGGTGCCACTGGCCGTGAACGCCGACAGCCTGTCCACCTGGTTCCTGCCCGCGCTGGCTCCGCTGGCCGCGCAGGGGATCGTCTTCGACCTGCATCGCGACGACCAGGACTTCACGGCAAGCCTGCTGGAGTCGGGGACGGTCTCGGCGGCGGTCACTTCCTCCGAGAGCCCCGTGGCCGGCTGCTCAGTGCGCCGACTCGGCGCGATGCGCTACCTGCCGGTGGCCGCGCCCGGCTTCGCCGCACGGTGGTTCGCCAGCGAGGACAGTGCGGCCTACGAGCATGCGCCGCTGATCGACTTCGATCGTCGAGATGGCCTACAAACCCGCTACCTGCTCAGCGTGGGTGCCGATCCGGCACTGCCGCCACGCCATCGCGTCCCGGCCTCCAGCGACTTCGCCCGAGCCAGTGAGCTCGGCTTCGGCTGGGCGCTGGTGCCCGAACACCAGTCACTACCGGCACTGGCCGAGGGCCGGTTGGTGCGGCTGTCCGGCTCACCGGTGGACGTGCCGCTGTTCTGGCAACGCTGGAAGCTGCGTTCACCGTTGCTGGCGCAGATCGAGGACGCCGTCGTCACCAGCGCCCGGGCCACCCTTCGCCCCTGACTCACAACGGAGACGGTTCCTGTTACGTCCCGCGGGACGAAAGGGGGCGGTTCCTGTTACGTCCCAACAGGCTCAGCCGCACACCATGGACGAGGCCTCGCGGCACACCCTGGCGGCATACCCTCGACGGGTGTCCACCCACGAGCACTACACCCACGGCTACTCCGAAGCCGTCCTCAGCTCTCATGCGCGTCGCACCGTCGACAACTCCTTCGGCTACGGGCGCCACCTGCTCCAGCCGGGGCTGCGCGTCCTCGATTTGGGCTGTGGACCGGGCACCATCACCGTCGAACTCGCTCACGCGGTGGCGCCGGGCGAGGTCGTCGGGGTCGATATCGACGCAACAGTGCTCGATCGCGCCCGCGCCAACGCGGACGGCCTCGCCCATCTGACCTTTGTCGAGGCGGAAGCCACCGGCCTCGGATTCGCCGACGACACCTTCGACCTCAGCCACGCACACCAGGTGCTGCAGCACCTCGGCGAGCCTGTGGCTGCGCTGCGGGAACTGGCTCGAGTGACCCGCGTTGGCGGCATGATCGCAGTCCGGGATGCCGACTACGGCGCGTTCGCCTGGTATCCCGAGGTGCCAGGCCTTGATCGCTGGCGCGACCTCTATCGCTCCGTGGCCAGGGCGAATGGCGGCGAACCCGATGCGGGACGCCATCTGCTGTCGTGGGCTCTGGCCGCCGGCCTGGAGCGCGTCGAAGTCCACTCGTCCACCTGGACGTACAGCGCAGCCGACGCGACGGCTGCCTGGTGGGGACGCTCCTGGGCGCAGCGGGTGAGCGATCCCGCGTTCGCGGCACGCGCCGTGGGCCTGGGTCTGGCGAGCGCGGCTGACATCGCCGACCTGCGCCAGGCCTGGCTGGATTGGTCGGAACACCCCGACGCGGTTTTCGTGGTGCCGCACACCGAACTGCTGATCACCTGCTGATGCGGTGGGACGTAACAGGAACCGTCCCCTTTCGTCCCGTGGGACGTAACAGGAACCGTCCCCGCGGGTCCTGCTGACTAGGCCGGACGGTAATGGAACCGTCCCCGGCGTCAGCGGACGGTGATGGCTCGCATCTCCTTGACCCGGACCCGGCCGAGATGGACCTGGCCGGATTGGGCGGCGGTGAACAGCCGGGAGCCATCCTCGGGCGACTGCAGCCGGGCGACCAGCTCGGTGAGCCGGAGCAGCTGGGTGCGCATCCCGTCCAACTCGTCCTCCAGCGCCAGGATCCGCCGGATGCCCTCCAGGTTGATCCCCTCGTTCTGGGAGAGCTGCTGGATGTGGCGCAGCTTGGCGATGTCGCGCAGCGAATAGCGCCGGCCGCGGCCCTTGGCCCGGCCCGGCACCACCAGGCCGAGCCGGTCGTAGCCGCGCAGGGTTTGTGGGTGCATGTCGGCCAGCTGGGCCGCCACCGAGATCACGAAGATCGGGGCGTCGGCGTCCAGCCGGTCGGGCAGGTAGTCGTTCATCGGACGGCTCCGAACAACGCAGCTCGCGGGTCGGTGTCTCCGGCCAGCGTCGCGAAGGAAGCCAGCGCCGCCTTCGCCTCATCGTTCAGATGCTTGGGCACCTGCACCTCAACGGTGACCAACAGGTCGCCGACCGCGGAGTTGGTCTTGACCCCGCGTCCGCGAACCCGGAAGGTGCGCCCATTGGGGGTGCCGGCCGGCACCCGCAGCCGCACCGGACCACCGTCGAGAGTCGGCACGCTGATCTCAGCACCCAGCGCCGCCTCCGCGAAGGTCACCGGAGCGGTGATCGTCACATGTTCGCCCTTGCGTCCGAACAGCTTGTGCGGACGTACGTGCACCAGCACGTACAGGTCGCCGGCCGCACCGGAGTTCTCCCCGGCGCCGCCCTTGCCCTTGATCCGGACCCGCTGACCGTCGGTGACGCCGGCCGGGATCCGCACCTGCATGCTGCGTGACGACTGAGCCCGACCACTGCCGGCACAAGTCGGGCAGGGGTCTTCAACGATCAGGCCGCGTCCGCGGCATTCACGGCACGGCTCGGTGACGGCGAACACGCTGCTCGAGCTGGACGTCTGCACGCCGCTGCCCTGACAGGCCCGACACGCCTTCGGCTGGGTGCCCGGACGGGCCCCGGTACCGTGACAGGTCGGACAGGCCGCCTCCGAGGTGGTCTGCATGGTCACCATCGGGCCGGTCAGCGACTCGGCGAAATCGATGGTCACTTCGCCTTCGATGTCGGCACCACGACGCGGCCCACGGCTCGTCCGACGGGTCGTGGTGCCGCCACCCCCGAAGAGGTTGCCGAACAGATCACCCAGGCCGCCTTCGCCGCCGGCGGTGAAGTTGGCGAACAGATCCTCGGCCGAGGTGCCTTGACCCGAGCGCGGGAACCGGAAGCCGCCGCCACCACCGAAGAGTCGCCGCGCCTCGTCGTACTCCTTGCGCTTCTCGGCGTCAGAGAGGACGGCGTTGGCTTCGGAGATCTCCTTGAACTTGGCTTCGGCGTCCGGATTAGCCCCGTTCTGGTCAGGGTGATACTGGCGGGCCAGCTTGCGGAAGGCCTTCTTGATCTCCTCTGGCTTTGCGTCGGAGGAGACGCCCAGCACCTTGTAGTAGTCCTTTTCGATCCAGTCCTTGGTACTCATCGCGCCTCCTTTCGGTTCAGTCAGGCGTCCGGATCAGCCACACCCACGCGGGCCGGACGGATCACTCGCTCGTTCAGTCTCACACCTCGCTGCATGACCGCCGAGACGGTCGGCCCGGCGAGTTCGCCATCCATCGGCAGCGCCATCAGCGCCTCGTGGATCTGCGGGTCGAACAGCTCACCGACCTCGCCGAAGGTCTCCAACCCGTACTTGGACGCGGTCTTCTCGAACTCCTCGGCGACCAGCTTGAAGCCGCCGACCAGCTCGTCGTGTTCGCGGGCGGCCTCGATGCTGTCCAGGATCGGCAGCAGGTCGAGGATCACCGCCTCGATGCCGGCCGCCCGGGACAGCGCCCGGTCACGGTCGACCCGCTTCTTGTAGTTGGCGTACTCGGCGTGCAGCCGCTGCAGATCGTTGGTGCGCTCGGCAACCAGGGCCTTCAGCTGATCGGTCTCCGATTCCGGCTCGGCCGAGGCCTCGGCCGACTGCTGGCCGGCCGCAGCCTCGTCCAGCAGTTCGGCCAGGGCTTCGTCCATGGCGTCGGCCGGAGCCTGGTCCTCACCAGGCTCCGGCGTCGGCTGGGTGTTCTCTTCGCTCACTTGTCCTTGCCGTCCTCGTCCACGATCTCGGCGTCCACGACGTCGTCATCGCCGGCGGGGGCATCGGCGGACGCAGCCGCTTCCGACTCGGCCTTGGCCTGGGCTGCGGCGTACATCGCCTGGCCCATCGCCGAAGCCTTGGTGTTCAGATCCTCGACGGCAGCCTTGACCGCGTCGTTGTCGTCACCGGTCAGGGTCTCCTTGAGCTTGGCCAGGGACTCCTCGACCGGCTTCTTGACGTCATCGGACAGCACCTCGGCGTTCTCGGCGAGCAGCTTCTCGGTGCGGAACGCCAGGGCGTCCGCCTCGTTGCGCATCTCGACGGCCTCGCGGCGCTTGCGGTCCTCCTCGGCGTGCGCCTCGGCGTCCTTCATCATCCGATCGATGTCGTCCTTGCCCAGGGCCGATCCGCCGGTGACAGTCATCGACTGCTCCTTGCCGGTGGCCAGATCCTTGGCGTGCACGTGGACGATGCCGTTGGCGTCGATGTCGAAGGTGACCTCGACCTGCGGCACCCCGCGCGGAGCCGGCATCAGGCCGGTCAGCTCGAAGTTGCCCAGGGACTTGTTGTCCCGGGCGAAGTCACGCTCACCCTGGTACACCTGGATCATCACCGACGGCTGGTTATCCTCCGCGGTCGTGAAGACCTCGGAACGCTTGGTCGGGATGGTGGTGTTCCGCTCGATGATCTTGGTCATCACGCCACCCTTGGTCTCAATGCCGAGGCTCAGCGGGGTGACGTCGAGCAGCAGGACGTCCTTGACTTCGCCCTTCAGCACACCGGCCTGGAGGGACGCGCCCAGGGCGACGACCTCATCGGGGTTGACGCCCTTGTTGGGCTCCTTGCCACCGGTGAGCTCCTTGACCAGGTCGACGACGGCCGGCATCCGGGTGGAGCCGCCGACCAGGATCACGTGGTCGATCTTGGCGATCGAGGTGTTCGCATCGGCGATCACCGCGTTGAACGGGGACCGGCAGCGATCCAGGAGGTCCTGGGTCATCCGCTGGAACTCGGCACGGGTGAGCCGCTCATCCAGGTGCAGCGGGCCCTCGGCACCAGCGGTGATGTAGGGCAGGTTGATCGAAGCCTCCTGCGCGCTGGACAGCTCGATCTTGGCCCGCTCCGCCGCCTCCTGCAGACGCTGACGAGCCATCTTGTCCTTGCTCAGGTCGATGCCGTTGGCGTTCTTGAACTGGGTCACCAGCCAGTCGACGATCCGCTGATCCCAGTCGTCGCCGCCCAGGCGGTTGTCGCCCTTGGTCGCCTTCACCTCGAAGACGCCGTCAGCGATCTCCAGCAGGGAGACGTCGAAGGTGCCACCGCCGAGGTCGAAGACCAGAATCGTCTGCTCGTCGGACTTGTCCAGGCCGTAGGCCAGGGCGGCCGCAGTCGGCTCGTTGATGATCCGGTCGACGCTCAGGCCGGCGATCTCGCCGGCTTCCTTGGTGGCCTGACGCTCGGCGTCGGAGAAGTAGGCCGGAACGGTGATCACGGCGTTGGTGACCGGCTCGCCCAGGTAGGCCTCAGCGTCGCGCTTGAGCTTCATCAGGACGCGCGCGCTGATCTCCTGCGGGGTGTAGGCCTTGCCGTCGATGTCGACGGTCCAGTTGGTGCCCATGTGGCGCTTGACCGAACGGATCGTCCGATCGACGTTGGTGACGGCCTGACGCTTGGCGACCTCGCCGACGAGGACCTCGCCGCCCTTGGCGAAGGCGACCACCGACGGGGTGGTGCGGGAGCCTTCGGCATTCGGAATGACCGTGGGCTCGCCGCCTTCGAGAACGGCGACGACAGAGTTGGTGGTGCCGAGGTCGATACCGACTGCTCGTGCCATGGTTGCTACCTCCGGTTGAGTCTGGAACGAGTTGAGCATAGCAGGCTCAACTACAAGATTGAGTTCACCAGACTCAACTCAGGGGCGACCCGGGGTATTCCCCCTGGGAAGGTTGGACGCAGCCGCCAACCTCTCGGCGATCGCACTCATCGCCGAGAGCCGATGCCAGAGCTGATGACCAAGACCAGTCACCGTCAGCGTCGGCCCGGGCACACCGCGGCGGGCAAGCAGCGCGTCCAGGGCGTCGAACTCAGCGGGACGGCACAGCGAACTGTGCTCACCGCGGGCAATCAGGCACCAGGCCGGCTGGGCGAGCTCGTCCGGAATGCTGCGGCCGGCGAGCATCGACGCGATGGCCAACAGGTCACCCACCGAGTAACGGACGCCCGGCGCAGCCAGCTGCCGTCGCCACTCCTGGGCGACCCAGTCACGGTTCCCGATCAGCGCCCGCGGCAACCGAGCCAGGTCAGCCAGGTTGGCAGCCTCCAGGGCGACCAACGAGCGTGAGCCCAGCGAGACCGGCTCGATCAGGCTCAAGCCCGCCTCGACCCCCAGCTGCCGATGCGCCGCAACGGCCACGCTGCAGCCCGTGGAGAAGCCGGACAGCAGCCGCACCGGCAGCCCGTCGATGCCGGCCTCAGCGGCCGCCAGCCACAGATAGGTCAGACTCAGCTCAGCCCAACTGCCCACCCGTCCGTCGCGCAGATCGCGGCGCACCGGATCAGGCAAGCGGTGACCGAGGCGGCTCAGGCCGGGCAGCTCGATCGCGACCACGGCCAGACCGGTCGCGGCAGCCAAGGTCGTGCACCGCAGCGCCTCCCAGGGCCCGAGGGGAACGTTGAAACCGGGAAAGTGGAACAACAACCCGCTCGGCTGGGTCGGCATGGCGACCAACGCCTCCAGCGGCGGCTGCGCGACCGGATGCAGCCGGTAGGCCTGGAGGCGAGCATCCGGTCGCGAAACACGCAGCCCCGACGCGAGCGTTTCGCGGACTCGTCCGTCCACGCCCTCGATGCTAATCAGCGCTCAAGGGCCGGTCCGGAACAATGAGGAACATGCGCGCGGTGATCTTCGACCTGGACGGGACCCTGACCGACACCGAACACCTATGGGATCTGGTCCGCCGGGAGATGGCGGCCGAGGACGGGATCGTCTGGCCCGAGGATGCCAGCCGGGCGATGATGGGGATGTCGACGCAGCAGTGGTCGGCGTACCTGAGCGAAGTGGTCGGCTTTCCGGGCACAACGGACGAGCTCGCCCAGCGCACCATCGCCGGCATGCTGCAGCACTATCGCGACGGGGTCCAGGTGCTGCCGGGCGCGATCGAGGCGGTGCACCGGATGCAGGCGAAGTGGCCGGTCGGGCTGGCCAGCTCGTCGCCGCGCGTGCTGATCAATACCGCCGTTGACGTCCTCGGCCTGAGCGAGGTGTTCGCGACGACCGTGAGCACCGAGGAACTCGGCGGAGCGGGGAAGCCCGCTCCCGACGTCTATCTGGAAGCCTGCCGGCGACTCGGTGTCGAACCCGGCCGGGCCGTGGCCGTCGAGGACGCCCACAACGGAATACTGGCCGCGAAAGCCGCCGGGATGGCCGTGATCGCCGTTCCGCCGCACTTCAATCCACCGCCGGCGAGCGCCCTCAACCTCGCCGATGCCGTACTGACTAGCCTGGATGAGCTGACCGTCGAGCTGGTGAGCCGACTGGGTTAGGGGCAGTTGTCCCACCGGTGGGCTCTAGCCAGCGTCCACACCTCGGCCTAGCCTCGATTGCATGAACATTGGCGACGTAGTTCGAACGAAGGGGACGGCGGTGGTCACCATCGCCGGCCAGGCAACCGTGGCTGAGCTGGTCGAACTGCTGGCCCAGCACAACATTGGAGCCGTAGTGGTCAGCGCCGACGGGCGGGCCATCGACGGCATCGTCACCGAGCGGGACGTCGTCCGGTGGCTGGCCAGGGATGGCGCAGACGTGCTCAGCCAACCGGTGTCGGCGATCATGACGACCAAGGTGGTCACCGCTGACCTTGACCAGAAGCTCGAGGATGCGGCTCACACGATGACCTACTCGCGGATCCGGCATCTTCCGGTGGTCGAGAATGGCACCCTTGCCGCGATCATCTCGATCGGTGATGTGGTGAAGTACCGGATCGATCAGCTCACCGACGAACGGAACCACCTGCTTGAGTACCTCCACAACTGAGGCTCCGGCCGAGGCGTCGCTGAAGGCGCTGGGCCTGAGCTATCGCGTGGTGCGGCATGGCCGAGTCTCTTCACTGGCCGAAGCTGCAGCGGTGCGCGGCGTCACGCCGGCCCAGATCATCAAGACCCTGGTGGTGCGCCGCGCCGAGGACGACTACCTGTTCGTCCTGGTCCCCGGAGATCGGGAGATCTCCTGGCCCAAGCTGCGCGCTCTGCTCGGCGTGAACCGGATCTCGATGCCGAACGCCGCCACCGCGCTGGCCGTGACCGGCTACGAACGCGGCACGATCACCCCGTTCGGGGCCAGCCACGCCTGGCCGGTGTACGCCGATGAGCGGATCGGACCCGGCGAGGTGAGCCTCGGTGCTGGCGAGCACGGTGCCGCAGTGGCGCTGGACGCGTCCGCGGCGATGGCAGCATTGGACGCCACCATCGCCGACCTCACCGAGCCCCTGGCGTAGCCGCTGATCGGCTCGGGGATTTTGACCGGCCGACCACGGACGTGCTAGCCCTAGTCAAGGCCGTCATTGACGAGCGGCCCCTGATCTGGAGGCACGATGAGCATTCTCGGAACCCTGCTGCGCGGCCCACTGCTCGGGCTGGCTCGCAGTGACCGAGCCCGCCGGATGGCGGTGAAGGTGCCGATCACGGCTGCGGTGGTCCGCCGCTTCGTGCCGGGCGAAACCGTCGCCGAATGCCTGGCCGCGGTGCGAGCCCTGGCCGCCGACGGACTGTTGGCAACCATCGATCATCTCGGCGAGGACACCACCAGCGAGGCGGACGCCGCCGCGATCCGCGATGCGTACCTGCAACTGCTCGCTGCTCTGGACGAGGCCGGCCTGACGAAGGTCGCCGAGGTCTCGGTGAAACTGACCGCGCTGGGCATCGGCCTGCCCGACGGTCGGCGGATCGCGCTGGCCAATGCCCGGGCCATTTGCGCGGCCGCCCAGAACGTCGGCACCACCGTGACCGTGGACGCCGAGGACCACACCACCACCGACACGACCCTGGGAATCCTCGCCGAGTTGCGCCGGGACTTCCCGGGCACCGCCGGAGTGCTCCAGGCCTACCTGCACCGGACGATCGAGGATGTCGCCGTCCTGAACGGCGAGGGCTCCCGGATTCGCTTGTGCAAGGGCGCCTACGCCGAGCCGTCCGAGGTCGCCCATCAGACCCGCGAAGAGGTCTCCGCCTCCTACCTGGCCTGCACCCGGGTGCTGATGGCTGGGGCCGGGTTGCCGATGCTGGCCACCCACGACCCTGAGCTGATCGCGGCGATCCCCGAGCTGGCCTCGGCCGCCGGGCGCGGCATGGGCGACTACGAGATCCAGATGCTCTACGGCATCCGCACCGACGAGCAGCGCCGCCTAGCCGCCGCCGGCCAGACCGTCCGGGTGTACGTCCCGTACGGTACCGACTGGTGGGGCTACTTCATCCGCCGCTTGGCTGAGCGTCCGGCGAACCTGGCGTTCTTCCTGCGGGCACTGGTCGGCCGCTGAGCAGTCGGACCGGTGCGTCGGCAGCGCCATCAGATCATTCGATTCCTAATGATTAGAAACTTGACTGTTAGATTCCTAACGATCTAGAGTTCTGGCTATGGCTGACCTGGAGAACGAGATCACGGAGTTGATCATCCGGATCGCGCGACGCCAGCGCCAGCGCGGAGACTTCCGCAACGGCGGCGTCGATCTGGGCGGACTGACTCCGCATCAAGCCCGGATCGTCGGCTACATCGCCGGAAGGGAATCGACCGGGGTGATCGCCCGGGAGATCTCCGACCTCACCGGAGCCCGCCCGGCCAGCGTCTCCGCCCTGGTCAACGGGCTCGAGGCCGACGGCTGGATCCAACGACAGCCCGACCCGTCCGACTCGCGGCGCAAGATCCTTCGGGTCACCGCCAAGGGCCGCAACCTCGTCGAACGCTATGAGGCGCACGCCCACGCCGAGAGTCGCCTCGACCTCAGCAATCTGACGATCGAGCAACGCAAACAGCTGAAGTCGCTGCTCGGCGCGATCGATCAGCTCGCCACCGACTGACCTTCCTCACCCACACAACCCATCTCGCTTGGCGCTGCGACGCGCCCAGACGCTGTCGCGCGCCCTCAGAAAGGACTCACCATGACCAATCAATCCGTCTCGCCGGCACCGACCGGCGTCGCCAAACGTGCCTGGCCGCTGCTGATCGCGATCAGCTTCCTGGCCACGATGGGCATGACCATCGTCATTCCGGTCCTGCCCTTCGTGGTCCAGCGCTATCTGCCCGGCGGCACCAATCTGGCGCTGTGGGTCGGCATTCTCGAGTCGGTGTACGCCCTGTGCGCCTTCCTGGCGGCCCCCGCGCTCGGCGTGCTGTCGGATCGCTATGGACGCAAGCCCGTCCTGATCATCTCGGTGCTGGGCTCGGCGGTTGGTTACCTGCTGTTCGGTATCGGTGGTGCCATCTGGGTGTTGCTGCTGTCCCGGATCATCGACGGGCTCACCGCCGGTGACATGCCGGTCCTGTTCGCCTACCTGGCCGACATCACCCCACCAGAGGACCGCGCCAAGCGTTACGGGATGCTGGGCGCCCTGTCCGGGGTCGGCTTCATGATCGGGCCGGCCGCCGGCGGTCTGCTGGCCCAGCTCGACCTCAACGCTCCGGTGTTCGTGACGGCAGCCATCGCCCTCGTGGTCGGCGTCCTGGCCGCCGTCGCGTTGCCCGAAACCCACCGGCCGGAGAACCGGATCACGTCGGTGAAGCTGATCAACCTGCAACCGTTCACCATCGTGAAAGACGCCTTCGCCCGCCGCGAGCTGCGTGCCCTGCTGATCGGGTTCGCTCTGATCAGCCTTCCGTTCGCGTTCTTCGTGAACAACTTCTCGGTGCTGGCCCTGGACACGTTGAACTGGGGCCCGACCCAGGTCGGCCTGCTCACCTCGGGAATCGGGGTTACCGACATCGTCATCCAGGGCGGGCTGCTGGGCCTGCTGATCCGACTGATGGGCGATCGAGGAGTGGTGATTGCCGGCATGCTCGGCCAGCTGATCGGCTGCATCGGCCTGGCCATGACCGCCACCTTTGTGCCGTCGGCGGCGCTGTTCGGGAGCGCAGCTCTGTTGTTCGGGGCCAGTCAAGGCGCGCAGACCGCCGCCCTGGAGGGGATGCTCTCCACTGCGGTCGACGCCTCCGAGCAGGGCTGGCTGGCCGGAGCCTTCAGCTCGCTGGGCTCGGTGACGCAGATGCTCGGGCCGCTGCTGGCCGGCTGGCTGTACGCCTCGCTCAGCCACACTGCGCCCTACTGGCTGGGTGCGGTGGTGATCGGCGCAGCCACCGTGGTCCTGTGGCGCTCCACCCGGGCGACCTCTTCCTGTCCCGGGCCGATCGCCGCCAGCGACCCGCTCGCCGCCTGACTGCGGGGACGGTTCCATTACCGTCCGGCCTAGCCAGCGCAATTGGCGGGGACGGTTCCAATTACCGTCCACCGCCGCTGGGAAACCTCTGCGACGAGGGTGGACGGTAATGGAACCGTCCCCGGCGTCCGGGACAAGACAAGGGTGGACGGTAATGGAACCGTCCCCGGCGTCCGGGCCTAGACGATCCGGATCAGCTTCTTGTTGACGAACTCGGTGGCGCCCAGGCGTCCCATCTCGCGGCCGAAACCGGAACGCTTCACGCCGCCGAAGGGCAGCTCCACCCCGTCGGCCAGGACGCAGTTCACGAACACCATGCCGGCGTCGATCGCGTTGGCCACCCGCTGCACCTGCTCGGGATCGGTGGAGTACAGGTAGGAGCCCAGGCCGAACGGGGTGTCGTTGGCCACCTCGATCGCCTCAGCCTCGTCGGCCACCTTGTAGACCAGTGCGACGGGGCCGAACAGCTCCTCGCGGTAGGCCGCCGAATCCCGCGGGATGTTGGCGATCACGGTCGGGGCGAAGAAGGCACCCTCGCGGGTACCGCCCAGCAGCAGCTCGCCACCGGCGGCAATGGCCCGCTGCACCTGCTCGTCCAGGAACTCGGCCGCACCGAGAGAGGAGACCGGGCCGAGCTCGCAACCCTCACTCATCGGGTCGGTGGCCGACACCGCAGCCATCGCCGCAACCAGCTTCTCGACGAACTCGTCGTACAAGTCGGCGACCACAACGGCCCGCTTGGGGGCGTTGCAGGACTGACCGGAGTTGTCCAGGCGCCCGGCGACCAAGTCGGCCACCACGGCGTCCAGGTCTTCGGTGGACAGCACCACGAACGGGTCGGTGCCGCCGAGCTCGAGGACGACCTTCTTCAGGTGCCGTCCGGCCTGCTCGGCCACCGCAGCCCCAGCCTTCTCCGAGCCGGTCAGCGAGACCCCGGCCACCCGCGGGTCGGCGATCGCGTCGGCGATCTGGGACGAGTTGGCGAAGATCAGCTCGAAGGCACCTGCCGGCGCCCCGGCGTCGACGTAGATCTGGGCGATCAGCTGGGCGGTCTTGGGGCACTGGGAAGCCGGCTTCAGCATCACCGAGTTGCCCGCGGCCAGGTTCGGGCCGGCGAAGCGGGCCACCTGGTAGAAGGGGAAGTTCCACGGCATCACGCCGAGGATCACCCCCAGCGGCGCGCAGCGGATCAGCGCCGAGCCGGTGCCGGCGCGCAGCTCGATCGGCTCGTCGGCCAGCTCGGCGGCGGCGATCTCGGCGTGGTAGCGGTAGATGTCGGCCGCGAAGTCCACCTCGCCATAGGCCTGGGCCAGCGGCTTGCCCATCTCGGAGACCAGCGCGGCGGCCAGCTCATCGCGGCGCTCGGCGTGCAGATCACCGATCCGGGTGACCAGCGCGGCGCGCTCGTCCACCGAGGTGCTGCGACCCCAGCCGCGGGTGGCGGCATCTGCTCGTCCGATCGCGGCAACCAGGTCGGCGTCGCTGATCTGCGGGTACTCGGCCAGCTTCTCGCCAGTGGCCGGGTTGGTGACGGCGTACGTGCTCATCATGCTCCAATCGCTTGGTCGGTGATTGTCAGGGCCTTGTCGATCACGTCGAGGCCGCGGTTCAGTTCGTCCTTCGTGATCACCAGTGGTGGTGCGATGTGAGTCCGGTTGTAGTGGGTGAACGGCCAGACGCCGTCCTCCTTGCAGGCGGCGGCGAAGGCGGCCATCGGGGCATTCTGCGCGGCAGTCGGGTTGAACGGGACCAGCGGTTCGCGGGTGCCTCGATCCTTCACCAGTTCGATCGCCCAGAACAGACCCCGGCCACGGACCTCGCCGATCGACGGGTGGGTCTCCAGCCAGCCGTCCAGCCGCGGCGCAATCACGTTCTCCGACAGGTCGCGGACGTGCTCGAGGATGTGATCGCGGCGGAACACCTCGAAGGTGGTGACCCCCAGCGCGCAGGCCAGCGGGTGCCCGGAGTAGGTCAGACCGCCGTAGAACACCTTGTCATTGAAGAACTCGGCGATTTTGGCCGAGATGATCACGCCACCGAGCGGGACGTAGCCGGAGTTGACGCCCTTGGCGAAGGTGACCAGGTCGGGCTGGACGCCGAAGCCTTGGAAGCCGAACCACTCACCGGTCCGGCCGAAGCCGGCCATCACCTCGTCGGCGATGTAGACGATGCCGTACTTGTCGCACAGCTCGCGGACGCCGGCCAGGTAGCCCGGCGGCGGCACCAGAATCCCGTTGGTGCCGACGATGGTCTCCAGGATGATCGCAGCGATCGTGTTCGCACCCTCAAGGACGATCACGCTCTCCAGATGCTCCAGGGCCCGCGCGGTCTCCTGCTCGGGGCTGTCGGAGTGGAACGGCGAGCGGTACGGGTAGGGCCCGAAGAAGTGGACGACGCCGCTAGCGGCGGCCTCGTTGGCCCAACGCCGGGGATCGCCGGTCAGCCCGATCGGGGTGCCCATTCCGCCGTGGTAGCTGCGGTAGGTGGACAGCACCTTGTTGCGTCCGGTGGAGTGCCGGGCCAGCCGGACGGCGTACTCGTTGGCGTCGGCGCCGGCGTTGGTGAAGAAGACCTTGGCGAAGGGCTCACCGACCACCTCGACCAGCAGCCGGGCCAGTTCGGAGCGGACGTCATTGGCCATGGCCGGCTGGATCGTGGCCAGCCGGTCGGCCTGCCGGTGCAGCGAGGCGATCAGATCCGGATGCTGATGACCCAGGTTCAGGTTCACCAGCTGGGAGCCGAAGTCGAGGTAGCTCTTGCCGGAGTAGTCCCAGAAGCTCGCCCCCAGCCCACCGGCCACCGGCAGCGGGGCCAGCGAGCCCTGGGCGCTCCAGGAGTGGAACACGTGGGCCCGGTCGTTGGCCCGGACGACAGCCTCCGCGTCCGGATCGGGAAGCGGGGTGGCCTCACCGGCCAGGTTCAGATACGTCATGACAAATCCTCAGTGGTTGGAGGGGAAGCCCAGGTTCACCTGGGACTCGCTCGGGTCGGGCCAGCGGGAGGTGATCACCTTGCTGCGCGTGTAGAAGTGGATCGACTCGGGGCCATAGATGTGCGAGTCGCCAAACAGCGAGTTGCGCCAGCCGCCGAACGAGAAAGCGCCGACCGGCACTGGGATCGGCACATTGATGCCGACCATGCCCACCTCGATGTCGAACTCGAAGGCCTTCGCGGTGCCGCCGTCGCGGGTGAAGATCGCGGTGCCGTTGGCGTACGGGTTGGCGTTGACGAGGGCCACCGCCTCGTCGTAGCTGTTCACTCGGACTACCGCCAGCACCGGCCCGAAGATCTCGTCGTCGTAGATCCGCATTCCGGGCGTGACCTTGTCGACGAGGCTGGTTCCGATGAAGTAGCCGGCATCAAAGCTGGTCGCGGTGCCGTCCACGACCACCTCGGCACCCTCCGCGGCGGCGCCGGTGACATAGCCGGCCACCTTGTCGCGGTGGGCAGCGGTGATCAGCGGCCCCATCTCGGTGGCCGGGTCGGTGCCGTCACCGATCCTCAGCTTGGCCATCCGCTCGGCGATCTTGGGCAGCAGCGCGTCCGCCACGGCCTCGCCGACCGGGACGAGAACCGAGATCGCCATGCACCGCTCACCGGCGGCACCGTAGGCGGCCGAGACGGCGGCGTCGGCGGCCGCGTCCAGGTCGGCATCGGGCATCACGATCATGTGGTTCTTGGCGCCGCCCAGGGCCTGCACCCGCTTGCCGTTGGCAGTGCCGCGGGCGTAGATGGCCTTGGCGATCGGGGTCGAGCCGACGAAGCTGACCGCCTTCACCTCGGGAGCGTCCAGCAAGGCGTTCACCGCCTCAGCGTCGCCATGGACGACATTCAGCACACCGTCGGGCAGACCGGCCTCGGCGAACAGCCGGGCCAGGAACACCGAAGCCGACGGGTCCTTCTCGCTGGGCTTGAGCACCACGGTGTTGCCGCAGGCGATCGCCGAGGCGGTCATCCACAGCGGGACCATGATCGGGAAGTTGAACGGGGTGATGCAGGCCACCACGCCGACCGGCTGCTTGATCGAGTGGACGTCCACGCCGCGGGCGACCTGCTCGGAGTAGTCACCCTTCAGCAGATGCACCAGGCCGGCAGCGAACTCGACATTCTCGATGCCACGGCTGATCTCGCCCAGGGCGTCGGAGAACACCTTGCCGTGCTCGGTGGTGATGATGGCAGCCAGCTCCGGCGAGCGCTCCACCAGCAACTGACGCAGCCGGAAGAACACGTCGGCCCGCTTGATCAGTCCGGTGGCCCGCCAGCCGGGCAGCGCCGCCGAAGCCGCCGCGATCGCCTCCTGCACCCGGGCAGCATCGGCGAAGCCCACCGAGGCGATCTGCTCGCCAGTGGCCGGATTGAAGATCGGACCGCCGCGCAGGTCTCCGGTGACCTCTCGTCCTGCGATCAGATGTGGGATTTCCATCAGGCTTCCTCTCGGGTTACTGCAATCTTGCGGACGGTTTCGGTGACCGTCCAGCGGGTTCGCCAACCATCCTGGAGTCGAACCAGGCTGCCGGGGCGAAGCTCAATCGGAGCGGCCGGCGGATCGAGGAACTCGACCAGCGCCCGTCCGGCCAGCACACACAGCACTTCGTCGGCCTCGACGTCGCTGATCGTGCCGGGAGTCATCTCCCAGATGCCCACCTCGATGCCGTCGATGCCGGACAGCCGCAGCCAGCCTGAGGTGGGGGCTCCGGTCACCACCTGCTCGGCGGCGAACGGCTCGTGCAGGACGGGGACGCTCAGCGCGTCGGCCAACAGTGCGGGGTTCACGAGTCGAACCCGAGCCCGACGGCATCCAGGGTCTTGAGCAGCAGATTGCGCCTGCCCTGGTGGTGATCGGCGCGATCCAAGGACCACTTGGTGGCGGCCACCCCAGCCGCGGCGAACGGGTCCGGCGGGAAGGGCAGCGGACGCCGCCGCACCATCTCCAGTTCGGTCCGCTCGGTCTTCTCCCCGCCCAGCAGATCCAAGACCACGTCCGCGGCGAACCGCGCCGCGCCCACGCCGAGTCCGGTGAAACCGGCCGCGTAGCCGATCCGTCCGGCGCCGGCCAGGCCGTAGAACGCGCAGAACTGGGTGGACGTGTCGATGGCACCGGCCCAGCGATGGCTGAACTGCAGCCCTCCCAGCTGCGGGAAGGTGGTGAAGAAGTGTTCGGCCAGCCGGCGGAAGGTAGCTGGACGATCCTCATGGACGGCGTCGACGCTGCGCTGCCGGATCGCGTCGTAGCCACCGAACAGGATCCGGCCATCGCCGGTGACCCGGTAGTAGTGGAACTGGTTGGCCAGATCGGCCAGACCCTGCCGGTTCCGCCAGCCGATCTCGGCCCACTGGGCATCGGTCAGCGGTTCGGTGACCAGCGCATAGTCGTACACCGGGACCGTCATCAGCCGGTTGCGCTTGAGCAAGGAGGGGAACACATTGGTGGCCAGCGCCACCTGACCGGCCCGCACCCAGCCGCGTTCGGTGCGCACCCGCAGCTGCGGTCCGCGATCGATGCCGGTCACCGCGGAGTGCTCGTAGAGCTCCACTCCCAACTCGGCGGCCACCCGGGCCAGCTCGAGGGCGAGCCGAGCCGGGTTCACCAATGCCGTCCCGGTGCGATCCCAGCGGCCGGCCAGATAGGTCGGCGAGTTCACCTCGGCCCGGATCGCGTCGGCGTCCAGGAAGCCGTCGACGTCCGGCTCCAGCCACTCGACCTGGTGCGGTTCGATGGCCACCGACAGCTCGCCGGTGCGCTCGAACTCGGCCGCCATCGCGTAGCGGGAGATGGTCTCCTCGATCTGAGTGAGGTTCTCCTCCCCCAGGCGGACGAGCGTGTCGAACTCGTCGGGCCAGCGGCGCCGTCCGTTCTCTTCTCCATGGGTGATGCTGGCCGAGCAGAATCCCCCGTTGCGGCCCGATGCCGCCCAGCCGAACTCGTGGGCTTCGAGGACGATCACTCGCCGCTGCGGATCGCGCTCCTTGGCCCGGACCGCGGTCCACAGCCCGGTGTAGCCGCCACCGACCACGACCAGATCGGCGCGCTGCTGGCCGATCAGCACCGCGTGTTCAGGTCGCGGCAGGCCGTCCAGCCAGAACACCGCGGCGCGGGATCCGCGCAGAGCTTCGGTGACGACAGCCGCCGCAGGACGGTTTCGTTCGAAAACCGTCTGGTCCATGAAAACCCCTTCGCCAAGAGGTCTTCAAACTACCGCCGCCGTTTGTCGATCAGGTTACGATTTGCCCAGTCCTACGTAGCCAGCGATGCGGAAACCGCTGCCTGCAGCTCAGTTGTCGGTGGATTTGCCCACCAGCGGCGGTTCGCTCGACCACGGGAACGAGATCCACTCGTCGGTGCGCTTCCAGACGTAGTCGCACTTCACCACCGACTGCGACTTCTCGTAGAGCACGGCGGTGCGGGTCTCGGCGACGTGGGCTGCACAGAAGTCGCGGACCATCTTCAGGGTCTCGCCGGTGTCGGCCACGTCATCGATGATCAGCACCTTCTGGCCGGACAGGTCGACGGCGGCCGGAACCGGCGGCAGCAGCACAGGCAGCGGCAGCCGGGAGTCGACGCCGGTGTAGAACTCGACGTTGATGATGTGCAGGTTCTTGATGCCCATCGCGTAGCTCATGGCGCCGGCCGGGAGCATCCCGCCGCGGGTGATCGAGAGGATCAGATCGGGCTGGAAGCCCGAATCGACGACCTGCTTGGCCAACTCGCGGGCGGCCACACCGAAGGCCTCCCAGCTCAGAACTTCCCGGACCGATTCACTCATGCGCACATACTGCACTATTCGCCACCGGCTCGCGGTGGACGCCGTCACCCCGGACGGCCAAGATGGCCCCATGCTCGCGGTCCGGATCGTCGTCACCGGGCGGGTTCAGGGCGTCGGCTTCCGCTGGTGGGCGCAGAACACTGCCCGCGCCCTCGGCCTGGCCGGAAAAGTGCGCAATCTGCCGGACGGCAGCGTCGAGATCATCGCCCAGGGTGAACCGGACGCGGTCCGGCGGATGCTGCGATTCACCATCGAGCAGCCACCGACCACCGGACGTCCCGGCTGGGTCGACGACTACGAGTTGAGCTGGCCCGAGCCGATCCCCGGCCGCATCGGATTCAGCGCGAACTGAGCCTCAGCCGTAGTGACTCCAGGAGCGTCCGGACACGCCACGCAACACGCCCCGTCCGGCCGCAGCCCGCAATTCCCGACGGGCCCGGGTGGCCAGGTCACCGGCCGGACCGAACCCGGCCAGCCATTCACGCAGCCCGATCAGCGCCCAGTAGCCGCGCAGCCGGGCTCGCTGCAGCGGGCCTGCGGCCAGCGCCACCCGCACCCGGACCGTGGAGTTGGCCCGGACGGCGGCAAGCCGCAGCTGGTACTCCCTGGTGAGTCGCGAGGCCGGGACCAGCTCGTCGGCGATAGCTTCGGCGCACCACACGATCCGTCCGCCGAGCTGGGTGAGCCGTCCGGTGAAGTAGGAGTCCTCGCCACCGGTGCGTCCGAAACGCTCGTCAAAGGTGAGGCCGAGGGGACGCACCTGGCGCAGGTCCAGCAACAGGCTGCCGCTGGCGGCCCGAGCCATCACGTCCCCGGTGCGCAGCTCGGGATGTCGTGGCGCCAGCACTCCACTGGCTGCCACCCACTCCGGCACCGGCCCCTGCGGCAGCGAGCAGACCTGGCCGCTCACGCCGGCGGCTCCGGTGCTGGCCGCCGTGGCGACCAGCTGGGCCAGCCAGCCGTCCCGGGGCACCTCGTCGTCGTCGATGAAGGCCAGCAGGTCGAACTCGGAGGCCTCGGCCAGAGCCCGATTTCGCGCCGCCACAATGCCTGGGCGGGACTCGACCACGTAGTGAACACGCGGATCGCCGGTGCTCAGAGCGGCGTCACGACCGGTGGCGTCGGGGTCGTTGTCGACCACGATCAGCTCGCCGCCCACCTCGTCCAGCTGAGCAAGAACCGCCGGCACCAGAGCGCCCAGCAACTCCGGACGACGGAAGGTGGTGATCGCCACCACGAGCCGAGCCATGCCGACTCCTCAGCCGTCCTGGCCGACGGTGTTGGCGTTGAACGGCATCAGCGGTGCGACCGCAGGAAACACCCAGGTGAACAGCACGGCCACCACGATCGCCGCCAGAACGATCAGCTCGAGCACCTTCACCACGCTCGGCCCGGGCAGGATCCGCCACAACAGCGCATACATCAGGACTGCACCTCCAACACCTGCGCCGGCACGCCGCCGGACCGCGGATAGGTGGCATCCAGGGTGGCGTGCACCACGAATCGCTCTCGCGCGGAGTACTCCGGATGACAGCTGGTCATCGTCAGCGTGGCCGCCGTTGGCTCGACCCCCGGCTGATCGGGCACCGGGAGCAGAACCGACGTCTGAGTGGGCGGGACGATCTGATGCCCGGTCACCCGATAGACGAAGTAGCTGTCCTTGGTCTCGACCAGAACCACGTCGCCGTCGCGGAGTTCGGCGACGCGATTGAACGGCTTGCCGTAGGTGGTGCGATGGCCGGCCATCGCGAAGTTGCCGATCTCGCCCGGCATCGCCGTGTCGACATAGTGACCGATGCCGCGCTGCAACACCTCTCGGGTGGTCCCCTGGTACAGCGGACGCGCATAGTCGGCCCCGAAACGGGGAATCCGGACGATCGCATAAGCATCGCCGAGTTTGGCCTTGCCGGGCTGGACGAAGTCGGAGCCCGGCGTGTCCAACTGCTGCTCGATGGTGGCCACCACCTGAGCGGCGTCGGCGTCGGAGACCACGTCGGTCCACCACAGTTGCCAGCCGACGAACAGCAGCAGCACCACACCGAGCGTGACCAGCAGCTCTCCGAGCAGCCCGACTGCACCGCGAACGACCCGCATCTCCCACCTTCCTGCGCGCTCTGATGCTACCTGCCGGGTCACTGGCGTCAGCGGAACGTCATCCCCGCAGAAAAGGGGACAGTCCCCTTTATCTGCGGGGCAGCGACCGATCGGTTCCTTTCGGACATAGGCTTTCCACAGGAAACTGCCAGCCAGCGCTCACCGCGTCCTGAAAGGCTCACAGTATGGCGATCACTGCACGTAGCGGTCAGGAAGCCCTGACCCGGCCGGACGGAAGTGCGATCCGGATCCTCACTGTCGACGATGAGAGCAGCCTCACTGAGCTGCTCAGTATGGCCCTGCGCTACGAGGGCTGGGAAGTCTCCACGGCCGCGTCCGGGCTGGCTGCCGTCAAGACGGCCCGCGAGATCCGTCCCGATGCGATCGTGCTCGACATGATGCTCCCCGACTTCGACGGCCTCGAAGTGATGCGCCGGATCCGGGCTGAGCAGCCCGACGTCCCGGTGATCTTCCTGACCGCCCGCGATGCTCTGGACGACCGGATCGGCGGCCTCACCGCCGGCGGCGACGACTACGTCACTAAGCCGTTCAGCCTCGAAGAGCTGGTCGCTCGGCTGCGCGGGCTGCTGCGCCGCTCCGGGGCGGCCACGGCCCGCAACGAGTCGCAGCTGGTGGTCGGCGATCTGGTGCTGGATGAGGACAGCCACGAAGTGGCCCGCGGCGGCACGATCATCAATCTCACCGCCACCGAGTTCGAGTTGCTGCGCTACCTGATGCGCAACCCGCGCCGAGTCCTGTCCAAGGCGCAGATCCTGGACCGGGTGTGGAACTACGACTTCGGCGGCCAGGCCAACGTGGTCGAGCTGTACATCTCGTATCTGCGCAAGAAGATCGACGCCGGGCGTCCGCCGATGATTCACACGATGCGCGGTGCCGGCTACGTCCTCAAACCGGCGGTCGAGTGAACGGCAGCCTGAGCCGCAGGCTGATTCAGCGGACAACCGCACTGGTGGCACTGGTCACCATCGTGCTGACCGTCTTCATCTCGCTGGCCAACTTCCAGATCCTCCAGCAGCAGCTGGACGGACGGCTGGAGGCCGCCGCCGGCCGCCCCAGCCGCAGCGACAGCGACAACAACCCCAGCGGCCCCGCCGACCCGGCCGGCTCAGGACTGATTCGCATCGACTTGTTCACCGGC
The DNA here is from genome assembly GCA_001603275.1 of Actinomycetales bacterium Actino_02. Taxonomy (GTDB): domain Bacteria; phylum Actinomycetota; class Actinomycetes; order Propionibacteriales; family Propionibacteriaceae; genus Propionicimonas. The sequence goes on along the minus strand of LUYM01000006.1, from coordinate 404,465 downwards.
GTCGGCTACAAGGTGATGGCCAGCCCCGACGGGATGACCCAGAGCCTTGCCGAGCAACTCCTCCAGCTCGACGCCGGCGCTGCCCCGATCAATGTCGAGCTTCCCGGGCTCGGCTACTACCGGCTCCTGGTCCGCGACTTCGATCGTGGCCGGACTGTGGTGGCCCTGCCCTACAGCGATGTCACCAATCCGCTGTATACCCAGCTGATCATGTCCGGCCTGCTCACCTTGGGCGCGATCCTGGTCTCCTACTTGGGAACCCGCCAGGTGGTGGCCACCAGCCTGCGACCGCTGAACCGGCTGGCGGCGACGGCCAACCAGGTCTCGGCCCTCCCGCTGGCCCGCGGCGAGGGCGTCGTGCCGGTCCGGGTCGCGGCAGCCGACGCCAATCCGGAGACCGAGGTCGGCCAGGTCGGCTTGGCGTTGAACCTGATGCTCGACAACGTGGAGAGCGCACTGGCCGAGCGGCACCGCAGTGAAACCAAAGTGCGCCGCTTCGTCGCCGACGCCTCCCATGAACTGCGCAACCCGCTGGCCTCGATCCGCGGTTATGCCGAGCTGACCAGGCGTTCGAGTGAGGCACTCCCGCCCGACGCCAGCCACGCGCTGGCCCGGATCGAAGCCGAGTCGGAGCGGATGTCGGCGCTGGTCCAAGACCTGCTTCTGCTGGCCCGGCTGGATTCGGAGCCGACTCTCGACCTGCGTCCGACCGACCTGACCGAGATGGTGCTGAACGCCGTGGACGATGCCCGGGCGGCCGACCGGGAGCGGCACTGGTCGCTCAACCTGCCCAGCGAAGAGGTCATCGCCAACGTCGATCCACACCGGATGCACCAGGTGATCGTCAACCTGCTGGCCAATGCCCGCACCCACACCCCGCCGGGGACTCACGTGGAGGCGTCGCTGCGCAAGGAGGACGGCTGGGCAGTGGTCGCGGTGACCGACGACGGCCCCGGCGTCCCTACCGAGATTCAGGATTCGGTCTTCGAGCGCTTCACCAGGGCCGACGCGAGCCGGGTCCGGCAGGCCGGCGGCTCTTCGACCGGTCTGGGGCTCGCGATCGTGGCCGCCGTCGTCGGCGCGCAGGGAGGACAGGTCGGGCTGGAGAGTCGGCCCGGGAACTGCCGCTTCACCGTGCGTCTGCCTTTGGCCTGAGCTCACAAGAGGCTCACAGCATCTGCATGCGCCCAGCCCAGCGTGGGCGGGCCTACTGGTGGCATGACCCGAGCAGAACTCGAATCACTGCCTGAGGCCGACCGTCCCGACTGGCCGGCTCGGCTGAGCCTGGCCGGCCTTCTGATCGCCGTGGCTGCGCTATACCTGTGGGGACTGTCCGCATCGGGCTACGCCAACTCGTTCTACTCCGCGGCCGCCCAGGCCGGCTCGAAGAACCTGATGGCCTGGTTCTACGGTTCGCTGGATGCCGGTAACTCGATCACGGTCGACAAGCCGCCGGCTGCGATTTGGCTGATGGCCTTGTCGGTGCGGCTGTTCGGGCTGAGCTCGTGGAGCATCCTGGCCCCCGAGGCGCTGCTCGGAGTGGCCAGCGTCGCCACCTTGTACGTGACCGTCCGACGCAGCCTGCTGGCCTGGAACGCAGCCGCGGACTTGCGTCGGCGCGCCGCCCACTGGGCCGCTCTGGCGGGCGCGGCAGTATTCGCGTTGACGCCGGTGGCGACGTTGATGTTCCGATTCAACAATCCCGACGCGCTGCTGGTCTTCACCATGCTGCTGGCCAGCTACTTCACCGTCCGCGCCAGCGAGCACGCCGGACGCAAATGGCTGATCTTCGCCGGCATCGCCATCGGCTTCGGCTTCCTCACCAAGATGCTCCAAGCCTTCCTCGTCCTGCCCGCGCTGGCCATCGCCTACTGGATCGCCGCCCCAGCCACCTGGAAGAAGAAGCTCCTCGACCTCCTCACGGCCCTCGCAGCAGTGATCGTCTCGGCCGGCTGGTACGTGGCGATCGTCGAGTTGGTACCGACGTCGTGGCGTCCCTACATCGGCGGCTCGCAGAACAACTCCCTGCTCGACTTGATCCTCAGCTACAACGGCCTGGGCCGGATCACCGGCGATGAGGTCGGCTCCGTCGGCGGTGGCGGCGGCAATGGCGGCCACTGGGGTTCCACCGGCCTGTTCCGGATGTTCGAGAGCGTCTCCGGCGGCATGGTGTCCTGGCTGATCCCCGCCGCCTTGATCCTCGGTATCGGAGCATTGGTCCTTGCCGTGAGCAAGTGGAAGGGCCAACCGACCGACCGTCCAGCAGCCGCCGTCGCTGCGGGGGCGATCATCTGGCTGGGCTGGCTGGTCGTGACCGCGTTGGTGTTCAGCTTCATGGCCGGCATCTACCACGACTACTACACGGTCGCGCTGGCCCCAGCCATCGGCGGCGCCGTCGGCATCGGCGGCGGCGCCCTGTGGGCCCATCGCGACCGGCTGTGGACCAGGCTGCTGCTGGGTCTGACCAGCGTCGGGACTGGCGCGTGGGCAGTGATGCTGCTCGCTCGCGCCGGCGGCAGTTACCTCAGCTTCGGCTGGATGCTGCTCGCGCTGGCCACTGCTGCCGGGGTGGCCCTGATCTGGGCAGACCGGTTGCCCCAGACCCTGGCTGCCGCTGCCCTCGCCTTGGCTGTGGCGGCCGGCCTCGGCGGCCCGCTGGCCTACTCGCTGAACACCGCAGCCACTGCACACACCGGCTCCATCGTGACCGCCGGCCCGGTCAGCGGCGGAGGCCCCGGTGGCGGAGGCCCCGGCGGCGGACGCTTCGGACGTGGCGGTCAAGGCGGCTTCGGCGGTGGCCAGGGTGGTCCCGGTGGCGGCCAGGGCGGTCAGCCGCCCGGCGGTGGCCAAGGTGGTCCCGGCGGCCAGGACGGCGGCCAGGGCCAAGGTGGGCAAGGCGGCATGGGCGGGCTTCTCAACGGAGCGAACGTCTCCAGCGAGGTGATCGGAATGCTGTCCAGCGATGCCGCGAGCTACACCTGGGTGGCTGCCACCGTCGGCGCCCAGAACGCGGCCAGCTACCAGCTCGCCACCGGCTTCCCGGTGATGGCGATCGGCGGCTTCAACGGTTCTGACCCCTCACCCACTCTGGCGCAGTTCCAGAGCCTGGTGAAGCAGGGAAAGATCCACTACTTCATCGCGGGCTCGATCGGCAACGCCAACGGTGGTTCCGACTCGTCCTCCCAGATCGCCAGCTGGGTCGAGCAGAACTACACCCAGAGTGACGGCCTCTACGACCTGACGGCGGCGAAATGAGCGAGGATACCGAGGTCCGCGAGGCCACCGTCGAGGTGGTCGTGCCGGTCTACAACGAGCGGGCCGAACTGGCGGCGTCCATCGCCCGGCTGGATGAGTATCTGAGCTCGATGCTGCCCTACGGCTACCGGATCACCATCGCCGACAACGCATCCACCGACGACACCTGGACGATCGCTGAGCAACTCAGCGATCGCTACCCGAGGGTGCAGGCCATTCACCTGTCCGAAAAGGGGCGAGGACGCGCGCTGAAGCAGGCCTGGCTGGCCTCGGACGCGACGGTGCTCGCCTACGTCGATGTGGATCTGTCCACGGATCTGAACGGCCTGCTGCCACTGATCGCTCCCCTATTGTCCGGGCACTCCGACGTGGCCATCGGCACGCGGCTGGCCCGCGACTCCCGGGTGGTGCGCGGCGCCCAGCGCGAGTTCATCTCGCGCAGCTACAACCTGATTCTGCGCACCAGCCTCGGCGCGTCCTTCAGCGACGCCCAGTGTGGCTTCAAGGCGATCCGCTCCGACGTGGCCGCCGAGCTGTTGCCGCTGATCGAGGACACCGGCTGGTTCTTCGACACCGAACTCCTGGTGCTGGCCCAGCGGGCCGGGCTGCGCATCCATGAGGTGCCGGTGGACTGGATCGATGATCCGGGCAGCACCGTCGACATCGTGGCCACCGCACGAGCCGATCTGCAGGGGGTCTGGCGGCTGATCCGCGGCCTGGCCAACGGCCGGATCAGCCTGACCCGGCTGCGTGAGCAGTTCGCCCGTCCAGCCCATCCGAGCAACAGCCTGGGCGTGCAACTGCTCCGTTTCGCTGCGGTCGGAGTGGCCAGCACCGCCGCCTACTTCGTGCTGTATCTGCTGCTGCGCCCGCTCGGCGCCCAGGCCGCGAACCTGATCTCACTGTTGGCCACGGCCGTCGCGAACACCGCGGTGAATCGCCGCTTCACCTTCGGCCTGAGCGGACGCGACCGGCTGCTGCGCCACCATCTCGGCGGCCTGATCGCCTTTGGCCTAGCCCTCGGACTGACCTCGGGCTCACTGTGGCTGCTTCAGGCGCTCTGGCCCGATGCCGGACGGCTCGTCGAGCTGGTCAGTCTGGTCGCTGCGAATGCCGCTGCCACAGCCCTCCGTTTCACCGCGCTGCGCCAACTCATGAGTGGCTCCGGCCGCGGCTCTGCCAGCGACGACGGCTCTGCGGACGCCGACAGCCCAGAAGACTGCTCGCCGGACTCGAGGAGGTTGAGTTCAGCGAGCAGCCTGGCCCGGTCGCGATCACCTCTGGTCTCGGCTCCCGGCCGCCAGCCGCGGTGATGCGCGGGCTGCAGGGCCGCGGCAAGTCCGCCGATCAGGAGCAGGAGAATCAGAAGCTGCGTCATGGCAGTAACCCTTCTGCAGCATGATTCCTGCCACCAGTGGCCGGAAAGCCATTGACCACAAGATTCCTGCCACTATCCTGAAGGGGTGCCGCTGCGAACCGTTGCGATGATCGTCACCGACCCGGTGGCGGTCTTCGAGTTCGGCGTCGTCGTCGAGGTCTTCGGCATCGATCGGCGCGAAGAGGGCGTGCAGGGCTTTGAGCTGCGCATCTGCGGCGAGCATCCCGGACGCCCACTTCGCGCCAAGAGCACTGCGCCGCTGAGCATCACCCCTGCTCATGGGCTCGAGGATGTCGCAGGGGCTGATCTCGTCGTCGTGGTCCCGGCCACCCCCGAGCACGGCGCCCCCTACCCGAGCGCGGTGGTGGAGACCGTCCGGCGGGCCTACGCCTCCGGCAGCACCATCCTGAGCATCTGCTCGGCAGCCTTCCTGCTCGGCGAAGCCGGCCTCCTGGACGGACGGGCCTGCACCACCCACTGGATGTATGCCGACGAACTGCAGCGACGCTACCCGTCCGCGCAGGTCGACCCGAGTGTGCTGTTCGTCGACACCGGCCAGATCATCACCAGCGCCGGCACCGCCTCCGGCGTGGACGCCTGCCTGCACCTGGTGCGCCGTGAGTACGGCGCAGCGATGGCCAACAAGATCGCGCGCCGGATGGTCGTCCCGCCTCAACGCGACGGCGGCCAACAGCAGTTCGTCCCGGCGCCGGTGCCGGGGTACAGCAGCGACGGTCTCGCCGAACTGCTGGACTGGGCGCGGTCGAACCTGGAACAGCCCCATACCGTGGCCAGCCTGGCCCGGCGGGCCAATCTCTCCGAGCGCAGCTTCGCCCGTAGATTCCTCGCCGAGACCGGCACCACCCCTCACCAGTGGCTCACTCAACAGCGCATCCTGGCCGCCCGAGAACTACTGGAGACCACCGAGGATCCGGTGGAACGGATTGCCGGCAAGGTCGGCTTCAACTCCGCCGTGGTGCTGCGCGACCATTTCCGGCGCAGCGTGGGGGTGGCCCCTTTGGCTTACCGGCGCCGCTTCTGCTGAGCTAGGGTCAGTGGCTGTGATGACCACCGAACTGGTCCGCTACGTGGACCACACCCTGCTCTCGCCCACCGCCACCGTCGCCGACATCGGCGCCCTGGTGGCCGAGGCGAAGACTCTGGGCACGTACTCGATCTGCATCTCTCCAGCCATGCTGCCGGTCAGCTTCGACCTCGGCGCACTGAAGCTGGCCACCGTCTGCGGCTTCCCCTCCGGCAAGCACACGGCCGCGATCAAGGCGGCCGAGGCCGCCGAGTCGGTTGCCGCCGGCGCCGACGAAGTGGACATGGTGATCGACCTCGGCCTGGTCAAGGCCGGGCGCCTGGACGCCACCCGCGACGAAATCGCCGCCGTCCGGGCCGCCGTGCCGGGCGTGCTCAAGGTGATCATCGAGTCGGCCGCGCTCACCGATGACGAAATCGTCGCCGCCTGCCAGGCGTCCGAGGCCGCCGGTGCCGACTTCGTCAAGACGTCCACCGGTTACCACCCGGCCGGCGGTGCGTCCGTCCACGCCGTCGAGCTGATGGCGGCCACGGTCGGCGGACGGTTGGGTGTGAAGGCGTCCGGCGGCATCCGGGACTGGGCCACGGCAGTGGCCATGATCAACGCCGGCGCCACCAGGCTTGGCCTGTCCGGCACTGCTGCGGTGCTCGCCGGCGCAGCTTCCTGAGCCGGCGAGCCGCCGTTCAGCTGCGCTCGACCACCACGTCGTCGACCGACAACACCATCGTGTTGGTGGCGTTGGCACTGGTGTAGGTCTTCACGCCGAACGCCCCGGGCCCCTGCAGGGACGCCTCGGAGTTGGTCGTGGAGACCGTCCAGCTGCTCGGCTCGTCCGCGCTGCGCAGCCAGACCTTGGCCTTGAAGCTTGTCGAGCCGCCGCTGGTGACCAGCTGGGTGGACAGATTCAGCTTGTCGCCCGGGGTGTAGGTGAGCCCGGAAACCGTCTTGCTGACCAGGACGGTCTCAGTCCCACCGACCGCCTTGACCAGGTGCTGGGTGACCTGACCGGTGACCGAGATGTCGGTTCGGACCCGGTAGGCCGACGAGCCGTCGGCGCTGCGGCGAAGATCCAGGTAGAACCGGACCGGACCGCCGACCGGCAGCGCGTCCAGCGCGATCGAAGCCGAGGCGGAGAGATCCTGCACTGACACCGAGTTCAGCGACGCGCGCGCTTCGAGCCCCTTGGAGAGCTTGATCTTGCCGGCACCATCCGAGACCGAGAACCACGAGGAGGACAGCCCGCCCAGGGTCCAGTCACCGCCGGTGTCCGCGGCGGTCCAACCCCGAGTGGCGGAGGTGCCGAACCGGGCCAGCACCACAGTCGCGTTCGCCGGATCGAAGACCGAAGCCGAGGACGACTTGGTGTCGGTAGCGCTGAACGAGTCCGTCACGGTCAGCTTCACCGTGTAGGTGCCGGCCGCAGCGTAGGTGTGGCTGGCCGTCTTGCCTGAGCCGGCCGAGCTGCTGTCACCCCAGTCCCAGGAGTAGCTGGCGGTGGCGCCATCGGACAGGGTGGTCGCGCTGGCATCCACGGCCACGCCGAGCCCGTCAACCGTCGTGGTGAACGAGGCCACCGGAGCGGCGTGAGTCGGGCTCACCGTCTTGGTCTTGCTGTCGGTCAGCGAGTGATCATCGGTCACAGTGAGGCTGACCTGGTAGTCGCCCGGAGCCGCGTAGGTGTGACTGGCCGTCTTGCCGGTATCGGCTGGGCTGCCGTCTCCCCAGTTCCAGGAGTAGGTCAGCGAGTCCCCACCGTCAGCGGTCGACGCGCTGGCATCAACCGAGACCCCCAGCCCGTCGACGCTGGCCGAGAAGTCGGCCGTCGGCGCCGCGTGCGGAGTGGTCACCGTCACCGAGTCGGTGGCGGTACCGGTCAGGTTGTTGGAGTCGGTGACCGTCAGCGTGACCGGGTAGGTACCGGCTGCCGCGTAGGTGTGGCTGGCGGTGGCCCCGGTACCGGTCTGGCCGTCCCCGAAGTCCCAGGCGTAGCTGCTGATCGTCCCCTGCGCCGCAGTGGCAGTGGCGGTGAAGCTCGCCGCCAAATCGGTGACGCTGCTGGTGAACGAGGCCGTCGGCGCGATCATGTTCTTGCCCACCGCGTAGTGGTTGGCCACCTGAGCCGCACTCAGTGCCGTCCCATAGACGGCGAACTCATCGATATCACCGACGAAGTAGCTGCCGTTGGCATTCGGCCAGCTGTTCACGCTGTCGCTGCCGATGCGCCAGTAGCCGTCATAGACCTGGGCGTAGCGGTTGGCACCGGAGGCCACCTGGACGCCGTCGACGAACAAAGCCATCCCGGAGGTCGGATCCATGCTGGCCGCCACATAGTGCCACTTGCCGTCGGCGTAGCCGCCGCCGGAGGTGATCACATTGGTCTTGTTCGTGTACACGCCGAAGGACAGTGCACCGGCCGAGTTCATGTAGACATGCCGGTCGTAGCTGGTGGACGTCCCGCTCTGCGAACTGCCCAGACCGAACAGCTTGCCGCCAGCCTGGCTGGTGCGGAACCAGCCCTCGATGGTGAACCGCTGCGGCTGGGAGACCTTGCTCACCGAGCCGATGTTCGAGCTGGACTGGCCGCCACGGAAGTTGTAAGCGCTGCGCTGAGTCGCACTGTCGGTGACGGTGCTGACCCGAGAACCGACCACGCCATTGTTCAAGCCGAACAGATCCGTGGCCCCACCGTTGCCCATCGGCCAGTAGGTGCGGGCACCGTCAGCCAGTGCAGCCCGCTGGTAGTCGCTCACAACGTTGGCCGCGATGGTCGCCGTGGCCACGGTGGAGGTGGCCACATTGCCGTTGCTGTCGGTCGCGGTGACCCGGTAGCTGTAGGTCTGGCCGGAGGTCAGGCCCGCGCTGCTGTCGACGAAGTTGAAGGCGGACAGCGCCCAGAAGTTGGAGTCCAGAGTCTTCGTGCCCACCTTGGTCCACGTCGTGGAGTCCGCCGACCGGAACAGGTCGTAGGTCAGCGTCTTGTCGTCGCGATCCCAGTTGAGCGGGACGGACACGCTGGCCAGGCCGGCTGCCGGCGACATGGCCGAGATCGTCCAGGTGAAGGCCGTGTTGGTGGCCGTGCCGCTGAGCCGCGGACCGTCACCAGTAGTGCCGGCCACATTGCTGCGAGCGAAGCGGACCAAGCCGTACTGGGTCTTGTTGTTGATGCCGGGGAACTCGCCGCCGGCCACCAGGTAGTCACCGCTGCCGGTCAGGCTCCACACACCCTGACCCTGGCCGGTGGCGCTGCCCGAGATCACGTCCGGGTACCAGTTCACCATCGCCGGCGCCGGCTGCCCGCCCCAGTTGGAGTAGGTGGAGTTGGCCGTCGCCGAGTCGAGCGTGCCCTTGACGTCCTTGGTGAACCCCACCGAGTAGTGGACATTCGAGCCGTCACCTTGCGGGTAACCGCCGACGGTCTGGCAGTCGTGCGGGTGGCCCGCGAAGAACACACTGGTGCCGTCGGAGTAGGAGCTGTACTCGTCGCCGTGGCAGTCCTGCAACCAGATGATCGCGCCGGTGTCGGGGTCGATTCGAGCCGAACCCTCCAGGTTTCCGGCGGCCACGCCACCGAAGGACCACGCCGTGGCGTAGATCGAGTCGGCATCAGCGGTCACCGAGTAGATGCCGGCGCTGCCCGCGGTCGCGCCGTTCTTGATGATGGTCGGTGCGATCCAGTTGCCGATGATGCTGCCGTCGGACGGGCTGAGCGCCACCAGACCGCGCTGCGCGACCCCATTCACCAGGGTGAACCGGCCGCCGACGATGAGCTTGTCCCCGGCTGGCGTCAGCGCCATCCCGTCCACCTGCATATCGGTGGTCGGCGCCCAGGCCAGCAGCTTGCCGGCCGAGTCGAAAGCCATCAGGTTCTTGCGAGTGACGCCGTTGCCGGCACTGATCAGGCCACCGACGTAGACGACGTCGTTGGTGGCCACGATGCTGTTGACATAGGAGCCGCCCACCGCAGCCTTGAAGGTGTCCAGCAGGGCGCCGGTGGCGGTGTCGAAGGCAGCGATGCTCCAGCGCGTCTTGCCGTCCACCTGACTGAAGGTGCCGCCGACGTAGAGCCTCTTGCCGTCCGGGGTGACCGCCAGCGCCTTGACCTGTCCGTTGACGACCGGAGCGAAGTCGGTCAGCGCGCCGGTGGTCAGGTTGAACGCGAGCAGGTTGGAGCGCGCGACAGTGTTCTCACCGGCCTTGGCGCCGGCCGGGCGGGCCGCAGTGAACTTGCCGCCCGCATAGACGGTGTTGCCGGCCGCCTTGACCGCCCACACCACCCCGCTGTCGATCTGAGCGGTCGGCAGAGGCACTGCCGTGACCACGCTGGAGGTGCGCGGCTCCACCGGTGCGATGGTGCTGAGCTGGGCCGCCTGCGCGGCCGGTGCGGACATCATCACCAACCCGAGCGATGCGATGGTCGCGAGCAGAGCCTTCTTCATCATTGCGTCCCTCACAGATTTCCCTTGAAGAGCACCGTCGGTGCCTCCACGTCATAGGTCACCAAGATCTGCACCGGCTTGAGCGCCGACGCAGCTACCGAAAAGACATACACAGCGCTCTGGTCGGCACCGGCCGCCAGTTTCCCCTGGAATGGTGCGGCCGGATCGCCGGTCATCGGCGTCGCCAACTGCCCCTTGGCGTCCAGGAGATTCACGATCACGTGATCGAGGTCGAGCGGAGCCGACGCCCCATTGCTCAATCGGACGGTGACCGCCACCGCCGGTCCGCTGATCTCACCAGGCCCGCGACCCTGGACGTTCACCTTGGCCAGCGAGGTCAGGGAGACCTCGACCTTGTTGGCGGCGCTGGTCTGCTTCAGGCCGATCGGAGCCGCCGTGGTCATCGTGGACTTCGGCACCACCTGCGCGGTGGTTCCGCCGGACGGAGCCGGCACGTTCGACGGGGTGCTGACCGGTGCCGCCGACGATGAGGTCGACGTCGACACAGTCGGCGACGGCGTCACCGGTTCCGGGGCCGTGCAGCCGGCAGCAAGGCAAGAAATCGCTGCAAAAGCGAAAAAGGACCGCTGCACCCGGCGCCTTTGGCGGTGCCGAAGCCAGCCCGCGGCATTGCCGCGCACGCTGGATTTGTGCAAACGATCCACAGGAAGCTCCCCCCGAAACTCCCTCTCGCCGACCTCCCCCAAGGTCAACTGGTAAAGCAGAGTCTAGCTAGCCGCCGGGTGAATTGGCGAGCCCCAATGTCCCATGAATGGGTGACCGACGGCTGGCGGCCCGGTCGTCCGACTCCCACCAGGAGCGAGTCGGACAACCGGCCTCCGTCTGGCTTCAACCCTGTCGCCCCCCAGTTGACAAGGGTGAATGCCGCTTCTAGACGTTCACTCGAATGCTGACCTGGGTGGCCTTCGACATCGGATTCGCCAGATCCCACACGTAGTTAGTACTCGTGCTGATTACCTGGCTGGCTTTGGCGATCATCCGATGGTTCTTTCCGTAACCCTGATCGTTGAGGAACCAGTTCTCCTCAATAGCGCTGCCGTCGCTCTTGGCCCAGGCACTGGTGGCACCGAGCATGTTCAGCCCGACCGCTCCGCCGCGGACCCAGTTCTTTCGCATGGTCAACTCGCCAGGCTGGATCTTGTCCTGGTAGGCGTTCACCATCAGCGTCTCGCCGTTGACCGGGTTCGGATAGAACGGGTGCCCGCCGGTCATCTTGCCGGTGGAGTCGTAGGTGGCCGGGCCCCAACTGCTGATCGAGGTGTCGAGAAGGCCCTCGATCCGGTTCCCGATCAGGGTCAGCCCGAGACCGCCCATCCACTGGATGCCGTCGCTGTGGCTCTGATTGTCCGAGTGGGTCGGATCCGGAGACCAGCGCAGCAAGTCGTGAATCCAGCTGCCGGTGATGGTGACGTCCACCCGAGTGCCGCCGTCAGCAACTGAGGGGTTGGCGCCGTCCACGGCACGGGTGAGTTCGACCCGCTTCAGCGTGAAGCCGCGTCCATTGATCGTGCCGTTGTAGTAGTTGATGCCGCGCGGCTTGAACGTCGAGTCCTCGAAGACATTGCCCGACGACGTCGCGTAGCGGGCGATCACGGCCGCGTACTGCGGATTGGCCGGGCCCTCGAACAGGCAGTTGCGGAACAAGTAGTTCTTTCCGGTGAGGTAGACGTACCCGCGGAACCGCTTGTTCTCGATCACCTTCACCTGGCTGCTCTGATCGGAGTAGGTGACGTTGCCGTCGACGGTCTCCAGCACGCTGGCATCGATCAGGCCGGTGTTCGAGGCGTCAGGGAAATAGCTGCCCGGCACCAGGCTGGCCCGCCAGGCCGAGATCTCGGCCAGCGACTTCACGGTCGAGGTAGCAGTCGGCGTCGGGGTCGGAGTCGGAGTCGGGGTGACGACCGGATCCGGGTCGGACGACTGCGAAGCGGTCGGAGTCGGGGTGGCCTCAGCCGAACCATCGGACGGAGTCGGGGTAGCGCTCGCGGATTCCGACGGCGTGGGCTCGACACTCGGAGTGGGAGCAGGAGCCTCCACGGTCACACTGGTGGCCAGGTACACCGCGGTCACGAAGATGTCCCGGCTGCAGCGCTTGCGCAGGGTCTTGTCGTTGATCAGCCGCACCTTGACCTTGTGCGTGCCCGAGAACTGGGCGATCGGATACTCCTGGAACTGCGCGGCGGAGCTGGTGGTGATGGTCTTCGCGGTCCGGCCGTCGACGTAGACCCGCACCTTGGCGTCGCCCTTGCAGGCTGTGCCGCGGGCGACCAGGTAGAGGGTGCCTTGACCGGACAACGTGGTCTGAGCCCACGCCTTGTTGGTGCGCAGCGCGATGGCACGGCTGCCGACATTGCCGGCCAGGCTGGTGCTCACCCGCTTGGCGCGGTGGAGTGAGAAGGAGGCGCTTGCCTTGGTGACGCTGACGGACTGCTGAACGACGGTTGTCGCAGCGGACTCGGTTGTGTCTGCCTGTGCCAGCGGGGCGGGGGACCAGCTGAGCAGGGATACGGTCAGGGCTGCGACGGCCAAAGGCGCGGCGAAGCCTGCAAGACGCTCGTTGAGTTGGGGGACGCTCGGGCGCATGGTTAGCTCTCTAATGCGGCGGCGACGAATCGCCGATCCCCCGAGTTCCTTTAGTTGTTTTCCCAAGCGGGACACTAGCACAGCAATTGTTGCCCACTCCGGGCCAAGAGGGTATCCCCTTGATCCGCCTCAACGGCTGCTGAGTTCCTTGCCAGAGGCAGGTTGGTAGTGATCGGTCAGACCAATGACCAGAGTGCGCAATGGTTGCCCGTGACGATCAGTAGCCGTAGGCCTCTGCGCGATCGCGGGGCACCGGCATCCGGTTCATGACCACCCCGATCAGGTTCGCCTTCGCGGCGGTCAGCGAGCCAACCGCCTCCCCCAGCTGACGCTTACGCACCCGGCCACGGCCGGCAACCAGGAGCACGCCGTCGACCTTGTCGGTGAGCGTCAGCGGATCGACCACGGCCAGCAGCGGCGGGCTGTCGACCACCACCACGTCATAGGCGGACTTGACCTCGTCGAGGAAGGTCGACATGGCGTGCGAGTCCAGCAGCAGCTTCGGGTTGGGCGGAGTGGTGCCGGCCGGCAGCACATGCAGCCCGCGGGTGCCCCACTCCTGGACGATGTCGGCGAACGGCACCGTGCCGACCAGGACGTCGGCCAGACCGACGGAGGCCTCCAGATCGAGGTACTGACCGATCTTCGGCCGGCGCAGGTCGGCGTCGATCAGCAGCGTGCGCGCTCCGGTCTCGGCCAGGGCCAGCGCCAAACCCACACTGACCGTGGATTTGCCCTCCCCGGGGACGGCCGAGGTCACCAGCAGGCTGCGGATCGGTGCGTCCACACTGGCGAAGCGCAGGTTGGCGTGCACCCGGCCGAAGGCCAGCGGCAACTGAGCGTCCACAGCGCCACTCGTCCAGGCGGCAGGCTCACTGGCCCGCCGGGTGGCCGGCACCTCGCCGAGAGTGGTCAGCCCCTCGGGCAGGTCATCGGCATCGAGGACCCGGTTATCCAACTTGTCCCGGGCGATCGCCAGCAGCAGGCCGAGGATCAATCCGGTGAAGAAGGCGATCAGCGTGTTCCGGACGGTCTGCGGACCGGCCGCGTCCGTCGGCGGCAGCGCCTCGCTGACCACGGTGGCCGTGATCGTCGGGCTCCGGGCACCGGTGGTGGCATCAATGCTCTCCGGCGAGATCTCCTTGGCCTTCTGCCCCAGCACCGTGTTCACCTCGTTGGCGATCCGGGCTGCGTCCTCAGGGGTGTCGGCCTGCACCCGAATGTCCAAGATGACGGTGTCGGTCGAGGCGGTCACCTCGATCTGCTTGGCCAGATCGGTGGACGTGGTGTTCAGGCCGAGATCGGAGATCACCGTGTCCAGCACGAGAGGTTGGGTCGCCAGGGAGGCGAACGAGGCGAGCTGCAGCAGGGTGTAATTCGCGCCTTGGTTCAAGTCGCTGGCCGAACGGCCACCGGCGAAGGAGAAATAGGAACTCGCTTTCGCGGCATAGACCTTCGGCTGAGAGACCGAGTAAGCGCCGACGGCCACCGCAAACAACAGGGGCGGAATGACCAGCCAGGGCCAGCGCCGCAGCAGAATGCGGAGGAACTCCTGGATCTCCACGACGGCCCCTTTCAATGTCCAGCCGGAATGAGTGTAAGTCATGGCTCTCGCCGAACCGGGAGACGCGACAGTGGATGCTCACGCCGTGCCAGAACCGCCTGCTATCTTCGAAGCGGCCGTGACGACGAAGGGTCCCGATGAAGACGAAGCCGCTGGTGTTGATCATTTGCACGGGCAACGTCTGCCGATCGCCAGTGGCGGAGTACCTCTTCCGTTCCGAGTTGCCGGATCTGCCGATCGAGTTCGCCAGCGCGGGCACCGATGCCATGCCGGATCAGGAAATTGATCCGAAAATGGCAGCTCTGCTGGCTCGACGCGGAATCGAGACCTCCGACTTCCGCTCCCGCTGGCTGACCGGGGCGATGCCACTGTCGGCCGATCTGATCCTCACCGCCGCCACCACTCATCGGGCCACGGTGACCCGGATCTCCCCGCCGCTGCTCCACCGCACCCTGACCCTCAAGCAGTTGGCCCGCTACGCCCCCGAGATCCTTACCGAACGCCCGCCGGCCGACTTCGGCGCCCGGATCGAATGGATCATCGGCTCATTGCCCCGGGCCCGTTCCCGGTCCCTGCGGGAAGGCAGCGACAGCATCGAGGATCCGATCGGCAAGTCGCAGCGCACCTACGAGACCGTCTTCACCGACGTGGAGCGTTCGGTGCTGGCGATCAGCGAACTGCTGCGGGCTCGCTGAGCTGCTCAACCGAGACCGGCTCCGGCTCGGTCTGTTTACGGGCAGCCTGCCCGGCCACGGCCAGCCCCACCACGATCCAGAACAGCGTCCCGTACTGGGTGATCAACGCCACTGAGGCCAATGCCGGCAGCTGAGCCACCACGGCCACCATGGCCGGCGAGCTGCGTCCGATCAACACCAGGACAACGGCAATCACCAACAGCACCAGGCCGATGGCCATCATCAGCCAGCCATAGCTGAGCCCGGTGAGCACGATCTGGCTGTCGATCGAGCGGAAGCCGCCCACCGAGCGTTCGCCGGTGAGGCTGGTCTGGGCGGCGCCCGTGCGTCCGACGATCCGCATCACCGCAATCAGGTCATAGAGCTGGCCTCGATAGGACGCACTGCCGCTGGCCTCACTGCCGGCCGCCTCCAGTACCTGGAAGATGATCGGGATCACCCCGAGCGACCCCAGCCCCAGACTGAGCCAGGCGACCCCGCGGGACGCCCGATCCACCCCGGTCGCACCGCGAACAGCGATCACCAGCAACCCGATGGCCGCGGCCAGCATGGCCGCCCGGCTGAAGCTGACCAGGACGGCCGCCGCCAGCACACCGGTGAGCACGATCTTGAGCCAGGGCTTGAAGCGGGTGGCATAGACCATTGGAATGGCCAGCGCCATCGAGCAGCCGTAGGCGATCGAGTGCCCGAAGGCACCCTCCGAGCGGGGCAGGCCGGCCCGGTACTGGATCTGGGCCCACAGCTGATAGAGCCGGTTGTTCGGCCCCAGGATCCGCCACAGATGGAAGTCGGCCACGAACTCGAGGATGCCGAAGCCGGCGGCCACCGCAAAGACCACCACGATGGTCTGGTAGATCCGCTCCGGACCGACCAGGCCGAAGATGAAGCGTCCGATCAGGAAGCCGAGCACCCATTCGGTGACCAGGATGAACACCGTGCTGATGCTGGCCCCGCCCGCCACCACCGGGAGCAGTCCGGCGGCGAAGAAGATGGCCACCCCGAGATCGCCCAGGGTGTAGCGCCGGGGCAGCCGCCCCACGTAGCTGGCCAGCAGCACCGAGCCGAACACCAGCGGTGGACGCCAGTCGGTGCCCCAGCTGATCGCCCACCAGACCGGGAAGAAAGCGATCACCACACACATCCCGATGAAGCCGACGCTGGGCCAGCGACGCATCAGCATCCAGCCGAGGCCGGCCGCGGCCAGCCCGGCGATGGCCAGGACGAGGGTCATCGCTCGCCTCCCTGGCTCCGGTTGGGCAGCGCCAGCCGAGCGAAGGAGTACATCTCCTGGTAGTCCCTGCGGAAGGCAGGGACGATCGCGGCTGCGAGATATCCGGCCGCGACCACCGCCACTCCGATGATCAGTTGCACGATGCTGGGCAGCCCGACCCCGGCGGAGACTGCCAGGTAGCCGGCACCCCCGGCCACCGCAGCGACTCCGAGCACGCGGAACGCCCCGGCGTAGAGCGACCGTACCGGCATCGGCGTGTAGCGGGACAGCCACCAGATCGAGATCGGCCACAACAGCGCCTCACTCACCGCGAAGCCGATCGCCACCCCCACGATCCCCCAGTTGCTCCCGATCAGGATCCCCAGGGCCCGTCCGGCCAGGCCGATCAGACTGTAGGTGAGCAGATGCTTGGTCAGCCCCCGGGCCAGGTACACCCAGTAGCCGACATAGGCCACCGTCTGAAAGGCGGACGCGATCGCCAAGATGGCGAACGGAGTGGCGATGGCCTGGAACTTCGGACCGGTGAAGATGGCCACAATCGGCACCGCACAGGCTCCGGCCACCGCGATCAGCGGGACGATGGCGTAGCCGAGCGCCTTCTGCCCGGCCAGCACGAAGGCATCATTGCGGTCCTGCCCCTCCAGCCGGGAAAGCACCGGCAACGCCACCGTGGTGGTGGGCACCCGGAACTGGTTCACCGTGCGCATCAGCAGCTGATAGGCCCGGCTGTACAGACCCAGTGGCTCCAGACCCATCCGGGTCCCGATCACCATGTTGTCGAAGTTGTTGTTGAGGTAGCTGACCAGCTGGCTGGCCACCAGAGCCGCGCCGTAGCGGACCATCGAGCGCACCCCGGTGCCGCGCCGCGGCAACCCGGGCAGCCAGCCGGCTTGAAGCCCGGTGAGCAGCAGCAGCGCCACTCCCCCGGCCAACGACTGCCCGACCAGCGACCAGTAGCTCCAGCCGGTGGCCGCCATGGACACCGCCACCACCACCCCGACCAGGTTGGCGCCGAGGTCGGACAGCACCAGCGCATTGAAGCGCAGGGTCCGGTTGAGGCTGGCCCGGTACTGCGCCACAGCGCCGTTGAGCAGGAAGACCAGCCCCAGCAGCCGGGCCAGGTTGGTCAGCTCCGGGGCGCCGAACCACCACGCAGCCAATGGTGCCAGCAGCGCCATGGCCGCGGAGAAGGTCGCACCGAGGGCCACGTTCATCCAGAACAAGGTGTCCCGCTGGGCATTGGTCAGTGACTTCGCCTGGATCGCCGCCGTGGACAGCCCGAAGTCCCGGAAAACCTCGCCGAAGCCGACCAGCAGCATGCCGGCCGTGAACAGGCCGTAGTCGGTCGGGTCGATCAGTCGAGTCAGGATCGCCACCGAGGCCACCTGCAGGATGACCCGGGCCAGCTGCCCGGCCATCACGGTTCCGGCACCGCGCGCCGCGACCTTGCCCAGGCTCATCGCAGCACCTGCCGACGTCCGGCCAGCGTGCCGCGCAGCGCCGGCCACAGGCCGCGAGTCAGCTTGGCGCGCCGATTCGGCTGACGGCTGACCACCCGGCGCAGCTCGGCCCAGCTCGTCCGACGCCACAGGCGCTGCTGATCGGCGGTGAGGTTCTTGGCCGCGAAGACCAGCCGGTTGCGGGTGTTGTAGTAGCTGTAGAGGGCCGACTTCCCGCCCTGGGTGCCACCGACGTCGTGGCGCACCCGCAGATCGCCCAGCTGGCGGCAGGTGCCGCCCAGCTGCTGCACCCGATAGCTCAGGTCGACGTCCTCCCAATACATGAAGTAGCCCTCGGCGAAGCCGCCCAGCCGCTGCCACAGCGCAGTGGACGCGGCCACGCAGGCCCCGGACAGCCAGTACGGCGGACGCGGCTCGCCCCGGCTGTAGATCCGGCCTTCGTCCAGGGCGATCGAACCCAACCCGCCCCAGCCCGACCCGTCCGGATTCACCAGCATCGGACCGATCAGGTCGTCGGGGTGGGCGGCAGCTGCCGCAGCCAGGGCGGCGACCTGGTCGACACCGAGTTCCAGATCCGGGTTGGCCACGATCAGCGTCTCGCAGCCGGCCTCGGCGAGCCGACGCAGGCCCCGATTGGCACCTTCGCCATAGCCGACATTGGGGCCGACTTCGCAGAACCAGCCGTGATCGGCGGCCAACCGGAGGCACGCGTCCCGCTCGGCGTCGCTGGAGAAGTTGTCGACGATCACCAGCGGGTGTCCGGACAGACCGGCGAAGTTGCGCGCGATCAGCTGACTGGACGCGTAATTCACGACCACCACACCGACAGGCAATTCGATCCTTCGCTCGGGCCTCGCCCCAGCGTAGCGAAGCCCGCTCCAGGCACGACGAAGGGCGCCGGCGAAACCTCGCCGACGCCCTCCGCTGTGTTGCTTACTTGCTGTTCAGCGCTGCCTGCGCCGCCGCGAGGCGAGCGATCGGCACCCGGAACGGGGAGCAGGACACGTAGTCCAGGCCCACGCTCTGGCAGAACTCGATGGACGACGGGTCGCCACCGTGCTCACCGCAGATGCCCAGCTTGATGTCGGGACGGGTGGACCGGCCCAGCTCAGCGGACATCTTCACGAGCTTGCCAACGCCGGTCTGATCGAGACGGGCGAAGGGGTCGTTCTCGTAGATCTTCTTGTCGTAGTAGGCATCCAGGAACTTGCCAGCGTCGTCCCGGCTGAAGCCGAAGGTCATCTGGGTCAGGTCGTTGGTGCCGAAGGAGAAGAACTGGGCCTCCTTGGCGATCTCGTCCGCGGTCAGGGCCGCGCGCGGGATCTCGATCATGGTGCCGACCTTGTACTCGAGGGTGACGCCGGCCTTGGCGATGATCTCATCGGCCGTGGCGACGACGACGCTCTTGACGTAAGCCAGCTCCTTCACCTCGCCGACCAGCGGGATCATGATCTCCGGGACGACCTTCCACTCCGGGTGGCGGGCCTGCACGTTGATCGCAGCCTCGATGATCGCCCGGGTCTGCATGGCGCCGATCTCGGGGTAGGTGACGTCCAGACGGCAGCCACGGTGACCCATCATCGGGTTGAACTCATGCAGCGAAGCGATGACGTTCTTCAGCTCGTCCACCGAGATCTTCTGCTCGGCGGCCAGGGCGACGATGTCGTCCTCGTCGGTCGGCAGGAACTCGTGCAGCGGCGGGTCGAGCAGGCGGACGGTGACCGGGAAGCCTTCCATCGCCTCGTAGATGCCCTCGAAGTCACCGCGCTGCATCGGCAGCAGCTTGGCCAGGGCGACCTCACGCTGTTCGACGGTCTTGGAGACGATCATCTCGCGGATGGCCGCGATCCGGTCGGTCTCGAAGAACATGTGCTCGGTGCGGCACAGGCCGATGCCCTCGGCGCCGAACTCACGGGCCTGCTTGGCGTCAGCCGGGGTGTCGGCGTTGGTGCGGACCTTCATGGTGCGGTACTGGTCGGCCCACTCCATGATCCGGCCGAAGTAGCCGCTGATCTCGGCCGGGACGGTCGCGATCTGCTCGCCGTAGACGTTACCGGTCGAGCCGTCGAGGCTGATCCAGTCGTTCTCGCCGTAGCTCTTGCCGCCCAGGGTGAAGGTCTTGCCGTCGGCGGCGAAGGAGATGTCGCCCAGGCCAGACACGCAGCAGGTGCCCATGCCGCGAGCCACCACGGCGGCGTGCGAGGTCATACCGCCACGAGCAGTCAGGATGCCCTGCGCGTAGTGCATGCCCTCGATGTCCTCCGGAGTGGTCTCCAGACGAACCAGGATCACGGCCTCGCCGGCCTTGCCGCGAGCGGCGGCGTCTTCGGCGGAGAAGGAGACCTTGCCGGTGGCAGCGCCCGGGGATGCCGGCAGACCCTTGCCGATCACCGCGGCGGCCTTCAGGCCTGCGGTGTCGAACTGCGGGTGCAGCAGCGCGTCGATCTGCTTGGGATCGATCATCGCCACGGCCTTCTCCGGGGTGATCTTGCCCTCGTCGACCAGATCGCAGGCGATCTTGAAGGCGGCGGCGGCGGTGCGCTTGCCGTTGCGGGTCTGGAGCATGAAGAGCTTGCCCTCTTCAATGGTGAACTCCATGTCCTGCATGTCGGCGTAGTGCGCCTCGAGCTTGTTGACGATCTCGACGAACTGGTCGTAGACGGCCGGGTTCTCGTCCTTGAGCTGGTCGATGGTCTCCGGGGTACGGATGCCGGCGACGACGTCCTCGCCCTGAGCGTTCATCAGGAACTCGCCGAACAGGCCGGCCTCACCGGTGGCCGGGTTGCGGGAGAACGCCACGCCGGTGCCGGAGGTGTCGCCCATGTTGCCGAACACCATCGACTGGACGTTGACTGCGGTGCCCCAGTCCGAGGGGATGTCGTTCATGCGGCGGTAGTAGATGGCGCGCGGGTTGTCCCAGGAGCGGAACACGGCCTTGATGGCGCCGAACAGCTGCTCGACCGGGTCGGACGGGAAGTCGGAGCCGATCTTGGCCTTGTACTCGGCCTTGAACGCGGTGGCCAACTCCTTGAGATCCTCGGCGGTGAGCTCGGTGTCGAGCTTCACTCCGCGGGACTCCTTCATCTCGTCGATGAGCTTCTCGAAGTAGGCCTTGCCGACCTCCATGACGACGTCGGAGTACATCTGGATGAACCGACGGTAGGAGTCGTAGGCGAAGCGCGGGTTGTTGGTCTTGGCGGCGAACGCCTCGACAACGGTGTCGTTCATGCCCAGGTTGAGGATCGTGTCCATCATGCCGGGCATCGAGGCGCGCGAGCCGGAACGGACCGAAACCAGCAGCGGGTTGGCCGGGTCACCGAACTTCTTGCCGGTGATGGTCTCGAGCTTGGCGACGTAGCCCATGATCTCGGCCTTGATGGCGTCGTTGATGGTCTCGCCGTCGACGTAGTACTGGGTGCAGGCCTCGGTCGAAATAGTGAAACCCTGCGGGACGGGCATGCCGAGCCCCGTCATCTCGGCGAGGTTGGCACCCTTGCCGCCGAGGAGGTTGCGCATCGATGCGTCGCCCTCGCTGAA
Organism: Actinomycetales bacterium Actino_02; assembly: GCA_001603275.1. Classification (GTDB taxonomy): domain Bacteria; phylum Actinomycetota; class Actinomycetes; order Propionibacteriales; family Propionibacteriaceae; genus Propionicimonas. Next base: position 383,260 of record LUYM01000006.1, on the reverse strand, counting down.
CTCATAGACGTACTTGTGGTCACTCATCGTGAAGTCGATTCTCCTTCAATCCGCTCCACTGCCGGCGCTGGACGACGAAGTCCATCTCGGGCGTCGGCGGAGCTAGGTCCGACACCGCGGCGCAAACACCCTCACAATACCGTGGCGTACCGCCCAACTTTTACCGAGCCCACCGGTCGCACAAACGCGCAGTTTCGCCAGCGAAGCTGGCACATCGCGTGGCACGATGCCCGGACGCGCCGTCCGGCTAGAGTCGAGTTCGTTCCGGCTGGCCGGCTGTGGCACCCATCGTCGAGAGGAACCGCGGATGACGGGACGCACCGTCCTGATCGCGAACCCTTCTGCCGATGTGTACGGCTCCGATCTGCAGCTCGTCGAGAGCGTCGGCGCCCTGTGCGGTGCCGGCTACCGCGTACTGGTCACGGTGCCCACCGAAGGCCTGCTCACCGAACGGCTGCGCGAGCGCGGCGCTGAGGCGTTGCTGGTCGACTACCCGGTGCTCCGCAAGGCGCACCTGGCTCCGCTGCGGCTGCTCGGACTGGCCGCCGCGGCCGTGGCCGCCCTACCCCGGCTGGTCTCGCTGATCCGGATCACCGCCCCCGACGCTCTATACGTGAACACGGTCACGCTGCCGTGGTGGCTGCTGGCCGGCCGACTGAGCCGAGTGCCGACCGTCTGCCACGTCCATGAGGCCGAGGAGCCGTCCTCACCCCTGGTCGGACGCGCCTTGTTCGCGCCACTGCGGCTGGCCGACAAGCTGATCCTGGTCAGTCGGACGGCGCTGGCCGCGATCGGCCGGGCAGGCCGGGACGGGCGGACCACCGTCATCTACAACGGCGTCCCGGAGCCGAGAGAGCCGGCCCGTCCGGTCGAGCCGAGCCGGCCGGTGCGCGCGGTCTGCATCGGGCGGCTGTCCGAGCGCAAGGCCCCACACGTGGCGCTGGAGGCCGTAGCCCTGCTCCGAGCCCGCGGCTACGACCTGCAGTTGGAGCTTGTCGGCACCGTGTTCCCGGGGAACGAGGCATACGAGCAGCGGCTGCGCGACCGTGCCGACCAACCCGACCTGGCCGGTTCGATCAGCTTCGCCGGCTACTGCTCGCCGATCTGGCCACGACTGGCCGCCGCCCAGCTCGCGATCCAACCCTCCCGCAACGAGTCGTTGGGCAATGCGGTGATCGAGGCCCAGTACGCGCTGCGTCCGGTGGTGGCCACCGGGGTCTCCGGCCACCTGGAGACCATCACCGACGGTCAGACCGGGCTGCTGGTCCCGCCGGACGATCCCGAGGCGCTGGCCGCGGCGATCGCCCGGCTGATCGACGATCCGGAGCTGGCGGCCCGGCTCGCCCAGACCGCCCAGGCGACGGCCCGGCAGAAGTTCTCGGTGCAGCGTTACGCCGACGAACTGGTCGCCTTCTTCGCGGAGGTCACCCGATGAACACCGTGCGGATCCTGGGCACCCACGGGGTGCCGGCCGGCTACGGAGGCTTCGAGACCGCGGCCGAGGCGGTGGCCCGCTACCTGGTCGGCAACGGCTGGCGGGTGGTGGTCTACTGCCAGGAGCCCGACCACGGCCAGGGCGTCATCACCGACGAGTGGGAGGGGATCGAACGGGTCCGAATCCCGATCGGCAGGGACGGCTGGCTCGGCACGGCCCAGTTCGACCTGGTCAGCATCGGCCACGCGGTCAAGCACCGCGACGTCTGCCTGACCTTCGGCTACAACACGGCCGTCTTCAACCTGCGCCAGAAGCTGGCCGGGATCCCGAACGTGATCAACATGGACGGGATCGAATGGTCCCGGGCCCGCTGGGGCAAGTTCCGGCAGGCCATCTTGTGGACCAACGAGCGGATCGCCTGCTGGATCGGTGACGAACTGATCGCCGACCATCCCGAGATCGAGGTCTACCTGCGCGGACGGGCCCGCGCCGACAAGATCACCACGATCACCTACGGCGCTCCGCTGGTCACAGCGGCCGACCCGGCCCCGGTGACCGCCCTGGGCCTGACTCCCGGTGGCTACCTGACCCTGATCGCCCGACCGATCCCGGAGAACTCGATCCTGGAGCTGGTGCAGGGCTTCTCGGCCCGGCGGCGTCCGGTGGACCTGGTCATCCTGGGTGACTACGGCGATGATCCCTACCAGCAGGCGGTGCGGGCGGCGGCGTCCGATCAGGTGCGGTTCCCGGGCGCGATCTACGACCCGCAGGTCACCGCGGCCCTGCGCTTCCACAGCGCCGGCTACCTGCATGGCCACACCGTGGGCGGCACCAATCCGTCCCTGGTCGAGGCGCTGGGCGCGGGCAATCCGGTGGTGGCCCACGACAATCCGTACAACCGCTGGGTGGCCCAGGACGCCGCACTGTACTTCTCCGGGGTGGCCGACGCCGACCAGGTGATCACCCGGCTGACCAGCGAGCCGGGACTGGCCGACAGGCTGCGGCTGGCCGCCCGCGCCCGCCATGCCGCCGAATTCACCTGGGAACATGTAGCCGGGCAGTACGAGCAGCTCCTGCTCACCGCGATGGGGGGACGCAAGTGATCAGAGTCGGCGTTGTCGGTATGGGCAAGATGGGCCTCTCCCATCTGTCCATCTTCCGGGCCCACCCGCAGGTGGAGCTGGCCGGCATTTGTGATTCGAACAGCTATCTGTTGTCGGTGCTGGGCAAGTACACCGGCATTCCGACCTACTCCAGCTACGAGACCATGCTGGCCAAGGCCGAGTTGGACGCCGTGGTGATCGCCACTCCGTCCGCCCTGCACGCGCCGATGGTCCGCACCGCACTCGACCGCGGCCTGCACGTGTTCTGTGAGAAGCCGTTCTGCCTCGACCCGGCCGTCTCCGAGGAGCTGGCCGCGCTGGCCGAGGCCAAGGACCTGGTCACCGCGGTCGGCTACCACTACCGCTTCGTCGGCACCTTCGCCGAGATCAAGCGGCTGCTCGACGCCGGGGCCATCGGCGAGGTCACCCTGGCCCAGGCAGAGGCCTTCGGCCCGGTGGTGCTGAAGCGGCAGGGGACGACCTGGCGCAGCAAGAAGCAGCTGGGCGGCGGCAGCCTCTACGACTACGCGGCCCATCCGCTGAACCTGCTGAACTGGTATCTGGGCAGCCCCAACTGGGTCGGTGGGACGGTGTTGCAGCCGGTGTTCTCTTCGGAGACCGACGACCAGGTGGCCGGGACGCTGCGCTTCGACTCCGGGGCCACCGGCCAGATCAGCGTGAACTGGAGCGATGAGTCCGAACGGAAGATGTCCACCAAGATCACCTTGTGGGGCACCAAGGGACGGATTCACGCCGACCGCCAGGAGCTGCAGGTCTACCTGCGCGAGGAGGGCCCGACCGGCTACCGCAAGGGCTGGACGGTGAAGTACACCACCGAGCTCACCAAGGAAGTCTGGTTCTACCTGCGCGGCGAGGAGTACAGCGCTCAGGCCGATGACTTCATCACCCGAATCGCCGAGCATCACACCGACGGCGTGAACAGCTTCACTGCGGCGACCGCCACCGACCAGACCCTGGCCATGCTGGTCGCCGATGCCGAATCCCCCACCAAACCGCGCGGCGGCCTGCGTCGCCTGATTGGACGCTGACCATGGACCGGCTGCTATTCGGAGACAACCAGTTCTTCGGCGTGAACCACATGTCGGAGGAGAAGGCTCGCGCCCAGGCGATGCGCTTCCAAGACATCGAGGCCATCCAGTCCGTCCTGGACGATGCCTACGACGAGGGCGTCACCACTTTCATGTGCACCACCCACGACCGGATCGCCGAGGTGACCGCGCACGTCCGGGCCAACCCGCAGCGCTACCCGGACCAGAAGTTCTTCCCGTGCATGCCGTACGCCCACAAGTACGCCAATGCCATGACCGAGGACGGTCCGATCGGCGCCATCCGGCGATTCCTGCCCGACGGCGGCATCCTGGACGCGGCCATGCGCGGCGGCATGTCCCTGGCCAAGAAGGACATCGAGGGCGTCACCACCTTGCTGATCGACGCCGAGATGAAGATGTTCGAGGGCCTGTCCACCCCGGTGATCTTCCTGCAGAACGTGGTGGTGGATCTGTTGCTCGGGATGGGCTTCCTGGACGCCTTCGCCACCTTCGCCGAGCACGTCCGAACCCGCTACCACGCCGAGCCGGGCTTCATCACCATGAACACCCCGATGCTGCTGGACGCCCTGGACAAGGTCGGCCTGGTGAACCCGATCGTCTGCTCCAACATCAACAAGCTCGGTTTCCGGATGAGCGGCGGCGTCGAGGGCTACCTGCAAGCGCTGGAGAAGCGTCCGTTCCGGGCGATCGCCATGTCCGTGTTCGCCTCCGGGGCGATCCGGCCGGCCGAGGCGATCGAGTGGATCTGCGCACAGCCCAATATCGAGTCGATCGTGTTCGGGGCGTCCAGCCGGGCGCACATCGCGGCCACCCGCGACGAGGTCAAGAAGTACTGGTGAGCACCCGGCGGTACCAGCGGACCGACTGGATGGCCAGGATGCCCAGGTTGGCCAGCAGCAGCAGGCTGTAGACCACCCGCCAGAGCGGCAGCCAGCCGATCAGGATCATCGACAGCGCCAAGAAGCCGTAGTCACCGGGGATCCCGATCAGGGACGCGAAGGCTGACGGCGGCGCTTCCTGGTGGGCCAGCTTCAGTTGCTTGGCGCCGCGCTCACGCAACACCAGGTCGGTGAGGATGAAGCCGAAGAACCAGACGGCGGCCTCGATCGCATAGACCAGCGGGATCAGCGTGGTCAGCTGCGGCAGCCCGTCCAGGTTGCGGAACCAGAACACGGCCACGGCCAGGTGCAGGCTGGAGATCTTCACGGCGTCGACCATGTGGTCCAGCCATTCGCCGGCCGGGCTGCCGCCACCACGCAACCGGGCCACCTGACCATCGGCGGAGTCCAGGGCGTAGCCGATCACCAGCAGAGCGGTGACCGCGATCGACAGCCACCAGGAGGCGGTGCCGGCCGCCAGCAGGCCGATTCCGGCGAAGGTGAACAGTGCGCTCACCCCGGTGACCTGGTTCGGCGTCATCCCGAGCTTGAAGGCGGTGGCCGCGAAGATCCGGCCGATCGGACGATTGATCCAGCGCGAGTAGGCCGGCGCGTTCCGGTTGCTCTTCTGGGCGGTGGCCAACTCGGCGCGGATCTGTGACCAGGGCGCTGCTCGATCAGCCATTGGTGGGTCCCGTCCGCTTGTATTCGAAGTAACGGTAACCGAAGACCCCGGCCACCAAACCGGAGCCCCGAGCCAGATTGCGGGCTCCCGCGGCCCGCAGGCTGCGGTCGCGGGCCACGAAGCCGGCCGCCAGCCGGACCAGGCCACCGGCGACCCGAGCCAGCCCCGAGCCGAGGTCGGCAGCCAGCCAGCGCAACCGCTCGCCGGGAGTGCGGGCCAGATGCCGGCTGGACGCGCTCCAGCAGCTGCCACTGCGCAGGGCGCGTTTGAGCACCCAGTCCCGGGTGGCCCGTTGGGCGGGGACGACGTCGTAGACGATGGCCTCGTCGCACCACACCATTCGTCCGCCACGCTGGACGAGTTGCCTGGTGAACACGGTGTCCGAACCGCCGCTGAGCCCGAACTCGGCGTCAAAGCGCAGCCCGAGCCGGCGCACCTCGTCCAGGTCGAGCAGAAGGTTGTTGGTGGCTGCGACGGTGACCTCGGTGCCGGTCGGCATCCGGCGTCGGGTGAAGAAACCGCCGTCGATGATCCACGGATCGGGCTCGCCGTCGAAGCGGGAGATCACCGGGCCGACCACCGCACAGCCGTAGCGGCGGTAGGTGTCCAGCAGCAGATTCAGCCACCCGTCGACCGGACGCTCGTCGTCGTCGATGAAGACCAGCAGGTCGCTGTCGGACGACTCGTCGAGGGCACGGTTGCGAGCGGTGGCGATCCCGGGCTCGGGCTCGTGGACGTAGCCGACGCCGGCAGCCGTGACGACGTCGCGGGCGCTGCCCTGCGGGTCGTTGTCGACCACCAGGATGTCGACCTCCCAGCCGGACGCCCGGGCAGCCTCGGCCTCCCGGGACAACTCGGGGAGAATCGCGGCGAGATCCTCCGGACGGCGATAGGTGAGTACCGCCACCCTCACCATGAGGTGATGACCCGCCGCAATTCCGTCGAGGAAGTGGTCAACGTGTAGGGGAAGTAGTGGACGGAGGCACCCACCGTGGCCAGCGACTCCTCCAGCCGCTGCCCCTTGGCGGTTCCGCGCCAGTCATCGCCCTTGAACAGAACGTCGAAGTGCACCCGCTCCCAGACCCGGAGCTTGTCGGAGGAATCATCGGCGACGACCTCGTCCACGATGCCGATGGCGGCCACGATGGCGATCCGCTCGTCGAACGGCACGATGGGCGGGTTGCCCTTCATGGCGGTGAGCGCATCATCGGTGACCACCCCCACCACCAGGGTGTCGCAGTGCTCACGTGCGCGCTTGAGGATGTTCAGGTGCCCAATGTGGAACATGTCCCAGGCTCCAGGGACGTAACCGATCACACCCATCGTTCCCGCTTTCGTTGCGCGGCAACCCACAAAGGTCCGCTGAGTCGTCACCAAGTATCTCGGTCCGGGCCGGTCGCGGCTAGGCGACAAGCAGGCGTCCCCTGCGATCGGGACCACATCTGCGCTGGGAAGTAAGTAAAGTCACCCGGTTGGTGGACATCTCGATTGCCAAGCACCCGGTGACTGAGGATAATGAATCCGTCGCCAGGAGAAATTGGGAACTTCGCCGGGCGCACACAGGCCATCGGGGGATCGCCTGTTCTGGGGGATTGCTGGTCAGAGTCGGGGGGACATGACCACTCTTACGACGTCTCTCGGCGGTTTCGTCGAGGAGCGCATTTCGCATACGGGGCGTTATAACCGCGCCATTCAGACCGTGGTCGTGTACCTGGTCGACGCGCTGCTGATCACCATGTCGCTGGTCGCTGCTGTGGCCGCGCGTGGCCTGCTGCGGATCGAAGCCACACCGACCGACCGGGCCATCCAGTTCGGCATCCCGATGATCGGGGCCGCCTGGCTGATTCTGCTGTACTTCTACGGGGCATCGAACGCGCGTCACCTGCGGGCCGGAGCCATCGAGTACAAGCGGGTGGTGATGGCGTCCTTCACGCTGGCCGCATTGGTTGGCGTGGGCGCCTACCTGCTGCAGACAGAGTTTCCGCGGTCGGTGTTCCTGCTCATCTTCACTTTCGGCACCGGGGTGCTGCTGCTCGGCCGCTTCCTGCGCCGCCGGGTGATGGTGGCCCTGCACAACCGGGGCATCGGAGTCACTCCGCTCCTGGTGGCCGGCGAGAGCGGCCATGTGGACGCCATCGCCAAGGTGCTGCGCCGGGAGACCTGGCTCGGCTACCGAGTGGTCGGCGCCGTGACCAGTGATCGCCAGAAGGTCACCCCGTCGGGGCTGCCCATTCTGGGTCAGATCGATGAGACGGTCAGCCTGGTCGATGACCTCGGGGTGCACGGCGTGATCTTCGCCGAGGGCTCCTTCGCCACGCCGGCCGACTTCCGGCGGACGGCCTGGCAGCTGGAGGCCAAGGACATTCAGATGATCGTGGTCCCGGCCGTCACCGACATCTCGGCGCAGCGGATGGAGATCCGTCCGGTGGCTGGGCTGCCGCTGCTGGATGTCGATCGGCCGCAGGCGATTGCCGCGGCGCGGTGGATCAAGCGGACCTTCGACCTGCTCGGTTCGGCCTTCCTGCTGCTGCTGGCCGCGCCGGTGATGGGCCTGGTCGCCCTGGCCATCAAGCTCGAGGACGGCGGCCCAGTGATGTTCCGGCAGACCCGGGTTGGCCGGAAGGGCAACGTGTTCGAGTGCCTGAAGTTCCGTTCGATGGTGCCCGACGCCGAGGCCCGGTTGGCTGCGCTGATCGCTTCGAATGAGGGTGCCGGACCGTTGTTCAAGATGACCAAGGATCCGCGGATCACCCGGGTCGGGCGGTTCATTCGCCGCTTCTCCCTGGACGAGCTGCCGCAGCTGTTCAACGCCTTCCGTGGCGATATGAGCCTGGTCGGTCCGCGGCCGGCGCTGCCGTCCGAGGTCGCCCAGTACGACTCCGACGCTCGCCGTCGCCTGGACGTCCGTCCGGGTCTGACCGGGCTGTGGCAGGTGTCGGGTCGCTCCAACCTGTCCTGGGACGACACGGTTCGCCTCGACCTGTACTACGTGGACAACTGGTCGCTGGTTCAGGATCTGATGATCCTGGCCAAGACCGCCCGCGCCGTCGTCGGCTCGGCGGGCGCCTATTGATCCTCGGTGACGCCGGCCATTGATCCCCCTCACGCCGGTGTCATCGTGCGGAAAACCAGCTGGCCTCCGCTCCCCCCAGGGTGGGGGCCAGCTGGCATAAGGCGATAGCCGATCCGCCTCTCCAGAACCTCCAGCGGCCCCGGCCGTCCACCGATTCATGCGTTCGCTACCGAACAGAACTCGCGCTCCCCGCTTTTTCGGCAGCGACGGTTCGGTTCGGTAGCGCGAAGCGGACGGAGATGGGCCAACTCCGCCGCGGGACGGTTCCTGCTAGCGGGGCTGGTCCAGGAGCCCGCGAAGATACGCGCCGTAGCCGGACTTGGCCAGGGCGTCGGCTCGGGCCAGCAGCTGATCGTCGCTGAGGAATCCGGCCCGCCAAGCCGCTTCCTCCGGACAGCCGACCTGGAGACCCTGCCGGGCCTGCAGGGTTCGGACGAACTCACTGGCATCCAGCAGCGAATCGAAGGTCCCGGTGTCGAGCCAGGCGGTGCCCCGCGGCAGGATCGACACACTCAGCTCGCCGCGCTCCAGGTAGGCCCGGTTGATGTCGGTGATCTCGTACTCACCGCGCGCGGACGGGGCCAGGTTCGCGGCGATCTCGGTGACCTGCTCGTCGTAGAAGTACAGGCCGGGGACGGCGTAGTGCGACTTGGGCTGGGCCGGCTTCTCCTCGATCGAAACCGCTTTGCCATCCCGCACCTCGACCACACCGTAGGCGGTCGGGTCGGCCACCCAGTAGCCGAATACGGCGGCACCGCTGACCTCGGCGCGGGCTCGCAGCTGAGTGCCCAGGCCGGAGCCGTAGAAGATGTTGTCACCCAGCACCAGGCAGGACTTCTCGCCGCCGATGAAATCGGCACCAATGGTGAAAGCCTGCGCCAATCCCTTCGGCTCGGGTTGCGTCGCGAAGGTGATTTCCATACCAAATTGCGTACCATCACCCAGCAGCCGGACGAAGCCCTCCCGCTCGTGCGGGGTGGTGATCACCAGCACCTCCCTGATCCCCGCCAGAATCAGCGTGGACAAGGGGTAATAGATCATCGGCTTGTCGTACACCGGCACCAGCTGCTTGCTGTTGGCCAACGTGATCGGGTGCAGCCGGGTGCCGGAGCCGCCGGCCAGAATGATTCCGCGCATGGCCACAGCATTTCATGACCACCTGCCCGCGCCGTAGGCTTTTGGTCATGCGAAGAATCCTGGTCACCGGCGGCGCCGGCTTCATTGGCGCAAACTTCGTCCGACTGGTCTTGGACACCAGCGACGACCAGGTGACCGTGTTGGATGCGCTCACCTATGCCGGCAACCGTGATTCGGTCGATCCGCGGGCCCGGTTGGTGGTCGGATCGATCACTGATGCCACCCTGGTGGACCAGCTGGTGGCCGAAGCCGACCTGGTGGTGCACTTCGCCGCCGAATCCCACAACGACAATTCGCTGAACGACCCGTCCCCGTTTATCACCACGAATTTGGTGGGGACCTACACCCTGCTTGAAGCCGTCCGCCGCCACGGCGTCCGCTACCACCACATCTCCACCGACGAGGTCTACGGCGACCTCGAGCTGGACGATCCGGCCCGCTTCACCGAGACCACCCCGTACAACCCGTCCAGCCCCTACTCGGCCTCGAAGGCCGGCTCGGATCTGCTGGTCCGGGCTTGGGTGCGTTCGTTCGGGGTGCAGGCCACGATCAGCAACTGCTCGAACAACTACGGGCCCTACCAGCACATCGAGAAGTTCATCCCCCGCCAGATCACCAATGTGCTGTCCGGGATTCGCCCCAAGCTCTACGGTGCCGGCGCGAACGTCCGAGATTGGATCCACGTCACCGACCACAACCGGGCCGTGCTGCGGATCGTCGAAGCCGGACGGATCGGCGAGACCTACCTGATCGGCGCCGACGGCGAGAAGGACAACAAGACGGTGGTCGAGTTGATCCTGACCCTGATGGGCCAGCCGGCCGACGCCTACGACCACGTCACCGACCGGGCCGGCCACGATCTGCGCTATGCCATCGACTCGTCCCGGCTGCGCAGCGAACTCGGCTGGGAGCCGAGCTACCGCGACTTCGAGGCCGGGCTGGCCGCCACCATCGACTGGTACCGAGCCAACGAGGGTTGGTGGAAGCCGTTGAAGGCCGCCACCGAGGCCAAGTACGCCAAGGCCGGCCAGTGAACCCGTCCGCACGCCCCGATCCGGCAGCGCTGCAGCACAGCGGCGAGTTGGCCGTCCGCAGCACGGAGATCCCCGGGCTGCTGGTCGTCGACCTGGTCGTCCACGGCGATGACCGCGGCTGGTTCAAGGAGAACTGGCAGCGGGCCAAGCTGACCTCACTCGGGCTGCCGGACTTCGGCCCCGTCCAGCACAGCGTCGCCTACAACGGAGCGGCCGGGGTCACTCGCGGTTTCCACGCCGAGCCGTGGGACAAGCTGGTCTCGGTGGCCAACGGACGCATCTTCGGCGCCTGGGTGGATCTGCGGCCCGGAGCCACCTTCGGCCACCTGGTCAGTCTGGAGCTCGGTCCGGACCAGGCGGTGTTCGTGCCGCGTGGGGTTGCCAACAGCTACCAGACCTTGGTCGACGAGACCGTCTACTCCTACCTGGTCAACGACCATTGGAGCCCGGCGGCCACCGCCTCCTACAGCTACGTGAACCTGGCCGACGAGACGCTGAACGTGGCCTGGCCGATCCCCCTGGAGCAGGCCACCATCTCGGCTGCCGATCTGGCCCATCCGCGGCTGGCCCAGGCCCGTCCGGTGCCGCCGAAGCAGACCGTGATCGTGGGGGCCGGCGGCCAGCTGGGCCGGGCCCTGCAGGCGCTGCTGCCCGATGCCGTCTGTCTGGATCTGCCGGACTTCGATGTGTCCGACACCGCCCAGGTGGACGGCTTCGCCTGGCGCGACGTGGACACCATCATCAACGCCTCCGCCTACACCGCCGTCGACGCCGCCGAGACCGAGCAGGGTCGTCGCGACTGCTGGCGGGCCAACGTCACCGGGGTGGCGAACCTGTGCCGGGTCGCCCGCGAGCACCGGCTCACCCTGGTCCACATCTCCAGTGACTACGTCTTCGACGGCACCGCCGAACTGCACACCGAGGACGAGCCGTTCAGCCCGCTGGGCGTCTACGGCCAGACCAAGGCCGCCGCCGACGCCCTGGTCGGGCAGCTGGGCGCGCACTACCTGATCCGGACCAGCTGGGTGATCGGCCAGGGACGCAACTTCGTGGCCACCATGGCCGATCTGGCCGCCAAGGGAATCAGCCCGTCGGTGGTCGACGATCAGTTCGGCCGGCTCACCTTCACCGCCGACCTGGCCGCCGGTATCGTCCATCTGCTGCACAGCGGGGCCGACTACGGCACCTACAACCTCAGCAGCGACGGTCCGGTCGCCTCGTGGCGCGAGGTCGCGGCCGCCGTCTTCGAGCTGTGCGGACGTAACCCGGGTGATGTGGCCGGACAGAGCACCGCCGACTACGCGGCCGGCAAACTCACTTCACCACGCCCCCGGCACAGCAGTCTGGACCTGACCAAGCTGAAGGCCACCGGCTTCGCCCCGGCACCGTGGCCGCAGCGGCTGGCCGAGTACCTGAGCTGAACGTCAGGGCGACTCGGCTGGACCGGCAGGCTCAGCAGACCGCCTTGGCGATCTGCGCCACCGAGTCGTGGATCTCGGCGAACACCCGCCGATAGACCTGCACCGGCGCCCCATAGGGGTCGGTCACGTCGTCCTCCCCCGGACGCGATGCCGGCACTCGGCTTCGGGCCAGCGCCGCCGCCTCGGCGGCCGCCCGCAGCCGTTCGCCGATTGTCGCGCCGAAGTACGGCCCGGCCATCGGCAGGATCCGGACGAACTCGCGCAGGGTGAAACTCCGCCGCACCACCGACGGCTCCAGCTGGACGGCATAGGAGCGATGCTCACGGGCCAGTCCGATCACCAGGTCGGCGTTGTCGAGCAGTTCTCGTTTGAGCTGACGGGCCCGGAACTCGGTGGAGTCGATCCCGATCGTGTTCAGCAGCGCCCCCATCGGCGGGTCGATCGGCGCACCGACCACGGCCTGGATACCGGCGCTGGAAATCTCGACCGAGTTGTCGGCCAGGTCGCTGCGCAGCAGGTGCTCCACCACCGGTGAGCGAGAGATGTTGCCGGTGCAGAGCACCAGGACCCGCAACGGCTGTGGTGTGGACATCGGCTCGCTCAGCCTTCGACTCCGGCGTCGGCGTTCCGCGGCAGGTATTGCGAGTGGTACTGGTGGTAGCCGTAGGCGCTCTTGCCCTCAGCCCGGACCTTGTTCAGCACCATTCCGAGAATCCGGCCGTCCACCGACTCCAGCGCCTCCAGGCTGGCCGCAAGCTCGGGCTTGTGGACCGACTCGCTGCCGACCACCACCAAGGTGCCGCCGGTGACCTGGGCCAACACCGCCGAATCTGTGACCGCCAGGGTCGGCGGGCAATCCAGGATCACGTAGCTGTAGTCGCGCGAGGCCTGGGCCAGGAGTGCCTTCATCTCGTCCGAGCCGAGCAGTTCGGCCGGGTTCGGTGGTACTTCGCCGGCGGTCAGCACGTCCAGGTGGGTGCTGACCGGCTGAACGAGGTCGGGCAGGGTGGCCCGGCCGATCAGGATCGTGGTCAGGCCGGCCGCGCCTTCCAGGCGCAGGTAGTCGGCGATCTTTGGGCGGCGCAGGTCGGCGTCGATCAGCAGCACCCGGTCACCGGCGTCGGCCAGGGCGAAGGCCAGGTTGACCGCGCTGGTGGTCTTGCCCTCGCCCGGGATGGACGAGGTGATCACGACCGAGCGGTTGTTGGCCTGAATCGAAAGGAACTGCAGGTTCGTCCGCAGCCGACGGTAGGCCTCGGCCCGCGGCGAGTGTGAGTCGCCGGAGAACACCAGCGGATGCTCGCTGGCGTTGGGGTCGAAGGAGATCACGCCGACCACCGAACGGTTGGTGACGTCGGCCACGTCCACCTCGCCGGTGATCGTGGTGTCCAGACGGTCCCGCAGCACCGCCTGCGCAAAGCCGAGCAGCAAGCCGAGCAGCAGTCCTAGTGCCAGGTTCAAGCTGACCCGCGGCGAGGTCTTGGTGGTCGGCACCAGCGCCGGCTCCACGGTGGTGGCCTTCACCGACTGGCTCTTGTCCGCGGCCGAGGGCGACAGGTCGCCGACAGCGACGATCAGCTGGGCACCGATCTCGTTGGCCAGGCGGGCGGCCAGTTCCGGGCTGGTGTTCACCACGTCGATCTCGATGATGGCGGTGCCGGTCGGAACGCTGGCGGTGATGTCCTTGGCAAGTTCGGTGGAGGTGGTGGCCAGGCCGAGCCGAGCAATCACCGGGTCGAGCACGACCGGCTTGGTGGCGACCTGGGCGAACGACTTCACCTGGTTCTCTGCGTAGTTCGAGCCCTGCTGAAGTTCGCCTGCCGTGTTACCGCTCTGGACGGTGAGGAAGAGCGAGGTGCTGGCCGTGTAGGTCGGGGTCATCAATAGCGAGACCCCGGCGGCAACCGCCACCCCGAGCACAGCGATCACAACAATGCTGACCCAGCGCTTGCGCAGAATCGCCAGGTAGTCGGCTAACTCCATTAAGTGATCTCTCCTGGTTGGCGGGGTATAGCGGCACTATTGTCGCCAACCATTGGCAATCCGCGGGGCTAGTACGCCCCATCAGGGCGCAGCATGACCCTGACGGTCTTGATGATGAGCGTCAAATCTCCGGCCAGAGACCAGTTTTCCACATAACGAAGGTCGAGCCGAATGCTCTCGTCCAGGGAGAGATCGGAACGTCCACTGACCTGCCACAGGCCGGTGATGCCCGGCTTGATCAGCAACCGACGGTGGTGCGCGTCGGTGTACTCGGCAACCTCACGGGCCACCTGCGGACGCGGCCCGACGATGCTCATCCCGCCGCGCAGCACCGACCAGAACTGCGGCAGCTCGTCCAGGGAGTACTTGCGCAGAATCCGTCCGACCCGGGTGATCCGGGGGTCGTCGTCCATCTTGAACAGCAAGGCTCGGCCACCTTGGGCGGCGATCAGTGCGTCGATCTTGGACTCGGCATCGACCACCATGGTCCGGAACTTGTGAATGGTGAACGGCTTGCCGAAGCGACCGACCCGCTCCTGACGGAAGATCACCGGGCCGCCGTCGTCGAGCTTGATCAGCAGGGCGATCACCGCGAGGATCGGCGACAGGCCGATCAGAGCCAGAGTGGCGAAGATGATGTCGAAGATCCGCTTCACCAGCACCTTGTAGCCGGTGAAGGTGGGCAGGTCGACGTGCACCAGCGACAGCCCCTGCGACTCGTGGATGCTCATCCGCGGGCCGGCCACGTCCACCAGGCGCGGCTGGAACAGCAGTTCAACGGGGCTGTTCTCCAATCGCCAGGCAAGATCGCGGATCTCCTCGCGGCGCAGGCCGTCGATGATGATGACCGCTCCGTACGCACCGGACTCGGCCAGCGCCGGAACCTGGTCGAGGTAGCAGGGCTCCAGTCCAGTGCCCTCGATCCGGCCGTGCCCGATCTGGCAGACCCCGGTGGCCAGATAGCCGGCCTCGGAGCGCCGGCGCAGGTCGGTCAAGAACGGGTTCACGTTCTCGGCGCTGCCGATCACCAGAGTCGAAGTCATCGCCCGGCCCTGGGCGCGCAGCCGGTTCAGGAACTGGCGGACGATCAGGCGTCCACCGAGCAGGAACAGCAGCCCCAGCGGAAGCGTCGTGACGAAGAGCGCCCGGGACAGCGACACCTGAAAGACGTAGGAAGTGATGGCGAGCAGCCCGAAGACGCCCACGCTGGCCGCGATCACCCGGCGGTACTCCTCCAGGCCGGTGCCAGCTACCCGATGGGTGCGCGAGTCGTTCCACTCCAGGGCCACCACCCAGGCAGCGGCAACCACCGGGGCGAGCGCCAGGTAGAGGACTCCTGAATCGCCGGCGGTCTGATCAAGCCGAAACAGCGCAAGGAATGTGACCGCAACAGCAGCAGAAATAGCAATGGCGTCAGTCGCCAACTGAAAGACGTGCAACTTGGCTCGCCAGCCGCGCACCCGCAGCTTAGGCGCCGAGGCCACCGGCCACGGGAACGCCAAAGTCTCAAGAGACGAAACAGCGGACACCCCTCACCCCTCAGTTCAATGTCCGAATCAACGTCTCGCATCCCTCCCCACAAGGGACTTGCGGATTACCGCAGTGCGAGCCTGATCTTCGCCGCATCTGGAGTATGTCACCCGAAAGGGGGATAGCGGAAGTCATCGAGCGGTCAGTTATGTGACGTCTGAGTTAACCCTTCATCCGCCCGGACAGACCGCTCCGCGGGCTGTGGCCAAGGCCACCCGCGCCGGTGGGCTAGCGTTCAGCCATGCCCAAAATCGCTCCGTTCTCCGCCCTGCGATATGCGGCGGGCACCGACCTGCAGCTGGTGATCGCCCCGCCCTATGACGTCCTGTCTGCGGCGGACGTGGCGGAGCTCGGCGCCCTTGACGAGCACAACATCGTCCATGTCGATGTGCCGACCGGTGGCGACGACCGCTACCAGGTGGCCGCCCGCACCCTGGACGAGTGGCTGGCCTCTGGCGTCCTGGTGCGCGACGAACAGCCGAGCCTGACTATCTATCGGATGGCCTTCACCGATGCCACCGGCACGGCGCGAACCATCGTCGGTGTGCTGGCCGGGCTCGAGGTCGTCGATCTGGACGCCGGCGGCGTGCTGCCGCATGAGCGGACGACCCCGAAGGCGGTCACCGATCGGCTCGACCTGACCCGGGCCACCGCCACGAACCTGTCTCCGGTCTGGGGGCTGTCGCTGGCAACGGGGCTGACCGCCGCCTTGGCCGCGCCCGGCGAGCCGATCGGCGAGATGACCGCCGACGGCGTGCTGCACAGTGTGGAGCGGATCACCGATCCGGCCCGGATCGCCGAGATCACCGCGATCATCGGCGCCGACGACGTGCTGATCGCCGACGGGCACCACCGCTACTCGATCTCGCGCACCTACCGCGATGAGGTGCGGGCCGCGTCCGGACGTAGCGACACCGACGCCGAGTTCACGCTGACCTTCATCAACGAGCTGGTCGCCGATCAGCTGAGCATCGAGGCGATCCACCGGATCTACACCAACATCTGTGTCGACGAGCTGCGGGCCGACCTGTCCGGCTGCTTCGACATCGAGCCGGCCCCCGCGCCGACGCCGGCGATGCTGGCCCAGATGGTGGAGCTCGGACGCCTCGTCCTGCTCGGACCGGACACCACCGAATGGCTGATCCCCAAGCCGGGGGTCTTCGACGACGTCCGGGCGCTGGACGGGGCCTACCTCGAACATGCCCTGGCCGGCAGCCGGGCCGAGGTGAGCTATCAGCACGGGCTGGACGAGGTGGTCGAACTGGTCGCCTCCGCCCAGGTGAACGCGGCCATCCTGATTCGTCCGACCTCGCTGGCCGAGATCCAGCGGACGGCTCGTGAGGGCCTGCTGATGCCGCCGAAGTCGACCTTCTTCACGCCGAAGCTGCGCACCGGCCTGGTGATCCGCCCGACCGCTGCGCTCTGAGCTTCGCCGAGCGGGCTCCCTGGAGCCGCCGGTCGGTGAGGTACCGCCGACAAGGGCGGACGGAAATGGAACCGTCCCCAGGAATCGCAGCGACAAGGCTGGACGGAAATGGAACCGTCCCCGGGAGTTGTGGTGACAAGGATGGACGGTAATGGAACCGTCCCCGGGAGTTGGGGCGGCTACTCCAGCGCGGCGGCCTGCCGGGCGAAGGCTGCGGTCAGGAAGAATCGGACCCCGGCCATGGTGACCAGACTGATCACGCCGACGACCATGAGTTGGCCGGTGCCGTTGTAGGCCAGTTGCAGCGCCCAGAACAGCGCGGCGTCCAGCACCAGATAGCCGATCACCGACGAGGCGCCGATCCCGGCCAGCACCAGGAGCGGGAGCAGCCACAGCAGGTACTGCGGGGAGTAGACCTTGTTGGCCAGCAGATAGGCGATCAGGATCAGCAGAGACGCCGGCAGTAGCGGGTAGTCGCCGAGCTGACGCCCGCGACGCCAACTCCACACGGACACGGCGATAAGGGCGATCGCGGTGGCCACCGCCGCGGCCGCGTTCACCCAGCCGGACGGCAGCTCGGACAGCACCACCCAGATCGACAACGTGTCTACCCGAATCGGCCGGGAGGCCTGGAACAGGTAGGGCGCCAGCCAGCCGGCCGGGTTGGCCAGGAACACCGGCAGGTTGACCA
Organism: Actinomycetales bacterium Actino_02; assembly: GCA_001603275.1. Taxonomy (GTDB): domain Bacteria; phylum Actinomycetota; class Actinomycetes; order Propionibacteriales; family Propionibacteriaceae; genus Propionicimonas. The sequence goes on along the minus strand of LUYM01000006.1, from coordinate 365,794 downwards.
GGACGAAGGTGCCCAGCGTCACACCGAGGGCCTGAGCGGCGAGTCCGATCCGGGCCCGCGGGTCACCGAAGAGGATCCACAGCAGCATTGGCAGCAGGAACAGCAGCGGGTAGAGCTTGGCCGCCCCGCCCACACCCAGCAGTGCCGCCGCCGCGAAGATCCGGTGGCGCGCGATCGCGTCGGGGTAGCGCCCGAAGAGCAGGACCAGCGCGGCCACGGCGAACAGTGAGACCAGCGCGTCGTAGTTGTAACTCACGTACCAGACCAGGGACGGCGCCGCTGCCCACAGCCAGGTGCGACGGCCGGCCACCGGGTAGAGCAGAGCGGTGATGGCCACAGCGCACAGGCCGAGGACGATCGTGCTCAGCCAGACGAAGCCCGACAGTGTCGAGGACGGCAGCGCCAGCAGCCACATCAGTTCGCCGGTGAGCACCGGATACTCCAAGCCCATCGAGCCAGGCACTGGCGTCTGATAGGGCGGCAGGCCGGCGGCCAGACCGCGCTCCCACCACATCACCTTCAGGTCGGTGGGGCACCAGCCGTCCGCAACCGCGCAGCCTTGCCGGAGCAGCCCACTGCCGATGGCGAGCACGGCGGTCGTCGCCAGCATCGCCACCAGTTCAGGCTCCGGTCGGCGCATCACTCTCCTCGGGTTGATCGACCCTAACCAGCGACGCGCCGGCCGCTCCCGGCACGACGCCAAGTCGTCCGGTCATTGACCGGTGCGGCGGTGGGAGCCGGCCGATCGGGCAGGTTCGGGAAGGCTCGCCGACACAGGGTGAGACGGACGAGGCCGCGTTCGTCCCACCTTCTGAGAGTCGGCCGACGAAGGTGGCACCAGCCGGAGGGTGCGGCGGAAGCCGGACGAGTGCGCCAATCGCATTGGCGGGCCTCAATTCGGGGGCGACACCCCGTCCAACCGGGGTCGGCCAGCGCATTTCGTAGCCCGGGCCCCGAAGTGGTCGGAGCTAGCGCATGTTCACGTTCCGCGCGGACGCTGCACGTAGGTGAACGCGGTTAGTGAGTAGTGGTACGTAATCGGTAGGCTGCCAAGCGGTCCCAGCAAGAGTGCCCATAGGGAGAGAAATGTCGCGCATTGCCCACGCCGGCCTGCGGAGCAAGATCTGCACCGCGGACGAGGCTGCCAGTTTCATCAAGAACGGTATGAACGTCGGCTTCTCCGGCTTCACCGGAGCCGGCTACCCCAAGGCCGTCCCGGTCGCCCTGGCCGCTCAGATCAAGGCTGCCCATGAGCGCGGCGAAGCGTTCATGATCGGCTCGTTCACCGGTGCATCCACCGCCCCCGAGTTGGACGGTGCGTTGGCCGATGTGGACGGCATCGCCTACCGGATGCCGTACCAGTCCGACCCGCACATGCGGAACAAGATCAACTCCGGCGTCTCCGGCTACTGCGACATTCACCTATCCCACTCCGGCCCGCAGACGCTGGCCGGCTTCCAGGGCAAGCTGGACATCGCCGTGATCGAGGTCACCGCGATCCTAGAGAACGGCGAGCTGGTGCCGTCGTCCTCGATGGGCAACAACACCGCCTGGATGACCGCCGCCGACAAGGTGATTCTCGAGGTCAACTCCTGGCAGAGCATGGATCTGTTCGGCATGCACGACGTCTACGACATCGGCCTGCCCCCCGAGCGCAAGCCGGTCAAGATCACCCACCCCGGGGACCGGATCGGCAAGACCACGATGAGTGTCGACCTGAACAAGGTGGTCGCCATCGTCGAGACCGACGCCGAGGATCGCAACACCCCGTTCAAGCCGCTGGACGACGAGTCCCGGCTGATCGCCGGCCACCTGCTCGACTTCCTCACCAATGAGGTCGCCCAGGGACGACTGCCGAAGAACCTGCTGCCGCTGCAGTCGGGCGTGGGCAACATCGCCAACGCGGTGCTGGCCGGCCTGCTGGAGGGCCCGTTCGAGAACCTGACCTCCTACACCGAGGTGATCCAGGACGGCATGGTCGACCTGCTCGACTCCGGCAAGATGACGGTGGCCTCGGCGACCGCGTTCTCGCTGAGCCCCGAGTACGCCAAGAAGATGAACGACAACGCCGCTGAGTACCGGCACAAGATCATCCTGCGGCCGCAGGAGGTGTCGAACCACCCGGAGATGATCCGTCGGCTGGGTGTGATCGCCACCAACGGTCTGATCGAGGCCGACATCTACGGCAACGTGAACTCCACCCACATCATGGGCTCGAAGATGCAGAACGGCATCGGCGGCTCGGGCGACTTCACCCGCAACGCCTACATCTCGACCTTCGTCACCCCGTCCACTGCAAAGGGCGGCGCCATCTCGGCGATCGTCCCGATGGTGTCGCATCACGATCACACCGAGCATGACGTGTCGGTGATCATCACCGAGCAGGGCCTGGCCGATCTGCGTGGGCTGTCCCCGCAGAAGCGGGCCAAGGTCGTCATCGAGAACTGCGCGCACCCGGACTACAAGCCGGCCCTGCTGGACTACTACGAGCGTGCGGTGAAGTCGGCCAACAGCCAGCACACCCCGCACATCCTCACCGAGGCGCTCAGCTGGCACGCCCGCTTCCTCGAGACCGGGACGATGAAGGCCTGATCTTCGCGTCGCTGACGGCCCCCACCAGTGTCTGTGGTGGGGGCCGTCGCATGTCCGGGGGCCGGGTAGCCGAGTTCCGGCTCGCAGCGGGATGCGCCCACCCGGCGTCGCAGGCCACGGCGCTCACGCAGCAATTTCACCAACCCGTGAGCGCGCCGAGATCGCAGCGCGACGGAACGGGCCCGGCTACGCTCTGCGCCATGGCTCGAGCGCTGCCGGCCGAAGGTCATTCCTATGTGCTGCTCGATGGGCTCCGTGGAGTTGCGGCGATCGCGGTGGCCATCCGCCACATGCCCCGAGTCTTCGACGGATTCACCGCCCCGAACAGCCACCTGGCAGTCGACTTCTTCCTCCAGCTGAGCGGGTTCATCGTCGCCTACGCCTATGCCCCCAAGATCCTCGGCGGACTCTCGCTGCGTGACTTCGCCTGGCGACGGGTGAACCGGCTGTATCCGGCCTATCTGCTGGGCTTCGGGCTCGGCGTCGCGGTCGCGCTGGTGTCTGCGCTCGCCGGCAACGGCACGTTGTCGGACCAGTGGACGTCCGGAGCGCTGGCGTGCACCTGGCTGCCGAATGCCGTGATGCTGCCCGCCGCCTGCGATGCGTCGGGCTACTTGTTCCCGCTGAATCTGCCGATGTGGTCGGTGTTCTACGAGTTGCTGATCAACTTCGGCTTCTTTTTCGCCGTGGTGCTGGTGCTTCGCTGGTGGCGAAGCGCTCTGGTGGCTGCGGTCTCAGTGGTCTTCCTGGTGGTGCTGACCTTCCCTGGCAGCTTGGACGTCGGCACCGGCTGGGATACCTTCGCGGCCGCCCTGGCCAGGATGGTCTTCTCCTTCGCCGTCGGAGTCGGCATCTACGCGTTGCGGCTGCGGCCCCGGGGGAAGTCCAGCCTGGTGGCCTTTGGACTGTTCGCGATCCTTGCCATCGTCCTGCTGAATCCGCTGCACAGCTACCTCTACGAGGTCGTCGCGGTCACCGTCGTGTTTCCGGTAATTGTGTTCGTCGGCTCGCTGTACAACCCGTCGGGTCGGTCCGCGACGTGGGCGTTCGCTCAGCTGGGGGCGTTGAGCTATGTGCTCTACGTCGTGCATCGGCCGCTGTACGAGTTGGGGCATGCGGCGCTCGCCAAGATTGCCCCCGGGCTGGTTCCCCGGTTGGGCCTGGCCGCGGGGATCATCTTCGTCCTGGGGATCACCGTGGTCGCCTGGCTCCTGGCTCGCTACTACGAGCCGCCGGCACGGCGCCTGATGAACCGAATGCGCCCTCGATCTCGGCCGATCGCCGTCGGCTCAGCATCCGACGGATAGCCGAGGCCCGGCCCCACTTCACGAACCCTCACGCATCGCAACCGCAGCCCGCCCAGCCACCTCCCGAAGCAGTAGGCCGCCAGCACCACCCACCGATCGGCACCACGACTCCGGCAGCCCACCTGCCCGTCGGGCAGGGCAGCTTTCCTGCTCCGGGCCCACACAATCGTGGCTCGGTCGGCTAACCTCCCCGAAGGAGGACTCCGATGCCACGTGCCGATTGCCGCGCCGCCCTGCCAGTGGGGCGTGCCCGATGACCAACGAGTGGCCTGTGTACGAGGCCGGCCCACCGCAGCCCTCCGGCTACTCCGACGACGGGTGGGAGCCGGCCGCCGGCTCAGAATCGTCCGGGCCCGACTCCGCCCTGGTCGACCCTCGCCAGGCTTCCGCCCCGAACGAATCCGTGGCTTCGACGTCCGCGGTGCGGTCGCTCTCGGTGCGGGTCGGCGTCGCTCTCGCCCTGCTGGTGGTGGTGATCGGCGGCGTGGTGGCGTGGCTGAGCGCGTCGACGCACCAGCTGGCCGTGATCGCACCGGCCGCAGAGGCCGTTGCTGCCCCGGCGTCCCTTGCCGCTGAGTCGGATCAGTCCGTCGTTGACGTCGATCAGCGCTGGCTCGATCTGGCTGCCGCCCAGAGCTCGAGTGGCGCCTTCGGCCGGGCGCTGGACGCTCTGACCCATGTGAACGACAGCACCCGCCGCGACGAGGGTCTGGTCACTCTGTCGACGGAGGCTTCCGACGGCGGGGCCTACTCACTCGCGATGGACGCTCTGAAGCAGGTTGAGGACGACGATGCACGGATCAGCGCGCTGGCCGATCTGGCCGAGCATGCGACCGCTGCCGGCGCGTACTCGCAGGCCAAAGATGCGCTGTGCCTGATCGAACCCGGATCCTGCTAGAACATCCCCGGACCCGCCGCAGCGGCTAGGCGACCGGGCTTCGTCCGCGGTGCCACCAGACGGTGGCCAGACACCCGATAGCGGCGCCCAGGGTGTTGGACAGGACGTCCAGGCCGCTGGGTGTGCGGGCCGGCAGTGCGATCCACTGAACGAGCTCGATGCAGGTGCTGGCCAGAAAGCCCGCCACGATCGCAATCCACGGACGGGACGGCAGCATCCGCGCCACCAGGACCCCCAACGGGAGGAACAGGACGACGTTGGCGGAGAACTCGACCCGGGCATAGCTCAGCACCGGGATGGTCCTGCCCAGCCAGAGCAGGAAGGCGCTCGCACCGCGATCCACCGGGGTGGGCCAGAAGGCGATCAGACCGAGCACCACCACGTAGCCCGCCAGCAGTCCCTGGGTTGAGCCGAGGGATGCCTTCAGCCGCGTCCAATCAATGCGAATGGTGTCCGCCTCCTGTGTGGTGTCTGCCGCCAAGACTAGAGGCCGCAGCGAAGCGCCTTCCGGCTCCGTCCGCGCCCGACCTCGCCGATGGCCCAGCGCCGGCATCGCCGCTGGCGCAGCGCTGATGACTGGGCCGGGCATTGCGCCCGCGGCAGCGGCAGGGCCGGAAGCCCCGCCAGTTGGCTGAGCCCGTCGAAGCCCATCCGCTGCACATCCCCTCGACAAGCTCAAGGAGCGCACTCCCCCAGCAACCCATCCCCTCGACCGCCCCCAAGGGCGAAACCCGCCACCCAACCCCTTCGACAAGCTCAGGAAACGCACTCGCCCCTTCGACGAGTCGAGACCCCAGAAGACCCGCTGGCCGAGGCTGCCGAAGCCCCTCCCAGCTGGCTGAGCCCGTCGAAGCCCATCCGCCGCGCACCCTTCGACAAGCTCAGGGAACCCACTCGCCCCGGGCCTCTCATCGCTTCGACCATCTCAGGGAACGCACTCACCCAGCCACCCAATCCCCTCGACAAGCTCAGGGAATGAGGTCCGGCCCCCCTTCGGAAAGGCGTCAGAGATCGCCCCCACCCCTCAGCACGCACCACTCCGACCTACGGTCCGCCCCACCGTCACGCCACTCCGACCCACGGTCCGCCCCACCGTCACGCCACTCCGACCCACGGTCCGCCCCACCGTCACGCCACTCCGACCTACGGTCCGCCCCACCGTCACGCCGCTCCGGCCAGACTCGTGGTTCCGGGTGGGGCTCCTTGCGGAGGTCGTCCAGTAGCGGAGTGTCGGCGAGACTGCAGCGGCTTTCGCTCGGGGTCGATCCGAGCGGGTGGGATGAACTCCGGCAGCCCACCGCTGGCCCAGCGCACCTGCCATTGGTCGCGGAGACCGCAGCGATTCGGCTCGACCAGCCCGTGATGGCTGTGACACAGCAGCACGCAGTTGCTCAGCGACGTCCGTCCGCCCTCCCACCACGGCGTCACGTGATGTGCCTCGCACAAGGCCGGACGTATGTCGCAGCCCGGGAAGGCGCAGCCGCCGTCGCGCAGGATCAGTGCGGTCCGAATCGCCGAGGTGACCAGTCGCTGCTTGCGCCCCACATCAAGCACCTCGGACGCACCGCCGAGCACCACGGGCACCAGTTCGGCGTCGCAGCACAGCTGGCGCAACTCCCCCGCAGACAGCGGCTCGTCCTCGCCGATCAGCCCGGCACCCGCCGCCGAGCGCCGCAATGCGTCGTAGTCGAGCTTCACCAGCACCCGGGCAACCCCCAGGCCCGGCTGCGGCTTCGCGCCGGCAGCGGACCGCAACAGCGACACCAGCGCATCGGCCCGCCGCTGCTCAGGCGTGGGCCCCAACGAGGCCGGATCCCGGGACTCGATGGCCGTCCGCCGCAACCGCTCACCATGCACGTCCAGCAAGGAGATCAGCAGCTCACCGTCCACCCGGGGCAGCGATCCCTCGAACCGCACCGAACCGCCCTCGCGGAACAGCCGCAGCGATCGGGCTCGCTGGGCGGCCTCGGCCTGACGCTGCAGGGTGGTCTCGGCGAGCTCGTCCGCCTCCTTCGGGGCAACCTCAGCGAGCACCCGCGGCCCAGCCTTGCTCAGCTGATCGGAATCCAGCTGCCCGGCCAGGCCGAGTAGGAACGTCTCGGCGTGCGCCTGCTGCTCGGGCTGCAACTGCGGAGCCAGGCCGTCCAGCAGGCGAGTCATTGCCCGCGCCTGGCCAACGCCCACCTCACCGCGTGCCGCCGCATCGGCTACCTCGGGGTGGGCGGCCAGCGCCCGCGCCTGATGCACGGCGGACGCCGCCTCGCGGCGCGACAACGGTTCGCCCATGCCCAGCCAGGACGCCATCGGCGTCCCAGTGGCGCGTTCGGACGCATGCACACGGTCGGCCTCGGCGGTCAGCAGCGCGGCGAGCGTGTTCACCCGACCCTGGACGTGCCGGGCCCGGCGCACCCACTCCAGGCGGGTGCCGGCGTCCAGGCCCGAGCGCACCGGATCGACCTCGTCGAGCAGGCGCTCGAACTCGGCCAGCACCTCGCCGGCCGTCCGCAGCTGCACCATCACCATGGCACTACTCTGCCAGCCCCCACAGACATTTTCGCACGCATGTTCGAATCTGTGGATAACTCTTTTCGCCGGACAGCCCGGCAGCGACGGACGTCCTGCATCCGTCCGGCTCGCCGACCCCACCCAACCCCGGGGCGGCCACACCAGCCCCAAGCCGGGGCCCTCAGGGCCCGACTCGAAGCCGCCCATAAGCGGGATGAAACCGACCATCCCTTATTGGATTCGCGCTCTATGGCCGAGCTCCGAGCGGAACCTAGAACAAAGGAGTGTACGAGGTTTGCAGAAAACCTTGCGGCCACGCAGAGCCCACAAGTAGCGTGCGCAATAGAAGTGACGGCGCCGAACAAATTGGCGTCTATTCCGGCGTGTCAATGAGGAGGTTGGTCTTTGTGAGTCGATTGCGAAAAGCAACAGCGACGGTGCTCGCAGTTCTTACTCTTGGCGCTCTCAGCGTCTCCACCGCCCAGCCCGCAGCTGCGGATGACGGCGACTGGTATGAGGCCAAGATCCTGAAGGTCCTCTCAAAGAGCTTCGGGGTCAACTACAACAAGAAGCTGCCGAACCACTGCAACCTGCCGTGCACTCTCAGCGCCCAAACCAGCGTGACACGGACGGTTGGTCTTACCGCGGGGCTGACCTGGAAGGCTGCTACTGCGAAGCTCGGCATCTCGAACTCGAAGACCAAGTCGGTTACGGTGTCATGTTCGGCACTCAAGACCGCCAGTCACTACTACCTGGTGGCGTACGCCGAGGGCTACACCTACCAGTACCGGGTCGAGCAGAAGACCTATGACGCATTCGGCGCCCTCAAGCGCACCGAACAAATGACGCTGGTAGCGTTCGATCCGACGGGAGCTCATTGTGTTGCGGAATAGCATGTTACGCATTGCCATTGTCTCTGCTTGCGCAATATCAATTGCCGCAATGAGTCAGACCCCCGCCGTCGCGTCCCCATGGTCGGGCACTGAATACAAGGTCACCGAACTGAAGCGCACGAGCAATCAGATCGATGCCAATCAGGTGCTCGCAAGCTGTTCGGGTGCCGCCGGCATGACCTGTTCATTGACGAGCCAGTACACGGCCTCCCGTACCGTGCAGGTGGATCTTGGGGCCAAAGTGTCGATCGTGACCGCACAGCTCAGTCTGGGCAATGCGACGGTCAAGGCCTACAGCTCCTCATGCAGCTGGACCCTTCCCACAAGCAAGAGCCAGCTCATCGGATACCCGCTCGGCGAGCAGGTCTTCTACAAGATCACCAAGAACGTGTACAACACCGGGAAGCTCACGTCCTCCACGACATCCGGAACCCTGTCGGCCTTCAAGCCGTACAAGGGCTCGCTCTTCTGCGCCCGCATTCGATAGGGGTCGTTGAGCGTCGCGATGGCGACGCAACTCGTTTGGGGGCGCAGCCGACGGCGGCATCGCCCCCAAACGAGCGAGAGGCCATCAAACCTCAGTCGCGACCGTAGATGTCGCGGGTGTAGATCTTGTCGGCGACGTCGTCGAGGGTCTCGCTGCGCCGGTTGGCGATGATGACGTCCGCGCGCCGCTTGAACTCGTCCAGGTCGCGGATCACCTCAGAGTGGAAGAAGCTGTCCTCGGTCAGGGTGGGTTCGTAGATGACCACCTCGACACCCTTGGCCTTGATCCGCTTCATCACGCCCTGGATGGACGACTCGCGGAAGTTGTCCGAGCCGGCCTTCATGATCAGTCGGTAGATGCCCACCACGTTCGGCGAGCGGCGCAGGATGTCGGCGGCGATGAAGTCCTTGCGGGTGGTGTTGGCGTCCACGACCGCGGCGATCAGGTTCTGCGGAACCTCGGAGTAGTTGGCCAGCAGCTGCTTGGTGTCCTTGGGCAGGCAGTAGCCGCCGTAGCCGAAGGACGGGTTGTTGTAGTGGCTGCCGATTCGCGGATCCAGGCCGACACCCTCGATGATCTGGGCCGTGTTGAGGCCGCGGATCGCCGCATAGGTGTCGAGCTCGTTGAAGTAGGCCACCCTCAGCGCCAGGTAGGTGTTGGCGAACAGCTTGATCGCCTCGGCCTCGGTGGCGTCGGTGAGCAGCACCGGAATATCGTCGTCCACAGCGCCTTCGACGAGCAGGTCGGCGAAGATCCGTCCGGCTTCGGAGCGATCCCCCACCACGATCCGGGACGGATGCAGGTTGTCGTGCAGGGCCCGTCCCTCGCGCAGGAACTCGGGGGAGAAGATGATCGTGGCGCCCGGGTGTTCGGCCTGCAGCGACTGGGTGTAGCCGACCGGCACGGTGGACTTGATCACGATGATCGCGGACGGTTTCTGCTCCAGGACGGCGTCCACCACCGACTCCACGGAGCTGGTGTCGAAGTAGTTGGTCTGCGGGTCGTAGTTGGTGGGGGTGGCGATCACCACCAGCTCGGCGTCGCGGTAGGCGGTGGACGCATCGGTGGTGGCCACCAGCGACAGCTGCTTCTCAGCCAGGTACTGCTCGAGCTCATCGTCGATGATCGGGCTGCGCCGGTCGTTGACCAGGGCCACCCGCGCCGGGTCGATGTCGACGGCAATCACGTCGTGGTGTTGGGCCAGGATGACGGCATTGGAGAGTCCGACATACCCGGTGCCGGCAACGGTGATCTTCACGAGTTGAGGCCGATCTACGCTTCGAATGGGACGACACGATGCTATCCGAGCCAGCTACGCCCGATTTCGCGAGCTGAGGGAGAACGGTGCACTAGTTGGTCCAGCATGTCGTCCTGTCGACGGCTCCGACGACCACCGTCGGTCGAAGGAGTCGTCCACCGGCAGCCCGGAGCAATCGATG
>LUYM01000006.1:0-355612 GCA_001603275.1 Actinomycetales bacterium Actino_02 | reverse complement strand
GCCCCGCGGACGAACGGCACCCGCTGCGCAAAGCCCGGACGCAATGCCCGCACCTTCGAGCAGTCGAACACCACCGAATGCGCCTTGTCACCGAGCAGCCCCGGACCCCACTCGGGAATCTCCCGAGCCAACGCCTCACTGGCGATGTGCACCAGCTGCGGCGACTCCACCCCGGCGGCACGACCCAGCGCAGTGAAGATCGCATCCCAGGTGAGCACCTCATCCCCGGTGATCGTGTACGCCTCACCCAGCGCCGCTGGCTGCGCCAACAGCCCAGCGAACATGTAGGCGAAGTCGGACGCATGAGTCAGCGTCCACAAGCTGGTGCCATCCCCATGGACGACGGCCGGCTTGCCCGCCCGCATCCGGGCGATCTGGGTCCAGTTGCCGTGGATCGGCAACGCGAACTGGTCGTAGGTGTGCGACGGACGCACGACCGTCACCGGGAAGCCGTCCTCGCGATAGCGCTGCACCAGGAAGTCCTCGCACGCGATCTTGTCCCGCGAGTACTGCCAGAACGGGTTGCGCAGCGGCGTCGACTCCCGGATCGGCAGGCTCGCCACCGGCTTGGCATAGGCCGACGCCGACGAGATGAAGATGTACTGCCCCACCCGCCCCGCGAACAGCTCGACATTGCGCTGCAGCCGATCGAGGGTGAAGCTCATGAAGTCGGCCACCACATCGAACGTCCGTCCGGACAATGCCGCAACAACGCTGGACGTATCGTCCAGATCAGCGTGGATGACCTCCACCCCATCGGGCACCGGACGCAAATCGTGCCGTCCCCGGTTCAGCACCGAGATCCGATACCCGAGCCCGACCGCCTCCCGAACGCACGCCGCACTGATGATCCCGGTGCCACCAATGAACAGAACAGTCGGTTCCATGAACGCCTCCGCATCGACATGTCTGCCGCCCACTCAACACCGAGCAGGGCCGGGCATTCAGACTAGCCGCGGCAGCCACGTTTCGAATGGGGACCCGGCGTCAGCCGGACGGTGACCTCAGCTCACGGAGGTACCTAGCTGCCAGGGCGACCACAAGCAGAAGGCCGCACCCAGGTCGATCGGCACCACCCCCGGCATCCTTGGTCGCTAGCCGAGGGCCAGTACAGGCATCCACTCACGGCCGCCCGATGCGCCCACCAGACTGAAATCGATCAGGCTCAAGCAGAGGGCTCCGATGCTGCGCTCGCCCGGACCACGGCCGTACCAAGGACCGACTTCAGGCGCAATGACGGCTTCTCCACCAGCAGCCAGCTCGCCAGGGCGAGAGGCACCGTTGCGATCAGTGACAGCAACGCGAACCACCCGATGCCCAGGGAAATGGCACCCATGCCGGCGAGAACCTGCTGCACTGGAAAGGCATAGATATAGAGCCCATACGATATGTCGTTGGGCAGCCTCCAGATCGGGGACTTTGCAGTCCCCCCGGTCACTATCAGCACGTAAGCTAGGGGCAGAGCCGCCACGATTCTGTAGTTGGGCAGCAGAGCCGACACGCATGTCAGCCCAACCGCAAGCCAGGTCAAGTCACGCCTCACGGGCACGAGATCGCGGAACATCCAAATTAGCGCACCTGCACAGAACATAGTCGCAAATCGAGCTGCCGATTGGACACTTTCACTGGCCACGCCAACTGCGGTGAGCGCACCCGAGACCAGCACACAAAGCCCAAAGCTGATCGGGAGAAGAACCCTGCGATGCCAAAAGCCAAGAACCCCCAGAGCAAGTACTCCGAGGTAGCACAAGAACTCCCATGCAAGAGTCCACACGGAGCCATTCCACACTGCCGGGAAGGGCACACCCGCGGGTGTGCCCGCGATGCCATACTGAACGATCCAAAGGCCCGCATTCCTCCAGATATAGGACCAGTTGTCCACACCTAGCACCCCTGACGCGGCCGGGGCTATGACAAGTGCCGTAATTGCAAGGCATACCCAGAACCCGGGAAGAATCCGCAATACGCGCGCCCAGAGATATTGGAGAGCGTGCGGGTTTCGCTCCCACGACCGGAGGATCAAGAACCCAGAGATCGCAAAGAAACCATCCACACCAACCTCACTAAGAAGCTGACGCAGCGGAAGAAACCCCAACTCACTACCCGTGAGCGGAAATGAATGCCATAGGATCACACTCGCCGCAAGCACTAGTCGAACCGAGTTCAGACCGTTTGCCCTTGAGTCAAAGGCGAGCGCAAGACTACGATGCGATTGCAATGAAGCACCTCCCAACTACTCCTCTTGCGCAACCCTAGTCGCAACGCGTGCGAATACTGCACAGCTAACCAAATCAAGCGAATGAGTGCGGGATCCCCAACGTCTCCTTCCGCATCGGTCGGTCCATCTGCACGTCACCCAAGAACGACGCCCGCGCACAGAAGCCGAGCCCTACCGTCACATTCGACTGGTGCAGCCCGTACCGACCCAGTCGACTCAATCTCGCCGAACCCGTGTGCACACTCACGCCCCATCGAGAGATCGAACGAGGCGCCGCCTCCGCGGGCCCGGCTGCCAAACGGATGCCCGGACCTCCTTCTCAGCGTCATGAACAGGACCGGCGCGACGAAGCTGAAGCCAGGTCACGGAGAGCCCAATCGACACCCACCAGATAAGTGGAATCTGAGTGATCATCGCTGTAGTAGATACCACCGGAATTAGCGCGCCCGCGCCAATGAGTGCGATAGGGGCACCGCCCTTCAGGGCACGCAACGCGACGATTACCAGCGCCAGGACGAAAATCCCCGCTGCGATCCATCCGAACCGCAGTGCTAGTAGCAGGGCAGTGCTGTCAATACTGCGAGCAAAACCCTCGGGATACTCGCTCGAGAGATACCCAGTGCGCCCCGGCTCGTACATGAACGCACCGCGAGATGCGCCCAACAGCCGCACATCCCCTAGGAGCGACCAGAACCCTTGCCGATAGGCCGAACTTCCTGTGACCTCATCTCCGCCAAGATCGTCGATGCTGCCCAGCCCGAACGTGACGACCAGTCCTGCGATCACCGCTCCGAATAGCGTCTGCACGACCCTCGCACCGCCCGCCCTCCGCCCGGACCAAGACCACATGAGAGCCCCGACGCCAGCCGATATTAGCCCGCTTCTGCTGAGAGTTGTGAATGAGGCCGCCACTAGTAACGCCGTCAGCACCAGCCTCCGCAGTCCCGAATATTTGCTCAGGACGAATGGCAATAGATAGCCCAAGGCGGCACCAAGGGCAATGGAGTGACCAAATGCCCCCTCGCTCCGCTCAAACGGCCCCCGAGTCTGGATCGAGGCCCAGCGGTCCGATGGGCCGAATGGCAGCACAAGGTTCTCAAAAATGTGCAGATGAAAGGCAAACTCGACAATGGCCCATACCGAGACAACTACCGCAAAAGGAGCGACGATCCTCTCGAACGACGCAGCGCTGACAGCGGCACCCACAACTCTGCCCACGCTGTAGGGGACCACCCAGAATACGAAGAAGTCTACGACATGACTTGGATTAGCACCGCCGAATGGCCACGATGCTGCCACGAATACGAACAGCAACAGCAAGACAAGATCTAGGGAATCGATCCGAATGCCCATCGCAGCCCAAGAAAACGCGATCAAGAGAAGCCCTAGGGCAATCACATGAAGAGGAACAAAAAAGCCGGCAAACGGAATACCAAGCCATGTCGGAACCACGAAGAGCACGCCAAGGAAAACGGCGACCAGCATATTGGCCCGCCGCCGCCCCAAGTTCGCGAGTAGCGGCGACAAAATCGCAACGACACCAGCCATGGCGATTGCGAGGTACTCCGCCACTGCGCCACCCTCCTCTAGACGAGACTTTGCGCGACTATTCGCCGCCAGCGAGCGCGCCGTGCAACTCACCGAAGAGAACATTCGGAGCGTACTCACGTTCTATCCACGCGGCTCCCGACGCCCCCAGACGGCTGCCCAAGTCGGGATGCTGCAAGAGGTCTCCAACAGCTCTGGCCCACTCACTCTCAGTAGAGGCGACCAAGCACTCCTCACCCGCCACAATCCCGGCGCGCCGCGCAACTTCGGGCGTGGTGACCGTAGGCACTCCTGTTGCCAGCCCTTGCAGAAGCTTCATCTGAACTCCCGTCCCTACGTTGATTGGCACAATGTTCACCACAGCGCGGGCGTACTCCTCATCGAGGTTCTCTACGAAGCCGGCCACTTCGATGCTCGCGCACGCTAGCCGTCGTATCGCAGCCCCGGGGCGCTCGCCAACTATCCTGAGGGTCGCGTCTGGGATGGCCTGTCGCACGAGCGGCAGAACCCGTTCTGCGAACCAAACAACGGCATCTGCATTCGGCTTATACGAGAGCCTGCCCACGAAGAGAATGATGTTCCCAGAGTGGTCAGCCCCCTTGCTTGCCGCCCGCCCCACCAGGAACGAGCTTCGCAGCAGACGTCCTTGGCGCCCATGCACGAGCGCAAGGTCCATGGGGGATGAGACGAAAAACGACTCGGCCCTCTCCACCGCACGCTTCTCCGCCGCCTCAAGTCGAGGAGCCTCAATAGCGCCGAGCAGCCGGGAGGGCAGCTTCCCGCTTGTGGACATTTGCCTATAGTAGTCGCTTCGCATTTCGTCGAGGTCAATGACTACTCGACGGCGACCCACATCCTCCAAGAAAGCGGTGGATCGAATGACATTGAAGTAACACAAGTCAGGTTGCCATTCTTCGACAACTGATTGGATCACTGTCGAAAGCCGCTGGTCTCGAACATACGCGAGTTGAAGAGACTGGCCGGACGGAAGGGCCGCAAGTGCCCTCAACATTGACGGGAACCACTGTTGCTCAACGGTCCGGATGAAGGCGATCGGCAGCCGCTCCAGATCGTCAGCGCGCTCAGCGGACGAGGTAAGTCCACAGAATCCAACCTCGTGTTGAGTCACTAGCTCGCGAAGTATGGCCAGGCTTCGGGGCCTAATGACACTCGGGAGCCATGGTGCAATGAATAGAATCTTCACAAAACACCTCGCCAAATCAGCCGCGCCCAGAAGCGCTGCGCAGGGGAACCATACTTCCTGAAGTACACACGCATTGCCTGGCGATAGTGCATCGACTTGCCATGGTTACGCGATGAGGAACTCTCGTCGTGAATTACCGTGGGTGCGGCGACCACACCTACTCTCTTGCCCATCCTCCGAAACTCTCTCGAAAGCGCAACATCCTCGAAATAGAGGAAGAAGTCTGGGTCGAATCCACCGGCGCGAACCCAAGCCTCCGTCCTCATCAGAAGGCAGAATCCCGACACCCATTCAAGCTCGATGTCAGACCGCGGCGCCATCGAGCTGATTTGAAGCGATAGCCTACGTCCCCCCGGGATGAGCCTCAGAACTGTCGCAATGCGCTTCTTTGCGCGATGAGAGAGCCGCGCGTCCAGCCCCGATTGGGCTACAAGCTCCTTACTGATCGACGGGAAGGCTCCGCCCGCCACAAGCGGCTCTCCGAGAGCGTTCACTACCGCTGGCACCACCGCGCAGAAGTCGGGCCTCCCATCGAGGTATGCAGCCATGGCCGCAATGGTGCCTGTGTCGGGCATGATGCAGTCGGGGTTGAGAAGCAGCGTCAAGCGAGTCTCAGTCCCGGCGGCAGCTCTGTTAACCGCTCGCGCAAACCCTAGGTTCTCCGTTGATTCAACCAAGCGGACCGGCTCGCCGAAGGCCCTCACAACCGCCCTGAGCTGCTCGATGTCAGTGGATGCGTTATCCCACACCGTCACGGCCCTTATGCCCTGGGCGACGGCCGAAGCTAGACAGTCCCCTATGATCGCTGCGGAGTTGTACGCGATGATGATCGCGTGCACGTCCAGCTCGAGCGCGGCCGTCTCCCGATTTGGTCCCTCACTCAACGAAATGTCCCCCGCCTTCCGCGTTGTCATCCTCAGTACTCAGAGTCCGCTTCCGCATAGCCGGCACGCCCGCATAAAGGCCATTGGGCTCCGTTGACTTGACAACCAGGGATCCCGCGGCCACAACGCATCCTTCACTGATTGTCACCCCGGGCATTATGGATGCCCCCATGCCAATCCAGCAGCCCCGTTCGATGGTCACCGGCTGGCCAACCGTGCCGTCCTCTCGGCGCCGTCGAATGACCGAGTTGCGATACGCGTGGGTCCCCGTGAGAATGCGGACGAATGGCCCGACTCGTGTGTAGTCACCAATGACTACGCTCGCTGATCCGTCAACGAAGGACCCCACATTCACGTAGACGTCAACACCTAGCGTTACCTGACGTCCGCCCAGGTAGACGTTCTCGGCTACCCCTGCAGTGCTATGGATCTTCACTCCAGCAGCCCGCAAAAGTGCCCCCCTAACCGGATCAGGCCATATGGGCCACTGCTGGACCGCGTTCACCACTTTCCACACATACCGCGAGGTCGCCACGCCAATCCGCCTCATTGCACCGCCTCTTGCATCCTCCGTCGGGAGCCCCTCTCTAGATTTCACTACCACCTCCGAGCCATCTGCTGTGGACTCCGGCTCCCCGGAGAAGGCCGCGCAGCCGCTGGCCACCGACGAGAACGGCGCCGGCGATGGTCGCAACCCAGGCGACGAGGCCCACCCACGGCGGCAGCACTAGGTTGCTGGCCAGAAACGCGGCCACTGCAGCTAGCTCGATTGCATCGGTCCGCCAGGTCGAGATATCGAGAGCCGAACCCAGCACCCACTCTGCCAGGGTCGCTCGTACCGCAGCCGCGACTAGCATCGACGCCACTGCCGCCATGAGGCTGTGCACGACAGCAACCGACAGATACGCGAGCACCCCGCTCACGACTACCGAAACGGTGTTGATCATCAGCATCTGCACTTCCCGGCCCATCGCCTTTAGGAAGCTGTTAGTAAAGATCACTATCCTCAGGGAGAAGATCGTGACGGGGAAGAGTACCAAGAGAGTTACCCACTGCCCTGAGTAGGTTGGGAAGAAGGCATCGACTGCAAGACGGCCAGGGAAATACAGCAGAAGTCCGCTAATCGACAGGACTGCTACGAGCGCGCGCACTCTGGGATACAGCTCCCTCAGCTTCGCGGGCTCCAGTCGGGCCAGCGACGGCAGCAACGCGAGCGAGATCGGGCCAAGAAGACCGAGAACGATGTTTACGATCGACATGAAGAATGACACTTGCCCGAATGTTGCGATGCCCCATTCCAGTTCAATCGCCCATCGCACAATTCCGATCGTGAGCATTCCAGCGATATTCGCTGCCATCAAGGGAAATCCTCGGCGAATGCTCTGCTTCGCATCCCGCGCAACATCTACTACCGACCAAGGCTCACCGGTGACGTGAGGGCCCGAAGCTAGACGAAGCCTCAGCAGGGCAAATGTGAGCCCCACCGATATGCCCAACAGATCGGCGCACACGAACGCCGCAAATGAGCCGTTGCGGAAGACTGATACCGCAACGATTGACGCCATGAACACCGCTCGGTCGGCAACGCTGAACCTCGCGTACTCCCGCAGCCGTGCGGCAGCCTGGAAGGCTGCGTACACCAGCCCCCTCAGGTTGCTCAGCACCAAGGACGCCACTGCACCCAGCAAGACCACGCGGCGGTCTGCGTCGCCAGGAGAGGCGAGGATGGCGGCGACGAGCACGCACGCGATCAGCATCTGGAAGCCCGCGAACACCGCGAGTTGCCGAGACAACCTTCCCTGTTGTGGCGGGCCACCATCCGCACTCACCCAGCGCAGGTATGCGCCATCGACCCAGCCGAGATGAAATACCCCCACGAACGACGTGTAGAAGAGGTAGAGCTGCCAGTATCCGAAAGACCAGTCGGGAAGGGTCTTGGCACCCAGCAACAGCGCCAAGGCCGTTGCAGCCAAGGTCGCCGCGCTAGCGAGGATCGCGTAGCCCGCCCTCTTCGCTAGCATCGGCCGCCCGCCTGACAAGCTCCAGAGGTCACCGGGGCGCCCCGATTCCTACCGCAGCGCAGACCAAAGACGCCGGCCCTTCCGAACTTGATCTGCGCCGACTTGAGACGACTTCGTCCGGCTCGATGCACTGGTTCACGCAGCCAAGCGCCCTCAGCGTGCGGTCGGCCAGTACTGCGGACATCTACCCCCCAAACAGAGCCGCCAGACCAGTCCGCTTCACCCCGCACAGGGGCGCCGTCGGATGATGACCCGGCGGCGCAGACTGGTAATCGTTGATTGAGAGTATGTCACCCGGCAGGGGGACCTCTCTCCTTTCTTAGGAGCCTAAGTCAGCCCCATCGACAGCGGTGCGCGAGCGGCAAATCGGAACCCGAATGGTCGTGAACTTGGTCCTGCTAGGCATTCGGAGGACCATTTCCTCAGCCGTACAAGGCAGGAGGAGGCAGAGATGTCCACAAACGGGGCCGTACCGGCCACCTCCGGCGACCTCCTGAGCACCGCGGAGGGAAACGAGCTCAGTGCGGCACTGCTCCGCGAAACTGTCAGCAAACTGTCCGTCCGAGCCGTACTGATCAAGGGCTTGCCGCTACGGAGTCAGAGCCTTCGAACTGGCCACAACTCGGCCGATGTGGATCTGATGGTCGAGCCGGGCGGCTCTGACGAGGTGATTCGCAGTCTTGCGCCGCTTGGGTGGACGGAGCGGTCATCAACCACCCCGGGGAAGCGGATCAGCCTCCACTCAGTCACGCTTTGCCACCCAGATTGGCCCAACGACATTGACCTCCACCACGACTTCCCCGGGCTGTTGGCGGGGCCGGAGCGGGCGTTCGAGGTGTTGTGGGAGTACCGAGAGCAGATGATGGTGGCCGGGTTCCCGTGCTGGATTCCGGATAGGGCGTCGTCCATCGTGATCTGGGCGCTGCACTCGCTAAGAGGGACGCACACACAGCCCAGGCATGCCGAGGAGCTGGCTCAGCTAGTCAACGACGTGCTGCCGAAACTGTCCGAGGCAGAGCGGCAGGAGTTAGCCGACCGGATCGTCGAGCTCGGGGCGGACGAGCCGCTGCGGGTGGTGCCGGAGTTCGCCGAGATCATCGGGGATCGGCGCGGGCCGCGGGCGCCGGGCGCGCTGGAGGCGTGGCTGGGCAAGGTCGCCCAGGCGCACGAGGTGACGCCATGGCTGCAGGTGCTGCGCGAGGCGCGTCCGGCCGAACGTCCCGGGCTGGTGCTGCGGGCGATCTGGCCGTCGGCGCATGACCTGCGGCTGACCGACGAGTTTCTGGTCGATACTCCGCTTGGACGAGTGCAGTCGCGGGGACGGCGGGCGTGGCGGCTGGCGCGACGCTTCGTCGAGCGGCGACGCCAAGCCCGCTGAGCCCTCACATGTCGCGGTAGCGCTTGGCGGAGGCCAGGGCGGAGCGAAGCTCGTCGGCGGTCAGCTTGGGGCCGTAGGCCGCGGTGTCGCGCTGGGTGCGCCAGCCTTCGGACAGCGGGGTGACCACGACGGTGTCGAAGCCGATGGCGTCCACGAGCTCGGCGACGGTGTTGGCGGCGTCCGCATCGTCGGAGAACAGGGCCAGAGCGCGACGCCCAGGCGTGCCGGACGCGGTGGCGGTGTCGACGATCTGGGCGGCACCCAGGTGGTTGAACGCCTTCACGACCTTCGAGGCTGGCAGGTGGGCCTGGAGCAGCTCAGAGACGGTGGTCGACTCCTCGTCCAAGACGGCGATGTTGCCGTCGCGCTGCGGATAGTAGTTGTTGGTGTCGATCACGATCTTGCCGGCCAGCGGCTCCACCGGAACCGTGTCGATGGCCTTCAGCGGAATGGTGACCACGGCGATGTCGGCCGCCTCGGCGGCTTCGGTCGGGGTGGCGGCGCGGGCGTTCGGGCCGAGGGTGGCGACCAGGTCAGCCAGGGTTTCCGGGCCGCGGGAGTTGCTGAGGACGACGTTGTAGCCGTGAGCCACGAGCGCCTTCGCGAGGTTGGAGCCGATGTTGCCGGCCCCGATGAGTCCAATAGTGGTCATGTCCGTAGCAACGGAGTTGCCGCCGCGAGCATTCCGCTGCAGATCGTGGGGGCGAAGCCTAGATCTGCGAGGTCTTGAACTCCGCCGCGCCGTACGCGGGCGCGATCTGGGAGTTCCAGATGGCCAGGAAGGCGTCCTTGGCTGCGGCGACGTTCTCGTTCATCGCCCGAACCTGCTGGTAGAGCGGGCTACTCACACCTTCGGCACAGCCGTTGGCCTGCTCGCTCTGCGCCCACTGCAGCCACACCTCGTCGGAGTCGTGCGACAGCTGGAGCGCGTTCCGCAGACTGGCCACCAGCTCCGACCCGTTCGGCACGGCGTCTACCGGGGTGGACTCGAGGGCGTCGAGCAGCTCCTGCCGGTTGGCCAGCACGTCATTGAAGGACGTCAGCGCACCCTCGAGGTCGGAGCAGCCTCTTACCTTGTCGACGGCGGACTGGAGGTTGATACGTCCCGCCATCGACTTCTGCAGAATCTGGGCCAGATAGCGAACCTGATCCTTTGCGTTGTCGTCCGGGGCTTCGACGCCGTAAGAGCCGTTGCCTTTGCCGACCCCTCCCTGTCCGTGCCCGTCGAAGTAGTTCCACTCCGCCCCGTGCTGAGTGACCGTGCCGCCGGCATCGGTCACGCTGACCACTGCCGGGGAACGGTAGGCGCAGACCGTCCGGCCGTCCGCGGACCCGCAGTAGCCGCCGTTGCGGTACACCACGGAGCCGAGTTCGCTGACGGCCGAGCCATCGCCAATCCGCATTGAGGTTGGGGAGCCCGCCGACGTCCCGCAGATGAGCAGCCAGCCGCCGCTGTAGGTGGACAGTGAGATGGGCCACGACCCTGTCGGGCAGACGGGCAGTCCGGACGG
Organism: Actinomycetales bacterium Actino_02; assembly: GCA_001603275.1. Classification (GTDB taxonomy): domain Bacteria; phylum Actinomycetota; class Actinomycetes; order Propionibacteriales; family Propionibacteriaceae; genus Propionicimonas. Next base: position 344,848 of record LUYM01000006.1, on the reverse strand, counting down.
AACCGAGACCGTGACCTCGCCGGCGACGTCGTTCCACGACCGGACGGCCTGCGCCGCAGTGACGGTTCCTCCCAGGTCGGTGTAGACCACCTGGCCGCCGAGCGCGACCCGCACCCGCGTCCCGCTGTCGAAGGCGACCTGGTAACCGCCGTCGGCAAAGTCGAGCTCCGTCGCCCGCCAGTCCGAGTGTGCGGGGAACACGACGGAGTAGCCGGTGTCGCTGCGGCAGAGCAGGATCGCACCGTCGGCGTACTGCGTCCATGAGATCGCGGTCATGCCGGACGGGCACGCCGGCGCGTCGGCGGGGACGGTGAGAGACGTCGACGTCGGACGAAGCATCGAGAAGGTGCCCTCCGCAGAGCCAGTGTCGGCGGTCATCGCACCGTCCAGGTTGTCCACGACGATGCCGTCGAGGCTTTCGACCTCGGGGGCGAAGGGTGCAGAAGTCAGCGCATGGAGTTCACCGCCTGCGACAGCGCCCGCGCGGGACCACAGGATGTCGCCGTTCTCGGCCTTGAACATCGTGAGCTCGGAGGTGCCGGCTGCGACCGGAGAGACGGAATCTGTATGAGTGGCCTCAACGAGCAGCTCGCCCTCCGCGGTGAAGGTCGGAACGATCACCGCCCTCTCTTCCCCGCCAGCAGGAACGACCACGTCGGCCTGCCAGAGCAGCGCACCGGTGTCCTCGGCGAGCATCGACACCACCCCAGCACGCGAGTCGCGAGGCTGGCGCGCCAGAGCGATCAGGCCATCGTGGTAGGCAAGCAAGTAGCCACCGTTGGACCCGTCGTCCAGCGTCCAGTCGGTCGAGGTCGTCGGCCCGAGTCTGGTCGACCACAACGTGGGGCCGGAGAGACTGTCGGCGCCGCTGGCGGGATCGAAGGCAGCCACACCGTCCGCAGTCTGCCTGAGGGGGTGCTTCGGCAGAGCGGTGGTGGTGACCGAGATGCCGCCCACGCCGATGATGCTCATTTGGGTGCCGTCGGGCGCAGTCGACTGCTTGGGCGCGGTGCCCTGGTCGCCGCCCTGAAGGACGTTCTGGGCCACCCATTGGACGGTGGCCGGCTGGTCGCTACCGGTTCCGTCGAGGATGACCTTGCCGTCAGCGGCATTCAACGCTCCCCAGCGCCCCGTGACGATGCCATGGTTGATGCGCCCGGCGGAGTTGATCCCGTCGGCTCCGGCGAAAACGGCCAACGGACGGTCACTCGTCCACACGAATGCGGAGCCATCGTCCGCCAACTTCGCGACCCGTAGTTTGTTGAGTCCGGAATCGGTGCTGGGCTCGTCCAGCCAGGAGGCGAAGAGCTCGCCGTTGATGACGAAGGTGGACCAGCCGTACACGTCCTCCTGCCCGTCGGGGATCCCGGCACCGAGTTCCTGGCTGGAAGGCGTTTCGGTGGATGTGCCCGTGGCCATGTTCACCAACTCAGTGGGGTAGTACCCCATCCGTCCACCCTGGCAGCGTAGGACCGATCCCCCCACCATGCCGCCACACTCCTCACCGGAGTAGGCCGACCAGGAACGCTCTCCCGTCGAGCCATCCACCGCCAGGACGGTGCCGCTCGCCGTGGACGTGTTCACCGTGAAGGCCACGAGGTCCTGCGCACGTCCCGCGTACGCATAGCCTTCGTTGCCGCCGCCGTCGGGATCGGTCCGGGCAACGATCTTCGCCGGGTTCAGCCGCCACACCTCGCTGGACCCGTTCGACCACAGCGAGGCACGAGCCGGCGTACCCGTGACCTTCAGCTCCGCAGCTCCGCCGACCTTCGAGCCACCGGTGCTGGATGCCGCCGGCGAGAACAACGTGACGGCAGCGAAAGCGGTGGCGCAGACCAGGGCCAGGGAAAGAGCGACGATTCCGGCAATCAATGGGACGCGGCTGGGAGCGGGTGGCACCTGGGCCTGGAACGGTTCGGCTGGAGGAGGCGGCGGTACCGCTGACGGTGCGATTCCGTCCGCGCTCTCAGGAGCGAGCCGCCAACCGCAGCGGGCGCAGGTGTCGCCCGACGCAGAAAGGTATCCGCAGGTCGGGCATTGAACGGCCATGGCGTCTCTCCAACCTTCTTGCCGCACTCCCGCACGACAATTCTTTGGGAAGCCTAGCCATTCTGGCCGAGCAAATCCGCTCCTCCCGGGCGTCTTGCAGCCGAATGGCGGGCGACTCCGCAGTCGTAGACGCCGCGTATGTCGCAGTTGAGGTCCTCCAGACCACCAATCGAGATCATCAAGGCCCATCCCAGATGTCACAATCAGTCCGCTGTCCGCGCGGTCGATCCTGTCGAGTAGAGGTGAGATTCTCCGTGTTCTTTGGATTCATCCGCCTAGTGGATCACGCCTGCCTTAAAGTGTCGTCGCAACCCAAGCGAATGGGGTTTCTTAGATGTTCTGCACCCCACCGCAACTACCTCGAACTTCATTGAGTACATCCGCGCAATCTCGCCCGGGCAGTGGCTTTCCGTGCCTGGGACCCCAACCACCACCTGCGTATTCCTCAGTGTGGTGGCGGTGCCACTTCCGGCTGGCCAGACGGCCGACGAGCTCACCTCAGACGTCCTCAAGTCCAATCAGGCCTCCGGCTTCGTCCAGTGCGCACGCAGGAACGTGGAGCGGAACCTCAGCGTCCTGATTCGGGCAAGCGATGCGGTTGATCCGGGAAAGACACCGACCCAACTGGCTCACAGTATTGCGATTGAGACCGATCGGGTATGGGAGTTCTTGGACTAGGAACCCTAGTGGGACTGCCGCTCGGAGTAGTTGGTCGAGTTGTTGTAGTTACCGTACTGGGTGAGCACCTTCAGGCCACCCTGCTCACCGGCGACCGACGCCTCTCCAGATCCACCGGACCCCGCTGCCCGATTGAAGTCTTCAAGACCCTCCCCTGACGTCATCAGGCTGCGGTGCTGGCGGGCTTGCGGGCTTGCGGGCTTGCGGGCCACACTGTCGCCAGATGGCGACAGTGTGCTACTGTCGTCGCATGGCGACAGTATCTGTACGGGATGCATCCGAGCTTGGAGCGGCAGTGCGAGATGCACGCACACGCCTGGGGATGTCCCAAGTCGAACTGGCAGCCGAGGCCCGCGTCGGCCGCCAATGGCTTGTCGAGTTCGAAGCCGGAGACAAGCTCTCCGCACCGTTCGACATGGTCATGCGGCTCCTCGTCGCACTCGGACTCGACGTCACCTTCGACTCGACCGTCCCCGTACGGGCCCGAAGGCCAGAATCGTTCACGCCGAAAGCCTCCGAGATCCTGGCTCGCTACGCACCACAGGATCGCCCGTTGTGAACGAGCTGCACATCCTCATGAACGCCGAGCACATCGGCACGCTCACCGGACGCGGAACTGCGGTCAGAGTCAGCTACGACCGGGATCTCGACCCTGCGGCAGCGGTCCCGCTGTCACTGAGCATGCCGCTGGACCGGAACAGGCACCGCGGAACCCCGGTTCACAACTGGCTGTCAGCGCTACTGACCGACCGACCACCACTGCTCACACGGTGGCGCCGTGACTTCGGCGTCACCGACAACAACCCGGAAAGCCTGCTTGCCCACATCGGTGAAGACGTGGCCGGCGCGGCCCAGTTCGTCCGCGACGACCGCCTCGAAGCGAACATGGGCAGGACCGGCACATTGCATCGGCTCTCAGACGACGACATCGCGGGGCTAGCCGTCGCAGCCAAGCAAGACAGCCTCCCTTACGACCCGGACACGTCCACGGGCCAGTTCTCGCTGGCCGGAGCCCAGGCGAAGTTCGCCTTGCAGAAGCTCGACGACGGATGGGCACTGCCGGCCGGAGCCGAGCCGTCGACTCACATCTTCAAACCGGCGATTCCTGGCCTTGAAGATCAGGACATCGGCGAGGCCGCCACCATGCGTATCGCAGCCAAGGTGGGCCTTCCTGTCGCACGAACCTTCATCGCCGAGTTCGCAGGACAACGAGTCATCGGCGTAGAACGCTACGACCGGGCCCGGGACGACGCCGGCCGATGGTGGCGGGTCCACCAGGAGGATCTTTGCCAGTGCTACGGGCACGACCCTCTCCACAATTACGAGTCGCAGGGTGGCCCCGGGGTGACGCGCTGTGCGGCGCTGATCCGGGAGTTCGGCAATGAACGCGACGTCGAAACCTTCGCACGGGCGATCATCTTCAACTACCTGACGAAGGGCTCGGACGCGCACGCCCGGAACTACTCCATGCTGCTCACACCAGGTGATGTGCGGCTGGCGCCGCTGTACGACCTGAACAGCACCCTGCTGTTCGGAGAGACCGCGGAGGCTCGCACCCTCGCCATGAGAATCGGCGGCGAAGACCGGCTGGACTCCATCAGCCTCGGCAACTGGAAGCTGTTCGCCAGCGAGGTGAAACTCGACGAGGCATGGGTCCTTCACCAGGTGCAGACGATGGCCGCCGCCATTCCGAGCGCTGCCGCCGACGTGTGCGCCCAACCGGATCTGGCTGCGATTGCCCCGAAGGCCCTGCACAGGCTGGCTGAACGCTGCACGCAATGGGCGTCGCAGGCGTCCGCTCAGGCGCTCGGCGGGCCGCGTGCGTCCTTGCCTGGTTACCGGCGGCGGGCGTAGGTGCTGCTCACGGGTGTCAGGCGACCAGGCGTCCGCCGGGGATCGCGGCGAGCAACTCCACGGTGTACGGGTCCTGCGGGTTGTCGAAGATCTCCTCCGGGGTGCCGCTCTCGACGAAACGTCCGCGCTGCATCACGTGAACCTCGTCGGAGATCATCCGGACCACGGCCAGGTCGTGGCTGATGAACAGGTAGGCCAAGCCGAGTTCGGATTGCAGCTGGGCAAGCAGCTTCAGGATCTGCGATTGCACCAGGACGTCCAGAGCCGAGACGGCCTCGTCCAGGACGACCAGGTCGGGATCGAGGGCCAAGGCTCGGGCGATCGCCACCCGTTGCCGCTGGCCACCGGACAGTTCGTGCGGCAGCCGGGAGGCGAACTCCGGGGCCAAGGCCACCTTCTCCAGCAGCTCGTCCACCCGGGCCCGGCGGCTGTCGGCGTCCCCGATCTTGTGCACCTGCAGCGGCTCGGCGATGCTCTGGCCCACCGTGTAGCGCGGGTCGAGCGAGGAGTACGGGTTCTGGAAGACCGGCTGCACCCGGCGCCGGAAGCCGAACAGCTCGCGGCCCTTCAGCCCGGTCACGTCGACGCCGTCGAACATGATCTTGCCGGCCGTGGGCTGCTCCAGACCGAGCAGCAGGCTGGCCGTGGTCGACTTGCCCGAGCCCGACTCCCCCACGATCGACACCGTCGTCCCCGGACGAATCGCGAAACTCACCTGATCGACCGCGGTGAACGTCCGCGGCTGGCCGGACTTCGCCGCCCGAACACCGAACTCCTTGACCAGGCCGACCACCTCCACCAGCGGCGGACGATCCTGCTCCACCGTCCGACTCACCAGCGGCTCACGGCGTGAGGCCAGGCTCGGCGCGGCCGCGATCAGCTCACGGGTGTACGGGTGCTCGGGGGCGCCCAGCACCTGCGCCGACGGCCCCTCCTCGACCACCTCGCCGTGGTACATCACCACGATCCGGTCGGCGCGCTCGGCGGCCAGCGCCAGGTCGTGGGTGATCAGGAAGACCGCCGTGCCCAACTCGTGGGTCAGCGACTCCAGCTGGTCCAGGACGCGGCGCTGGACGGTCACGTCCAAGGCCGAGGTCGGCTCGTCGGCGATCAGCAGCCGCGGACCGCAGGCCAGGCCCATGGCGATCAGCGCCCGCTGCCGCATGCCGCCGGAGAACTCGTGCGGATACTGCCGGGCCCGGTTCGCCGGCTCCGGGATGCCGACCATCTCCAGCAGGTCGATCACCCGCTGGTCGGTCTCGCGTCCGTGGGTACGTCCGTGCACCTCCAGGGCCTCGCCGATCTGATCGCCCACTCGCATCAGCGGGTTGAGGTTCGACATCGGATCCTGCGGCACCAGACCGATCCCGGCCCCGCGCAGGCCGATCAGCTCGTGCTCGCCGAGGTCGGCCAGCTCGCGTCCCTCGAAGCGGATGCTGCCGGCGGTGATCACCCCGTTCTCGGGCAGCAGCCGGTTCACCGCGGACGCCGTCGTGCTCTTGCCCGAGCCGGACTCCCCCACCACGGCCACGGTCTCGCCGGCCGCCACACTGATGCTGACGTCTTTCACCGCAGGCACCAGCGAGCCGCCGGTGCGGAACGACACACACAGGCCGCTGATCTGCAGGACGGGCTCAGCATCCATCGTTGGCATCCTCTCCGGCCGGACGGCCAGGTTCCATCTTGTCGGTGACCCGCGCCCACAGCGAGGCGGTGTCGGTCGGATCTTCGGCGAACAGGCGGTTGGTGAGCATCACCATGGCCAGCTCCTGATCGGGGACGAAGCCGACCGCGCAGCCGGTGAAGCCCGGATGCCACAGCAGCCGAACCTCGCGGCCGTCGTGGCGCCACGGCTGGCTGCGCCAGCCCATGGCCTGGCCGGCGTCCGGGCCGTCGGCGAAGACCTGGGCGCGCAGGTCGGTGCCCCACAGGTCGGCCGCTGCCGGGGAGGCCAAGGATTGCGCCAGAGTCAGCAGATCGTCCGCGTGGGCGAACAGGCCGGCGTGGCCACTGACCCCACCGAAGCCGTGGAAGGCGTTGCCGTCGTTGGCGACGCCCTGGGTCGGCTGATCGCGCCAGCCGAAGCCGTCCGCCGCGAACAGGACGGGGTACGGCTGACCGGTACGAACCATCTCCTGCTCGACCTGATCGCCGTGACCACCCGCAGCCACGTCGCCGGTGATCGGGCCGTAGCCGAGACTGCGCAGCCCGAGCGGCTCGGCCACCAGGGCCCGCACCGCCGCAGCCAGCCGGACCCCGGCGACCGCCGCAACCACCTGGCCCAGCAGCATGAAGCCCAGATCGGAATAGTGCCGCTCCTGGCCCGGCCGATACCGCAACGGAAGGGACGCCAGGGCCGCCCGCGGGCCGGCGTCGGCCAAGTACAACGGCTGCCACTCCCACAGCCCGGCCCGATGCCACAACAACTCGGCCAGCGTGGTCTCGGGCGCGCACGCGGTGCCCGGCAGGTAGCGGGACAGCGGGTCGGTGAGGCTCAACTCCCCCAGGACGGCCAGCCGATGTAGCGCACAGGTGGTGACCACCTTGGTTACCGAGGCCAGATCGAAGACGGTGTGCGCGCTGACCAGCTCCCCGCCGGGACGGGTCAGTCCGCCGGTGGCCAGCTCCCGTCCGTCCGGGCCGGCAAAACCGATCACGGCACCCAACGGGGCCTGCCGTCCGGTCAGGACGGACGCCAGCGCGTCAGCTGCCGTCATCGTCGGCCCCGTCGGCGACCAGGTCTTTGTGCAAGCTCAGCTCGGGCTCGCCGAACTCCGGCTCGATCCGGGTCCGGCCGTCCGGCAGCCAGCCCCGGGAGCGGTAGAAGGCCACCGAGGGCGCGTTGCCGGCGAACACCCACAACTGGGCACGGGTCTGGCCGGCGGCAAGGAAAGCGGCATTGGCGTGGTCGAGCAGCTTCGTGCCCAGGCCGAGGCCTTGGGCCTGCGGCGACACGTACAAGGAGTGCACGGCACCCTCGGCGCCGGACGCATCGAACCTGGTCAGACCCAGAATCCGGCCATCGGCCACGGCCACCACCGTGGTCCCGGAGGTCGAAGCCAGCACCCGGCGCCACAAGGCGTCTGCCTGCTCGTCGGTCATGGTCGACACCAGGGAGGCGGGCAGCACCGCGGCATAGCTGCCCCGCCAGCACGCGAGGAAGACCTCGACCACCTGCTCCAGGTCGTCGAGGCTCGCCTCACGCAGCACGATGTTCACCGAACCGGGCCGCTCGCCAGCATCCGCAGCGAATCGAGCCGGTCCACCGGCTCGGGCAGCACCAGCGGGCCGGTGCCCGGCGTGATGGCACCCAGAATGCTGGGCGTGCGGGCACCCGTCCCACCCGGAGCGATGCCAGGCAGGCCGTGCATCGTGCACCAGCCGATCAGGGCCATCAAGACCGCTTCCTTGGTATCGACCGGCAGCCCGATCTCGTCGGTGAGCACCACCTCGACCTCGGGCAGCAGCTCCCGCAGCCGGCGCATCAGCAGCGGATTGCGGCAGCCACCACCGGACGCGGCCAGATAGCCGACCCCGGCCTCGCGGACCGCGTCGGCCACGGTGCGGGCGCTCAGCTCGATCAGGGTGGCCAGCAGGTCGGCGTCGCTCGGATTGCGACCGGACGCCGCCAGTGCCTGCTCGACGTAATCGAGGTTGAACAGCTCCTTGCCGGTGCTCTTCGGCGGGGTCAGCCGGTAGTACGGCTCGGCCAGCAGCGTGGCCAGCAGAATCTCGTCCACCTGGCCGCTGAGGGCGATCGCGGCGTCCTCGTCGTAGCCCAGCGGGTTCAGCCCGCGGGCCACCACCACGGCGTCAGCCAAGGCATTGGACGTGCCGATATCCCAGGCCGCGATCCCGCGCTCGCTGATCACCGTCATGTTCGAGATGCCGCCCAGGTTCAGCGCGCCGGAGATCCCCGGACGCCCCTTCAGCAGCAGGTAGTCGATGAAGGAGGCCAGCGGAGCCCCCTGGCCGCCGACGGTCAGATCGCGGGCCCGGATGTCGGCCACCACCGGCACTCCGGTGCGCTCGGCGATCCAGGCCGGCTGGCCGATCTGCAGGGTGCCGAGTGCCTGGTTGGCCTCCACCCAGTGATAGACGGTCTGGCCGTGCGAACAGATGGCGTCCACCGGGCCACCCTCGCCGATCGCGGTGGCCGCCGCGTCGGCGAAGGCCTGGCCGATCCGGGTGTCGAGTTCACAGACCTCGGCGAGCGTGGTGGCCGACGGCGGCAGCATGGCGATCAGGTCGGCGCGCAGCTGCGCCGGGTACGGCGTCGAGCCGGCGTGGACGATCCGTCCGGTCAGTTCGCCGTTGACGGCCTCGAACTCGACAGTGGCCACGTCGATGCCGTCGTGCGAGGTGCCCGAGATCATTCCCAGAACGCGCATCACGACACCTCCAAGGCGGTTCGCAGCCGGCCGCCGGCCGTCTGCAGCCGGGCCTCGGCCGTGGCCCGGTCGGTGGCCGCGATCAGCATCAGACTGGCCAGCTTCACGTCGAAATCGACGGCGGCCAGGGCGTCCGAGGCCACCTCTCGTGGCACCTCCGCGATCAGTTCGACCATCCGGATCGCCCGCTCGCGCAGCTTGTGGTTGGTCGCTTTGAGGTCGACCATCAGGTTCCCGTAGGTCTTGCCGAGCCGGACCATCACGATGGTGGAGAACATGTTCAGCACCATCTTCTGCGCGGTGCCGGCCTTCAGCCGGGTGGAGCCGGAGACCACTTCGGGCCCCAGCTCGATCTCGATGGCCCGTTCGGCGGACGCACTGAGCCGGGTGCCGGTATTGCAGGACAGCCCGACGGTGAGTGCACCGAGTTGGCGAGCCCGCTCGATGGCCCCGATCACATACGGGGTGCGACCGCTGGAGGCGATGCCCACCACGGTGTCCAGCGGGCCGATCGCGGCCTCGGAGACGGCCTGGGCACCGGCTTCGGCGTCGTCCTCGGCACCCTCGATCGGGTTGACGATGGCATTCGGGCCGCCGGCCATGATCGCGAAGACCTGCTCGGGCGGAGTGCTGAACGTCGGCGGGCATTCGGACGCGTCGACCACGCCGATCCGTCCGGCCGTCCCGGCGCCGACATAGACCAGTCGTCCGCCGGCCTGCATCCGCTCGGCGGCAGCCTCGATCGCCGCGGCGATGGACGGCAGCGCCGCCCGGACCGCCGGCGCCACCGTCGCGTCCGCCTGGTTCATCACCTCGGTCAACTCGGCCACCGACATGGTGTCCAGCAAGGCGTAGGCGGGGTTGACCGACTCGGTGACCAGATCGGCCAGTTCCTCGTCGAGGCTTGTCATTTGGTTCCTCTGTTTCTGGGGTCGAGAGAATCGCGCAGGCCATCGCCGAGCAGGTTGAGCCCGACCACGAAGAGCACGATGACGATGCCGGGGGCGGCCATCGTCCAGGGAGCGATGTAGACCAACGTGCGGGCCTCGTAGATCATCGAGCCGAGCGACGGCGCTGGCGGCGGCGCACCCAGCCCCAGGAAGCTCAGTGAGGCCTCGGTGAGCACCGCCCAGGACAGCGACAGCGTCACCTGGACGATGACGATCGAAGTGATGTTCGGCAGCACGTGGCGGAACATGATGGCCGCCCGGCTCTGGCCGGTGCTGGTGGCCGCCTTCACATAGTCGATCTCGCGCAGCGACAGCACCGGGCCCCGGGTGACCCGGATGAAGATCGGGACGTAGACGATGGCGATGGCCACCGCAATGGTGAACCAGCTGCGATCCAGCACCGAGGCCAGCGACAGGGCCAGCAGCAGCGGCGGGAAGGCGAACAAGACGTTGGTCACGCCGCTGACCACCGCGTCGGGGGCGCCCCGGTAGAAGCCGGCCACCACCCCGGACAAGGTGCCCACGATCGTCGCGAAAGCCACTGCCACCAGGGCGATCAGTGCCGAGTTGGCCACCCCGGCGGCCACCCGGGAGAACACGTCGCGGCCGAACTGGTCGGTGCCGAACCAGTGCGCGGCCGAGGGCGGACGCAGCCGCAGCGCCGGCGTCTGGGCCAGCGGGTCGTAGGGCAGCAGGCCGAAGGCCGCGGCCAGGCAGAGGACGGCCAGCAGCCCGACCACGACCAGGCCGGCCATGCCGCTGCGGCTATGCAGCAGCAGACGGAGTCGTTCGCCGGCGCGTCCCTGAGCCAGGGCGGCGGGCGCGGAACCTGTGATGTCGCTCATTCGGCACGCACCCTCGGGTCGATGATCCGGTAGAGAAGGTCGGTGAGCAGGTTCACGATCACGAAGGCCAGCGCGATCAGCAGCACCGTGCTCTGCACGACCGCGTACTCCTTCTGCTGGATGCCGAGCAGCACCTGCCGTCCGATGCCGGGCAGGGAGAAGATCTGTTCGACCACCACCGCGCCGCCCAGCAGGTAGCCGAACTGGAGGCCGGTCATGGTCACGATCGGCACCAGGGCGTTGCCCAGGACGTGCCGGAACTGCAGCCGCCGCGGGCCGACGCCCTTGGCTCGGGCCGTCCGGATGAAGTCATTGCCGCGCACCTCGAGGACGGCCGTCCGGGTCGTCCGCATGATCGGGGCGGCGATCCCGAAGCCGAGCACCAGCGAGGGCAGCAGCATCTGCTGCAGATTCAGCAGCGGATTCTCGGTCAGGTGGGCGAAAGCCTCGCCGTTCGGGTTGAACCTGATGGTGGCCGACAGAATCGCCAACAGGGCGGTGGCCAGCAGGAAGGCCGGGATCGACAGGCCCAGCAGGCCGACGGTCTGACCGAAGGCGTCCCGGGGCGAATCCGGCTTGGAGGCCGACAGCATGCCCAGCGGGATGCCGATCAGCAGAGCCAGGACGATCGAGAAGACCGCCAGTTCGAGAGTCACCGGAAGCGACTGTGCGGTGAGATCGACGACGCTCACCTGCGCCCGGGACGAGAAGCCGAGGTTGCCGGTGAAGATGTTGCCGAGCCAGCTGAAGAACTGCACGACCAGGGGTTTGTCCAGGCCGTAGTAGGCCTCGAGGGCGGCCCGCTGGGACGGGGTCAGCGCAGCGGCTTCGGTACCCAACCCGGCGGTGATCTGGTTGCCCGGAATGGCACGCAGCATCACGAAGACGAAGACCGCCACCCCGAACAGGGTTCCGAGGGCGGACAGGACCCGACGAAGAATCGGGTGCGCGGCAATGGCTCTGACGGCAGTCATAGTGCAAGTGTCCCGGTGGGGTGGGCCAGGAATCGGCCCACCCCACCGATGAACTCAGCCCAGCGTGGTCTCGCGCAGGTACTGCAGCGAGCTATTGGCCATCGGCGTGAATCCGGCGACCTTCGAGGTGGTCGCGGTGTAGGTGTAGCTGGTGAACATCCAGATCCACGCCGCATTGTCCTCGAGGTTGTTGGAGATCTGGGTGTAGATCTCCTTGCGCTTGGCCAGGTCGGAGGTCTGACGACCCTCGGCGAAGAGCTTGTCCAGCTCCGGCGAGGAGTAGCCAGCGACCTTGTTCAGGTTGCCGGTGCTGGTGAAGTACCGGCTGTAGGAGCCGTCGGGGTCCGGACGTCCACCGTTGAGGGCGACGGCCGCCTCGAAGTCGGCTGCGATCCACTTGTCGACGTAGGCGCCCGATTCCAGGACGTCCAGGTCGAGGGTGATCTTGGCCTCAGCGAGCTGGGCCTTCAGGCTCTGTGCCTCGTTGACCGAGGTCGAGTACTCACCCTGGGACACGATGGCCTTCACCGTGACGCCGTCCGACTTGCCGGCCTTGGCCAGGTATTCGGCAGCCTTGGCCAGATCCCGGGTCGGGCAGGGCCGCGAGTTGGGATCGGAGCGGAACGCCGGGGACGTGATCGGGCCGGTGACTTCACCCTCGCCCTGGGCGGCGGTGTCGAGCACCTGCTGGCGATCGATGGCGCACTGCATGGCCAGCCGGACGTTCACGTCGGTGAGCGGACCCTTGCGGGCGTTCAGCTGCAGGACGTGGTAGCTCAGCTGCGGGGTCTTGGCGACGGTGAGGCCGGCCGCGGTTGCGGTCTGCGACACCAGCGGATCGTCGAAGACGGCGAACTGGACGTTGCCGGACTGCATGGCCGAGACGATCGAGGACTCGTCGGGGATCACCCGGAACTCGATGCCGTCGAGCTTGGCCTTGTCGCCCCAGTAGGCGTCGTTGCGGGCCAAGGTGAGCGACTGGCTCGCCTTGCGCTCGGCGAACTTGAACGGGCCGGTGCCATTCGGGGCGGTGCTCAGCTTCGCCTCGGTGTCGTCGGAGGAGAGCATGGCCAGGTTCACCGAAGCCAGGTTGGCCATCAGGCCGGCGTCCGCGGTGGTCAGGTGCAGGGTGACCGTGTTGGCGTCGGTGGCGTCAACGCTCTTCACCGAAGCCAGGGACGCGGCTGCGACCGCTGCGGTGGCCTCTTCCTTGATCTTGTCCAGGGAGAACTTCACATCGGCAGAGTCGAAGGCGCTGCCGTCATCGAAGGTGACGCCCTTGCGCAGGTGCAGGGTGACGGTGAGGCCGTCGCTGGAGGTGTCCCAGGACTCGGCCAGGCCGGGAACGACGTTGAGATCCTTGTCGAACTCGGTGAGCGTGCCGTAGATGGTCTGGAGGACGTTCACGGCCTGGAACTGGGTGGCCTTCCAGGGGAACAGCGTGTCGGGATCGCTGGTCACGCCAACGACCAACGTCCCTCCCGCGGCTGCAGGTGCGGAGGCGGATCCGGACGCGGAGGCCGATCCCGACGGCGTCGGTGCCGTCGAGCAGCCGGAGAGGACGAGGGCAAATGCCAACGCCACACCGGCTGATGCGGTCAATCCACGCCGTGCGTGGCTGCCAAGAATCATGGGCATACTCCTCAATGCAAGGTGCCCTGAAGTGGAGCCGGATAGGGCACTCGGTGGTTGACGTCACAAAAGTACACAGAAGGCTGTCCACGTGTAACTATCTTCCTTAGACTCGTTACACAATTGCAACGAGGTCCCTCGCAGCACCGACCACGACCAGGAGTCGACATGCCCCACCCCGTCCCATGGACCCCGGTTGGCCAGCACGCGCTTGTGAACATCCGAGCCATCATGCCCGAGCTGCGACCCAGCGAGCGCCGGATCGCCGAGCTGTTCATCGCCGACCCGGCCGCGGCCGCGGAACTGTCGATCCACGAAGTCGCCGACCGCTGCTCCACCTCGACCACCTCGGTGATCCGGTTCTGCCGCACCCTGGGCTACCAGCACTTCCGCGATCTGCGGATGGACGTCCTGCGCGAGGTGACCCGGGAGTCGATCGAGACCGCCGGACTGCCCGAGGCGTCCGGCGACATCGACCAGAACGACACCCTGGCCGACGTCGTGGCCAAGGTCTCCCTGGCCGAGACCATGTCGATCGCCGACACCGCCAAGACCCTCGAGATCGAGGCACTGCAGCAGGCCGTCGAGGTCGTGTCGGCCGCGGATCGGGTGGACATCTTCGGGGTCGGGGCCAGCTCGTTCGTCGGCGACGACCTGCAGCAGAAGCTGATCCGGATCGGCCACGCCGCCCTCAACTGGACCAGTACGCATTCGGCGTGGACGTCCGCAGCCACCCTCAACGAGCGGGGCGTGGCCATCGCCATCTCCCACGGCGGCGCCACCTCCGACACCGTCGAGTTCCTCGCCCTGGCCCGCAGCTGCGGCGCGGCCACCATCGCCATCACCAACCACACCCGCTCGCCGCTGACCGCCCACGCCGATGTGGTGCTGGCCACGGCAGCCCGCGAGACCGGCTTCCGCTCCGGTGCCCTCGGCAGCCGGATCGCCCAGCTGATGGTCGTCGACTGCCTGTTCATCGGAGTGGCCAAGGCGAACTTCGAGCAGTCGATGAACGCGATCCGGCGGACGTATGCCGCCACACACCGGCTCGCCGGGCCCGGGTCGCTGCGGCAGATGGACGACGCCTGAGCGGACCCGTCCAGTGCTCCTCCCGACGCGCTCAGCTGATCCGAGTCACCGTCGGGGCCGAGACCCAGATGTCGTCGTTGACGTAGTTGCGCAGCAGGAAACTGGAGTAGCGGGCGTCCAGGGTGAACACGCACTGCACAGTCACCGGTCCGGTGGCCGGTGCCGTGTAAGTGATCGTGTAGCTCTTCGTCCCTTGGGACGGGGTCTGCAGCGTGTAGCCGGCATTGGTCATGGTCGTGTTCGACCGGGTGCAGGTGTTGGAGTGCGAGACGCTCACCTTGGCCAGTTTCGAGCTCGACCCGTTCTGGACCACGGAGGCATCCACGCTCTGCCGCTCGGAGTAGTTCGTCGAGTTGTTGTAGGTGCCGTACTGGGTCAGCACCTTCAGGCTGATCGAGTACTTGGCACCCTTCACCCCATCGAAGGTGTACAAGGCCGTCACCGTCGCGGCGCTGCCGTTGGTGTCCGAGCCGGACGTGAACGAGTCGGCCGCCGGCGATCCGGTGAGGTAGCTGGCCCGCGCATGATTGGCCGCCGAACTCGTCGGCAGGAAACCGGTGTAGGTCGACTGAGTCAAGGTGCCGCCGGTCCGCGAATAGGTGGTCGGCAGCACCGTCACCGGCCCCAACCCCTGGGACGCCGCGAACGCCGGCGTGGCTGTGGCTACGGCAATCACCGGCACTGACCAGGCGATGCCGGCCACTACCGTCCGCCTGCTGAGCTTGTGTTCGCCCGGTTCCGCCAAACCAGACAAAGGCTCCATCTTCGGACCCCCCGATCCCGATGAGACCGCCGAAACGGCCTCCACTGGGCAGCCCACCGCCGACCAGTGTGGCGGCAAGCCTAGCTGGGATGCAGGTCCCCCATAAGGGGGACGCACCGGCGCGGGTGGCGCGGACTCGTCCGACCGGCTCGGCGAAGCGGGTGAAGAAACCGGCAGCGCGCGCCCACCAGGCTCGATACGATCAGCGATACGCCGGGGGGCGTTGAATCGGGGGGATTCACGGGTGGAACTCAGGGACTACGTGCGCCTACTGCGCAGTTACTGGGCAGGGGTGCTGGGGCTGTTCCTGCTCGGCGTGGCTGTCGCGGGAGGCTGGAGCCTCCTCCAGCCCAAGATCTACACCGCCGAGGCCAGCGGCTACGTCGCCGCCCAAGGCGCCACCGACCTGGGCACGTCCATGGTCGGCGACCAGCTGGCCCAGTCGAAGGTGAAGTCCTACCTCGACATCGGCACCTGGCGGGCCGTGGCCGAGTACGCGATCACCGACCTGAAGCTCAGCACCACCCCGGAGGAACTGGTCAAGCAGGTCAGCGTCAGCAACCCCACCAACACCGTCATCATCCAGGTCAGCGCGTCCGCGGCCACCCCCGAAGCCGCCCGCGACCTGGCCCAGGCCTGGATCCGCGGCATCATCGCCCAGATCGAACAGATCGAAGGCGCGGACGGAAAGACGCCGCCGGTCACCGTGATCCCCGGCGACTCGGCCCGGCTGCCCACTGCGCCCAGCTCGCCGAACATCCGGCTCAACCTGGCCCTCGGCGCCCTGATCGGGCTGCTGCTCGGCTTCGCCTATGCGGTGATCCGGGATCGGGTCGACCAGCACATCCGCTCGGCCGAACAGGTGGAGCGGGTCACCGGCGTCGCCGTGGTCGGGGCGCTGCCGCTGGAGCCTGCACTGGTCAAGAGCCCGACCGTCCTGGCCAGCGATGACGTCCGGGCACACACGAAGCTGGCCGCGGTCGGCGAGGCACTGCGCGGGCTGCGGACCAATCTGCAGTACATGAGCGTGGACGACCCGCCGCAGGCCATCGTGGTGACCAGCCCGCTGCCGGGCGACGGCAAGTCGTTCACCGCGGCCAACCTGGCCATGACCATCGCGGCCTCGGACCGTCCGGTGGTGCTGATCGACGGGGACCTGCGGCGTCCGATGGTGGCCACGCTGTTCAACCTGCCCAACGACGCCGGCCTGTCCGACGTGCTGGCCGGCCGGGCTCGGGTGGAGGACGTGCTGCAGCCGGTCAGCCCCGACTATCCGCTGTCGGTGCTTGCCGCCGGGCCGGTGCCGCCCAACCCGTCGGAGATCCTCGGCTCGGAGCGGATGCGGCAACTCATCGCCCACCTGAGCCAGCAGGCGCTGGTGATCATCGACTCCCCGCCGGTGCTGCCGGTCACCGATGCCGCCGTGCTGAGCACTCGCGCCGACGGGGCGCTGCTGGTGGTGAGCACCGGAAGGACCACCTTCGACCAGCTCGACGCCGCCCTCGACCTGATGGAGAAGGCCAAGGCCAAGACCTTGGGTATCGTGCTCAACCGGGTGCCGACCAGCGGCTCCGGAGCGGTTCGCTACGGCTACCAGTACAGCGGCGACTACTACGCGTCCCATCCGCGGCACGGGGTCGTCGAGGCGAAGTAGGGCTGCGGAGGTTCAGTCGGAGGGGTTCGGGCTTCGCCCATATTCGGCCGGGACGGACTTGCGACGTCAGTCGGCTGGGGCGAACTCGCGACCCTCAGTCGGCCGGGGCGGACTCGCGCCTCCAACCGGCCGGGACGAACCCGCGCCCCCCAATCGGTCGCGCTCCGACGTCGCGAATCTCAGTCGGCCGGGGCCAGCTCGCATTCTTCCGCCGGCTCCGACGTCCCGGCCTCAGTCGGCCAGGGCGAACTCGACGTAGCCGCCGTCGGCCAGCTGGGCGAGCAGCGCGGTGACGTCGGGCGCGATGGCCTCCGAGGAGGTCTGGTAGGCCCCGGCCAGGTCGCTGAGGACGTCCATCTCCGGGCACCACGGGCGCAGGTGCTCGTCGTCCGGGCCGATCAGGCACTGCCAAATCGCGGCGCCGGTGCCGAGCAGAGCCAGCGGCTGGGTTCGGGGGTCGTCCAGGTTGTAGACCACCACCCGCTCCGGCGAGCTCACCACGAAAGCCGTGTGATCGCAGATCCGCCACGACCGAGACGCTCCCCCGGCCACGACGTCCTGGGTGGGTGCGGTGCCGTCCGGGGTCATTCGAGGCCGACCAGACGCTGCTCAGCCAGCGCAGCCAACACCTGCGCCACGGCGTCCGTGGAGGGCACGGCCGCGTCCAGACTCATTCGAGGCCGACCAGACGCTGCTCAGCCAGAGCAGCCAAGACCTGGGCCACGGCGTCCTTGGTCGAGCGCTGCGGCGGCGCCCCGAAGCGCAGCTCGAGCTGGCGAGCCAGCTCCTCGTCGTCGATGCCGCCCGCGGCCAGCTCCAGCACACTGACCCCGATCGCGCTCAGCCGCGCAATCGTCCCCCCGAGCTCCTCTCCCCGGGACGAAACGGGGACGGTTCCTGTTACGTCCCAACTCGGCGCCTCTCCGTGGGACGTAACAGGAACCGTCCCCCTTCTGTCCCTGAGCAGCACGAGGGCCTCGTCCCCGCGGACCAGGAGATCGGCATAGGGCAGCGTCCGGACGATCATGGGGCCCCAATCAGGTCAGCCGCCAAGGGGAGCAGATCCTCGGCCTCGGCATAGCGCACGGAGAGGGCGCCGCCGGTCGCCTCGAGCAGGTCGGCGCACTGATGCAGCGCTCGAGGCAGCCTGTCCAGCGACGACGACTGCGGCGCGATGGCCGTGATCGCCTCAATGGTGGACAAGGCGGTCGTCACGGGGGACGAGCAGGCCTGATCGCGGGTCAGCAGGATCACCTTGGCCACCTCTGCGCGCCCGCGGACGGTGCGCAAGCCCAGCGCGTCCGGCGAGGTCTCCTGCTTGGGCCAACCCGCCGGGGTGCGCAGCGACAACGGCTTGGGGTAGGGCAACACCTGATGAGTGGCGTCGATCGCCACCGACTCGTCGGTGAGATAGCCGTAATGGCGGCCCAGGACGCGGGCCAGCGTGGTCTTGCCGGTGCCGCCTTCGGCCACGAAGACCAGCGCCTTGCCGGTCTCGGGGTGGCTGACCGCGCCGGCGTGGAGCAGCAGCAGGCGTCCCAGCTGGGCGGCGAGGAGGGCACGGGTGATCGCCTGAGTGCCGGAGCAGAGCAGGGTGGCCAGGTCGTCCGCCTCGACCGTGGGGCTGGCTATGGCGCCGCCCCGGTCGGGCAGCGGGGCGCGGGTCGGATGGCAGGAGATCGGGGCGGTACCCGGCTCGTGGAGGCGTAGGTCGAGGCGTCCGGCGGGGGTGGACGGTAATGGAACCGTCCCCGGGAGGTGGGCCTGACCAGGGTGGACGGTAATGGAACCGTCCCCGGGGATCAGGCAGCGGGACCAAAGCTCCCGCAGCTTGGCGTCCACCTCAGCGGCACGTGAGCCGCCCACCTCGACCTCGACCGAGGCACCCAAACCGAAGATCCGCATCGTGCGAGCCTCGATCACCCGTAGTAGGTCACCACTTGGGTGGTCGAGCCCGTCTGCGGCCCCGGCGGGATCAGCAGGCCGGACGGGCTCTTGGCACTGACCGAGTAGGCCAGCTTCCAGGTGCCCAAGGGCAGGTTGGTGGCGCTCTTGTAGCTGAGAGTCGCGTGGCCGTAGCTGGACACGGTGACCGGAGTCAGTGTGATCGACTGCTGATTGTCGTTGACTGTGTTGCCGTCGGCGTCCGCGACCCGAATCAGCACCACGGTGGCATAGAAGGTCGCCCCGTCGGTATTCGGCCAGACATTGCTCAGCTGGGCATGCACCTCTCCATAGAGCCAGTGCTGCGTATTGCTGCTGTTCGTGCCCTGACTAGCCCAGAAGCTGGTCTCAGTAACCGACTGGTCAGTAGCCCGATCCGTCGAAGCCGCGAACGCGGGCGTCGCCGTCAACACCATCACCGTCGGAACTGACCAGACCGCTCCGGCGATCAATGTTCGCCGGGAAACCTCATTTGGGCGCACACCATCGATGCCGCTCATACCCCACCCCTAGTTACAGCCGGCCGGGAATCCCCCAACTCCTCGACCGGAAGCACATCCGCCAATGTGCTTGGCGTCGAGAGTAGCAGTGGCGGCAGCCTCTGCGACCAAGCAAGGGTGAACTCACCGACCGACTGGATTTGCGCGCTCGATGGCCCGACACGCCGCGGTAGAGCCGAATCTGGTCATCGAGCGCGCAAATCCGTTCGGGAGGCCCGGACGCCGCCTCAGCCCAACCCGGACGTCAGCCCAGCAGCAGGCGACGCAACTCGTCCATCTCGCCGACCAGGAACTCCGGCTCGGCAGCAGCCAGAACGTCCGCCTCCACCGCTCCCCAACTCACCGAGATGGCCGGCAGACCGGCCGCGTGGGCGGCCTGGACGTCCACAACAGCGTCCCCGACGTAGACCGCGTCGGCCGCCGATGCGCCCAGCCGTTCCAGCGCCAGCAGCAGCGGCTCGGGACGCGGTTTGTGCAGAGCGGTGTCGTCCATGGCGACCGTGACCGGGATCAGGTCCGCCAACCCCGACAGGGCGAGCGTGCGCTCAGCGGAGGATCGCCGCTTGGAGGTGGCTACTCCGATTCGTATCCCGGCGCTGACCAAATCGGTGAGCAATTCACGCATCCCCGAATACTGCTCCAGCAGCGCTTCCATCCTTGCCAAGTTGAATTCAATGTAGGAGCTGATGAGGGCGTCCGCATGGTCGGGGTACTTGAGGTGGAAGGTGTCGGCTAGAGTCTGTCCGATCCACCCTCGGGCCTCTTCGGGGCCAACGTGCTCACCCAGCACCTGCCACATCGCATGGTCGTATGAGGCGATAATGAGTGGGATCGTGTTGACCACTGTCCCGTCGAGGTCGAAAAGAACATAGGACCATCGCGACGCAGACATGTCCGCGAGGATACGACGAAGCAAGCAGGAAGGAATGAACTTGCCCACCAACCGACCACGGGGCCGCCGACCCGGTCGGACAGAAACCAGGAGCGAGATCCTCGCCGCCGCACTCAAGTTGTTCTCTGAGGTCGGCTACGAGAAGGTGTCGCTCCGCGCCATTGCCCGCGAGGCAGAGGTGGACCCCGCGTTGATCCACCACTACTTCGATGACAAGGCAGATCTGTTCGAAAAGGCGGTGTTGGACCTTCCTCTCGACGATGCCGAGAAGCTGGTCGCCAAAATCCTGGACGGCCCGGCCGACCAGACCGGCGTGCGGATGATGACGGCCTTCCTGGATGCCTGGGATGTCCCCGGCGCCCGAGACCGCTTCACTGCCATGCTGCGTGCTGCGGTGACCAAATCCGGCGAGCATCGCCCGCTCAGCGAGTTCCTGGCCCGCGAGGTGTTCGTCAAGGTGGCCGAGGAGCACGGACATGCCGACGCCAAGCTGCGGGCACAGCTCGCGGTGAGCGTGATCCTGGCCTTCTCGCTGGGACGCGACGTCCTGCAGCTGCCGGCGATCGTGAAGGCGCGCAAGCCGCAACTCATCGCCGCGCTCGCCGTCCCGATGCAGCACTACCTGGTCGACTCCTGGGAGTGACTCCTCCGGTGGCGGCCGGGGATCTGAGCCTCTCTTCTGTCAGCGAGGACTGACGCATTCTCGGTGAGGGCTGTTGTGCTCTGACGGGGTGACGTGCCCTGCCGGGGTGACGTGTCCTGACGGGGCCGAGATCCTGATCGGGCCGGACGTCCTGATCGGACGGGAGCAGCCAGGAATCCGACGGTCGCTGAGGCGAGCAGCTGCCCGCCTACCCAGCTGTCGCTGACGGCTGGGTAGGCTTGGCCACCGGACAGACAGGGGCGCAATGAGCACTGAGCAGGGAGTCGAGGCTCCGACTGCCGCCGCGCCCGTGCCCACGTCTGCGCCCCAGGCAGCGGAACTCACTGGGCTGATCTCGCCGACCGGGCTGCGCGAGCAGAGCGGGCCGACCGAAACGGCTGGGTTGCCTGAGCAGGTTGGGCAGCCAGGGTCGACGGAGCCGGCTGGGCAGGTTGCGGAGATCGCAACCCTGATCACTCCACCGACCACCCCGGACGCCAGAGAGCTCGATCCGGCGACCGGCGAGCCGGTGCGTCCGATCGCCATGGGGGTCGCCGCCGCGCTGAGCTGGCTGTCGGTGGCCGCGTCCGCCGCGTCCTTGATACGGACGTACTGGGTGGCCGTCGACAACTTCGCGGGAGCCTCGTGGCTGTTCGGGCAGTTCCCGACCGGGCCAGGCGACTTGCTGAGAGTCGGGCTTGCCGCCGGGCTCACTGCTGCCGTGCTGCTGGCGATGATCGCGAGCACCATCGTCGGCTTCTATGCGTGGACCGGCTACCGCTGGAGCCGAGTGGCCGGCCTGATCGCGGCCGGATTGAGCCTGCTGCTGCTCCTCGGCGGACGACTTGGCTGGGCGGCCATCCCATTGGCATTCGTCGGCGCCGGGCTGCTCTGGCTGCCGTCTGCGAAGCGCTACTTCGAGGCGTGGTGGCGACTGCGGCACCCGTCGGTGACGTACGCGCCGCCGACCAGGAACGTGGCCTACGGCCCGCTGGAGCGGTACCGCTGAGCGGGCTACGGTTGCCCTCATGACAGGCGCGGAACTGATCGTCCGGGCCGCGCAATGGCTGCGGCGAGCGGCGGCGGCGAGCCGCAGGGCTGAAGCGTCCGGTGGCCCTCGGCCCGGAGGGACCCGACGTTCGGGAGCGCCGCGCGGGACAACGGCCAGCAGCTCACCGGGCATCAACCATGGCGGATACCCGGGCGACTTCGCCGGGCCGACTGCGCTGAGCTACGCGCCCCACGAGGACGGAGTGGCCGATCCCGGCGAGATCGTCTGGACCTGGGTGCCCTTCGAAGAGGACTTTGGCAAGGGGAAAGACCGCCCGGTGCTGATCGTGGGACGGGACGGCCCCTGGCTGCTAGCCGTCCCGATGACCAGCAAGGACCACGATCGCGATGCCCGCCAGGAGGCGGCGGAGGGGCGCTTCTGGCACGACCTCGGCAGCGGCCCGTGGGATGCGGCCGGACGTCCGAGCGAGGTGCGAGTCGACCGGATCATTCGCGTTGATCCGCGGGCGGTGCGCCGGATCGCCGCGCGGCTGGACCGGGCCCGCTTCGCGGCGGTAGCCGAGGCGATTCGCCAACACTGGTGAGTGGCAGCGAGCAGCAGTTGGTGCGCGGGTCAGCGGTCGGCGGACAGCGGCTGGTGGGCGCCGTGGCGCAGGCTGCATCGGCAGACTGCGGGGCGCGGGACGCCGTCGGCCAGTAGCGAGCGACTGATCTGTACCCGCAGGCGCGCGGGTGCGCGATGGTGCGAGAACGGGTGAACGCGTCACCCTCTGGGCACTCTGTGGATACCTCTTCTCGTTATCCACAGATTCGAATCTGTGTTCGATTTTGGCGGTCGGCAATGTCAGACTTGATGCGTGGACGAGACCAGGCAACTCATCGGGACAGCGGAGGCGCTGACTCGCGTCCATGCCGCGCTCGATGCGATCGACCAGGATCGTGCCGGCCTGAACCCCGCAGAGCGGCTCGAGCTTGCTCGCCAGGCGCGACGCGCCGCGGATCGAGTCCAGGCACTCGCCCAGGTCTTGGTTGGCGAGGCGGACGCCCACGAGGCGTCCATGGCTGCCGCAGGGACGCCGATGTCGTCGTGGCTGGCGCTCGACGGCAAGCTGTCCAAGCGGGAGTCGGCCGGGTTGCTGTTCGATGCCAAAGCCTTGGCGGAACGTCCGGTGCTCGGTGAGGCAGCAGTTGCCGGCCGAGTCGGTGCCGGCCAGGTTCGGGCCATCACCAAGGTGATCGAGGCAATCGCGCCACAGCTTGATCAGGCGCAGGCCACTCAGGCCGAGGAGTTGTTGGTCGGGCTGGCCGGGCGACTGGATTCGGAGCAGTTGGCCCGCTCCGGTGCCGCAGTCCTCGCTGAAGTGGCTCCCACCGCCGCCGAGGAACTCCTGGAGGCCACCCTGCAACGCCAGGCCGAGGCCGCCTACCAGAACCGGTCACTGATGTTCACGAACCTGCGCAACGGCTCGACGAGCTTCCGCGGCAGCCTGCCGACGGCCGAGTGTGCGGCCTGGATCGCAATCCTCGACGCCTATCTCGAGTCGCAACGGCGCAATCTGGTGGAGGCACGCGATCCGCTGAGTGCCACGCCGTCGCGCGGGCAGCGCTACGCCGACGCGTTGATCGCGATGGTGGGCAGACACCAGAGCTCGCGACGAGCCCCATCGGTGGGCGGCGACCGTCCACGAGTCGTAGTGACTGTCGGCTACGAGACCCTCGTGGCGCACGCCGCTGGTGCCGGAGTGTTGGGCGACACGCAACTGAGCGCCGGCGACCTGCGCCGCCTGTGCTGCGATGCCGAGCTGGTGCCAGCCGTCCTGGGCAGTGAGTCCGAGGTACTGGATGTTGGGCGAGCACACCGACTGGTGACTCCCGCGATCCGTCAGGCACTCACCCTCCGCGATGGTGGCTGTGTGTTCCCCGGCTGCGACACGCGTCCGGCAAGCTGCGAGGCGCATCACCTCATCCCGTGGTGGGACGGCGGGGCGACAGCCCTGTCGAACCTGGCCCTGTTGTGTCACCACCATCACGGCCTGGTCGAACCCGCCAAGCATGCGCGGCGAGATCAGTGGGAGATCCGACTCGCCCGAGATGGCCTGCCAGAGGTGATTCCACCCAAGCGCTATGACGCCCGGCGAGTGCCGCTGCGCCACGCCCGACTGGTGCCGCTGAAGGAGACCGGGTGAGGAGATGACGACGGGCTGTGCGTGAGGCAGAGCCCCAGTGAGGAGATGACGAGGAGCCACGCCCGAGCCAGGCCCGGGTCAAGAACTGGCAATCGAACGCGCGCGAGGCAGGCCCTGGTCAAGGACTGGCAATCGAACGCGCGCGAGGCAAAGCCCAAGCGACGAGTCCACGTGGCAGACCACCGACCGAACGCGAGATGAGCTCAGTTGGCCGCTCGCTAAACGAGGCGGGTCAGGTGAGCTTGATGCCCCAGATCCGCTTGGCGTAGGAGGCGACCACGAGCATGTTGCCGTAGACGGCCGGACTGGCCTCGGTGTTCTTGCCGAGGCTGAGCGTGTCGATGTCGGCACCGGTGTTCGGATCGAAGAGGTGCATGGTGCCGCCGGAGTCGGTGACCACGCCGTAGGCCGTGCCGTCGGTGGCGTTGATCTGCACCGGTGAGCTCCAGGAGTAGCGCTTGAGATGCCGCTTCCAGACCAGGGTGCCGGTCTTGCGATCGAGTGCGATCATGTCGCCCTCGGTGTGGTTGGTGGTCTTGGCCACATTGAAGATGATCAGGTCCGAGATCGGACCGGTGCCGAGCAGCGGGGTGCCCAAGAGCCCGCCATTGTTCGGCTCCTCACGGACGGCCGGGACGTCGTACTGCCAGACCAGCTTGCCGGTGAGGGCGTCGATCTTGCGCAGGTTGGTGATGAACTGGCTCGGGTCAGTGCGGGCATCCACCTCGTTGCCGGTGTACAGGAAGACGCCATCGGGAGACTGGTCGAGGACCAGCGACGCGTCGGTGTCGTCGCCGAGTTCGCGAGCCCAGATCACCTGCAAGGTGTTCGCATCCCAGCAGACGAGGTTTCCGTCGTTGTCTGCGGCGTACATGAGGTTGCGGTAGGCCACCGCCGAGGACTCGATACCGTTCTTCTCGCTCACCGGCGTCTGATAGGTGAGCTTGGTGAGCTCAGGCGAGACCGAGACCGACTTTGCGGTCGGATCGAACGTGGCGTTCAGCTTCACCTTGTAGATCAGCCCGTTCTCCGCAGGCTCGATCAGGGTGTCCGAGGCGGCGTTGACCAGGGCGGACGAGTCGAAGGCACCCCAGCCCTTGCGCGGCGCACCGGCGTCCTGACCGTCCCAACCCGAGACCTGCTTGTTCTGAATAAGGTCGAAGATTCGGTACTGGAACGGGCACTTCGTGCCGTTCATGTCGTCCAGCCCCTGGCCGGCGTACAGCAGTGGATAGCCGCGCGGGTCGATCGAACCCGTCCCCTTGTAGCCGCAGCCGGTGTTGATCGGATCGCGAGTCTGCTTTCCGGTCGCGAGGTCGAGTCGATAGATCACCCCGGAGAAGGTCGGGTAGATCACCTCGGTGAAGTTGGGGTCGTTGGCGAACTCGGGTGCGTAGCCCATCGCCTTGCGCGTCGCCTCGGGCCAATGGACGAGCAACGGCTGGCCGGTCCATCCCGCACCGGGCCAGTAGGAGTTGTCGCCACGCACCTCGCCGGTCTCCTGGGTCCAGACGACCTGCAGCTTGCGTTCCTTGACGTCGGCGGTGCCGTAGACCGGAGCCGTGCGGGCGCTGTTGCCGCGGAAGGTGAGGACGCCGGGCACCGCGGTGTAGTTCGCCGGGTCACCGAAGGCCACCGTGCCGGTGGGCTGATAGTCGGGGATCACCGTGTTGTTGCCGTCGAGCACCCGCCAGCGAAGGTCGCCGCTCGCGTCGGTCATCGGCGACGACTTCCAGCCGTCCGCCCCCACGGCAGGCACCCGGTACGCCGGCACCTGGGTCAGCGGGATGGTGAGCTTGCCGGGATCGGTCTCGGGATTCACGCTGGGCGACGAGCTCGCCGTCGGACGGTTCGGCCGCTCCCCCTGGGCCACCGGGCCATCGGGGATGGCGCAACCCGCCAGTCCGATGGACAGCGCAGTCGCCGCAGCTGCAAGGCTGAACAACCGGCCAGAACGCGAGCGCACCCCAGCCGGAGCGTCCGCTGGGCGACCGAACGGTGCTGTCGGCAGCTGCGGGGCGGACTGGGTGGCGCCGTGCTGAGTGGGCACCGAACGGGAGCTGGAGTGCATGGTCATCGTCAGCGAGTCTAGGCGCGCCTCGGCGAACCGGCGTCGCATGGCGCACCTCAACGACCCGCGCGAGGCTCGTCCGACGCTGCCGGATCGCCACCATGGGCGCGGCCCGAGTCTTCCCAAGGCCACCCAGACGGAGATGCACGACGAAGCACCGTCGCAAAGTGGACGAGAATGCGTCCAGACGCCGCAAAGATGTCCACTTTGCGACTGTTGAGCCGGTTACTTGTCGCTGGCCAGACGGGTGATGTGCAAGGTGAGGTAGACGACCTCATCGGCGGTGATCGGCTTGCCGAGGCGCAATTCCAGGAGGACCTTCACTCGCTCTGCACACTGGTAGGCCTCGGGGAAGGAGGTGCGGATGGCGTCGGTGAAGCTGACCGGGTTCTCCTCGAGTTGGCGATCAGAGTCGAGGCGGACGAAGAAGTAGCGCAGGTGGGTGACGAAGCGGGCGGCGTCCAGGCTGTCGGTGTCGAAGGTGCGCTGGTAGGCGACCTCGAGCACCTCGAAGATCTGCCGGAAGAGCTCGGTCATCTCGAAGGTACGAGACAAGTCGTCGCTGGCGAGGGCCGCGTTCACGAAGTGCAGCGCGATCGGCACCGCCTCGTCACGGGGCAACTCCAGGGCGCAGCGCTCACTGATCAACTGCACAGCTGAGCGGGCCACTCGCAGCTCCGCCGGATAGAGGTGGGAGACCTCCGCCCGCAGCGGATAGCCGACCTCCAGGTGTTGGCGGGCGCGCTTGACCGCGAAGCTGATGTGATCGGCCAGCGGCAGCACCATGGACTGAGCGAAGGTCGTGCCGAGCTGCGTCTGAGCGTCCTTGAGAATCTCGGCGGCCAGGGCCAGGTACTCCGGTGCGATCTCGGACAGATAGGTCGCCAACTCGTCGATGCCGTGAGCGGCGTCCGGGACGAACACCTGCTGGACTCGGGCGGGATCGACCTCTGATCCCGGCTGAGCACCGTAGCCGATACCGCGTCCGGACAGGATGACTTCGCGCCCGCTGGTTTCGCGCAGCAACACAACGTTGTTGTTGATTGCTTTCGCCACGACCACAGCTGATCTCCTTGTCAGCGGTCGGGACTGCCCGTACTCAGGAGGCTGAGATTATCCCCCTGAGTAGGGGCAGGACCAGTCAGGAAAGGTCGGCGCCGGAAGTGGCGATGACCTTGGCATACCAGTGGAACGAGTCCTTCTTGAACCGAGCCAGGTCGAGCAGGTCGAACTCGTCGCGTCGGACGTAGATGAAGCCGTAGCGCTTCGACACGCCTTGGTGAGTCGAGACGAGGTCGATGGCCGACCACGGGCAGTAGCCCAGGACGTCCACCCCGTCAGAGATCGCCAGCTGGATCTGGGCGATGTGGTCGCGCAGATAGTCGATCCGGTAGCCGTCGTGAACCTGGCCGTCCTCCAGCTTGTCGAAAGCACCCAGACCGTTCTCGGTGACCAACAGCGGCAGGTGATACCGATCCCAGAGCGCCCGGAAGGTGTTCCGGAAACCGATCGGATCGATCTCCCAACCGAACTCGGTGGTTGGCAGGTACGGGTTCGTCGCACCCGCGTAGATGCCCTTCTCCCCCACCGCGATCTGCTGATCGCCGGTGGAGGCGACGTCCTGACCACCGTCGCGAGGACGAGCCACCGTGTGCGTCGTGTAGTAGTTGAAGGCGATGAAGTCCGGACGGACCGACGCCAGCAACTCCAGGTCACCCTCGGCGATCTGCGGAGTGGCCCCGGTGGCCTCGAGATAGGCCCACGCCACCGAGTTGTAGCGGCCCTCGACGGCCATATCGAGGTAGAGCCAGTTGCGGATGGCGTTGAAGTCGTCGGCCGCCAGGACGTCCAACGGGTGACATGTCTCCGGATAGCACAAGGCGATGTTCGGAGCCGGGCCGATCAGGCCGTCGGGCACCAACTCGTGGCAGAGCAGATTCGCCTTCGCCTGAGCCAGCATCATGTGATGGTTGGCCTGGTAGATCGCCGACTTCGGCTGGCCGGGCTTGACCGTACCGATGACCTCGCCGTAGAGGATCATCATGTTCTGCTCGTTGATGGTCAGCCAGTGCTTCACCTTGTCGCCGTACTCGGTGAAGATCACTTCGGCGAACCGGGCGAACGCGTCGACGCAGTCCCGATTCTGCCAACCGCCCTTGGCGTCAAGGGCGGCCGGCAGATCGAAGTGGTACATCGTCGCGATCGGAGTGATCCCGGCCGCTACCAGTGCGTCGATCAGACGGTGGTAGAAGGCGATGCCGGCCGGGTTCACCTCCCCGTCACCATCGGGGATGATTCGGGTCCAGGCAATCGAGAACCGATAAGCCTTCAGGCCCAGTTCGGCGAAGAGCGCAACATCTTCGGCGAACCGGTGGTAGTGATCCGAGGCCACGGTGTAGTCGGCCGTGCCAGGCGGGTAGTGGCCCAGCGCGTCGATCACCGACGGGCCCTTGCCGTCCTCATTCCAGGCGCCCTCGACTTGGTATGCAGAGGAGGACGCTCCCCACAGGAAGTCGGCCGGGAAGGCCTTCAGTTCTCGGTATTGCATGAATCCTGCCTCAGCGCTCGATGACGATGGCCGTCTGGCCGTGGCTCACGGTGTGCCCCTCCGCGGGCAGAACTGCGGCGAACTTCGTCGAGTTCGTGATCACCATCACGGTCGTCGGGTCGTAGCCGGCAGCCTTCACCGACTTCAGATCGACGCTGGCGAGCAGATCACCAGCAGCGACCTTCTGGCCCTGGACCACCGAAGAGGTGAAGCCCTTGCCGTCCAGGGCGACGGTGTCGATGCCGATATGGACCAGCACCTCCACGTCGTCGTCGCTCTTGATTCCGAAAGCGTGACCGGTCGGGAACGCGCTGACCACAGTGCCCGCGATCGGGGCGTAGACCTCGCCGGAGGACGGGATCACCGCGACGCCCTTGCCGAGCGCACCGGCAGCGAAGACCTTGTCCTTGACCTGCGAGAGGCCGATCAACTCACCGTTCATCGGGGCAGCGATCTCGTTGACGCCGCTCACCACAGTGGTGGCCTCGGCCTCGTCCGCGGAGTCCTTGACCCCGAAGAGGAACGTGAGCACGAAGGCAACCACGATCGCCACCCCGGTACCGATCATCTGCCACATGAACGAGCCAGCCGGTACGGCACCCTGCGGCAGGTAGGTCGGGATCGCCAGGACGGACGGCATGGCGAAGCCAGTCATCGCCGAGCCGGCCTGGGCGCCGATGGCCCCACCGATCGCGCCGCCCACACAGCCGAAGATGAAGGGCCGCTTCAGCGGCAGGTTCACGCCGTAGATGATCGGCTCGGTGATGCCGGCCAGGAAGCCCGAGACCGCGCCGGGACCGGCCAGCTCACGGCGCTTGGCGCTCTTGGAGCGGAAGAAGACGGCGGTCGCAGCGGCAGCCTGGGCAAGCACCGGGGCCAGCAGTGCGCCGCTGATCACCGAGAAGCCCTGGTTCTGCAGATCGACCATCATGATCGGCACGAACGCCCAGTGGACGCCAAAGATCACGAACACCTGCCAGAAGCCACCCATCAGGGCGCCAGCCAGCCAGGGCACGTACATCCAGATCGTCATGATCACCCAGGAGACGCCCTTGCCCAGGAACGTCGTGGCCGGGCCGACGGTGAGGATGGTCAGCGGAACCATGATCAGCAGCGTCAGCAGCGGAGTCGTGAAGTTGCGGATCACCGAGGGCAGCACCTTGTTGAACCAGCGCTCCAGGTAGCCCTGCAACCAGACCGCGAGGATGATCGGGATCACCGAGCCGACGTAGCTGACCGCGACGATCGGAATGCCAAAGAAGTCCGACGGGGTGGCCTTCAGCCCGGTCCAGGCGGTGATTTCGAGGTACATCAGGGCGCCGGCCAGGACCACCGCGGTGAACTGGTTGGCCTTGAACCGCTTGGCCGCGGTGATCGCCAGCAGCACCGGCAGGAACTTCAGGACGGCATCGCCCGTGGCATTCAGCACGCCGTAGGTGTTGGACGTCGCGTCCAGCCAGCCGAAGTAGGCGGCCGCACCGACGAACGCCTTCAGCAGCGCGGCGCCAGCCAGCGTCCACAGGAATGGCAGGAAGATCGACGAGATCAGTGCCACGAAACGGTTGAAGAGGTTCCCCTTCTCCGCCTCGCCGAGATCGGCGTCGCCGGTGAGCTGGGAGATGCGTCCGAGCTCGGCGTAGACCAGCGGGACGTTGTTGCCGATCACGACCTGGAACTGGCCGCCGGCCTCCATCACCGCGATCACACCGGGTAGCTTCTCGACAGCGGCCTTGTCGGCCTTGCCGGAGTCCTTCAACTTGAACCGAAGCCGGGTCGCGCAATGCGCCACCGACCCCACATTGGCCTCGCCGCCCACTTTGGCGAGGATGTCACCGGCGAGGGACCGGCAATCCACACTAGCCATTGGCTCTCCCTTGAACCTGATCGGGGCAACAAAAAAACCTGAGCTTCGCCGCCGCGCCGAAGCGCAGGCAACAAGCTCAGGTTTTGCCTCTTGCGAGTTACACCCCTGGGAACCACGCGGTTCCGCGAGGATTCAACAACACCGGTCGGCGCTTGTCAAGAGCGGATCACCACGCCGACTTGAGCACCGAGATGTACTGGGCGCGCTCGTAGGCCGAGGCATCCCGCACCGTGGCCGCGCTCACCTTGCCCCGGATCTCCGCCAGCGTCGGGTAGTCGCTGGCGGTCAGCCACGCGTCCGCCTCGGCCAGGATCTGGCCGATGGCCTGCGGGCCGCGGGTCATCACGGCCGATGCCACATAGGCGACGTCTGCGCCGACCAGCGCTGCCTTGATCACCTCGGTGCCAGTGTGGACGCCGGAGGTGGCCGCGAACGAGGTGCCCGGCAGCTGGCCACGCAGAATTCCGATCCAGCGCAAGGCGAGTCGCTGCGCCGACGCGGTGGAGTAGTCGGCGTCCGCGAAGACCTCGAGGGTGTCGAGATTGATATCGGGGGCGTAGAAGCGGTTGAACAGGACCAGGCCGTCCGCACCGGCATCGACGGCCTGGTTGGCGAAGTGCGAGATCGCCGAGTAGTACGGGGACAGCTTGATGGCCAACGGAATGTCGGTGACGATCCGGACGGCCTCGATGGCGGCCAGGTGCTCCAGCTCGATCTCGGCCGAGGTGGTCAGCGGGTTCGCCGTGAACGTGTACAGGTTCAGCTCAAGGGCATCCGCGCCGGCGTCGACCAGTTCGTTGGCCATGCGCTGCCAGGAGCCCGGCTTGGTGGCGTTCAGGCTGCCGATCACCGGGATGTTCAGCTCCTGCTTGGCCCAACGGAGCAGGGCGACATGGTCACCGGTGCCATCCAGGTGTGCATCCCCGGAGAGGAACTCCTCCTCGAACAGCGACGGCAGCACGACCGCTCCGGCTCCGGCCGCCGCAACCTCCAGCAGGCTCTCCCGGCGACCCGTGGCGGGCGTGGACGACACAACTACCGGGTTTGCCAGCTCCAAACCCAGGTAGCGGGTTGAAAGGTCGGCCCTCATCGGTTCTCCATCCTGATCACAACGCCGAATGACGCCAGCACAAATGTTGCCACCTCCAGCCGGTTTCGACAGCCGAGGCACCCGGTCCGAAGCAGAAAAGTCTGCTCAGGAGCTGGGCAATTGGGTCCACGACCCATCCCAGACCCGGCTCGGGCCAGGCATTTCGGTTCCTCCAGCCTGCCGTGAAGGCCTCACACATTCACTGAGTCGCAACTCAGCGAATGTGTAGCCAGCGGGGCCGTCACCCGACGATCCCGACGATTCCGGGGCCCCTTCGCCGAGAACCACACCGTGGAAGGAGTCGCTCGGCGAGGGGACGGGAAGGACCAGTCAGAGGGGCTGCCGCCCGACCGTCCCGACGATCCCGGCCCGGTACTCGGCGCTGGAGAACTTGGCGAACTCCGCCTCGGCCGTGCGGATCCGTCCGGGCATGTCCAGCCGCTCGCTCGGCTCCTCGTTGCCGGGAGTCGAGACGAACTTGCGGATCGCCGCCAGGCCGGCCTCCGCACGCGAGGCGGCCGCGGCCTGCTTGGCGTCCAGCCGAGCCGCGTACCACTCCGAGCTGCGGATCGCGTCGCCGTCGAACAGGCCGCGGAACTCCGGGGACTCCAGGGTCCAACCCTCTGCCGAGGTGCCGTGCGCCATGATCTCCAGCAACGCGCGCAGCGGCGGAATCGCCAAGCTGATCGTGCCGTCGTCGAAGTAGGACTGGGCAACCCGCTGATGAGTAGCCACGATGGTGTCCAGCGAGTCGGCGAAGACATCCAGATCCTGCTTCTCCGGCCGCAGCATCTCCTCGGTGAAGACCACGTGCGGGTGCAGGAAGATCCGGCCGAAGTAGCGGCGCGCGAAGTCCTGGGTCATCCGGTAGCCGAGCCGGCTGGCCAGCACCATGCGTCCGTTGTGCTCGAAGTCGACCAGTCGCTCCAGCGAGCCCTCGGCGATCAGGGCGGACGCGCTGCGCTCGCCCTCCGACATCCGGCTGAACACCTCAGGCACCAGCATCGAGATGTCGTGATCGACCCGGAAGTGCGGCCCCACGTAGCCCGCGCAGGAGACCCAGCCGTCATAGCCGGTCAGCGCGAACGACAGCAGCGCGGCATTCAGGTCGAGGATCGCCGGCAGTGCGTTGAACGGGCCCTTGGTCATCGCCCCTTCCGAGCCGGCACCCGTGGTCGAGGGCGACTTGCCGGTCATCGAGGAGATGAACTCGGCGAACAGCTCCGGCAGCTCCATGTAGTGCAGCGGGTTGTACGAGCACAGCGCGGGCACCGGCCCGTCCGGCGGGTTGTTGCGGCGGCCGGCGGCCACCACATCCACCGGGAGCGGCAGCGGAGCGTCCGCGGGCAGCTTGCGGGCCAGGTGCGAGGCCAGGTCGGCCACGGCGGTGGCTTCGGCATTCGTCCGGTCCGGACGGCGCTGCAGGTAGCGCGGGTTCTTGCTGGGAGACCCGTTGACCAGCCGCGGGTTGGCCGAGCAGACGAAGAACTCCGGCGAGGAGCCCGGCGCGGCATCGGCTTGGCGCGAGATCAGCTCCTGCATCGGAGCGGTGAACTGGCTGAAAGCCACGGCGTCGTCACGCAATTCAACAGCATCGGCCTGCGTGAGCGGCTGGAAGTTCGACAAGAAGGTGTCCGGACCGGCGATGTCAGCCTCGGCCTGCTTGTCGTAGCCACGGTGAATGGCGTCGTCCGGACGCTGGAAGAGCAACTCCTCGCAGTTCTCCACCAGCTTGTACGAGCGGGACGGATCCAGGCCGAGCATCTTGCCGGAAATCACCACCGACGCGGTGATGTCGTCCTCGGTCTGCACCTTCACGGCCGGGCTGAAGTCGTGACGCAAACCGAACAGTCGCCAGCTGCCGTCGGCCTCAAAACCGACCCGCAGCATGTTCACCATGATCTTCTCGCCGTCCAGGCGCAGGTTGTTGCCGCGACGGCCGTTGATGATCCCCACGGTGAAATGCGAGCGCCAGTCGGTGCCCCACTCCGGCCGGTAGAACCGCTTCACCACGTACACGAGCTCTTTGATGTGCTGGGGAATCGAGTCGAGCCAGGCGTTGTACTCCGGCGAGTAGTCCTTGGCCGACGGAGTGAGCAGCTTGATCACCGAGCCGATCGAGCGATCATCGGACAGCACCGCCCGCTGGTCGTAGCCGCGATCGGCCGGATCGGCGAAGCGGTTGGAGAAGTCGTGGGCCAGGATGGCGGCCACGGCGTCCATGTCGGCGTCGTAGTCGGGTGAGTAGGCATTCCCGAAGATGAAGGCGTCGGTGATGGCCTTGGAGATCTCGGACTTGCCGCCGCCGGACACGGTGGCCGGCTTGTGGCAACTGGTGGCCGTGGCCGTGGTGCCGATCAGGCTCCACTGGGTGCGGTCGGCAGCCTGCTGCAGCATCTGCACTCGGTAACCGGTCGGAGTGAGATAGACCTTGTCAGCTCGCAGCCGCAGGCTGCCTTCCGAGCCGTCCGGGTTCTCCCAGGTGACCGTCATGGTGCGCAGCGAGAAGTTGGCGCCGGCCGGCACCAGCACGATGTGCGGCTGGGCCAGGTCGAGCGCATAGCCCTCCGGCTGCGGGGCGAACCGCTCGGGATTGCGGGCGACGACATCGGCCAGGACGTAGCCGTCCGGGGCGCTGACCGTGTACTCCTGGCCGAGGTTGTAGGAGGGGAACACCAGCGCGCCACCGGCGTGCTCCTCCTCGGCATTGCCGAACAGGTTCGCCGAGTAGGAGATCTGGGTCTTGACCTCCTTCTTGCAGTAGCCGAAGTAGTTGTCGGCGATCACGGTGACAATCACGCCGCGCTCATCGCGGGCGCAGATCTTGAACGCCTGGCCGCCGTTGTACAGCTCGTCCGGGCTCTCCCAGCACTGGCCGTCGCGGCGCTGCCGGTCGGTGGCCTCGTTGATGTGCGGAAGACCGAGTTCCTTCTTGGTGATCGAGGTCAGGTGCGGGGCCAGGATCACGGCACCGGTGTGGCCGGTCCAGGTGTGCGGCGCCAGCGACGCGTCGTTCTCGGGCAGGTACGGGTCACCGCCGTTGCCGAAGATGCCTTCGACGAAGTCGAGGTTCGCGACCAGGCCGCCGGGGACGATGAACCGGGTCTCCATCCGCTTCTCGCGCACCCAGCCGGGCACAGCCGGGGAGACCAGCGGACGCAGCAGCAGCGACACGAAGCAGGCCGCCGGCTGCTCAGAGCCCGAGCCGTAGGGCAGGACCAGGGCATCGGCCGGCGGCTGGAAGGCCAGTGCGAGCAGCCGGGCGAAGACCGACTTGGTCACGGCGATCTTGTCGTCCGGGATCGGCAGGCCGCCCTCGGCGATGTGGAAGACGCCGGCCGTGGTGCGCCGATCGTTGGCCGGGTTGTGCAGGACGCCGTTGGCCAGCCGGTAGCTGCTCAGCAGCGGCGAGGAGAATTCATCAGAGTCCAGTGGCAGCGACAGAGTGCGCGCCAATCCGGGCTCGTCCAGGACCAGGGTGCGGCGGGGCAGGCTCGGGGTCAGTCCGGTCTCGGCCAGGTAGTCGTCCAACCAGGCCTGAATCCGCGCGTCCGCGGCGCACAGGCGGTCGGCGAGCCGACGGCTGAGCTCACGCTGCCGGGCCAGGATGGGGGCGACCAGCCGGGCGCCGTCGTCGTTCTGGAAGCGGGACGGAACGGGCAGGCCGAGCTGGGCCAAGCGGAGGTTGATCGCGGCGGTCTGATTGATGGCCATACCCCATTCTGACCACGATTCAGCAAACCGGGCGATTCGGTCTCGCCGGGACCGCTCCGAACTTGCGAAGACGTGCGGGATGTGCGGGCTCGGTTGGTCAGGCGTCCAGCCCTCCGACGCGTCTCGCAGCTAGCGGGGACAGTCCCCTTTTCTGCGGGCGGACCGAAGGGGTGGACGCGGGTGCGAGCTCGTCGCGGATCGGCAGTGGACGAGCGGGAACGGCGCCACCTCGTCGCGACCTCGCGCCTCGGGAAGCTGAGGATGGACCTACGCGGCCGGACAGCGCGTTGCTAGTCTCAACGCATGACTCCAGTCGTACAGGCCTGGGTCGAAATCGGGCTCGGCTTGATCTTCTGCTACGTGGGCTACACCGCTGCCCGCACCGTGATCGGTCTGTGGGGTGCGGCGATCGGACTGCTGCTCGGCGGCATGGTGGACAGCTGGCTGAGCGAGCGGATCGCCTACCTGGCCACCCAACCGTGGCTGCACTACGTGATCGTGATCGTGGTGGCCGTCGTCATGGCCTGGCTGGCCTTCGCCTACTACTGGGTCGGAGTGCTGGTGGCGCTGGGTTCCCTGGGCTGGAGCCTGGGCGCGCTGATGAGCGGTTCGTTGCACCTGTCCGGGGCCACGGCCTTCGGGATCAGCGCCCTGGTGGCCGGGCTGGCCGTGGTGGCCGGTTGGGTGCTGGAGTTGCCACGACTGCTGCTGATCGTGACCACCGCACTGCTCGGCGCCGGCGCGGTGGTCAGCGGTGCGGCCGAGTTGCTCGGCTCCCGGATCAGCTGGCTCGACCCGGGTGCGTGGGGACTCGAGCCATTGCTCCAGGCGATCTGGCTGGGCGGCTTCCTTCTCTTGGCCGTGAGCGGTGCCATCGTGCAGCAGCGCGGCAAATCACAACGGACCCTACGCGCCGCTTATCGGCGCTGATCGGAGACTCTCATGTTGATCGTGACCAGCAATGACATCCCGGGCTACCGGATCGTGGCCGTCCTCGGTGAGGTGATGGGGATGACCGTGCGCAGCGCCAACATCGGGGCGAACATCGTGGCCGGCTTCCGCTCCCTGGGCGGCGGCGAAGTGACCGAGTACACCAAGCTGGTCTACGACAGCCGGCAAGAGGTGATGAACCGAATGTGGCAGGAGGCCGTCTCGCGCGGCGGCAACGCCATCACCGCCATGCGTTTCGACACCGGCGACATCGCCCAGTCGTTCTCTGAGGTGTGCGCCTACGGGACGGCCGTCATCGTGGTACCCATCCCGGCCGGTGAGCCCGGTGCCACCGACCAGTCAGCGCAGCAGGCCGCCCAGCGCTAGCCGATCCAGGGGACGGTTCCCATACCGTCCAGCCTTGTCAGCCCAATTCCCGGGGACGGTTCCAATTCCGTCCACCCTTGTCAGCGCGACTCATCCCCGCAGAATAAGGGGACTGTCCCCTTTTCTGCGGGTTTCGACGAGACGCAGACGTCAGTGGCCGAGAGTGGCCAGGACGGCACCAGAGACGTCCTCATAGTCGTACTCGGGGTGGAAGACCAGCCACTCCATGGCCGCGGTGAGGGTCGCTCCGAGGATGGCCGCAGCCTGGAGCCGGGCCTGAGCCGGTCCGACCCCGGACGCCTCCAGATCGTGCACCAGCGGGGCCACGGTGATGGCTCGCCAGGCCTCGATCGACTCCCGCCAGCTGCGGTCGGTGCGGAACAGCTCGGTCACCATCATCCGAGCCTCGGCGACGTGATCGCGGACCAGCGCCAGCAGGGCCCGGACGACGGCGGCCCGCAGCTCGATCCCATGCCGACCGGCGGACGCGTGGGCCATGGTCTCGGCCATCACCTCGCCGGCGTGCACCATCACGGCCTCCACCAGGCCCGCCTTGGACTCGAAGTTGTAGTAGATCGAGCCCTTGGCGATCCCGGCCTTCTCGGCGATCTCGTCGATCGAGGTGGAGGTCACCCCGCGAACCGCGAACAGTTCGGCAGCGGCGCCCATGATGGCCTCGCGGGTGCCCACTCGACGGGCCACCCGCCCATCCGTCTTGACCGGAGTCGACATCTCGCCCTCCTAGATGCTCAGTGCCGGATGCAGCCGCGACATCGTCCATACCCGCTTGCGGGCCGAGGCGATCGAGGTCAGTGCGAGCGACACGAAGAAGATAGCGGCCATCACCAGCACCGCGAACCAGAATCGGGTCTCAATCCCACCAGTGATCGCCTCCCGCAGCCCGGCGACCACATAGGTCATCGGCAGGTAGGGACTGATCGCCTGCAGGAACCAGGGCGTGGTCTGGATCGGGTAGGTGCCGCCGGCCGAGGCCAGCTGGACCATCAGCAGAGCGATGATCACCACCTTGCCGACCGCCGAGCCCAAGGTCACCTGGAACAGCTGCTGCAGGGCGAAGAACGCGGCCGCGGCCAGCATGGTGAAGCAGAAGGTAGCCATGACGTTCTTCGGGTTCAGCCCGATGGCGAAGTGCATCACGGTCAGCATGATCGTCACCTGGCCCAGCGAGAGCAGCAGGGCGGAGTTCAGCGAGCCCCAGGCCATCCGGAAGCCGTTCACCGAGGTCATCAGCGCCCGGGTCTGCAGCGGACGCAGCAGCAGCCAGGTGATCAGCGCACCGACCCACAGGGCCAGCGAGATGAAGAAGGGCGCGAAGCCCTCGCCCCAGGAGTCCGCCTCCCAGACATGCTCGGTCTTCAGAGTCACCGGGGTGGCCACGGTCTTGGCCCGGTCGTGCCGGATCTCGACGCTGTCGTTCGGGATCTCCTTGGCCCCGTCGAACAGCTTGCTGCCCAGCTTTCCGGCTCCCTTGCGGGCGTCGGTCAGACCCGAAGCCAGCGCCGGAGTGTTCGCGGCCAGCTTGTCGGTCCCCTCGGCCAGGGTCTGAGTGCCGGCCGCGAGCTGATGTGCACCAGAGTTCAGCGCCTGCACCCCGTCGACCAGGGCCGGAACCTGCGCATTGAGCTGCCCGGTGCCGTCGCGCAGTGCGGTCGCACCGGCATCCAGGGCGTCCACACCGTCGGCCATCTGGGCGGCGCCGGTCACCGCGGTCGCCGCACCCGCCGAGAGGGTGTCCAGACCCGAGGAGAGCGAGGACGTCCCGGCCTGCAGCTGGGTGGCCGCGGCGATCAGACCCGGGTGAGCCGGGTCGGTGCTGGTGAAGCCGGCCGCCAGCTGAGCGGCCCCGGCCTGGAGTGCCGGAATGCCGGTGGTGGTGCTGGTCGCGGCAGTCTTCATGGTGGTCAACGCAGTGGAAAGGTGATCGGCTCCGTCGACCAGGGCGGCCACCTGGGCAGTCGTGGTCGGGTCGGCCAGGGTGGACGCTCCGGCATCCAGCGAGGACGCACCGCTGGCCAGCTCCTGCTGGCTGGCGGCCAGCTGGCTGACCCCGTCGGCGAGAGATCCTCCCGAGACCAGGGCGCCGTGGATCGTCGTCCAGCCCGTCTTCAGCTGGCCGGCGCCGGTCGACACCTGGGTGGCACCGTCATGCGCGTCCGAGATTCCCGCCACGACCTGACCGGCTCCGGCAGCCAGTGCCGTCGAGCTGCTCTTGGCCTGGCCCAGGCCGGAGCGGATATCGCCGAGCTGAGCTGCCGCGGTCGGATCGGAACTGGCCAGCGAAGCCTGCACGGCAGCCAGCGCGTCGTCGAGGTCGCCGAGCTTGCCGGACAGTGCGGTGTTTCCGCTCTGCAGCGATGCCGCACCCTTGGCCAGATCGCCGCTGTCGGCAGTGGCGCTGGCCAGGTCGGACGCACCGTCTGCGACCTGCTGCGCTCCGGTGAGCAACGAACCGCCGGTGGCACTGGACGCCCCGGACAGCCAGGACTTCGCTCCGTCCACCCAGGTGCCGGCACCGGTGGCGAACTCGTCGGAGCCGTCAGCGAAGCTGCGCGCCCCGGTGGTGAGCGTGCCGAGGTTGCCGGCCAGCTGGTGGACGCCACTGGCCAGGGCCGGCGCCCCGGTGGTTGGGTCGGCCGCCGCAGTCAGGCCGTCGGTCAGCGCGGTCAGGCCGGACGCCCCCGCGGCCACCTGCTGGGCGCCAGTGCCGGCGGTCTGGACGCCTGCCAGGTAGGCGGTCATTCCGGTGTTCAGCGAGCTGGCACCGGAGGCGGCGGACGTGGTCCCGGCCGCCAGCTGGCCCAGACCACCGGTCAGGGTCGGCATGGAGGTCTTCAGCGCGTCCAACCCGGTGGACAACTGGGCGGCGCCGGTATCCAGCGCGCTGACGCCCGCGGCGAGCGGTTCGGTGCCGGCCGCGGCCGACGCGGTGCCGGCCGCCAGGTCACCGGAGCCGGCAGCCAGTTTGATGGCACCGGCCCGCAGGTCTTGAGCACCGACGTTGAGCTGGTCAGCGCCGTCCTCGGCCTCGACCAGGCCGTCACGCAGCGTGAAGGCACCATCGGAGGCCACCGAGAAGCCGTGCCGGGCATCGCCGACCCCGATCAACAAGGTGTTCACTGCGCGCTTGCTGATCTTGGCGTCGACGGCCTTCTGGACCTCCATCATCGCGGTCTTGCCCAGCGTGGAGGCCAGGAAGGAGTTGGAGTCGTCGTAGGTCACGTTGATGTGGGCGGCCTTGGGGTGATCGTCGCCGATCGACAGGATCGAGTCGGTGAAGTTGGCCGGGATGGTCACCGCGAAGTAGTACTTGCCGGACTCGACGCCGGCCTCCGCGGTGGCGGCGTCCACCTGGGCCCAGCCGACCGAGGCGTCGTCGACAAGCTCGTCCACAACGTCTTTGCCGTAGTGGCGCAGCACGCCGTCATCGTCGGTCTTGGCCACGTCGGTGTTCACCAGCGCGACCGGGAGCTCGTTCATGTGGATCGTGGGGTCCCAGAAGGCCCACACGTACATCGCCCCGTAGAGGAGCGGAATCAACAGCATCACCGCGATGGCGGCGCGGGTGATCGGTTGCCGGAAGAACCTCTTCAGCTCAGTTCCGTGCGAAGTCCATGCAAACATTCTTCGATTCGTCTTTCAGCGGCGGATGGATATCCGATGGCGGGTGGTGGGCGACTGGTCAGCGGCGAGCGCGCGGATGCGTCGGCGGATCAGGCAGTCGGACGTGGGTGGGCAGAACGGCCCAGCCGAGCCGGGACAGCTCGCCGGCACCAGCAGCCGAGACCAGGATGGTCAGGCCGGAGTCAGTCAGGCCGTGCAGCGCCTCCCACACTCGGCGGCGGGAGTCGGTGTCATGCAGGGCGTCGATGTCGTCGATGACGAGGAGTTCGGGCTCACTGAGCAGCGCCAGCGCGATCCGAAGCAACAGATTGTCGGCCTCGTCCAGCTCATGGACGAACTGCTTGGCCCGCGGAGTCGGAGTGTCCCCGAACACCGGAGCGCAGATCTCGGCGATCCGCCGGTCGTCCGGTGTGCGGACGATCTTGTACCAGGGTGCCAGCCACGCCTCTCGTTCGCGGACGGTGGCTCCGATGGTGACTTCCTCGTCCAGATCGTCCAGTCCGTGGATGCCGACGGCAGCGCTGCGGTGTTGGACGCCGGCGGCGCGGGCCGGCAGCCGACGCCCGAGGACGGTCAGCTTGCTGCCGCGGTTGGGCTTCATTCGTCCCACCAGGGTGAGCAGGAGGGAGGTCTTGCCGCTGCCGGCGCGGCCGGTGATCAGATTCAAGGTGCCGGGTTCGATCGCCAGGTCGACCGGTCCGAAGATCCGGCCGCGGCGTCCGTCCAGCTGGAGGGCGGTGGCCTCGATGGCCAACTCGGTGGTGGTCGTCGCTTCCGGGGCGACCTGCGTCAGGGTGTTCACTGCGCTTCCTCTCTCGACACCTCCAATGTAGTTGAACTGACCGGTCATTACAAATAGATCCATCGAGGGCTCGCCTCCTCGCCAAGAGCCTGCGCCCAGGCACAAGCCCTCGACCGGCAAGGAGGCTCTCGGCGAGGCGGGACGGGGCGACCGTGAGTGCGGGACGAAACAGGAACCGTCCCCGCGTCCCGGGTCGGCCGCGGGCGGGTCCCCGCGTCCCGGGTCGGCCGCAGGTGGGTTAGGTCAAAAGCAGGCGAGCAACCCGCTCTGTGGCGTTGGCAAGGTTCTGCGGGCCGGCAGCGAGGGCCGCACTCAGCGGCTGATTGTCCGGGGTGATCGGCACCAGGGCGGTCACCCCATAGGCGAGCAGAGCACTGGCGTCCGGGGCCACCCGACCGGCGAAGATGACCACCGGAACCCCCGCAGAGCGAGCCACCTCGAGCACTCCCCAGGGCGTCTTGCCGGACATGGTCAGAGCGTCCACCGTGCCCTCGCCGGTGAAGACCCAGTCCGCACCACTCAGCTGCGAGGCCAGCCCCACAGTGTCGGCGACCAGTCCCGCGCCACCGACCAGCTCGGCGTCGAAGAAGGCGGCCAGGCAGGCCCCCAGACCGCCGGCTGCTCCCGAGCTCGGCAGATCCCGGACTCGACGCCCCACCAGCGGTTCCACCACATCGGCCCAGCGGGTCAGCGCGGCGTCGAGCGCGTGCACCTCACTGATAGTGGCGCCCTTCTGCGGGCCGAACACCGCGCTGCAGCCACGCAGTCCGAGAAGCGCATTCTCGACATCACAGGCCACCTGCACCTGGAGTGTCGCCACCCGCGGGTCAAGCCCGGACAAGTCCACTCGCTCGAGCCCAGCCAAGGCGGCCCCACCGGGAGCCAACTCCACCCCGTCCGCATCCAGGAAACGAGCACCCAGCGCGGTCATCAATCCACTGCCGGCGTCATTGGTGGCCGAGCCACCCAATCCGACGATCAGCCGACGGGCACCGCGATCCAACGCGTCCAACACCATCGCCCCAACCCCGAAGGTGGACGCTCGGGCGATGTCCAGCTCATTGCGCCGCAGCAGGGCCAAACCGGCAGCCGCAGCCACCTCGATCACGGCCAGTCGACTGGACTCGAGATAGGCGTACTCGGCGCGAACCGGACGTCCCAGCGCATCGGTGGCGGTCACCGTGAACAGCTCGGCTCCCACGACCGCGGCCAGCGCGGCCACCGTCCCCTCGCCTCCGTCGGCCATCGGCACCAGCACGCACTCGGCTGCCGGGACGGCACGATGCACGCCGTCGCGCATGGCCTGCGCGGCGACGAGAGCACTCATCGAGCCTTTGAAGGAATCGGGTGCACAGACAATGCGCATCCGGCTGCCCCTTCCGGGAGGTGGCGGATAGCCAAAAGGCTAGGCCCCCGCTGCGCGAATCTGCGCAAACACGCAGGAGCGTGCCCAGCGGACGCAGCAAATCCGCTAGTCCGGCGCGCCCTAATTGCCGACCGTCCCGCACTGAGGGGGTGCTTTCTGGTTAGGCTAATCTCCGTGGACCAGAGTTACCGCCACCTGGTCAGCCTGACCAGTATCAGCGACGCCCTCGTCTGGTCCGGCGACCGTACCGAAGCCTTTCTCGAGGCGCTGCGGATTGTGCGCGAAACCACCGGGGCGAAAATGGCCCCTGCCTATCTCCTGGACGATCAGGTAACCCACCAGGACCTGATCGCCACCCCCGAGGAGCGGGCGCTGATCGGCCCCGAGCTGGCCACCATCGAACTCACCAACCGCAACGGGCGCGCGTTCGTCGGGCAGGCACCCCACCTGGTCGAGGTGCCGGACGAGACTCCAGCGTGGCGGGCGCTCGCGCCGAAGTTCCGCAAGGCCTTCCGTCCACCGGGCGTGGTGGTCCCGGTGCACGCCGACTACCGCCACCTTGGCGTTGTCATGCTGGCCTTCGACGAAGGCTGGCGGTTGGACGAGCCGACCCGGGTCTACCTGGACCTGGTCGGACGAGTCCTCGGCCGCTACTGGTACCGCTGGCTCAAGACGTCCCGCGAACACGAACTGGGCGCCCTCCAGGAGCGCCGCCGGATCAGCGAGGAGCTGCACGTCGACCTCTCCCAGCAGGTGACAGCACTCAGTCTGCGATTGCAGACGCTCCGCCTCGACCTGGGCGACCCGGAGCAGGCCAGCCAGGATTTGGCGATCGTGGATCACCTGGTGAACGGGATCAAGCGGAGTCTGCGCTCGCGGATGCTCGGCCTGCGCCAGGATGAAGCGCTTATCCGCGAAGGTCTGACCCACACTCTCGAAGGGCACATCGAAGCCGCCCGGGCCCGCTACCAGATGCCGATCGAGCTGAGCTGCCCGCCCGAGGCTGAGAAGGTGCCGATCCAGATCGCCGCCCAGCTGGTCCGAGTGATGCAGGAGTCGCTGGCCAATGCCTGTCTGCACGCCGACTGCACCAAGGTGCAGGTCCAGCTCAGCCTGCCGGGAACCGTGGTGCGCCTCACCGTGGTCGACGATGGCGTGGGGCTCGATCCGGATCGGCTGAGGAGCGACAACCTGGGCATGCGGGTGATCTCGGAGCGGATGGCCCTGATCGGTGGGCGAGTATCGCTCGAGCCGGCCGACGGCGGGGGCACGATGGTGACTGCCGAGGCCCCGATCCAGGCCGACTCCCGGCCATTGCTTGAGCGAACGGTGGTACGCAATGAATGAACGCGCCCGAGTCCTGATCGTCGACGACCACGCCCTGGTCCGCGACGGCCTGATTGCCCTGATCGGGCGATGGCCGGAGTTCGAAGTGATCGGCAGCGCAGCGGACGGCGAAGAGGCCATCGCTCAGGCGGCCGCGCTCCACCCCGACCTGATCCTGATGGACGTCCGGATGCCGCGGCTGTCCGGGGTGCTGGCCACCCGACAGATCACGGCGGCCGACGCACACGTCCGGGTGGCCATGCTGACCATGTCGACCCTGGGCGAGGACGTCTACGAGGCGCTGCGCAACGGCGCCCACGCCTATCTCAGCAAGGACATGCCCGGCGATCGACTGCACGACGCCCTCCAAGGGGTGCTCCGCGGCGAAGCGGTGCTGTCCTCGGCGATCGCCGCCAAGGTGCTGGCGGAGTTCGGCATGCCGGCCCGCAGTTCCGAAGGCCCGCTGCACGAACGGCTCACCGACCGAGAGCGCGAGGTGCTGCGGCTGCTGGTCGACGGACTCTCGAACGAGGAGATCGGCGGCCAGCTGCACTTGTCGGAGGCCACCATCAAGAAGCATCTGGGCAGCATCATGGTGAAGCTGCACGTCCGCAATCGGGTCCAGGTGGCCGTGATGGGTCTCCGAGAGGGGATCGTCGAGTAGCCGATCGGCTACCCAACTGGAGCCAGGCGGCCACTTACCTCGTCACACTCGCCGTG
Source organism: Actinomycetales bacterium Actino_02 (assembly GCA_001603275.1). Taxonomy (GTDB): domain Bacteria; phylum Actinomycetota; class Actinomycetes; order Propionibacteriales; family Propionibacteriaceae; genus Propionicimonas. The sequence goes on along the minus strand of LUYM01000006.1, from coordinate 300,333 downwards.
GTTGGCTGGGCCTTGGGACGGGCCGAGGCTGGCCCCGCCAGGACCTCCGGGTAGAGCAGCCGCCAATAGTCTCCCCGGGCCGAGCCTTCGCGCAGCGACCGGCACCCCCCCCCAGCCGCTGCGGGCCTCGGGTCCGTCCCTTGGCATTAGTGACGTGCGACGGGAGTCAACGGTGGCCGAGCGCGAGACGCTACGGTGCCAGCTCGCCGTAATCGGTGGCGGCGCCGCGGGACTGATGGCCGCACTCGAAGCGGCGCGACGTGGACTCGACGTCATCGTGGTGGACCGGCGCGACGAACTCGGCGGCAATGTGGCCCAGGCAGCCGGGCACGCGGCCTTCGAATCGGCCGAGCAGCGGGCCCGCCGAGTCCCGCTGACCAAAGACGCCGGATACCAGGCTCTGCTGGAGATGTCGGACTGGAAGGCGAGTCCGTCTTTGCTGAGCAGATTCGTCGAGCGCAGCTCCGAGGTCGTGGATCGGCTGCTCGCCCTCGGCGTCCACTACGACAAGGTGATCGCCATCGATCCCGTGCATCAACTTGCGACTTCGCACCTGCCGGTTGGACGGATGCGTGCAGTGGTCGAGGCGCTGAGCGCCGAACTGGAGCGGCTCGGCGTACGGATCTACCGCGGCTATCGCGCCGAGGAGTTGGAGGTGGCTGCTGGTGCGATCAGCGCTGTCCGGGCCAGAAACGACGGGGGAGCCGAGCTATTCATCCAACCCGCGGCCGCGCTGATCGCCACCGGTGGCTATGCGTCGAACCCGCAGCTGCTGCGGCGCTACGCCGGGCTCTTCTCGGTCGCAAGCGCCGGGATCGGCTCGGACACCGGGGACGGACTGACCCTGGCCACGACGGCCGGCGGCCACGCGTCCAGCCTGATCGGAGCCGTGCTGGTGGCCGCCACCACCAACGGACGTCCGCTCACCGACCACGTGAGCTGCACTGCCGTCCAGCCCACCCTGTGGGTCGACCAGTCGGGGCGCCGCTTCTGCAACGAGGCGATGGCTCTGGCCCTGTATCGGGTGGGCGACATTGTGGCGCGGCTCGGCCAGGGCTACGCCTGGTCCATCTTCGACCAGCGCCAGATCGACAAGCTGACCCACTCCGGCGCCCGGCGTGGGATGGGGTCCGCGGTGCTGCCCGGCACCAAGCTGACCAAGTTGCGTGAACAGCTTCAAGAGGATCTGGACCAAGGCGAGACTGCCTTCCGAGCTGACAGCCTGGAGGAGCTGGCCGGCCTGATCGGCGTGGACGTTTCGTCCTTCATCGACGAGGTCAGCCAGTATCACGACGCGTGCGCGGAAGGCATGGACCGCCGCTTCTTCAAGACTCAGAATCTTGAGCCACTCCTGCATCCGCCGTTCTATGCGATCCGGATGGAGCCGGTGGCCCTGTGCACCACCGGGGCGATCGAGGTCGATGAGTTCCTGCGCGTCCTGGATCATTTCGGCAACCCGATCGGCGGGCTGTACGCGGCCGGCAACGACGCGGCCGGAGCCTGGGGCAAGGCCGCAACCACCACCATCGGCGGGGCCCCTGCCGGCTTCGCGCTGACGTCCGGGCTCTTGGCCGCCGAGCACGCCGCCGGTTGGTGCCAGCGCCGCTGACCCGGCGAACCCCTCCCCTCGATCGCCGCCCCGGGACACAAGGGGACGGTTCTTGTTACGTCCCAGGACCCCACCCAGTCGGGGGCCTCGGCGTACACGGGAGCCGGGACGGGGAGACCGTTCGAAGAACCTCAAGGAAGACCCGCACCCCACCCAGCAGCACCCGACCACCGAACTCAACCACCCTGTTCGAGAATGGTCTCCCCGACCCGGCGACAACACCCGGGCTACCGAATACCCCACCCAGCTCAAGGCAGTCTGACGAACAAGAGAGCCGGATCGGGGAGACCGTTCGAAGAACGTAAAGGAAAACCCGCACCCCACCCAGCAGCACCCAACCACCGAACCCAGCCACCATGTTCGAGAACGGTCTCCCCGACCCGGCAACAACACCCGGGCCACCAAACCCGCTGACCAGGCCGGACGGAAAAGGAACCGTCCCCATCAAGCCACGTCCCCATCAAGCCAGAGCCGGATCGGGGAGATCGTTCGAAGAACCTGAAGGAAGACCCGAACCCCACCCAGCAGCACCCAACCACCGAACCCAGCCACCATGTTCGAGAACGGTCTCCCCGACCCGGCAACAACACCCGGGCCACCAAACCCGCTGGCCAGGCCGGACGGAAATGGAACCGTCCCCATCAAGCCCGCCCGGCTGGAGCCGGTTGACGAACAAGGGAGTCGGGTCGGGGAGACCGTTCGAAGAACCTAAAGGGAAGCCCGAGTCTCACCCGACCGCACCCGACCACCGAACCCGACCACCCTGTTCGAGAATGGTCTCCCCGACCCGGCGACAACACCCGGGCCACCAAACCCGCTGGCCAGGGCGGACGGAAATGGAACCGTCCCCAGGTGGGTAGAGGCTCGCACCGAGGAATCGCTGCCGATCTGTGACGCATGGACTACTTTTTCGGCATGGACCTCTCCTCGTTCCTCGGCGGACTTCCGCTGCATCCGCTGGTCGTCCACTTCGCCGTCGTGCTGGTTCCGGTGGCAGCACTTGGGTTGCTGTTGCTGGTGCTGTTCGGCAAGCTCGCCGACCGGTTCGCCGTGCTGACCCTGCTGGTACTGGCCGTCGGAGTCGCCGCAGCTTTCGTGGCCAAGGAGTCCGGAGAGGACTTGGCCGCCAAGCTCGGACGTCCGGCCGAGCACGCCACTTGGGGTTCGCTGCTGCCCTGGGTCGCCGCCGGACTCTGGGTGGTGGCCGTTGTCTGGTATCTGCTTCATCGCGCCGACCGGCGGGCCAAGCGCGGACGCTCCGCCGCCACCATCGGCGGCGCCCTGCTCACCGCCGCCGTGGCCCTGGTCACCGTGGCGTTGACGATCCTGGTCGGGCATAGCGGCGCCACCGCAGTCTGGTCCGGCACCGCAGTGACGGCCCCGAGTGCCACCGCGGCCACCTCGCCGACGACCTCTGCACCGGCCACCGGCCCCTCCACTCCGGCCGGCCCAGCGACCACCAGCGTCGCCGAGGCGCTCTACCTGGCCAGTGATGTGGCCACCCATCGCGACGCAAAATCCTGCTGGGTTATCATCAATGGCTCGGTCTACGACCTGACCGAGTGGATCAACGCCCACCCGGGCGGGCCGCAGCGCATCCTGGCCATCTGCGGGACCGACGCCACCGCCGCCTTCAACGCCCAGCACCAGGGTCAGGCCGAACCGGCCGATCAACTCAGGCAGTTCCGAATCGGATCGCTGGGCTGATCCCCGGCGAGGGTGCTCAGCGGGCGCGCAGCCGCTCGGAGAGCTTCTTCAGCTCACGCTTCTCGGCATCGGTGAGGCCATGCAGGCCGGTCTCGTTGATCCGGTCGAGGAGCTCGTCCAGCCGGGCCCGGTCGCTGGTTCGGCGTTGATGCTCCCGATCAGGACGGCGAGTGGGCGTCGGCCGCGGCCGGCGGCGTCCCGGAGCTCCCGGGATCCAGGCGTAGTCAGTGAGCAAGCCGACCCGACGAGCCACCAGAGCCACCAGGACCAGACTAAGCGGCAGACTGAACAAGGGGGCGAAGTCGCGATAGCCGAGCGACTGGAAGATCTGGAGTGCGACCAGGACCAGCCCGAAGATCCAGGCCGGGATCGCCAAGAAGAAACGGCGGGTCGGGTACTCGGCAATCCAGACCAGCAGCAGCATGAACTCGATCATCCCGATCCCGTACAGCGGACCGGGGAAGAGCAACCCCACCAGGCTCACCGCCACGGTGAGGGACGCCCAGATGCCGACCAGCAGCCAGGCCATCTTGACCCGCCCGATGGCGGCCTCCAGTTCCGAGCCGAAGTACCAGAAGAAGAACAGCGTCAGCACTGACCAGAAGTCCAGCGAGTTGGCCCACGGCCAGGTGAACAGCCGCCAGACCTGGCCGCTGCCCAGAATCGCCGGGTAGTACCCCAGTGCCGCCCCCAGGCCGTCACCGAGAACCACCCAGGCGATCCAGGACATGACCACTGTGGCGGCCACCGCGACGGTGGTGCCGACCTCCAGCCGGCCCACCCGGAACCAGGGATCGGCGCTGCCACTGGCTGGGAAGAAGCTACTCACTCCTCCAGCGTGCCAGATCGAACCTCACGCCACGAACGGCGACACCTGGCTGACGCCGTTGCTGAGGCCCGGCACCCGGGCCGGCACCACGGCGTCGCACACCGGGAACCGCACGCATCCCCAGAAGCTGCCGCCCGCGAACTCGGCCCGCAGCGCCTGCTGCAAAACCATCGGCGCCCCACACTCGGGGCAGGTCTGCGCAGTGAACGGCTGGATCGTGCCGGGACGGACGAAGCCGATCACCGGAGCTACCGGGGTCTGCGGAGACTCGGGCGAGAGCCGGGCCGGCAGAGCGCTGGGCACCGGAGCCGGGACCGGAGTCTGCACAAGCTCCTCATAGAAGGCCGGATCGAGCCGATAGGCCAGGTCCGGGCCGCCATCGAAGAATCGCCGGGGCGCGATCTCGACATCCAGTGGAACGACATCGTCCACTGCGGCACGACGAGGAAGGGAGGTCATGGGGTACCAACCTTTGGGAGGGGGCAAAGCGGTTTTTCTGAGGCCGAGTCAACCACCGCGGCAGGGGAATTCAGCCCGTCATGAGCGGGTGCCCTCTCGTCCCCCGCGCGGGACGTCCCCCCAAGCCAGGGACGAGATTGCGAAAGCGGCCGCCCGGCTCTGCCGGACGGCCGCTCGATCGCTGTCAGCGCGACGGAATCAGAACCCGTGCCGCACTCGGCTGGCCTGCTCCTGGCTGCGGAACAGCCCGAATCGAGGCAGGAACTTGTCCCAGTCGATGGCGTGCGAATCGATCTCGGGGCCGTCGATGCAGGCGTGCTTGCGGACCAGCTTTCCGTCCTCGGTGACCGGCACCATGCAGGCCCCGCACATGCCGGTGGCGTCCACCATGATCGAGTTCAGGCTGGCCACTGTGGGCACGCCATAGCCCTTGGTCAGGTCGGAGACCGCGCGCATCATCATCGGCGGCCCGATGGTGACCACCTCGGCGATCCGGCGACCGCGTCCCTCCTGGTTGGCCTTCAGCATCTCCTCCAGCGGAGTGGTGACGAAGCCCTGGATCCCGTAGGAGCCGTCGTTGGTGGCGTAGATCACCTCGAGCTGATCGCCGAACTCGGCCTGAATCCGGCCGACCCGCTCGTCCTCGCCGTCCCAGAACATCAGGTCGGCGCTGCGGAAGCCGGAGATCAGCGTGACGTGGTTACCCAGCCGCAGATGCTCGCGCATGATCGGGTACACCGGCGGCAGGCCCAGCCCGCCGGCGGTGAACACCACCGTGTCGCCCTCGCCGTAATGGTGCAGGTCGCTGGGACGTCCCAGCGACCCGGCCACCCCGGCCAAAGCCTGGCCGACCTGCATCTGGTTCAGGCCCAGCGTTGAGGTGCCCATGGCCTGGACGACCAGAGTGATCGTGCCGGCAGCGGCGTCCCAATCGGCCAGGGTGAGCGGAATCAGCTCACCGTCGACAGTCGGCAGCACCCGGACGAACTGGCCGGCCTGCGCCGAGGCCGCGATCACCGGGGCCCGGACCGTGAACTCCTCGATGCCGACGCTGAGGTGGGTCTTGGCCACGATCACCGGGATCTCGGCGGCCACCTCGGTGTAGGCAAGGGCCCGGGCCACTCGGTCGGGAATCTCCGCGGTCGGGAACTGCGACAGCGTGGCCACGATCTCGCGGGCCGCCGACTGGCCGTCGCCGGCCGCCCGGATGGCCGTCGAGCCGCCGCGGGCCGCATCGCCACCGGTGAAGATGCCGGCGATCGAGGTCTCCTTCGAATCGTCGGAGACCTGAGCGATGGTGCCGAACGGCGAGACCGACAGCCTCGGCTCGGAGTCCTTGATGATCGGGTTGGCCGAGTTGCCCAGCGCCATGATCACCAGATCGGCCGGCATCTCGGTGGTCCGTCCGGTGGCGATCGGACGCCGCCGCCCAGACGCGTCCGGCTCACCCAGGCCCATGATCTCGACCTTGGCTGTGGTCACGAAGTGGGTCTTCTCGTCGCCGATGAACTCCACCGGCGAACGCAGCACGGCCAGCTCGATGCCTTCTTCCAAGGCGTGCTCAAGTTCCTCGACACGGGCCGGCATCTCCGAACGGGTCCGCCGGTAGACGATGGTGACGTTGCCGCCCAGCCGCCGAGCTGTACGAGCCGCATCCATGGCGGTGTTGCCACCGCCGATGATCAGCACCTGCTTGTCCTTGACCTCGGGCAACGGCGTCTCCCGGTCGTCCCGGTGGCCCTGCATCAGGTTCACCCGGGTCAGGAACTCGTTGGCGCTCATCACGTTCAGCAGGTGTTCGCCAGGGACGTTCAGGAATCGGGGCAGACCAGCGCCACTGCCGACGAAGGCGCGGACGAAGCCGGCCTCGGTCAGCTGCTCCAAGGTGGCGGTCTTGCCGACCACGAAGTTGGTGACGAAGCGTCCGCCGAGCAGCTTGATCTTCTCCACCACGTCGTCGATCAGCTGGTTCGGCAGCCGGAACTCGGGGATCCCGTAGCGCAGCACGCCGCCGAGCTCGTGGAAGGCCTCGAAGACGGTCACCGGGAAGCCCTCTGCAGCCAGCAGATAGGCGGTGATCAGCCCGGACGGGCCGGAACCGATGATCGCCACCGGCGGCCGCTTGGCGGCCAGCCACGGGTCACGGATCCCGGCGAACCGGGCCTTCGTGGCGCCGGGCTCGGCCAGCTTCGACCACTCCGGGAGGAACCACTCCAGCTGGCCGATGCTCATCGAGTGCTGGTGGATGCACATTCCCTGGCACTGCAGCTCCTGCGGGCAGACCCGGCCGGTCACGTTCGGCAGCGGGTTGCAGGACTCGAGCAGCTCGAGGGCCTCGCGGAAGCGTCCATTGCCGATCAGCTCGAACATGGCCGGAATGTGGATCTGCACCGGGCAGCCGCCCTGCGGCTCCCGATGTCCGGCCAGCAGAACACCGAGTTCACAAGGGGCTTCGGCGCACTGCTTGTCGCGCAGCGCCTCCAGCCAGACGAACAACTCGATGTCGCGCCGGGTGTAGCCCAGATCCATGTAGCCCAGGTAGCCCTTGTTGACCAGCTCGAAATCGGTCGCGCGGTCATCTGGTTCCCGGATGTAAGGCTCGATCGCGTTGCCGGCCGGCCAGTTCTGGCTGAGCCCGGCGAACATCGGGTAGCGATCCGACAGGTGGGCGTCCAGGGCCCGCATGAACATCCGCTTCTTGCCGACCGGGAGCCGCCACAGGAACCGCATCATCACCCGGCTGGAGTCGTCATCGCGGCTGAGCACGTCCCAGACCTGGGTGATGAACTCCTTGGTCAGCTCGGGCTGACGGAACTCCCAGGCGACCGCCTCCATGCCGTCGGCGGTGAACAGCTCCCGGAAGGCCCGTGGATCGGCGGTGAGCCGCCGCTCCAGCAGGCCCAACTGGTTGGTGAACGATGGGCTGTTCACGAGATGATCTCCGCGTCGCAGGTGGCCTTCACCCGGGCGATCCGAGCGGCCAGTTCGGCGGAAACGTCCAGGCCGTCCAGGACGCCGTCCTTCATCCGTCCGACGGTCTTGGGCTCACCGTCGACCACGATGGTGGCCTTCTCGAACAGCTGCGGCAGCTCCTGGTAGCAGGTTGCGCAGTCGTTGCACTTGGTGACGTCCTCGGGATCCAGCCAGATCGGACGCTCCCCTGAGGCGGCCGGGGCCGCCGGAGCGGACGGCGTGGGCGCCGGCCCGGACAGCATTCCGATACCCAGATGCAGCGGGCTGCCGGCCGGAGCGCCGGACGAGGTGGCCAGATCGGCCATCGCCTGAGCGATCACGTCCAACGCCGACTCCCGCGCATCCACTGCCTCGGCGTAGCGGGCCGTCCACTCGTCCAGTTCGACCTTGTGAGCCGCGCTGAGCTGGGCCTCGGACTGGCCGGCCAGGAACTGCAGGGTCCGCCAGTTCTGGCGCCGATCCTCGACCATGGCCACGATGGCCGGCGAGCAGACCATCTTCACCAGCCGCTGCTTGCGATCGGTGGTGTAGACGAACGGCGTCCGGGCGGCCCGCTGGGCGGCGGGCAGCTCGACGTACTCGGCGATCGGGATGGCCTGATCCTCCTCGTAGGCGGCCAGCCAGCGGAACTGCTTGGCGAAACGGCCCTCACCGATGGCGAAATCGGCCGGGGTGAACGGCTGATTGAGCACCTGCACCCGTCCCCGCTCGTCGCGGTAGGTCAGCGCCGTGGTCACCCACAGGCCGGTCGGCTCGGGGTTGCCCTCCAGGCTGAACCGGGTCGACATGGACGTTCCGCGCCGCGGGTCGTGGACGAACAGCGGGCTGACCCGGCTCTCCACGGCCATCCGGGCCCGGGCGTTGGCCCGATCCTCGGGCAGCCCGTTCTCGGTGTCGCACGGGGTGTAGGCCACCATCAGCGCCGCACCGTCCTCGTAGCCGAGCATCTCGCCGGCCGCCCGCAGGAAGTGCCCGTGGTAGGCCGTCGAGGTCGAGCAGACGTAGACGTTCGGATGGAAGGCGGCCAGCAGGCCGAGCTCCTTGCGCCGCTCCTGCTTGCCGGCGTGGGCCGCACCGTAGCGGGCCAGGTCGGCGTCCTGGCCCGAATGGGACGCGGTGGACGCCTGGCCGCCGGTGTTGGAGTAGCCGCCGGTGTCCAGCACCAGCGACTTGATCGGAGTGCCGGCCGCAAAGACCCGCGACATGGCGCCGAAGCCGATGTCGAAGGCCGCACCGTCACCGCTGATCGTCACCACGGTCGGCACCAGGGCCCGCTCCTCGAGCGTGAAATCGCGCCACGACAAGGTGGCCAGCTTCGCGTCGTGGATGCTCGGGTCGTACTTGCCGGCCAGCTCCAGCTTGGCGATGCGCAGCGCGCGCACCTCGTCCACCAGGCCGGCGACCAAGCCCTCGTAGAGGCCCACCGCCAGCGGCTGGGCGTCCTGGAACAGGCCGTTGACCCACGGGTCGAGGTAGGGCGAGTTCGGCATGGTCGAGGCGTACACGCTCGAGCAGCCGGTGGAGTTGGCCATCACGGTCGGGGCCGGGCCGTTGCCGGTCGGGCCGGACTCGTACAGGTACAGCCGGCGTTCCAGCTCGGCGATGGCCGTGCTCACTCGGGCCCGCCGCGGGCTGGCCTCGGGCAGCTTGTCGGCCAGCGTCGACAGCGAGTCGAGCAGCTGCTCGAGCTCGGCGGTGTGCGCCGCCCGCTGGTCGCCGCCGATCCGGTGCGACAGCGAGGTGAACAGGTGGATCGCGGTCACCTCACCGCAGCCGCGGCAGGCGCCGTGGCCACCGGTCATCGAGTAGTAGTCCTTGCGGGACAGCAGAATCCGCTTCACGTCGCCGCCGGGCGCGGTGGCGTCCGCCGTGATCCGCTCGGGGGTGTCGGGCAGCGTGGTGAGCCGCTCGAACCGGGTCTCCAGCATGGCCAGCAGCGGCTGATCCTGCTCGACCGTGCTCAGCGCGCCGGGGCCACAGACCTCGACACACTGCAGGCAGCCGGTGCACTTCCATGGATCGACAACGGCCGAGAACAGCACCCCGGAGCCGGGGGCGGTCTTCTCAGCAGCGTCGAACAGCGGACGGGTCCGGGCCACCGGGAAGGCGGCCAGCGCGGCGGCGATCTGGTCGAGCTGGGCGGTCCACATCGGCGGGACCTCCAGACCCTCGGCGGCAGCCGAGGCCACCGCGGCCAGGTCGGACGTCGCCGGGTTGGCCAGCAGCCGAGCCCGAATGGCGTCCGTCCAGGCCGGCACCAGGCCGAGCCAGGCCGTCCGCTTCGACTCGACCAGGCCGGCCGCCTCGATGGCGGCGATCAGCAGGTCGGACAGCTCATGGGCCGTGTTCGGGATGGCGTTGTCCGGGCAGGCGATCGCGCACTCCATGCAGGCCGTGCAGGCGGCCGGATCGAAGATCGGGACGTTGCGCCGGAAGATGCCCTTGTTCTTGGTGGCACCGCTGCCGGCCGGCATGAACAAGCCGGTGCCCGGCAGCACCGGGGCCTCGTCGATGGTGCCGTCACGGAACGGACGTCCCATCATCTCGTCGAAGTAGGACGGGTCGAACAGGCCGCTGGTCCGCTCCCCACCCACGGTCGGCGACATCAGCGCCGACAAGGCCGGACGGGCCTCGCGCAGCTGCTCGGCCTCGGCCACCTCGAAGGACGGATCGGCGTAGTCGACCACGGTGGTGGCGCTCATCCCGTCGTGGATGACGGCCATGTTCGCCTCGACGACCTTCTCGCCGCGGCGTCCGAACTTCTTGGTGAGCTCGGCACGCACCTCATCAGCGGTCTCGGCCTCGGCACCCGGGTGGGCGATGCCCTCGACATTGCCCAGGATGGCGCCGATGAAGGCGATCCCCATCATTCGGGTTTCGAGCTCGGGGTTCGGCGCGTGCGAGCGGGCGATCTTGAAGGCGTCGATCACCAGGAAGCGGATGTTGCGCTCCCGGATCGCCCGGCGGGCGAAGGCCGGCAGACCCTTCCAGACGGTCAGCGGGTCGGCATCGGACTGCATGATCAGGGTGCCGCCGGCAACCAGGCCCTTGAGCGGGTTGGTGTGCGAGAACACCATGTGGTCAGGGGCGACCACGACCTCGACGTCCTCGAGCTCGGCGTTGGTGATCAGCACCGGCTCCGGGGACAAGGTGATGTAGTAGTTCGTCGCGGCACCGGACTTCTCCGAGCCGTACTTGGGTGCCGACTTCGAGTGCATGCCCAGCAGCGAGCTGAGCAGGTCGGTAAGCAGCTTGCCGGTGGCCACCGTGCCGTAGCCGCCGACCGAGTGGAACCGGATCCGCAGCGAGCCCTCGGGCAGCACCTTCGGGTTCTCGCCGGTGGCCAGCGCCATGGCCTGAGTCTCCGGGTAGGCCTCGCGCAGCCGATCCTGGATGGCCGACACGGCCGGGGTCGGGTTCGCGGTGAAGAACTGCGAACCGAGGTAGACCACCGGGGACGGGTTGGCGTCCACCATGTTCTGGAAGCCGGCCACGAGGTGCCGCGGCTGGACGTCATGGCCGCCCAGGCCGAAGATCGCCGTGGTCAGCCGGGGCAGCGCGGCCAGGGCCGGGACGCCGGCGAACTGCTCGGTGCCGGCTTCGGCATTGGCCCGGGCGTGGAACAGCGCCGAGGTGACCAGCCGGGTCAGCGCGGTGTCATCGGAACGCTCCAAGACGGTGACCGCCTTCGCGTTGCCGATTGCGGCGACCAGTTCGGCCTCCGGGAACGGCTGCAGCAGCTTCACCGAGACCACGCCGACCTTGATCCCCTGCGAGCGCAGGTAGGGCAGCACGGCTCGGACATCGTCGGTGATCGAACCCATGCCGACCATCACGTAGTCGGCGTCCTCGCAGCCGTAGGCCTGGACCGGCGCGTACTCACGTCCGCTGAGTTCGGCGTACTCGGCCATGGCCTGCCGGACCAGGGCCGGGACGGCGCTGGCGAAGTGGGTGCGGTGGTCGGCGGCGCCGGCCTGGAAGTCGGGCTGGTTCTGCACCGGACCGGTCAAGCCGGGGTTGTTCGGGTCGACCAGGGCCGGGACCAGCTGACGGGTGCCCTTGGCCTCGGCGTTGCGCCACTGACGACGCCACGGGCCCTGCTTGTCGGCCGGGACCCAGGACAGCGTCTTGTCCAACAGCGCCTCGTCGCCGGCCTCGACGGCCTCGGCGTGCTTGGCCAGGTGGCCGCGCAGAGCGGTCAGGTCCTTGGGCTCGAAGGCGGACGCGTTGCGGTCCAGCCACGCGGTCAGCTGGAAGAGCCGTCCCTTGGCGCCGAAGAGCAGCTCCTGGGCCACGGTCGGGCAGGCGATCCGTCCGGCCGGGTCACCGAGGTAGGTGCGCAGCAGTTCCGGCTCGGGCAGCAGCACTTCGCTCATCACGTGGCTGGTGGCGAACCCGTCCATGGCGTTGGCGACCGGGACCAGCGAGAGCGCAGAGGTCCGATACGAGATGGCGGCCAGATCGGCGGCCTCCTGCGGGTTCGAGCCGAACAGGATGGTGTAGCCGGTGGGCAGCAGCGCGTAGACGTCGTCGTGGCCGGCCATCACGTTCAGCGAATGCTTGGTGACCACCCGGGCGGCGACCTGCAGCACGAAGCCGCCGATCTTCTTGCCGACGGTCACATAGTGCGACTCCAGGCCGTAGAGGATGCCCTGGCTGGAGGAGGCATTGGAGATGAACGCGCCACCAGTCAGGGCCGCGCCCAGGGCGCCGCTCTGCGCGGAGTGCTCACCCTCGGTCTCGACGAAGAAGGGGTGCTTGCCGAAGACATTGAGCTGGCCCTCGGCACGGGCAGCTTCGAAAGTCTCCGAGATCTCCGTGGACGGGGTGATCGGGTAGCCGATCACACCCCCACAGACGTGCTTCATGACATAGGCCACAGCGCCATTGCCGTTGATTACCTCGGGCACGCCTGGGTAGGTAGAGGTCTTCGATGACATACAGGTTCCTAACGATGCGCTCAACGGCGGATTCTGGACTCCGCCGGGTTGCGGGCGGCAACGGTGCCGCGGGCAACTTCGGCCATTGTGCTCCCAATAACGCCGAAGTGGAAACAATTACCCAGCCGCTGGTCAGGGCGAGTTGCGATACCCCGGGTGGTTTGCGCTCAGCGGACGATTTCCGTCCCGATCACTGCGCGAAAAAGCGGCTCAGTCGCCCTGTTCCGGGACGATGCTGCGCAGTCGGTGCGGCTCTCCACGCGGTGAGCGGGTGCCCGCACGCTCCGGGCGACACCCGCCAGCCGGCGGGATAGCCTGCCAGTTCCGGCGAGTGGTGGCGTCCCTTCGCCGGGAGAGGTCCCCCGATGAGTCTGCTGTTCGACGCCGAAGCTGCGGCCGAGCAGCTTCGGACTGCCGAGGATGCGGAGCTGCTGGAACGCAGCCGCCGCGGCGACAGCCTTGCCTTCGCCGAACTCTTCCGTCGCTACCGCCGGTTGGCGATGATGGTCGCCGCCCGGACCAGCTCGTCGCTGGACCCCGAGGACGTCTCCGCCGAAGCCTTCACCCGAGTCTGGCAAGCGCTGCGCAACGGCGGCGGCCCGGCCACCGCGTTTCGTCCCTACCTGAGCACCTCGGTGCGCAACATCGCACTGAACTGGCGCCGCGGCGCCCGGGAGATCCCGGTGGAGCCGGCGACCCTGGCCGAGACCATGGACACCGCCGACGAGACAGAGTTGGCCATCGCCGAAGCCGAGCTGATCGGACGGGCGTTCCGCGGACTGCCCGCCCGCTGGCAGGAGGTGCTCTGGGCCAGCGAGGTGGAGGGAGTGAGCACCGCCGACCTGGCCGCCCGCCTGGGCATGTCGAACAACGCCACGGCGGCTTTGTGCCTGCGGGCCCGGGAAGGGCTGCGCAATGCCTGGCTGGCCGAGCACATCGACCGGCGCAGCGCCGAGCCGGAATGCCGCTGGGTGCTGGAGCACCTCAGCGGGTACAGCCGGGGACGACTGCCCGAAGCCCAGCAGCAGCGCGTCGCCATCCACCTGGACGAATGCCGCCGCTGCCGCAAGGCGGCGTCCCGGCTGGACCGAGTGGTCGCGGTGCTGCGGGTATCGCTGCTGGCCGCCGGCACCTCGGCCGGCCTGCTGGCCGCCGGCAGCCTCGTCACCGGTGAGGCCGGCGGCAAGGTGGTCACTGCGGCGCTGCGGCCGAGCAGCTGGGTAGCCCGGCTGTCCCACGGCCTCCTTCAGCCGCAGATCAGCCTGGTGGCAGTGCTCGGCCTGGTCGGAGTGGTCTCGCTGAGCCTCGGCGCCCACGCGATGCCGTCCACTTCGGCCGCTGGATCACCGCCGTCGCCATCACTGGCCCCACTGCTGGTCCAGCCAAGCAGTGAGGTCGAGCCGCTCTCCGAACCCCGCGTTGTCGTGGTGACCGTTCCGAGCACGGCTCCGGCCCAGGAGCCCACGACGAACGCACCCAGGCCATCGCCGACCACGGGCGCCCGCGCTCAGCCGGCACCCGATCCGACGCCGACCCCGAGCGAGCCGACCTACCCGCCGTTCGGTTCGTGGCCGACCTTCACCGCGAGTCCCGAGGCTACGGACGCACCGACGCCGAGCCTGGAGCCCAGCCCCAGCGAGTCGACGCCCGCTCCGAGCGAACCGACCGAGACGGTCAGCACGCCGTCGACCTCGCCGAGTCCGAGCGAGGCGGCGCCCACTGTGAGTGAACCCACCCCGCTGGCCCTGACGCCGACTGCGACGCCGTCCAGCGAGCCCACCCCGAGCGGGCAACTCAGCCCGGAATCGACGATCGGGCCGACTGAGACGGCCACCTCGACCGAATCAGCCAGCCCGACCTCGACAGCGGAGCCGTCCGCGCCCCCCGACACGACGGCTACGCCTCAGCCCAGCCCGACACCCAGTTGCGTCCTGATCTGGGACTTCTTCCTCCACATCGGCTTGTGCCGCGCCTGACTCAGCGCAACACCAAGGTGCAGCACTTCACGCCGCCACCGCCGCGCAGCAGTTCGGACAGGTCCACCCCGTGCGGCTGGAAGCCACGGTCGGTCAGATCACGCGCGAAGGTCTCTGCACGGCTGGCGATCACGACATTGCGTCCATCGCTGAACGAGTTCAGGCCGAGCACCTCGGCATCGGCCTGCGTGGCCAAGATCGCGTCCGGGAACCGCTTGCGCAGGATCGCCAGGCTGGCCTCGTCGAAGGCGGACGGCAGGTAGGCCACCGACGCCGGGCCGCCGGCCGGATCGAGGACGGCGAAGGCGGTGTCGAGGTGGTAGAACCGCGGGTCAACCAGGCGCAGCGTGACCACCTCGCGGTCGAAGATCGAGCGGAGCTCGTCGTGGCTGGCATCGTCGCTGCGGAAGCCGGTGCCGGCGTAGATGGTGTCGCCGACCAGCATGAAGTCGCCTTCGCCCTCGTTCACGCAGGCAGCCTCGGCCACCCGGAAGCCGTGATCGGCGAACCAGCGGCCGTAGGCCGGACCCTCCGGGGCCCGCTCGGCGTGCCGGAAGCGGGCCGTGTAGGCGACGCCGTCCAGGGTGAAGCCGCCGTTGGCCGCATAGACCATGTCCGGCAAGCCCGGCTCGGGATCGATCAGCTCCACCTGGAAGCCCAGACCCTGGTAGGTGCGATACAGCTCCTGCCACTGTCGCAGCGCCAGCGCGGTGTCGGTCGGCTGCTGCGGGTACATCCACGGGTTGATCCGGTAGCTGACCGTGAAGTGCTCCGGACGGCACATCAGCACGCGGGGCGCGGTGGGAGTTGAATCAGCCAGGGACAAATCGGCCTCGCTCAGGCTCTCGGGGTTGCACTCGATCAACGTCATGCTTCGATGATTCCAGCGATTCCTTGCCCGATCTGTGCATCTTGTGCAAGATTCACGCGTCTTGAGCGGTCAGGCACAGCTTTCATTGCGTAGGATGTCGACATGGATTCCATTGACAGAGCACTGATCGACGGACTGCGCCTCAACTCCCGCGCCGGCTTCGCCGATCTGGGCGTGACCGTCGGCCTCTCGGCGTCCGCAGTGAAGCGACGGGTCGACAAACTCGTCGCCGACAAGGTGATCCGCGCCTTCACCATCGACGTCGACCCGAACGTGGACGGGTCCGGCACCGAGGCCTACGTCGAACTGTTCTGTCGCGGCACTGTGGCACCGGCCGATCTGCGCCGGATCCTGAACGCGGTTCCCGAGGTGGTCAACGCCGCCACCATCACCGGCGAGGCGGACGCGATCGTCCACATCCGGTCCCGGGACATTCCCTCTCTGGAGGAGGCACTGGAACGGGTTCGCTCGGCGGCCAGCGTCGACCACACCCGCTCAGCCATCGTGCTCAGCCGGCTCGTCCAGCGCTGAGCTCAGGACTGGGTGACCCACTCCTGCTCGGGAGCCTCGGCGAAGGCGTCGATCTCGATGCGGCGCATGCCGGTCAGCTTCTCGAAGGCACCGGGCAGGGCCATCAACTCGGCCAGATTGGCCGGCACCAGCTGCCAGCTGACCCCGTAGCGGTCGGTGCACCAGCCACACTGCTCTGCCGCCGGGACCGCACTCAACTCGTCCCAGTAACGATCGAGTTCGGCCTGGTCCGAGCAGCGCACCACCAGCGACACCCCACAGGTGAAGCTGAAGTCCTGCGGAACGGCGGCATCCATGAACGCCAGCCACTGACCGAAGACCAGCAGGTCCCCGAAGCGCAGGCTGCCCGGCTCGGCCGGACCGGCCGGCGCGGTGTAGCGATCGCGGAGGCCCACTCGGGCTCCGGAGAAGGTGCGCGCGTAGTAGGCCAGCGCCTCGCCTGCCCGATTCTGAGCCCGGCCACCGAACAGCAGCGTCGGCGTCACGAAGGGACGAGGGTCGGCACCGGGCGCGGGCAGCATCAACTGCCAGGTCATTCCGTAGCGGTCGCGCAGCCAGCCGTAGTACGGGCTGAAGTCATAGGCCTCGAGCGGCATCAATACTGAGCCGTCGGCCGACAGTGCGGACCAGACGCGGTCGAGCTCCTCGCGTCCGGACGAGGCGAAGTTGAGCATCAGCGAGATCGAATGATTGATCGGGAACTGCGGACCGCCATTCATCGCGATCAGCCGATAGCCACCGATCTCGAACTCGACACTCAGCTCACGTCCGGCCAAGTCAGGCTCATATTGGCTGAGCTCATCGGCCTGGTAACAACTGACATCGACGATGCGGCCGTCCCGGAATACCGACACGTAGAAATCTGCCGCTTCGGCCGCACTGTCGGCGAACCAAAGGCTCGGAACGATCTTCTGCATGAGGTACTCCCCACGTATCCACCAGGATCCCGGCTGGGCTCGAACTCTACCCAGCGAAATGCGGCATCGGGGAGGCCGCAGAAATGGGTAGGAAGCATTACCCACGCGAGCACTGGAGACCTCCGTCGAGCACCTGGCTCTCGCGAACACCGCCACCCCGGACGTGGCTCTCAGCGAATCGTGGACTGAAATGGAACCGTCCCCGCCGGAGGATGGACGGAAATGGAACCGTCCCCGCCGGGAGGAGGCTCGCGGCGTGAGGGCGAGGACCGCACTCAGCAGGCGGACCAGCCGAACTCGCCCCACAGGCCGGGCGGGATCAGCCGGTCGATGCGGTCCAGGACGAAGTCCGGAGCCGATGTCGGCGACAGGGCGTCCACCTCGCCGGCGGTGGCTTCCCCGGTGAGCACCACGGCCGAGCAGACCCCGGTGCTCTTGGCCAACTGGAGGTCGGTGTGCACCCGATCCCCGACCATCACCACCTGATGTGGCGACAGCGGCGGCAGCGTGGCCAGGACGGTCTCCATCATCAGCGGGTCCGGCTTGCCGAAGCTGTGTCGGCAGGTGGTCTGTGTGGACGCCTCGATGGCCGCGGTGATGGCGGCGGCGTCCGGCTGACCGCGTCCGCCCGGGTAGGGGCAGAACCGGTCCGGGTTGGTCTGGACCAGGAAGGCCCGGCGGTGGAACCAGATCGCGTCGAAGGCGATCTGCAGCTTGCGGTAGTCGAAGCCGCGATCGTAGGACGCGATCACGATGTCGATCTCCTCGGGCCGGTCACTGATCCTGATCCCGGCCTCGGTGAGGGCGCGAATCAGCGGAGCTTCGGCGATCGGGAAGACCACCGCGTCCGGGTGCTGCGCCTTCAGCCAGGACACCGTGGTGACCACGGTGTTCACGATCTCGTCCGGGCGCACCGAGATGCCGAGACCGGCCAGCTTCGCGGCGTACTGTGCCGGATCGCGAGTCGGATTGTTGGACAGGAAGCGCACCGGACGTCCGTAGTGCCGCAGCGCCGCGATCAGCCGGGTCGCCCCGGGCAACACCTGATCACCGAGGTAGATCGTGCCGTCCAGGTCGAACAGATACGCGTCGAACAGCTGCTGAGGCACTCGCACCATGGCCGCTCCTCTCCGGCGCCCAGCCAAGCACCTTCAGGACGGCCTCGCCAGTCCCGCGCAATGGCCGGCCCAGCCCGCAGAAGACGGGGACAGTCCCCTTTTCCTGCGGGGCCACTAGTTCTGCAGCGGGCCCAGCCAGGCGGTGGCCACGGTGGCGTGCACCGACTCCGGGTCGGACGGGTGGAACTGGCCGGCCAGGACGTCCCGATAGAGCCGGCTGAGCTCATTGCGGGAGTAGTAGGACGAGCCGCCCGACACCAGGATCGCGTCGTCGACGATTCGCTTGGCCGCGGTCACCGCCCGGTGCTTCATCCCGGCCAGCAGCGAGAACCAGCGGGCCCCGTGGTCGGCCATGGCGTCCACGTCCGCACACAGGGCGGCCAGCTGCGGCCCGAGGGCGTCGTAGGCCAGCGCCATCTCGGCGATCCGCCAGCGGATATCGGGGTCCTGGCTATACGCCTTGCCGGTCTTCTTCGACTGCCGGCGTCCGACGGTGTCCACGGCCAGCTCCAGCGCCCGTCCGGCAATGCCGGTGTAGACCGAAGCCAGCAGCAATTCGAAGACGCTGAAGATGCCGAACACGATCGGGTCGGGGTTCGGTCCCGGGTCGACCCGGCGGACGACCGCGGCAGCCGGCGCGGCAGCGCCGTGCAGTTCGGTGGTGCGGGACTGGGTGCCGCGCATGCCGAGGGTGTCCCAGTCGTCGCGGGTGACCACGGCATCGGTGCGTGGCACGAAGGCGTAGACCAGCTTCGGTGCGTCCGGGCTGGTGGTGTCCAAGCCGTGCAGGCCCAGCTGCGTCCACACCGGAGCCAGCGAGGTGAAGATCTTGGTGCCGGTGAATCGGTAGCCGCCGTCCTCGGCGGGGACGGCCTGAGTGTCGCTGCCGAACAGGACCAGGTCGTTGCCGGCCTCGCTGATTCCGAAGGCGAAGACCTCGCCGTCGACCGCGCCGCGACTGATGAACTCCAGGCCGGTCACGCCACGGTCGGCACAGACCTTGGCGACTCCGGTCCAGACCAGATGCATGTTCACCGCCAGCGCCGTGGCCGGAGCGGCCGCGGCCAGCCGCTGCTGCAGCAGTGATGCCTCGGCCAGACCCAGCCCGCCGCCACCCAGTTCGGCCGGCGCCAGGATCGCCAGATAGCCGGCTGCCTTCAGGTCGGCGAGGTCGTCGTCGGGGAAGGTGTTCTCGGCGTCGTGGCGGGCCGCCCGCTGCCGGAAGGTGGCCAGCAGCTCATCGCTGAGGATCGTGGACGGATCAAAGGTCGTCATACCCCGATCCTGGCACCGCGGACGAAATCAGGCCGCGGCCTTGGGCGTGAAAACCGTCACCCGGGCCCCGACCGGGGTGTGCTTGTAGATCCAGATCGCCTCGCTGAGCTGGCCGATGTTCACGCAGCCGTGGCTGGAACTGGCGTAGCCAACAGCGTGAAAGCCGGGCGAGTAGTGGACGTACATGTCCGGGTGGAACATCACCGAGTACGGCATGGCGCCGCTTCCGTAATTGTCCGACTTCGGGTTCACCTGCTTGTCGAACACCCGCCACGAGCCGTTGGCGGTCGGGAACACCCGCCACTTGTGCGTCTTGGGATGGACGTTGTAGCCGCCCAGGCGCACCTTGAAGGTGCGCTCCACCTTGCCGTCGCGCAGGAAGTAGAGCCGGCGCTCACCCTGGTTCACGCACAGATTCACCCCGGCGCCCAGGCACTTGGCCGGCAGCTCGACCTGCAGCGCCTTGGCCTTGGTGGCCAGCGAAATCCAGGTCTGCCGGGTGGTGGTTCCGGTGGCGGTCAGGCCGCGTGAGCGCTGGTAGTTCAGCAGCGCGTTCGCACCGGCTGCACCCACGCTCGAGCCCGAGGAGCGGCTGAAGCCGGCCTGCTTCAGCCGGGACATGGCCAGCGCTGCACATCGTCCGGACGAATGGGCGTCCACCACCTGGGTCAGGCAGGCCGTGAATGCCTTGTGCTCCTTCTTGCTGAGCCCCTCCAGCGGGTCGACCGGGAGCGGCGGCAGCTGTGGCGGGAGCGGCGGGGCCGGGGTGACCGTCACCGCCGGGGCCGTCGGACTCGCGGACGGCTGGGCCGACTGGGCCGACTGGGCCGCCTGTGACGACGGGGACGGCACCACGGTCTGGCTGGTCACCGGCCCGTCGGCCAGCACCTGCGAACCGGCGCCGGCCCGCGGCGAAGTCTGCATGCCCAAGGCCAGCGACACCGCCGCCATCACCGCGAACGGCGCGACCAGCCCAGCCAACGGTGAACGTTGTGGCGTAGGTGGCATCGGGCCTCCTCGTGAAGCGGGATCGGCCGTCGATCATGGCCAGGCTACCGCCTGCCGCCGGTGCAGCCGAGCGGGCAATTCGACGCCGTCGCCGGCCAGCGCGGCCTCTCTCCCCCAGCCCGTGGCGCCACGCGTCGCCGCGCTACCCGTCCAGCCCGCCGCGCTACCCGTCCAGCTACCGCGCTACCCATCTACGGGTAGCACCGCGACGAAGCGGTAGCACCGCGCAGCCTGGGAGGCGGCCGGCTCGCCGCCGCGCAGACCTACACTGAGCGCCGTGCAGCCCAAGGACTTCAACGAGTTGATTCAGGCCCGCTACAGCGCGCGGGACTTCCGGCCCGACCCGATCCCGGCGGACGTCCTGGCCGCCATCCTCGATGACGCCCGGCATGCGCCGAGCTGGAGCAACACTCGTCCCTATCTGCTGGCAGTGGCCTCCGGCGAACAGGCCGACCGGCTGCGCGCGGCCTATCTGGCCCGGTTCGACGAGTCGCTGGACCTGCGCCATCGCAAGCGCGGCGCATTCCTCCGCGCCTGGCTGCGTCGCACCTTGCCGGATGGTGATTTCCCGACCTGGAAGCGCTACCCCGGCGAGCTGCGCACCCGCAGCGTGAAGGTCGGGGTCGGGCTGTACCAACACCTCGGCATCGTCCGCGGCGATCGGGACGGACGCGACGCGCATGCCCGCCGCAACCTGGCCTTCTTCGGGGCGCCCACTGTGGCGTTCCTGCTGGTGCACGAGGATCTGCTGCCGTTCTCGGCGCACGACGGCGGGCTGATGTTGCAGACCCTGATCCTCTCGGCGACTGCCCGCGGGGTGGGCAGCTGCGCCATGGGCGAGCTGGCCACCTGGCGCGGCCCGCTCGAGGCCGAGTTCGAGCTCGACCCGAAGTACAAGCTGATCACTGGGCTGGCTCTGGGCTACCCCTCCGACGCCCCGGTGAACCGGTTCCGGGCCGAGCACCCGCCCGTCCCACAGGCCCCGTCCCGCTGACCCTCGGGGACGGTTCCATTACCGTCCACCCTTGCCAGCCCAACTGCCGGGGACGGTTCCAATACCGTCCACCCTTGCCAGCCGCATTGATGGGCGGCCCTCGCACCGTCCCCACAGCGGAGCGCTTGCTAGCCACCGACGAGCTGAGCGCTCCGGGAAGGCCACCCTCGAGAGATCACGAGAGTTGGACGGTAATGGAACCGTCCCCACCGAACCAGCTGACTTCGATGGACGGCAAAAGAACCGTCCAGTTCGCGCCGATTCCCCGAAATCGGGGGCAAGCTGGAGGCATGGCAACCAGCCTGACCTTCAGTGGAGGGGCCGGCACGGTCACCGGCTCGAAATACCTGGTGAGCGAAGCCGGACGACAGGTCCTGGTGGACGCGGGCGTCTTCCAGGGCGAGAAGCACCTGCGCGAGCTGAACTGGCAGTCGTTCCCAGTGCCGCCCGAATCCATCGACGCGATCCTGATCACGCACGCCCACACCGATCACGTCGGCTACCTGCCGGTGCTGGTCCGCAACGGCTTCGCCGGCGAGATTCTGGCCACCGAGGCCACCTGCGAGCTGGCCGAGATCGTCCTGCGCGACGCGGCCTTCCTCGCCGAGCGCGATGCCGAACACGCCGCCGAGAAGGGCTACTCCAAGCACGAGACGCCACTGCCGCTGTTCACCATCGGCGACGTCGAGCAGGCGCTGACCCAGTTCCGCGTCGTCGATTTCGACGTGGACGTCCCGCTGTGGCCGGGATGGACGGCCCACTGGACCCGGGCCGGGCACATCCTCGGCTCGGCCAGTATCCGGCTGGCCACCCCGTCCACGTCGGTGGTCTTCTCCGGCGATCTGGGACGCCCTGAGCACCCCGTGCTGCGTCCCCGCGAACTCCCCGACGGCGCCAGGAACGTCCTGATCGAGTCGACCTACGGCGGACGCGAGCACCACGACCCGGCCGGCGCGGCCCACGAACCACTGGCCGACCTGATCCGGCGGACGGCCAAGCGTGGCGGCTCGGTGCTGATCCCGGCCTTCGCCGTCGACCGCACCGAGGTCGTCCTGCAGACGCTGACCCAGCTGCACAAGGACGGACGCATCCCGACGATGCCGATCTTCGTGAACTCGCCGATGGCGCTGGCCGCGCTGCGGATCTATCGCGAGGCCCGGTTCGCCGACGAGCTGCGTCCCGATCTGGACGCCGGCAGTTTCGTCGATCTGCCGCATCTGCGTGAGGTGCGCAGCACCGAGGAGTCGATGCAGCTGAACTCACCGAAGGTGCCCTCGATCATCATCTCGTCCTCGGGGATGGCGACCGGCGGACGCGTCCTGCACCATCTGGAGCACATGCTGCCCGACCCGCGGCACGCGGTGGTACTGGCCGGCTACCAGGCCGAGGGAACCCGCGGACGGCTGCTGCTGGAGGGTGCGCAGCACCTGAAGATGCACGGACGTCAGGTGCCGGTGCGTGCGGAGATCCTTCAGGACGAGGAGTTCTCGGTGCATGCCGACCGCTCGGAGTTGCTCGACTGGCTGGCCGGGCTGACCCCGAAGCCGGCGCAGGTCTTCACCGTCCATGGCACTGAGGAGTCGGCCGGTGCGCTGGCCGCGGCGATTCGCTCCCAACTGGGTCTGAACGTGGTCGTCCCCGAGCTCGGGCAGACAGTCGAACTGGCCTGAGCCTGAGCCGCTTCGTCCCACCCGTCAGACATGGCCGTCGGCCGGTCCCAGAGCGCGCGGGAGCCGGCCGACGGAGTCGATGGGGTCGGTGGGGTCGGCGGGAGCTAGCTGGTCACCTTCTTGGCGGAGGAGAGATAGCCGGCCAGGACGTCCAGATTCTTGGCCTGAGCCGAGTAGTTCATCGGTGACACCCGGCGCTCGTAGATCTGTCCGGCGACCAGTGCCGGGTCGTCGGCGAAGGTCTTCTGCTTGCGCAGGTCATCGATCTGGAAGCCCTCATCGGACAGCAGGATGATGTCGGCGACCTTCACCTTGCCTGCGTTCTCCCAGCTGTAGATGTCCCAGTAGTAGTCGCCACCGGGGTTGAGCTCGGTGTAGTCCACGCCGAGGCTCTTGTAGAGCTGGGTCTCCGGCTCGTCCTCGGGCTTGACCAGGTAGATCCCGTTGGCATCGGCGTACATGGCCGACACCTTCAATCCGGACGCCTTCGCCACCGTGCTCAGGTTGGCCGCGACCTTCTCGAAGGTGGCCTTGTCGGCGTCCACCTTCGCCTGGTCGGCACCCAGGGCCAGCGCCAGCCGCGCGTTGGACTCGAGCACCGACAGTCCGGTGCCGCCCACCTTCACGGTGACGATCGGTGCGATGGCGGCCAGCTTGGCCTGCTGTTCGAGGTCCTTGAAGCCGTAGTAGGGCTGCGTGGTGTCGATCGTGCCCTCGCGGTCGGACGGGTAGATGCCGGTCACGATCAGGTCGGGCTTGGCCTGGGCCAGGCCTTCCAGATCGATCTCGCCATAGCTGTTGCCGAGGATCTTCATGGCACTGGTGTCGAAGCCGCCGAACCGGGTGTCGCTGGCCACGTCGGTGCGACCGAAGACGGCCACCGGGGTGATCCCGTAGCTGAACAGCGACAGCGCCTGGTCGGTGAAGCCGGCGATCCGGGTCGGGCGCTGGGCGAGGGTGACCGTGTTGCCGATGTCGTCGGTGTAGGTCCAGCCGCTGGCCGAGGCCGAGCCGGACGCCTGGGCAGCCGGCGCGCTCGGGGCGGCGCACCCGGCCAGGGCGAGGACGGACGTCAGGGCAGCGGCCAGCACCGCGAGAGTTCGTGGGTTCATGAGGTTAGGTTAGCCTAACCTAACTAGTTGCTCGGATTCGTCCCGGACGACGGACGATGCAAGAGACCCTGCAGACGGCTCGAGTGGGATCACCAGCGGCGAACCGGTCACCGGGTCGGCGATCACCTGGGCCTCCAGGCCGAAGGCGGTAGCCAACACCTGCGGGGTGAGCACCTGCCAGGGCGTCCCGTCGGCCAGCACCTGGCCCTCGTGCAGCACCACCAGACGATCGGAGAAACGCGCAGCCAGGCTGAGATCGTGCAGCACCATCACGATGGTCGTCCCCTGCTCGGCGTTGATCCGACGCACCAGGCGCAACACCTCGAGCTGGTGGCTGAGGTCGAGGAAGGTGGTCGGCTCGTCCAGCAGAATCGTCGGCGTCTGCTGAGCCAGAACCAGCGCCACCCAGGCCCGCTGCAGCTGGCCGCCGGACAGCGTGTTCACGTCCCGGTCAGCCACCTCGGTCAGCCCGGTCGCAGCCAGGGCCGCATCGACGATGCCGGCGTCGTCCGGCGTCCAGGGCCGCAACAGACTCTGGTGCGGGTGACGTCCACGCATCACCAAGTCGCGAACGCTGGTCGCGGCCGGAGTGAGCGGCTTCTGCGGCAGGATCGCCAGCCGACGGGCGATCTGAGTGGTCGACATCGCCCGCAGTGGTCGTCCATCCAGGCGCACCTGGCCGTCCAGCGGAGCGAGCAGCCGGCCGAAGGCCTTGAGCAGCGTGGACTTGCCGCAGCCGTTGGCTCCGATCAGGGTGGTCACACTGCCCTGCGCAATCCGCAGGTCGATGCCGTCGAACACCACTTTCTGCTCATAGCCCAGGCGCAGCCGTTCGGCCTCCACGGCGATCATCGGACGTCCTTTCGTCGGATCAACAACCAGATCAGATAGGGGGCACCGATCACCGCGGTGATGATGCCGACCGGAATCTCGCCGGGCAGCAGGCTGCGGGCGAGCACGTCCGCGGCCAGCACCACGACAGCGCCAGTCAGTGCCGAGGCGACCAGCGGCGGACGAGCCGTCCCGGCCAACCGCTGGGCCAGCTGCGGTGCCACAAAGGCGATGAATCCCACCGGGCCGGCCGCAGACACCGCGGCCGCCGTGAGCAGTACAGCCACCCCGATCACGATCAGCCGGTGTCGCTGCACGGCCAGCCCGAGGCTGACCGAGAACTCATCGCCCAGCTGGCCCAGGGTCAGCCCGGCAGCCTGGGTGATCAGCACCGGAACCGCGCAGCCCAGCACGGCCAGCATCGGCCAGACGCTGGCCCACGAGATCCCAGACAGGCTGCCGACAAGCCATTGGCTTGCCGCGCTGGCCTGAGTGAGCTGAGCGCGGACCAGCAGGTAGCTGGTCAGCCCGCCCAGGCTGGCGGTGAGCCCGATGCCGATCAGGATGATCCGGTAGCTGTCGACGCCGCCACGCCAGGCGAGTCCGTAGGCCAGGCCGGCGGCTACAAGCCCGCCGACGGCGGCCACCACCGGGATCCCGAACCCGAGCAGCGAAGCACCCACCGAGTAGCCGCCGCCCCCAAGCACGATCGCGGCCACAGCTCCGGCGGCAGCCCCCGAGGTGACGCCAAGGATGTCCGGGGTGGCCAGCGGATTGCGCGAGAAGGTCTGGGTGAGCGCCCCGGCCAGGCCCAGACAGGCTCCGACCGCTGCCCCGGCCGCCGCCCGCGGCAGCCGCAGCTCGGTGACGATGAAGGAGGTCGCCGAGTCGGCGACCCCAGCCAGCGCCGCCAGGACGTCGGGCAGCGAGAGGCCGGACGATCCCGCGGCGATCCCGCCGGCGAAGACCAGTGCAGCCACAACCGCGACCACCGCGGTGGCGGCCAGCACCCGGGGACGCCACGGCAGCCCGACCGGGCCGAGCATGATCCCGTCCCGGCGCGCCTTCAGCTCGACCCCGCTCACAGCGCCACCAGCTTTGCCCGGCGGACGATCACGACGAACACCACTCCGCCCAGGGTGGCCAGGACGACGCCGACCGCGACCTCGGCCTGGCCGCCGATCAGTCGTCCGATCACGTCGGCGCCGAGCAGAGCCAGGACGCCGACCAGTCCGGACGCCGGTAGCAGTCGGCGATGGTCACCGCCGACCAGCGCTCGGGCCAGATGCGGTGCGGTCAGACCGATGAAGCCGATCGGGCCGGCCAGGGAGACCGCTCCGGCGGTGAGGAAGGTGATCGCAGCCAAGCCGACCAGCCGGGCTCGCCACAGGCTCTCGCCCAGCCCGCGGGCCAGTTCGGTGCCCAGCGCCAGGTTGTTCAGCGAGCCGGCATTGAGCCCGGCCAGCACCAGTCCGACTGCCACCAGGCAGACCATGGCCGCAGTGCCGTCCAGGTTGCGTCCGGACAGCGACCCGACCACCCAGATCCGGTAGGCGGCCAAAGTGGTCTGGTCGGTCAGAACCAGGAAGGACGTGATCGCGCCGAGCAGCGCGCTGACGGCCGTGCCGGCGATGGCCAGCGGCACCGGGCTGGCCAAGCCGCGTCCGGCGGTGGCAATCGCGAAGACCACCACGCTGGCCACGACGGCCCCGACCAGGGCGAGCGCGGAGGTGACCAGCGGCGAGTTGACCCGAAGGACGTAGACGCCGACCACCACGGCCAGGCTGGCACCGGCCGAGACGCCGAAGATCCCGGGATCGGCCAGCGGGTTGCGGGTCTGGCCCTGCATGACGGCACCGGCCACGCCCAGGGCGAAGCCGACCACGATGCCGAGCACAGTGCGGGGCACCCGCGAGCCCCAGACAATCGCGTCCAGATCGGCGGCCGAATCGATCAGCGCATGCACGACCTGCCCGGCCGAGATCAGGTTGCTGCCCAGCATCAGGCTGGCCACGGCAGCCAGCATCAGGGCTCCGACAAGGCCAAGGAAGGCCCCGCGATGGCGGACGGATGGGCGCATGCGGGAACCTTAACGGGTTTTAGTAAGGTTTGCCTAACCTAATTCGATCGGAGCGAGATGGCCCGTTACCCACGACTCATGCCGGCCCAGCCACAGCTGTTCACCGCCGGCGTGCGGCGCAGCACCCGCCTGTCGCCCTCCTTCCAACGGGTCACGATCGGCGGGCCGGAGCTGGCCGAGTTCGACTGGCGGGGCTTCGATCACTGGTATCGCCTCTTCCTGCCCGCGTCCGGATCGCCACTGCGGCTGCCCCAGGTGTCCGGTCGGTCCTGGTGGCCGTCCTACCTGCTGATCCCGGAGTCGAAGCGTCCGCATTGTTCCAACTACACGGTCGCCGGCTTCCGACGCGAGGCCGGCGAACTCGACATCGACGTGGTCCTGCACTGGCATCACGGCGAACTGGGTGGACGAGTGGCTCGCTGGGCCTCGCAGGCCCAGCCCGGCGACCCGGTCGGGCTGCTCGACCAGGGACTGATGTTCGATCCCCCCGAGGGCAGCGGACGGGTGCTGCTGGCCACCGACGAGACCGGACTGCCCGGAGTGCTCGGCATCCTCGCCGGGCTGCCCGAGGATGCCACCGGCTTCGCCGTCCTTGAGGTGCCCGACGCCGGCGACGTCCGTCCGATCGTGGCGCCACCGGGGATCGACGTGAGCTGGCTGCCACGGTCTGGCTCACAGCCCCACGGCTCGCTGGTCGCTGCCGCCATGGCCGCCATCGCCGTCGAGCCGAATGACTACGCCTACCTGGTCGGTGAGTCATCACTGGCCACCGGCGCCCGGCGTCAGCTGCGCACGGCGGGCCTCCCGACAAGCCAGATCACCTTCTCCGGCTTCTGGAAGGCCGCCGCGGACTAGGACCCGTCTCGGCTCGATCGCGGCGCACTCTCCAGCGCTCGGCGGCCAGCCAGGGTGGACGGAAATGGAACCGTCCCCACCCATCGCGCTGACCAGGGTGGACGGAAATGGAACCGTCCCCGCCGATCGGATGAACGGGGAGTTGCGCGGCGGACAGAACCGGGACGGCCGCCCCCGCTGCGGCAAGGCGAAAGGTAGGCTGCTGCCAGACGGCGGCCAGCGGAGCAGCCGGTTTCATCCCTTGGCCCATCGGTGCCGACGCAGCGAAAGGCAGTGGCACATGCGGCGGCCCCACCGCGGGACGATCGAGCGAATCAAAGTCCTGTTGATTTCGCTCGGCCGCGATCTGCCGCCGTCGGCCCGCCGGATCATCCGCTCCCTGGTCAGCACCCCTGCCCAAGCCCGGGTTCGCGGGCTGCCGGCCGAGACGGTGACCAGCTTCGACGCCTGGCGAAACCAGGACGAACTAGCCTCCCGGGTAGTGGCGGTGCTGCGCAGTTCCGGGATCGACGTGGTCCGGCTGTCCCGTTCCGGCAAGGAGTGGTTGGCCGTCGACCTGCGCCAGCGTCGGGCCGCGATCCTGGCCCTGCAGGAGACCGAAGCCGCCGACTGGATCCTCCGCGAGCGGCGGCACAAACCGGTCCGGCTCGGTGATGCGGACGCCGCAGCCGTCGGCCGCGAGTTCGCGCTGTTCCGGCACCTGCGGGCCCCGTCCGGGCAGTACCTGGCCGGGCCCGAGCTGGTGGTGAACGTCCAGTTCTGGCGGGCCACCCGGACCAAGACCACCCGTCCCGACGGCGGTCATCTCGAACTCGGCACCCGGCTGCCACCCAGCCGCAACCAGGTCGCGCCCTACTTGGTGCCCGGCCAGTGGGATCAGGCACGGGCGCATCCACAAGCACGTCCGCCGGCTCAGCGGTTGGCCAACCTGCTGGAGGTCACCGAGCCGATCGATGCGGTCTACACCTGGGTCGACGGCAGCGACCCGGCCTGGCAGGCCGAGCGGGCCGCGCATTGGCCCGAACCGGACGGGCTGGCCGCCGACGCCCTCGATCCGGCCCGGGCCCGTGATCGCGAGGAGCTGCGCTACTCGCTGCGCTCGCTGAACATGTACGCGAATTGGATCCGCAAGGTGTGGATCGTCACCTCGGGCCAGGTACCGCCCTGGCTGGCCGCGGACAACCCCCGGCTGCAGGTGATCAGCCAGGCCGAGATCTTCGCCGACCCGAGCCTGCTGCCGGTCTTCAACTCCAATGCCATCGAGTCCCAGCTGCACCACATCCCCGGGCTGGCCGAGCACTTCTTGTACCTCAACGACGACTTCTTCTTCGGGCGTCCGGTCCGGCCCGAGCTGTTCTTCCACGGCAACGGGATGCCCAAGCTGATGACCTCGCTGACCGCGATCGACCTGGATCTGGCCACCGAGGCCCGCAATGGCGCGGTGCTGGCCGCCCGGCGCGGCCAGGAGTGGCTGGAGGCCCAGTTCGGGCGGACGGTCAGTCACCGGATCCGGCACGTCCCGCATGCGCACCGACGCAGCGCCCTCGCTGCCTTCGAAAGCGCGGCCGCCGAGGAGTTCACCCGGCTGGCCGGCTCGAAGTTCCGGCACCGGGACGATCTGTCGGTGCCCTCCGAACTGGGCCACTACTACGGCTACGCCACCCAGAATGCGGTCACCGGCTCGCTGGAGTACCGCTACATCTCGCTCGACTCGCCGCTGGCCCGTGAGCATCTGGCCGCCCTGCTCACCTCGCGGTTCGCCGACTGCTTCTGCGTCAACGACGTGGGCGGTGAGACCCCGGTACCCGACAACGAGTTGATCGAGTTCTTCGAGGCCTACTTCCCGGTGCCCAGCGAGTTTGAAGGGGGCCGATCGTGAGCCAGCTCGAGCCGCTGAAGGTGCGGCTGCGGGCCGTCCGCACTGCCGCGGTGATCGGACGGCTGCGGCTGCGTCGGCTCTGCTGGCGGTGGCTGCCGCGCTGGCTGCATCGCCGCCACGACATCGTCACTGAGCTGGACGTCCACGCCTACCGGGCGGAGTTGATCGGCACTCTGTCGGCGATCCTGGCCCGGGCCCAGATCGCTCACCTGATCCTCGACCAGCGGCTGCTCGACCCGCCCCGGGTCGTGATCGACGCTCGGCAGGCGCGGGCCGCGATCCGCGCGCTGCGCCGGGCCGCGGAGAGTCGTCGCTGGTGGGCGGCCACCGCGCACTACGCCAGCGTCGGACGGGCGACCGCGCTGGCCTGGCCGCGGATCGGCCTGCCCGGACGCACCGGGCTGATGCTGTCCCGCAACCTGGTCAGCCCGGACGGTGTCGAACTGCTCGACAGCGAGCAGGGCATCCTGCTGGAGTTCTGGCGTCCGCAGCTCACCGAGGCACCGGCGGCCGGCGGCGGCTGGCATGCCGCCGGCACCCTGTGGGCGCCGCTGGGCAACGGTGTCCTCGACCACGCCGACCCGAGCCTGTGGGCCCAGATTCAGGCCAACGACTTCCGGCTGCCGGCCCGTCCGCCGCATCTGCTGCTGCTGAACGAGCCGGTCGATCTGGTCTACACCTGGGTGGACGGCACCGACCCGGTCTGGCTGCGCCGCCGGGCGGAGGTGCTCGGCGACGAGGTGATGGCCCAGGCCAGCGTCGATGCGGCCATCGACGCTCGGTTCATCCCCCGGGACGAACTGCGCTATTCGCTGCGTTCGGTGCAGATGTTCGCCAACTGGGTGAACCGGATCTGGGTGGTCACCGACCAGCAGGTTCCTTCCTGGCTGATCGGCGATGAGCGGCTGCGGGTGGTCGATCATCGCGAGATCTACGCCGACCCGTCGGTGCTGCCGGTCTACAACTCGCACTCGATCGAGTCTCAGCTGCACCACATTCCGGGGCTGGCCGACCACTACCTCTACCTGAACGACGACATGCTGTTCGGCGCCCCGGTCCAGCCGGAGGACTTCTTCCACGGCAACGGGATCAGCAAGTTCTTCACGTCGTTGGCGCTGCTCGATGTGAGTGCCATCGACCCGCGCGACATGGCGGTCACGTCGGCCGCCAAGAACAATCGCGCCCTGATCGAGGCCGAGTTCGGGCGGACCATCACCAACAAGCTGCGGCACACCCCGCAGCCGCAGGTGCGTCCGGTGCTGGAGGAGTTCGAGGCTCAGCATCCGGAGGTCTTCGACTCGGTGATGCGCTCCCCGGTGCGCCGGCCCTCGGACTACTCGCTGCCCAGTTCGCTGAACCAGTACTACGCCTTCGCTCGCGGACGAGCCGTCACCGGCCGGATCCGCTACGAGTACCTCGACTTGGGGGTGGCCCGGCCTCAGGACGTCCTGGCGGTGTGGCTGAGCCGGCGGCGGATCAGCGCCTTGTGTATCAACGACTCCGGCGAGGACAGTGCCGAACAGCGGCGTCCGAAGGAGGTCGCGCTGCGCGCCTTCTTCGAGGAGTACTTCCCGCTGCCGAGCCGCTGGGAGCGTGGGGACGGTTCCGGAATTCGTAGCGCGGCCCGCTGACGAGGGGTGGTACGAAATGGAACCGTCCCCATTTCGTACCGAGGGACGTAACCGAGACTGTCCCCGCGAGTTGGGCTGACCAGGGTGGACGGTAATGGAACCGTCCCCGGGTCAGCGGGGCTGCCAGACCTTGATCCAGTCGACGTCGAGGTGGGCGGGCAGCTGGTCGGGCTTGAGTCGGTCGGTCTCGTAGTCGGAGCTGAGCAGGCTGAGCACCAGGAAGTGCGGCTTCTTCGACAACGCCTTGGACGTCCGGAAGGTCTCCACGCCGTCGATCCGGAAGACGTAGCCGCTCCGGCTCCACTCCACTGACACCGTGTGGTACTGATCCCACCAATCCCGATCCTTCAGGCCGGGCACATTGTCGGGATAGTGGCCCACGTCCAGCCGGTTACCGGAGGAGCCCTTGGGGTGCAGCATGTTCTGGATGCCCCACTTGCTCTGGTAGCCGAACGACTCGATGAAGTCGATCTCGATGTCGGAGCCGTCCGCGGTCTGCAGCCAGGCGCCGGCATGCATGCCGCGCTGATAGGGGAACTTCATCCGGACCGCGACGGTGCCGTAGGTGATCGCATAGCGACCCTCGGTGCTGACCATGCCATTGGCGTAGACACCGTGCGGGCAGGCCTTCGCCACCGACACCTTGGTGGCCTTGGCCGCATTGGCCCGCGCCTTCGCCGTGGTGGCCGCGCTCACCTTCGCCACCCCGAGCCGCAGGTTTCCGTCGACCAGACGGACCTGGCCGGGGCTCACCGCCGAGCACCAGCGGCTGGCGTAGTACAGCCCGGGGAAACGCACCGCCCACGGCGCCTTCAGGGACGAGCCGTCGAAGCCGTCGGAGTGGGCCAACCGCCACTGACTCTTGGCGCTGGCCACCGGGGTGGCGGCCGCGGCCAAAGCCAGGCCGTCGGCGTCGTAGTCCAGGGCCACGGCCCGGTAGCTGGTCTCCGCCGTCCGCGGCAGAAACTCGACCCGACCCTGGTCGTCCAAAGTGCCGGTGGCGACCTCGGTCCAGCCACTGTCGGTCTTGCTCTGCAGCGACACCGGACGGCCCTCGATCACGTCACCGAACTGGGCGACCACCACCGAGGTGCCGTCGTAGGACACCGGGCTGACCTCCATGGTGGCCAACGGATCGGTGGCAACCTTCCCCAGCGGCGCGCTGGGGGTCGGCGTCGGCGTCGAACTCGGCGTTGGGGTGGACGCGCTGGTCGGCGCGGCCACCGGCGTGGACGGGGCCGGCTGCGGCGCAGCGGAGCACCCGGCCACCAGCATCAGGCTCAGCCCGAGCACGCCCAGTGCCGGACGCCACGAAGCGCTCCTGGTCACGTCCGGCTCAGGCCTTGACCCAGGTCTTGATCCAGTTCACCGTGGTGGACATCGGCAGCTTCACGCCCTTCTTGCCGCCATAGGACGGCTTCTTCAGCCGCGGCGTCTCCCAGTCCGAACTGAGCATGCTCATCACGATCGAGTACTCGGCGTCGGGAAGACTGCGCTTCTCGGTGCGGGTGACCGAGCCGTCCAGCCGGTAGATCACCTGGCTGCGGGTGAACTCGATCGAGAAGATGTGCGGCTTGCCCCACCAGCTGGTCTTGCCGACCGCCGACTTGGCCACCCACTTCGACTTCTCCGGGGTCTCGTAGGTGGTGGTGGTGCCCAGGTGCAGGACGGCCTGGATCCCCTTCTTCCAGCCGAACGCCTCGACGATGTCGATCTCGTCGAACTTCCCTGCGGAGTTATTCGCCGTGCGCAGCCAGACTCCGCCGTGGCCGCCCTGGTAGATCGGGAAGGTGATCTCGGTGGCCACGATGCCGGTCTTGATCTGGTAGCGGCCGTTCTCGGTGCTGACCCGGGCGTTGGTGTAGACGCCGTTCGGGCAGCCAGTCACCTTGATGGCTGCGGCGGCCTTCTTCTGCTTCGAGGTCACGGCCGCCTTGATCGCGGCATCCTTGGCGGCCTGCTGGCGGGCCTTGGCGGCAGCAACCACCCAGTCAAACGTTGCTTGGTCCGCCTTGCTCATCTTCAACCACGCCTGACCACCCGACACGGTGGCATTTGCGTCCTTGGGGACCGAGCACTCGCGGCCTCCGGCCCGGTTCTCGTCCTGCGCCGTGGGCTTCCAGTAGGTCGGATTGAGTGCGCCTTCGTTGAACTCATCGACGAAGTCGGTCTTCCAGTCGTCGGAGAGCTGCCGCGGCGCAGTGTCGGCCTCCAGTGCCGTCACGTACTTCTTCTTCACCTTGTAGCGGTAGGCCGGCGCGACGACCTTGTAGAAGGTCCCAGCGACGGGAGTGACCTTGAACACGGCGACGCCGGACGAGCTCAGCTTCACCTTCGAGCTGATCCGGGTCCAGGTGGTGGCGTCAGCGGTCGAGGCCGAGTACAGGTAGGTCGGACGGTATTTCACCTTGGCCGCACCGGTGAAGGTGGCCGTGATCGAGCCGCGGCTGGCATTGGCCACCGGGCTCAGCGCGAGCGAGCCGGCGTGGACGACCTCCACCGGCACCACCGGGCTCGGAGTCGGGGTCGGGGTCTCGCTCGCACTCGGGGTCGGCGTCTCGCTTACGCTCGCAATGGGCGTCGGCTCGGCCGCCTCGGCCAGCGGCGTCAGCCCGCCGGTGGCCAGCGCCAGCGGGACCAGTACCCCCGCGAGGCCGATCGCCAGCAATCGGGTCTTGCGCACTAGAAAACTCCCGCCAGTCGTCGTCTCGTTCGCACCCGCTCCCCATTCGGGTGACAGGAGCCTATCAATCGCGCTCCGGGCACGTCCGACCCGTGAGCGGATCGGGTACCCAGCACAAGTCGGCAGTTCACCAGGTTGCCCGGCGATGCGGGTGGGCCACGGACCCGGCAGGATAGGCATCAGCAGGTTCGGACCAGGCAGGAGAACCCATGACCGCAGTGTCGGTGATCGTGCCGGTCCACAATGCGCAGGCGCACCTCGTCCCGACCCTGACCAGCATCGCCCGGCAGACCCTGACCGATCTGCAGATCATCGTGGTCGACGACGGCTCCACCGACGCCAGCGCGCAACTCATCGCCGACTTCGCGGCCACCGATCCTCGAGTCCAGGTCATCCCCGGCCCGGCCGTCGGCAGCGCGGGCGCCGCCCGCAATGCCGGACTGGCCATCGCCGACGGTGAGTATCTGGCCTTCCTGGACGCCGATGACCTGTTTGCCCCGACGTTCCTGGCCAAGCTGTACACCAAAGCCGTCGCCGAGCAGGCCGACGTGGTGGTGACCCGGTTCCGGGTGTTCGACGAGTTCGGGGCCGACCCGGTCGTCATGGACTGGGGGCTGCGTACCGGCTACCTCCCGGCCCGCACCCCGTTCCGCCCGGACGCGGTCGGTGACGCCCTGTTCTACGCCTTCGGGCCGGTCGCCTGGAACAAGCTGTTCCGCACCGAGCTGATTCGCAGCCACCAGCTGCGCTTCCAAGAACTGCCCCGCTCCAATGACGTCGCGTTCACCTTCTCGGCACTGGCGCTGGCCGAGCGGCTCAGCTACGTCGATCGGGCGCTGGTCGACTATCGGGTCGGCAACTCCGCCAGCCTGCAAGGCAGCACCGATCAGGCGCCACTGGCCTTCGCCGATGCCCTACTGGCCCTGCAGAAGAGGTTGGACGAGGCCGGGATCGGCGATCGCTTCGCCGGCGCCGTGGCCACCGAAGCCGTCGAGATCTGCCTGGCCAGCCTGGACAAGGCCTCGAGTTGGCCGGCCCTGGTCGAGATCGACGCGGCCCTGCGCGGCGGGTTGCTGGCCCGGCTCGGCGTGCTGGATCGGGCTGCGTCCGGCTTCGTGAACCCCGAACTCGGCACCCGGCTGGCCGACTATCTGGCTGCCGGGCCCGAGCAGTACGTCTTCGAGCGGGCGGCCCGGCTGGACCACCAGGTCCGCCGAGCCCGCGCCGAGGCCCGGGCCGCTGCCCGCGAGGTGGCCGGCCAGCCGGTCCGCAGCACCGGGCAGGTCCCGGTGGAGCCGCCGCAGCCCGAGCCGTCCCCGCGGCTGGCCGACGATGCTGCTCCGGACGTTTCGGTGGTGATTCCGGTGCACAATGCCGCGCCCTGGCTGGAGCAATGCCTGGCTGGCATCCGGCTGCAGAGCGGCGTCCGAATCGAGGTGATCTGCGTCGACGACGGCTCCTCCGATGCCTCCGGACTGATCCTGGAGCAGGCCGCCGCAGCCGACCCGCGGATCACCGTGATCAGCCAGTCCGAAGCCGGCCAGTCGGTGGCCCGCAACCGCGGCATGGCCGCGGCAACCGGCCGCTACGTCTGCCTCCTGGACAGCGACGACTTCTGGAGTGCGGACGCCCTGGCCGGCCTGGTCGATGCGGCCGACCGGACCGGGGCCGAGCTGCTGCTTTTCGACGCCGAGATCATCATCGAGCCCGGGGTGGACGAGCGGACGATCGCCGCCTACCGGCTCAACTACTACCAGCGCTCCCGCGAGCACGCCGAGCTGGTCAGTGGGGCCCAGCTGATGGCCGCCATGAAACAGGCCGGTGACTACCGAGTACAGCCGTGCCTGTACCTGATCAGCCGGGCCTTCCTGGATCAGCACAGGCTGCGGTTCCGTCCGGATCTGCCCCGCGAGGACAACCTGTTCACCTTCGAATGCCTGCTCCGCGCCGAGCGGGCCACTCACCGCTTGGTCAGCCTCTACACCCGCCGGGTGCGTCCGGGCTCGACGGTGACCGGCAGCAGCCGGGCCGCCGCAGCCCGCGGCTACTACCTCAGCTTCGTCGAGATGCTGCGGCTGACCGCCGGCATGCGCTTCGACCCGCAGACCTCCCGCGGGGTGGGGGCCACCGCCTTCAAGGCGTTCAAACAGGCCAAGGAGAACTTCGTCCGCCTCGAACCCGAGGTAGGCAATGAGCTGGCCAGTCTCGATCCGTCCCCGGACGCGCAGGCGGTGATCCGGATCCTGCAACTGGCTCGCGACGACGCCCGGCGGGCTCGCACCCAGCGTCCGGCAGCCCCGAAGAAGCCGGCACCAGCCCCGCCCCCTCCGGCCGGGCCACTGCGTCGGCTGCGCCGGTTCGCCGGACGTGGCCGGCGCTGGCTGCGTCGCCGCCTGCAGCGCCACTGACTCCGACTGCGGGAGCCGGTCCTGGTCAGCGGGCCTGAAGGCCGGCGTCGCGCTGGCGATGGACCTCGATGGCGGCGGCCAGCAGCTGCTCGGCGCGCCGGTCGAAACTGTGCTCGGTGCGCACCCGCTGTGCGGTGGCCAGCCGCTGCTCGCGATCGGGCCAGTGCACGTCCGGGTCAGCCAGCAGCCGGGCGAACTCGTCGGAGTCGGCATAGCAGGCCACACTGCCCGCGAACAGCTCCTCGACGTCTTCCACCTGGTCACAGAGCACTCGGGCACCACAGGCCACCGCGTCGAAGAGCCGGTTCGCCGGGAATCCGGCCTGCTTCATGGCTGCCGAATGGTCACTCAGCACCACCTCGGCCTCGGCATAGAGCCGACCAAGTTCGGCATTCGGCACCAGCTCGGCCACCCGATGACCGGCCGCGGCCGTGTGCTCCCAGCCGGTGCCGTACAGGCTCAGCGGGACGCCGGCGGCCAGCGCGTCATCGACCACCGGGCGGCTCGCCCCGTCCCGGGTATTGCCGACGAACAGCACCTGCCCGCTCCCCTGCTCGGCGCGGCCGGGGTGGAACAGCTCGGCGTCGGTGCACTGGAGCAGCGGACGGATCGGCAGCCCCCACTCGGCGGATCGCTCCTCAGCCCAGCGCCGCCCGGCCGCGAACACCCGGTCGTAGCCGGACGCCTCGGCCGCAGTCACCTCGTCGGGGTGCGAGATCACCCACAGCAGATTGATCGGCCCCGGCTGCGGACGCACCTGGTCGACCCCGCGCAGCACCAGCACCACATCGTCCAGAGCCCGGGTCTCCCGGTCGCGCACTTCGCGATGGTCGATGGCGACCTGCTGACCGAGTCGGCGCAACGCGGCGGCCAGCGAGGCCGCGAAGTAGCGATCCCCCCAGCGCTCACCCCACCAGGTGGCGGTGGCGGCGATGTCGATCGCCCACCGGAAGCTCGGCAGCGGCCCGTCCAGCGAGCGGGTCGGCACCAGCCGCGGCGCGGCCACGAACTGCGGCTCGATGGCCGAACCGGTCAGCGGACGCGGATCGTGGCCGGCCACCGCGAAACCCGCGTCGGCCAGCACGTCCATCGACCCGGCCGGCGGGTTCGCCCAGCGCTGCCGCAACAGCGCAGCCGAGGCGGCCAGGTCGTGGCCGAAACCGGCCTTGGCCCGGGACCGGGCCGTGATCCGGGCCGCGTTCACCAGCCGGACGCCACCCAGCCCGGCCTGGACGGCGCGCAGGCTCAGATCGACCTCGGCCAATGAGTTCCCGAAGGCCGGGTCGAAGCCGCGCAGACTCCAGAAATCGTCGCGCCGCAGCGCCACCACCGCCGAGTAGGCGGCCGGCAGGCGGTGATCGCCGAGCCGCTCGGCGTCGGGCAGCGGGTGGCCGGCCAACAGCTCGACCGGCACCACCTGGCCGGGCGCGAAGTAGGCGCCCGCGCTGGCCACCGTCAGATGCAGCCGCTGATTCAGCGGCTGGGCCACGGCCACCGACGGGTCGTTCAGGGCGTCAGTGAGCGCCGGCAC
Source organism: Actinomycetales bacterium Actino_02 (assembly GCA_001603275.1). Taxonomy (GTDB): domain Bacteria; phylum Actinomycetota; class Actinomycetes; order Propionibacteriales; family Propionibacteriaceae; genus Propionicimonas. The sequence goes on along the minus strand of LUYM01000006.1, from coordinate 262,446 downwards.
TGCTGCCGTGGTCATCACCGCACCCGGGCCGACGAAGACCAGCACCTCACCCGTGCTGGCCTGCGCACCCAGGTCGGCCAGCAGCGCCCAGCTGTCGGCAGCGCTGCGAACCACCCGCACCCGACGATCCGCAGCGAAGGCGGTCAGCTCGGCGGCGTCCTTGTCGCCGGCCAGGCCGACGACAACCAGCTCCGCCTCGGGCAGCTCATCCAGCCCGCCGATCAGGTCACGCGCCCCGGCCAGATCGCTGCGCACCGGGACGATCAGGCTGACCCGTCCAGGCACCGCTGCCGCGGGCTGATCCCAGCGCAACTCGCGCCGGGCCAGGATCCGGGCTCGGGCACCGGGCGGCAGCGCGGCCAGGGCCCGGTCGTCGGCCCCGGGCAGCCGGGTGAGGAAGTCGGCGACCGCACCGACGCCGAGATCGACGTCGACACCCAACTCCTGGCCGAGCGCCACGGGCAGCAGCGTCTGGCCGAGGCTGTCCCCGACCCATCCCGACCCGCCGGCGCTGCGGAGCCCGGCCAGCTGGGTGGCCAGCCGACTCTCCGGCCAGAGCTCCTCGGCGAAGCCGATCAACCCCGGACGAGCGTGCGCCAGCACCAGCGCCAGGGCGTCCCCGGCCTGGTCGGCGTGGCCGACCAGCCGCACTCGCGGGTCGAAGTGCCGCAGCCCCTCGACCACGGACGGGGCGTCCGGATCGGCGGCCACCACGAGCACCTCCAGCTCCGGATAGCTCTGGGCCAGCACCGACTCCACCCACTGCCGGGCGCTGGCACCGTCGGACCAGAGGACCGCCACGCTGACCAGCGGCCGCTCCGGGAGGGTGGCCGCGCTGCTGGGGATCAGCCGCGCCGACCCGGCCGCGGTCTGGCCGGGGCCCGTCGGGCGCGGACGGGTGAGCCGGCCAACCGCGCGGCGGAACAATCCGGTCATCGGTACCTCACCAGGGGTTGGACGGGAGCCAGCAGCCGGCGCGGCCGACGCAGCCGCTCGTTCGGCCGTGGCGGATGGTGCGCGGCGGTGCGTGCCAGATAGGCGCGCACCTCGGCGAACGCCTCCGGGAACCTCCGGCCTCCGCTGCGCAGCAGCCGGGCCGCGTCCAGGCCGTAGGGGTCGAGTCGTAGCGTGTCCAGCTTCACCACCGGCAGCCGCCCGTCCGCCCAGGCCGCATCTGCCAGCGCATAGGTTGGGTTCCACGGCTCCCGGCTACGGGCGATCAGCTCCCGGAGCCGACGCGGGGCGTCGGAGCGTCGGGAGATCCACCAGGCCGTCCGGATCCGGGCCCGGCGCTGCTCGGCCACGGTGGGCTCGAAGTAGCTGCCCATCCGAAAACCGGCTGCACGCAGAGTCGCGCTCAGCCCGATCTCGTAGCGGCGGATCACTTCGCGGCGCTCCGAGACCGGCGTCAGCGCTGCCCAGAACCGGCGAAACGACGGTGCACTCACCACCCAGGGACGGAACACCAGGAAGTAGCTCTGCAGGTGCGGCTCGATCCGCTGGCTGGCGGTGATCCCCCAGAAGTCGACCGGGCGCTCGGCCATCTCGGCGAAGATCCGGGAGTAGGGACGCAGCGGCCCGATCACGCTGTCGTTACACAGCACCACCTCGTCGTAGCGACCCAGGTCGCCGGCCACGTTCAGGCCGACCCGATAGCTGAGGAAGTCATAGCCGACGTTGTCGCGCTCGATGAGTTCGGCACGCTCGCTGATCCACTGCCGAGCCGACGGCTGCAGCTGGCCGGCCGAGACGACGATCAGTCGTGACGTCTGTCCTTGCCAGGCTGTGATCTGCTGCCGCAACGGCGGGGCCAGCTCACCATCGGGATCGTAGGCGGCCAGCACGACCAGACGGTTCGGCACCGCGTCGGCAGTCACATCGCTCACCTTAGCGGCCGAGCCGATCCACGATCCGGCGTCTGCACCGGCGAAATCGGCTTGTGGCGGTTGTGGCGGTCGCTCCGGTTCGCCATTGTTGGACAGTGACCACCCCCACAGACGTCACCGTCGTCGTCCCGGCCTGCAACGTCGGGCGCTACCTGGCGCCCTGCCTGGATTCGGTGCTCACCCAGAGCTGCTGGCCGGACTGCCGGGTACTGGTCATCGATGACGGCAGCTCCGACCACACCGGTGCCATCGCCGACGGCTATGCCACCCGCTCGCCGCAGATCACGGTGATTCACCAGGACAACGCCGGCCCCGGTGCCGGTGCCGCCCGCAATCATGGCCTCGACCTTGTCGAGACCGAGTTCGTGCTGTTCCTCGACGGCGACGACGAACTGGCCCCCGGTGCCATCGAGCGGCTGCGGGCCCCTCTGTTGGGTGGCGAGCTGGATCTGGCGGTCGGGGCGACCGAGCAGTTCCCCGAGCCGCGCAGCTGGCTGTGGTCGGACTACTTCCGGCCCGGACGCAGCGAGCCGGTGGCCATCGAGGACGTCCCGCTGCTGGTCCACGATGCGCGCACCTGCAACAAGCTGTACCGGACCTCCTGGCTGCGCTCGCTGGGGCTGCGCTTCGCCGAGGGGATCCACCATCAGGACACGGTGGTGAATGTGCCGGCCATGCTGGCCGCGCCGAAGTTCGCTCTGGTCGGCGAGGTCGTCCATCGCTACCGCAAACGCGCCGAAGGCGATTCGGTGATGGACTCCCACTACACCCGGCTGGCCAACTACTTCGACCATCTGCAGGTGATCGAAGAGCTCAACGAACTGCGTCCGTCCTTGTCGCCGGGCCGGGAGCGGCTGCTGCAGGCGTTCATCGCGCGCAGCTTCCAAGGCTTCAGCTGGCGGGCGCCGCGGGTGCTGGCGGCCGAGCAGCTGCCCGAGTTCTACGAGCGGGCCCGGCCGGTGATCGCCAGCCTCGATCCGGCGGTGATCATCGAGGCCACCCGGGATCCGTCCGAACGGGCCGGCTACCTGACCATGTTCACCGACGACTACGACTCGTTCACTCAGCTGCCAGAGCTGAGCAGCCGGATCGCGCTGCGCGGTGGGCACCTCTACCTCGATCTGCCCACCGACGAGCGGTATCAGGAGCTGATCCGACTGAGTGCCACCCGGGCGCTGGCCACCGAACTCGCCGCCGGGCCGAACGGGGTGAGCCTGGCCATCCGGCTGCGGATGCGCGGCGCCGTCCAGCCGGGCCAGGCGCTGGATCAGACCACTCTGCTCGGGATCACCGGCAATGACGTGGCCTTCACCGCGCCGGTCCACTGGGTCGGCGTCGACGGAACCGAAAGCCTCGGCGAGGTGGTGATCGGCTGGCCGAAGCTGGACGCCGGCCAGTATCTGCTGCGGCTGCGGTTCCAGTCCGGGATCGAGGTGGCCGAGCGGTGGCTGCGGCGTCCGACGGATCAGGACGGGCAGTGGCTGGCCGGCGAGGCCGTCCGGGATCGGCTGGCCCGGCTCAGCCTGGACGCCGGCGAGGACGGCAAGGCTGAGTTGCAGGTCGTCCCCGGCTCACGGTTCCGCTGGAAGCGCCGGCGACGCACCCGCTGAGCGCGGCTGTGTCGCGCCGGTAGCCTTGCCCCATGTCCGCACAGCGCCCCGAGGACCCGTCCGAGCAGACGGAGTCTCCGCGCGCGAGTACGCCGCGCCGGGTGCAGCGGCGCCGCTGGCCGTGGATCGTGCTGGCCGTCGTGGTGGTGCTGGTCGGCGTGATCGGTTGGCTGGGCAGTCGGGTGCTGATCGTGAAGTCCGAACTGGAAGCCGCCCAGTCGGCGCTGAGCAGTGTCCAGTCCGGCGGCGGCTCCGCCGCGATCGACACCATCGCCACCCACTCCCAAGACGCGGTCGCCGCCGCGTCCGATCCGGTGTGGCGGGCCGCGGAAGTGACGCCGTGGCTGGGTGACAATCTGCGCGCCGTCCGACTCGGTGCCGAGAGCCTGGAGGTGCTGAGCGCTCAGCTGGCCCGTCCGGCCCTGGCCGCTTTCGCCAGCCACGACGGCCAGCCGGCCCTGGTGAAGCTGGTGCCGATCCTGACCTCAGTCGCGCCGCGAGTGAACCAGCTGCACACCGAGGTGGCCGCCGTGAGGCGCTCGGACGCACTGCTGCCGCCGGTCCGCTCGGCGATCGACCAGCTGGCACCGGTGCTGTCGCTGGCCCGGACCGGGGTGCGGTTCGGCCCCGAACTGCTGGGCGCGGACGGCCCGAAGAACTACCTGGTGGTGGCGCAGAACAATGCCGAATGGGTGGGGCTCGGCGGTAGCGCGGCTGCGCAGACCCTGGTCGGCGTCGACGCTGGCCGGATCACCCTGAAGGGTCAGGCCGACAGCGGCGACTACCGCAATCTGGCAGTGCCGGTGGACGTTCCGGAGAATGTGGTGCGGCTGTACCACGACGTGATTCTGCGCCGGATCAACGCCACCCCCAGCCGTCCGGACTTCCCGACGGCGGCCCAACTGATGGCGGCGTTCTGGCAGCGGGACGTCCACAACGACACGATCGACGGGGTGCTGTCGATCGACCCGATCGCGCTGGCCCAGGTGCTGAAAGCGACCGGCGGGGTCACCATCGGGGACGGCGAGACGGTCACCTCGAGCAACGCCGTAAAGAAGCTGCTCAGTGACGTGTACGCCCGTAACGATCCTGACTACGGCGATCAGTACTTCAAGCAGGTCGCCTCGGCGATCTTCACCAAGGTTGCCCGCGGCGAGTTCGACCCGGCCCAGATGCTCACTGCCGTCCAGACCGGGGTGCGTGGCGGCAACCTGCTGTTCTGGAGCGCCGATCCGGCGCTGCAGGACAGGCTGGCCGCGTCCCGGATCGGCGGGGTGCTACCTACCCGGAACACGAAAGAGACTGCTGTGGCTGTGATGCTGCGGGAGGCCTCGAACGGCACCAAGATCGACTACTACATGAAGCCGTCGGTGTCCGTGGTGGCCCGCTGCGCGGCGTCCGGACGCACCGAGTTCGCCATGTCGACGACGCTGAAGCTCGACCTCGACCAGGCCACCGCTAAAGCTCTGCCGGGCTACGTGAGTACCGGACGCTGGGGTGCCGCCAAGTTCCGCACCGAGGTGTTCATCTACGGCCCGCGCGGCACGACCCTGGACGGCGCCGACTTGCCCAGCGGAACCGGCAAGCTGCGCAAGGGCGTGATCGTGGATCTGCATCGTCCGGTGGCCTCGTACACGATCGACCTCAAGCCCGGGCAATCGCGGACCATCACCGCCACCTTCAGCGGCACCGGCAGCTACGGCCCGCTGCAGATGTGGGCCACCCCCTCGGTGAAGGGGACCGACGTGAAGCTGTCCGGCAGCTTCTGCTCCAGCTCGTCCGCCTCGTCCGCTTCGCCCCGCTGAGCTCCTCCGGGACACAAGGGGACGGTTCCTGTTACGTCCCAGCCCGACGAACACGGCACCCTTGTGAACTCACACGCCCTCCACCCCAGCGGGGTGGGGTAGTGCCGTTCTCGGACTGACCACAGCCGGGTCCCTATGTCGAGTGCAGTGGGTGCCAATTGCGGGTCTCAAAGGATGCGTCGCTCGAACGCCACTGCCCACCCCGCGCACAGCTCGCCAATCGCGCTCGGGCCCTGAGCCCGGACACCGGTCCGTGAGCCTGACCTGCCCCGAGTTCGGGATAAGCGGGGACGGTTCCATTTCCGTCCACGGCAGCAGACGCCCTCCTTTCGGGTAAGCGGGGACGGTTCCATTTCGGTCCACGGTCGCAGAACGCCCTCACTTCGGGTAAGCGGGGACGGTTCCATTTCGGTCCACGGCAGCAGAGCGCCACCACTCCGACGGCCCCTCACGCCACCCACTCAGGCGCGGTGGTTGCCCGGCTTGCTGACCACCAGGTAGCACTCGACGTCAAAGACTGAGCCGGCGTGCACAGCGACGGCTCCCCTCGCCGCAACCCAGGCGTCCACAACGTCGGCGACCGCAGCGCCGGAGTGGGCTCGGGCCCCCACCCGCACCCCGGCCAGACCCACACCTAGTCGGTCGAAGGCAGCGGCCAGGCTGCGGCCGAACGCCCGGCCAGCACGCAGATCCGCCCGCAGGGCCGTTCCCAAAGTGGCGCCGGAAGCCGGCCAGACCACGGCGAGCAGGCCGGCGGGAGCCAACAATCGCCATGCCTCGTCAAGCACCGCGACTGGTTCAGCGGTCAGATGCAGCAGGTTGCTGACCAGGACCAGGTCTGCGCGACCCGATGGCAGCCCGGTGTTCGCTGCATCTCGGCACAGGGCAGTGGTGATCCGGCCGTGCTGGACGGCCCGATCGAGCATCGCCGAGCTCTGATCGACGCCGGTCACCGACCAGCCGAGTCGCCGCAGCGGCCCGGAACTCAAGCCGGTCCCGCAACCGAGATCGACGGCCTGTCCGGCGGCGGGAAGGTTCGTCCACAGCTGCCGGTTGACGGCATCGGTGAGCGGCGAATCCCAGATCCGGTCATAGACCCGGGCATAACGCTCCCAGAACCGGGCGCCAGCAGCGCCGCTCGGCGCGCCTACAGCGAACTCAGTAGATGAACAGTCGCCATCCACCGGTCACCAACCCGGAAAGGATCCAGACGCCGTAGGCCAGCGCGATCAGGCCGGCGAACAGCGTCTTGCCACCCGCCGCGATACCGATCACGCCGCCGAAGGTCGCCACGCCCCCGACGATGACGCATTTGACCATGTAGAGGCCGTTGTGGATCTTGTCGAACGTGCCCAGCCCGGATTTGGTGGCCACTGCCGGGGTCGGCGCCGGGGCCGGCGCCGGCACGGCGTAGGGGTCAGGGGCCGGCCGCTGCGCGGCGTTCACCGCAAGCGGCGGAGCGGGCGGAGCCGGCACCGGTGGCACGCTGACGGCTGGCTGGGCGGGAGGCAGCGGGACTGCGGGAGCCATCGCTGCCGGCACGGCGGGACCGGCCGATCGCATCACCGCATTCACCGGCGAGGGCGCTTCGGGCTGGGTCACCCGATGAAGGGAGGTCTTGTCACTGATCGGCGGCGTGGGTGGATAGGCGACGGCGGGGACGACCGGTGTGCCACACCGCGGGCATGAGGACGTCCGCTGGAACTGGTGACTGCAGCGCACGCACGTCACCGGCGCACCGGAGCCCACCTTCGCAATTCCATCGAGGCCGCTCACGACGCCCCGTCCTTTCCGAACCCCATCGGCAACCGGTGAGGTAAGGATAAGCGGAGCGCACCCGGCGGCGAGCCGATTCTCGAAGCACGCCTCCGCTTGGGTGCGGTGGGCGCCAAAGGGGTCACCCAGGGACGGCCCTCGCTCGCCACTACCCCGGCTTCAGCGCGTGGTTACGACCTCGATGCCGCGGAGTTGGTAGCCCTCGATCAGGTGATCCCAGGTGATCGTCGGCTCGCTCAGCAGTCGTGGACGCAGCCGCAGCAGCCGGGTCAGCAGGACGTCGGTCTCATACATGGCCAGCGGCTGGCCCGGACAGCGATGACTACCGTCGCCGAAGCTGAGCCCGGTCGGGTTCACCCCGGTGGGAAGCTCGCGGCCGGGGCAGGCGGCCAGTGGGTCCGGGCCGACGGCTTCGGGGTCGGCATTGGCCTGCCGGACGCAGACGTCGACCAGTTCGCCGGCGGGGATCGTCCATTCCTGATCACCATCGCGGACCGACACCTCGTCCTGGGTGCGCCGATACAAGTGACCGACCACCGGCTCGAGGCGGATTAGTTCGTGCAGGATCGCCAGCCGCTCCTGCGTGCCGGCCACCTGATAACGCTGCGCCAAGGCCGGGTTGGTCAGCAGGTGCCAACCGGCCATGGCGATGAACTCCCTTGTCGTGACCATGCCGGCGGTGCCGTAGGTGACGCACTCGACCAGGATGTCGGCATTGCTGTAGCCCTGTTCGATCAGGTGAGAGATCACATCACCAGCCGGCTGTCTGCGCCGGGCCCGGATCGCTGGACGTACATCGGCGACGTAGAACGCAGCGATCGGCACCAGCCCGTTCCAGGCGGCCTGAGCCCATTGCCGAGGGGTGCGGCCGAGATCGGGCCGGGAGCGATCCAGCGGCGGCTGGTTGAAGAACCGGACGAGTCGGCGCGACATCGCCGGCACCGGGGCGTGGGTGAGCCCGACGACCCCGGCGGTCACCTCGACGGCGTAGTGGAGGGCGAGTTCGTCCAGTTGCACCCGCCCGGACGCCGTGGCCTCGGCCAGCAGCCGGTCGGCGCACTCCTCCATCGCGCCCAGATACTGCTGGGAGACCACCTCGGGGGCGAAGAAGCGTCCGACCTTGCGACGCTGCTCGTCGTGCAGCGGGCCGTCGGAGATCAGGATCGGGTGGTGCCGGAAGTGGCCCTTCGGGATGCTCTCCGCGGTGAACCCGGCCTGGGTGGTCTGGCCACGCGCGCGCAGCAGCTGCCGGGCCGCCGACAGCGATCGGATCCGCCAGATGCCGCCCTCCTTGACCACCCGGGAGACGTCGGCTTCATCGGCCACCACGGCCCGCCGGACGGACGCGTCCGCCTCACTCATCTCGCAGCCTTGGCCAGCAGCCCGCCCAGCGGCGGCGACCACAGTTCGTGGCCCGGACGTCCGAACCCGGCCAGTAGCGCGTTCGCGGCCTGCCAGCCGGTGGTGGCGGCCCGCTCCATCAAGGCGATCGGCCAGTCGCAGCGGACCAGATCGCCGGCCAGCATCACTCGCGAGTCCGGGGTGGTCACCGTCGGGCGGTTCCGCCACGGGCTGGTGTCGACCAGCGGGCAGTCGTCGCGAACCAGCCACTGTTCGGCCAGCACCGGCGCGGTGGCCAGCTCGGGGTGCAGTCGGGCCGCCTGGCGCCATAGCTCGTCCCGGGCGGCGTCCGAGGTGTCGGTGAGGGCGTAGCCGTGCACCTCGACGACGGTGCCGCCGGTGCGGGCCGCCCATTTCGCGGCGCCGGCCTCCAGCGCGTCCACTCGGCTGAGGTTGTCCAGCGGTCCGTAGCCGCTGGTGCCCAGGAAGGGCTCAATCTGGGGGAACCGGCCGGCCAGCCAGCGCCGTCCAACGCCGAACGGCGGGGCCACTCGGAGGGCGGCGATCCCCTGCTGCCACGCGGAGTCGCCCAGCGTCGGGCTGGCGGCCACGACCCGCTGCAGGCTGCGAGTGTCCAGGGCCAGTACGACCGCATCGGCATCCAACTCGCCGGCATCGGTGCTCACGCTCAGCCCGGACGCGCCGTCGCCGATCCCGTGTACCCGGGTGCCGAGCCGGAACGTCACCCCTTGTCGGACCAGGTAATCGTGCAGCGGTCCCCACAACGCGCTCTGGTAGTCGTCGGTGGGAACGTCGAAGAGCAGCCCCTCGGCCGAGCCGACGAAGTAGGTGTGGAACATGGCCACCAGCTCACCGGCGGAGAACTCGTTCGGGTCGGCGAAGAAGCTGCGCGCGAAGACCTCCAGCGCCAGATGGCGAGCCTGTTCGGGGAACCTCAGCCGGTCCAGGAACTCGGCGGCACTCACCCCGTCCAACTCGGTGTAGGTATCCGGGAACCGCACCCGGAGCAGATCCAGGGCGCGGCCGACGTCCACCTTGGTGAGGTCGGCGAGCCCGAAGGACGGGCTCTGCGCCACGAAGCCGACCAGGTTCCACGGCGGCGTCCGCGGGATCTTCGCGAATGAGTCGCGCACCGGCTCGGACGACCCGGACGGCGCTAGTTCCAGCGGATAGTCGGCCACCGGCTTCAGCCGGGACAGCGTCGGGTCGGCTCGGCGCAGCAGGGCGCGCAGGTTGTAGTACTGCCGAAAGAACGCGTGGAAACCGCGGCTCATCGTCGTGCGACTGCCAGGGCCGGACGGCCAGGCACGGAGCCGTCCACCCAGCGACTGCTCAGCCTCGATCACCTCGACGACGACGCCGCGCTCGGCCAGCCCGCAAGCCGCGGCCAGGCCGGCGATGCCGCCGCCGACCACGATCACCTTCGGCGCCCCACCGCCCAGGGCCGATCCGCCTGCCGGAGTGGACGGTAATGGAACCGTCCCCGGGGTGGACGTCCCCGGGGTGGACGCGCCGACAAGGCTGGACGGGAATGGAACCGTCCCCGGGTGGCGGACGGCGTTGCGGTCACGTCCGGGACGCCAGGTACTCACTGCTGCTGCTCCCTTCGTGCGGCCAGCTCCCAGCCGACGATCACGGCGGTGACCAGGGCGAAGCCGAAGCCGAAGTCTTCGATCGGGATGTCGAAGGGGAACCTGATCCCCAGGAACTGGCGGGGCGCGTAATTGACGATCGCGTCCGGCAAGCGAGTCAGCCAGCCGTCCACCCAGACCTGGAAGAACCAGACGATCGCCGTAGCCAGCCAGAACTTGGCGGTGGCGAAGACGCCGGTGCGGGCCCAGAGGAGTTCGGCCGCGACCACGATCACAACTGCGACGAGCGTTGCCACGGTGTACTCAGGCATCGCGATCACCCTCCCGCGGACGGGCTTCGACAAGCTCAGCCAGCGGAGAAGAGGGCTCAGCCAGCGAGTGGGAAGGCTCAGCGAGCGGGTGCGTGGGCCGGGCGAGCGGTTTGGCAGGCTCCGCGACCGGGTCTGTAACCTCGACGCGCCGGCTTCGTCGCCGCGCCAGCACCGCCCCGACTGCCTCATAGGTGAGCAGCCCGCACAGCGGGATCACCAGAAAGAACAGCGCCTCCTCCAGCGGGACGCCGCCAGGCAGCAGGACGCCGCTGGTCCGGGCCGGGTTGAACCACCAATGGCCGCGGGCGATCGCGACCAGATCCCAGACGTAGAACACCGCCGCCACCGGCAGCACCACCGCGGCCAGCCGTGCCGGACGCCGATAGACCCGGGCTCCGAGGATGAACTCCAGCGGCAGCGTGACCAGCACACAGCCGGCCAGCACCAGCAGGTATTCAGATGCCATCACGCCTCCGCCCGTCCGGGACGCAACGGTGCCGGGGTTGGCGCGACGGCCACCCGGCTGCCACCAATCAGCACGGCGAGCGCGGTCAGCGCCTTGCGCCAGGTGGGGACGCGGGCCCGTCCGCTGAACACGTCGTAGTCGCGGGCCTCGATCCGCTCCAGGATCTGCGAGTACAGCGCCAGCGCGGTCGCCACGCATCGGGCTGAGGCGGGCGGCAGCATGGCCACCCCGGTGCGGGCGGTCTCGTACAGCTCGCGGTTGCTGGCGATCAGCTCGCGCATCGCCGCTCGCCACGGATCGTCCACGGTGCGCCGCCACGGGTCGGCGCCGGACTGCGCGAGCACGTCGCGAGGCAGATAGACCCGTCCGCGGTCGAGATCCTCCCCGACGTCACGCAGGAAGTTGGTCAGCTGGAAAGCGAAGCCCAGCGCGCGAGCCGGCTGTGTGGCGGCCGGAGTGAGCGGCTGCAGCACCGGCAGCATCATCTCCCCGATCACCGCGGCCGAGCCCTCCATATAACCGAACAGGTCGGCCATCGTGTCGTAGTGGTCGACGCTCAAATCCATCCGCATGGCACCGAAGAAGCGGTCGAAGCACTCGGTGTCGATCCCGCACTCGGTCACGCTGGCGGCGATCGCGGCCATGGTGGAGTCGTCCGGACGTCCGGCCAGCGCGTCGTGGAACCGCGCCTCAAAGCCGTCCAGTGCCGCTTCGGTGACCGCGACGTGGTCGGTGGTGGCCCCGGCGGCGTCGACGATGTCGTCGGCCAACCGGCACAGCGCATAGATCGCGTACACATGCCGGCGCCGTTGCCGGGGCAGCAGCAGCGCCCCCCAGTAGTAGGTGGTGCCGTACTCGCGGGTGAGCCGGGCGCATTCGGCGTAGCCAGCGGCCAGATCGATACTCATCGCGCAGCCCCCAGATAGTCGCGGACGCGGCTGGCGGCCAGCTCACCGCTGATCAGCACCATCGGCACGCCGACCCCGGGCGTGGTGCCGCTGCCGGCGAAGAACAGCCCCGGCACCCGCGGTTCCCGATTGGCCGGACGGAACGGCCCGGTCTGGAAGAAGCTGTGCGCCAGGCTGAACGGAGTCCCCATCGCCAGGCCCTGGGCCTTCCAGTCGTCCGGGGTGACCAGACGCTCGGTGACGATGTCGTCGGGGTAGCCGTTGGCGGCCAGGAAGGCGTGCAGCCGCTCCCGGATCGGGCCGCGTTCGCGGCCCCAGTTCACCCGTCCGCCCAGGTGCGGCACCGGCTCCAGCACGTACAGCACGCTGTGTCCGTCAGGGGCCATCGACGGTGCGTCCAGGCTGGGGATCGTCACCAGCCGGGACGGGTCGGCCATCAGCTCTTTGCGGTCGATCAGCTGAGTGAACGACTCGTCCCAGGCCGCGCCGAAGTGGATGTTGTGGTGGGCCAGCCCCGGCTTGGGCAGCCCGCGGACCCCGACATGCCAGACCACGGCCGAGGGCGAGTAGCGGGCCCGGCGCAGCACCGACGGCGGGGCCAGGTCGGGCAGCAGCTCGGTATAGGCGGTCGGCAGATCGGTGGTCACCACCACGGCGTCGGCGGCGATCAGCTCTCCGCCGGCCCGGACGCCGGCCACCCGGCCGCGTCCGTCGCGCAGGATCTCGGTGACCGGGCTGGAGTAAGCCACCTCGGCGCCGGCATCGGCCAGCGCACCGGCAAGGGCTCGCGGCACGGCATGCATGCCGCCCTCGGGGAAGTAGACCCCGGCGATCGAATCCATGTAGGTGATCACCGCATAGATCGCCAGCGCGTCGGACGGCGCCAGCCCGGCATACATCGCCTGGAAACTGAACAGCCGGCTCAGTCGCTCGTCGGAGAACCGGCGGCCGACGGCACGTCCGAGCCGTCCGAAGCCACCCAGGGCGACCAGCTTCGCGGCGGCGATCGGACGGTTGACCAGGTCGAGGACCGAATCGAAGTTCCGCTCGATGAAGTGCGGCATCTCGACGTCGTAGAGCTTCTCGACCCAGTCGGCGAAGCCCACGAAAGCCTCCGCATCACGGTCGGAGACCGATCGCCGCAACTCCTCCAGCTGATCGTCCCGATCGGCCCGGACCAGGATCTGCGAACCGTCGGCGTACTGGGCGCGGTAGGCCGGATCCAGCCGCTTCAAGTGCACGTGATCGTCCATCTTCTGCCCGAGCCGGGCGAAGGCGCGCTCCAGCAGGTGCGGCATCGTGAAGACGGTCGGCCCGGCGTCAAAAGTGAAGCCGGCATCGGCCAGCGTGCCGGAGCGTCCGCCCGGTTCGTCGGCCCGCTCGGCGATGATCACCTGATGGCCGTCACCAACCAGCTGGGCGGCGGCGGCCAGCCCGGCCAGGCCAGCCCCGACCACGACAACCCGACTCATGCAGACCGCCAGGCCACCCGATGCGCGAGCCGCAGCAGACCCTCACGAGCGGACGGGTGCACCGCCGGGCTCTCCAGCGCGGCGGACGCCTGCTGTACTGCCGCGGAGATCATCGACTCGACCTCGTCGATCACCCCGGAGTTGATCAGCTCCTGGCGCAGCCCCTCGACCTCTTCGGAGCTCAGCTCACCGCTGCCGGTGCGGGCCAGCAGCCGCTGCCACTTCGGCGAGAACCGCTGGGTGGCCAGGGCGAGCAGCACGGTCGGCTTGCCGGCGATCAGGTCGTCGCCGACCGGCTTGCCGGTGGCCCGCTCGTCGCCGATCACGCCGAGGATGTCGTCGCGCAGCGCGAACGCCTCCCCGACCGCGATGCCGTAGCTCTCCAGTGCGTCAAACAGCTCGGCGCTGCCCCCACCGGCGGCGGCACCCAGCTGCAGCGGACGCCACACCGTGTAGGCGCCGGACTTGGCCCGGGCCACCTGCCGGGCATGCTCGAGGTCGCGGCGTCCATTGGCCGCTCCGACCAGATCCCGGCCCTGGCCGATCATCAGTTCGACGCTCAGCGTGCGCCAGAGCGTCCGCAGGTGCGCGGGCAGCTCGGCAGCGATCATCGACGCCTCACTGTGGGCGAGGTCGCCGGCCAGAATCGCGATGTTCTCCCCGTAGCGCTGCGGGTCGCCGAAGCTGCCCCAGCGGACGTGCTGCTGGCGAGCCTGGGCGTGCACCGACGGGTAGCCGCGGCGGGTCTCCGAGCCGTCCATCACGTCGTCGTGGATCAGTGCGAAGCCGTGCAGCAGCTCCAGCGCCGCCCCGATCCGCGGCACGTGATGGTAGCTGGCCGGATCGTTCCCGCCGGTGGCGGCCAGCCAGCCCCAGTGCACCATCCGGGGACGGAACCGCTTGCCACCGGTGGCCAACAGCCCCGACAGCAGTTCCAGCACCGAGTCGGTGTGCAGGACGTCGGGTCGCGGCACCACGGCGGCCGACAATGCAGCCCAGTCGGCGCGCAGCCGGCTCATGGTGTCGGCGATCAGCCGGTCGACGGCGGCCACCGTCTGGTCGTCCGAGATCGGGGCCAGGCCGTGACGGCCGTGCCGATCGGTGTCCACGAGGGTCATGCCACTCCCACCTCTCCCAGTTGCTGCGCCAGTTGCGGAATCTGCTCCGCACTCCATGGGCTGAGCAGCCCCGGAGCTCCGGCGGCCAGGTCAACCACCGTTACCCAATCCACCCAGTCGGCCTCCATCACCTCGTCCGGATCAGGCTGGATCAGTCCATCGACAGTGCCTATCCAGACCGGGCACAGCTCGTTCTCGACGATTCCGGAGGCGTCAACGGCCTGGTAGCGGAACTCCGGCAGCACCAGTCGCAGATCACGGACGGCCACGCCGAGCTCATCGGCAACCCGTCGGGTGACCGCCTGGGCCGGGGCCTCGCCCGGGCGAGGATGGCCGCAGCAGGAGTTCGTCCAGACCCCCGGCCAGGAGCGCTTCGACAGCGCCCGGCGGGTCAGCAGCAGGCGTCCGGCTTCGTCGAACAGGTAGCAGGAGAAGGCCAGATGTAGCGGGGTGTCGGTGCCGTGGACGGCCTCCCGCGGGGCCTGTCCGATCGGTCGTCCGGCGTCGTCGAGCAGGACGACCAGATCCTCAGCGCCCGACATGAACCGGCACCAATCGATGCGCTCGCAGCCGGACGAGTGCTGCTGCGCCGAGCACGATCACGGCTGCGGCCAGGGCCACACCGCCGACCAGGCCGGACTCGGGCTCGACGGCCAGTCGTCCGACCGCGATCCAGGACAGCCCCCAGGCCATCGCGGCTGCGACTGCCCAACGTCCGCCGTAGACGATGGCGAGCGTGACCCCGATACCGGCGGCAACGAGGACGACGACGACCCCAAGCACCTCAGCGGCGATACCGCCCGGGTTCACCCCGGACGCGACCAGCGTGGCGGTGATGTTGGCGGCTGTTGCCACCGACGACCAGCCCAGGTAGAGCCCGAAAGTGCCGTCCACGACCACCTTCTCGGTGATCGACGTGGCCGGGTCTGCGGCCAGGCGCCGCATCAGTTCACCCAGGCTCAGCACCAACGCCACGATGACCCCGACGCTGGCCCACAGCCATCCGGCCTGGGTGACCAGCAGCCATCCGCCGTTCAGCACCATGGAGATCGCCGCCAGCCAGCCGATCCGGCGGTCCCGGGATGAGCTGGTGTTCATCGGAAGCCACTGCCAGATCACGTAGCCGATCAGCCCGGCGTAGATCACCGACCAGATCGAGAAGGCCGGTACGGCCGGCGCCAGCAGCGTCGCCGTGGCCGACAGGCTGCCCCCTGAGCTCTCTTCCACGCGGGTTCCGATCAGGCCGATCCCGAAGAGAGTGCCCACCACCATGAAGATGGCAGCCGCGGTCACCACCATCTGCCGAATTCGGTCCGACATCATCCACTCCTGTCTTTCGCTTGGTACTGAGTGAAGCCCAGCACGCCCATCCTGAACAAGGTTTGACGGCAGATCCTTAGACATTCTGCGTATCTTCGGTCACTTTCGTACAAGGTTTGTCTAGGCTGCCCACTGTGAACATGACCATCGGAGAAGCAGCCCGCGCCACCGGAGTGCCCGAGCACACCCTGCGCGCCTGGGAGCGTCGCTACCAGCTGTTCACCCCAGTCAGGGCCGCCTCCGGCTATCGGCTCTACGACGAAGCCGCCCTGGCTTCGATCCGGGCCATGCAGGCTTTGGTCGCCAGCGGATGGGCACCCAGCGCCGCCGCGGACGAACTGAGCCGCCGGCCGCGAGCCGTCCCGAGTCTTGCCAGGGCGGCCGGAGCCGCTGCGGACCCGTTCGCTCCACTCGTCCAGGCCGCTGCGGAGTTCGACGCGGCCGCAGTCTCCCGGATCATCGACGAGCAGTTCGCCCTCGCCGACTACGAGTCCGTGGTGGACGGCTGGCTGATGCCGGCGCTGGTTCGGCTCGGCAAGGAGTGGGCAGCCGGCCGGCTCACCATCGCCGAAGAACACCTGGTCAGCAACATCGTGCTGCGCCGACTCTCGGCGGCCTATGACGCAGCCGGACGGCTACAGCCCGGTGCACCGATCCTTGTCGGAGCGGTGTCCGGGGTTGAGCACGAACTGGGCCTGATGGCTTTCGCCGTCGCCGCCCGGCGGGCCGGGATCCCAACGGTCTACCTGGGCACCCAGGTGCCGCCGGCCGACTGGTGCCGGGCCGCAGCCAAAGCGGGCGCGCGTCACTCGGTGACCGCCGCCCACCGCAAGCGGGACGCCCACCTGGCCGTGGGGCTGGCCGAGGCACTCGGGCCGAGCAGCACGGTCTGGGTCGGCGGCTCGATGCAGCAGGCGACCACGCCAGCTTGTCGCCCGATGGGCCACTCGATCGGGGCAGCCGCCCAAGCATTGGCCGCCGAACTCAACCCCGGCCGCCAGGCCTCCTAACCCCGGGGACGGTTCCATTACCGTCCACCCTTGCTAGCCGCATTGATGGACGGCCCTCGCACCGTCCCCGCAGCCGGGCGCTTGCTAGCCACCGAGGAACTGACCGCAACGGGAAGGCCCTCTTCGAGAGATCAAGAGAGTTGGACGGTAATGGAACCGTCCCCACCAAACGGGGTTTCCCTGCACAGAAGGTCGGGTTGGGCGGACCGTTCGAAGAACCTATCCCTTGGAACCCAATCCCCACCCTGCCGCCGGCCAACCGACCAAGCTGTGGAGACAAGTTCGAGAATGGTCCGCCCAACCCGGCCCAGAGTTGGGCGCAACGGATCCGCCTACTCGGCGGGTTCGGCGGCAGCCCGGGCCTCGCGAATGCGATGGACGGCCAGAGCCACCAGTCCGCGCAGGCGTCCGACCGGGTCGGACAGCCGGAAGCCGAGCACCGACTCGATCCGGGTCTGGCGCTGCTGCACGGTCGAGTGGTGCAAGCCGAGCAGCCCGGCTGCCCCACGGACGGTGTCGGTGATGGTCAACGCCTCGATGGTGTCCAGCAGTTGGGGCTCGTCCGCCAGCGCCGCGATCCGCTCCACATCGGGATGCCGGGACGGGCTGCTCAGCGCCAAGTCGGCCAGCAGCCCCCACTCGTCCCAGGTCACCACCGGGTTGATCCGCGAACTGACCGCCAGCGCGGCCACCGCCTGCTGGGTGGTCCGGAATGCGTCCAAGACGTTCACCTGCGGCCCGAGGCCGACCGGCCCGGACGGCGCATCGTGTCCGTCCTCGACGATGCCGACCCGGATCGGACCCAGCACACTGGCCAGGGCGGCCGAGCGCTGCGGCGCCGGATCGGACGCCCGGAAGGCGGCCAACCGCACCATGGCGGACTCGCTCAGCCGCAGCCGCTTCACCGCCTTACGACGGGCGGTCAGCGACGAGGCCGACGCGATGATCTCGATGGCCGCGGCGTCGTCGGTGATGGCAGCCGGGCTGACCCGCTCGATGGTCAGGTGGATGCCTGCCGCCAGCCGCTCCAGGATCAGGGTGTCGCTGGCCCCAGTCTGATCGGAGGGACGCTCCAGCCAGACCACTCCGTCCGAGCCGTCCTCGAGGTACTGATGCGGCCAGGCCTGAATCGCGGCCGGGTCGGACGGTGGCTTCATCGAGCGGCCCTGGGCGTCCACTCGGGCGTAGATGCTGTGCTGCGGAAGATGCAGCCCGCACGGCCAACCCGACAGGACGGCTGCGCCACGGACCAAGGCGGTCATTCCGGCGCCCTGGGCCAGGAGTGCGTCGAAGTGCGCGACCATCTTCATTGCCGAGGCCGCGTCATCATCGAGCGCACTGAGGCGCTGGATCAGTTCACGCATGGGACGCCTTGTTCATCGCCAAGCGGCCATCGTACCTGCGCCGGCCAAGCCGGACCCCTGTCGAGAGGGACGCTCACGGCACGACGGGACTCTCCGGCACTCCGAACAGCCGCTGCAACCAGTTGCTGCGGGCGTGCACAGCCGACTGCGCCAGCAGCGTGTGACTGAGCACCTCGAAGCCATGAAAGCCGCCCGCCCAGACATGCAGCTCGGCCCGTCCGCCGGCCGCCCAGATCCGACTGGCGAAGTCGACGGTGTCGTCGCGGAAGATGTCGGCGGTGCCCACCTCGATGAACGCGTTCGGCAGGTCGCTGAGGTCGGCGCAGCGTCCCGGGACCACCCAATCCGGCAGGTCGTCGAGGTGATCGGCGGCATCCCCCAACAGCGAGTTCCAGCCGAGAGTGTTCTCCTCGACCGACCACATCCCGTCCGCGTACTGCTGGGCCGAGATGGTGTCGTCCCGGTTGTCCAGCATCGGCGCAATCAGCATCAGCCCGGCCAGCTTCGGGCCGCCGCGCTCGCGCGCCATCAGCGCCACGGACGCCGCCAGGCCACCGCCGGCGCTGATCCCGACCATCATCCCGGAGCCGATCTTCAGGCCCAGCCGATGCTCGTTGTCGGCGATCCACTTCAGACCGGCGTAGCAATCCTCCTGCGGCAAGGGGTATTGCGCCTCAGGGGCCAGCCGGTACTCCACACTGGCTACCACGGCATTGAATCGGTGGATCCAGTCCTCGACCACGTCGATCCCGCTCCAGCGATTGCCGAGCATCATTCCGCCGCCGTGGACGTAGTACACCAGCGGGCTGGTTGCGCTGCGGTTGGGGCCGCTGAGCAGGTCCAGTCGGACGGTCTGGCCATCGATGGTGGGAATGTCGAACTCCTCCACGCGGACGCCGCGGCTGACCACGCCCCGGCGCGCCTCGTGCGATGCCTCCCAGTCCTGGGCGCGCTTGGACGGGATGTCGGCCAAGGTGATCGGTGAGGGCGAGCCCTCGAGGGCCACCTCCAGCGCGGCCGCCAGCTCGGGGTCGACGTTCGGAATGGCCAAGCGGCTGTTCATTTCGGGTCCTTCACGGTTGTGCAGACGCGGACGGCCACAGCGAGCCACCGCGAGAGAAAGCGACGGTGCATCAGCGAATCAGCCCTTCATCGAGCCCTGCAGCAGGGCCGCCACGAACTGACGCTGGAAGATGAAGAAGACCAGCAAGGTGGGGGTCATGATCAGCAGCGCCCCCGCGCACAGCAGCGGGATGTCGGTGCCCCACTGCCCTTGGAAGGCGCCCAGGGCACCGGCAGCGGTCCGCTTCAGCGGGTCGTTGACCAGCACCACGGTGAGCAGGAACTGGTTCCAGGTCCACAAGAACAGCAGGATGCCCAGCGACGACAAGGCCGGACGTGCCAGCGGCACATGCACCCGCCAGAACACCTGCCAGCGGTTGGCTCCGTCCACCTGCGCGGCCTCGGACAGCTCAGCCGGCATGTTCACGAAGTGGGCCCGCATCCAGTACACCGAGAACGGCATGAACAACCCGATCAGCGGCAGGATGATGGCCCACCGGGTGTTCAGCAGGCCGAAGTCGCGAATCTGGTAGTAGAGCGGGGTGATGATGCCCTCGAAGGGCAGGGTCAGCCCGAACACGAACAGCAGCAGCAACAGCCGGTGCCCCGGGACGCGCAGGTGGCCGATCGCGTAGCCGGCCATGGTGGCGATCACCAGGGAGACCGGCACCACGCCGAGGACGATCTGGAGGCTCGACCAGACCAGCGCCCCCATCTGCGCACTCTGGAAGGCCAGAGCGAAGTTGCCCCACTGCGGGTCGGCGGGCCATTCGACGCCGGCCGGGTAGCTGCCGGACTTGTGCAGAGCCGTGACGAACAGGCTGACGAAAGGCATCAGCGTCCACAGCATCAGCAGGATCAGCAGGATCCGTCCGACCAGGTTCTCGCGCTTGGAGGTGATCACGCCTTCTCCTCCTTCGTGAGCAGCTGGATCGGCAGGACGACGGCCAGCACCAGCACCATCAAGGTGACGGCCAGGGCCGAGGCCAGGCCCACTCGGTTCTCGGAGAAGGCCAGGTAGAAGATCTGTAGGCCGGGCACCAGGGTCGCGTTGCCCGGGCCGCCTTGGGTGGAGATGTAGATGATGTCGAAGCTGGACAGTGCGGCGATCACGGTGACCGTGACGCAGACGACGATCTCCTGGCGCAGGCTGGGCAGCGTGATCGAGAAGAACTCGCGCAGCGGCCCGGCGCCGTCCAGCCGTGCAGCCTCATACAGCGAGGCGTCGATCTTGGACATGCCGGCCAGCAGCAGCAGCGTGCACAGGCCGAGCTGGACCCAGGCCCCGATCATGCCGACCGCCGGCAGGGCGGTCCCAAAATCGCCGAGCCAGGCTTTGGTGATGCCGCCCAGGCCGATGGCACTGAGCAGCTGGTTCACCAGACCGTTGGACGCCAGCAGCCAACTCCAGATGATGCCGGCGGCCACCAGCGGAATCACCTGCGGGATGAACACGATAGTGCGCGCCAGTCCGGCCAGCCTGGACTCGGCGATCCGGCGCACCGTGGCGGCGGTGACCAGACCGAGGACGATCGGGATGAAGCTGAAGAAGATGATCAACTCGAAGGCGTTGAGCACCGGCCCGTACAGGGTCGGGTCGGCGAAGACCTTCAGGTAGTTGTTGAAGCCGACCCAGGTCGCCTTGGTGACGCCGTTCCAGTCGTACATCGAGTACTGGAAGGTCAGCAGGATCGGCCGGATCACGAACAGCAGGTAGAACGCGAGCGCGGGGAGGATGAACAGGTAGCCGAGCCAGCGCCCCCGGCGAAGCGACGTCCGATGGACGCCGCCCCGCCGGGCGCTGACCGCCCGCGAGCCGAAGTGAGGAGACGGCCGATCCGCGCTCGGGTGGGATCGTGCAGGCGGTTGATTCATGGCAGGTCAGCCCTTGATCTGGCTCTCGTAGTCGGTCTGGACGGACTTCAGCAGAGCGTCCGGTTCCACCTCGCCGGCGACCAGCTTCTGCAAGTTGGGCGTCCAGCTCTTCGGGTAGATCGACGAGGTGGCATTGGCGATGAAGTCCATGCCGCCGTTGTCGACGCCGATCTTGGTGCCTGCGGCCAGGGTCTGACCAGTGACCGTGTTGGCGTCCACCTCCGGCATGTACGCATCCTGTGCGCCCATCGGGTGTGAACCGCCGACCTCGACGGTGATCTTGCGGGCCGTCTCGTTGGTGGCAACCCAGTTCAGGAAGAACGCCGCACAGGCCGGGTGGGCCGCCTTGGCGCTGACCCCGAAGGTGAGCGGAGCCGACATGGCTGCCTGCTTGCCGCCGGCTTCGAGCGGAGGCATCAGGAAGAAGCCGACCTTGCCGGCCATGGTCTTGTCGAAGTTGCCCGACTCCCAGTCACCGTCGAAGATGAACAGGCTCTTGCCGCTGGTGAACCGGGACATCATGGCCGCGTAATCCAGCGAGTTGACGTCGTCGGCGAAGTAGCCGGCCTTGATCCACTGCTGCAGGTGCTGCACAGCCTTCAGGTTGGAATCGGTGTTGATGGTCGCGCCCGACTTCTGGAAGATCCAGTCGTTGATCGGAGCGGTCTCACCGTAGGCGGCCATCAGGTTCTGCAGCGGGAAGGCCAGGCCACCGGTGGCACCACCGTTGAACTGAGCGATGCCGGTGATGCCGGCCGCCTTGGCCTTGGCCAGAGCGTCGTCCAGCTCGGCGAGGGTCTTCGGAGCCTCGGTCATGCCGATCTTGGCGGCCAGCTCCTTGTTGTAGAAGATGCCGGTCAGGCTGTAGTTCAAGCCCTGGGCGTACAGCGAGCCGTCGCCGCGAGCACCGGCGGAGTTGACCCGCAGCTGCTCCAGCTGGGAGGCCGGCCACTTGTCCCAGCCGTAGGCGGTGGCGTACTCGTCCAGGTTCAGCAGGACGCCGGCCTTGGCCGCCTGCTGGATGGACGGGAGCCGCATCAGGTCCGGCGGATCGTCGGCGAGCACCCGCAGTGCGTTCTGGGTGATCACGGCGAACTGGTCCTCACGGATATCCCAGGTCACGTTGGGGTACTGCTTGGTGAACTCGTCGGTGAGCGCCTTCGGGAGCGGGAAGCCGGTCTCGAAGTAGCCCTTCATGGTGATGTTGTCGGTGCCACAGGTCATCTGCACCGAAGAGGACGTCTGAGTCGAAGCTTGCGGAGTGCTCTCGGTGGTGGTGCCAGGAGCACTGCAGGCATTGACCAGGAAAGCCCCGGACGCAGCCAGCGCCACCAATGCGGTGCGCTTGCGTGCCAAGTTGTGGGTCACTCTCGCCTCCTTTGGCGATACCCCAGGACGATGCCTGGGACTCGTAGCGGACACCAGCCCAGCGGGCCGATGTGTTCGGCAGCCCTTGGCGGGGCTCCGACGTTGCCCGACAATCCTGACCGGCCAGGTGACGCCGAGGTAACCGCCAGGGCAACCCGGTTCGCCGGGCCGGGACCGCCATTCGGCGGGGAGTCGAACGAATGGTAACGGTTTGGACACGACCGATCCGCCAGCGGGCGGGTAGGAGTGCCTAGTCGTCCGCCAGCCACTCAGACAAGGCTGGACGAGCGAAACGACAACGCCCGGCCCTGAACGAGTCAGGACCGGGCGTCAGGTCAGGCACGGTGATCAATCGATCACCGGTCAATCACTCAGCGGCAGTCTTGCCGACCAGCGCCTCGCCGGTGGCGGCCTTGGCGTGACGGAAGCCGAGGATGCTCAGCACCGCGAAGACGACCGCGGCCACGTAGGCGGCGATCGCGGCGATGCCGGCGATCAGGGCCATGGTGCCGAAGGCGTAGGCGTTCAGCAGCATGCCGCGCAGGGTGGCACCCATGAACATGGTCTGACGCAGGTCACCGAGCTCCTTGAGCTTGGCCTGGTCGGCATTGGCGTCCTTGCTCAGCTTGATGAACTCGCCGCTGACCTCTTCGTAGGTCTTGCCGCCGGACATGGCGTCGATGTGAGCCTGGATGTAGTGATCGGCGAAGGCCTCGGCCTGCGCGCCGGTGGTCATCGGCTGGCCGGCGTACGGCGCGAGAGCGGCCTGGTGCTCGGGAGCGAGGGTGCTGTAGGCGGCCTCGACCGGCATGGTGATCTTCTGGGCGGACAGCTGAGTGGCCACCTGGCTGTTGATGAACGAGCTGGCCACGGTGAGCAGGACACCGGCGACGAGCAGGACGGCCGCAAGGACCAGACCGACCCAGGAGACCAGACGGTCAAGAGCACTGCGCTTCATTTCTACCTTTTCCTTCGCGGGGAGGTTTTTGCTGAATCGTCAATGATTCAGGTGTCAATAGTAGAAGATGTGAGCACTCTTGCGCACATCCACTAGCAGGCTGCGGGTTTCCGCACGCTCACCTACCCACCTGAACTAGGCAATATTGAGTAGGTCTGACGGCGTACACGCCCGCCTCCGCAGCGCCGTCCGCCGCCCCCGACAAGTCGCAAAGTGGACCTCTCTTCGCTGTCTGGTCGCAGGAGTGTCCACTGTGCGACTGTTCAGTGGTCAGCGATCAGCGTCGGGACGCGGCAACCTCAGCCAAGGTGGGGTAGTCGATGTACCCGTGATCGCCTCCGCTGTAGAACGAGGGCTGGTCCGGCTCGTTGAACTCTGCACCGCTGCGCAGCCGCTCGACGACGTCCGGGTTTGCCAACGCCCAGCGGCCCAGCGGCAGGACGTCGGCGAGGCCGGCTTCGATGTCGTCGCCGAGCTGTTCGCGGGGCCGTCCCGGACGCACCAGCAGCAGCGCGGACGGCCACAGCCGGCGCAAGCTGGCCAGCAACTCGTCGTCGCCGGCGTGGTTGATGTGCAGGTAGGCCAGATTCCGCCGGGCCAACTCGGCCACCAGATACTCGTACTGGGCGTGGATGTCCTCGCGCGACCCCTCATCGAGCCCGCCGGCCTTCGTCCCAGGCGAGATCCGGATGCCGGTGCGGTCGGCCCCGATCTCGGCGACGATGGCGTCGGCGACCTCGATCACGAAGCGCGCCCTGTTCTCGACACTGCCCCCATAGGAGTCGGTGCGCTGGTTGGCGTTGGGCGAGAGGAACTGGTTGGGCAGATAGCCGTTGGCTGCATGGATCTCCACCCCGTCGGCCCCGGCGGCGATGGCACTGGCCGCGGCGTGCCGGAAATCGGCGACGGTGGCGGCGATCTCATCGGTGCTGAGGGCTCGCGGTGTCGGGACGTCCTGGAGCCCGCTCGGCGTGACGATCTTCGTGCCGGGGGCGATCGGCGATGGTGCCACCGGCTGGCGGTGATGCTCGGTGTTGTCCGGGTGCGAGATCCGGCCCGCGTGCATCAGCTGAATGAACAGCGCCGCACCCTCGGCATGGACGGCATCAGTGACCGCACGCCAGCCGTCGATATGGGCCTGGGTGTAAATGCCCGGTGTGGTCAGGTAGCCCTGCCCGTCCGCGGACGGCTGGGTGCCCTCGGTGATCAGTAGGCCCAACGAGGCTCGCTGCCGGTAGTACAGCGCGGCCTGCGCCCCGGGCGTCCCGTCGGCATTGGCCCGACTGCGGGTCATCGGCGCGAGCGCCAGGCGATGTTTCAGCTGGATCCTGCCGAGTTCGAACGGTTCCCACAAAATCGGCTTGTCAGCCACGTCAATAGACCTCTCATCTCGGTGCTTGTCGATGGAACGCACCCTGGCCGCTCGATATGCCCGCTTCCTGAGCGAACCTCTTCGGCCCAGGGCGAACATGCCGGGCAGCGGCCACCGGCGGCACCACTCGCTCCTGCGCACGGCTCGTCCGCTGGACGGCGCTGCGGCAGACTGCAGCCATGACCAGACCGGACGGACGGACGTGGCCAGACACGGCTGAAGCCCTGATGCGCTCCCGCTTCGAAGCCTTCCGGGACGCCGACGCCGGCTGGCTGTTGGCGTCGTGGCATCCATCGACCCGTCCCCGACGCCTGGATCTGCGCGACAACCCGCGCTGGCGAGGACTACAGATCCTCGACGTCGTCGACGGCGGTGAGACCGACGACACCGGCATCGTCGAGTTCCGGGCGACCTACCTGACTCCCGACGGAGTCGAGTTCCTCCAAGAGCGGTCTCGCTTCGTCCGCGAGGATGGACGTTGGTACTACCTGGACGCCGTGAGCACACCCGGGACGGACCACTGACCGGCCACGGCTGACCCGGCTAACGTCCCACCCGAACCGAGTGCCCCTCTACGCAAACGCCCCCAGCCCTCCACACACGCCCCCGAATTGCCTTTTCGCCCGCGAATCTTCGCGGGCGTCGGTGAGAATCGCGGGCGCGAAAGTGGGGGCAGTTGACGACGGGGGCCCGCTGAGGCCACAGTTACTGGTACGTACCAGTGCGAACCAGTTTGGAGTCAGATGATCGCGGGGACTCCCCTTGCTGACGGCCCGCAGCCCAAGCACCAGCAGTTGCGCGAGCTGCTGATCGGGATCGCTGTGCCCGGACAACCGATCCCCTCCGAGCGCGACCTGATGGGCCGCTATCAGGTCTCGCGCGCCACCGTCCGCAAGGCCATCGACGGGCTGGTGGCCGACGGACTCCTGCAGCGCACCCAGGGCCTGGGCACCTTCGCGGTCCGTCCGCGGCTGGAGACCAACCTGCACCTGGCCTCGTTCAGCCAGGACATGCGTCGGCGTGGCCTCAGCCCAGCCACTCGAATCGTCTCGATCGGCCTGGAGCAGCCGCCGGCCCCGGCCATCGATTGGCTCGGCCTGGCCGACGACGAACCGGCCTGGCGGCTGGTGCGGGTCCGGCTGGCCGACGGCGTCCCGATCGCCCACGAGGACGGCTGGTACCCGTCCGCGCTGCTGCCCGACCTGGAGCGCCGCCCGTTGGCCGACGCCTCGCTGTACCAACTTCTCGGCCAGGACTACGGATTATGGATCGACAACGCCGAGCAGACCGTGTGGACGGAGCCGGCCACCCCCGAGCTGGCCACCCGGCTGGCCGCCGACGAAGGCAGCCCGCTGCTGGTGTTCCAGCGACTGTCCAGCGCAGCCGGAGTGCCGGTGGAGTACGTCGTCTCGCACTACCGCGGCGACCGCTACCAGGTGCACATGACCTTGACCCGCGAGCAACCCAACGCTCGCACCGAGTATTCGAAGTGAGGAACTGAGAGTGGAAGTCATCATCTGCCCCGACACCGAGCGCGTCGGACGAGTCGCCGCCGCCAAGGCCGCCAAGCTCGCCGCCGTCGTCGGACCGCGAGTGGTCCTCGGCGTGGCCACCGGCTCCTCGCCCGTGCAGACCTTCGCCGAGCTGGCTCGGCTGGCCCGATCCGGAGAGCTCGATCTGTCCCAGGCGTCCGCCTTCGCCCTGGACGAGTACGTCGGCATCGCCCCGGGGCATCCGGAGAGCTATCACGAGATCATCCGCAAGACCGTCACCGAGCCGATGGGCCTGGATCCGGAGCGGGTGCACGTCCCCAACGGCTTCGCCGACGACCTGGCCGCAGCCTGCCTCGAGTATGAGGCCGCGATCGTCGCGGCCGGCGGCGTGGACATCCAGTTCCTCGGTGTCGGCACCAACGGCCACATCGGCTTCAACGAGCCGACCTCCTCGCTGACCTCGCGAACCCGGATCAAGACCCTGGCCGAGCGAACCCGGCAGGACAACGCCCGGTTCTTCGCGTCCATCGACGAGGTGCCGCGGCACTGCCTGACCCAGGGCCTGGGCACGATCATGGACGCCCACAACGTGATCCTGGTTGCCACCGGCGCCACCAAGGCGCACGCCATCGCCCAGGTTGTCGAGGGCCCGGTGACCGCGATGTTCCCCGGCTCGGTGCTGCAGCTGCACCAGCACGCCACGATCGTGGTGGACGAGGCCGCCGCAGCCGAGCTGCAGCTGGCCGACTACTTCCGGCAGACCTACACCAACCTCCCCGACTGGCAGCGGGTGGAGCTGTGATGCTGCTCGCCGGCGACCGGATCCTGTTCCCCGACGCGGACGCCCCGCAGCCGGGCTGGCTGGAGCTCGATGGTGATCGGATCGTGGCCACCGGCCTGGGCACCGCTCCTCGGCCGGCTGATGAGCACCTGGACGGCCTGGTCGTACCGGGCTACGTGGACGTCCACTCGCACGGCGGTGGCGGCGCCTCTTTCGTCACCACCGATCCCGACGAGGCCCGCACCGCCCTGGCCGCCCATCGTCGCCGCGGCACCACCACGATGGTCACCTCGCTGGTCACCGGCGCCACCGCCGACCTGGAGGCTCAGGTCCGCTGCCTTGCCGAGTTGTACCGCTCGGGCGAGATCGCCGGTATCCACCTGGAGGGCCCCTGGCTGGCGCCGGAGTTCCACGGCGCGCACCCGATCCCACTGCTCACCGAGCCACTGGTCGGCCGAGTCACCGAACTTCTGGAGGCCGGCGAAGGCGCGGTGAAGATGGTCACCATCGCCCCCGAGCGGGAGGGCGCCATCGCCTCGATCGAGCTGATGGCGGCGCACGGCGTGGTGGCGGCGATCGGGCACACCAATGCCACCTTCGAGCAGGCCCGGGCCGCGATCGCGGCCGGTGCCACCGGCTCCACGCACCTGTTCAATGCCATGGCTCCGCTGCGGCACCGGGAGCCAGGCCCGATCCTGGCTCTCCTCGAGGACCCGCGGGTGGTCCTGGAACTGATCGTGGACGGCGTCCATCTGCGTCCGGAGTTGGCCGCCTTCATCGCGTCCATCGCGCCCGGACGGGTGGTCTTCGTCACCGACGCCATGGCCGCCGCGGCCGGCCCGGACGGGGATTACCTGCTCGGCGAGCTGCCGGTCGAGGTGCGCGACGGCGTCGCCCTGGTGGCCGGGACGAACACCATCGCCGGTTCCACGCTCACCCTGGACCGGGCGGTCCGGGTCGCAGTAGGTGCCGGCGTCCCGCTGCCGGTGGCGGTTCGAGCCGCCACCCAACAGGCCGCCGACTACCTCTCCCTCGCCGACGTCGGACGACTGGCCCCGGGCAAGCGAGCCGACCTGCTCGTCCTGGACGACGAGCTGCAGGTCACCCGGATCCTGTTCCGCGGCGCCTGGCTGGACTCCTAGCCCACCGGCGACAAACGCAAGGTGGACAGTCCTTCGGCCTGACGGCGAGGAACTGTCCACCTTGCGACTGTTCAGTGGGCGTGGCGAGGTCAGCCGAGCACCTTGCCCTTGGTGGCCGCATGCATGGCCGCCAGCAGCGGCTGGTCGTGCCCGGTCCAGTCCAGCTCGAGCGCCCACATGAAGCTGCCGCCGAGGTTCTGCACCCAGTCGGAGTAGAGCACCCGGTCGTAGGTGGACAACGGATCGTCGTAGGTGATGAAGCCCGGCTGGCCGTCCTTGCGCAGCAGATACGGCACCAGCCCCTCCGGATCCCGATAGGTCTGCCACTCGCCACTGGCCAGCTTGGGCAGGATCCCGGTCGCGTAATCCAGGGACGGCACCACGGCGTCCCCACAGCTGCCGTCCTCGGACGTGGCCGCCTCCGGGCAGGCGCCGTACAGCGCCGACACCGTCTGGTACCAGTAGCCGTAGAAGGGCGTCCCCTGGTTGAGCTGCTTGCGCTTGGCCCCGGCCTTCAGCATGATCTGCACCGACTCCTGGTCGCTCTGGCCGGGCGAGCACTCGTCGGACGAGGTGTCGCTGGGCACCTTCAGGATCGGCTCGTTGAGCTGGCCGTGCCCGGTCCACGGGCCGGCGCAGTCGTAGGTCATCACGTTGAACCAGTTGATGATCTTGGACAACGTGCGCACCTCGTAGGACGCGACCGTCCACGGTGCCACGTCCTCGGACAGGATCGCCTTCTTGCCCAACTCCTTGCGCAGCCGGCTGAACGTGTTCACCAGGAAGGTCCGCTCGGCCTTGGTCTCGGGGTACTCCCAATCGATGTCGACCCCGTCGTAGTGATGCTTCTTCACCCACTGCGCCACGTTGTGAGCAGCTCGCTTCTGCACCTTCTTGCTGGCCTTCGACAGGGCCGGCAATTCACCGCCGATCAGCAGAATGACCCGGGCGTGAGCGCGATGGGCGTTCTTCACCAGGGCCTTCTCATAGAAGCCGGACGGGATGCTGAGGCCGCCGCTCTTGGTCAAGGAGATGCCGACGTGAATGATGTCGGTGAGGCTGGAGTAGGGGATCTGGGCGGCGGTGTACTTCACGTCGCCCGACTGACGCGCCGGGGTGTTGTAGTCCGCGACAAGCCGCTTTCCCTTCCCCTTCGCCTTCTTCGCTGCAGCGAGAGCCTGCTGCTCAAGCGTCGTACGCAGGTCGCCGCCCGTCGTGGCGGGGGTGGCCGTCGGACGTGCCGCCGCCACCGGTGGTAGCGGCACGATCATGCCAAGCACCATGACAGCGGCCATGACCGCGCCAAGGACTGGCGTCCGAGATTTCATCACATTCTCCTCGTCTCAGGTCGACGTCCGTGCGGCGACGACCCGCTGGTGGTGGTCGGTGAAGCTAGTCGCGGCGATCTGCACCGGAAAGAGCTCTCTCCGGTTTTCGATCACCGCCGCCACAGCCGCAAACGGTGCTACCCGCGCGAGGCGGGTCCGGTGCGGCTGTGATCAGACTGTAACTGGAAAGACTCTTTCCGATTACCTTTTTTCCAGTAACGTGTCGCCATGGCATCCAACGACGGGTGCTTCCACCGACCGAGGAGGAACTGCAGGATGAAACGCAGGGCCATTGCCACCATTGCCACCGGGGTGATTGCCCTGGCGACCGCACTGACCGCGTGCAGCGCACCGATCACCGATTCGCCGCAAGCCAGCGCCAGCGGCTCGCAGTCAGGCACGTCCACCACACCGGCCCGCGCGCTGCGGGTCTGGGCGGGCAGCACCACACCGATCTCGGTCGACTTCAACCCGTTCCACGTCGACACGGCGCTCTACGGCACCTACGGGCCGATCTACGAGCCGCTGTTCTTCTTCAACCAGCTGTCCGCAGATGCGGCCAAGCCGCTGCTCGGTGATTCCTACGAGTTCAGCTCCGACGGCAAGACCATCACCATCAAGCTCAAGCCGAATCTGAAGTGGAGCGACGGACAGCCGCTGACCGCCGATGACGTGATCTTCACCTTCGGCTACGGGCCCAACAAGACCGACCAGCTGCTCTCCGCAACGGCACCGGACGCCACCACGATCGTCCTGAAGTACAGCAAGCCGCAGTTCACCTCTGCACCGCAGCTGCTCGGCGCCACCATGATCGTCCCCAAGCACGTCTGGTCGAAGATCAGCGACTACCAGGCGCAGACCAACGCCAAGCCGGTCGGCTCGGGCCCCTACACGGTCAAGACCACCTCGGACGCGTCCTACACCTTCACCTTCAACACCAACTTCCGGGATCCGGCCCCGGCCGTCACCGAGGTCCAGTGGATCGGCTTGGACTCCAACCAGTCCGGCCAGGACATGCTCAGCACCGGCCAGATCGACTGGACCGGCATGTTCATCGCGAACCCCGACTCGGTCACCGGCACCGGTGCGATCAGCACCATGAACCAGCAGCAGGACCCGACGGTCGTGGTCACCTGCGCCAACGCAGCCAAGGGCTGCAAGGGCGCGCAGACCGATCCGGCGGTTCGGCAGGCGCTGAACCTGGCCATCGACCGTCCGGCGCTGGCTGAGAAGGCGTGGGCCGGCCTGGTCGGTCAGGCCAACCCGGCCTTCGTCCTGCTACCCCGCGACCAGCAGTGGCTGACCGACCAGAGCCTGGCCGCCAGCCCGCAGGCAGCCAACATCGCCCAAGCCGAGCAGATCCTTCAGGCGGCCGGCTACACCAAGGACGCGAAGGGCTTCTACGGCAAGGACGGCAAGCAGATCGACCTCGACCTGTTCTCCCCCGATGGCTGGACCGACTACAACGACGCGGCCAAGCTGATCGCGGAGGAGGCCGGCAAGGCCGGCATCAAGGTCACCGCACGGACGGTCTCCGAAGCCGAGTACTGGACCCCGGTCACCAACGGCGACTTCCAGCTGGCCATGTACGGCCTGACCCAGTCGATCGTGGCCGACCCGTACAGCAACTACGAGCAGTACTTCTCGGGCAAGTCCACCGCCAACGTCGGGGACGCCCCCGGACACGGTCAGAACTACTCCCGCTACGCCAATCCGGACGTCGATGCGGCGATCCAGGCCGCAGCGGCAACCAACGATCCGGCCATCAAGAAGACCGAGTACGCCAAGATCCAGGCCCAGATCGCGACCGACTTGCCCTACATTCCTGTGGTGCTGAATGCCTCCCAGGCCTTCTACAACACCAAGGACTTCACCGGCTGGCCGACGGACGCCAACCTGTACGCCGATCCGCTGCCCTACATCTCGGTGGCGCCGGAGCTGATCCTGCTCAACCTCAAGCCGGCCGGCTAAACCCCGGCCGCAGGGAGTCGACTGATGAGGTTCTATCTGCGGCGGGTCGCCTTCTACATCGTCACCTTCTGGGCAGCGATTTCGTTGAACTTCCTGCTGCCCCGAATGATGCCGGGCGATCCCGCCGCGATCATGATCGGCAAGTTGCGCCGCGCCAGCGGCGGACGCCAGCTGTCGGACGAGACGATCAAGGGCATCTACGCCCTGCTCGGTGCGGACAAGAGCACCTCGCTGTGGGATCAGTACCTGGCCTATTGGGTGCGCCTGCTGCACGGTGACTTGGGCATCTCGTCCACCCGCTACCCGTACCCGGTGGCGACGCTGATCGGCAATGCCCTGCCCTGGACGCTGTTCATGGTCGGCCTGGCCACGGTGATCTCGTTCGCCCTGGGCATCGGGATCGGCGCGTGGGTCGGTTGGCGGCGTGGCACCTGGGTCGACCAGCTCGTCCCGGCCACCTCGCTGCTGCAGTCGATTCCCTACTTCTGGCTGGCTCTGGTGCTGGTGGCGATCTTCTCGGTGCAACTGCACTGGTTGCCGATCGTGGGGGCCTACGACCCCTTCACCTATCCATCAGGACCACAGGCCAGTTGGGCGTTCGCGGCCGACACGATCGTCCATGCCTTCCTTCCGGCGGTGACCATCGTGGTCTCGTCGGTGGGCGGCTGGCTGCTCGGGATGCGCAACATGATGGTCTCCACGATGAGCGAGGACTATGTGCTCACCGCTGAGGCCAAGGGCCTGACCCCACGCCGGATTCGGGATCGCTACGCGGCCCGCAACGCGGCGATCCCGAGCCTGGCCGGGTTCAGCATCGCGCTGGCCTTCGTGGTGGCCGGCTCGATCGTCACCGAGCAGGTGTTCAGCTACCCCGGCATCGGCAAGCTGATGATCCAGTCGGTGCAGGGGCTGGACTACGCGCTGATGCAGGGCGTCTTCCTGGTGATCACGCTGACCGTGCTCGCCGCCAACTTCTTGATGGACCTGTTCTACGGGCTGATCGATCCGAGGGTGCGTACCAATGGCTGACCGTCTCGCAGGGATTCGCTACCTGCTCCCCCGCTGGTCGGGCAAGCTCGGCACCGGCCTGATCATGGTCGGCCTGATCATTGCGTTCGGCCTGGTCGCGCCGCTGTTCGCGGCCGATCCGCGGGACTCCAGCAACAAGGGACTGCTGCCGCCGTCGGGCAGCCATCTGCTGGGCACCACCAAACTCGGCTACGACGTGTTCTCCCAGTTGGCCACCGGTACCCGCGGCTCGCTGTACGTCGGGCTGCTCGGCGGCATCTCGGCCATGCTGCTGGCCATCCTGTTCGGGATTCTGGCCGGCTACTTCGGCGGATGGCTGGACGAGATTCTGATGCTGATCACCAACATCATGCTGGTCATCCCCGGCCTGCCGCTGGTGATGGTAATCGCCGCCTACGTCCAGAACACCGAGGGCTTGGGCGAGTTCGCCCGCAGTTCGACGCTAGTCGCACTGATCCTGGGGGTGACCGGCTGGGCCGGATCGGCCGTCGTGCTGCGCGCCCAGGCCCGTTCACTGCGCACCCGCGAGTATGTGGCCGCCGCCCGGGTGGCCGGCGAGCACGGATTGCGGATCATCTTCGTCGAGATCCTGCCGAACCTGGTTCCGCTGATCGCGGCCCAACTGATCTTCGGGGTGATGGCCGCCGTCCTGGGCGAGGCCGGACTGAGCTACCTCGGCCTGGGCCCGACGAACTCGATCACGCTGGGCACCATGCTGAACGACGCCCAGACCGGCCAGGCGGTCGGTTCCCGGGCGTGGTGGTGGTTCGTCCCGCCCGGTGCGGTGATCGCCCTCCTCGGCACCGGATTGGCGCTGGTCAACTTCGCCATCGACGAGATCGTCAACCCGAAGCTGCGGCTGGCCCCGCAGGCCGCCCGTCGGCAGCGCCGGGCCACCAAGGCCGGACGTGGCGTGGCCGGAGGAGGTGCGTTCGCGTGAGCGGCACTCCCCTTCGACAGGCTCAGGACGAAGCCCTTCGCCGGACTCGCGGCGAAGCCGTCCTGACGGCGACCAATGTCTCGATCACCTATGCCGTCGAGCCGCCGGTCGACGCCGTCCGCGAGGTCAGCCTCACCCTGCATCGCGGCGAGATTCTCGGCCTGGCCGGCGAATCCGGCTGCGGCAAGACCACCTTCGCCTACGGGGTGAACCGCCTACTCAAGGCACCGGCCGTGATGACCTCTGGCCAGGTGATCTTCCACGACGTCGACGGCACCGACATTGACGTCACCGCGCTCAGCGGCGAGCAGCTACGTCGCTTCCGCTGGGACAAGGTGTCGATGGTCTTCCAGGGGTCGATGAACTCACTGAACCCGGTGATGAACGTCCGCAAGCAGTTGCACGACGTGTTCACCACCCATCGGCCGCAGATGAGCCGCGGCGAGCGCGAACAGCGCAGCCGCGACCTGCTCGCACTGGTGGGGGTGGACCCCGGACGGCTGGCCGCATTCCCGCACGAGCTGTCCGGCGGCATGCGGCAGCGGGTGATGATCGCCATGGCGCTGGCCCTGGACCCGCAGGTGATGATCATGGATGAGCCGACCACAGCCCTGGACGTTCTAGTCCAGCGCGGCATCATCCGCGAGCTGATGCGGCTGCGCGAGCGGCTCGGCTTCGCGGTGATCTTCATCACCCACGACCTGCCGCTGCTGATCGAGATCAGCGATCGGATCGCCATCATGCGCGACGGCCGGATCATCGAACAGGGCACGGCGGACGAGATCTACCACAACCCCAGCCAGCCCTACACCAAGCAGCTGCTGTCCAGCTTCCCGAGCCTGACCGGGGCGCGCGGCGGCTTCGTCCGCGGAGGTGCCCAGTGAGCAACAGCCTCGAGGTGCGTCACCTCTGCAAGGACTTCCGGCTGCGTCGCGGGGTGCACTTCGACACCCTGCACGCGGTGGCCGACGCCAACTTCGTCCTCGAACCCGGGCACACCGTCGCCCTGGTCGGGGAGAGCGGCTCGGGCAAGTCGACGATCGCCCGGATCATCGCCAAGTTGGAGACCCCGACCAGCGGTGAGGTTCTGCTGGACGGTGCTGCCACCAACTTCTCCGGCGCCAAACTGGCCGGCTACCGCCGCCAGGTGCAGATGGTGTTCCAGGACCCGTTCGCCTCGCTGAACCCATTCCACAGCATCGCCCATCACATCGAGCGGCCACTGCGGATCCACCACCCCGAGCTCAGTACGGCCGAGGTACGCCGGCGGGCCGCCGAGTTGCTGGAGAAGGTGCAGCTGGGGGCGGCCTACCTCGAGCGGCGGCCGCACGAGCTGTCCGGCGGGCAGCGGCAGCGGGTCGCCATCGCCCGGGCGCTGGCCCCGGGGGCCCGCTTCATCATCGCCGACGAGCCGGTGTCGATGCTGGACGTGTCGATCCGGGTCGGAGTGCTGAATCTGCTGGCCGAACTGCAGCGATCCGAGGGGCTGGGTGTGCTGTACATCACCCACGATCTGGCCACGGCCCGGCACTTCTCCGACGAGATTCTGGTGATGCATCGCGGCGTGATTGTCGAGCGGGGACCGGCCGATGACGTCATCCTGAATCCGCAACACGAGTACACCAAGGCATTGCGCGAAGCGGCCGCCGATCCGGACCGGCTCGGACGGCTCCGCGACGAGGTTCGCGCCGAGCAGCCAGGAGGCACCCATGAAGACTGATCCGGGCACCCAATCCTGGCTGCGCGCCCACAACGATCGGGCCGCCCTGCGGCTGCTGCTGGACCACGGCCCGCTGAGCCGTGCCCAGCTCGGCGAGCTGTCCGGGATGTCCAAGCCGACCGCCCGGCAGATGGTGGCCCGACTGGAGAGGATCGGACTGATCGCCCCGGTCGGCCAGGTCACCGGCCAACGCGGACCGAATGCGGTGGCTTACGGCGTCCGTCCCGACTCGATCACCGGGGTGGCGATCAGCATGCTGGCCGACGGCATCCAGGCCGTCCTGGTCGATCCCACCGGCACCGAGCATGAAGTGGTCGAGATTTCCACGGCCGGACGGCACCGCTCGCCGGCCGCGGACGTCACTGCCGCCGTCGGCGCAGCCTGCGCAGCCGCAGCCGTGCGCCACGACAGCGTCTCCGTGGTGGCGATCGGCGTCCAGGCCGCCGTGGACGAAGCCGCCGACTCCCTGTCGCTGACCGACACCCTGCCCGGCTGGCCGGCCCAAGGTGCACGGGCCGAGATCGAGGCCGCCACCGGGCTCACCGTGATCCTGGAGAACGACGTGAACCTGGCCACCATGGCCGAGCGGGTGATGGGAGTGGCCGGCAGCGCCGAGGCCTTCACCTACCTGTGGGTCGGCCACGGCATCGGGCTCGGCATCGACCTGGGCGGGGTCGTGCACCGGGGGGCCACCGGGAGCGCCGGCGAGATCGGCTACCTGGAGACACCCGGTTCGGCAGCTCGGCTCGACCCGGACGCCGACGACTTCACCGACCTGCTCGGTGGGCCGAGCATGCTCGCTGTGCTCGGTCGCGAGCAGGACAGCCTCGAGCACGCCCTGCCGCTGCTGGCTGAGCGCCCGGACCTGATCGCCGGCCTGGCCGACCGGATCGCGCTGGCCCTGCAGCCGACCTGCGCCGTGCTGGACCCCGGACTGGTCGTCCTCGGCGGCCCGACCTGTGTGGCTGCGGGCGCGTCCCTTGCTTCCCAGGTGGCTGAGCGAATGGCCGCCACCTACCCCGGGCTACGGGTGGAACTGAGCGGAGTCGGCGACCAGCCGGTGCTGCTCGGTGCCCGCGGCCTGCTGATCACGACCCTGCGCGAACAGCTCGAGGCGCGAATCAGCCAGTCGATCGAGATGGAAACCGAAGGAGAATCATGAAGCTCGCCATTGTCGGCGGCGGCTCGACCTACACCCCCGAACTGATCGACGGATTTGCGCGCTATCACGCCGTGCTGCCGCTGACCGAGATCCACCTGGTCGACCCCGACCAGCATCGGCTGGAACTGGTCGCCGGGATGGGTCGCCGGATGCTGGCCCGGGCCGGTTGCCCGATCAGGATCGTGGCGACCTCCGACCTGGTCGCCGGTGTGGACGGCGCCGACGTGGTGCTGATCCAGCTGCGGATCGGCGGGCAGGACGCTCGTCAGCAGGACGAGACCTGGCCGCACGAGGTGCACTGCATCGGCCAGGAGACCACCGGGCCAGGCGGCTTCGCCAAGGCGCTGCGCACCGTCCCGGTCATGCTCGGCATCGCCGAGACCATCCGCACCCACGCCAAGCCGGACGCCTGGATCATCGACTTCACCAACCCGGTCGGCATCGTCACCCGGGCGCTGCTCCAGGCCGGCCATCGCGCGGTCGGTCTGTGCAATGTGGCCATCGGCTTCCAGCGTCGCTTCGCCGGGCTGCTCGGCGTCGGGCACGAGGACGTCCAGCTCGGCCACGTCGGGCTGAACCACCTGACCTGGGAGCGCAGCATCACCGTCGACGGCAAGGATCTGCTGCCCCAGCTGCTCGCCGAGCGCCTCGGTGAGCTGGCCGAAGAGGTGGAGTCTGCCCCGGACGTCTTGGCCCAGCTGGGCATGGTGCCGTCCTACTACCTGCACTACTACTACGACCACGACCAGGTGCTGGCCGAGCAGCTGCATGAGCCGACCCGGGCCGAGGCCGTCCGGGAGGTCGAGCATGAGCTGCTCGCGCTGTACGCCGACCCGAGCGTGGACACCAAGCCTGAGGCGCTGGAGCGGCGCGGCGGCGCGTTCTACTCCGAGTCCGCGGTCGAGCTGATGGCGTCCATGCAGGGCGCCGACACCCCGCCGCGAGTGGTGAACATGCGCAACGACGGCCTGCTGCCGTTCCTGCCCGACGACCATGTGGTCGAGGTGCCGGCCCGGTTCGTCGATGGCCGCTTCGTGGCCGAGCCGGTCGCCCCGCTACCCGACGACATCAGCGGCCTGATCGGGGCGGTGGCCGCCTACGAGCGGCTGGCCCTGGACGCGGCCGTCAACGGTGGCCGGGATCGGGTGGTCCGGGCCCTGCGTGCGCACCCGCTGGTGCTCCAGCATGAGCGCGCCGACAAGCTGGCCGACCTGCTGCTGGCCGCCAACCGAGGGTTCCTGCCATGGGCCTGAGTCCGGTGGTGATCGCCGTCGACGGCGGCGGCACCAAGACCGATGTGGTCGCGTTGCGGCCCGACGGCGAGCTCGTCGGACGAGTCCGCGGCGGTGGCTCGAACCCGCAGGTGATCGGTCTGGCCACCTCGGTGGCGCTGCTCGACGACCTGGTCGCCGAGGCGTCCGGCGGTGCCCCGGTGCAGGCGGCTGGCTTGTACCTGTCCGGGCTGGATCTGCCGCGCGAGCTGGACGCGATGAGTGCCGCCATCCAGGGCCACTCGTGGGCAGCCAACGCGGTGATCGACAACGACCTGTTCGCGCTGCTGCGCACCGGGACTGCCGAGCCGGACGCGGTCGCCGTGATCTGCGGCACCGGCATCAATGCCGTGGGCGTGCGCGCCGATGGGGCGAAGATCCGCTTCCCGGCGCTGGGCCACATCTCCGGCGACTGGGGCGGCGGCTCCGGCCTGGGCGGTGAGGTGCTGTGGCATGTGGCGCGGGCCGGCGATGGACGCGGGCCGCAGACGGCGCTGACCGATGCCGTCAAGGCCCAGTTCGGGCTAGCCACGGTCGATGAGCTGATCGCCCAGCTGCACTTCGGTGAGCGTGACTATGAGGAGCTCAACGCCCTCGCCCCGGCGGTCTTCGCACTGGCCGACACCGACCAGGTTGCTGCCGGGCTGGTCGATCGCCAAGCCAGCGAGATCGTGGCGATGGCCACGTCCTGCCTGCGTCGTCTCAACCTCCTCAACCATTCGGTTCCGGTGGTGCTGGGCGGCGGGATCCTCGCGGCCGGCTACCGCCGACTGATGGACGCAGTGCGCGCCGGGCTGGCGGCGTCCGCCCCGAAGGCCCGTCCGGTGGTGGTTCCGAGCCTGCCGGTGATCGGTGCGGCACTGCTCACCCTGAGCCGGGTGCAAGCCACTCAGGCGGCCCTCGACACCGCACAACAGGCCTTGTCACAGCTGTAACAACGGCCGGGGTCGGCCCGACAGGAGAGAAGCAGAATGAAGACCGAAGCCACCGCATTGGCCGCTGGTCTCGCCTGTGTGCTGGCGCTGGCCGCCTGCACCGCCGGACCGGGCGCCTCGGCCCCGACCAGTGGCGGGTCCTCGGGTTCGCCCGCGGCCACCACGGCCTCGGACGCATCCGCGAGCGCGACCCCGTCCACTGCACCCGGTCTGGACGATCCGGCCAAGAAGGAGATCGCCATGGAGCTGGTCTCCAGCGCGGAGAACTCCACCCTGGACTGGAAGGCGCAGTACGCCTACCTGGAGGACATCAAGGACGGACGCGGCTACACCGGCGGCATCATCGGCTTCTGCTCCGGAACCGGCGACATGCTCGAACTGGTGCAGTCCTACCAGGCAGCAGCAGGGCCGGACGATGCCACGGCCGCAGCACTGGCGGCCTACCTGCCGGCTCTGAAGAAGGTGAACGGCTCGGCCTCCCACGCCGGGCTGGGCGCCGGCTTCGAGAAGGCCTGGAAGGCGGCTGCGGCCGATCCGATCTTCCAGCAGGCCCAGGACGCCGAGCGGGACCGGGTCTACTTCGATCCGGCCGTTGCCCGGGCCAAGGCGGACGGACTGGGCACGCTGGGCCAGTTCGTCTACTACGACGCCATGGTCATGCACGGCCCCGGCGACGATGCAGCCAGCTTCGGCGGCATTCGCACTGCAGCCATGAAGAAGGCGTTGCCACCGAGCCAGGGCGGGGACGAGAAGACGTATCTGCTGGCCTTCTTCACCGCCCGGATCGCGGTGATGAAGACCGAGGAGGCGCACGCCGATACGTCCCGGATCGATGACGCCCAACGGGTGTTCCTGGCCGCCGGCAACCTGAATCTCGATCCGCCGCTGGTCTGGAAGACCTACGGCGACACCTACCGAATCCCCTGATCTTCCAAGGGCGGCGCACCCCTGGCCGCGGAGTCCTCGGAACGGCCGTCATTGCCGACGACCGGCTTTGCCCACATCCACGAGGAGCGTCACCACATGAGAAATCGCACTACCGCCGTGCCACTGGCCGGTGTCGTCCTGGCCGTCGGCTTGCTGCTGAGCAGCGGCTGCACGGCGCCGGCATCGATCCCGTCCGCGGCGTCCAGCCCAACCGCCAGCGCTTCGACCAGCGCCACCATTCCCACCCCGGCCACCGGGAAGATCGCCCTGGGCTACTACGCCGGGGACGACCCGATCGTCTACAAGTCGGTGACGTCGTTCACCTCCTCGATCAACGCGGTGTCGGCAGCCCGGTTCGAGATCAATGACAAGGGCGAAGTGACCGGCACCCTGCCGAACTCCGAGCTCCTGCCCTTCGACAAGGCGCACAACATCCGCACCTATGCCG
Source organism: Actinomycetales bacterium Actino_02 (assembly GCA_001603275.1). Lineage (GTDB taxonomy): Bacteria > Actinomycetota > Actinomycetes > Propionibacteriales > Propionibacteriaceae > Propionicimonas. Next base: position 222,664 of record LUYM01000006.1, on the reverse strand, counting down.
GGGTCTACGACTCGGCCGGCAACGGCTTCGACGGCAAGCTGGCCCACACCGCCATGGTGACTAACAAGGACAAGATGATCGCCAGCCTGGTCACGCTGGCCAAGGACGGCGGCTACGACGGCCTGAATCTGGACTTCGAGGCGCTCGACGTCGCCGACCGCGACGCCTACACCGCCTTCGTCACCGCGCTGGCCACCAAGCTGCACGCCGAGGGACTCACCCTGGTATTGAGCGTCCCGGCCAAGCCGGCCGACGACAAGACGGACGACTGGTCCTACCCGTTCGACTACGCCGCCATCGGCAAGGTGGCCGACCTGCTCCAGCTGATGACCTACGACCAGAACGGCCCCGACTGGAGCGACCCGGGTCCGGTGGCCGGCGCCGACTGGGTCGAATCCTGCCTGGCCTACGCCACCTCGGTGGTCGACCCGTCCAAGCTGCTGATGGGGCTGGGCGCCTACGGCTACGACTGGGACCTGACCGCACACAAGAAGACCGGCACCTACCCGTCGTCGTTCGTGGCCTGGACCAAGTTCTCCGACTGGCTGACGGTGCCCGGTGCCGTCGAGCACTGGAACGACACGTCCCTGTCGCCCTCGGTGACCTACACCCTGAAGGGCCACAAGCACGAAGCCTGGTTCGAGAACACCAAGAGCATTCAGGCCAAGACCAGCTTCGTCCCGAAGTACAAGCTGGCCGGCTTCGCCATGTATGCCATGGGCCAGGAGGACGCCAGCTTCTGGCAGGCGGCCACCGCCGGCGCCGGCTCCTAGGCCGCCGGTGAAAGACGCAAAGTGGACAGTTCTTCGGCCTGACGGCGAAGAACTGTCCACTTTGCGACTGTTGAGTGGGGCCGAGGGCGGGAGAGGACGGCCCCAGCCCCGGTCAGCGCAGGTACAGCGCGCGGGCCGGGCAGAGCTTGACGGCCAGCTTGGCCTCGTCGGGGTCGGCCTGGTCGTCGGTGACGATCGGGTAGCCCCACTCGTCCAGGGTGATCGAGTCGGGCAGGGTCTGGGCGCAAATCCCGTGCCCGGTGCAGCGGACCCGGTCGACGGCGATCTTGGCGACATCCAGCGAGCTAGCCACGGGTGGCTCCTTCCAGGTAGCGGCGGCCGACCGCGCGTCCGGTGAGTTCGGGTTCGAGGACGCGCAGCGCCGAAGTGGCGAACCGAGCCACCCCCATCGGATGGGCGCAGGCGCCGCGGCCGTTGAGCAGCGCCACCCGGTCGGTCAGCCGGCGGGCCGACGTGCCGCTCGGCAGGTCGACATATCGACGCCAGTCCTCGGCCAGGGCCGGCAGTCCGAACATGCATGGCCCGCATTGTCCGGCCGACTCGGCCGCCCCGTAGTTGAGCATCCGATTGACGGTGTCGACCGGGTCTTCGGCCGGGTTCCAGATGGTGATGATGCCCGGACCGATCGAGCCGCCGTAGATCTTCATTCCCGGGGTGTCCCAGATCGCATAGCGGGCCTCGGCCGCGGTCATCACGATCCCGCCCAGGCCGCCGATCCCGAGATGGCGGACGTCCTGAGTCATGCCGCCGGCAAGGGCAATCACTTCGGCCAGCGGCGTCCCCGCTGCCGACTCATAGACGCCCGGACGAGCCACGTAGCCGCCGATCGCCACCAGCCGAGGGCCGGGCTCGGCCTGGGTGCCGAACGAGCGGAACCACTGCGCGCCGTGCTGATTGATCTGGCTGATCCGCCACAGGGTTTCGGCATTCAGCACCACGGTCGGCTTCACCCGGCGTCCCTGCGGGTCGCGTCCGCCGTAGACGAACGGGGTCCGTTTGGTCATCGGACGGGCCTGGCCCCCATGGGCCAGCGAGATCAGTGAGGTCTCCTCCGAGGAGACATAGCGGTCCGGGGTTTCGAGCACCGGCAACCCGGCCGCCGCCAGCCGGGCCGCGGTCGCCGAGCCGCGATGGGCAGCGAACCGGGTGTGCGGGCTGATCCCGGCGACCAGCCGGACCCCATCGAGCAGTTCATCGAGGTGATGCTCGACGATCCAGCCGTCCTTGGCCGCACCCAGTTCACCGTCGCAGACGTTGACGATCAGCCGGGCCCGCTTCTCAATGGCGGCCCGGATCTTGATCGCGGTCGGGAAGGCCGCCCCACCGCGTCCGGTCAGGCCGGCGTCCTCCAGAAGCTGAGCAAGTTCGGTCATGACCACTCCTGTGCGTTGATCAGTTCCCGGCGATCCCGGTCGGCATGAGTGACGATCGTCCGCCAGACCACTGCGGCGCCACCGATCACCCCACAGGCCAAGGTGGTCAGCCGCAGCCCCGGCTGATCGGCGGTGCCCATCATGAAGCCGTGGACGATGGCCACCAGCCACATGGCGTAGGAGACCCAGTGCAGGCCGCGCCAGATTCGCTCGGGGATCCGGTGGCGCAGGTAGCTGGTCACCATCACCACGATCAGCAAGTCGACAGCCAGCGTGCCCAAGCCGACCAACAGCGGCTGGTAGTCCGACACGAACGGCAGCACCACAGCCAGCCAGCTGATCGAGACGTAGCCGTCGACGATCGCGGTAATGATGTGGACGGCCAGGAACACCAGCATCCCCAAGGACAACCAGCGGTGCACCCCCATCACGATCGTCGCGGCATGCCCCTGCGGACGACGCCGCCCGGCGGTGATCACTCCCAGGCAGAACACCACGGTGAACAAGACGACCGTCACCACTCCGGTGGCGCGGGACAGGTACCACAAGGCAGATCCATCAAGCATCACTGCACCTCCGAACTGGCGGGTTCGGGCCAGCCGGTGGTGTAGGCCACCGAGCCGTCCGGACGTTCCAGGCGTGCGGCCACGCCGTTGTCGCTCAGCCAGGCAACGGCATCCTCGCCGAGCACGATGGCTGCGGTGGAGGCCGTGTTCGCTTCCAGGGCGGTCACGGCCACGCAGGTCACCTGGCTCCATGCTGGCACTGCCGTCTGGCCGGTTCGCGGATCAATGATGTGATGGGCTCGTCCGGTGTCGGTGGCCCAGGTGCGCAGCTGCGTGGACGAGGTGGCCACCGCCTGATTCGTGATCGAGATCACCTGGCGGATTGAGCCGTCGGCAGCTTCGACGCCGACCCGCCAGCCGCCGTCCGGGGTGGGCCCGGAGGTGGCCAGGTCGCCACCGAGGTTCACCAGGAAGCTGCCGGGCAGTTGCAGGGCCAGCAGCCGAGCGATCATGTCGGCGGCGTGCGCCTTCGCGGTGGCCCCGAAGTCGAGGACGACTCCGGCCGGCGTGGTGATCCTGCTTCCGGCCAGGTCCACGCTCTGCCAGCCGGCGACCACACCAGGGACGCTCTGCCGGAACTCAGTGCGGGCCCGGACCTCGTCCAGGTCGGCGTCGTAGCCGGAGCTGATCACGGCCGAGCCGACGGTGAAGTCGACCAGGCCGCCGCTGATCCGCGCGGCGAAGCGGGCGGCTTCGAGGTAGTCGACCAGCATCGGCGAGCCGACGAAGGAGGCGGGCTCGGTCGCTGCAGCGGCGGCCAGCCGACTCACCTCCGAGTCGGGTCGAAACCGGGAGCAGGCCCGATCGAGGGCGTCCAGATGGCCCTTGGCGATGCCGACGGCGTCGTCCAGCACATCGGCCCGGGTGGCCAGGATGTGATGGGTGGTGCCGATGGCCGCGAAGCTGGCGGCGGACGGTTCGGCGTCGGTCGGAGCCCACACCGTCCCGGCGGTCTGCAGAGTCAGCATGATCAGGAGCCTTTGGTCTTGGTGTGCACCGGCGCGCTGGTCTTCTGCGGCGTGGGCGTGGCGCTGAAGGACGAACGCGGCTTGCTGGTCGCGCTCGGGCTGGTCCGAGCTCCCGAGTCCTGGGCCCGCTGGTTCCCGGCTGTCGTGGGGTCACTCGGCTGCGGGTCGGTCAGCTGATCGCTCGCGGCAGCTGCGGAGTCGTCCTCCTTGGCTGCGGCAGCATTCGCCAAGGTCACGAAGAGGCCAGCGGTTGCTGCTGTGCCGGTGGCCAGCAGGGCACTGAGAGTCAGGGCGGTCTTGCCTAGTGCCGTTGTACGCATGCGCAGGTCCTTGTCTCGCGGCGGTTCGGGCTTGTACTCACAAGGTTCACAGCGTTATCTGTGCGAAGACTGTCGACCGCGCTATGCCAGGCTCAGGTCAACCTCAAACCTTCGTAAAGTGGCCCGACCGCGTGTCCACAGGACAACCAAAGCCGCAAAGTGGACATCTCTACGCTCGGACGGCGAAGGAGTGTCCACTTTGCGACTCTCAGAGCGGACGCAGCCCGCTCAGCTGAGCCGCATCAGCGGGCCGAGCGGCATCCGACGTCCGGACAGGTCCGCCACGACCACCGCCAGCCGAGCCACGACGCCGAGGACGACCGGCAGCACGAAGACCCACCAGTCGACGACTAGCGCGGGGGCCGCCCGTCCGCCGGTCACCGAGCGCAACTCCAGGGCACCGACCAGTAGCGCGGACAGGCCCACCCCCACCGCCAGACCGACCAGGCTGGCCAATACCACCGGAACCGTCGTCTCCAGCCCGGAGATGCGCGCCGCATCCGCCCGGGACGTGCCCAGGACCCGCAGTTGGGCACCGGCCCGGGTCCGCTCGCCGGCACCGGACGCGGCCAGCAGCATCACCGCCAGGGCGGCCAGCATGGCGGCCACCGCCCAGGCTCCGACGAACAGCCGGTCCAGGGCGTCCGGCAGCGGCGCGGACGCCTGCGCGTCCAGCCAGCCGGTCCGGGTCACGATGCGTGCGTCCAGTCCCTGCAGTGCGACCGACAGCCGATCGCCGGCATTCGGCCCGACGGCCCACGCCCAGCTGGCCGGGACGTCCCTGCCCAGCGCCACGCCCAGCGCCTGACGATCCACCACCACGGTCGGGCCATCATCGAGGGCCAGCCGCACCGGCAGTCCCGCAGCATCGCCCACACTGCGCACCGGCACGGACTCGTCCCCCCAGCGCAGATTGGCCGACGCGAGTTCGGGCACGCCGGAGACCAGCACCGCCACCCCGTCCGCTCCTGCCGCGCTCAGCCCGGACAGTGCCGCGACCGGGCCGGAGGGGGTCGCGGCCAGCAGCCGGGCCATGGCCGGGGAGTCGACGGCCAACACGGTGACCGACCGATCCACACCGGACCCGAGGAGTTGCGCATTCGAGATGGTCACGGCTGTGGCCACATTCAGCCCGTCGGTGCCGTCCAGGGCAGTGACCGCCGCCGGCATTCCGGCCGTCGCCGTGGTGAGCGCGGACGCGTCCGCACCCACCGCGTCCCAGGAAGCCCCGATTCGGCCCTGCGCCACCGTGGCAGCGGCGTTCGCCGAGATGGCCGCGACCGCGGCGGCCACCACCAAGGCGGTCATGGCCACCGCCCCACGACGCACCCGGGACGCCGCCAACAGCGGCACCACTCCACGCCGTCGGGCGGCGAGCGCGCGAGCCAGCGCGGCCACCCGCGGCTGGAGCCGGATCAGCCCCAGAGCCACGGCCACGGCCACCAGCACCGGCGCCGCCAGCACCACGGCGTCCGACCACACCGAATCGGCGGACGAAACGGCGCCGCGCACCACCAAGGTGGCCAACGCCGCTGCCGCCAGCACCACCAGGCCGATCTCGGTGCCCAGCCGACGCAGCTGAGCCGCGGTCCGGGCCCGGCGCCGTCCCGCGGGGAGCGAGGCCGGCACTGCGGGCCCGCGAGCCGCCCGGACGGCCAGGATCGGCTGCGGCAGGACGGCTGCGATCACCGGTGGCAGCACCCAGGCCAGCGGTGGCAGGCCGCGGGTCACCAGCCAGCTGACCACCACCCCGATCACCCCTGCGACAAGGGAAAGGGCGGCCGACTCCGCCAGATTCGCCGCCATGATGGCCGGCAGGGTCGCCCCGCGGGAGCGGAGCTGCCGCAGCACCGGGGTCCGTCGCTCCACGATCACCGCTGCGATCAGCAGCTCGACCAGCATCGCGGTGGCCAGCAGGCCGATCAGCAGCACCGAGGCCTGCGCAGAAGCCGCCGCCACCATGGCCATGGCGTTGTGGAGGAACCGGTCCAGCCGGGTGTTCACCGTCGGCGTGCTGCCGGCCAGATCGAAGGTCTTGCGGCCCGAAGCCAGACCGCGCACCTGGGTTTCCAGCTCGGCCGCGTTCTGGGCGGTCAGCCGATCAGCCAGCACGGGATAGGTGAAGTTCTGGGTCATGTCCGGCGGGTAGCCGGCCATCTCCGCGGCCGGCACCGAGGCGGCGGTGACCAGCAGCCCCACCGAGGCCACGGCAGCCGAGCCGTCCACCAATTGCGGCGTGATCAAGGTCGGCTCGACGGCCCAGGCCGGGTCGGCGGCGTCGGCGGGCCGGTAGATGCCGGTGAGCCAGACGTCCAGCGGAGTGCCGCTGGCGCCTTGCACTCCGATCCGCTGCCCGACCTGCACACCCATCAGCTGGGCGGCAGCCTCCGCCAAGCCCACTTCGACCGGCGGCAGGGTCTCCCCGTCCCAGACGCCGGGCTGGTCGACGGACGCGCCGGGCGCCCGTCCGTCGACCCAGGTCAGGCCGGGACCGGTGTCGCTGGCCAGGTAGATGAAGCGGACGCGTCCAGGCCGTCCGGCGATCGAACCGGCCTTCAGCTCCGGCCCGGTGAGCGAGGTGATCGGCGCACCGAGGACGCCGCGAATCTGGGCCGGCATCCCGGCCTCCACCTGGCCACGGACGTAGGCGGCGTTGGCGGCGATGTCGGAGCCGACGCCCAAGTCGATCGGCACCGAGACGACGATGTTGGCCGGATGGGCCGGGTCACTCACCGCAGCCCGGACTGTGGCGGTGGCGACCGAGTCCAGCAGCTGCGGGACGATCGCGGCGCCGCAGGTGGCGGACGCGATCACGATCATGCCCACGATCAGGGCGGCCAGGTCACGGCGGGACTGCCGCCAGTTCGCACGCCAGGGCAGACCGCCTCGCCGCGACTGGCGCACCGCGACCCCCGGGACGCTCATGCCGCCTCCCCTGCCCGCAGCGCGGCCACGGTCGAGCGGCGCACCACCGACAACGCGGCCGGGATGCCGGCCAGCAGGCCGCCGAGCAGGATCGCCCCCAGGCTGACGGCCAGCATCGCAGGCGACCAGATCAGGGTCGGATCAGGCACCGCGCGCGCCCCGGTGGGGGCCACCACCAGCAACGGCACCAGCACGACAGTGAGCACAGTGCCGCAGCCGGCACCGAGCAGGACGCCCACAGCGGTCACCGCGGCGTGCTGGACCAGCTGGCCGGTGAGCATCTCCGGACGGGAGGCGCCGATCGCCCGCAGCCGGGCGATGGTGATCCCGCGCCGCTGCGCCTGGGCTGCGGCCTGCGCTGCCGAACCGGTGATGGCCAGGCCGACGGCCACGATCACGGCCAGCAGCCAGGCGAACTGCAGCGGGGCCCGCAGAGGTCCGTCCCGCAGCGTGAGGACGGTCTCGGCGCGGTCCATCACACTGCCCAGCCCGGCGTTGCGGATCGCGGCGGCCGCCCCGGGCCGGGGCGCGCTGACCCACCAGCGGTCGAGGACGGGGGCCAGCTGCCCGGAGCTCAGCATGGCTCGACGCAGCGAGGTCAGGTCGGTCATCATCGCGGCCTCGCCGGGGTGCGCCGGGACGTACGGGACGGTCCGCACCAGCACCGCCTCCAGCTGGTTGGTCTCCCAGGCCATGGCGATCCGGTCGCCGACCGTGAGTCCGAGTTCAGCGGCCAACTCCTCTGTCATCGCCACCGGCACCTGGGTCGAGGCCGGGAAGCTGAGCATGGTGAGGTGGGCCGGCTGCCAGGACAGGCCGAGCACCGAGTAGGTGAAGTCAGCGTCCACCGTGTTTCCCTTGACGCCCACCGTGTCGGCCACCACCGCGCTGACGCCGGCCGAGCCGAACGCACCCCAGGCTCCGTCCACGGGCGCGGAGGCTCCGTCGACGCGAAGGCTCGCGCTCACCGCTGCCGAATCATTGGCCCCACCGATCAGGTCGCCGACGCTGTGATCAGCGAGCAGCAGATCGATGGCCACGATCTGCCAGTCGCCGGGCGGCAGCGCCGGCTGGCCGGGCAGCGGCAGCGTCAGCTCATGCGGACGACCGTCCAGAGCCAGTTCGGTGCCGGTCATGGTCGTGGTGGAGCCGGACTTCTCCTGGAATACCAGGGTCGGGGTCGCCGCCGCCTTCGGAACCGTCTCGGCGGGAGCGTCGACGATCTTCAGGCTGCCGGTGAAGCTGATCCGCAGCGGCCCGCCGGTGACGGCCAGCGGCGTCCCCGGCTCAGCAGGGACGAGCGGTGCCATCACCTGCGACCAGGTGTGGCCGGTCGGTGGACGGCTGGTGATCATCTGGTCGGCCAGCCGGGCGTCCAGGGCCAGCATCTTCACCCCGGACGGACGGCTGCCGAGCACCACGGCGTGGTCGCCGACCGGAGTCATGGTGCCGCCGGCCACGGTGGCCAGTTCGGCGACGGCGGCCGGGCTGTCCGGGCCGGTGACCACCAGCTCGGCCCCGACCTGGGCGGCGGCCTGGTCGGCCTGCGACTGGGTCCAGGTGCCCACGAAGCTCACCCCGAGGGTGCCGACGGCGGCGGCGAGCACCAGCAGGAAAGTGCCCTGGGTGGCGCCTCCGCGGGACAGCTGCCAGCCGGCCATCGGGAAGACCAACCCGCGGCTGCGGCCCGCCGACAGCTCGGCGAGCCGGGCAATCACCGGCAACAGCCGGGTGACCAGGGCGGCCACGGCCAAGACGGCCAAGGCCGGCGCCACCACCAGCAGCGGATCGACGACGCCGGGAGTGACCACGTGGGTGCGCAGCTGCAGATAAGCCAGGACGGCGAGGGCGGCCAGCATCACGTCGATGCCCGAGCGGGCCAGCGGACCGGCGATCACCTGCCGGGCTCGGCGGGGACGTTCCGGCAGCGCACTGAGCACCATCACCATCGCCGGCAGCGCAGCCCCGGCCAGCAGCGCCACGGCGAACCAGCCGATCGGCACCCCGGGTAGCCAGGACGTCCCGGCGACCGCTGCCGGCGCGATCATCCCGTAGCCGGCCAGGGTCAGTGGAGCGGCCAGCAGCACGGCCACCAGCGCGATCAGCGCGGCCTCGGCGGCCGCACTGCGCATCAGTTGGCCGGTTCCGGCGCCGCGGTCGCGGAGCAGGGTGGACTCGGTGGCGCGTCGTCCGACCAGCACCCGAGCCACCAACGCCGCGGTGGCCACCCCGAGTGCCAGCACCAGAATGAATACCGCCAGCACCAGGGCATTTGTCACGGCGAGCTCGGCCAGCATCCGGTTGAACTCCCAGCCCAGCCGCGAGGTCACCGAGACCGGGGTGATCGCCGAGCCGAGCCGATCCTTCAGGATCTCGGGGATGCCGCCGACCCGTCCGGCCAGCCCGGGGATGCCGGTGGCGTTGCCGGCCAGCTCGGGATCCAGCACTGCGGCGACCCGTTCGACTGGGGCGTCCAGGCGTTCCAAGGTGCCCGGCGCCACCACGAAGGGGCCATAGGTGGGCAGCCGCAGATAGCTCGGCTCGTAGCCGACGCCGCGCAACGGATCGCGAGTCCAGGCCGGAGTCCGGGACGCGGTGAAGATGCCGGTGACCACCAGGTCGTAGCTGGCCAGCGGGCCCGCCGTGCCCGGCAGGTCCCGCGACAGCCGCAGCTCGGCACCGACTCCGATGCCGAGAGCGGCGGCCGTATTGGCCGGAATCGCCACCGGCAGCCTGGCCCCGGGGGCGGTGGTCGCCGGCCAGGCGCCGGCGGTGAGCGTGGCATTGTCGCTGAGGTTGTCGGCGTCCATCAGGTAGCCGGCCCGGACGTCCTGACCACCGAGGAAGAGCATCGGAGTCCGGGTCCAGGTGGACACCTGCGCCCGGTACGGTGCGGCGGCCTCGGTCAGCGTCGATCGAACCAGCGGGACCAGGCTGGCCGCGCGGGTCTGTGCAACGTCCTTCTCCGGAGCGTCCGCAGTGACCAACACCGAGGCGATGTCGACGCCGCTGGTGCGTTCGGTGCCGTCGGCAGCGCTGATGGCAGCCGACAGGGCCCGGTCGTTGCCGGTGGTCAGCAGCAGGGCACCGGTTCCGGCCGCAGCCGAACACAGCACGAACACGGCCAGCAGGGCGCCGATCAGTCCGGCCTGGAAGACGGCCCGGCGCAGGCCGCGGCGGGCCGGCCGGAGCCCTCCGGATCCGACCGCGGCACCCGGCGGCGCCGGATCAGGCATCGACCAGCCTGCCGTCCTCGATCCGCAGCACCCGGTCGGCCAAGGCCATCATCACCGGATCGTGGGTGGAGATGATCGCCGTCATTCCTTCGGCCTCGACCACGCCTCGGATCAGGGCCATCACGGCCAGGCCGGTCTCGGTGTCGAGTTGGCCGGTGGGTTCGTCGGCGATCAGCAGTCGCGGCGAGCCGGCCAGCGCCCGAGCGATCGCCACCCGCTGCATCTGGCCGCCGGACATCTCGTCGGGGCGATGCGCTCCGTGCTCGGCGAGCCCGACCAGCTCCAGCAGCAGGGCGGCGCGCTGTTCGCGGACGTCGGCCGGGGTGCGCCGCAGCCGTAGCGGCAGGCCGACGTTCTCGGCCGCAGTCAGCTCGGGCACTAGCCCGAAGCCCTGGAAGATGAAGGCCACCGTGTCCCGGCGGACGGCCTCGAGCCCGGCCTCGTCCATCGCGACCAGGTCGGTGCCGGCCACGATCACTTCGCCATGATCGGGACGGTCCAGGCCGCCGATGATGTTCAGCAGGGTCGTCTTGCCCGAGCCGGAGCGTCCGGCCAGCGCGACGAGTTCGCCTTCGGCGACCTGCAGCGAGACATCGTGCAGAGCGGTCACGGCCGAGTGCCCCGAGCCATAGGTGCGCTGGACGGAGCGGACGTCGACCATCAGCTGGTAGCGGGAGGTGCTCATCGGCGGCCGTCCGGCCACAGTTCGAGGTGATTGGCTTCCAGGGTGAGCCGGACGCGGCGGGTGAGTTCGAGGGCTTCGCGGAACTCTCTGGGCACCTGGACGCGGCCGGCCCGATCCATCACCGCATACTCCTGGGCGACGATCCGCTGCTGGCCGTCCTCGAGTTCCTCGGTGTGCCGCAGCACCTCGGAGCTGGTTCGTCCATCGCGGATGGCCACCGTGCGTCCGACCTGGCCGCTGACCGTGGGGTCGTGGGTGACCACCACCACGGTGACCCCGTCCTCGGCGCTGGTGGCCCGCAGGGTTTCGAAGATCTCGTGGGAGGTGGCCGTGTCGAGCTCGCCGGTCGGCTCGTCGGCCAGCAGCAGCGGCGGTTCGTTGGCCATGGCCACCGCGATCGCCACCCGCTGCTGTTCGCCGCCGGACATTTCACCGGGCAGCCGCCGGGCGCAGTAGCCGACCCCGAACCTGTCGAGCAGTTCGGCAGCCCGCGCGGCCCGTTTGCGCCGCGGGTAGGAGGCCAGGCTGAGTGGGACGACCACGTTGTCGGCGGCGTTCAGATAGGGGATCAGGTTGCGCGAAGTCTGCTGCTGGACCAGGCCGACCACGCTGCGCCGGTAGCCGACCCGCTGGTTGGCCGGCAGCTTGGCCAGATCCCAGCCAGCCACCCGGACAGTGCCGGCGGTCGGCGAATCGGCTCCGGCCAGGATCGACAGCAGGGTCGACTTCCCGGCTCCGGACGGCCCGACGACCGCGATCATCTCGCCCTTGGTGACGTGTAGGTCGAGGCCCTGCAAGGCCTGCACCTCGATCGGCCCGTGCTGGTAGATCCGGACGACGCTCTCGCAGACGATCAGCTGGTCGTCGGCAGCGGCGTGCGCGGACGCGGCCGGGATGGTGGCCGGCTCCGACATCAGGCACCTCCGAGGGGGTCCGGGGGCGACGGCACCAGCTTCCCGGTTCACCGTCGAACGGGGGCATTCGTCCTGCTTCGCCCGCACCGGATGGCTCCGGGCCCTCTCCTCGCCAATGGCAAGGCAGGATGCACCGCAAATTGGACTTCCGCCTACCGGCCAGCGTAGGCCCCGCAGGCGCGACGCGGTCAAGAATCGCAGCGTGAATCGCCCCGCGGCTGCACCGCTTGCACCGACAGATCACCTACCGCTAGCCCGTCAGTGCATCCGCGCAGATAAAGGGGACAGTCCCCTTTATCTGCGGGCCGGCAGCGGGGCCGTCCAGGCGTGAGACCAGCACGGGCGCCGGTAGGGTTGAGGCCGACGGGATGGACGTCCCGAGTCCGATCGATCTGGCCACGTTCAGCAGCCGGGAGTCACGGGCGTCCGCCACCAGGATGCACCGATCGCGGTCGAGCGAGCCACCTCTCGAAGGGATGACACCCACGACTCGTCATCACAGAGACCACGCGAACTGGCGCAGCCTGCTGACCAGCGTGCGCCGCCACACCAGGACCTGGCCGATGCCGATCCGGGTGGTCGTCGGGGTGGGCGCCACCGGGCTAAGCGTCGGAGTGGCGGCAACCCTGGTCACGATGCTGCTGCATCTGATCCAGCACGTCGCCTATGGCTACAGCCAAGACACCTTCCTGCTGGGCGTCGAACACGCCGATCCACTGCGACGGGTGATCGCCCCGACCCTCGGTCTCGGCCTGGCCGGCCTGGCCTGGATGTGGCTGCGACGCCGTCGGTTGCCGCAGGTGAGCGAGGCCTGCGGCCCGAAGGCCCGCCGACTGCCGCTGGGCCGGACGACCGCCGACGCGCTCGTCCAAATCCTGGCGGTCGGCGCTGGCGCCTCGATCGGCCGGGAGCGCGCTCCTCGTCAGATCGGCGCCGCCCTCGCCTCGGTGCTCAGCAGCCTGCTCGGCATCGGACGAGACCTGCGCCGCCGACTGGTCATCGCCGGTGCCGGAGCTGGCTTGGCCGTGGTCTACAACGTCCCGCTGAGCGGGGTGATCTTCGGCGCCGAAGTGTTGGCCGGCGGCTTCGGGCTGAGCGGACTGGCGGTCTTCGTCCCGGTCAGCCTGGTGGCGGTGGCCATCTCCTGGCCGGTGCTCGGCATGGAGTCGGTCTACCAGCTGCCGTCCAGCGCCCTCGATCCGGCCACCCTGGTCTGGGCTCTGGCCGCGGCTCCGCTGTGTGCCCTGGTCGGGGCCGGGTTCGACCGACTCGTCCGCTGGTGCGGACGGTGGCGTCCGCAACCCACCTGGCGGCTGCCGGTGGCCACGGCACTGGCCGGTCTGGCTGTCGGGGCGGCCGCGATCTGGTGGCCGAGCCTGCCCGGGAACGGCAAGGGCATCGTCCAACTCGGCTTGGCCGGCGGCGCCACCGCGCTCAGCTTCGCGCTCCTGCTGGTGCTCAAACCCATCGCCACCGCGGTCACGGCCGGCAGCGGCGTGGACGGCGGCTTCCTCACCCCCGCCCTGGGCACCGGGGCGGCACTGGGTGCCACGGTCGCCATGGCCGGGTCGTCGGCGGGCCAGGACTGGCCGGTGGCCACCTTCACCCTTGTCGCTGCGGTCGGGGTGCTGGCCGCAACCCAGCGAGCCCCCTGGTTCGCCGCCGTGTTCGGTTGGGAGTTGGCCCGACCGTCCATCGCCATGTTGGGGGTGCTTTTGGTGGTCGCCTGGGGCACAGCGCTGATCGCGCGCCGACTGCCCTGGACCGCGCAGGCCGAGCCGAGGGAAGATCCCACGCAATGACCGAGGCAGCGCTCACTGCGCGCGACTAACGCGCTCGTCGGTGCCTCGAAGGCGACGTCCGTCCGTGCTCTGGAACCGTCGCCCCCGTGCAGGGATCACCCAGGATGAACGCCGCCCATCAGCAGCATGCACCAGATCGCCGAACCCTCACTCTCGCCGGAATGTGGGGTAGGTCGGCGGAGGGGTCGCAACGCCGCGCAGTGCTTGACCACGACCTCACTCGGCAGATGCCCGTCACGGGTCACTCTTGCCCAGATCAGTCAATTCTTCCCCTGGCTAGCTCGCCGTCCAATATCGTTCTCGATGAAATCGGCCGGTGAGGGGTTGTGATGAGCAGGGTAATCGCGGGTCGATACGCGATCCAGATTTCGCTGGGACGCGGCGGAATGGGCGAAGTCTTCCTCGCCCAGGATCAGTTGCTGCAGCGCCGAGTCGCGATCAAAGAGATCCTCAGTGGGCGTGATAGCGGGCTGGACCCGGTCTCTGTCGAGCGCCTGATCCGCGAGGCCCGGCTTGCCGCCGGCATTCAACACCCGCATGTGGTAGCCGTGCACGACCTGATCGTCGAAAGCGGGCAGACCTACATCGTCATGGAGTATTTGGAGGCTCAGTCATTGGCGGAGATGATCCGCACCCAAACTCGACTGGACCCGACGACCGTGGCGCGGATCGGCAGCCAGGTGGCGGGAGCGCTGGAGGCCGCGCATCGATCGGGCATTATCCATAGGGACGTCAAGCCGTCCAACATCCTGATCGACGCGGCCGGTAATGCGAAGCTCGCCGACTTCGGCATCGCCCGCGGGTCAGAGGATTCCACCCTGACTGGCACCGGCATGCTGATCGGCTCGATTGCATTCATGGCACCAGAAGTCGCCAAAGGCGAGCCGGCGTCGCCGGCAGCAGACATCTTCTCGCTGGGCTGCACTCTCTACGCCGCCACCGAAGGTCATGCGCCGTTTATCGATGCAGCCGAGCCGACGAACGGCATGCGGACCCTGGTGCGCCTCATCTCGCAACCTGCACCACCAGCCGTGCATGCCGGTCCATCGGCGAAGTTGCTCGCCCGGATGCTCGATCAAGATCCCAAAGCTCGCCCTTCGGCTGGCGAACTGCAGCGGCAACTGGCCGCGCTCAGCGTCGCGGCTCACGTTGAAACGCCCGCCGGCGACGGGACAACTCGGAGTGGAGTGGCAGACGCCGGCAGCACCGAGCTGCCTGACTCGGTGCCGGACGATCGGACCAGGCTCAAGCTTCCGGACGACACGATTGCGGCGACCCGGCCCTCGGCCGAGCAGCAGACCGCCGAGGATCACGGCACCACACGTTCGCCGGCGCTGGGCGACGCCAGCCAGGTCGACGACGTCGCGCTGACTGTGACTCGGGCCCCTTCCCACGCAGCCATCGAGGAGCCCACCCCTGCCAGCGCCACCGACATTGACTCGGCCAAGTCGAACGCGGCGAGCTTCGCGCCGGGGGCAAGGCCGGCCGACACCCCGCCATCCGCGCCGGCCGCCGGCGCCCAGCGACCAAGCGAAGTTGCGGACGAAGCGCTTCCCCGGACGAGTCCTACCCGCGGGTCGAAGATCACGGTGCTGGCGCTCAGCCTGATCGCGATAGTCCTGATCGGCGGAGGTGTTGCGGTTGCAGTCGCAATGAACTCCGCCCACAGCGCTACGTCCACCGCGACGCCGAGTGGGAGTCAGCCGCAGTCGGCGCTGACGCCGCCGGCCTCAACCTCCGCGTCGAGCGAGCCAACCCCCGCAAGCTCCGAGGCCGCCATCAGCGGCACTACCCCGACTTTGGTGGCGGGCGGCGAGCACTTCTGTTCGGTGAACGACTCCGGCGGAGTCACGTGCTGGGGAGCGAACGAGTATGGCCAACTGGGGAATGGCTCGAAAAAGTCCAGCAGCAAGCCCGTGGCGGTGACGGGCCTGGGTACGGGAGTCCGCGCACTCGCGGCAGGGACTTACCACACCTGCGCGCTCACCGATAAGGGCGGAGTCAAGTGCTGGGGCACGAACATCTACGGACGACTCGGCAACGGCACGCTGAAGGACAGCAGCCGACCAGTCGACGTCGTCGGGCTCTCATCCGGCGTCGTTCAGATCGCCTCGCTTGCGAAGTTCTCCTGCGCCGTCACCTCGGACGGTGCCGTCAAGTGCTGGGGCACCAACTGGTCAGGGAGTCTCGGCAGCGGTTCGACGGCCGAGACCAGCAGCAAACCAGTCACCGTCAAGGGGATCCGCAACGCCACGGCTGTCACGGTGGGCTACGAGCATGCCTGCGCAGTGGTCGACAGTGGCGACGTGATGTGTTGGGGGAGCAACTCCGATGGACAGTTGGGTGCCTCCGACCCCTCTGAGTCCTCCGCGCCAGTGAAGGTGGACGGCCTCGATTCGCCCGTGGTTTCCCTCTACTCCGGAGGATGGAACACGTGCGCCGTAACCCAGTCGGGAGGCGTGCGGTGCTGGGGAGGTTCGGACAGGTCGCCCGAGGTTGTCACCGTCCCCGCCCTCGAGTCGGGTATCGCAATGCTCGCCATGACCGACTCGAAGACTTGTGCCCTTGGCGTTGGCGGCGATCTGCGCTGCAGCGACAGCGAGACTTTCAGCACGGGCCTGAAGTCGGCTCCTGCAGATTCCTCTCGCTTCACCGAGGTTGCGATCGACGCCGACCAGACCTGCGGCCGCACAGCTGCGGGGCCAATCGAGTGCTGGAAGAACAACTGAGCTACCCACTGCCGACTGCGCGGTGACGTCGAGGCGGCAGCCTCGATGGCGATGCCCCGACGGGCAGGCCTCGGCGAATAGGACGGCTCAGCCCGACCGGCTGAAGCGGCGCTAAGGACATGGACGCCGGCTGAGATCGGGGCGGGTAGCCTCGGCTAATGGGACGCACCTTCTCCCTCGCTATGGCCATGATGCTGCTGGCCGGCTGCTCGGCGCCGGCCGTCTCGCCGAGCCCGTCCGCGTCGGCGGCGGCAGCAACCTCAGCGGGGACGACGCCGACCGCGTCCGCAGTCCCGACGGTTGCGCCGGACGGACGCCCGTTCGTCATCGACAAGCTCGGCAGCTTCGACGAGCCGTGGGCGATGACATTCCTTCCCGCCGGTGAGCTGCTGGTGACTGAGCGCCACGGAGTGCTGAAGCTGCGCGAGCCCGACGGGAAGACGCTCAGCGTAGGCGGGGTGCCGAAGGTCGTCCATGACGGACAGGGCGGGCTCGGCGACGTCATCGCCTCCCCCGGCTTCGCGATGGATCGGCTCGTCTACCTCAGCTGGGTCGAGCGCGGCGAGGGCGGCACCGGAGCGGCTGTCGGACGAGCCGAACTCACCGGCACCCCGGACGCGCCGGCACTCGCCGGCCTGAAGGTGATCTGGCGACAGCAGCCCAAGACCAGCGGCTCGGGCCACTTCGGGCATCGGCTGGCGTTCAGCTCGGACGGGCAGTACCTGTTCGTCAGCTCCGGCGAACGGCAGAAGTTCGACCCGGCGCAGGATCTGGGCACCAACCTGGGCAAGATCGTCCGGCTCACCCCCGATGGGACGCCCGCACCCGGTAATCCCTGGGCCGACAGGGGCGGGGTCACCGCCCAGCTGTGGAGCCACGGCCACCGCAACCCACTCGGGCTGGCTTTCGACGCAGCCGGCAACCTGTGGTCGAGTGAGATGGGGCCGCGTGGTGGCGACGAACTCAACCTGATCGAGCCCGGCAACAACTACGGCTGGCCGAAGGCGTCCAACGGCTCCCACTACGACGGACGCGACATTCCCGACCATCGCGCCGGCGACGGGTTCGCCGCGCCGGCCGTCTTCTGGAACCCCAGCATCTCGCCGAGCAGCCTGATGATCTACTCCGGTTCGGCCTTCCCGCAGTGGCAGGGCGACGCCTTCATCGGAGCCCTCTCCGGCGAGGCTCTGATCCGGATCGACCTCGACGGCACGACGGCCACACTCGCCGACACTTGGGGGCTCAACGCGCGCATCCGCGAGGTCGAGCAAGCCCCGGATGGCACGATCTGGCTCCTCGAGGACGCCCCCAGCGGACGCCTGCTGCGACTGAGCCCGCCGGGCTGAGCAGTTCCACCCATCACCGACCCGCGTGAGAGGAGAACTGATGTCGAAACTCATCGCCATCATGTCCATGTCTCTGGACGGCTACGTCGCCGGCCCCAACGACGACGTCTCGGACGTCTTCGACTGGTACTTCAGCTCTGGCGAAGATGAGATCCACACTGGAGGCTCGGACCCGATGACCTTCCGGATGTCGTCGGCGAGCGCCCAGCACGTCCGAAGTCTGATCGGCGAGCTGGGCGCGGTGCTCACCGGGCGACGCACCTTCGAGGTGGCGCAGGGCTGGGGCGGGAACCACGCCTGGGGTCCCGCCTTCGTCGTCACCCACGAGGTCCCGCCGGGCTGGCCGCGGGCCGGCTCGAGCGTCCATTTCGTCACCGACGGCCTGGAGAGTGCAGTAAGCCAAGCCAAGGCTGCCGCCGGAGAGAAAGCGGTCGGCGTGCACGGCGCGGACACGATCCGGCAGTTGCTCGACGCCGGGCTGCTGGACGAGCTGAGCATCGACCTCGCAGCGACCCTGCTCGGCTCCGGAACCCGACTGCTCGACGGTCTCGCTCCGACCCCAGCGAGGCTGGGCACACCGAGCGTCGTCGCCGGCGTCGGCGTGACCCACCTTCGCTACCCCGTCCGACGGCCCGGGGCGTCGGTCTAGGTGGGTCTGCTCCCCCGTGCTAGCGGCGGGAACCCTATGCCGATGTCGGCGGACGGGTGCCCGCCCCCAGGCCGCTGACACATCGCGAGAGTAGGGCACGCAGGTGATCCTGCTCGTCGAGGGTGAGCCCGGAGATCATCTGCAGCTCGACCGCCCGCACCGCGGCGCTGGCTGCCTCCAGTTGCCGCCGACCGTGCGCGGTCAGCGCGGTGGGCAGCGTCCGTCCCGATGCCGGCTGCGCGGGCCGAGTCACCACGCCGTCCTCCTCAAGGGCTTGCAGCAGGACGTTCATCGACTGGCGGGTGACGAAGGTGCCGCGCGCAAGTTCGGAGTTGGAGAGGCCGGGACGTTGCGCAAGCAGTTCCAGGCACGCGTAGTGGGTGACGGTCATCCCGAGCGGACGTAGCACTGCCTCCATTGACGTCCGCAGCGCGGCCGACGCCTCCTTCAGCAAGTAGCCCAGCGAGGTGGGCAGATCGACGCGAGAGTCTTGACGCATGTCAGTATTCTGACATACTCTCAATGTCAGATAACTGACATCAACGAAGGAGCACCATGCCTGTCTCTGGTCCCGATTTCATCTCACTCCAGGTCCGCGATCTCGAGGCGTCCGCCGCCTTCTACGCCAAGTACCTCGGCCTCACGAGGCAGGATGGCCCGCCGCACGCCGTCGTCTTCGACACCGCACCGACAACCCTCGCCGTCCGCGAGCGCGTCCCCGGGAACAACCTGGACGCCGCCCCGCTTGGTGCCGGCATCGGGCTGTGGCTGCACGCTCCCGACGCGCAGCAGATCCATGACGCCATGCTGGCCGACGGGGTAACGATCGCGTCCGACCCGATCGATGGACCCTTCGGACGCACGTTCACCTTCGTCGACCCCGACGGCTACCAGCTCACCTTGCACTCCCGCGCCTGACCCGGATGGTCACCTGCGGCCGTCGCGGCCGGGCACACTCGTCGTCGACGACCTCGGCTCGAACAGGCCCACAGACACCACCGATTAGCCTGGAGAGGTGTTCCTCTTCGACGCCGACTGCGGCTTCTGTGTCCGGTGCGCCCGGCTGCTGGATCGCGAGTCCGCGAAGGGCATCTATTCCGTCGTGCCGTGGCAGAGCGTCGATCTGGCAGCCATCGGCCTGACCCCGCAGCAGTGCCATGAGGCGTCCTGGTACGTCGCGTTCGACGGCAGTCTGCATTGGGGAAGCGACGGGATCGGCCGGGCCTTGCGCGAGGGCGCGATCAGGATGCGTCCGCTCGGTGTACTGCTAGCCCTGCCCGGCCTTCGGGTGCTGGCCCGCGGCGTCTACCGCTGGGTCGCGGCAAACCGGCATCTGATGCCGGGCGCGAGCGATCAGTGCCGGATGCCCGAGGGCGGTCGCTACGGCGGACTCGGCTCCCTTCCATGCTCGTGCTGGCTTCTCGCATTCGAACACGGCCTGTGCCCCACGGCACCCGTTGCTGGAGTTCACTCCAAGTGTCACACTGAGCTATGAGCTCCGGACTCACCATCGCTGAAGCGGCCGACACAACCGGCCTCAGCACCGACACCCTGCGCTTCTACGAGAGAGACGGTCTGCTGCTACGTCCGGTGCCGCGCAGTTCAGCCGGGCATCGTCGCTACGAGCCGCAGGACCTGAGCTGGATTGAGTTTCTCAACAAGCTTCGGGCGACAGGCCTGCCGCTACGGGATATCGCCCGGTACGCCGAGCTGGTGCGCGCCGGAACCGGGAACGAGGCCGAACGACTGGAACTGCTTCGCGCGCACCGTCAGCGGGTCCTGGAGCAGCTCAGGCAGACTACCGAGCACCTGGGTGCCATCGATCGCAAGATTGGCATCTACGAGGCCAGGCTTGACATGGAGCGCACTCCAGCATCTGAAATGGCTTCATGATCACCACACGCACTCTCGGAACTACCTCACCTCTCACCGTGTCCGCCCTCGGGCTGGGCTGCATGGGGATGTCGGAGTTCTATGGCAGCACTGACGAGGCTGGGGCAACGGCGACGATCCACCGTGCCCTCGATCTCGGAGTGACTCTGCTCGACACCGCGGACATGTACGGCCCGTTCACCAACGAGGAGCTCGTCGGACGCGCGATCGCCGGACACCGCGATGACGTGCAGCTCGCCACCAAGTTCGGCAACGAGCGACTGGCCGACGGCACCCGCCTGGGCATCAACGGACGCCCCGACTACGTGCGGCGCGCGTGCGACGCATCGCTACAGCGGCTCGGGGTCGAGTACATCGACCTCTACTACCAGCACCGGGTCGACCCGTCCGTCCCGATCGAAGAGACGGTCGGCGCGATGGCCGAGCTGGTCGCGGCCGGAAAGGTCCGTCACCTTGGCCTTTCGGAGGCGGCGCCGGCGACAATCCGGCGCGCACACGCCGTCCACCCGATCACCGCGCTGCAGACCGAGTACTCGCTGTTCACCCGCGACCTCGAGGACGAGATTCTGCCCACCCTGCGTGAACTGGGCATCGGGCTGGTTCCGTACTCCCCGCTCGGGCGCGGCATCCTGACCGGAGCCATCACAGCGGAGTCCCTGGAACCGGGCGACAGCCGGGCGACGGCCTACTTCCCCCGCCTGAACGGCGAGGCCTTGCAGGCGAACCTGGCCCTGGTCGACCGGGTGCGTGCCCTGGCCGAGGCGAAGGGCTGCACGCCGGGCCAGTTGGCGCTCGCCTGGGTACTCGCCCAGGGTGAGGACGTAGTGCCGATCCCCGGTACCAAGCGCGTCCGCTACCTGGAGGAGAACGTCGGCGCGACCGAGGTCGTACTCAGCGCTGGCGACCTGGCCGCTCTCGCCGAGGCCGTTCCCCGTGGCTCTGTCGTGGGGGCCCGCTACGGCGACATGGGCTCCATCGACGTCTGATCACCCGACTGAGCCAACCAGCAGCGGGACGAGAGCAAGGTCCCTACAGTGAGTTCATGGGCAAGCCAGCGCGCTCCTATCTGGTTGCCGGCATCGTCGGCGTCGCTGTGGCGCTGTCGGGATGCAGTCTCATCAACACTCCGGATCGCCCTCCGGTGGCTCCGGTCAACCCGGCGAGCCCTGGGGCGAGCGCCATCGCACAGCTCGGCCTTCGCGCAGCCACCGAGGCCGAACGCGTCGCGCTGACGAATCTCGGTCTCTTGCAGGTCGATGACCCGGCCTACACCTACGACCTTCCCCACGGGCGCGCGCTCGTGGGAGCCGAGATCACCTACGAGGGTTCTCGTCCGCAGCGGCACCCGGGGATGCTCGTGACCTATCAGGGCAGGATCGCCCTGGTCTCCTGCGACTGGGACGGCAGCGATGCCCTCGGTGTGAGCGTCGGGAATGAGGGCCAGCGCGGAGTGGAGGCGCTCGTTTCGGTGCTCGGCGAGCAGTTGTGCCAGCCCTGGATTGTCGAGAGCGGGAAGTAGCGCCCCACGGGAACGGCGCGGCGAACGATCAGCCGGGCCAGAACCGAAGGGTGGAAGACTGAACCCATGCGGCAAGTCGGATTCAACCTGGACACCACTTCTCGAGACGCAGTACTGCAGATCGGCGCACGAGGACGACTGGTCCTGGTGCATCCGATGGCCAACCGCGGCACCGCCTTCACTCTGGACGAGCGGGAGCAACTGGGCTTGTCGGGGCTGCTGCCGAGCCGGGTGACCACGATCGAGGAGCAGCTGCGTCGGACGTACGCGCAGTACAGCCGCTCGCCATCGCCGCTGGCCAAGTTCATCCAGCTCACCCAGCTGCGCGACCGCAACGAGGTGCTGTTCTACCGGCTGCTCAGCGAGCACCTGGAGGAGATGCTGCCGATCATCTACACCCCGACCATCGGCGAGGCCATCGAGCGGTTCAGCCACGAGTACACCGGCGCGCGGGCGGTGTTCCTCTCCATCGACCACCCCGAGCTGGTCGAGCAGTCGCTGCGCGACTTCGAGCTGGACGCTGAGGACGTCGACCTGGTCGTGGTCACCGACTCGGAAGGCATTCTCGGGATCGGCGATCAGGGGATCGGCGGCGTCCAAATCGCCTTGGGCAAGCTCGGCGTCTACACCGCGGCGGCCGGCATCCACCCGCGGCGAGCGATCCCGATCGTGCTGGACGTGGGCACCGACAACCTGGGCCTGCTGAACAGCGACCTGTACCTGGGCGAGCGGCATGCCCGGGTTCGCGGCGAGCGCTACGACGAGTTCATCGACCTGTTCGTCCAGACCGTGACCCGGCTGTTCCCGAACGCGATGCTGCACTGGGAGGACTTCGGGGCCGGCAACGCGCACCGAATCCTCAACCGCTACACCGACCAGATCTGCACCTTCAACGACGACATTCAGGGGACGGCGGCCGTCGTGCTGGCCGCCGTGCTGGCGGCCGTCCGGCTGACCGGGATGCCGCTGGCCGAGCATCGGGTGATGATCTATGGGGCCGGCACCGCCGGTGTCGGAGTGGCCGACCTGATCCGCGAGGCCGTCCGTCGGGCCGGAGTGTCGGACGAAGACTCCTACCGGCAGTTCTGGGCCTTCAACAGCCGCGGATTGATCCTCGAAGACGGCGAGGGCGTCCGCGACTTCCAGCGTCCCTACGCCCGAGCCCGTGCCGACGTGGCCGACTGGACGGTCGCCGACCCGGCCCGGATCAGCCTGGCTGAGGCCGTCCGCGAGGTGAAGCCGACGATCCTGATCGGGACGTCCGCCCAGCATGGCGCCTTCAGCGAGGACGTGGTTCGGGCCATGGCCGAGCACTGCGAGCAGCCGATCATCATGCCGCTGTCGAACCCGACCAGCCGCGCCGAGGCGCAGCCGTCCGACCTCCTGGAATGGACGGACGGGCAGGCGCTGATCGCCACCGGCAGCCCGTTCGGCACCATCCGGCACGGCGAGATCTACCACACCATCGCCCAAGCCAATAACGCCCTGATCTTCCCCGGCCTGGGCCTGGGCGTTTCGGTGGTCCGCGCCGAACGGGTCACCGCCGAGATGATCTACGCCGCAGCGGACGCCCTGGCCGGACTCATGAACGAGTACCGTCCCGGCGCCTCACTGCTGCCCTCGATGAGCGACCTGCGCGTCGTGGCCGCCACCATCGCCAAGGCCGTGGCCGAGACGGCCGAGGCCCAAGGCCTGGCCCGGCGTCCACTCACCAACCCGATCGCCGACATCTATCAGCGGATGTGGAAACCGGAATACCCGCGCCTGGAGATCCTGCCGGCGGACTCCGACACGTAGCCGAGCCGTCAAGCGTGGCGGCCCTTTTCGCGATCAGCGCCTGCCGGTGCGCACCTTGCTTCCGCGTGGGAGACGAGGTGTACTAGCGCGCGGCGAAGGTCGGCGCGAGCGTCCGTCCTCCCGCAGCAAGCTGGGTGCTGCGTCCCTCGGTTCGCGAAGCCCTCCTGTCTCGACTGCAGCACCAGCTTCCCCCCGTCGCCCGTCCGCACTGAGCCCGTCAGCTGAAGGCTGCGGCCGCATCGTCGCGGGGCTTCAAGATCCGCTCGACATTCGACAAGGCCAAGACGAGTTTGACCTGCTCGTTGGCCGAGGCGATGCGAAGGTCGCCTCCCGCTTTCCTTGCGGACTTGAGTGCACCGATGAGCGCGCCCAGACCGGACGAATCCATGAACTCCACCTTGGCGAGGTCGATCACCAGCCGGGCCTTCCCGACCTGAAGAGCGTGAGCCACCGCGTCACGTAGCCCTGGGCCTGCGACCGCGTTGAGACGACCTTCCATCGTGATAGCGGCGACATCGTCACCGAGGTCACAGATCTGGTACTCCGCCATGCTCTCTCTTCCTCGTCATCGTTTGCGCGAAGGGCAGGCTGCCCACGGCCACGGTTGGGTCCGGGACGCCGGTCGGCCTCGCGTCGCGCACAGCTTGAATGTCGTCGGCCAGGCACCGCCCCTCAGCGCCCCCACCTTGGCCACTTGAGTCGGCGGCGTCACCTCGCACTCAGAAGGCGGCGGTCGGCGCGCCGCCCGGAGCCGGAACGGGGGAACGTTGCGGTAAACAGCGACCCCATACCTTCGACGCTGCGCACTTCTAGCGTGCCCCCGTGCAGCTCGGTAATCCTGCGGCTCAGCGTGAGCCCCAGCCCCGTGCCGGAGTGCCGGCGGCCGAGCGAGGGATCAACCTGCGTGAAGGGACGGAAGATGCTCTCTTGATCTTCTTCGGGGATACCGATCCCGGTGTCCCAGACCTCGAACGCGACCATGTCGCCGATTTGGCGAGCCTCGATGCCTACTGAGCCGCCCTCGTCGGTGAATTTCACGGCGTTGGAGAGCAAGTTGATCAGGACCTGCCGCGCGCGCTGCGGGTCGGCCGTGAAGGACGCGATCGTTGCTGGGATGTTGACTGCGATCGTGATCCGCTTCTCCTTAGCTTGCATCTCCACCATCGCAACGGCCTCGCTCACCAGCACGGGGATACGGACCTCATCCACGATGTCGAGGAGCATGCTGTCGGCATCAACCTTCGCAAGGTCGAGGATATTGGCGACCACCGCGAGCAGATGCCTGCCGCTGGCTTCGATCTGGGCGACGAGCTCGGACTGTTTGCCCGTGAGCGGTCCGTAGACCTCGCGGGCCAGGATCGTCGAAAACCCGATGACCGCATTGAGCGGCGTTCGCATCTCGTGACTGAGGTCAGCGAGGTCGGACGGGACGGTCTCGCGCCCAGTGTGGGCCGGGAGCCGCGCAGATGTGATGGCGGTCACAATTGCGTTCCTCGAAATTCTTGAAGGGTTGCCTTGACCCGAATACTACTGTGGAAAAGCGCGACTTGAAACACCGCTTGCCGACACATCAGGCAAATCTGCTCATCAAAGCAGGTCAACCATTACCGCTTGCCACCCCCCTGGGTGGCACCCGAAGGGGGACATTCCTCAGGGCTGGGCGATTAATTGTCGCCCATTAGGGGGACGACCCAACGCTCGCCTTCATTAACTGCCGAGGCCGTCATTATCCGCGTCGCGGCATCAGCTATTCGGATGCGTGGCGACTGCGGGCCTGGGGCACCGGCTCCTCGAGCAGCTTCGCCAACAGCAGCCGCACCCGCAGGATCGAGCGGCGCAGGTCGTCCGGCAGGCCGGTGTCGTCCACCTCGACGGACGCGCGCAGGTGGTCCCAGGCAGCGCGGTAGTGGCCCTGCTGCGCCGCGAGCCGGTAGACCAGCAGCAGGTAGACGTGGCGCCAGTGCTCGGTGGATTCCGCACCGACCCCTTGGGTGAGCCCGCCGCCCTCGGCGCCCTCGACCGCAGCGATCGTCGCCAGGCACGCCTCCTCGGCGTCGGCGAACCGGCCCACGTCGGTCATCGCCTGGATCCAGCGCGAGCGGCCCTCGACGTCCAGGTCGGTCACGCGGACGCCGAAGCGGGCGTTGAGTTCGTCGAACAGCCGGGATGCAGTGGCGAAGTCGTCCAGTTCGGCGGACGCCACCGCCCGCACCAGCAGGGACGCCGCTGTCTGGCTCGAGCCCGGCCACCAGCTCGAGGGCGAGCATGAGACTCTCGGCGGCCAACAGGTCGGCGGCCCGCAGCGTCGACTCCGGACCGGCTGCCGCGAACCGGTACAGGGCCTGCTCGAACTCCGGATAGCTCCCGACCGGGGTGCGCTGGCGGCGTCCTGCCTGGAAGAAGCGGTCGAGCAGACTGATCAGGCGGACGCCGTCCGCGTCGGTCTCCGGCACGGGGCCTGCCATCCGCGGGGCTGCCGTCCAGGCCTGGCGGGCCAGATCGTCGTCCTCGGCCACCCCGGTCTGCTCGGCACGACTCTCGGCGCGCTGCCACAGTTCGGCCGCGACGAACTCGAGGATGTCCTGGTCGTCGGGGAAGCTCGCCAGCAACTCGCGCAGGCTCGGCTGCGTCCGGCTGCCACCCAAGGACCGCAACGCACGCAGCCACCGGCCGACGTCGGCCTGCGCCAGGCCACCTTGTTGATGCAATTCCTCGTAGGCGGCGTCTGCTGCCGCGTAGTCCCCGCTCGCGAAGCACTCCTCGGCGTGCCGCCGAAGCTGCTCGAAGGCAGCCGCAACCCCCCGCTGCTCCAGCATGGTCCCTCCAGTCGCAACACTCTGCTGTTGGATGAGAGCCGCGCCTAGAGGCCTCAATTGGCACCGGCGGCGGCGCATTCAGGCAGCTGTGGGGACATCGCGGCCGCGTGCCACGGGTGGGTGCGTCAACCGGCCCCGTTCCCCTCAGGTACCTAACCTACGAGGGCGGTGCACCGGCATCCGTAGGCCCGCGATGCGGGACTCCGCCTACCGGCACACCATTGAACGCTGCATCGCCGGGCGAATCCTATCCTGGGGAAGTGGCGATCGCTCGGCGTCGACGGCCACGAGGGTAGCGACTAGGAAGAACCTGGCCGGCCGGGCGTCGGCGACGAACTGGTCGGCCTCGGCCCGCGCCGGAGTCTTCACCCGGCTAGCGTCCAGTGGCCGGCGTCGTGCTCTGCCGCACCAATAGCCGCGGACGGATGGGTTCGAGAAGTGACGGCTCGATCTCCTGGTTGAGCAGGACCTCGAGGCAGCGATTGCCAAGTGCGCGGAAATCCTGGCGGACCGTGGTCAGCGGCGGTGAGAACTGCCGAGCGAACTCGTGGTCGTCGAAACCGACGACGCTGATGTCCTGCGGCACGCGGACGCCGGCCTCGGCGAAGGCGCGCATCATGCCGAGCGCCATCAGGTCGGAGGCGGCGAAGACGGCGTCCGGCAGGCCGGATGCGAGCAGCTTCTTGCCGGCCTCGTAGCCGCTCTGCCCCGTCCACTTGCCCAGGATCGGCTCAGGGACCTCCAGCCCGTGAGCGAGCAGCTCCTGCTGCCAGCCCTCCAGCCGCACGCTGCCGTCGAGCCAGTTCTGGTTGCCGGCGAGATGGACGATCGACCGGTGGCCCAGGCGGATCAGGTGGCGAGTCGCCAGGCGGGCACCCAGATGCTGATCCTCGGAGACCACCCGCACGCCCTGGGCCGGTGTCGGGTCGGGGGCCAGCATGACCACCGGCAACCCATGCGCCCAGGACCCGGCGACCTCACGAGTGACGGCGGCCTCCGCCTGCAGTGGGGCGATCACCACGATGCCGTCGACGAAGGCATCCGCGAAGGATTGCAGGTTGGTCTCCAGTGAGCTGAACGAGTTGCGCTCGCTCACGGTCAGGAGGACCGAGTAGCCCGCCTTGCGAGCCGCCTCCTCCACACCGTAGAGCGCCCCCATCGGGCCGTAGCGCCACGAACCGTCGGTGACGACGCCGATGGCGCCGGTGCGAGCCTTGACCAGCGCGCGGGCTGCGCCATTGCGGCGGTAGCCGGTTTCGGCGATCACGGCCAGTACGCGGGCCCGTGTCTCTTCGCTCACATGCGGATCGGCGTTCACCACACGGGACACGGTTTGGTAGGAGCAGCCAGCCAGTTTCGCCACGTCATGCAGGCTGGGTCGTCGCTCAGGGGTGGACGCCACGAAACGCAGCGTAGCCGATGGTTTGGGGTATTGACAGCCTGCCGTGTCAACGTTCACACTCAGGTTACGCGAACGTTCACATCGCAGTGTTCGGTCGCGAGCGGAGAGCAGGTGGCCCAGCGAGTGGAGCCGCATCTCCATAAGTGTCGAAATCGGATTTCATCGTCGAACGCCGAAGGAGCGTCAATGAGAAACAAGTGGGTCGCGTCCACCGCGACCATCGCACTGGCTCTGAGTCTGGGGCTGACGGGCTGCAGCAGTGCGAACACCGCCACCACGTCCGGCAATGCCAACGTGTCGTCGAAGGCCGACGCCGCGCTCAAGGAGATTCAGGGCAAGGTGCTGAGCAAGGGCCCGCACGGCGAGGACCCGTCCTCGCGCGACACGGTCGCCCTGACCGACGCCGAGGTGGAGCAGATCAAGGCGAAGGGAGCGAAGGCGGCCATCGTGATGCACTACGCCGGCAACGACTGGGCGAACGCCCAGATCAACGGCCTGAAGACCGAGTTCGCCCGGCTGGGCATCGAGGTCGTCGCCGTGACCGACGCCAACTTCAACCCGGGGCAGCAGGTCTCCAACATCGAGACCGTCCTGGCCAAGAAGCCCGACATCATCGTGTCGATCCCGACCGACCCGGTCGCCACCGCTGACGCCTACAAGAAGGCCGCGGCGGCGGGCGTGAAGCTCGTCTTCATGGACAACGTGCCCAACGGCCTGACCGCCGGCACGGATTACGAGTCGGTGGTGTCCGCCGACAACTACGGCAATGGCGTTGTGTCCGCCCACCTCATGGCCAAGGCACTGGGTGGCACTGGCAAGATCGGCGTCATCTACCACGAGGCCGACTTCTTCGTGACCAAGCAGCGTTACCAGGGCTTCTCCGAGACCCTCGCCAAGGACTACCCCGACATCACGGTGGTCAAGGCTCAAGGCATCGCCGGCCCGGACTTCGCCGGTGACGCCCAGAAGGTCGCCGACGCCATGCTCAGCCAGAACCCGGACCTGAACGGCATCTGGGCGGTCTGGGACGTGCCCGCTGAAGGCGTCATGGCCGCAGCCCGCTCGGCCGGTCGGACCGACCTGAAGATCGCCACCGAGGATCTCGGCACCAACGTCGCGATCGCGCTGGCTCAGAACCAGCTCGTGGTCGGCCTCGGCGCCCAGCAGCCCTATCAGCAGGGCGTCACCGAGGCGGACATCGCCGGCGGGGCACTGATCGGCAAGAAGGCTCCGGCCTACGTCGCGCTGAACGCGCTGCCGGTCGACCACAGCAATGTGCTCGAAGCCTGGAAGCAGGTCTACAACTCCGACGCTCCCGCAGACCTTCAAAAGGCCTACGTGAAATGAGTTCGTCGGTGGAGGGTGGCGTCGGGCGAGCCGTTGGCTCGGCGCCACCCCCCGTCACTCCGGCGGTGCGGATGACGGGGATCTGTAAGTCTTTCAACACCGTCTCGGTGCTCGATGACGTGGACTTCGAGGTGCTGCCGGGCGAGGTGCATGCACTGGCCGGTGGCAACGGTGCCGGCAAGTCGACCTTGATGAAGATCCTCCAGGGGGTCTACGGCAAGGACGCGGGCTCGATCGAGATCGATGGAACTCCGGTCAACTTCGCCTCCATCCACGACGCGAAGGCTGCGGGAATCGGGATGGTCTTCCAGGAGTTCAGCCTGGTCTCGACCCTCACCGTTGCCCAGAACGTCTTCCTCAACGCTGAACCTCGCCGTGGCGGCCTGATCGACGACAAACAGATGATCGACAGGGCGACCGCCTTGTTCGAGCGGATGCAGACGCCGGTTCCGGCCGACCTTCCTCTGAGTTCGATGAGCACCGCCTACTGGCAGCTCACCGAGATCGCCAAGGCTCTCAATGAGGACGCCCGGGTGTTGATCATGGACGAGCCGACGGCGTCCCTCGCACGGCACGAGGCCAAGGCGCTGTTCGAGCTGATCGGGCGCCTGAAGCAGGAGGGCATCTCGATCATCTACATCTCCCACCGAATGGAGGAGGTGTACGAGATCGCCGACCGGATCACCATTCTGCGAAACGGGAAGCGGCTGTTGACCAAGCCACTGGCCTCGATCTCCGCCGCACAGATCGTGGAAGGCATCGTCGGCAAGGCCGTCGAAGTCGCCGGGCCGGCGATCGCCGCGAGCGGTGACGGCGAGATCATTCTCCAGACCCAGGCGCTGTCGACGGTCGGTGGACTCCACGAGGTCGACCTGACCCTGCGAGCCGGCCAGGTCGTCGGATTGGCCGGGTTGATGGGCTCGGGACGAAGCGAGCTGGCGCGTGCGCTGTACGGCATCGACAAGATCACCGGCGGGACGGTGCTCGTCGACGGCAAGCCCGTTTCGATCACCTCCCCGGCGCAGGCACTCGAGCACGGGATCTGCCTGATCCCCGAAGACCGCCGCCAGCAGGGGCTGATCCTCGACCACTCGGTGACCGCCAATCTCGCACTGCCGCACCTCGACGACGTGCTCTCCGGCCCGTTCGTCGACGACAAGGCGGTCACGTCACTGGTTCGTCGACTGATCGAGACGTTCGGCATCAAGGTCGCCGACCCGTCCGCGCCGACCAAGCTGCTTTCGGGCGGGAACCAGCAGAAGATCGTGATCGCCAAGTGGATCAGCCGGCAGCCGCGAGTGCTGATCATGGACGAACCCACGGCCGGGGTCGATATCGGCACCAAAGCGGAGATCATCGCCACCGTCCGGTCTTTCGCCGAGAAGGGCATGGCCGTCCTGGTCATCTCCTCGGAGTACTCCGAACTCCTTGCGATGAGCGATCGCCTGCTGCTGATGCGTGACTTCACCATCGCGCGAGAGATCGACCGTTCAGCAGTCAGTGACGAGAAATCACTAGAACTCGAAGTGCAGGGAGTTGCAGCATGACCGACTCATCATTCCGTCCGACGGCCGACGCCGTTCACAAGAAGAAGTTCAGCTTCGACTGGCGGCGCGACATCATCTATGTCGGCTTCGTCGCGGTCGTCGTCGTCTTTGCGATCATCCTGCGGGATCAGGGTTTCGTCTCGACCACGAGCCTGATGAACATCCTGCGCCAGACGGCCATCGTCACCGTGATCGCGGTGGGCATGACCTACGTCATCGCCGCAGCCGAGATCGACCTGTCGGTCGGATCGGTCGCCGGCCTGGCGTCCGTGGTCACCGCGATGACGATCTCGACCTTCGGGCTGGTTCCGGGAATCATCGCGGGCCTCCTGGTGGGTGCGGCCGTCGGTGCGATCAACGGCGCGCTGGTCGCCTTCGTGAAGATCCCGTCCTTCCTGGTCACGCTGGCGATGATGGGCATCGCATTCGGCATCGCCCAGTGGACGACCGCTTCAGCTCCGCAGCCGATCCTCGACATGACCTTCAACAATGCCTTCGGCGGCGGCAACATCGGGCCGATCCCGGTCCTGATCTTCTGGATGCTGATCGCGGTGGTGATCGGCTCGGTCGTACTGAAGAAGATGCGCTTCGGACGGCAGGTGCTGGCCACCGGCGCCAACAAGGTGGCCGCGGAGTACTCCGGGATCGCCACCCGCTGGATCCAGTTCCGGGTGATGCTGATCTGCTCCATCGGCGCAGCGCTGGCCGGAATGCTCTACGCCGGACGCCTGCAGTCCGGGCGCTTCCAGTGGGGCCAGGGCGACGAGATGAACGCGATCGCTGCGGTCATCCTCGGCGGCACAGCCCTCTCCGGTGGGCGCGGCTCCGTCGTCGGCACCTTCTTCGGCGCACTGCTCATGGCAACCATCAACTACGGCCTGATTCTCGGCGGCCTGGATACCAGCCAGCAACAGATCATCCGGGGACTCATCATCGTGCTCGCTGTCGCGCTGGCACGCCAGAAGTAACTCAAGAAGAAAGAAATGAACATGACCAATACAACCAGGCGCCAGATCGCGGTCGGTGACGGCCGGTTCGTCGTCGGCGGCGAGCGCCGCAACCTGTACGGCGGCGCCGTCCACTACTGGCGGCTCGATCGCGACAAGTGGAGTTCCATCCTCGACTCGGTGAAGTCGATGGGCTTCAACATGATCTCCATCTACATGCCGTGGGAGATCCACGAGGTGGCCAAGGGCGAGTTCGACTTCAGCGGCAACAAGGACATCGACGCCTTCATGACTCTGTGCGAGGAGAAGGGGTTGGCGATCGTGGCCCGCCCCGGTCCGCAGATCAACTCCGAGCTCACCTGGTTCGGATACCCCAAGCGGATCTTGGAGAACGAGCGCCTGCATGCGCGCAACGCCAAGGGCGGACGCACCGTCCTCACCCAGGTGCCGAAGCCGATCCCGGCGCTGAACTACGCCGCCGACGAGTTCTTCGAGGAAACGGCGCTGTGGTACGACGCGATCTGCGCGATCCTGGCCAAGCACGCCTACCCCAACGGAGGGCTGGTCGCGGCACAGGTCGACAACGAGATGGCCTACTTCTTCTGCATCAACGCCTACGCCGCGGACTTCAGCGAGGCGTCGTTGAAGAACTACCGCACCTTCCTCCTTGGCAAGTACGGCTCGCTCGAGGCGGTGAAGGCCGCTCACCGCATTGACGTCGCCGGCCTGGACGAGATTGATCCGCCGCGCCGCTTCTCCGCGGACGCCGCCGAGCAGGTTCCTCAGTACGCCGACTGGATCGAGTACCGGGAGACCTACCTGATCGACTCGATGGAGCGCCTCGCATCGATGATGCGCGAGCGTGGTCTGGATCAGATCGCGCTGTTCCACAACTACCCACATCCGCTGGGGCCGGGCGGGGCGGCGTCGGGCTTCACCACGCCGTTCAACATCGCCAAGCTGGAGGAGAAGCTCGACTTCGTCGGCTTCGACATCTACTCCCGCAAGGAGCTCTACGGCCACGTCAAGACCGTGGGCAGCTACGTGGTCGGCACCAGCCGGTACCCCTACATTCCGGAGTTCATCGCCGGCGTGTGGCCGTGGTACCTGCACCCGGGCGAACTGTACGACGAGGAGTTCGTGACCAAGGCCGCGCTGGCACAGGGCATCAAGGGCTTCAGCCGCTACATGCTGGTGGAACGGGATCGCTGGCTGGA
This sequence comes from Actinomycetales bacterium Actino_02, assembly GCA_001603275.1. Taxonomy (GTDB): domain Bacteria; phylum Actinomycetota; class Actinomycetes; order Propionibacteriales; family Propionibacteriaceae; genus Propionicimonas. Next base: position 189,872 of record LUYM01000006.1, on the reverse strand, counting down.
CTCGCCGGTCCGGCGCGACGGACGGGTCCGCGAGGATCACGCGGCGATGTTCGGGGCCGCCAATCGGATGCAGGTCGCCGGTCGCTTCGCCGATCTGCACCGCGACTCCTCGGTGCTGCTGCTGGCCAACCGGGAGTACGACCGGCTCGAGGCTGCCAGCGTGCTGGTGTCCTTCCCCGGTGACTTCCTCGAGACCCCGTCCGGTTTCTCGGAGTACGCCAACCCGCTGACCATCAGCGAGGACACCCTGGGGTTCGAGAAGGCTCCGCAGCTGGAGAAGTCTGAGTGGTTCACCCGCTTCCACGGCTCGCTGGTCTCCAGCGGTCACGACTTCGTCCTGTCCGACACCGCGCTCGATCCGCAGCGATGGGGCGACTTCAAGGTCGTCGTTCTCACCACGCTGGACTACCTCGACGCCGACCTCCAGCGTGCGCTGGTCGCCTACGCGGCGACGGGAGGCACAGTGGTGGTCGGCCCGAGGGCTCCCCGGCTGGACAGCATCATGCGGCCGTGCACCATCTTGGCCGACGCCATCGCTGCCGGCGCCGAGCGCATCCACCTGGCTTCCACGACCGAGGACGCCTCGGCCATCGTGATGCGGGCCTGCGCCCAAGCAGGGGTGGCGACCATCGGGAAGAACGACCAGCGACTCGACGTCATCGTGCACTCGGATCGCGAGGACGCCACGCGGAAGGTGGTGTTCGTGGTGAACCCGACGGCCGAAGCCATCGAAGCGCGCGTCTCGGTCGGGGCTGAGCTCGCCTCGGCCACCGAACTCTGGAGCGGCGAGGCGGCGTCCCCGGTCGGAGATGTCATCGCTTGCTCGATGAAGCCCTACTCCATCCATGTCTACGAGTGCCAGACGGCCTGAAAGGAAGCCGACATGCTTCACGGTGATGTTTTGATGGCCGACCTCGATGTCGACCAGTGGCGAAATGCTCAGGACCTCGTCCTGCGCTCAGCCAAGGAGGCCCGGCGGGTGATCGTCCTGCTGGAAGCCGGCAAGGTGGTGAAGTGCCGGCACACCTCGGGGCGTGCCGTGCTCGAGGCACCGCAGCAGATCGATGACCTGGACGCTGCCGCCCAGGCGTTGTACGAGGCGAATCGCGAGGACACCGACTTCGTCCTCGTCATGGAGCGGGATGCGGCCGATGACTACTTCGCCGCCTTCCAGCAGGCCTGGACCGCCGACGAAGATCTCGATGCCTTCGTCCGACGGACCTACCGCAGCCTCGACGACTACGCCGATTCCATCGTCACCTACCCCGGACGCGCGCGCGACAACCTGGGCCTCCAGTGGCGACTGGGCGCCAGCTACGAGCAGGTCGAAGCTGCGGTGCAGACCATGGTCGAGCCGTCTTCGACCGTCGTGCTCGCAGTCCACGACGGCAAGAAGCTGTGGACGAGCCTGATCCTTCGCTTCGATGAGGAGCTCAAGATCGTCTCGATCGGCACGGCTGACCCGAGCCTGGTGAACATCCACGGCTCACGCTCGGAGGTCATGGAGCGGCTGGTGCGGTTCGCGGAGGGCCGCGAGGGCAACGTCTGCCTGGTGGTGGAAGCCACGCTGGAGGCGGCGAAGGCCTTCCTCGCCGCCGACGACAAGCGGGCTGCTCGGGCCCTGCTGGGCGAGTCGCTGACCATCAGCGAGCGCTAGGAGTCGAATGCGGTGAGGGAGCTACTCCTCTCGGCCCCTCACCGCGCCGCCTCCTGACCGCCATCGGGAGGCGGCGTCCGGGGCGCGGATCGGCCCAGGCCGGTCGGCGCCCCGGCGTCCGCGTTGTGCTGAAGCGCCATCAACCGACTGAGCTGAGTGAAGGCGAACACGAAGGCCAGATCGAAGAACAGCTCGAGCCGGGTGGCCCGATGCCCCTCCTGGCTCATCGCCAGTCCGAGGAACCGTGTGCGCTCACCGCCACTTCCCGTAGCCACTCGGCTCACCAATCCCTTCGCTCGGGCGGACGGCGGCGGACGAGCCGAGTCGTGCGGCGCCCCGTCAGACCGACGTGATTCAACCATCGGCTCGGGCCGCCAAGCTCAGGGCGGCACGATCGAGCAAGACCTCGCCACGAATGTGCCAGCTCGCCCACCCCGAAATGAAGCCCACTCTCCGTCCGGGCAGTGGCTCAGCGTGGGGGGTTCGTGGCTCGGACGTGATCGCCGTCTGCGGGTGGACGACGACGGCGGCCTCCACCCTCATTCGGACGGCCCTTGCCGGGTGGCAGTGGACGGCCTGTCGGCGCGCTCCCACTGGTTCCCGCCCTTGAGGCCAACCAGGTCACGGTCAGCGTCGCCCTGATCTACGCCCTGCTCACCCGGCTGTTCCCGTGGGCGCCGAGATCGGGCTCACCTGCATGATCGCGGCTCATCCTCGGGACCGGCGGACGGTTTTCGTCCGCCGTCGCGGAGGTCTAGCCTTCTCCTGGATCACGCGGTCATGCGCCGTGGCGCTCGAATGAAGGAGGTGAGGCGGATGTCACCTGGTAGTCCCCTGATACCCATCCCGCCGACCTCCCGCAGCACCTTTGTGAGCTGACTGCGTCAGACTGCTGCGGGCTCCACCTGAAGGAGCAACGCATGAACTCCAACACCCCGATCTACCCACGCCTGGGCCTGCCGACTGGCCTGCGCCCCATGGTCGCCCGGAGGCGGGCGACACCCGTCCGCCTGATCGAACCCGAGCTGGTCGCCGCGCGCCCAGCGAGCGACCCCCTGCTCGCAGCGGTCGACTGGGCACACTACGTCGACGGCGAGCGCCAGCCCGCCGCGGAATTCCCGGCAGCCTGCCGCGCGGCAGCAGCCGGGAACGGCTTCGTCTGGCTGGGCCTGTTCGAGCCGACCCCCGAACAGCTGGACGCCCTGCGTCACGTGTTCGACCTGCACCCGCTGGCGGTGGAGGACGCGGGCAACTCGCGGCAGCGTCCCAAGCTCGAGCGCCACGACGACGGCACCACGTTCCTTTCGATGCGCACCCTGGGCTACATCGACAGCGACGTCCGCAGCGAGGGCGGCGAGATCGTCCAAACCGGAACGGCGACCGTCCTGGTCGGCTCGTGGTACGCCCTGTCGGTGCGACACGGGCAGCTCGCACCGCTGGGTCAGGTGCGCCGAACCCTCGAGTCTCGCCCCGAGCAGCTGCGCCTCGGCCCGATCGCGGTGTTGCACGGCGTGATCGACAGCGTGGTGGACAACTATCTGCGCGTCGCGGACGAGGTGGGCGAGGACGTCGACGAGATCGAGAGCCACGTGTTCGCCCCCGGCGGCACGCCACAGGTCGAGCGCATCTACCAGCTCAAGCGAGACCTGGTCGAGATGAAGCGGACGGTCGGTCCGCTCGGCGGCCCGCTGCGCAAGCTCGCCGACCAGCAGGGCGACCGCGACTTGCGGCAGTACTTCCTGGACGTGCACGATCACCTCGAACAGGTCCGTGAGCAGGTGGGCGGCTACGACGAAGTGATGTCGTCGATCCTGCAGGCCGCCGTCGCCCGACTCTCGGTCTCGGAGAACGAGGACATGCGCAAGATCTCGGCCTGGGTGGCGATTGCGGCCGTCCCGACGATGATCGCCGGCATCTACGGGATGAACTTCCAGTTCATGCCCGAGCTGGCCAGCCCGTGGGGCTACCCGGCGGTGCTGATCGGGATGGCGACCGTCTGCCTGCTGCTGTACCGCACCTTCCGGCGCCAGGGCTGGCTCTAGGTTCAGCATCCGGGAGCGCGGACGTCGACGCCCTCGACGGGGTCGGCCTCGGCACTCAGGTGAGGCCCACGGTGGCGCGGCTCTATCGCCGCTTCCGCAGCGAACGCCCGGGCGGCAGCCTCGGCGACACCAGCCTGGACGTCCTCATCTGGCTGCACAGGCACGGCCCCCTGACCCTCACCGAGCTCAGCGACCATGGCCAGGCCGCACCCGCGTCCATGAGCCACAGCGTGCACCGGCTCACCCTGCCGGCTACGCGACCCGCACCCCGACCGAAAGGACCGCCGCAAGGTGCTCTTCCGCACCACCCCCGAAGGCGACGAGATCGCCGTGATCACCCAGGCCCAACGCCACGCCTGGCTGGACACCCAACTCCGCGCCATCAGCGCCGACGACCAGGGCGCCATCGCCCGCGCCTGCGCGCTTCTGAGCACCATCGCCGACTCCTGAGGTTGGGCCGCGTCAGAGGTCGGACACCGTTAGCATCGCTGCCATGACGGACGCAGAGTCGCCCTCCACCCCGGAGCTTCCCGAGCCGGGCAACGCGCTGCAGTTGATCAGCGACGGGGACGGGCTGACGGTTATCGGTAAGCCCGCCGAAATTGAGCGATTCCTGACGTCCATTGCCGTGGATCGGAGCGCCACCAAGGATCTGAGCCGGAGGCTGCGTCCGATGCTCAGCTCTGCGGCGAGCCTGACCCACAAGGCGTCGCAGGTCGCGGCGGAGTCCGGGCGTTGGGTGAAGCTCACCGCCGAGTCCGCCGAGAAGGTGCATCGCTTGGGCCTCACCCCGACCACCACACCGGGCGTCAGCCACGCGATGATCGGTGATCGCGGCTCGATCGAGTCGTGGATCCAGATCGTCACCGGTCCAACCTCGATGGCCACCAACCCTGCACTCCTAGCGGGAGCGGCCGGGGTGATGGCACAGCTCGCCATGAAGCAGATGATGGACGAGATCACCGACTACCTCGTTGCCATCGACGAGAAGGTCGACGACATCCTGCGCGCGCACAAGGATGCGGTCTTCGCCGACATGATCGGCGCCAGCCAAATGATCGACGAGGCGATGACGATCCGCGAGGAGGTCGGCCGGGTCGGGGAGGTCACGTGGTCGAAGGTCCAGTCCACCGCGCTCGTTCTCTCTCGCACACAGGCCTACGCGCTTCGCCAGCTGGACGCGCTCGCCGAGAAGCTTGAGCGCAAGTCGGAGATGGGCGAGTTGTCCAGCGTCGCCAAGGATGCTGAGGCCAAGGTTCAGGAGTGGCTCGCGGTGCTGGCTCAGTGTGTCCGGCTGCAGGACGGGGTGGCCATCCTCGAACTCGATCGTGTCCTGGACGCGTCCCCCGAGGAGCTGAACGACCACCGGATGGGCTTGCGGATCGCCCGGGAGAAGCGGCTCGAACTGATCGCGCGCAGCACCGCCCAGCTGATCGACCGGATGAACGCGGCAGCGGAGCGAGCGAACGCCGGTGTCCTGGTGCATCCGATCGCTTCGCCGTCGATCGTTCGCTCGACGACCGTGGTGACAAGCGGTGTTGCCGAGTTCCATGGACGACTCGGCCTGACCCGCGACGCTGAAGCCCTCGAAGCGCGGCGCTGGACTGATGCTGCAGCAGACGCGTGGGACACCGCCAAGAAGGTCGGATCGGATGGACTAGAGACCGCTGGCCGAGTCGGCAGCAAGGCCGTCCAGGCGTTCCAGGCCATCGATCTCGACGGCGATGGGGTCCCCGACAAACCGCGAGCCCTGACCGCCTTGACCGACACCGGCGCGACCATCGCTGGAGCAGCGACGAATGTCGCAGGAACCGCCTCCGGGGTCGCCGCGAAGGCGGCTGGCGCGATCAGCTCTCGGTTTCGTCGCAAAGGCACGGAGCCGGAAGAGCGCGGGCCCACAGCGACTTGAACTGGAGCCAGGGCGACGGATCGCCCTGCCGCGTTCGGCCCGGATAGCGCCGCCCGCCAACAGGCAGGCAAGGACGCGCCGAGAAACACGAAAGAGAGGCGTGGGTGAAGTTCACGAAAGCATGCAGGGTGCTCCTGCGGCAGGCTGAGGACATGTCCGTCCGAGCTGAGCTGCTCACTCGCGCCGGCGACCAGCGGCAAGCGGGAGAAGCGAGCAACGCCGCGAGGCGGCTTTACGAACGTGCCGAGTGCCTCGCATTCCTCGGCTTCAGCAACCACGCACTGAGTGCCAAGAAGATAGAGCGGATCTTCGGGCGCGCGTCTGTTGAAGTACTGGAGTCCGGCGGCGCACGACAGCTCACCTTAGAGCCGCTCCCGTTCGAGTCGTAGCAGCGCCAGAGCCGCACCAGCGGCCACGCCTAGGAGCTACCGTAATTCTGGATCGGGCTACCGAGGAGGAAGAGATGGCCGCGGAGATCAACGAGCGGTTACTGACGCAGGACGAGCGGTCGGAGCTTGCATTGCTGAGGAAGGCCGCCCGCGGAGAAGCCACCTCATCCGAATGGGCCGACGCGTTCGGCCCGTCAGGCTCGCGCAAATGGGTCCGGCGACACCCGTGGACTCTCGTCGCAGCGCTCCTCTACCTGGGCTTCGTTACCTTCACCGTGGTGATGCTGGTGAGGCTGCAGCCGCACTGGGTCTACACCGTTGGCGTCGCGGCCTTCGTCCTGATTCTCGGTGGCCTTCCACTCGAGATTGGCAAGGAGGAATCCCACCGCTGGGCGAAGAAGCAGATCCCGATATTCCTCCGGCGAATCGGGTACCAACAGCGAGCCGAGGATCGCCGCATCCATCGAGGCACAGGCGGCGACGGTGCCGCTGCACCGATCAGTGATAGGCAGTCGCGCTACGCCTGGTACAACGAAAATGGCCCGCACTCCGACCTCACTTGGCGCGATTATGAGCTCGCCCACGACATCTACGGCATGAGTGCCGACGAGTGGGAGGCCAACCGGCCCGACTAAGCGAGGGGTTGCGACTCGACGGAGCGCGCCTAACGGCAGAGAGCAGCGAGGACGGTGCCGTTTGCCGCATCACTCCAGGGGCTTCGCCGAAGATCACAAGATGCCCAAGACGCGTGCTACGCACCTCCCTCCGGCATCGCCGATACCGTGACTCCTACGCCGACGAGAGGAGCGACATGATCACCAACGGCCGTGTGGTACTTCCTGGCGAGAGTGCCGGTCTATCGCCGGAAGGGCTCGACGCGGCGGCGCGAACGGGCGCTGCGCCACCAGCTGGTAACAGCTTGAATGTTGACTGGGCACCGCGCTCAGCAGCCAGCGCAAACGCAGGCTCCCTGTGTGGCCGCTCCCCGTCGGCTCATCGCCACTCTCATTCGCACAGCGGCACTGGTTCGAGGTCGTGCCGAGGGCCCAAGGCGACCGGCAAGAAGGTGCGCGGATGAGGGACGACCTCGCTGCCGTGCGGGAGCGGCTGACCTCGTCCATAGATGAGTGGTTGATCCCTGCCGGAGACGGCGGCCCCGTCGATTCGGAGATCGCATTCATTCGGTCGTGCGCTGCGCTCTACTCGCGGATGTGTGCTACTGACCCTGACCTCGCCACGGACGAGGACGCGCTCACGATGTTGCAGAGCATCGCCGTTGAGATCCTTCGTCCGCGAGTCGGCTCACGGATGCGGACTGCCTCCGAGGGGGCTGTGCACGATCTCTCGCTCGGGACGGCAGAGGCCGTTGCTGCGGCACGTTTGGCTGCAGCCGGTCGCGTCCGAGACGTGTTGGTCACCACGTCGATCATGTCCCAGGGCATCGAGTGCACGCCATGGGATCACATCCGAGGGGTGCCAGCCTATCTGTGGGTGCTGCCGGCGATCTGCTCCGCGGTGAGCCCCGACGAGTTCTTCAGCGAGGACGCGCTCGCCGATGAGCCCCCTCCGGCAAGCTACTGGTTCAGCGGCGAGAAGGGGACGCTGTGGTTCCGTCTGGCGTACGAGATCAGGGCACTTCGGCCGGGCATCTCGGACGAGCAACGGAAGCAGTTCCGAGCGTGGGCCTACGAAAACTGGGTGCTGTGGGCGGAAGCACATGAGTTCAGCGACGACTTCCCAGACCCGCTGCGTTCATCGACCTTCGACATCTCGTTCACCGAGCGCGCCTACGAGCTTGCGGCGCATGTTAGGGGCATCAAGCTCGGCGAGTTCGCCGCATCCGCGGAAGCAACGGTCAGGTACGCCCGGGTTGCCGACGACTTGGGCCAGATGCATCGCCAGACCTTGCAAGCCGCCCACCTGTACTACTGGGCAGCGACGGAGTCACACCTCCTGTTGGACACGAGTGACGATCTCGATGCGGTGCTGCGGGAGCATCCCTGGGTAGCACAGTGGTATCCGGAGGCGCTCGAAGACCCCGCGAATGATCCCGACCCCATCTGGCCACCCGATAAGGAGGTCCTAGTCCAGGAGCTGGACCGACGTGTTGCGAGTTCGGACCCGGCGCCCCGGCACGCGGACCGCAACTACTCCCGTCCGGCCGTCAACATCACCCCAACGAGCGCTTCGCCATCTCGACCAAGGCGCCCGGGGCCACTAGTCGTAATCGGCTCCGCAGCGGCAGTCCTCGCGCTCGGCGCGATCCTCTGGGCAGGCATCGCTAAGTCGGGCCAGCTGTCGGAGGCTGGTGGGCTGGCTCCGAGTTCTCCGATTTCCGCATCCCCGAGCACGACCTCTCAGGCACCGACGCCTGCGCCCGGCGCCAGCCACACGGCGCTCGCGGCCGTAACCGACGTGTGCAAGGGCACGCGAGGCGACACTGCCGCCGGCGACATCGTCGAAGTCCGCCTAACTCATGACCCGGCCCGAGGACGCCTCGGGGTGCGCTTCCGCCTTGCTCAGCCCCTCGACACCAGCGGTGATGATGCCGCGCTGCTGCTAATCATCGCCAGTGCAGACAACACGAGGAGCTACCAGCTCGGCGTCAACTGGCTGGACGGCGAACTAGCGGGTACCTGGGTGTCCGACATGGGGACTGGGCAGGAGACACACCCTTCCAACAGCGGCGTGAGCCTCAGCGGCTCGACCGTGACTGTGCAGTTCCCCGACGACGCAGTTCTCGACCTCGGGCCCGGGTGGCAATGGATGGCCGCGTCCAGCATCAACAGCACCGACATGGACGGATGCCCCAGTGACGAGTACGAGTTCCGGACATTCCCGGGCGAGTGACCGATCACCCTCCGTTCAGCCACGAGTGGCCGTGAGGTCTGCCGCCCACGATGCCCGCCTCGCGGGCGGCAGGTTGGTCGAAAACCATCTGCCAAGAGATTCGGCACGACAGGCACCGCTGCTTCGGCGGCACCAAGGCTGATCCTCGACTGGGTCAACGTGTTCATTATGCCGAGACGCAGTCCCGCCAGTCCTCCGCCCTACGGCATGGATACAGGTAGACGCCGTGCGGCAATCTGAGCAGCCCGAGCTGCGCGAGCTCGGCCGGATCGCCTTCGAGCCACGCGGCGAGGAGCGGAGCGTCCTCGTCGTGGAAGATCCAGGTCTCCTCGGTGCCGCCGATGATCACTCGGCAGGTTGTCGCCTCACGCGACAGCAGGGTCGCGGGTTGCCACGAAGACCGCAGTGACTCTCGCCACTGAATGCCATGGACGTGATGTCCAGGGCTGAACAGATGGCAGGTCTCGGTCGCAAAGTACACAGCCATGTCGGCTCCTTCAGAATCGCCCTTCCCCGAGCCGTCCGCCCGGGGCGGATCTTCCTCCAGGAGCACCGTGCGCGTAGCGCGGTTGCTAGGCGACAAGCTGGAGGCCTTGACGTCGCACTTCTTGATCCACGTGAGAACCTGATACCCGGCTCTGACAAGCGATCCGTCGGCCCGAGAGCTGCCCACTTCGTCATCGCGACAGTCCAGGACCCCGTGACCGGGGCGCATCAGCGAAGGTGAGCCGGTCTCCAGCGAGATAGAGGGTGTTGTTCGGCAGCGGATTCGGGTTGTCGGCGTGTGGATGCCACGGCTAGTCCCGGATCCCCACCACTCGTGCGCGGAGTCACGGAACAGCCTGAACTCCGATGCGCATCGACCTACTGGTGGCCCGGGAGACTCACGTCACAGCCGCAGCTGCGGCCGATCACCAAGTTTCCCTCGAGCACGACCTGGGCGGGCGGCAGATCGGGATGTGCGACTCGGTCGAGCAGCATCTCCACCAAGACATGGGCCATGTCAGCCAAGGGCTGCCGGACGCTGGTCAGACTCGGACGGGTGAACCGGGCGAACTGCGTCCCGTCGAGCGATGCGACTGCGACATCATCGGGAACGCGCAGGCCGAGGTCGGCACACGCGGCGAGCACGCCGGTCGCCTGCACATCGCTGGCCACCATCAGGGCGGTCGGGCGCTCGCAGCGCGCCGACGTCACTCGCAGGTCAAGCAACTCGATGGCGGCCTCATAGCCCCCCTCCATGCTGAAGGGCGCATAGGCGACCAACGACTCGGCGGCGCTGGCGCCGTTCAGGACCTGCTGCTCACGCCACCCGTTAACCCGCTCGGCCGCAGCGGGACGTGACCGGTCACCAGTCACACAGCCGATCAGCCGGTGGCCGTGGGACTGAAGGTGTTCGGTCGCCCGGCGCGCTGACGCCGCACTACCGGAGACCACACTCGACGCCCCGTAATGGTTGGCCTCAGTGAGATCCACGGCAACGATCGGAATCAACTCCGAGCTCACTCGACGCAGCGTCCTTGCGGCTTGGGCTGAGGTGACGATGAAGCCATCGACGCGGCGGGCGAGCGCCGCCTGAATATGGACAGTCTCGCGCCGTGGGTCGTTCTTGGTTGCAGCCACCGTGAGCGCATAGCCGTGCTCGAACAGCTCCTCGCCAATTACCTCGGAGAGTTCCGCGTAGTAGGGGTTACTCTGCCCACCGACGAGCAACGCGACCGTGCGACTCAGGCCTCCCCGCAGCGCCGAAGCGATGGCATTCGGACGGTACCCGAGCTGCTCGATCGCCGATTCGACTCGGCGACGCGCCTCTGGCGACACGGGTCGTGGGCCGCCGTTGATGACGTACGAAACTAGGGCGGGCGAGACCCCAGCAAGAGCGGCCACATCTGCCCTGGTGACGGTCATTCCACCTCCCCGAGTGCGGCCGAGACCGCGAGCCGAGCCGCGGCCGTCAGCCTATCAACTGGAGTGGACGACCTGCTCCGACCTTCCGAACTCCTCAAGGTCGGCAAGCGCAGGGAAGGAGGACTGTGCCCCCTCCCGAGCGACCGCGAACGACCCAGCGAACACACCCAGCTCGCACGCGGCACCGAGGCTCGCCGACTCCGCCAGCCGCGCGCACATCGCTCCAATGAACGCATCTCCGGCACCCGTGGTGTCGATGATTTCCGAAACCGGATGGGCCGGCACCACCCCCGACGACGACTGGTCGGCCCAGACCGCCCCCCGGCCGCCGAGGGTGATCACTACCGACCGCGCACGCTTGGTCAGCTCGACAGCGATCAGCCTGGCATCGTTGGCATCGAACGAGCCGGCCAACGCTGCTGCCTCGGTCTCGTTGACCACCAGCGGATCGCAGACGGCAAGGGTCTCTGCCGGCAGTTCGGTGTACGGGGCTAAGTTAAGGACCCAGCGTGCCCCCTCACTTGCAGCGAACGCTGCGGTCTCCTGGATCAGCCTGGCCGGCACCTCGGCCTGCATGACGATGATGCCGTTGACGAACCCTCCCCGGATCGACTGTCGCACCCTGCCGGAGGTCAAAGCGAAGTTGGCACCGGGGACGACGATGATGGAGTTCTCCCCTGCGGTGTCCACCGAGACGATCGCCATCCCGGTCGGGGACTGCCCAATGATCTCCACCTCCTCCACGTCGACGCCTTCGGAGCGCAAGTGCCGGAGCAGCCGCGAGCCGTCGTCATCGTCACCGACACAGCCGATAAGCCGGACGTCGCCGCCGAGCCGCGCGGCCGCGACAGCCTGATTCGCACCCTTGCCGCCAGCCAGCTTTCGAATACCGGAGGCGAGGATGGTCTCTCCCGGCTTCGGCGTATTGGCGACTCTGATGATGTAATCCTGGTTAATCGACCCGACCACGTAAATCGTCATCTGCGTTCTTTCCATAGTTACTTTTCTCCGGACCCAATCGCCAACCGTCCAAAGAAACGCTGGAGGATAAGCATCAGCGTAGCAGGGACAATTGCAAGTGCCATCGCGCCGGCGAAAGTTGCTCCATAGTCGGCTGAATGCTCGGTGAAGGCCTTCGCCAGCGCGAGGGGAGCCACCTGAAGGCTGGGGCTACTGACAGCGATCAGCGGCCAGAGGTAGGACGACCACTGGCCGAGAAAGATCAGCAACGCCGAGTTGGAGATCGCCGGCCCGCTGACCGGCACGAACACGCTCCACAGAACCCGCAACTCCGAGGCACCATCGACCGTGGCGGCTTCACGATAGGAGGTGGGGACGCTCAGAAAGTGCTGGCGCAGGTTGAAGATCGCCAACCCGTTGCACACTCCAGGAAGCACCAGCCCCATGAAGGTGTTGGTCAAACCCCAGTCATTGAACAGCTGCGACAGCGGGATTGCGATCGCCTCGAACGGCACCATGAAGCTGATCACCACGGCGGCAAAGATCGCGTTCCGGCCCGGGAATCGCAGCACCGCCAGTGCGTAAGCTGCAGCGACGCTCAGGACCAGCCCAATCATCACCGTCAGCAGACACACAGCCATCGAGACCAGGAAAGCCCGCCCGAATGGACCACCGAACAAGGTGAGGTAATTCTCAACGCCGAGTGATGTCGGAATGATCACTCTCGGTGACAACGGCCACAGGGATTCGAATATGTCTACCGTCGGTCGCAGTGAGTTGATCATCATCCAGAAGGCCGGGATGATGAAAAGTAGCGACAACAGCACCGCCGACACGGTGGCCACCCAGGACGTCCCGCCGATTCGGTTGCCGGTGTGGAACCGAGCTCGTGATCTCACTTCGACCCCCTCGGGCTGTCTTCGCGTAGCAGCCTGAACTGGATTGCGACGAACGCCAGCATGATCAGGCTGAGAATCACGACTTCGGCAGCACCCATGTTCTTGGAGCTGTGCCCGAAGGTCGTGCGGTAGGCGTTGAACATCTGCATGGTCGTGCTGGATTCGGGTCCACCGCCGGTCAACACCTGGATGGGGACGAACAGCACGAAGTTTGCGACCGTGTCAGCGACCAGTACGAACAGCAGGGGCCTCTTCAGCAGTGGAATCGTCACGTGGAAGAACGTCCGGATCGGCCCCGCCTTGTCCAGCTTGGCCGCTTCAAACAGTTCCTCGGGAATCGCATCGATCCCGGAGATCAGAAAGATCATCCAGTAGCCGATACCAACCCAAGACGCGACCAGGATGATGCTCGCCATCGACTGCTGCGGCGAGGTGAAGAAGGGCTGCACCGATCCGCCCAATGCAGAGAGGATCGCGTTCACAGGACCCTGGGGCTGGAGGGCGATGCCCCAGGCGATGCTGGAGCCAACGATCGGGATCGTCGCGGGGATGAACACGAGCACTCTCCAGATCGAGCGAGCCGGAATCTTCCGGGTCATCACCACGGCCAGCAGCAAGGCCATGGCTATCTGTAAGGGGTTGATCACCAGGTTGAAGACGATCGTCCGTGCGATTGTCTCCCAGTAGGCCTGGCTGAGAAACAGCGTCTGATAGTTGCCCAGGCCAACGAACACCTGCGGACGTAGACCGCCCGGGAAACCTCGGTAGAGGCTCGTGACCAGAGCTTCCGCCGCCGGCGCAAGCCGCAGCGCCAGGATCGCAGCCAGAGCAGGGGCGAGGAAGATCGCCGCCCACAGGGCCTCTCGGCGACGCTGGCGAGACGGTCGCCTCCTGGCGCGGTTGGCCCCGGCACGCGATGCGCCGAGGCCAACCGCCAGGCGTTCGTCAGGCATGCGTCTTGATTGCATGTGACTCAAGGAACGCTCCTGATTACTTGCCGTACTGAGCCCAAGCTGTCTTCAGCTCGGTGGTGGCGGTCTCCAGAGCCGTCTTGGCCTCAGTACCATTGCGAATGTCGGAGTAGGCCCGACCCAGGACGTCCTCGAACTCGACGTAGCCGACGGTGGACAGTCGGGGCACAGCGGTGTTGGACGACTCGAAGTCGATGATGGATGCGGCCTTCTTGCCTTCCTCGCTCGCAAACAGATCACGCGCGAAGTAGACCTTCTTCGCCTCGGGAGTGGCCGGGAGTTCAGGATCGGGACGGTTGAGGGTGTACCCACCGCCACCATCGATGGACATCCAGCGCATGAAGATCGCGGCGGCTTCCTTCGCGTCGGAGTAGGGGCTCAGGGCAAGCGACCAGGAGCCGGTCGGGGTCTCAGCCTTGCCGCCGGCGAACATGGGCTGGGCGGCGACTCCCCACTTGATGTCGGACTTGGCCAGGTTGGGCAGCAGCCACGGCCCCTGCACCTCGTAGGCCGCCTTGCCCGCCAGGAACAGCGAGTCGGTCTGCTCAGCGGTGACCCCCCTGGGCGAGACGCCGTCGGCGAAGATCGAGCCATACCAGGTCATCGCCTTGACCCACGCGTCGGAAGTGATGTCCGGGGTGAGGTTGTCATCGCCGGTGGCACCGGCCGACCCGCCCAGCGATCCCGACAGCGGCTCGAGCTGGTAGTAGCGATCAAACTGACCGAACAGTAGGCCGTTCGCTGCGCCCTTCGCGACAACCGACTTCGCGTCGGTGGTCAGCTGCTCCCAGGTCGTGCGCGACGCCGGATCCGCCGAGGGGTAGGCGACGCCAGCCTTGTCGAGCAGGTCCTTGTTGTAGAACAGCAACTGGGTGGAGTTGGCGATCGGGACGCCGTAGAGCTTGCCCTGGTAGCTGCTGGATGCGTACGGCGCTGGATCCCACTTGTCCTTGAACGGTCCGAACTGGGAGGTGATGTCGGCGGCGAAGCCTCGGGTCGCCAGGGCGGCCGTCCGAGGCTGGTCAGCCCAGAACACGTCCGGATTGCCATCCTTGTTGGCCATCCGCGAATCGAGCACCGAGTTGAGGTCGTTGAACGCGACGTACTCGTACTCAACCTTGATCGTCGGGTGATCCTTCTCGAAAGCAGCCAGGACGGCGTTCATGCCCTCCTTGACCGGGTCGAGGATGCCGATCACCTGAATGGTTGCGGTCGGATCTGAATCCGGAATGGTCCAGGCGGCGGCACTCGGGGCGGCTTCACTGCCACCAGTTGCACCTGCGCAACCTGTCAGCGCCAGGAGGAGGGCGACACTGGCCGCTCCCAGCGAAATGGTGAAATGTCGCATTGCGAACCTTTCTTGTTGTGAACTCTCGATGTGCTTGACGTCTTTGGCGCAGCTCAGCCGAGCTCAGTGGGCTGAAATCGTGTCCAGGAAGTAGCTGAGGAACCCCTCGACATCGACAGCTGTGGCGATGGTGGCGTTCGGGGTCGGCGGAACCTTGCCCGCCAGGAAGTCGGCGATAGCCACTCCCCTGGTCTCGACGCTGGTGGAGATGTCGACGAATGCGGGCTGCCATGTGAGCAACTCCGGTCGGCTCAATGCCGCTGCCGCTAGGGGGTCATGCATTGCACACGAGCCGACGAGCGTGGCGTCGCCAGGGAACTCGGCCTCCATCCGGTCGATCCAGGCGAGCGTGCACGCGCCGGCAAACTCGCCGAACGGCCGACCGCTCGCGGCCATCATCGATCCGGCCTCGCGACTCAGTCGCACCTTAGTGGTGACGTCCAGGCCGACCAAGCGAACCTTGGCACCGGAGTGCAACACCGCCCGTGCAGCGTGCGGATCGACCCAGAAGTTGAACTCTCCCGGCATGTCGATCCGGTTGGTGTGCTCGCAGAACACCCCGCCCATGACCACGATCTCGCGGACGGCAGTAGCGACGGCCGGATCGAGCGCGATAGCGGCGGCAATGTTGGTCAGCGGGCCGATGGCGACCACGGTCACCTCACCGGGAGACTCGAGCACCGTCCGGGCGATCTCGGCCGCTGCGAACCCGGGCACCGGCCGGTGATGGCCGAACTGCTCGATCACGGCCGCAGGGGCGTGGCGGCCCTTGTCTGGTTCGACCAGTGGCGCGGCGGCTCCGCGGACGACGGGAATCTCGGGACGTCCGAGCCGCTGCAGCAACTCGATGGACAGATAGGTCGCGCTCTCGACGTCGATGTTGCCGTTGACGGTCGTCACCAGCTCCAGATCGAACGCCTCGTCCGCGACCATCAACGCCAGCGCAAATCCATCGTCGATCTCGGAACCAGGCAGGCCCATGCTCAGATCGGTGTCGAGGATGACGCGCATCTCTCACTCTCCTTCAACTCGCGTTGAGCAAGCGTGACACGTGTTGACCACAAGTGTCAATGGGTCTAGAAATGGACCGTGAGCATGCGAGGAGCCGCTCCAGAAAGGCCTAGCGCTCCGACCGGCACAACCCTCGCAGTGCTCCCACACACCTAAAACTCATGCGCGAAGGCTGCGCCGACAGGGGGTCACATGCTGCGTGGAGTCTCACCGTTGATCACACCCGGACTACTGGGCTCGCTAGCGGCCATGGGCCACGGTGATGTCTTAGCTATCGTCGACCGCAACTACCCCGCCGCACGCCATCCTCGAGTGTTCAGCGCACCCGGCTGCAACACCACAACGATCACCGAGGCAATCCTCGGACTACTGCCCGTGGACGACTTCATGAGCCCGGCCGTCTGGCGGATGGTGCCCAGTGACGACCCGAACTTCCACTGCGAGTCACAGCTGGACTTCGAAAGGGTCCTCGCGCACGCCGAAGGCCGCGAGTTCGAAGTCGCGCCGCTGGAGCGGATGGCCTTCTATGAGGCGTCCGCCAGCGCATTCGCCGTCGTCCACACCAGCGACGACCGGCCCTACAGCTGCTTCCTACTCACCAAAGGCGTCATCTAGGACAGGCACACCAGGTTCCCGGCCAGGACAAGCTCCAGCATCTGCCGAGCACCGACATCCCGCGGAAGCGCGTGCGGTGCCGCCCCCGGGCGTGGAAGCGGGCCGGCACTCCGTCCGCGAGTGCCCCGCCCCCCGTCAACTTGGCCTCGCGACAGAACTTCTCCCATCCCGGCAACTCGGGAATGCTGGCGCTGGCTCTACCCATCAGATCCCTCTCGTCGATGAAGTCCTCGAGCAAGACGTTGAGACCATCCGCCCACCTATCGAAGGCAGGTTCGGCGCGCTAGAAAGCGCTGCCGACGGCCGAGCGCCTCACCGACGCCCATCCCATCGGCTTTCCGGCCATCCCCGCAAGGAGACACGACCAAGCTGTGACGAGGAGCGGGTATAGCAGCGAAAGACCGACCTGGAGTCGGAAGGCGGCGGCCGGAACAGACTGCCAGGATTGGCAACTCAAGCAGCCGCCTAATCCAGCAGGATCGGGCTGGGGATGCGCCCGCACTGGGAGTCGAAGCCCTTGCGGGAGCACGGCCTTCACTTGGCGCACCCACATCCGCAGCTTCGATCTTTCAGCACGTAAAGGGGGCGAACCTCCGTGTGGCCGAGCAGCTCCGCCCATTCCCCATTGAGCAGCTCCTCGAGCTCGGCGATGGCCTCCGGGCTGTGATTCGAGCGGTGCCCCCTACCGTGATGCAGCTTCTCCTCGATCGGCAGGCAGGGTGCGTCGGCACCGAAGTAGATGAAGTGGTCCGACACCAGAACGTAGCGGCCACCGAGGTCGTGATACTTGTTCCCCTCGTCCTCGTCGTCACCCTTGGAGTGCGCACACGGAGTCAGCTGCGTCGCGGTGGCCGGATCGTTGCCGTCGTAGATCGCGTCCCCGTGCCAGACCGGATCAGCCGAGGTGAGCGACGGCGACCGACTCGGACGCTTCCGCGGATACTCCTCGTAGTAGGAAGCGAAGTCGAGGACGTCGGTGATCTGCATCAGGTACACGATCGACCGGCGCGGACGATCTCGCAGCCCAGCACCGGCCAGCCCGACCACCCAGATGTTCTGCGCCCGGATATAGCCCGGCTCAACGCGCCTCAATTCGGCAAGGTCGGATCGCCCCGACTGCCGCATCAGCCGCTCGCCTATCGCCCTGCGGATCGCGGGCTTGCAGCACGCCAGCGTGCACACCCCGAAGAACGGATTGGGCGCGAACCCCGAGTCAGTCGCCGCCACGTAGCTGTAGAGCGCATCCGCCCGGATCGAGTTCGCCGGAGCTTTTTGCGGATCGTCGGGCATGTCCCAATACTGACAGCGCGGCGCGGCGAGGTTCCTCTGCGCAATACCTGACGCGGACCCCGCACTTCGACATTATGGGTCTCATCATGATCGAGGGAGACGCATGAGTACTCAGGCACCCCAAGGAATGGTGAAGGCCCGCATCCTCATCACCGCGAAGACCTACCCGACGCCGTCCGAGCGGCACCTCGAGACAGTGTGCACAGCTGGCGTGCGTCTTGATACGCCGCAACCGGAGTGGGTACGGCTCTACCCAATCTCCTACCGCCTGCTCGACTACGACCTGCAATTCAAGAAGTACCAGATTGTGGAGGTCCCGATACGCTCACGCGGCGCCAAGGACATCCGATCAGAGTCGTACACCCCTGACATCTCACGCCTCATCTCGGGCGAGGTCATCGATTCGCAGCGAGGAAGGTGGACTAGGCGTCGCGAGATGCTGGGTTCTCTGGTGGGCGCCACCACAACCTGTGCGTTGATCAGCGCAAACAAGCACCTTCCACCTCACACGCTGGGCCCCTCACTCGGGCTAGTCAAGCCCTTGAATCCGCAAGTGAGCGTCACCAAGGGGAAGCCCTGGAATCGAGCACAGCAGCAGAAGGTGGCCCGGGCAGCAATGCCAACGCTCTTCGATGAGGATTACGTCCGCAATGAACTCGAACCACAGCCCTACGACATGCGCGTTCGGTACTCCTGCACAGATCCAGCCTGCAAGGGGCACGACCAGTCGCTGATCGACTGGGAGGTCGGACAGGCTGGTCGTGCCTGGTCACTTCGTTACCCAGCGGACGAGATCCCCGAACGCCTGCGCGCAAAGTGGCAGGGGCTCTTTTCTGAAGACAAGGATGCCCACCTTTTCGTTGGGAACCAGCTGCTACACCCTCAATCCTTCATGGGGCTTGGCGTCTGGTACCCCCGGAAGACCTAGACGCAGGTCAGTTCCACCGGCATCTCCTCGGCAATAACGTCCGCGACTATTCCACGGTGACACTGGGAATGGTCACGTTCGAAGCACAACAGGGCCACGGTGCCCTCATCGAGGAGTTCGGTCACGTGGCGAATCGCACCCATGGCCTCATCCGACTCAAGTAGTTGCCGGAACAGCATCCGGGATTGAGTGGAGCCGTGCCGAAAGGCCTCACGGTTGTCCTTCGGGTTTCCGAGCTCTCGGTGATGTACATAGCCGATCCCGGCCGCGCCAAGCGCGTCACGGAGGGCCGACTTAGAGAGCCCCCGCTTTCTGGATATCGGGGTCAGACGGACGTCGATCAGCATCTGAACATCGCAACTCTGAAGAGCGCGCACGAGTTGGCTCAAGTCCCTGCCCTCGTAGCCGATGCTCACAAGTTGGGGAGGTCCGCTCATGCAGTCATTATGGCGCAAGACCGCGGTGCGAACTCGTCAGACTGGGGACGACAGCCTCGCCACCCGACCGGAGGCCGTCCACGCCAACCGACGGCCGAGGTCGCGAGGTTTGCACAAGCCCGTCACAGGGGTCAAACGACGCCTCCCATCGAACGGCTGTGATTCACCTCAGCGTCCGGCGGTCTACGCAGAAGCCAGAAGGGTCAGCTGGGCGATCTGCAACACCTCGTCGCCGATCTGGACGTCCGGCCTCAGCGCGCAACCGTGAGCCGATTGATGCCCGGCGAAGAGCCCCGCCTCCAGGAGGCCTTCATGCCGTGAGGGCCTTGTTGACGGCATCTGGTATCTCTGCGGCGGAGCGCAGGAATGCGGCGAGCCAACGACGGTGTCGCTCGCCAGATGCGAGGTCGTGGCCGCAGAGTTGCAGAAGATCCGGTGCAATGTGTCTTCGCTTCACCAATCGCTCGTGAATCACCAAGTCGATATGGCGGGGCAACTCACCCAGCGTCGACTCTTCTGCGAGTCGGTCGATCAGCTCGACAAGTTGCTCAGTCCAGGGTGGGGGTGCAGGCTCGAAGGCACCGACAGACTCCGCCTTCAGCGTGGCATCAGCACCAGCAGCCGACAGTGCCCGAGCAACAAACATGTCAACTGCTTTCGATAGCGTTCGCATCGCGTGAGCCGGAACGAGCCCTTCGGCCAAGCGGTCCTCCACCTGCTGGCGCCAGTCTCGGGGATCGGTTGACCGAGCCAGACTTACGAGCATGACGATCTGGAGCCCGAGCACAGAGATCGCTTCCGCGTACAGCCAGCGCAGCGCCGCCTGGTCGTCATCGTCGAGCGTTGGCGTCCACCACTTTCGAAGCTCGGCGATGATCCCGACGCAGCGCTTCGTTGCCTGCCACGGAGATACGAACCAGATCTCCGACCTGAGCGCCCAGAATGCGCGCTCGAGAACTGGCTCCTTCTTCACTGCGAAATGAGTGGATGCAGTCGCCTGCCATGCTTCCGGGCCCTGGCTTCCAGCGTTTTGCTGAATTTCAGCGAGGTCTCGTTGCTCCCATCTTCCTAGATCGCCGGTGCTAAGCGCGGCGACGTCGAGCGACCTAGCAAGGTCACGAACCCTCTCGGACGGTGGCGTGGCGGTCAGCAAGATCGCGTGGTCAGCGCGGACGATTCGCTGTAACCCAGCCAACCAGATGACGCGGTCCAGTGGCTTTGGGGCCGACTTCCCGATCCCGCTCTTCGCCTCCCCGATCAACTTGACGGACTTCATCTGCGGGGTGAACGAGTACGCCAGAAGATCCAGGTCCGTAATCAGCAACGGATCCGGATGGTAGTGGCGCTGAAGGTCGACCCCAGCCCTTGCGTAACTCCCCTGCCAGAAGCACATCCGGGCGAGCCGCATCTCAAGCTCGGCGCCGGCACTGAGCTTCGCGGGAGCTGCATGCTCAAGGCGGCGACCCGTAACGCTGGCTGCAGCGGGAGCTCGAGGCTCAAGCCGAGAAAGGCGTGAGCGACCACTGCCTCTCGTTCCAGCCGAAGCGCCGCCGGGGGCAACCAGATCATCCATTGGCAAAGAGTTCTGCTCAGAAGTCGAATCGGGCAACACGCTGGGCCTCCTGTCGAGCTTCTCGAAGCTTAAGTATCGCTGCGCCGGTGATCTCGTCAGCTTCCCGCTGATCCCCGATCTCTGCTCGGTCCGCCTCTGGCGTCTTCCATTTCGACGGGGGACGCAACGGCTCTAGCGAACCTTTCACGCCGGACTCCGCGGATTGTGATGCCTGGAGCCACGCAAGGCCACCCTCAATGATCTCAGTCTTCACGGCGTCCAGATAGGCCCGCCCGCCGGAACCAGATCGTACAGAAACGATTCCGTGGGCCTCCAGCAGGTGATAGTCGGTCGAGATGTTCGTTGCCGGACCGACAGAGCCCCGATTCACCAGCGCATTCACGAGAACGGTGGGGCTCTGGATACGCCCCATGCCCGTCGCTGCCTTCTCATGACCGTAGAGAATGTGGGCAACGAAGAGCTTCCGCTGGTGCAGTGCTTCCGTCGTTAGGAGACGGTCGTCCTGCGACTCCTGAATCGGCGAGAAGACGTACGTCTGTGGTGAGGCACCGGCAGCGCTCGATTTCACCGTGACGGCCTGCAGGAGCCCTACCTTTCGAGCGGACTTGAGGATCGAGGAGTCGAATGCGCCATAGTTGTTGAGCGCTAGCCCCGGCCTGGCAGATGCCAACTCACACATGCCGAGCAACGAGTCTCGCTCGTTGCTGGGCAGCGACCGCAGAAAGCCCGCAATGTCGACTGCCTGCGCTCCGCCTCCCCAGACGTTGGGGTTGTAGACCACATCCTCGACAAGCGCCGCCGATGGCACCTTGCAGTTGATCCCCGAAGCGAGCGTCAGAGCAAGCGCTGCGTCGGCGACTTCATCGACATAGCCTCTCCGCGAGATCTGGTCCGCATGCTGTGACCGGGTCAACGGTGCCCAACTTGCGATTTCGGTGCTGTGAAGAACTGCCTGCTCCAGCTCCGTAGGATTGTATTCGCTCAGCACGCGGAGTGCTTGGTCGATTACTCGTCCGCTTAGGCCGACGAACTCCTCGATCGAAGCCAGCCTCCCGTCGGCACCCCAGGAGTAGTCGACTAGATCCGCCCGCTTGAGAGTGGGCAGCACTTCGTGCTGAAGCCGATGCGACCCTATGCCCGCGAGGGTCGCGAACTCGATGGCCATATCAGCGCTGAGGTTCGTTCCGAAGCCCCGGAGCCGAACGGCGAAGTCCATGGCGTCCGCGGCTGCCGCTAGCTGCCCCAACTTGGCCTTGACTACCGGTTCGTTAATGGCCGCGAGCTGCTTGTGCACAAAAAACAGAGCCCTGCCCAACCTCGCGTCGTTGGTTGGTGATGGCGGCGGGGTGATCACAGAGGACATCTTGCCCTGCGGACCGCCTCATGCGCTGGATCTCGCGCCTTCAGGCCAAGAGCCGTCGCGGGTGGGAGCGGGATGTGGCGATTACTGGCTCGATGCGAGCGGGGGGGCACGGCGTCGAAGGCTCCTGACATGAACCTGACGAGGACCTCGGTATGCACAAGACGGCTCGTCATGAAGTCCTTAACGACCAGCATGAGTCTGTGACAGCCGCGGTACGGAGTCTCAAGCGGGCTTCCCTCGGGCAGGCTGAGTCGAAGGCCCTACTTCCGACGGGACGACGAGCCCTGGATTCCTGCGGCCGGCCCGGCGTCGGGTCAGCCACCACACGGGCGGCACTTTCCAGGCCAGCGCGGGTGGCCAGGTCGGCCTCGGTGCATGCACCGAGGTACCACCGCTACGGACGCCGCGCGATGCTTGACCCTGCCTCCGGGACGAACTCTGACACGATCGATCCAACTCCCCGTCCGCTGGCATCATGTGGGTCGTGGACCTGAACCAGGCAGCGGCGAACTTCCGTCGCGCGATCGTGCACGCCGACAACCTGGTCTCGGTGCACCGGCATGCCGGCGGCGGCGGGCGCGGACGTCGCACTCAAGAGACCTCAATCAACCGGGCGGTGGTGGTGATCACCGTTGCGACTTGGCAGGCCGCCGTCCAAGACATGGTGTTGAGCTGCGCAGCAATGTCGGAACCACCAGCGGCGGATCCATTCCTGCCCGCTTACAAGGTCATTGTCGGCCGCGTTCAGTCGGAAGTGGGCGCCTTCTCCACTCCGAACGCGCAGAACACGCGTCGGCTTCTCCAAGGAGTGGGTTTCGACCCACGGCAGCACTGGGCTTGGCGTCAGGCTGGTGGTCGCGGTCAGGGATCGATTACCGTGCAACCGTCTGATGTCGAAGCCAGGATCGACCAGTGGCTCAAGGTGCGTCACGCGATCGCCCACGGACATGAGCACCTTCCAGCGGTCCATGTCCTCCAGTCAGTTCGTGCTTCCGCCAGCCCACTCGCGGACCCGCCGCTCCGTCTGGTCGACGCCGAGCAGTGCCTAGCGTTCTTCAAGCGCGTGGTCGGGCTCACCGGTGATGCTCTCGCTTCACATCTCGGTGCACCAGCACCGATCTGGGCCTAGGCCACCACGGGCGGCTCTCGCCGGCACACCCCGCGTGGGTTGCTGCGGGGCGGATTAGTCCTTGCGTGGAGGTGGGCGACTGACCCTGGCCCGGTTGCGATTGGGACGCCCTCCGCGAACAGCAGCTGGGCCAGAAGCCTGAAGCGCTTCTCCCGTGGTCGGAGCACGCCTCCCTAGCCAAGTGGCGGAGGATACGAGATTCGAACTCTACGGCCGTCTCGTTGCGATCGCCTAGCCCGAGGCGTAAAATGGCCTTTGACTAGGTCTTTTGCGCGCACATTGCGCCGGAGTGCCTAGCCCCTCATAGGTATACAGACGAACTTTCGGGGCACTTTCGGGGCACGAAAAAGCGGTGTTGAGCGTGGCGGAGGATACGAGATGCGCGAGACGGGGTGGTAACACATGGTTGAGAGCAGGCGAAACTGGGGCAAGGTCCGCCAGACGCGATCCGGCCGCTATCAGGCGTCGTACGTTCACGGAGGCATCTGGGGCGTAACTGAGGGCACGCGTTTCACAGCCCTGTCGACGTTTGACACCAACGGCGACGCGTGGGCTTGGCTGGGACGAGAACGCGAGCTGATCGATCGCGGCACCTGGACTCCTCCGTTCGAGCGCTACCAGCAGCTCGAGCAAGAGCGCATCGAGGCCGAGCGGGCAAGGCGAGCCGCTGAGGCCCTACCGACCATTGAGGTGTACGGGCTGCGGTACGTCGACCGAGAGGACCTCTCTGCCGGCACCCGCGAGCGGTATCGGGGCCTTCTGAAGCACTACATCCTCGGCGAACCCGCCACATCGAACCGCCGCGGGATGACGAAAGGTGAGTCCGTCGTCGCCCACGGCATCGGCAGCATCCGGGTCACCGAACTCACCCGCGCTCATGTTCGTGCCTGGTGGCAGAACATACCTGTGAAGACCCGAGAGTCGTCCTGCCGACAGGCCTACGACCTGCTGCGAGCGATCATGAACGCCGCCGTCGAAGACGAACTCATCGACAACAACCCAGTGAAGGTCAAGGCCGCTGCCCACGCCCAGGTTTCTCGCGAACGCGACCTGGCGCCACTTCCAATACCCGTGCTGTTCCGGGTCGCCGACGCAATGCCCGAGCGGCTGCGGCTCGGCGTTCTGCTAGGCGGCGTGCTTGGCCTCCGCTCCGGCGAGGTCCGCGCCCTGCAACGGCGCGACTTCAGCCTCGGGGGCAACATGCCGACCGTGACCGTGACCCGCGCGGTGAAGGAGGCCGAGGGCAAGGTCGAGATTGGTGCGCTGAAGACCGCGCGCAAGGGCGTTGCCTCGCGCACTCTCCCGATCCCCGCAGCACTCCTGGATGCCGTGAAGGCACACCTGCGAGACCACACCCAGATCGGGCGCTCAGGTTTGCTGTTCTGGCGTGCGTCCGACGGTGATCCGATCCGCTCGGCTGCCTGGCTCAAGATCTTCAAGAAGTCCTGCGCACAGGTTGCCGCCGACCTCGAAGCCGAGGCGGTCAAGCTCACCGCGGCGACCGGTGAACCCGAGAGCGACGAGTCCCAGCGGGTCCGCGAACTCCTCACCGACCAAGGCGGCTACATCTTCCACGGCACCCGCGTCACCGGCCTCACCTGGAGCTACCGGCTCTCCGGAGGCAATCTCAAAGCCGTCCAAGCCATCGGCGGGCACACATCGTCCAAGACAGCCCTGCGCTACCAGCGCGCCGACGTCGACTACCTCGCCGCGATCGCCGCGAACGTGTCCAGCATGATCGAGAACGGGACCAACTCCTGACCCAATGCGGTGATCCCACGGACGGCGGAATCGAGCGCGCACCTTCAGACCGGGAATGTAGCAGTGCCGGTGGCTAGGGGAAACGCAGTCTTGGCAACGCGGCCGTTACGCTCACAACGGTGGCTAAACTGGGATGCCAGGTAACAATTCTAGGTCACACGGTTTCGGTTCTACCCGAAATCGAACACACCCAAGACACCCTGTTCGATTTACCTTGCCGGCCCCTTCCGGCTCCCGCCTCGACTGGGCAGATCAGTTCTCACCTATCCGTGCAGTAGGCTCGCATTGTCTCGGTCTCCGAGCTCGACGACCCTGCGTAGTTGGCCTCGGCTCCGGGCGAAATCGCTTCATCTGAGTCACGAGGTCGCCGTCAGGCGATTATTGTGAACTGCGATGCATCTGCTCTACGTCACGGACCTCGTCGTCACACCCGCGGATACCCCGTCGGGTGCGGTGCCATATGAGCGCCTCGTCGATCACGCCGCGGACTGGCTCAGTCGCGGGGGACACGTCATCCACGCCAACGACCTCACCACCGACGGCCACGCGACACTCTCGGAAGGCTATGACGGTGAATCGCGGGCGGCTGTCTGGACGGTCATCGAGGCACCCACCACACGTGTGCTCTTGATCGAGGTCGCCCAGAGGGTCGCCCAGAACGTGATGCTCACTACCCGAGTCACGATCGGCGACGTAGACGGCGTTACCTCGTTCCGGGTAGGCATCGCGCGAGAATCCGATCGTGGTGGTGCTCTCACGCCCGTCGGCTTCACCCCGGTGTTCCAGCCTGGCATCGTCGGGGCAGTGACCAGGGATCTGGATCTCCATCTCCACGTCGGTGGCCAGTCCGTCTCGGATCGATATCTCCAACTACCATCCCCTCGGCTCGTCGATGACTTCGCCAAGATGCTCGATAGCTCGCAGCGACTGCCGGTCCTGCTGGTAAACACTCGCACTCAGCCAGCGTGGAACTTCGCGCGCGAAGTTGCTTGGAAGCTCGTGGGTTTGGTCCGCGTCGTCACTCTGGCCAACTACACCCGTGGCCGGCTGGCAGCTCTTCGCCCGCACATTGCAGTTCCTCCGGGTGGAGCTCGGTTGGTCTGGTCGGAAGCGCACGTGCCCGGGCCAACCTGGGGTGAGGAGAGGATCCTCTCCAGCGACGCCGAGGATCTGCGTAGTTCGGTGATGCGAGTGGTCGCGCCGCTGTCGGCGCTCTATCGCGGGACCGATCACGTATGGCAAGACGCCCGCCGTCGGGCGCAGCGTCTTGAGACGGAGAGCTTCGCGAGACGCGTGGCCGCGGCGCAGTCTTCAGCAGACCAGTCGGAACTCGTCGTCGCGCTGCAAGGTCAGGTGGGCGCCCTCACCTCCGAGCGTGACGAATTCGAGCACCTCGCCGAGGAATACGCGAGCGAAGCGGCTTCAGTTCGGGATCGGGCCGAACGGCTCGACAGTGCAGAAGCCGAAGCCAAGTACTGGCGCGAGCTGTACATCGAAACCCAGGCGGTGACACCCACGGCAGAGGTCGACCTCTGGTCGGTCATTCCCCCCTTGGTGCCCCGCGCCGACCCAGCTGAGACCTTCCGCGCCATAGAGGCGGCCGCCGATGACCGCGTTGTGTTCACCCCCGCGGCTGCGACCTCCTGGTCGAAGATCAGCTACCCCGAGCCCGAGGACATGCTGGAAAAGCTGCTGGGGCTTGCGAACGCAGCGGTCGACCTCTACAGCGAAGATCCAGGCACGATCGGCAGGATTGACGAGTGGTTCAAGACTCGCCATGGGCTCAACGTGGCCACCGCGGACGACACGATCCAGAAGACTAAGGCGCTACGCAATTTCCAGTTCGATGGCCACGGCTACGACCAGACCCCGCACGTCAAGGTCCGTGACGGAGTCAAGCCAAACCAAGTCGGCCGCATCCACTTCGCGATGGACAGCGACAAGAAGCGGTTCGTGATAAACCACGTCGCACTGAAGCTCTACGGCATCTAGATCCGCACCACGATCCGGCCGCCCCCGCCCGTGCGACGGCGATCGCTTGCCGAGGGCTGTGCTGTCTTCCCTCGCGCCGGGTCTCTTCGAGAGATACTGCTAGGCAACACGGATGTTTGACATCGGGCGAGTTCGCGCAGCCGAGCCGTCGCCGGAGAGAGGGTAGGTAATGGCGGTGACACCTCCGGAGATTCGTCTGTGGGACGACAACCCCAGCACGCTGGACTTCCTCGGGTTCGACGCCGTGGTCAAGCCGATCGTCGCCGCGGTTCGCGAAAAGAACATCCACCCGCTGACGTTGTCGGTACAGAGCCCGTGGGGCGGCGGGAAGTCC
Organism: Actinomycetales bacterium Actino_02; assembly: GCA_001603275.1. Classification (GTDB taxonomy): domain Bacteria; phylum Actinomycetota; class Actinomycetes; order Propionibacteriales; family Propionibacteriaceae; genus Propionicimonas. Next base: position 162,506 of record LUYM01000006.1, on the reverse strand, counting down.
ACGATACTGAAACTGATCGAAGCCGAGTTCAAGAACGATGACACCTGCTTTGTCGTATCAACAAACCCGTGGGCCTACGACGACCAGGTAGACGTCAAGGGCACTCTGATCTCAGAGATACTGCACGGCATCCAGAGTCAGATCCCCGATCCGGGCCTCAAGGCCCAGGTCGCGGCCAAGGCGAAGGAGCTGCTTGGACGCATCAGCTGGAGTCGCGCCGCGGTTGCCATCGCGAGGGGAGCGCTCACCTTCCAGGTCGATCCTCAGCAGATAGCTGACATCTTCCAGCCCAAGGACCCGGGTGGGCCGGAGTCTATGGCGAGTTTCAACGATGCCTACAAGGAGCTGCTCGCGCTCATTCCGAACGTGGAGCGCGTAGTCGTCTTGGTCGACGACCTCGATCGCTGCCTACCGGACGCAGTGACAGCGACGCTGGAGGCGATCAAGCTCTTCCTCTCTACCGAGAAGATGGTGTTCGTCCTGGCAGCCGACCAGGACATGGTCCGAGACGCGATCTCGGTCAGCCTAGATGGCTCTCGACGAGGCGACATCTTCGCCAAGCGCTACCTGGAGAAGATCGTTCAACTCCCGATCGCCCTACCGCGCCTATCCACCGCCGACGCCGAGGCCTACATCGGCCTCCTGATCGCAGGCCGATCGATGCAGGAGGCGGACCTACGTGCCCTCGCTGCGCACGTCCGGGCACGACGCAACGCCCATCAGACGCCACTGCTACATGACTTCGAAGAGCTGGCGGCCAAACCAGTGGAGGACGATCTCGCGCTGGCCACCCAGCTTGCCGAAGGGCTCAGCGCCGATCGTCTCTCCAATCCCCGCCAGATCAAGCGCTTCCTCAACGCGTTCGGTGTGCGTGAGTCCATCGCCCGTGCACGCGGCGTTACGATCCCTCCGTCAGTGATGATCAAGATGCTGCTGCTGGAAGAACTCCACCGCACGTCCTTCAGCACCTTGGCAGCCGCGCCAGTCCAAGAGCGCAAGACCATCGTGGCCCGGTGGGAGGCTTGGGCGAACCCGTCCGGTGAGGAAGGTGAGGATGCGGCCCTCCCAGACGGCATCGACGAAGCGACGAAGGAATGGGCTGCCGCGCCCCCCTCGCTCCGCAGCGAGAATCTCGACCCCTATCTCACCCTCGCCGCAAGCCTGATAAACGTCAGCATGGGCGCCCAGGTGTCCGATGAGGTTCTCACGCTCGTCAACGACCTGCTTGGCGAGAGCGAAGCGGCACGGAACGTGGCCGCTGATTCCCTGAGCGAGCGCACCGAGGATGAACAACTCGCAGCGTTGGACGTTCTGTTCGCCACCACCAAACGCATGGAGGACGCCGGAGCGGTGGTCCGGGGCGCTGTCCTATGGGTCGGGAAGACACCGGCACTGGAGCAGACGACTGCAGCTGGCGTCGAAGCACACTGCTGGGGTGCACGCCTGACCCCAGGTGCCATCGTCGAACTCGCGACCAGCGGGCGACCCGCGCTCATTGGACTAGTGCGACGCGCGGCCCAGGATACGACGCTCCACCCCACGACGCAGGCCGCGGCGCGCGACGAAGTGGAGCAGCTTGATGGGCACTAGCGGCGCGTACGGCGGCAGCAACTCCGCAGAATGGAACGACTTCCGAGACGCTTGGTCCGACCTCGGCTCCGGGAGTGCCGGAACCAGCGCGAACGATGCGGACCTAGCCCAGGGATCCGCCCACCTCTTCGAACCGGCCCAACCAGCCTCCGACCTCGACCGACTCGGTCAAGCGCTCATCGACGCCCTCTGGCGCGATGACCCCGCGGCAAGAGGACGCATAGTCCCGACAATTCCTCGCCCCCGCATCCCCGGACGCCGCGGCGCCGGCGCAGGAGGTGCGGGCGGGAGTGGAGCAGGGAGAGCGTCCGCAGGTGGCGGCCGGTCTGGAAGCCGCTCCACTCGGCAGGTGATCGGAGGAGCCTCTCGCGGTGGCGCGACGATCGGAGCGGCGTACGCGCTGAGGGACCGTGACGCACAGAGGCTGGCCGACTACGGCCTCTCTCTCGCCGAGTTCGATTCGCTCAGCCCGCGCGCTCGAATCAGCCGGCTCGTCACCCTCATGATCGGTGATGACGGGCACCCCGACGACCGCGCCATCCGCCAAGCAGCGACAGAACAGGTAAAGAAGATCGTCGCCACGGACGGCGAACCGCCCACCGCGACCGAAGCAATCAAGGGTTTCGTCAGCGCATACATCTTCCAGCTCGGACTTGTCGAACTCCAAGACCAAATCATCAACGGAACGCTCGACGGCAACGAGGCGATCGTGCGCGAACGCATGCTGCGAGGCTGGATCGACGCGAAGGTTCGTGGCCTCGACATCGACGCCAGCCCTGCACTTTCAGCGAACGCCCTTCACCAATCCGCCGCTGATCTTGCCCAACGAGCCATCCGAGTCCTGAGGGTGAGGTAGACGACATGCCCCTAACGCACTTCTACGTCTCCGGCGAAGACTCCGCGAACCAGAGCCCGGCCGATCACCACCGACTGAAGTGGCCCACCACACCCGGCCAGACCGAAACCGTTAAGAGCGACGTCGGCTGGTGGCTGCCGTCACTGGGCCAGATTCCGACGCAGGCGATCGACCTGGTCCGCATCGCCGGTGGTGCCTACCTCGTCGACCGCCTGTCCGGCAGGCCGAGCGCCTTCACCCGACGGCTGCACCTCACTGTTGAGGTCGCCGACCCCAGGCCGTGGGAAGGTGACGCGATCAACCAAGTCACCCAGCTGCTGTTTTGGCTGACTGGCGACACCTGGGACCTCCAGCTGCTCCAGGATCCCACCGCCCCGGAGGCCTGGGACGCCGCTGAACCCCCCGACAGCGTGGATTCTGTCGCACTACTTAGCGGAGGACTCGACTCCTATCTAGGCGCGCTACACCTGCTTCACACACGCAGCGAGCCGCCGCTGTTCGTCGGCCATTACGACACCGCTACCGCTGTCCGTCGAGCCCAAAACACAGTCCACCGCTGGCTCCAGGAGAACTACACGCCACCGCCTTCGTATGCCCAGATCGAGTTCACGCAAGTCGAAGACAAGAAGGAAAGCTCCAGCCGGAGCCGCTCCCTGCTCTTCATCGCCCTCGGAGCCGCCGTCGCCGCCAGCCGCCAGGCACCCACCCTGTTCGTTCCAGAGAACGGATTCACCAGCCTCAACCTGCCGCTACACCCCAACCGGGCCGGGGCTCTCTCCACACGCTCCACCCACCCCGAAACCTTCTACCGCGTCAACACGCTGCTCCAAACGCTCCGGCTGCCGACAACTGCGACCAACCCTTTCGCCGGCTACACCAAGGGTGAAGAGATGCGCCTCGTCGCCGACACCCAGCCGCCGACCGGCTGGCACGGCGTCGCTGGCTTGACGGTCTCGTGCAGCAAGCTGGACGGCGCACGGATCAAAGGCGGCAACTCCACGCGCAACTGCGGCCTCTGCTACGCGTGCGTCACCCGGCGAGGCGCCTTCATCGCGGCCGGCGTCGACGACACCACCATCTACCTGTCCGACGAACTCGCCGGAGACGCTCGCCTCGAGCTTCTTGAACGGCGCTACAGCGACCGAGCGGCAATTTCCTATGCGACAACACGGGGTACCGACGACGACGCCATCGACGCAGGAACCTGGCCCCCAGACGCCGACCTGGATGCGATCAGCGACCTTGCCCGTCGCGGACTCACGGAACTCCGTGAGGTGAACCTCGCTTGACCGGCTCCCTCCTCCCCGCGCTGGACGCTCACGCCCACATCGCCCCGGACGTTACGCCGGCGCAGATCGCGGCACTCGGACAGTCCTTGGTGTTCGCGATGACGCGAAGCTTGCAGGAGGCTCGCCGAGTTATGCACCGGCGAGACCCAGCGCTCGTTTGGGGAATCGGAGTCCACCCCGGGGTTGCCGCAGCCCGCGACGAATGGGACCCGGAGCAGTTCACAGACCTCCTTAGCTCCTTCGCCCTCGTCGGAGAAGTCGGCCTTGACCGCCGGGGCGGCGATTGGGCGAGGCAGCGCGCCATATTCAAGGAACTGCTGCGGATCGTCCGCAACGAGCCGGTGCTCATCTCAATCCACAGCAGCGGCGCGACAACCGAGGTCGTCGAGCATCTCCACGACGCGGGCATGCGCGGCGCGATCCTGCATTGGTTCAGCGGTGATGCCACGGACATCGCGCAGGCCATCAAGACGGACGCCTACTTCTCGGTTAACGCGGCGATGTCCGAAGATCAGATACGGCTGCTTCCACAAGAGCGAGTTCTGTGTGAGACGGACTTCCCCACCCGGAAGGCACGCTCCAGCAAGCCCGCAGATGTCAAACGTATCGAGGACCTTCTTAGCCACGCGTGGAACGTGAGTCGCGAGGAGGCGCGTGCCAAGACGTGGTGGAACCTTCGCACCTTGAGCGAACGCTCCGGTGCCATCGAACGTCTGCCCGAAGCGGTCGCGGACACCCTCCTCTACCTGTAGGCCGAAGAGCTGTCGGACGTCGCTGGCCGGAGTTGGCTGGCCTCAGTGCACGCGCAGCCGTTAGCGCCAACCTCACGTCACCCATCTGCAACTCGCCCAAGTAACGAACGCTTCGGCCCTAGCCGCTCTGGATCAGCCACGGCGTGATTCTTCGGTTTGTACGGCCAAGCACGCATCGAAGGAGATCTCACAGATGGCCCTGTCTGACTCTGCCGTGTCCGAGCTGTTGGACGCATTCCGCGCCGGTGACGGCGTTGATCTGGTGCGCGAGTCGGTCCGGCTCGTGCTCCAGGAACTGATCGAGGTCGAAGCCGCCCAAGTGATCGGCGCCAGCCGCTACGAACGCACCCACGACCGAGTCACCGAACGCAACGGCTCCCGGCCGCAGGAGTTGATGACCAAGGCCGGCACGGTGGAGCTGGCGATCCCGAAGCTGCGCACCGGGTCGATCTCCCCGGCGTGCTCGAGGCCCGCCGGCGGATCGACCAAGCGCTGTATGCGGTGATCATGGAGGCCTGGGTGAACGGGGTCTCGACCCGTAACGTCGATGCGCTGGTGGTCGCTCTGGGCGGGACCAGGATCTCGAAGTCGGAGGTGTCCAGGATCTGTGCCGGGCTGGATGAGGAGGTGGGCCGGTTCGGACTCGCCGGCTGGACACCACCAGCTACCCGTACCTGTTCTTGGATGCGACCTACCTACATGTGCGTGGTGGCGGCCTGGTCACCTCCAAAGCAGTCGTGGTCGCCACTGGGGTGACGGCTGAGGGCTGCCCGGAAGATCTCTCGGTGTGGACGTCGGCGACAGCGAGGATGAGATGTCCTGGCGGAAGTTCCTGACCAGCCTGGAGAGACGCGGCCTGGCCGGATGACCGCCGCGACTGCTTCAGGCAGACCGGCCCGAACAGTCCGAACGTGGCGGGGTGATGACCAACGCGCGGCCGCCGACTTTCCAGAAGCCGAGAGCCTGCCGGAGCGGCTTCTGCATAATCTTGGCGACACCCAGATCACCCCGGAGCGGCGGCCCGCATGTCCGAGCCGAGGTCGTGTCGCTGCGATCGAGGGGTTGTCGCGGCCGGCCTGCGTGGGGGGACTGTCACCGGCTTCCCCCAGAATGGACGTGCTAGCTAGTACGGGTTGAAGCCGAGGAACGATCAGGATGGCGAGTGGTATCGAGGGCGACGTTGCCCGAATTGAGGCCGCACTAAACACACCGACGATCAAGCTGCTGGATCGCAAGTCTGCAGCGGTCGCCTTACCGATCTTTGCGTCTGTGTTCGCGAGCAATACCGATCCGGTCCCCGTGGAGCGGTTCCACACCCGGGTTGAGGCACTCCTTGATGAGCTCCGCGGCTCCGGCCATGCCGTGCCGACCAGCAGCGGTAAGGCCTTGGCCATGCAGTGGGTGCGCGAGCGTTGGCTGTACCGCGACCCCGGCCGCGGCCAGGAGACCTATCGCCTGACCGGCGACGCCGAGCAAGCGCTGGAGTACGTCACCCGAGCGACCAGGACCCAGCTCAATGTCTCCTTGTCTCGCATCGAGACGATGAGACGAGTCGTGTCAGATGCAGCGCTCGCCGCTCACCCCGATCGCGAAGAACGCAAGCGCAGGCTCACCGAAGAGATAGCCCGCCTAACCGCCGAGTATGACCGGATCAACGAGGGTGGCGAACTGGCCGAAGCCACCGAGACAGAGCTGATCGAACAGTTCTCGAACGTGCTGCGGGAGCTCGATGGGCTGCCCTCCGACTTCCGCAGAGTCGAGGAAGCGGTTCGCGATATGCACAAGACCATCACGAAGAGATTCCGCGAGGAGGAACGTCCCGTCGGGGAAGTCGTGGACGACTACCTCGACCAATCAGACAAGTTGCTCACTGCAACGCCTGAGGGGCGGGCGTTCGCAGGCGCTCTCGAGCTCTTCCGCAGACGTGACTGGCTCACGTCCTTGCGCGACGACCTCCAGACAATCCTCGCTCACCCCTTGGCCGAGATCATGCTGCCCGACGAGGTCAGTCAACTCCGGACGACGGTGGATGTGATCCGACGCGGAATCGCGGACGTGCTCGGTCAACGGCAACGCCTGAGTGCCACCCTGCGCGAACACATCGAGAGCTACGACCACATCCGGAACCGCGAGTTGGACGAGATCCTGCGCGGGATCGACCATCAAATGCGGGTCTGGATGCAGACAGCCAGAGCTCGGGACCATGTCGAGGTCGAACTCATTCCTGCGGGTCTGGACATAGAGACGTTGAAGCTGCGCACGTTCGACCCCGACAGCGAACGGGCCCCCGAGCCGCTGAGCGACCTGTCCGCGGAGGCGCCGAAGCCCCTCTCGCTCGATGACATCCGCAAGCAGGGCGGGCCTGCCCTGGCACAGCTTCGGCGCTACATCGACTACGAGTTCGCTAGAGAAGGTTTGGTGGAATCTGCCGCTGCGCTCTTCAACGACCTACCCGACGATCTTCGACGCCCGGTGGAGATCCTTGGCCTTCTTCACCTGTTCACGCGGCTCGGCGCCAAGTACGACTCTAGCCAGCGTGAGCCGGTCCATGCCGTAAGGCCCGACGGAACAAGGCGATCGTTCCTGATGCCGGCCTCCTCAATCACACCCACCCAGACCACCGACGCAGTTGGAGAGCAGCTATGACCCACCCCATGGTCGACGAACCAGACACCTACGAGACGCTCGACGAGGACCTGGAAGACCTACCGGCGACAAACGTGGAAGACGATGCTGAGGCCCTGAGCCCGGCGATGTTCGAGGGAGACACCGCAACCCTGTTCCATGACCAACGCAGATGCCTACACGCGCTTCTCAAGTACCGCTACATCTCGGCGGATCGCCACCCTGACCACTGGGCGGTGCTTCTGGCAAACCACGACGTCATCAAGAGCCGGCTCAACGACTTGTTCCTCGACCTCCACGTCGACCGCGATCACCGTGTCGCCTTCAAGCGGGCAGCCAGCCCGACAGACGGCGAGCCGCTGCCCTCGCTGGTTCGAAGCGCCTCGCACACCAAGGAGGAGACCATAGTGATGATCTCCCTGAGGCAACGGTTCTTCGCCCAGCGCCAGGAAGGTGACATTGCAGTCTTCGTGGATCGCCAGACCCTCCTCGACGAGGTAGCCGACCATCGCCCCGCAGCGGCCACCGATCGCGCGATGGATCACAAGCGCGCCAACAATGCCATCGAGGGGCTCCAAACAGCGGGGCTACTGCTACGAACAGACGATCCAGACCGCTTCCAGATCTCACCCATCATCGAAGTGCTGTTGCCCATCGAAAAGCTCCGAGCGCTGTGGACCTGGCTGCTGACGGCCACCGGCTCCGATCTCACTCCCAAGCAGGACGACGGCAACCCAGACAACGAGCCCGAGTCCCTGCTCGACACGGACGGAGACCAGGAATGACCGTTGACGTCGCAATGCCGGAACAGACCCCTCTGCTCCCCCAGCCCGCGCTGAGTCCCGCGCACGCCCAGTGGCGGATCGAAACCCTCCAGATGGCCAACTGGGGCGGCTTCCACGGCCGCCACGAGGTGCGCTTCGCCTCCGGCTCAACACTGATGTCCGGCGCCTCGGGCACCGGCAAGTCGACCGTGCTGGACGCCTATATCGCGCTGATGATGCCCTCCGACACACCTTTCAACGGAGCATCCAACGACGCGAGTGGGCGAGCGCGGTCAGCCGAGCAGCGCAATCTGCTCACCTACCTGCGCGGGAAGATGGACACCAGCCGTGTCGACGGGTCCGATGAGATGCGTGACCATGTGCTGCGCGGCAGCAACGGCAACCACATCTGGGGTGCCCTGGCGGCGACGTTTGCCAACGAGCACGGCAGGCGCTTCACCGTCCTGCGGCTCTACTTTGTGAGGGCCGGCGCAACCGTCAACGGGGACGTTGTGACCACGCACGCCACGTTCGAGGGATACTTCGACGTAGGCCGGCTGGAACCGTTGGCCGCGCTCCGGTTCGAAAAGCGTTCACTGCGCGCCGCCGGCCTCACCCCCTTCAACACCTTTCGCGAGTTCGAGGACACCATCCACACCCGGCTGAGCATCGGAGGCGGCGACGGTGGCCGCAAGGCGATGCGCTTGTTGGCCCGCGTCCAGGCTGGTATGGAAGTCAAGAGGGTCGACAGTTTGTACAAGTCCATGGTGCTGGAGCGGCCCGTCACCTACCAGGCTGCCGACAGCGCTCTGGATCACTTCGCCGACCTTGAGGCCTCCTACGCCAAGATGCTCGACGAGACCAACAAGCTCAGGACGCTGCAGCGGCTTCCCGAACTGCAGCGCGATCTCGAGGACGCTGAGTCGAAGAGCCTCCTGATCAGAGCGTTCGGCGCCGATCAGAGCGGCCCGTCACCATTCCTGCTGTGGAGGCTGCGGACCGAACGTGCACTTCTCGACGCTGCTGTCGACGAGAACCGTCGCGACCACCGCGAGACCGCAGCCACGCTCGCCCAGGCCACCTTCCAGGAGAACCAGTACGGTCATCGGTTGGATCAGATCGCCGCAGACAAGCGCGCCAACGGCGGCGACGCCATCGACGCACGCCAACGAGAGATCGCGGACCTGCGCGGCCGTCAGGACGAGGTATATCAGGCGAACATCAAGTTCCAGACCCGCACCGAGCCCATCGGCCTGGTGGTGCCCGAGACCATCGACGAGTTCACTCAGGCGCAGAGCGACTCAGCCATCTTCATGACTGGCTTCGACGAGCGCGAGGCGGCGCTGCGAGCCGAAGAGGAGGTTGTCAGGAGCGAGTTGTCGCCGCTCACAGCCAAGCAGGTCGATCTGTTGGAGGAGAAGAAGTCGCTTCAGGGTCGCACTGGCATGGTCCCGCACAGGCTGCACGCCGCTCGCGTGCGAATGGCTGAGGCTGCCGATCTGGACCCGCTTGAAGACCTGCCCTTCGTTGCCGAGCTGATCGACGTGCTCCCTGAGGAGGAGCCTTGGCGCAGGGCGGTCGAGACCACCTTAGGTGGTGTCGCGCGAACGGTGCTGGTGGACCGCCAACTCATCGAGCACCTGTCTGCGGCGATCGATCCGATCACGATCAGTCCACGCCTCAACTTTCAAGCTGTCGAACTGGCCGAGCACCAAGACTGGCGGGGCGACCCGAGCTACGTCTCCGGGAAGCTCGCCTTCAAGAACTCCCGCTTCTCCGCGTGGGTTCAGAAACGGCTGACCCAAGATGGCATCGACCACCTCTGTGTCGTTGACGCCGCCTCTCTACGTGGCCGGGAACCTCGGGTGACCCGGGCCGGGCAGACCCGTCAAGGAGGTCGGGGGGCCCACGGCGACTCGGGCGATGGCAACATCATCGGCTTCTCCAACGAGCGCCGACTGGCCGACATCGAGGCGCAACTGCTGGCGCTTGACCCATTACTGAAAGGCGTCCGCGGACGTGTTGAAGAAGTGCGAGCACGAGCGAGCGACCTGCGCCGGCAGAAGGAGGCGCACGTCTACGTGCTGGACACGACGTGGACTCAGATCGACCATCTCGGCATCGAGCGTCGGATCAGCGCACTTGAGGCAGACATCTCACGACTGCGTGCGAGCAACTCGATCCTCGACGCGCTGCAGGCCGAGGAGGATCGCCTCAAACCACTGCACCAGAAGGCCACCACGGCGAGGGTGCTCGCCGAGGCGCACCTGGAGAAGCTGGCGAAGCAGCACGGAGACCTGGCCACGGACCAGGACCAGGCTCAGGACATGATCGACGAGATCGTCGACGCGCAAACAGCAGAAGTCACCGACGAGCAGCAGCTGTACCTCGACGCGTTGTTCGCCGCGAACTGGGACACAACCAGCCTGTCATCGTTCCACTCGAACATGCGTGCCCTGCGCACCAGGCTGCATGAAGAAGCCACGACTGCTGAACAGAGTCGCAAGAAGACTGTTGCGGCGATGGAGTCAATGTTCGACCAGTACAAGCAGCGCTGGACCGAAAACAATCTCGGGGTCACGATCGCCTCGGCGGACGGGTACCGCGAGATTCTCGACCTGATCATGGCGCAAGGCCTTCACGAACGCCGGAACCGTTGGCGCCGTGAGTTCGCCTCCTGGTCTAGTGATGACCTCCTGCGGCTCAATGACGCGTTCGACACAGCGATGGAGGACATCGAGGATCGCCTGCGGCCAATCAACCGGATCCTGCGGACACTCCCTTTCGGCGGCAAGGGCCTCCTACAAATCAACAGCCGTCGCCTGAACAACGAGGAGTTGCGAGCCTTCCGCCGTGACCTTCGCAGCCTGTCCTCAGGGCTCGCCTTGGAACTCACCGACCAGCAGGTCGAGGCCCGCTTCAAGAAACTCAGTGAGTTCATGGCCCATATCCGAATCCCCGATGGCCACACCAAACCCTCCACATCCCAGCGCGACCGGTATCTCGACGTTCGCCAACACGTCGTCATCACCGCGGTCTGCATAGACGACGCCGGCGACGAGATCGCCACCTACGACTCGCTCGGTGGCAAGTCCGGCGGTGAAACACAGGAACTCGTGGCCTTCATCGTCGGTGCTGCGCTGCGTTATCAGCTCGGCGACGAATCCCGCTCACGACCCCGGTTCGCACCGGTCTTCCTCGACGAGGGCTTCGTCAAGTCCGACAGCGAGTTCGCCGGCCGTTCGGTCAGGGCATGGCAGGACCTCGGCTTCCAGCTCATCATCGGGGCGCCACTGGACAAGGTCACGGCCCTCGAACCGCACATGGACCTGTTGCTGACGGTGACTAAGAACGCCGACGGCTACGCGTTCGTCAGCGAGCTCGTCGACCACCTCGACACCGGAGACATCACATGAAGACGCCCCAGAGCGTCACCGACGACATTCGGCGGCGGCTCACTGCGAAGTGGCACAAGTACCTCGCCGGTGAACCGGTGTTCCCGCATGCCTTCCCGCTCGGTCGCCCGACGGCAACCGATCTGCGCGGCGGCTACGCGGCGGTTCATGCCCTCACAGTCGAGTGGCAGGCCTGGGCACGGCTGCACGGCGTCCAGTTGACCTACGAGACTCGGGTCGCCTCAGGAGGCACTCGGCAAACCGTCCCCACGCATGCACACGTGGAATCCCTGGACCACGCCTCAGCCATCGTGGGTGCCGACTGGCCAGACCGACTCGCGCGCGGACGGGACCGGCTTTCGACCCTTACCGACCGATACCCGCGCCTGGACGACGTCAGCCGGCTCATCAGACTCGTCGACTCGTACTCCAGCGTGGATTTCTCGCTGCTACTGACCGTCGCCGACTGGTATCTCGAAGACCCGACACGGGCACGGGGCATCACTCCCCGCCAGGTTCCGATTCCTGGCGTCCACGCCAAGTGGCTCCAAGCCCACCGGCCCGCGGTCCAAGCCCTAACCGGGCTCGACGACCTCGGGCTGCTTCCGCCGCACGCCCCGCGAATCCACTTCAGCTACCTCGATCCCGCCTACCGTGCCGGTGGCGGACGCGTCCACGACTCGGCAACAGTGGGCGACACCTTCCTGCCGGCCTACCCGCCAGAGGTTGTCGTTATCTCCGAGAACAAAGACACCGCTCTCCACTTCCCGACGCTCGACAGAGGAATCTCGGTCGAGGGCGTGGGAAAGGGCGGCGCAACGGTCGCCTCGTTCTCCTGGATCGAGGAGGCACCCCTCGTCGTGTACTGGGGTGACATCGACAAGGACGGCTACGAAATCCTAAACGGCTACCGGGCCGACTTCAGCAGAGAATTGGTCTCGATTCTGATGGACCCAACAACCTATGAGGCTTTCGAAAAGTTCGGCACCAACCTCGACCAACTCGGGCGCGAAATCACCCCGGGAACTCCTCGCGTGCTGGATCGACTACACCCCGACGAACGAGTTGTGTATCTGCAGCTGCTCGACGCAGACCACGCCGGGCACCGACGCATCGAACAAGAGCGGATCCCTCTGGATCGGGCGCAACAAGCTGTGCGTCGAGCCATCGAGACGAGGCGGGCGGCAGCTGGCGTGTGAGCCCGGTGGGCGCAGGCGACGCATTGCATCCGGCCTCTATGAGTACGTCTGCGCGCCTCTTCGCAGCGCCAGCCAAGACGATGCCGCCGCGACAACCGACTCAGATGCAAGCAGATAGCCCCATTGATCCGAAACTGCAGAGTCCGTGTTGACCGTGGTGATCCAATCTCGGGCTGCGTTCCGTTTCGCTTGCACAACTGGTGACTCCATCTCGGAATCGCGTTTGCCCTCCACGATCCAGTGCATTCGGCCATCATCGATGACAACAAAGTCCGGCTCGTAGCGGTGGCCGAAGGAACCCATAGAGTAATCGATGGCCAGCGGGACGCCATCATCGACTCGCAGCCAAGACTCGATCCCCGCAGTGGAATCAAAGAGCTCCGCCAGCCGGAACTCAGTCGAGTAGGCGTCGAATCGAGCAACGTCGTAGACCGATCGCAACCACCCTACGTACGGGTAGTTGCGGACGAAGCTCGCCGCCGAGGTCACGAGATGCCGGTCAGCAGGAGGCACCGGCTCGACGCGGTTCTCAGGCTCGGGCCACCTGATCAAGGTGACATCAGTCTCGACCCAGGTCTGGGCCGCCGCCTGTCTTTGTCGGATCCACTCCGTGAGTCGCGCCGTTGCGAGCCGGCCGTGATCGACGCGCCACGGGGTCTTTTCGGTGACGCGTGCTCCGTCAAGGAACGCTTGTGCGACCTTTCGCGCAGCGTTCATTTCGGGCACTGAGGCTTCGATGCCGTCGGTACGGAGCAGTCGAGAGATCAGGTCCGTCTCGATCGAGCCGTACTCGATGAGGAGCGGGGACGCCGCGACCCGGTCGCGCTGCTCGGACAGCACCACATGGGTCGCGCCCATCAGGTCACGCTCAGCGTCAACCGCCGTGCGGCGGAGAGTGTCGCCTTCGTCGGTGGCGAACTGGCGACCGAGCGCCTCGACCTGGGTCAGGTCCAACTCTCCAAGGCTGAATCGCGCTCGTCTTGTAGTCCTTGTCACACGGGGGATGAACAGCGGAAGCATGCCCGAGAAGGCTGGCTTTGGCGTGAGCGTTCGCGCCAGCGCGTCGCTAGCCCGACGTGCGGCGGCCTCGCGGGCCTCCATGGTTGCGAATCGCATGCCAGGGTGGGTTGGTCCTGGAGCGAGTGACCCACTCGCAGCATCGTCAGGACGTTCCAGCTCAGCAGCAGCCGGCCCGGGCAGCTCGATCTCGACCTCGACCAGGCTTGGGTCGGCTGCGAAGAAGTCATCGGCACTGATCGGCAGGCCCACGCCGTGGCCTGCGCCGGGAACGGGGTTCGCAATCGCTCGAGCATTCTCGGTCCGCTCGCCCAGCGTCTCTTCGAGCAAGACCCGCGCTTGACTCAGGAGGGATGCGAACGAACGGTGAGATAGCACCTCGACCGTGTCGAGCATCGGATTGCCGATTCGTGAACCGAATGGGAGTCGTAGCCCGCGTCCGAGAATCTGCTCAGTGAGCAACTGGGACTCAAGTGATCTCACAGACGCGATGACATAGACGTTCTTGACGTCCCATCCCTCCTTGAGCATCCCGACGCTCACGACCGCTTGGATGGGCGAACCCTCATCTTCGAGGGTGTCCAGTAGCGCGAGGGTCTTGTCGGGCTCTTCAGATGTCACGAGCAGCACCTTCGAGGGATCGCCGAGCATGTCAGGTCCGGCGAGCAGGTCGCGTATCTGAATAGCCTCGTCGATCGTGGTGGCGACCATGAACAGCACCGGTTCGACGTAGGCCCGACGGGTCATCACGCAGTAGGCCCTCATCGCAGACGCCTTGGCACTGAGTAGCGTCAAACCGTCGGCCATTTGTGTCCGCAGGTCGGCCATCCCATCTCGACGCGACACCAGTACAGGGATCTTCACGTAACCGTCGGCGATAGCTTCAGACAGCGGATATCGGTAGACCACGTTGGGTGCCGAAATCGCATGAGGGGTTGCGGTGAGGCCGATGAGTGCGGCGGGCCTCAGGTCATCGATCGCGGCCTGGAACCGCTTGGCGTTTCCCGAGTAGTACACATGGTGTTCGTCGGCAATGACCACCAGGTCGTCGGCCTCTTGGAGGTAGTTGTAGAGCGAGACGCCGATGGTTTCGTGGGCACGATGCGCCCTACGTGCGTCGGTGCTGTTCGGTCGCAACAGCGACTGGACGGTCATGACAAACACCTTGAATCGTTCAGGGTCGTCGAGCGCCGCACCCACCTCTCCGCGCTCGAGCGAGTCCAGAGTGACGACAAGAGGATTCGACTGGAGGCCCCGAAGGTACTTGCGATTGCCGGGAGTCAGGTTGTCGACTGTCTTTCTCTGGATCGTCGACCCTGGTGTGACGATGATCACGTTTGAGACCCCTGCCGCGTACAGGTAGTCGAGCAGACCACCGGCTATGTACGTCTTGCCGACTCCGGTGGCCAGATCGGCGACGAGTTCAGCGCCTGGTTCCGAGCGATCGAGCGCGCGGGCAAGGGTGTCGAGGGCGTCGCGGTTAGGCTTCCTCAGGTCCAGGGTGTGTGCAACCTGCTCGACTAGTGATTCGTCGTACTCGATCCTCATGTTCACTGTTCCCGCAGCACTCGACGTCGGCTCCGTAGGGTGGAGCTGGTGAGCAGGTCCCGCGGCGCCTTTGTGAGCCGCGATCCTCTAGCGAGATGATCGAGCATCTGCGCGGCTCCGTCCAGCACGTTCCGCCCTACGATCTCGACCCGTTCTCCGTCAGTCAGAGCGCCAACGATTGCCTGGACCTCTTCCCGGCCAACCGCCCCATCGAGTACGGCCAGACGCATACGCCCACGAACACCGCATAGAGGCGCAGCGAACGGCTGGAACTCGTAGCCGAGCTGGCCAGCAACGGCTCTGCTGAACAACCCGTTGGTCGCGTCATCAGACAAGAGAACCCCGTACGGGGAGTCGACATACATGGACGGCCCGACTTGCACGCAGCGGAACCCTCGACCGCCCGACCAGCCGACATCTGCTGTAATCCCGCCTGGGTCGTCTCCATTAACGATCTTCTCCAACCGCGGACGCGTGAATGTGTCAACGGTATCCTCCAGGATCTCCGAACTGACCCATCGCCGGCCCGTTTTGTGCGCGACGGCGGCGGTCGTACCCGAGCCGGCGAAGCAGTCCAGGACAATGTCCCCTGGGCTAGACCCGATGCGGATCACACGCTCAAGGAGTCGCTCAGGCTTGGGCGTTGAGAAGGCCGGCAAGTCCGGGAACAGAGCCTTCATCTCACGATTCGAGGTTCGATTGCTGCCGACGTCCGCGCTGAACCACATCGTTCGTGGCACAAGATCGCCGACCTCCGACAGGTATCTCTTGATGCTCGGGCGCGCATCACTGTTCGGACCCCACCAGATCCGGCCATCCTCGTCGAGTTCGCGCAGTTTCGCCTCGGCGATGCGCCAGAACTTGCCGGGAGGTGGTGTGAAGATCCTGCCAGTCGGGCCCTCGTACTCGTAGAGGCCACGGGAGTAGGGCTTGTTGGCGTAGGGGTCGCCAGCCAACCACGGACCACGCGGGTCGTTGTCGGGGTTGGAGTAGATCGCGTTCGACTTGTCGGTGCGCCCCAATCGGTTCGGTAGCCAGCGCGCAGGGTCCTTCGCGTACACCGAGATGTAGTCCTGGTCGGTGCTGAACCACCGAGCGCTGTTGCGGGGAGAGTCCGCCTTCTGCCAGACAACGGTGTCCACGAAGGATGCGCGTCCGAATACGTCGTCGAGCAGCACCCGCATGTGGTGGTGCTCGGCGTCGTCGAGGTGGACCCAGACTGAGCCGTCCGGGCGGAGAAGCTCTCGGATGAGATGCAGCCGCTCGTGCATGAACGACAGCCAGGTGGCGTGCTCAAGCCAATCGTCGTAGTGGGCGAATGCCTGCCCTGTGTTAAACGGAGGGTCGATATAGACCTGCTTGACCCTGCCGCGATAGTGACGACGGAACTCAGGGACCTCCAGCAGGATACGCAGTACGTCGAGGCTGTCCCCGACGAACAGCAGATTGTCCGAGTGAGGATCCGCTGGGTTCACCTCACCGAACTCGCCGACGAACTCTGTCGTGCGGACCTCCGCTGCTGCCGGGTGCTCGCGCGGAACCCAGACGGGCTTGCCGGTCTCGTCGCGCGGAACCAAGAGGAACTGATCCTTGCCCGGCCAGGTCAGCTCCAGACGTGTCATTCGCTCAGCCTATCGAGCGGAGCGGCCGTCTACAGCAGGATGTCCGGAATGGAGGCTAGTGGCCCCTGTGGCGGCTGTCTCCTAGTCGCGAAGGCGACGTTTCCGGGAGGGACAAGGCAATCGCGCAGGGTCCTCAGACCGTCCGGATCGCGCTGCGCCACACTGGGACGTCGAGAACGAAAGGGCCCTCGGCGCCGCATCGGCTCGACGCAAGCCCCGCGCCAGAGGCCAGCAGTCTGAACTGAGCGCACCGGGCGTGGCAGCGACAGCCCACTGGGGGTCGTTGCGTGTCGGCACCTCACCACATCACATCGACGAAGCGAACGGGTCCAGCAGCTTGCTGGACAAGCCCCGTCGGACCGCGTCGGATCACCTCCTGAGGCCGTCGGGACCGAAGCCGAGCGCGACCGCTTGGGCGATCGCATCCTCAGGCGGCAGCGCGGCCTGTACCGAGGGCGAGAGTTCGTAGCGAGAGACGGCGATCGGTTGGGATGCCCCTGCGAGGGCGTACCTGACGACGGAGTCGTTCTTGTCTGCGACCAAGAGCATGCCGACCGTGAGTTGGTGCTGCGGTCGGCGGAGTTGGTCTTCGACCAGGGCGACGTAGAAGCCGAGCTGGCCGGCATCGCGTGGGTCGAACTTCTTGGCCTTCAGTTCGATCACCACGTAGCGCAACTGTTCGACATGAAAGAACAGCAAGTCGATGAAGAAATCGTCTCCGTCCACCTCGAAGTGGACCTGCCGGCCCACGAACGCGAAAACCACGCCCTATTGCATCTAATGCAGGTCTGCGTGAGTTCTAGGTGTCGTTGATCGTACGGGGAGCCTTCTGGGTTCCGCTTCCTGACTGGGATCGACTTGCGCTCGCTCCAAATCTTCGCGTTAAATGCTTATTGTCTGCATTTGATAGGAGCTTTTCGGATGGGTTCACGGCCGGTGGCGCATGGTGTTGCGGGGTTGTATCTCGCGTCTGGCGTGTCGTTCCTGCGTGCTGAGGAGTCCGTGTTCGAGGCGATGGTGACGGGCTGGCGGGCGCAGCAGTTGGGCGGGCGCGGGCTGGGCGAGGACTACGTGACCGGGACGGTGCGCGCGGTGCGGCAGTTCCATGCGCACGCGGGGTCGTGGCCGTGGTTGTGGTCGGCGGGATTGTTCGATGAGTGGATGCTGGATCTGGTGTCGGTGCGGCAGTTGGCGCCGTCGACGATCCGCGGCTACCCAGCTGGCGGTGCGGCAGTTCTGCGACTATCTGACGTCGGAGCACTACGGGTGGGTGGCGGAGTGCGAGCAGCGTTTCGGCACGCATCCGGTGCAGGTCTGCCACGACTGGAACACGAACCGGCACCTTCAGGACTACGACGGCCGGCCGGGGCGGCGTCCGTTGACGCGAGACGAACTGCAGGCGTTGTTCGATCGTGCCGACGAGGAGATCCAGCGCCGTTTGAAGAATGGCCGAAAGGGCGCGCTGCCGGCGTATCGGGATGCGGTGCTGCTGCGGGTGGCGTATGCGTGGGGGTTGCGGGCGAACGAGGCAGTCCACCTGGACGTGACCGACTTCTACCGCAATGCGCACGCCCCAGAGTTCGGCGACTACGGGATGCTGCACGTCCGGTACGGCAAGGCCTCCCGCGGCGGACCGCCCAAGCGCCGATCGGTGGCGACGTTGCGGGACTGGGCGGTCGAGGCCGTCGAGGACTATGTGAAGAACGTCTGGCCGCTGATGCGGCCCGACGGTCAGCGGGCTCTGTGGTTGTCGGAGCGCGGCACACGACTGCGCACGAGGGAGCTGTCTGACCGGTTCGCCGAGTACCGCGACGATCTTGGGCTCGACCCGGTGCTGTCGCCGCACGCGCTGCGGCACAGCTACGTGACGCACCTGATCGAGGAGGGTGTGGACCCGGTTTTCGTGCAACGCCAGGTCGGGCACCAGCACCAGTCGACGACGTCGATCTACACCGGGATCAGCGGCGACTTCGCGAACAAGATGATGCGGGATGCGTTGGAGCGGCTGCGGCCGCGGGAGGAAGGATCGAGCTGATGAGGGTGATCGGGTATGAGTGGCGGCTACGTGAGGTGATGGCGGCGTCGGGAATCTTCGCGACCTCGAAGCTGGTGCCGCTGCTGCGCGAGCGCGGCATCGAGCTGTCGGCGAGCCAGATCTACCGGCTGGCGACGGAGAAGCCGGAGCGACTGAACATGCACGTGCTCGTCGCGCTGATGGATATCTTCGAGTGCAGCGCGGACGACCTGGTCCGCAAGGTCGACCTGGGAGCGTCGGCGGCCGCGACCGGCACGGACGGCGAGGACCGGTCCGCGAGCGGCGCCGCGACACTGCGGGAGAAGGGCCTGCGCCCACCGCGGGCGCGCGTGCTTCCCGCAGATGGCTGAGGTTCGCGACGCCCTGGTCGCGACGATCGCCGCGGTCGAGACGACGGTCGCGCCTGGGGTGATCGGCGGGATCGTGGACCGCGAGGTCGTGCAAGAGGCGGGAAGACGCCGGCTGCTCGCGCAACTGCGTGAGGACCCGGGGATGCTGGTCGCGGGATCGACGCGGATTCCGCTGGTGCTGGACCGGATCCTGCTCGAGCTCGCTGCCGCCGGTGGCAGCACGGTCCGCCCGCCGGGGTGCGCGCGCTGCGGCCGAGTCGTGCTGTTGAACTGCCGCGACGGTGAGGACCGGATTTGCGCGGCGTGCGGGCGGGCGCGTCTGGACGTGCTGATCGACTGCGTCGAATGCGAGCGGAGTGAGCAGTTGCGGCACGCGCAGGTGGGTGACCACGCTTACTGCCGCTCGTGCTGGCGGGCATTGCAGGACGTGACTGACAAGCGGTTGGATCGCTTCGTCGCCTCGCACATCCCCGGCGGGACCATGCACATGATGCTCACGGCGACCGAGGGCCTGAAAGCGGACCGGCTGTTGCGGTTGGCGTTGGAGTGCGAACTGTTCGGGCCAGGCTGGCTCGCCGACCCTCCCGCCTCGTCGACGCTGTTTGCGGCCTTCTACACGCGGCTGCGTGAGCTCGGTGCCCGGCTGCCGGCCCTGACCTGCGGACATTGCGGTCGCTCCGGACGGCTCCCGGACCGGCTCGGGGGAAGGATCTGCTGCAGCTCCTGCTACAAGGCGGCGCACCAGGCGGTCTGCGACGGCTGTGGAAACACCGCGCACCTCGAGCTACGGCTCGCCAACGGTGACCGGCTCTGCCAGGCCTGCACAAACCAGCTCCCGGAATCCTGGGCTAGCTGCGTCAGCTGCGGCAATCACCGGCTGATCGCGGTGCGCACCCCGGACGGGCCGATGTGTTCCGCCTGCCGGACCGCGCCCGGCGCTGATGTCTGCACGGTCTGCGGCGCCCAGGGTCGGTGCCGGTTCCCCGGCACCGAGAAAGCGATCTGCCTGAGCTGCTACGCCGCTACCAGAGTTGATGTCTGTCACCAGTGCGGTCAGGAGCGGGAGTGCCGGTTCGCGGGAACAGTGAAGGCGATCTGCCTCCCCTGCGCACGCCCCCGCAGGCCCTGCTCGATCTGCACCCGGGTGGGGTACTCGATCCGGGTGACCCCGGACGGGGAGCCCCTCTGCTGGTACTGCGCCCCGCACGTCGTCGAGACCTGCATCAGCTGCGGCCGCGACACGCGAGTCAGCGCCCGCACCGATCAAGGTCCGCTCTGCCAACGTTGCGCCCGGAACAGCCCGCTGATGTTCCGCGACTGCCGTCGCTGCGGGGCGCACGGTCGCCTGCACCACCGCCGATGGTGTGATCGCTGCTACGCCGACGACAAGATCCGCGAGCTGCTGCCCGACAGCGTCGTCGCAGCGGATCCGACGCTCGCCGCAATGCGGGAACGATTCCTCGCCGCGGACGAGCGACGCACCTTGGACGCCTTCCGCCGCAACACTACGGTCGCGATCCTGCGAGAGGCACTGACGAGCACAGAGCCGCTGAGCCACGAATTGCTGGATCGACTCGGCACGCCAGGGTCGACAGGCCCCGTGAGGGCACTGCTAGCCGAGCATGGCCTGCTGCCCGCACGGGACGAGCAACTGATCCGATTCGAGACCTGGTGCCAAGACCGGTCGGCCCAGATCGCCAACCCGGATCATCGCCGCCTGTTCGACCGGTTCGTCCGTTGGCGTCATCTGCGGCAGCTACGCGAACAGGCCCGCCCGGTCGGGCGACGGCAATCGGATGGGCGGCGGCAGGAGCTGCAGCAAGTTCTCGACCTGATGAGCTGGCTTACCATCCGCTCGGAGTCTCTGGCGATGCTCGATCAGGGACGACTCGAGCTCTGGCTCGTTGACGGCCCCCCGGTTCGTCGACGCGTCACGGCATTCCTGGAGTGGGCGGCCAGCAACAAGGTCTGCCCTCGCCTGCGCGTCCCTCCCCTCCGCCGAAGCGCGAACACCCCCACGGGCGCCAGCGCCGACGAACGTTGGGAGCTGCTCGGCGACGTGCTCAGCGCCGAGGACGAGGATCCTCGGACCAGGCTTGCCGGGGCGTTGCTCCTGCTGTTCGGGATCCCGGTCGCCCGGTTGCATCTGCTGCGCGTGACCGACATCACCGGCACGGAGCGGGTGACGATCCGACTCGGGCCAGACCCGTTGGAGCTACCCGAGGCGATCGGTCAGCTCGCGATCGCCGCGCGCGAGCACCGCGACGCGCCGCGTCTGCTCACCGACGCCGGCGAATCGGACTGGCTGTTTCCGGGGCAGAATCACGGCGCTCCGCTCTCCCGCGACTCCCTCACTGACAGGCTGGCGAAATTCTCCATCCGGGCCCGTCACGCTCGCGCCGGCGCTCTGGCCTCTCTCGCCCAGGAGCTCCCGGCCCCCGTGATCGCCCGCTTGACCGGCCTGCACATCGTCGCGGCGACCCGCTGGGTGGATGCCGTCGTGGCCAGCAACGCCCGCTACAGCGCACTCACGCGATGATCGACACATGCACAGGAGCGCGCGAAGCGAGATCACCCGCGTCTCGCAAGGCAACCTCCAACTGCTCCTGAGTAGGTGCTCCGGCGAACCCGCTTCCCGTCGCGTAGACGCGGCACGCCAGCGACTGAACCGGTGCCGTCGGGAACAGGTCGACGCCATCGACGAGGATCGTGGGCGAGCCTCCGAACGCAGAGCTCGCCGCTTCAGCTTCGGTCTGGATCGTCACCAACTCAACGGGCACGTCGGTGAACCCGAGCGTGTCCAGCGCGGCGCGCGCGTGCGCTTCTGCGATGGCGGTGTTTGGGCAGTCGACGATGTGTAGCAGCTCTACCTTCATGAAGGGCTGTCCGTTCGTTCGCTGTCCGCTGTCGTGCGAGGGGTAGATCTGAAGAGGTTCAGGCAGACCAGGCCGACACCGAGCACGACGACGACGTCGGCGACGTTCCCGACGAACAGGTCGCCGTAGGCGAGGAAGTCGGTGACCTGCCCGCGTCCGAACGCGGGCGGGTTCAGCAGCCGGTCGATGAGGTTGCCGACGGCCCCGCCGAGGACCAGCCCCAGTACGAGGCCCCACCGGGCACCGCTCAGCCGCACTGCGAAGATGACCACCGCGACGGCGGCGAGGACGCCGAGGAGGGTGATGATCCAGGTGGCCCCGGAGCCGAGTGAGAACGCGGCTCCGGGGTTGTAGACCAGGGACAGGCCGAACAGGTCGCCGACCAGCGGGACCCGTTCACCGGGGGTCAGCTGTGCCACGGCGAGGGCCTTCGAGCCCTGGTCGAGCACCACAGCGAGCAAGGCCACAATCAGGGCGACGCCGAGGGCTCTCCTCGCCTGCGGCCGTGGGCCCGCATCGTCTTCGTCGATCGTCGCGGCGATGTCCTGCGCGGTCACGCGCCGGTCTTCCGTGTGCGGGCGGCGCGCAGGCCGTTGAGGATCACAACCACCTCGGCGATCTCGTGCACGAGCACCACGGCTGCAAGTCCCAGGACGCCGAAGAGGGCGAGCGGGAGCAGGGCGGTGATGATCAGCAGCGACAGGACGATGTTCTGGTTGATGATGTGGCGTCCGCGACGGGCGTGGTCGAACGCTCGCGGGAGCAGGCGCAGGTCGTGGCCGGTGAAGGCGACGTCGGCGGATTCGATCGCGGCATCCGAGCCGGTCGCGCCCATCGCGATGCCGATGTCGGCAGCGGCGAGGGCGGGAGCGTCGTTGATGCCGTCGCCGATCATCGCCACCGACCCGTGCTGACCGAGCTCCGCGATCGCGGCGGCCTTGTCCTCCGGGCGCAGCTCGGCACGCACGTCACCGATCCCGGCTTGGGCGGCGAGGGCGCGGGCGGTGCGGGCGTTATCGCCGGTGAGCATGGTGACCCCGACGCCCTGTGCGGCGAGGGTGCGGACGACCTCGGGGACCTCGGGGCGCAGTTCGTCGCGGACGCCAATCGCGGCGACCGGCGTGCTGTCGCGGTGGACGATGACGACCGTCATGCCCTGCTCCTCCAGGCCCGCGACCCGGTCGCCGAGGGTCCCGGCGTCGAGCCAGCGGGGACTGCCGACCGTGATCCGCGCGCCATCGAGCTCACCTTCGATGCCGTGGCCGGCCTGCTCGGTCACGCCCTCCGCCGCAGGAGCGCCCGGCGCGGCAGCGGTGATCGCGGCGGCGAGGGGGTGGGTGCTGTGCTGCTCCAGCGCGGCCGCCCACGCCAGCGCCTGCTCCTCGGTGATGCCGTCGGCGGTGAGGACTGCGGTGACGGCGGGCTCGTTGCGGGTCAGGGTGCCGGTCTTGTCGACAGCGACGTGGCGGATCACGCCGAACCGTTCGAACGCCGCACCGGACTTGATGATCACACCGAACTTGCTCGCCGACCCGATCGCAGCCACCACCGTCAACGGCACCGAGATCGCCAGCGCGCACGGCGACGCCGCCACCAGCACGACCAGGGCGCGGGTGATCCACAGCTCCGGGTCGCCGAACAACGACCCGATGATCGCGACGAGCGCAGCGAGGATGAGTACGCCGGGCACGAGCGGGCGGGCGATACGGTCGGCGAGGCGGGCGCGGTCGCCCTTCTCTGCCTGCGCCTTCTCCACCAGGTCGACGATCGTGGTCAGCGAGTTGTCGGTGCCCGCTGCGGTCGTCTCGACCTCCAGCGCACCAGCGGTGTTGATCGCGCCGGCAGATACGGCGTCGCCGGGCTCGACCTCGACCGGGATCGACTCCCCCGTGATCGCTGAGGTGTCGAGGCTGGAGCGGCCAGTGCGGACAATGCCGTCGGTCGCGATCCGCTCGCCCGGTCGCACCAGCATGAGCTGCCCGACAGCCAGGTCCTTCGCGGCGACCTCAACAGAGGCCCCGCCGCGGCGGACGGTCGCGGTCTCGGGGACGAGCTTGAGCAGTGCCCGCAGTCCGCCGCGGGCACGGTCCATGGCCTTGTCTTCCAGCGCCTCGGCGATCGAGTACAGGAACGCCAGGGCGGCGGCCTCTTCGACGTAGCCGAGGATCACCGCACCGACGGCGCTGATCGTCATCAGCAGCCCGATGCCGAGCTTGCCCTTGAACAGCTTCCGGATCGCGCCGGGAGTGAACGTGGATGCACCCAGCAGCAGGCCGGCCCAGAACAACACCAGCGCCGGGATCTCCATCCCGGACCACTCCAGGATCAGGCCGGTGAGGAAAGCGACACCGGAGAAGACCGGGACCATGATTCCGCGATCGGTCCACCAGGGACCGTCATGGTCATCGTCATCGTCATCCTCGAGCTCGACGCCCTCCACCTGGGGCTTCGTCACCTCACTCATGCGCCCGCTCCGATTCCGCAGCAACCCGGCACCGTGCACGAGGCGTCCAGGCAAGGGGCGTTCTCATCGACCGCGAGCGTCACGTCGACCAGTGACTTGAGCGCCGCCGCAAGATGCGGATCCGCGATCTCGTAGCGCGTCTGACGGCCCTCGGGCTCAGCGACCACGATCCCGCAATCACGAAGACACGTCAGATGGTTCGAGACATTCGACCGGCCCAGCTCAAGCGAACGGGACAGCACAGCCGGATAGCTCGGACCGTCCAGAAGGGCCATCAGGATACGAGAACGCGTCGGATCGGCCATGGCCCGGCCGAGCCGGTTCATGACGTCGAGGCGTGAAGCAATAGTCAGCACCCCATGACTATACAGCAGTTGGTGACCTATCCCAGGTGGTCGATCAGACCAATAGCGCCAGTTTCGACTCCGCGGCATCCCAATCGCCGCGGCCGACCTCCATCAGGAAGGCCTGCATGTCCCGAAGGATCGCCGCTTCCAGGTCCTTCTCCAGGAAGCTGTCCTTGAGGCCGAGCGCGTCCAGGATCAGCGGATCGCGGAACGTGTCCCGCGGGACAGCAGAGCCCTCCGGGATCTGGGCGTTGGCGATCTCGCGCCGCTCGTATGCCTTGCGTTCGATTGCAGTCCGCAGTTCCCGGACGCTGAGGTGCTTGGCTGCCGCCTCGTCGGCATAGAACGCCCGGGCAGCTTCCGACTTGACGGCTACAAGGGCCTTCACATGCGTCCAGCTCAACTGGTGCGCCAACTCCGACACTCGCGCGAAGTCGGGGAACTGGCGCGCGAAACTCACCATCCTGCTGAGGTTCGACGGATCGAAGCCGGCCCCGAACCGGGCGCCCAATTCTTGCCCCAGCGAGGCAAGAATCTCCCGCCCGTAGTCGGCTCGACCATTGCGGAGCGCGTTTACCGAGATCGCTCGCCCGACCAGCCAGTACGTCACGGTGAGCGCGGCGTTGACCTGGACGGCCGCGACCCGACGGCCCTGCTCCACCAGTGCCACCACATAGGCGACGAATGCCTCGCCGTCCTGGGGGACGTCATCCGTGGGCACCAGTTCGCTCATCATGCTCCTTGTCGATCGACGACCCAATTCTTGCCCGGGTGGGGCAAGAATGACGCCCGCACGCGTGGACCCCAGGACAGTGGCCATGGTTCAGATTTCGATGCCGGCCGCATGCACGCTGCGATCGAGCGGGATCGGCCTACGGGCCTCCTCAAGGGCCCCCGGACTTGGGGAGTACGTGATCGTCTCCCACACTTCTGGCTCAGCCGGCCGGGGGGCAATCCTCGGCGATGAGGACACGCCCACCCCGAGATCTTCGGCGACCGCGTCGATCAGCCTGGTCTCGAGGTCGGCCGGCTTGGTGTGGGCCAGAATCGCATCAGCGGTCGCAATCACCCGCGCCCCGGTCTCGGCAACGACCGTCTCGATGCCGTGCTGCGGGGTGGCAGCTTGGGTGGCCCAACCAGCGACGTAGTTGAACGTGTACTGGCTGGTGTCCAAGTGGTGCGCGGCCGCGACCACGTAGGCCACCGACTCCGCCTCCACCTCCCGACGGCCACGACACGCGCCTGCGTACGGCTCACCGGGCTCGGGACGGATCAGCACGTGCGCCAGCTCATGGGCGAGCGTCCTCACCGCCTGCGCGTCGTCGACGTCGGCACGGACCCGAACCTCAGAGCCCAGGTAGTCGGTAAGCCCATTGGCGCCGCCACAGTCGCCACGGGTGAGCTGGAAGCCCTCCGCCTCCACCAACTCGGCCAGCGAGTCCCACAGACCCGGCGGCGCCTGGCCCCGGAGCAGCGTCGGCTCCGGCGGGGACTCGACGGGTGGATCGACCTGGCTCGCGTCGAAGACGCTCACCGGGCGGACTCCGACCAACTGCCGGACGTACTGCTGTCGCCCCTCGGCGTCCCGGATCGGTTCACCCGTAAGCCGGTCGACCAGTTCGACCTTGCGGGTGACCGGGCCGAGGATCTTGATCGCCCTCTCGCCGCGGCGCACCTGGTGGCCCATCGCCTGCCAGGCCCGGTAGCCGGCGATCATCGTCGCGTCCGGCTTCTGCATCATCGTCAGCACCACGTTGTTGAAGCTGTACCGATGCAGCTTCGACGCCATGCCCAACCACCGCTGCCAGGCGTCCTTGTCGTCCAGGTTCGCGATCCCGTGCGCCAACTGCTCATGCAACTGCTCGACCGTCTCACGGCGGGCCTGGTCGGCGGCATCCCGTTGCTCATCCGTAGGGTTCCGGCTGGCCATCACAGGTCCGCCCGCAGCCGCCGAAACTCGTGAGCCAACTGTTCGATCTCGGCTGGGTCGGCCCCGACAAGCTGGAGCCATGCGAGCTGCTCGAGCAGGTCGTACAGCACCAACGGCCGATCCCGGGGCGGCGTCCCGGTCGGCGTCGTATGGCCGGTCATGAGGCGCGCCGCCGGGAGCGCGTGTAGACCGAGGGGACGGGTCGGAACACCCGCTTCAGATCGTCGATCCGGACCCGGATCAGCCGCCGGCCGGCGTGCACGGCCGGCAACTCCCCGGCGGCGATCCGCTGACGCAGCAGGTCGACGCTCACGCTGTACAACACCGCCGCCTCTTGCAGGGAGACGAACTCCGGCTTCACTCCTGCGGCACTCATGGTCATGGCTGGCTCCTCGATCGGCATCGCCAGCGACGCGACTGGCTACCCCCTTAAGCCCACGAAGGCGGCCGATCCGGACAGGCGATCTTCTGGGTGCGTTGTGGCAGGTGTGCGAGGGTGGGGGTCGTCGGCTCACCACAGACGCTCAGCGAGGCCCCCCGCAGGCCGGTTGCCCTGTATGTCGCAGACTGCGCGAACGCCCGTTAGCTAAGGGAACGCTAAGGGAACGACCTGAAACAGAACCGGCCCTGACAGGCTATAAAGCCTAGTCAGAGCCGGTTTCCAAACGCGGAGGATACGAGATTCGAACTCGTGAGGGCGTGAACCCAACCCGCTTTCCAAGCGAGCGCCATAGGCCTCTAGGCGAATCCTCCGTCCGCGATGATACCGGCTGAGAGGCTGCGAACTCCAACCGAGCGACGTCCCTTGTCAGCGGGGCAACCGGAGGCCTAGTCGAGGCCGAAGTAGCCCGGGTCGTCCAGGAAGCGCCGGTAGAGGGCCACGGTGAGCAGCTCCCGCCAGCGGCGCGGACGAAAGCCGGTCTCGTCCAGCTCGATTAGTTGGGCCTCCGGGATCGCGGCCAGGATCGGGGAGTGGGTGGCCAGCAGGACCTGGATCCCGTCGCTGCGCAGGTCACGCAGCTGGTTGGCCAGCGCGATCTGGGAGAGCAGCGACAGGCCGGCCTCGGGCTCGTCCAGCACCAGGAAGCCGCCGCGTCCGGTCATGTGGCCAAGCTTGGTGGTCAGCAGCTCGCGGAACGCCTGGCCGTGGGAGTACTCGTGGTACGGACGCTCCGGGTCGGCCGGCGAGGGATGCTCCTCCAGGTAGGTGAGCAGCCCGTGCATGGTCTCGGCCCGCAGGAAGTAGCCCCACTTCGAGCGGGCCAGGCCGCGGGTGAGTTGCAGGTGCTCGTGCAGCCCCGACTCGCTGGGCCGCGAGCTGTGCTGAAAGTTGGTGCTGCCACCCTCGGCGTTCAGCCCGTAGGCCATCGCGATCGCCTCGACGATCGTCGACTTCCCGACCCCGTTCTCCCCCACCAGGATCGTCAGCTCCGACAGTTCCAGCCCCTCTGCGGCCAGCTGGGACACCGGACCGAGCGTGAACGGCCAGCCGACCTGCTCCACGCCCGGACGCAGCCGCACCTCACGCACCGGGAGCGAACTGAACGCCGTCACCTCACCGAGGCTAGGCCCCGCCACCGACAGCGCCCCGCGGGGTGGCCGGGGCGCTGTCGATGAGCGTTACTTGCCGAGGTGGACGGCCTTGCCGGAGGCGTCCACGTAGTCGGCGGAGACCACGACCGTGCTCGTCTCCTTGCTGCTGTGGTTCACGGCGAGCACCATCACCCAGCCGTCGGACAGCGTGGCCGACGTCCATCCGGAATCTGGGGCTTTCGGGTTGAGGGTGAGCTGCAGGTTGGTCGTCCCCGGCGGCAGCGCCGTGAAGTTGGACCAGGTGCAGCCGGTGGGCGGAACCTCGCCGCAGTGGCCGAGGCCCCCGCCGATCAGGTCGCCGGGCTCTGCGTCCTTGATCGCCATGCTCGTGCCGCCGAGCTTGCCCTCCCTACCCCACAGACCGAGTACCCCGATCTCCTCCGAGCGGTAGATTCGCGCGCTCTCCCCGGCGACGCTCACTTCCGCACTGGGCACCTCGGCGCCCGAGGTGGAGTGCAGCAATCCGTCCACGGTCTGCCAGATGACGCCGGCACCCTTTGTGGGCTCGGCCACGCCCCGCTCGAAGACTGTGACCAGCGCGGAGAGTCCGGTTCCAGGGATCACCTTGGTGTCGCTGACCCGGCCGCCCACGTTCAGGTCGGTGAACAGGCTGGCGTTGGCGGCCGTCCCCGGCACCAGGGTCACCACCGCTCGCTTGCCCAGGCCGACGAAGGTGGCCGAGGTCCGTCCGGCTTCGACCTGCGCGGTGGCCTTCTGGTCGGCGTGCCCCGGCTTGCTGCCGATGATGGTGATCGCCAGCGTCCCGGTGCTGGTCGGCTCGGCCGCGACGACCAGCTGGTCGAAGGGCGCATCGGCCTTGTTCATCCCGAAATCGGTCAGATCGAAGGTTGCCTTCCCGGCAGTTGCGGACGTGATGGTCGGGCTGGCCGACGTGCTCGGCGTCACCGACGCCGTCACCGACGGGGTCGGCGACGGTGTGGCCAGCACCGGTGCCTGCGATCCGCGACCCACCGCAGTAGCCACCACCAGCCCCAACCCGGCCGCCGTGACCAACACCGCAGTGAGGCCGGCGCCGACCCGCATCGTCCGGGAGCGCCGGACCCGATGTCCGGCCTCGACCAGCTCGTCGGCGTCCACGCCGGAGTCGATCGGCTCGGCTGCCCGGGCCAGATCGGTGCGCAGCAGTTCCTCGAGATCGTTCATCGCAGGCCTCCTTCATCGGCCATCTGGTAGTGCTGGCGCAGCGCGGCCAGGCCTCGCGAGGAGGCCGACTTCACCGCGCCGATGCTGATGCCGAGGAGTTCGGCAGTGGCCGCCTCGGACAAGTCGTCGAAGTAGCGCAGGACGAGCACGCGTCGCTGCTGAGTGGGCAGCCCGGCCAACAGCCGGACGATCTGATCCCGGTCGTCCACCTGAGCTGGGCCTTTATCGGCGACGGGCTGTTCGGTGAGCTCGGTCGGCACCGGCGGACGGCGCCGCCAACGGTCGATGTTGAGGTTCACCAGCACCCGTCGGGTGTAGCCGGTGGCCTCGCCGGGCCGAACCCGGCGCCACGCCAAGTAGGTCTTGAGAAGGGCTTCTTGGACCAGGTCGTCGGCCAAGGCCCGGTCGCCGCACAGCAGATAGGCGGTGCGGGTCAGGCTCCGCGAGGACGTCCGGACGAACTCGGCGAACGCGGCGTCCCGGGTGGGGGTGGGTGATCCGAACATCTGGCCTCTCTTCGTGCTTCACCCTGTCCTACGCAGCCGCTGCCCGCGAGGTTGCCTGCCGCGGGTCGGCAATTTCGAGACTGTGGGGGTCCGCGGCGGCGCGGGGCGTGTCAGGCTGGGGACATGCGCGTCGCCTTGGCCCAAATCCGCTCCGGCAGCGATCCGTCCGCGAACCTCGAGTTGATCACCGATCACCTTGATCGTGCCGCCGGACGGGCCGACCTGATCGTGTTCCCCGAAGCCACGATGAGTTCGTTCGCCGGGGCCGCGCATCGCGCCGCCCAGCCGCTGGATGGGCCGTGGGCCACCCGGGTGCGCGAGCTGGCCGCCGAGGCCGGCCTGACCGTGGTGGCCGGCATGTTCACCCCGGGCGCCGGACGGGCCCGCAACACCCTGCTGGTCACCGGGGCCGCCGAAACCCACTACGACAAGCTGCATCTGTTCGACGCGTTCGGCCAGGCCGAGTCCGACGACATCGAGCCGGGCGCCGCGCTGGCGTCGTTCTCGCTGGGGACGCATCAGGTCGGCCTGGCCACCTGCTACGACGTCCGGTTCCCATCGCTGTTCACCTCGCTGGCCCGCGGCGGAGCTGAGCTGATCGTGCTGCCGGCCTCCTGGGCATCCGGACCGGGCAAGCTGCACCAGTGGCGGACCCTGGTCACCGCCCGCGCCATGGATTCGACCAGCTTCGTAGTCGCCGTCGACCAGGCCGCCGTGGCTTCGACGAGCTCAGCCACCGGAGGAGCGGGTTCGACAAGCTCAGCCACCGGGGCGAGCTCGGCGAGCGGGGAGGCGACCCGTCACGGCCCGGCTACCGGAATCGGCCACTCGATGGTGGTCGGCCCAAGCGGCGAGGTGCTCCTCGAACTCGGCGATGAGCCGGAACTCGCCTTCATCGACCTCGACCTGTCCGAGGTCCCAGCCACCCGCCTGCGCCTACCCGTCCTGACCCACACCCGTCCGCTGCCCTGATCCGGGACAAAAGGGGACGGTTCCTGTTACGTCCCACCGGGACAAAAGGGGACGGTTCCATTACCGTCCACCCTGGCCAGCCCAACTCGTGGGGACGGTTCCATTACCGTCCACCAGCACCGGGACGGCCGAAACCGGCGCCAACTCAGCCCTGCGGCGTTGGTTCGTCCTTGGTCCAGATGATCGCCTGCGCGAGATAGCCGGACGTCCCGGTCCACGTGATCGACGCGCTGCCATACAGCTCGTAGCCAAGGTCGAGGGCCGCGCTGACCCGCTTGCAGAACTCGGCGTCGTCCACCCCGGTGAGTACCCGATAGCGAGGCAAGTTGTTCGCATCCACGAAGCCATCCTCGCACCCGGGGGAAGGGCGAAGACCAGCTAGCGGCCGCCTCGCCGGAGCGGCCCGCGAGTGGACGGTATTGGAACCGTCCCCACGAACCCGAGGGACGAGGCCGGAC
Source organism: Actinomycetales bacterium Actino_02 (assembly GCA_001603275.1). Taxonomy (GTDB): domain Bacteria; phylum Actinomycetota; class Actinomycetes; order Propionibacteriales; family Propionibacteriaceae; genus Propionicimonas. The sequence continues at coordinate 131,154 of LUYM01000006.1, read as the reverse complement.
GGTAATGGAACCGTCCCCCTGGATCGCGGCTGGCCGGAAGCAGCAGAGCCGACGACCCCCGGCCGCCGGCTCTGTGCCAGCCCCGAAGGGCCGGACCTTGGGGGCTCCACCGAGCCCGGAACTGCTCACCAACTCCTCGCCGCGGGACGTAACAGGAACCGTCCCCTTTCGTCCCGGGAACCAGCCTGGGACGTAACAGGAACCGTCCCCTTATGTCCCGGACGGCCTTAGCTGGGGGTTGAGGTTGGCTCAGGAGAGGCTGGAGCAGAGCCGGACGCCGAAGGCTCGGCCGAGGCCGTGGACGACGGCGGGGTGATCCCGCACTGCTTGAGCTCCTGGTCGACCTGCTTGGTCAGCCGCGACTTGCCGGCCGCCACCGCCTGGGCGACGGTGCCGGTGTAGATCTGGTTGTCCTTGGACTGCAGGTTCACCGCGGACGCCTGCTCGCACAGGTGGTAGACCTCGCCGGACTTGGTCCAGAAGACCTGGTCCTTGCCGGTCAGTTGGACGACCTGGTTGCTGTTGGCGACCACGTCCTCGGTGGACACCGGCTTGGGCTCCACCCCGACGACGATGGCCACGATGGCCAGCACCGCGGCCAGGCCGCCGGCGATCGCCTTCTGCTGTCCGTTCATGTTCTTGTTGGTGAGCACCATCACGATCAGCGGCAGGAACGCCAGCACCGCGATGAACGCCCCCAGCTGGTTCTGCACGAAGAAGCGGACGGTGTCCTTCTTCGACGCCGGATCCAGCCGGTTGGCCTTCTTCCACAGCAGCGAGCCGGTCACCGACAGCGCGCCGATCACCACGATCACCACGCACAGCCAGACCAGCAGAGTCGTGGTGAACGGATCCTGCTTGAGCATCCAGAAGATCGCGAACGCCTCCAGCCCGATCGCCACCACCCAGGCCACCATCGCGATGATCCGGAAGGTGGTCGCCTGGCTCTTGGCCTCGGGGGTCGGCTTCCAGTTCGCCACCTGCTCCTCGAATGCCTTGTTCGACCCGTCATCGGGCAGGTCAGCCGCCCGCACCAACCTCTTCGCCATGTTTCCTCCTTCGGCTGGGCGAAAGCATAGGCAAAGCCGCCCGTCTGCACAGCTACCACGCCGAGATTCACCTCCTGGTGAACCGGCGGACGCCAAAGCCCGGCTCGCCCTGGGACGTCCGGGCCAGGTAGAGTGGGGGACGGTTCCCCGCGCGGCGGTACCTCGCCCAACTCCCCCAGGGTCGGAAGACAGCAAGGGTAAGTGAGCTCTATCGGGTGCGCGGGGGCCGCTTCAATTTCCGGGCCGACGAATGTGGGCTGCAACCCGTAAGGTGCACGTCGTGGACGAAAGCGACGAGGAGTTCTCCGAAGACGCACTGGAGTTGTTCGAGCAGGACGGACCCGACCTGTTCGGCTCAGCCTCCCCTGCCCTCGAAGAGCTCCCCGACGACGCGGACGCCCAGTCGCCGGAGGTGACCGCGGCCCTGATGGACGCGGTGGACGCCCGCCGGCTGCCGACCAACAACACCACTCGTCCGGACACTCCGCTGGCGCTGTATCGGCGCTACCGTCCCGACACATTTGCCGAAGTCATCGGCCAAGAGCACGTCACTGAGCCGCTGCAGCGAGCCCTGGCCAACAACCGGGTGAACCACGCCTACCTGTTCTCCGGCCCGCGCGGCTGCGGCAAGACCACCTCGGCGCGCATTCTGGCCCGCTGCCTGAACTGCGAGCAGGGCCCGACCACCACCCCCTGCGGGGTCTGCCAGTCCTGCCGCGACCTGGCCCGGGGCGGAGCCGGCAGCATCGACGTCATCGAGATCGACGCGGCCTCCCACGGCGGGGTGGACGACGCCCGTGACCTGCGCGAACGTGCCTTCTTCGCACCCGTCCACAGCCGCTACAAGATCTACATCATCGACGAGGCACACATGGTGACCCCGCAGGGCTTCAACGCCTTGCTGAAGGTCGTCGAAGAGCCGCCGCCACACGTCCGCTTCATCTTCGCTACCACCGAGCCGGACAAGGTGCTGGGCACGATCCGCTCCCGCACCCACCATTACCCGTTCCGGTTGGTGCCGCCGAAGACGCTGTCGGCCTACCTGGCCACGCTGTGCGAGGCCGAGGGGATCGCGGTCGAGCCGGCCGTGCTGCCGCTCGTGGTCCGCGCTGGCGCCGGCTCGGTGCGTGATTCGCTGTCGGTGCTCGATCAGCTGCTCGGCGGCGCCTCCGAGAGCGGCGTGAGCTACGCCCAGGCCACCGCCCTGCTCGGCTATACCCCCGATGCACTGCTCGACGAGATCGTGGACGCCTTCGCGGCCGGCGACGCCCAGGGCGTCTTCGCCGCTGTCGACAAGGTGATCGAGGTCGGCCAGGATCCGCGGCGGTTCGCCGAGGATCTGCTGCGTCGGCTGCGCGATCTGATCATCGTGGCGGCCGTCCCCGAGGCGCTCAGCAATGGCCTGGTGGACGTGGCCGGCGACCAGGCCGAACGGCTGGCCGCCCAAGCCAGCGCGCTCGGCGCCGGCGAACTGACCCGGGCCGCCGAAGTGATCGCGGTCGGTCTGACCGAGATGCGTGGCACCACCGCACCGCGGCTGCATCTGGAACTGATGTGCGCCCGGGTGCTGCTGCCCGGAGCCGACGTGGACGGACGCGGCCTGCACGCCCGACTGGATCGGCTGGAGCGCCGGGTCGGGATCGACGGTGAGTTGCCGGCTGCGGCCCATCCGGCGGCTCGGCCTGTCGATGCCAGCGAGAAGTCCCTTCGACAAGCGCAAACGCCGACGACTGAACCTGACCGCAGCCCGGTGGCTGAGCCTGTCACAGCTTCCGCGCCGGCCCCCGAAACCGGCTCCCGGCGCCAGGCCGCGATGGCTCAGGTGGCCGAGGAGGCAGCGCAACGCGCTGAAGCTCCGGCCTCGGTCGCGCCCGCAAATGCCCGGCCGGAACCGGCCAGGCGGGGTCCCGCCGCAGCAGAGCCGGTCACCCGCACCGCTGCCCAGCCCGAGACTGCCTCGCCCGCGGCCATCCCGGAGCCGTCCGCTGAGCCGTCCGCAACGTCGGTTCCGGCACCGGCTACCCCGGCGGCTCCCGAGCCCGCTCCCGAGCCCGCACGCGCGCAAGGTGGACGGCTCTCCGGTGCCGACCTGCGCCGGTTGTGGCCCGAAATCCTCGAGAACGTCAAGCATCGGCGTCGGTTCACCTGGATCCTGCTCAGCCAGAACGCCCAGGTGGTCGACGTCCGCAACGACGTGCTGACCCTCGGCCTGGCCAACACCGGCGCCAAGGAGAGCTTCGCCCGCGGCGGCAACTCCGAAGTGCTGCGAGAGGCCATCCTCGAAGTGATCGGGGCCGCCTTCCACATCGAACTGATCCTCGACGCCACCGCGGACGCCCCGAAACCGACCGCCGCCGCACCGGCCCCGGCACCGGCCTCGCCGACCAGCCCGGAGCGGGCCGCCATGATTGAGGAGGCCCGGGCCAACATCCGTCCGACAAGGTCGGCGCCCTCGCCGTCCGAGCCGCCGGAAGAAGAGGTCGAACCCGACCGCGACGACGAGGTGGTCGACACCGGCGACGCCTCCGGCGAAGAGCTGCTGATGAAGCATCTCGGCGCCGAACTGCTCGGCGACGAAAGCTGAGCCGGCCCGGACGTCCGGCGCGGCTAGCATGACAAGCACCCGATAGGAGCACCATGTTCGATCCCAGTTCGCTCGACCTGAACGCCCTGCTCGCCCAGGCGCAGGCGATGCAGAGCCAGCTCGAGGCGGCCCAGGCCGACCTGGCCAACCAGACGGTGACCGGCAGCGCCGGCGGCGGACTCGTCGAAGCCACCCTCACCGGCACCGGCGAGCTGGTCGGGCTGAAGATCTCCCCCGAAGCGTGCGACCCGACCGACACCGAGACCCTGGCCGACCTGGTGGTGGCCGCAGTCCGCGACGCCAACCATCAGGCGATGGCGCTGGCCCAGGCCACGATGCCGCCGATCCCCGAACTGGGACTGTGACCGGGCTCGTCCGGCGCTGAAGGAGCAGGCTTGTACGAGGGTCCGATTCAGGATCTGATCGATGAGTTGGGGCGGTTGCCCGGCATCGGTCCCAAAGGCGCGCAGCGAATCGCCTTCTACATCCTGGCCGCCGACAAGGCGGACGTGGAGCGGCTGGCCGCGACCCTGCGCGAGGTGACCGAGAAGGTCCGCTTCTGCGAGGTCTGCTTCAACATCTCCGAAGAGGAGCGCTGCCGGGTCTGCCGCGATCCGCGCCGCGACCGCAGCGCGATCTGCGTGGTCGAGGAGTCCAAGGACGTGATGGCGATCGAACGCACTCACGAGTTCCGCGGGCTCTATCACGTGCTGGGCGGCGCGATCAGCCCCATCGACAACGTCGGGCCGGCCGATCTGCACATTCGCGAACTGCTCACCCGGCTGCAGGATTCGACGATCACCGAGGTCATCCTGGCCACCGACCCGAACCTGGAAGGTGAGGCGACAGCCACCTACATCGCCCGGCTGCTCGGCGGGACCGGCGTCACCGTCTCCCGGCTGGCCAGCGGGCTGCCGGTCGGCGGCGACCTGGAGTATGCCGACGAAGTCACCTTGGGCCGGGCCTTCTCTGGCCGACGACGGCTCAACGAGGGGGCAGCGCAGTCTTGAGGAATCACCGGATCCGGCTGATCGCATCAGACCTGGACGGCACTCTGCTGCGCGATGACAAGACGGTCAGCGCCCGCACGTCCACTGCTATTGCGGCGGCGCGGGAGGCCGGGATTTTCGTCCTGGCTGCCACCGGACGCCAGGTCACCCAGGTGCCGGCGGAGGTGGAGGCCGCCGGAATCAGCCACATCGTCGGCAGCAATGGCGCGATCGCCATCGAGCTGCCGAGTCGGCAGGTGCTGTTCGAGGAGTTGCTGGAGCCGCCCGCGATGGCGGCCATCGTCGACTTCCTGAGCGCCGAGTTGCCCGAGGCCCGGGTCTCGGCGGTCCGCGATCACGGGGCCCGGCATGCGGCCGCCCCGGGTTACGTCGACCTGCTCACCCCAATGGAGCGAGATCGGAGCTGGTGGCACATCGACACCGAGCCGCTCGAAGACGTCATCGGCGAGCCGACTCTGAAGCTGACCGTCCGGCATCCGAGCCTGAGTGCCGAGCGGTTGTGGACGCTGCTGGCCGACTCCGGCCTGGGCGGCTTCCACGCCACCACGTCCGGGGCGCCGTTCCTTGAGGTGGGTGCGGCCGGGGTGACCAAGGCCACCGGGGTGGCCCAGCTGTGCGAACTGCTCGACGTGGAGCCGTCGGACGTGCTTGCCGCCGGCGATGCCCGCAACGATCTGGAGCTGATCAGTTGGGCCGGCGTCGGGGTCGCCGTCGGCAATGCCGACCCGATTACCGTGGCCGCGGCAGACTGGGTAACGGCCAGCAACGAGCAAGACGGTGTGGCGCTGGCCATCGAGACCGCAATTGCCCAGGAGAATCGCCATGAGCCTGTCCGGTGACCCGGTACTGACCCGTTGGGCGGCCGACTGCGCCGAGCACCTGCTGGCCCAGTTCCCCGACTTCGCCGACAGTAGTGCGTCGGCGGCTATCGCGGCCGCTCGCGCCTGGGCGGACGGCACCGGCAGCGTCGACGATTGCCGGGACGCCGCCTACGCCGCGCATCTCTCGGCCCGCGAACTGTCCGAGGCCGGCTACCGAGCGGTGGCCACCTGCGTGCGAACGGCAGCCAACGCCGCTGCCAGTTGCGACGATCCCACTCTCGCCGAGACCGCTGCCGAGTACGCCATTGAGGCGCTCAGCCTGAACAGTGCACCGTGCGAGCTGACCAGCTCCGTCCAGGCCGAACGCCGCTGGCAGTGGACGCAGCTGCCCGAACCTCAGCGCAGCACCCTCTTCGACGTCGCGCCGCCCGAGCCGTCCGCCCCCTCCTGCGCCATCTGACCCCAACTCCCGGGGACGGTTCCATTACCGTCCACCCTTACCAACCCCAACTCCCGGGGACGGTTCCATTACCGTCCGCCCCTGCCAACCCCAACTCCCGGGGACGGTTCCATTACCGTCCACCCTTGTCTCCGCCAACTCCCCGGCGGACCGAAATGGGAACCGTCCCCACCTGACGGCGGACCGAAATGGAACCGTCCCCACCTGACGTCCCCACCTGATGCGCTGGCTAGGGCGGACGGGAATGGAACCGTCCCCGTTCTTCACGTTCTTCACAGGTGGGGCACAGCGTGGGTGTGCATGCTGGGGTGACTCAGCAGTAAGGGAGGTACGGCATGCGACGATTCCCCAACACGGACTATTTCTCGGGCTGGCACATGGTGGCCGGTATCGCGGGGTTCCTCGGCACCCTGGTGTTGATCACGCTGATCACTCTGCTGGTGATCTTCCTTGTCAGGCGGGGAAAGACCCGCCCGGCTCCGACGGCCTTCCGGCCCTCGTTGCCGCCAGCATTGCAGCTTCTGGACGAGCGGCTGGCCCGCGGCGAGATTGAGATCGACGACTATCTCAATCGCAAAGCGGCCATGCTGGGAACACCCACCACAGCCGCCGAACCGGCGGCATGGCCCACGCCGGGGCAGGACCCGACGGGGGCGACTTCGGTCCCGACGGACGCAGCCGAATAGGCCAACAACGTCGCGGCCGAGCCAGGACGCCGCCGGGTCCCAACGCCCGTAGGGGCTCGGCGAGTCCAGCTCGGGTTTCAGCAGGGGTTGCCCACAGCCCTAGAATGTGGGGGTCCGCACGGCATTGATGGGGCTATCACCCCGGAGCTGCCGGAAGAACGGAGCGTCAGCTCTCACTAGAACCGGCCGCGGCGAGCAAGAGCGGGGTGCGCGTGCGCACCCAAGAAGGGTGGTACCGCGGGGTTCGCCTCGTCCCTTCGTCCGCACCACCGACGAAGGGCACCCGATGACCACCGACTCCCAACCGCGTCCGCTGTATCGCGCCGTCCCGGCGATGCTCGACCTGCCGGCCATGGAGCACGAGATCCTCGACTTCTGGGCGGCCAACGACACCTTCGCGGCCAGCCTCGAGCGCACCGAAGGCGGCGCGCCGTGGACGTTCTACGAGGGCCCGCCCACCGCCAACGGCATGCCCGGCACCCACCACATCGAGGCCCGCGTCTTCAAGGACGTGTTCCCGCGGTTCAAGACCATGCAGGGCTTCCACGTCGAGCGCCGGGCCGGCTGGGATTGCCACGGTCTGCCTGTCGAACTGGCCGTTGAGAAGGAGTTGGGCTTCAACGGCAAGCCCGACATCGAGGCCTACGGCGTCGAAGCGTTCAACGCCAAGTGCCGCGAGTCGGTCAGCCGCCACGTGGACGCGTTCACCGAGCTCACCACGCGGATGGGCTACTGGGTGAACCTCGACGAGGCGTACTGGACGATGAGCCCGAGCTTCGTCGAGTCGGTCTGGTGGGCCCTGAAGCAGATCCACGACAAGGGGCTGCTGGTCGAGGACTACCGGGTCGCCCCGTACTGCCCGCGCTGCGGCACCACCTTGAGCGACCACGAGCTGGCCCAGGGCTACGAGGATGTCACCGACCCCAGCGTGTACGTCCGATTCCCGCTGACCTCGGGCCCGCTGGCCGGCAAGGCGTCCCTGCTGGTGTGGACGACCACGCCGTGGACCCTGGTCTCGAACACCGCCGCCGCCGTGCACCCCGACGTCACCTACGTCGTGGCCACCAAGGATGAGCCGGACGGTGAGTCGCTGGTCGTCGCCGAGGCGCTGGCCGAGAAGGTGCTCGGCGATGGTTGGCTGCTCGGCCAGACCTTCCAGGGCAAGGAGCTGGAGTACTGGAAGTACAGCCGTCCGCTGGATCTGGTCGAGTTCCCCGACGTGGTCGGCGGCACTCACTACGTCCTGCTCGCTGACTATGTGACCACCGAGGACGGCACCGGCTTGGTCCACGAGGCCCCGGCCTTCGGTGAGGTCGACATGGAGGCCTGCCGCGCCTACGGCCTGCCGCTGGTGAACCCGGTGCGCCCTGACGGCACCTTCGAAGAGGACCTCGACCTGGTCGGCGGCCTGTTCTTCAAGGACGCGGACGCCGTGGTCATCGACGACCTCACCAAGCGTGGCCTGATGTTCGCCGTCGAGCACCACATGCACTCCTACCCGCACTGCTGGCGCTGCCACACCCCGCTGCTCTACTACGCCCAGCCGTCCTGGTACATCCGCACCACGGCGATCAAGGACGCCCTGCTGCGCGAGAACGCCAACACCAACTGGTACCCCGAGCACATCAAGTGGGGACGCTACGGCGACTGGCTGAACAACAACATCGACTGGGCGCTGTCCCGGTCGCGCTACTGGGGCACGCCGCTGCCGATCTGGCGCTGCGAGGACAAGCACCAGACCTGCGTCGGCTCCCGGGCCGAACTGTCCGAGCTGACCGGCGTCGACCTGTCCGAGCTCGACCCGCACCGTCCGTTCGTCGACGACGTGACCTTCGCCTGCCCGCAGTGCGGCAAGACCGCGCACCGGGTGCCCGAGGTGATCGACGCCTGGTTCGACTCCGGCGCCATGCCGTTCGGCCAGCTCGGCTACCCGTGGGTGGACGGCTCGAAGGAGGCCTTCGCGGCCGCCTATCCGGCCGACTTCATCTGTGAGGCCATCGACCAGACCCGTGGCTGGTTCTACTCGCTGATGGCGATCGGCACCCTGGTCTTCGACGAGTCCAGCTACAAGAACGTGCTGTGCCTGGGCCACATCCTGGCTGAGGACGGCCGCAAGATGAGCAAGCACCTGGGCAACATCCTGGAGCCGATCCCGCTGATGGATAAGCACGGTGCGGACGCGGTGCGCTGGTTCATGGCCGCCGGCGGCTCGCCGTGGATGGCTCGCCGGGTTGGTCACCAGACCATCCAGGAGACCGTCCGCAAGGTGCTGATGACCTACCTGAACACGGTCGCCTTCCAGAGCCTGTACGCCCGGGCGAACTCCTGGTCGCCGGTCGATGCGCCGTCCGGCGAGCCCACGCACGTGCTGGATCGCTGGCTGGCCAGCGCCCGCAATGTGCTCGTCCGCGAGGTCACTGCCGCATTGGAGGATTTCGACACCCAGCGGGCCGGCTCGCTGCTGGCCGACTTCGTCGACAACCTGTCCAACTGGTACGTCCGTCGTTCGCGGCGCCGCTTCTGGGAGGGCAGCGACGGCGCTCTGCGCACCCTGCACGAGACGCTGGACGTTGTCACGCGGTTGATGGCCCCGCTGGCCCCGTTCCTCACCGAGCGGGTCTGGCAGGATCTCGTGGTCACCACGGACGCCGCCGCGCCGGCTTCGGTACACCTGGCCACCTGGCCGGCAGTCGACGAGTCCGCCATCGACGACCGGCTGGACGAAGCCATGCAGCTGACCCGCCGGATCGTCGAGCTGGGCCGCTCGGCCCGCTCGGAGGCGAAGGTGAAGACCCGTCAGCCGCTGCGCCGGGCGCTGGTTCCGTCCGCGGCGTTCGGGCTGCTGGACGCCGAGCTGATCGCCGAGATCGAGGCCGAACTGAACGTGGAGTCAGTGGAGTCGTTCGCTTCGGCCGGTGACCTGGTCGACCACTCGGCCAAGGGCAACTTCCGCGCGCTGGGCAAGCGGTTCGGCAAGCAGACCCCGCTGGTCGCCAATGCGATCGCTGCCGCCGACGCTGCCGCTCTGGCCGCATCGCTGGCCGCTTCGGGCACGGCCACCGTGGAGGTGCCCGAGCTGGGAACGACCGAGGTGAGCGCCGAGGAGGTGCTGATCTCCGAGCGTCCGCGCGAGGGCTGGTCGGTGGTCAACGAGCAGGGCGAGACGGTGGCCCTGGATCTCGAGCTGACCCCCGAGCTGATCCGGGCCGGACTGGCCCGCGAGTTCGTCCGAGCTATCCAGGAGGCCCGCAAGGCCTCCGGCTTCGAGGTGTCGGATCGGATCGCGCTGCGCTGGGCGGCCACCGGTGAGACCGCGGACGCCATCCGCGCCCACGCCGGACTGATCGCCGACGAGGTGCTGGCCACCGACGTGGCCGAAGCCCCGGCCGGTGAGGGCTGGTTCGCCGACGAGGAACTCGGCTTCACCTTCACGGTCAGCAAGCTGTGATGACCGGCCGTCCGCTGCCGGTGGTGCTGCTGCACTCGGCCGGCCAGACGCCACAGATGTGGCAGCCACAGGTCGAGGCGATCGGCGCGGAGGTCCGAGTGATCGCACCGTGGCTGGCCGGGCTGCGTCCGGGCAAGCCGGGTGACATCTCACTTGTCTCGACGGCGGCGGACGTGATCAGCCAGCTCGACCGCTATGGGATCGAGAAGGCCTGGCTGGTCGGCCACCAACTCGGCGCCATGACCGCGCTGCAGGTGGCCACCACCGAGCCGAGCATGGTGGCCGGGCTGGTTCTGTCCGGGGCCATGCTCACCCCGGGACGGCTGGCCCTGGGCGTGCAGAAGACGCTGATCCGAATGCTGCCGAACCAGGCGCTGGCCGACAGCGGGGCCACCAAGGCCGACCTGCTCCGCGCGCTGGACGTGATCGCCGGCGCCGACTTCGGCACCAAGATCGGCTCGGTCGAGGTATCGGCGCTGGTGCTGGCCGGGGCGTCCGACCCGTCCCGGGCGGCGGCGAAACAGCTGGCCGAAGCCCTCCCACAAGGCCTCTACGTGGAAGTGGACGGAGCTGGCACGATGCCCAGCCTGGAAGCGTCCGCTCAGTACAACCAGCTGCTGGTCGACTTCTTGGGCCTGCGCTGAGCCGGGCCCGCCCCTCGGGCAGCGGCCGGTGACTGACCGCCGGCTCGCATAGGGTGTGCGGGTGCCAGAACGTCCCCAGCCGAAGCTCGACTCCCGCGGCTTGCTGCTGGCGTTCGGCGCCTACCTGCTGTGGGGCGCCTTCCCGTTCTACTTCAAGCTGCTGTCGGCGGCCGACTCGTTCGAGATCATCGGCCACCGGGTGCTGTGGACGTTCGTCTTCTGCCTGCTCGGGCTGCTGGTCATGCGGCAGATGGGCGGGCTGGTCGAGGCGCTGCGCAAGCCGAAGCTGTTCTGGGGACTGACCGGGGCCGGGCTGCTGGTCACCGCCAACTGGTCGATCTACGTGTGGGGTGTGCTGAACAACCACATCGTCGACGCCGCGCTGGGCTACTTCATCAACCCGCTGGTGACGGTGTCGTTGGCCGTGATCGTGCTCGGGGAGCGGCTGCGCCGGGCGCAGGTGATCGCGCTCGGCGTCGGGGCGCTAGCGGTGATCGTGATCACCATCGGCTACGGGCAAGTGCCATGGGTGGCGCTGTCGCTGGCGTTCAGCTTCGGCTTCTACGGGCTGGTCAAGAAGCAACTCGGCAGTCAGGTGTCGCCCCTTGTCGGGCTGACCATTGAGACGGCGCTACTGACTCCGTTCGCCCTGGGCTTCCTGGTCTGGCTGCAGGTGAGTGGACGCAGCCACTTCCTCAGCGAGGGCCCCGGACTCGCCGTGGGCCTGGCCCTGGCCGGCGCGGTCACCGCGATCCCGCTGCTGATGTTCGCCGCCGCCACCCAGCGGATTCCGCTGTCGATGATCGGCCTGATTCAGTACCTGACCCCGGTGATTCAGTTCAGCATCGGCGTCCTGTTCAATCACGAGGTGATGCCGCTGCCCCGGTGGATCGGCTTCGGTCTGGTCTGGGTGGCGCTGGTCGTCCTCACCATTGACAGCCTCCGGGCCGCCCGCGGCCCCAGCCTGGTCATCGAACCCGAGGTCATGGACTAGGGGACGGTTCCAATACCGTCCACACCAACTCCCGGGGACGGTTCCAATACCGTCCACACCAACTCCCGGGGACGGTTCCAATACCGTCCACCCAAGTCAGCGCCGAGCACCTCGTTCCGGGCCGCGCCTCTCATTGAGGGCTCGCCCTCGCGTCGAGGGCTCTCGCCTGGGTACAAGCTCTCGGCCGGAACGCGAGCTTTCGACGCGAGTCGACCGCTAGCGTGGCCGCGATGACCAGACCGCTGGAGCAGCTCGGCGCCCTGCTGTTCGACTCCGAGCCCGGCGGGGCGCGCTGCCGACGCTATCGGGGGCCGGTGAGATTCTGGGTGTGCCCGGCCAATGCGTCCGCCGACGAGGTTCGCCAGACGGTCGGCGAACTGGACGCCGCCGCTCGGGCCGGCTCCGAGATCGTCCTGTCGTTGTCGTACGAGGCCTATCGGGCCTTCTCCGTGGCGGACGGGCTGGCCCCGCTCGCCGACTCGGGCCGGACGCCGCTGCTCCAGGCCGTCGAGTTCGCGGACTGTGAGCTGCTGACCGCCGAGCAGGCGTTGGCCCGGCTGGACGAGTTCGCTGCAGGGGCCGAGGCCCAGTTCGCGCCGCTGGAACCGACGATCTCCGAGGCTGCGTTCAGCCGGGCCGTCCAGCAGGTGCGCGACGAGATCGCGGCCGGCCGGACCTACCAGGCCAACCTCACCTTCGCCACCGGCACCCGGCTGCTGGGCTGGGCTCCACCGTCCACCTCGTCCGGGGATCGGCTGCTGGCGTCCGGCTTCGCTCGGCTGGCTGCCGAGGCCGAGGTCGGCTACGGCGCGCTGTTGCTGCTGCCGGAGAGTTCCCTGCTCTCGCTCTCGCCGGAGCTGTTCTTCGCCCTCGACGGACGGCGGCTGACCACCCGTCCGATGAAGGGGACGGCGTCGGTCGGGACGACGCCGCAGGAGACGTCCGCCAACACAGCGACGCTGGCCGCCGACCCGAAGAACCGGGCTGAGAACCTGATGATCGTCGACCTGTTGCGCAACGACCTGGCCCGGCTCCCGCAGACCCGGCAGGTGGCAGTCAGCGAGCCGTTTGCGGTTGCGCAGCACGGCTCGGTTCTGCAGATGACAACGACAATCACTGCCGATCTGCAGACACAGCCGAGCCTGTGGGAGCTGCTGGACGCACTGTTCCCATGCGGCTCGGTGACCGGCGCCCCAAAGCGGGAGACGATCCGGATCCTGGGCGAGCTGGAGGCCGGACCGCGTGGCGCGTACTGCGGCGCGATCGGCTACCTCTCGTCCGGACCGGACGGGCTCGCGGTCACCATAAGCGTCCCGATTCGCACTCTGGAGGCGCTCGCCGAGCCGGACACCACGCCCATCGGACTGGTGAGCTGGCCGCTGCGGCTCGGGCTGGGCGCGGGCATCACCTACCCGTCGGTGGCCGCGGACGAGTGGGCCGAATGCCGTCTCAAGGGGCGGTTCGTCGATCAGGCATCGCACCGGTTCGAGCTGATCGAGACTATCCGGCTGGAGCGGACCGACCTCGGCTGGGTAGCGCCGGCAGCCGATCTGCATCGGAGACGAATGGCCACCAGCGCTGCCGAGCTGGGGCTGCCGCATCCGTCCGGCTTCACGGAGGCGCTGGCCGACGGCCTGGCCCAGGCGTCCGACTTGGCGGAACCTGGGGAGACGGCGCTGGGTTTGCGGCTGGGCCTCGGCGAGGACGGCCTGCTCAGCGTGACCCTGCGACACCTGGATCCGGTCGCGATTGCCCGTTTCGCGGTGCACCCGCAGCCCCGACACAGCGCCGACCCGACCCTGCGTCACAAGACCACACTGCGGGCCGGCTATGACCGCGCACTGGCCCAAGGCCGCGAACAAGGCCTGTTTGACTACGTCTTCTGCAATGAGCGCGGCGAGCTCACCGAGGGCGCCCGCAGTTGCCTGCTCGTCCGCCTGGGCGGGGTTTGGCACACCCCGCCGCTGGCCTGCGGAGTGCTGCCCAGCCTGACCCGGGCGGCCGCATTGGCCAGCCCCCAGTTGGGCGTCATCGAGTCGGTGCTGGTTCCGTCCGACCTGCTGCGGGCGGAGGAGATCCTGCTCGGCAACGCGCTCTACGGCCTGCTGTCCGCCGAGTTGCTCCGCCGCTGAGCCAACTCAGCCTCGCAGAAAAGGGGACAGTCCCCTTTTCTGCGGCGCCGGACGGTAATGGAACCGTCCCCAAGAAACTCGCTGGCAAGCCTGGACGGTAATGGAACCGTCCCCGGGGTTGCGGGGATCAGGAGAGGCCGCGGCGGGCCAGCAAGTGTGCGAGATCCGGGTCGGCGCCTCGGTAGTCGCGGAAGGCGTCCATCGAATCGATCGAGCCGCCGCGAGCCAACAGCCGACGGCGGTAGCGCTCACCGTTCTCCCTGGTCAGGCCGCCATTGGCGGTGATGAACGCGACCGTGTCGGCGTCCATCACCTCGCTCCACAGGTAGGCGTAGTAGCCGGCGTCATAGCCGCCCTCGAAGCTGTGCCGGAAGTACGTCGAGCGGTAGCGCGGCGGCACCAGCGGGTAGTCCAGGCCCACCTTGGCCAGCGCGGCCTGCTCGAATGCCTCCACCTCGTCCGGCCCGGACGGGAGTTCGGCCAGCGGCGTGGAATGCCACACCTGATCCAGCAGTGCGGCCCCCAGGTACTCGGTGGTCTTGTAGCCCTGCCCGTAGCGGTTCGAGCTCACCAGGGTCTCCACCCAGGCCGCCGGCAGCGGCTCGCCGGTGGCGTAATGCACCGCGTAGTTGCGCAGCAGGGACGGCTCGAGCGCCCACATCTCGTTCACCTGGGACGGGTACTCGACGAAGTCACGCGGGGTTTCGGTGCCCGACTGCGAGCGGTACTTGGTGTCCGACAGCAGCCCGTGCAGAGCGTGCCCGAACTCGTGGAACAGCGTGATCACGTCGTCCCAGGTCATCAGGGTCGGCTCTCCGGCCGGCGGCTTGACCAGGTTGGCGTTGTTAGTGACGATCGGCAGCTGGCGCAGCAGGTGGTTCTGGTCGCGGAGGTTGTTCATCCACGCCCCGCCCTGCTTGCCGCCGCGGGTGTAGAAGTCAGCCAGGAAGAGCCCGATCGGGGTGCCGTCGGCCTCGTCCACCTCGAAGACCCGGACCTCGTCGTTGTAGCCGCGCAGGTCGGTCCGCTCGGTGAAGGTGATCCCGAACAGCCCGGTGGCTGCGGCGAACACCCCCTCGTGCAGCACCCGCTCCAGCTCCAGGTACGGACGCAGCCGGCCGGCGTCGAGGGCGAACTTCTTGGTGCGCAGCCGCTCGCTGACGAACTGCCAATCCCAGGCCTCGAAGCTCTCCCCGGGCGCCAGCTCGGCCCACAGCTCGGCCAGTTCGGCCGCCTCGGCGCGCGCGTTGCCGACCGCAGCCGGCGCCAGCTTGGTGAACAGCTCCCAGACGGCGGCGGCCGAGCCGGCGCATCCGTCCGAGGCGGCGTAGTCGGCGTGGCTGGCGAACCCCAGCAGGGCGGCCCGCTCGGCCCGCAGCCGGGCCAGTTCAGCGACGATGGCCCGGGTGTCGTGGGCGCCGGACAGGCCGCGTCCGATCGCTGCGCGATGGACGCGCTCGCGCAGCCCACGGTTGGTCAGCACGTCCAGGCAGCGCTGGCCGGTGGTGTTCTCGACCTCGATCAGCCAGCCGTCCAAGCCGCGGGCGGCGGCCAGCTCGGCGGCCGCAGCCACCTCGGGCTCACTCAGCCCGTCCAGCTCGGACATGTCGCTGACAAGGACGGCAGCCTCGTTCATGCCGGCCAGGCTCTCCCTGCCAAAGGCCGACTGCAGCTCGGCGATCCGGGCGTTCAGCCGCTGCAGGGTGGCCCGCGGCTCGCCGTCCAGGTTCACCCCGGCGCGGACGAAGTCGGCCAGCTTGCGCTTCAACCAGTAGGCCGACTGTTCGTCAAGGGTGACCTCGCCGGCCCGGACCCGCTCGTCCAGCGTGGCGACCCGCTCGTAGAGGGCGCGGTTGAGATAGATCGCATCGTGGTGGGCCGCCCAGGCGGTGGCGATCGCGGCTTCGGCTGCATCCAGGACGTCGTTGGTGTCGGCCGGCTGCTTGGTGTAGAACGCGTTGGCCGAGCGGGTCAACAGCTCGCCACTGCGCTCCCACGCCTCGATCACGTTGGCCAGATCGGCCGGCTCAGGGTTGGCCGCAATGGCGTCCAGCTCGGCCAGCTGCTCGGCCATCCCCGCCTCGATCGCCGGTTGGTAGTCGGTGTCGGCGATGGCCGCGAAGTCGGGCAGGCCGAACGGCAGGATGGACGGGCTGGCGAAGGGGTTGGCTGCATCGAGAGGCATATCGCCATCATCGCCGTCCGCCCTGCCCTTGGCCAACCCCGCACCACGGGGACGGTTCCATTACCGTCCACTGAAGCCAGCGCAATCCTTGGGGACGGTTCCATTACCGTCCACTCGCTCACCCCTCCCGATCGGCCCGGAGGTCGATCACCGCCGACAAGGCCGGACGGAAATGGAACCGTCCCCACCAATCCCACCGACAAGGCTGGACGAAAAGGGAACCGTCCCCGTTTCGTACCGACCCCGGCTCTGGGACGTAACAGGAACCATCCCCGTTTCGTACCGGTGGCCTAGGCTGGGCCGATGGGTTTCACATGGGTGGATCTGATCGGGTACCTGGCCTCGGCGCTGGTGGTTGCCTCGCTGGCGATGACTTCGGTGGTGCGACTACGCATCGTCTCGTTGGTCGGCTCCGTGGTCTTCGTCGGCTACGGCGTCGCGCTCGGCTCGATCCCGGTGATCATCACCAACACCGCCGTGGCGGCCATCAACGTTTGGTTCCTGCGCAAGGAGTTCAGCGCGCATCGCGACCTGGGCGCCGTCCCGATCGCGGCGGACGCACCCTTCCTGCAGGATTTCCTGCGTTCGCACGCCGCTGACATCGCACATTTCCATCCCGAGTTCACCGGACCGGCAACCGACGATCTGGTGCTGCTACTGACCCGCAACGGACTGCCAGCCGGCGTCTTCGTGGGCAGCCGGGACGGCGACACCCTGCACCTCAAACTCGACTATGTGATGAGCGCCTACCGCGACTCCCAAATCGGCACCTGGCTGTACCGGCGCGGGACAAGGGCATTCACCGACGCCGGCGCGCGCCAGATCGTCGCCCAGAGCCCGTCGCCGGACGTCCGCAGCTACCTGCTGCGGGTCGGCTTCGTCGCCTCCGGGGACGACCTGGCGCTCGCGCTGAACTGAGGTCGCGCTGAACTGAGCTCGCCCTGAGCTGAGCTCGGATCAGTCGCAGTAAGACACCGGACCGGCCATCACCATGTCGGGACGGTCCCCGGACCCGATGAACGTCAATCCGTCGGCAAGAGTGAAGATCTTGCCGCCGTCGCCAAACTCGGAGTCGGCCAGCTTGCCGGTGGGGAACTGCTTCTTCAGTTCAGCGAAGTTCAGGTCCAGCGGGACGTCATTGGCCATCACCAGCGGAGAGGTGAACGACTCGGCCAGCTGGAAGCCCCACGCAGTCAGCGTCCGCGGTGCCTTCTTCGAGGCGGTCTTCGCCTGATACTGCACCCACAGCCCGCCATAGGTGACGGTGGCCGCCCACGGGGCGGCGTCATTCAGCTCGCACAGCACGCCCTCGGTCCGCTCGTCCGGGGCTCCGAGGCGTTGGGTCAGCAGTTGTGCGACGGTCTTCTCCGCCGTCCCGAAAGTGAAGCCGCCCAGGCCGTTCCCGGCCAGCTCGACGGTGTTGGACGCACTCGGCGCAGAGCTCGGCGTCGGGCTCTCCTGTGGCGTCGAGGCCACCGGGCTCGGACTGACCGACGTGATCGATGGCGTAGCCAGTGGCGTTTGGCTGGCGTTCGGCGGGGTGACTGCACAGCCGGCCAGGGCGAGGAACAGTGCTGCGGCCAGCAGCGTCCGGCGCGTGGGGTGGGACATCCGGGGCTCCATTCGGTTGTTCGTCACAACTAGCAAAGCACCCTCCCCCGGCATCATCGCAAGGACCTGCCGCTAGCCTGAGGCCTAGTCGAATCGAAGGGACCGCCATGGCTGAAGCGACGAAGAGAATCGGGATTCTGACCGCCGGCGGCGACAGCCCCGGCCTGAACGCCGCCATCCGCGGCTTCGGCAAGGCGGCCATCAGCAACGGCTGGGAGCTGGTCGGCTTCCGGGACGGCATCCGCGGGCTCGTCGAGAACCGGTTCATCCAGCTCGACTCGAGTGCACTGTCCGGCATCCTCACCGTCGGCGGCACGATCCTGGGCACCAGCCGGGACAAGGTGCACAAGATGGTCGTGGACGGAGAGGTCCGCGACATGCGTCCGCAAGTGATGGAGAACCTGGCCACGGACGGCTTGGACGCCCTGGTGATGCTCGGCGGCGGTGGGACGGCCAAGAACGCGCTGCGCCTGGTCGAGGCCGGTGCGAACGTGATTCACCTGCCCAAGACGATCGACAACGACATTGCCCGCACCGACACCACCTTCGGCTTCGCCACGGCCATGGAGATCGCCACCGAGGCCATCGACCGGCTGCACTCGACGGCGCACAGCCACCACCGGATCATCCTGACCGAGATCATGGGGCACCGGGCCGGCTGGCTGGCCCTGGGCGCCGGGATCGCCGGCGGTGCCGACATCGTCCTGCTGCCCGAGATCCCCTACTCAGTGGACAGCGTGGCCGAGACGATCAAGGCCCGGCTCCAGCACGGCTCCACCTTCTCGGTGGTGGCCGTGGCCGAGGGTGCTCGCGACCTGCATGACACCGCCGATCTGGAGGCGGCCCGGCTGCTGGTGAAGTCGGCCTCCACCCCGGAGGCCGCCCGCGCCGCCAAAGTGCACCTGGCCAACGTCGAGGACTCCCAGCGCGAGCACACCTTCAAGCTGGCCCGCGAGCTCGAGGCGGCCACCGGATTGGAGTCGCGGGTGTCGATCCTCGGCTACGTCCAGCGGGGCGGGACGCCGTGTGCGGCCGACCGGCTGCTGGGTTCCCGGATCGGGACGGCCGCGGCGCACGCGGTCAGCAAGGGGAACTTCGGCGTGATGGTGGCCGCCCGCGGCGAGGACACTGAGCTCGTCCCGCTGGAGGAGGTGGCCGGCCAGCTCAAGCTCGTCCCGCCCGATCACGAGTGGATCCTGACCGCCCGCAAGCTGCGGACGGGGCTGGGCGACTGATGCAGCGCCGCTTCACCCAAGTCGACGTCTTCGGCCCGGCGGCGGACGGCTTCGGCAACCCGCTCGCGGTGGTGGTGGACGGCGATGGGCTGAGCGACGCCCAGATGGCCGAGTTCGCGGCCTGGACGAACCTGTCCGAGACCGTGTTTCTGCTGCCGCCGACCACGGCCGAGGCCGACTACCGGGTGCGGATCTTCACCATCGACAACGAGCTGCCCTTCGCCGGGCACCCGACGCTGGGTAGCGGTTTCGCCTGGCTGGCAGCCGGCGGCGTCCCGAAGCGTTCGGGCCAGTTGGTGCAGGAGTGCGGAGTCGGGCTGGTGCAACTGCGGACCGACGACGACCGGGTGGCCTTCGCCGCACCACCGCGACGACGCACCGGACCGCTGGACGAGGCGTCCATCGCCACTGCCGAAGCAGTGATCGGCATCCCGCGCCGCCAATGGGTCGCCCACGAGTGGGGTGACAACGGACCGCCGTGGATGATGGTCGAGCTCGCTGATGCCGCCACCGTGCGGGAGGTTCGGTTCGACACCAGCCGACTTGGAGCGTTGGAACACCTCGGCCTGATCGGACGCGACTCCGGCCGGTTCGCCTACGAGGTGCGCGGCCAGGTCGGCGCTTGGGAGGACCCGGTCACCGGCAGTCTGAACGCCTCGGTGGCGCAGTGGCTGCGGGCCCGCGGCGCCGTGCCGGCCGACTATGTGGCCACCCAGGGCTCGCAGTTGGGACGCCGCGGCGAGATCGTCGTCCACGATGACGGCACCGCCATCTGGATCGGCGGACGCGTCCGTCCCATCATCTCCGGGACCGTCGAGCTCTAGCCAGACCAAGACGGGGACGGTTCCAAGACCGTCCACCCTCGTCAGCGAGACTCGTAGGAACCGTCCCCGTCACCGGTGGGACCAGGCGCTCCGGCGGCCCGGGACGTAACAGGAACCGTCCCCTTTCGTCCCAAGCGGACGAGATGGGGGTCCCCGGCTTGAGCCCGGCGAACTACTCTTGACGAGCATCGAAATGAGGTAGTCATGCCCGCACTGCGTTCCCGCACCACCACCCACGGCCGCAACATGGCCGGAGCCCGCGCCCTGTGGCGTGCGACCGGCCTTGTCGAATCCGACTTCGGCAAGCCGATTGTGGCCATCGCGAACTCGTTCACCCAGTTCGTCCCCGGGCACGTACACCTCAAGGACATGGGCCAGTTGGTCGCCGGCGCCATCGCCGAAGCCGGAGGTGTGGGACGCGAGTTCAACACCATCGCCATCGACGACGGCATCGCCATGGGCCACGACGGCATGCTCTACTCGCTGCCCAGCCGCGAACTGATCGCCGACTCGGTCGAGTTCATGGTGAACTCGCACAAGGCGGACGCCCTGGTCTGCATCTCCAACTGCGACAAGATCACCCCCGGCATGCTGCTGGCCGCGCTGCGGCTGAACATCCCGACCGTTTTCGTCTCCGGCGGCCCCATGGAGGCCGGCAAGGCGCACGTCTTCGAGGGCGTGGCCACCACCCGGCTCGACCTGATCGACGCCATGTACAAGGCCGTGGACGAGACCGTCACCGACGAGCAGATGCACACCATCGAGGCCAACGCCTGCCCGACCTGCGGTTCGTGTTCGGGCATGTTCACGGCCAACTCGATGAACTGCCTGCTCGAGGTGATCGGCTTGGCTCTGCCCGGTAACGGCTCGACGCTGGCCACCGCCGCAGCCCGCAAGGACCTGTTCCTGAACGCCGGCAAGCTGGTCGTCGAACTGGCCAAGCGCTACTACGAGGACGACGACGAATCCGTCCTGCCGAAGGCGATTGCCACCCGCGAGGCGTTCGCCAACGCGATGCGGGTCGACATCGCCATGGGCGGCTCCACCAACACCGTCCTGCACCTGCTGGCCGCCGCCCATGAGGCCGGGGTCGACTTCGACTCCGACGACATCGACGCGCTGTCCCGGATTACTCCCTGCATCTGCAAGGTGGCTCCGAACACCACCAACTACTACATGGAGGACGTCCACCGGGCCGGCGGGATCGCCGCCATCATCGGTGAGCTGGACCGCGGCGGGCTGCTCGATCGCAACGTGCACGCCGTCCATTCGCCCTCGCTGGACGCCTGGTTGGCCAACTGGGATCTGCGCGGTGGCTCGGCGTTGCCCGAGGCCATCGAGCTGTTCCACGCCGCCCCGGGAGGTGTGCGCACCACCGAGGCGTTCAGCTCCACGGCTCGCTGGGACGAACTGGACACCGACTCCGAGGCCGGCTGCATCCGTGACGTCGCGCACCCGTACACCGTCGACGGCGGTCTGGCCATCCTGAAGGGCAACCTGGCCGTGGACGGCGCCATCGTGAAGACCGCCGGCGTCCCCGAATCGGTGTGGACGTTCCGCGGCCCGGCCGTGGTCACCGAATCCCAGGAGGAGGCCGTCGAGGCCATCTTGAGCAAGCGGGTCCAGCCCGGCGACGTGGTGATCGTCCGCTACGAGGGCCCCAAGGGCGGCCCCGGCATGCAGGAGATGCTCTACCCGACCTCCTACATCAAGGGCCTCGGCCTGGGCCAGAAGTGCGCACTGATCACCGACGGACGCTTCTCCGGCGGCTCGTCGGGGCTGTCGATCGGCCACGTCTCGCCCGAGGCGGCGTCCGGCGGCACCATCGGCCTGGTCGAGGACGGCGACATCATCGAGATCTCGATCCCCGATCGCACCATGAACCTGCTGGTCGACGACGCCACCCTGGCCGCGCGCCGGGCCGTCCGCGACGCCGAAGGCTGGAAGCCGAAGCATCGCGACCGCCAGGTGAGCATGGCGTTGAAGGTGTACGCCTCGCTGGCACTGTCCGCCGACAAGGGCGCTGCCCGCTCGCTCGATCAGTGAGTTCGGCTCCGGTTCGGCCGGCCCGCGAGGACCGGCCAGTGATCCGTGCCCTGCTGTTCGACGCGGACGGCGTGCTGCAGTTCCCCCGCCCGGGCGCCATCCAGGCGTTCACCGCGCTCGGCAGGGGACGTCCGGGCTTCGTCCGGGAACTGCTGGCCGAGGAGGCCAAGACGATGACCGGGCAGGTCGAGTTGCGCGACGTGATCGAGCCGCTGATCCAACGGTTCGAGCTGCCGATCAGCGCGGACGACCTGATCGCCGTCTGGTGCCAGATCGACCCGCGTCCACAGATGCTCGAAGTGGTCGTGGAGGCGCGGGCCGCCGGGCTGAAGACGGCGCTGGCCACCAACCAGCAGCCCTATCGGGGCACGTGGATGCAGCAGAACCTGCCCTACGCCGACCACTTCGACGAGCTCTGCTACTCCTTCGAACTGGGCCTCGCCAAGCCCGATCCGGCCTTCTTCACCGCGATCGTCGGACGCCTGGGCGTCGAGCCGGCCGAGGCCGTGATGATTGACGACCTGCCGGAGAACGTCGAGGCCGCCCGGGCTGCTGGCCTGCACGGCATCGTCAGCGCCTGGACCGACGACGCCGACACGCTGCGGACTCGGCTCGGCGAGCTGGACGTCCCCGGCTTCTAGCTGCTCACTTCCAGCCGAAGACCTTCGCCAGCCGGCTGACGCCTTCGGCGATCACCTCGGGCGAGTTCGTCACGTACGACAGGCGCATGGTGGTGTCGTCGGGGTCGGCGAGCAGGAATGCCCGACCCGGCACATAGGCGACTCCGGCCTCCACCGCGGTCGGCAGCATCGCGGTGGTATCGACGTCGCCGCCCAGCCGGGCCCACAAGAACATGCCGCCCTCGGGACGAGTGACGGTGGCCCCGGCCGGCAACACGGCGGCCAGGCTCTCGGCCATGGCGTCCCGGCGCTCCCGGTAGACGGCATTGACCTTGGCGATGTGGGCGTCCAGATCGCAGGTGGCCAGGTAGCGCGCCACCGCGAGCTGGTCGGTCACCGCCGAGTGCAGCCCGATCGCCTGCTTGGCGATCTCGATCGACCGCAGGATCGGACCCTCGGCTCGCAACCAGCCGATCCGGACGCCCGGAGCCATCACCTTCGATGCCGTCTGGAACAAGATCGTCTGTGCCGACATCCCCGGCAGCGAGGCGATCGGCGGGATCGCTTCGCCCTCGAAGCGCAGCTCACCGTAGGGGTCGTCCTCGATCAGCGGCGTCCGGGTCCGCAGCAGCACCTCGGCCACCTCGGCCCGGCGCTGGGCCGGCATCGTCCGTCCGCTCGGGTTCTGGAAGGTCGGGATCAGATAGACGAACTTGGGGCGATGGGTGGCGATCGCCTCGGCCAGCGCGTCCGGCAGGACGCCGTGGTCGTCGGTCGGCACCGCAATCAGCCGGGCCCCGCTCAGGGTGAAGGCCTGAACCGCAGCCATGTAGGTCGGCTCCTCGACCAGGATCACGTCGCCGGCGTTCAGCAGCACCTGGCCGACCAGGAAGATCGCCTCCTGGGAGCCGCTGGTCACCTGCAACTGGTCGGGACGGGTCGGCAGCTGACGGCTGGTGCGCAGGGCCAGTTGCTCGAGCAACTCCGGCTCACCGGGAGTGCCCGCGTACTGCAGCGCCCGCTTGGCCTGATGGGTCAGCACATAGTCGAAGGCGGCCGCGAAGTCGGCCCGCTCGAACAGCGACGCATCCGGGATGCCGCCGGCGAAGGTAATGACGTCCGGGCGCGCAATGACGGCCTGAATGTCGCGTACCGGAGAGCTCTTCACAGCGGCGAAGCGGGAAGCGATCTCAAAGGCAGTCAGCGTAGTCACCGGTCGATGGTTTCACTAGGTCGGGGGCTGTACACCGGCACGTCCACGTCCCGAACGCCACTAGGCTCGCCACGTGCTTGAGTTCACCCCGACCAAGTCCGATCGACTCGATTTGGCGCTGTTCGTCGCCGAACGCAGCGGACGAATCGCCGCCCGCGGCTGGCTGGTGTGGACGGTGCTGCTGATCGGCTCCGCTGCCGCCGCCGGCCTCGTTGCGGCCGTCGCCGTGGCGGTCCTGGCCAACACCGGGCAACTGGCCACTCGCTTCCCGGCCTTCCCGATCGGATCGGCCGCCGTGGCCGGCGCCCTGATCTGGCTGACGACCGACCAGCTGCGTCCGGAGCTACGACAGCGCTGGGCGCGGGCCCTGGTCGTCCGCTCCCTGAAGCGGACGGTGGCCGGCCAACCCAAGGGCACCCTGACCCGGATCTGGTCCGATCAGCATGGGTTACAGCTGATGGCGTCCTGGCAACGCCGCCAGGTGCCGTGGGCGCACGTGCGTGAGGTCGCCCAGAGCAAGGACTCGATCTTCATCATCACCGACGCCGAGACGCTGCTGCTGCCGCGGCGGGCCGATCCCGACCAGGTCGCCTGGCTGGCCGCCTGCACGACCCGGATGCTGGCCGACCCGTCGCAACCGGTCGAGGCCTACCAGCCCGTGGCGCCGGACGAGGATCAGCTGATCACCTACACGCTGACCCCCAGCGACCTGCGGGACACCCAGCTGGCGCTGTTCGCGGCGCTGCAGCAGCGGGCTTCCCGGATGATGCCGTCCACCCTGCTGACCCTGGTGATCGCGGCCACGGTGTTCACATTGGCTGCGGCGTTCATCGCGCAGTTCCGCTGGGAGTGGGCGCTGCTGCTCGGCGTGCTGGCCGCGATTCCGGCCACGGCCTACTCCCGACACACCTCTCGGGGGAGAAGCCACGAAATCGCCGAGCGGGCGTTCGAGCACCTGGGGCTGACCCAGCTGGCCAGCGAGGGCGACTGGCGCCAGGTGCGGCTCGACGCGGCCGGGCTGCACTATCGCACCGCGGCAGCCGAGGTGGCGGTGCCACTACCCGTCCAGGTGGTCGAGGGGCCGCGGCATTACCTGCTTCTCCGCGACAAGAGCACGGTGCCGCTGCCCAAGCGGCTGGGGCCGGACGTCGTCCGCTTCGTGGAAGCGGTCCGGCGACGCGGTGAAGCCGCCGCCGCGGAGTAGCCGCCGGCTGCACAGCCTCCCGGCTGGGGACGGCTGGGCCCGCACGAGGGCGTCCGACTAGGGAGCGAGCCGTTCCTTGAGCCAGCCGTCGGGCTGCCGGGTGAACCGGATCCGGTCATGGAGGCGCGACTTGCGGCCCTGCCAGAACTCCCAGGTGTGCGGCACCAGCCGGTAGCCGCCCCAATGCGGCGGACGCGCCGGCTTCAGCCCCTGGCTGGCGGTCACCTTGGCCACATTGGCCACCAGGACGCCGCGATTGGCGATCACCTGGCTCTGTGGGGACGCCCACGCGCCGATCCGCGAATCGATCGGGCGGGAGGCGAAGTAGGCGTCGGACTCTTCGGCGGAGGTGAGCTCGACCGTCCCCTCGATCCGGATCACCCGCTGCAGCTCGACCCAGTGGAACTGCAGCGCGGCCTTCGGGTTGCCGGCCAGCTCGCGTCCCTTGCGGCTGTCGTAGTTGGTGTAGAAGACCACCCCGGAGGCGTCGCAGCTCTTCACCAGCACGATCCGAGTGGACGGCTGCCCGTCCGCACCGACGGTGGCCAGGGTCATGGCGTTCGGCTCCGGCACCTTGGCCGCGATGGCCTGGGCCATCCAGCGCTCGAACAGCTGCAGCGGCGCATTGCCGGCTGCCGCCTCGTCCAGTTCGTCGCGCTCGTAGCTGATCCGCATGTCTTTGAGGTCCACCCTGCAAGGTTAGGCCCGTCCCCGTTCTCGACCCGGCCCGCGCTACCGAATGGAACTCCCGCTACCGGAATCTCGGAAGCAAGAGTTGCCTCCGGTAGCGGGAATGGGACGGACGAGGCGTTGGACGGTAATGGAACCGTCCCCGT
Organism: Actinomycetales bacterium Actino_02; assembly: GCA_001603275.1. Taxonomy (GTDB): domain Bacteria; phylum Actinomycetota; class Actinomycetes; order Propionibacteriales; family Propionibacteriaceae; genus Propionicimonas. The sequence goes on along the minus strand of LUYM01000006.1, from coordinate 105,552 downwards.
GAATCGGTGTGAGCAGGGTGGACGGTCATGGAACCGTCCCCGTGACACGGGCGGGACCTGGGACGTAACAGGAACCGTCCCCGGGACAGGGGGGACGAGTGGGATGAGTGGCCGGGCATGGAATCGTCCCGGCCCGCACCTCCCGCAGAAAAGGGGACAGTCCCCTTTTCCTGCGGGCCGAGGCGGTAGCGTGCGGACGTGCTGGACGCCCTGCTTCGCGCGCTGACCCTGGTTGCCATCATCGGCATCGGTCAGCTGATCAAGCGACGGGGCTGGGTGAGTACGTCCGACTTCAGCAAGTTCTCCAAGATCGTGCTGGGCGTAACCCTGCCGTGCGCGCTGTTCACCAGCTTCAACACCTTCCACGTCGAGTTCGCCCTCCTCGGCCTGGCGCTGCTCGGCCTGACGCTGAACATCGCCCTGCAAGTGATCGGCTACCTGCAGAACCGGCGACGCAGCCGCCAGGATCAGGCCTTCGCCGTGTTCAACTCCGGCAGCTACAACATCGGAGCCTTCGCCACCCCGTACCTGTCCGGCCTGATCGGCCCGCACGCCATGGTCTACTCCTCACTGTTCGACATCGGCACCGCCGTGGCCAGTGCCGGGGTGGCCTACGGCTGGGGGATGTCGCTGGTACACCCGTCCGGACGGCTGCGGACCGGCGCGCTGCTGCGTAAGGTCGGCACCAATCCGGTCTTCATGACCTATCTGATCCTGCTGCTCATGCAGCTGCTCAACCTGCGGCTGCCCGACCAGCTGATCGTGTTCACCTCGACAGTGGGCGCAGCGAACCCGTTCCTGGCCATGCTGATGATCGGGATCGGCTTGGATCTGCACCTGAGCCGAGCCAAGTACCTGGACGCGGCTGGTCTGCTGGCTCGCCGCTATCTGTTCGGGCTGGTGGTGGCGATCGGCGTCTGGTTCCTGCTGCCGCTGCCGGCCGAAGCCCGGGTGGTCGTGGTGATGCTGCTGTTCGCTCCGATCGCGGCCATGATGCCCGGCTTCTGCGCCGAGGCCGACCTCGATGTCGAACTGGCCAGCTTCGCCAACTCGGTGAGTGTGCTGGTGGCGATCATCGCCATGCCGGTGCTGTACCTGCTGCTGGGCTGAACCGGCTAGGGGTAGCGACGACGCTCGCCCGGCTTGAGCGAAATGATGACCGTGGCCACATCCGTCATTGCCAGTTCGCGATTGAAGCGCCGCGCCTTGCCGAGGAAGCGCTCCTCGGCCCGGGCCAGCAGGATCCGGGCCTGATCCGGGGACGTCCGCAGCGACTCGGCCAACTCCAGCAGATCGAGACTGTCCCAATGCCGGCGCTGCAGCAGATCCCGATCCGACTGACGCAACCGGCTCAGTGCGGCCAGCATGTTGCGCAGTTCCTCCGGAGCGTCGAAGCCTCGACCCAGCGACGCCAGTCGGGCCATCAGACCGGTCTGATCGGCATGCCGGGCGAACGCCTCCAGCGCGACCCGTTCGATGATCCGATACAGATCGTGCAGGTCCGGATCCGGCTGCCGCTCGGCGATGGCGAAGACCTGGTCGGCCAGCTGATCGGGGTCGGCCAGTCCGATGGTCCGCCACTCGCAGCTGGTCACCACCACGGGCGCATAGAGCAGCCGCAGCTCGTCCACCTTCACGTCGGTGAGCCTAGTCCACCCAGGCTTCAGCGAACCGGGTTCGAGGCGGGCTCGGCCCGCTCGACGATCAGCCGCTTCAAGGCGTCCGGGTCATTGGGCAGGGCCACCACGGTGCGCGGCAGATCCTCGATGCCGACGAACCGGGCCGGACGCTCCGGGGCCACCCCGATGGCCTCGATGATGGTCTCGGCGAACTTCACCGGCAGGGCGGTCTCCAGCACGATCATCGGGATCCCCGGCTGGACGTGTTCGCGGGCTACCTTCACCGCGTCCGCCGTGTGCGGGTCGATCAGCACACCATCGCGGGCGTACAGCTCACGGATCTGGGCCACCCGGTCGGCATGAGTCGAGGATCCGGAGACGAAGCCGTAGCGAGAGCGCAGTTCGGCGAACTCCGGCGTGCCGGACAGGTCGAAGAAGCCCTTCGTCGCCAACTCCTCACCGAAGAGCCGGCGCACCCGGACGCCATCGCGTCCGAGCAGGTCGAAGACGAACCGCTCGAAGTTGGACGCCTTGGAGATATCCATGCTGGGGCTGGAGGTGGCCGCAGTCTCGGCCGAACTGCGCACCCGGTAGACGCCGGTGCGGAAGAACTCGTCCAGCACGTTGTTCTCGTTGGTGGCCAGCACCAAGGTGTTGATCGGAATGCCGATCATCCGGGCCACATGGCCGGCGCAGATGTTGCCGAAGTTGCCGGTCGGCACACAGAAGTCGACCTGCTGATCGTCGGCGGTGGTCACCCGCAGCCAGCAGGCCACGTAGTAGACGACTTGGGCCACCAGCCGGGCCCAGTTGATCGAGTTTACCGCGCCGAGGGCATAGCGCTGCTTGAACTCCAGATCGCCGGCAACCGTCTTGACCAGATCCTGGCAGTCGTCGAAGACCCCGTCGACGGCGATGTTGATGATGCCGGGGTCGTCCAGGCTGAACATCTGGGCCTGCTGGAAGGGGGTCATCCGACCGGCCGGGGTGAGCATGAAGACCCGGATCCCGTGCCGGCCGAGCATGGCGTGCTCGGCGGCCGAGCCGGTGTCGCCACTGGTCGCGCCGAGGATGTTCAACTGGGTGCCGCGCCGTCCGAGTTCATACTCGAAGAACTGACCCAACAATTGCATCGCCAGATCTTTGAATGCAGCAGTCGGCCCGTCGGAAAGATGACCCAGCCACAATCCGCCGTCCAGCTCGGAAACCGGAACGATGTCGGCGGTGGCGAAAACCTGGTCGTTGTAGGCCCGCTCGCACAGCGTCCGCAGCACGTCGGTGTCGATGTCGGTGATGAACCTCGACAGCACGGCGTGGGCCAGGGCGGCATAGCCCTCGACTCGCAGGATTTCCCGCCAGTCGGCGAGCTCTGCAGCGCTCAGCCGCGGGTAGTGCGCCGGGACGAACAGGCCGCCGTCCGCGGCCAGCCCGGCAAGCAGGATGTCGCTGAAGCCGAACTCGGCGCTGTCGTCGGACGACCGTGTGGAGACGTACTGCACCCGGCAAACTCTACCGGGGCTCTCCGGCCCCGGAATTCCCTCGGATAAGGCTGGACCGCAACCTCAGAGACTCTCGTCAAAATGCGGGTGGCGGGTTGCCCCGACAAGGGATTACCGGGACCATTTGTCTGTGTCCGACTCTTCTGCCGTCCCTGGCGATCAGCAGGCCGGCAGTGACCTCACCCGACACGCCACCGAAATCCTCACCCATGCGCAGAACCTGGCCGATCAGCTGCGGATCGAAGCCCAGGCCGAGGCAGACCAGATTCGGGCCGAGATCCTCGCTCAACGCGCGGTGCTCGAGCAGCTGAACGGCGAGATCGCCGAGCGAGAGGCGGACGTCGCCACGGCGATCGCCACCGCCAACTCCCGACTGGAGGAATCCCGCCGGGACGCCATGAGCCTGCTGTCGGACGCGACCGAGCAGGCCACCATGATCACCCAGACCGCCGAGCACACCGCGGCCGAAATGCTGGCCGCAGCCCGGGACGAGGCCGACCAGTTGGTCGCAGAAGCCCGGCACAAGTCCGAACAGATGCTCGAAGAGGCCACCGCAGCCACCATCGACGCCCAGCACACCGCAGAGGCCAAGCTGGCCGAGCTGGACGCCCAAGTGGAGAGCCGGCAGCAGGTGCTGGCCGCCGAGGAAGCACAGCGACGCGACCGGCTGGCCAAGGAGCTGACCGAGCTGGCCGAGACCACCACCGCCGAGCTGGATCAGCACCGGATCGATGTCGAGACCGAGCTGGCCCAGCAGCGGGCCGCCTCCGACGCCGAACTGGCTGAGTTGAAGCAGACCGCGCTGGCCGAGGTGAGCGCCGCTCAGGCTGAGCGTGAGCGCCTCATCGATGAGGCCCGCCGCTACGCCGACGGGCTGCTGGCCGCCGCCAACGCCGAGGCTGCCCGGGTGAAGGAAGAGGCGGCCGAGATGCACCAGAGCGTCGCCGCCGAGGTGGAGAACATCAAGCGCACCGAGCGGGACAAGGTCGCGGCACACGTCCGCGATATCCGGGAGAAGGCGCAGATCGCGGCCACCACCACCGAGCATCGCAATGCGGCCGCCATCGCCGCGGCCAAGGCGACCGCCACCGAGATCGAAGCCAAGGCCAAGGCCGTCCTGGAGTCGGCCAGGATCGAGGCGGAGAGCATCGTCCAGCGCGCGAAGGACGAGTCCGAGCGCGAACTGCGCAACACCACTGCCGAGGTCACCGCCCAGCTGGAGCGGGCCCGGCTGCGGGTGGAGGAAGCCGAGAGTGGCGCCCGACTGATTCGGGAGCGGACCACCAACGATTTGGAACGACTCCAGCGTGATACCTATGAAAAAGCTGGAGAGATCCGCCGCGAGGCGGTTGATCTGCTAAACCAAGCACGTGCCGATGCGGATGCCGTCCGCGCGGAGGCGCGAGCTCAGATGGAGCGAGCCCGCGCCGAGGTCTCGGTGTTGGCCAAGAGACGAGAAGACATCACCGCCCAACTAGGGCACCTATCCGGGGTCATTGAGGCGCTTGCCGCCGAACGACCCGCAGCAGCGAACCAGCAAGGAATGGAAGAATAGAGATGATCCAGATCCCCGGATTCAAGACGGTGCTGCGCGGCTACGATCCGACCGAGGTCGACCGCGCCATTGGTGATTTGGCCAAGGCCCGTGACCAAGCCCGCTCGGAGGCGGCGGACAGCGCCATCGAGGCCACCAAGCTGCAGGCCACGGTGGCCCAGCTGGAGGAGCAGCTGAGCGGCTACCGCACCCGGCTGGCCGCGGTCGAGCAGAACCAGCCGTCCGAGCAGCCGAGCTTCAACGACTTGGGCGCCCGGATCGGCCGGATGCTGGCCCTGGCCGAGGATGAGGCGGACGAGCTGAAGACCCGCGCCAAGGCCGAGGCCGAGCGGCTCACCGCCGAGGCCGAGGAGGCCGCCAACCAGACCAAGAGCGCAGCCGACCGCTACGCCCGCGACGTGGTCAGCAAGGCCGACACCGAAGCTGCCCGCATCGTCGAGGCCGCCAAGCGGCAGGCCGACGAGATCGTCGACTACGCCGACCGTGAGGCCGTGGCCCGCCGCGAGGAGGCCGAGGCCGTCTACGAGCACCAGCGCGCCCGCGCCGCCGCCGCTGCCGCCGAGTTCGAGCGCTCGCTGGCCGAGCGCCGGGACAAGGCCGCCGAGGAGTTCGCCGCCCAGATGGCCGCCAATGAGCAGGCCATCAACCGGGCCCAGGAGCGCCAGGTGGCTCTGGAGATGGAGGGCGACCGCGCCCTGGCCGAGGCCAAGGTCCAGGCCGAGTCCACGATCAAGGCCGCTCGCGAAGAGGCCATCCAGCACGTCGAGGCAGCCCGCCTGGCCGCGCTGAAGATCCGTCGCGAGTCCGAGCGCGAACTCCAGGCGGCCACCGGTCGTCGGGATGCGATCAACGCCCAGCTGGCCAACGTCCGGCAGATGCTGGCCACCCTCGGTGGCACGGTGTCCTCCCCGCTGGCCGAACTGGACGAGATCGAGCTCGCTCCGATTCCGACCTCGGCGGCCAGCCCGGTCGAGACGCCCGCAGCAGACACCGCGGCGGAGGCCAGCGAGGTCTGACCTGTCTAGCGAGAGGGCGTCCCGGATCTGCTGATCCGGGACGCCCTTTCTCATGTCGGGTAGCCGAAAGGAGGCCCGGCTTTACCCATTCGGAGCCTTGACTGACCACCGGGCTGTAGCTTCCACTTGAGCTATCGGAGTCGCTGATCGGCGGGGGCCGATCGGGAGGTTCTACGAATGTCGTTCCAGGTGGACGTCAGGCACTTGCCACCACAGCACGCTGCCGTGATCGAGGTGCAGGCACATCCCTCACACATGGTGTCGGTGGTGAAGTCCGGCTACGCCGAGCTGGGCGCCGCCATCACCCGGGCCGGGGTCTCCTTCGCGGGCCCGTCCTTCTTCGTGATGGAGCAGATCTTCGACGAGGAGCAGCCCGCGAAGATCCAGCTCGGCTTCCCGGTCGCGGTGCCGTTTCCGGCCGACGGGGACGTCCGCTGCACCGAGCTGCCCGCCTGCGATGTAGCCACGGCGATCCACCGCGGCCCCTACGACGAGGCCGGGCCGGCCTACCGGGCCATTGAGGACTGGATCAGCGCACACGGCTACGTGTCGATCGGCTACCCGCGTGAGGTCTACCTGGTCTCGCCGGCCGACACCATGGACCCGCTGGAGTACATCACCGAGATCCAGATCCCGATTGCGCACCGCTGAGCACCTGACACTCTGCTGCCCCCGCAGATAAAGGGGACAGTCCCCATTTTCTGCGGGGGTGCACGCGAGCACTCAGCGGCTCTGCTTGACTCTCCAGTGAGGGGAGACTGCAGGATCCTCGGTAGGAGGCAGCGATGGCCAACGTGGTGCAGATCGGACGGTTCGCCCAGGCGACCCGACTGTCGATCCGGACCCTTCGCCATTACGCAGACGCCGGGTTACTGGTGCCGGCCTGGGTGGATCCCGATACCGGCTACCGGTACTACAGCTATGACCAGGTCGGCACCGCCGAACTGATCCGGCTGCTCCGCCAAGTGCAGATGCCGCTGGCCGAGATCGGGCAGGTGCTGGCCGCGTCCGACCGGACGGCGGTGGTTGCGCTGCTGCAACGCCATGAAACCCGGCTGGCCGACGACCTGCAGCGACAGCAGCGTGCGCTGGCCTACCTGCATCGCCTGATCGAACGGGAAGGAACTGTTGTGAACTACCACGTCACCCTCAAAGAGCTGCCGGCCGGGCATGCCGCGCTGCTGCGCACCGAGGCGACGGCCTCGAGCGTCACTCAGAAGATCCAGGATGGGTACGGCCAGCTGGCCGCGGCGATCTCGGCCGGCCAGGTGGCCTTCGCCGGACCGCCGTTCCTGTCGATGAGCGAGCCCTTCGACGACGAGACGCCGACCCCCTTCGAGCTCGGCTTCCCGGTCAGCGGACCGTTCCCGGCATGGGGCGATGTGCAGTCGATCGAGATGCCGGCCCGGACGGTAGCCAGCACCGTCCATCACGGACCGTACGAGGAGGAGGGCCCGGCCTACGCCGCCGTGCAGGCCTGGATCCAGGAGCACGGGCACACCCCGATCGGGGCACCGCGCGAGGTCTATCTGGTCTCCCCCGGCGACGTCGCAGACCCCTCCGAGTACGTGACCGAGATCCAGTTCCCGGTGGCGCCGGCGGAGTGATCCACCCCTCGTGCAGACGATTCCGAAGGCTGTTGTCCAGGGCATAGGCTCGGCTGCATGAAGCATCGCTACCTCGGCAACTCCGGGCTGAAGATCTCCGAAATCTGCTACGGCAACTGGATCACCCACGGCTCCCAGATCGAGAACGAGACCGCCACCAAGTGCGTCCACGCCGCCCTCGAGGCCGGCATCACCAGCTTCGACACCGCGGACGTCTACGCGAACACCGTGGCCGAGTCGGTGCTCGGCGCGGCGCTGGCCGGGCAGCGCCGGGAGTCACTGGAGATCTTCACCAAGGTCTACTGGCCGACCGGCCCGATGGGACCCAACGACTGTGGGCTGTCCCGCAAGCACATCATGGAGTCGATCAACGGCTCCCTGAAGCGGCTGGGCACCGACTATGTCGACCTGTACCAGGCACACCGCTGGGATTACGAGACCCCGCTGGAAGAGACCATGCAGGCCTTCGCCGACGTCGTCCGGGCCGGCAAGGCGCTCTACATCGGCGTCTCGGAGTGGAGCGCCGATCAGATCCGGGCCGGCCACGCCATGGCCAAGGACCTGGGCTTCCAGTTGGTCTCCAACCAGCCGCAGTACTCGATGCTGTGGCGGGTGATCGAGGATCAGGTGGTGCCGACCTCCGAGGAGCTCGGCGTTTCGCAGGTCTGCTGGTCGCCGGTTGCCCAAGGCGTCCTGACCGGCAAGTACCTGCCCGGCCAGCCGGTTCCCGAGGGCTCCCGGGCCACCGACGTCAACGGCGGTGCCAACTTCATCAAGCGACTGATGGAGACCCCGACCTTGGAGGCCGTACAGCGGCTGCGTCCGATCGCCGACGAGCTCGGCATCACCATGGCGCAGCTGGCCGTGGCCTGGGTGTTGCAGAACCCGAACGTGGGCTGCGCGATCATCGGCGCCTCCCGGCCCGAGCAGATCGCCGAGAACGTGGCCGCGTCCGGGGTGGAGATTCCGGCCGAGCTGATGGCCCGGATCGACGAGGCGCTGGGCGACGTCGTCGTCCGCGACCCGGCGCTGACCGAACAGAACACGCCGAAGACTCGCCCGTGCTGAGTTTCCTGGACGCGGTTGCGGCTCATCCCGATCTGGAGCTGCACTCGCTGCTGGTGCTGAAGTCGGGACGCACCTTGGTCGAGCACTATTGGACGCCCTGGCAGGCCGAGGATCGTCCGCTGGTCTACTCGGTCTCCAAGACGCTGACGGCTAGCGCGATCGGCATGGCCATCGGCGAGGGCCGGCTGCAGCTGGACGATCCGGTGGTGGCACTGCTCCCCGAAGCCGACCCCGGCGATCCGGTGGTCAGCCAGATCACCGTGCATCACCTGTTGTCGATGTCGACCGGCCACGACCAGGACACGATCGATGCGGCCATCGAGTTTCCGGAGGCGGAGTGGGTGAGCCGGCTGCTGGCCGTCCGTCCGCAGACCCCGGTGGGCTCCCGGCACGTCTACAACAACGGTGCCTCGTTCCTGCTCGGCGAGATCATCCGTCGGGTCACCGGTGAGGACCTGGTCGAGTACCTGCGTCCGCGGCTCACCGGCCCGCTGGGCATCGACCTGCACTGGGACACCGACCGGCTCGGCCGGGCTCTGGGCTGGAGCGGTGCCCACCTGCGGGTGGCCGACCTGGCCAAGATCGGCGAGCTGCTGCGTTGCGACGGCGTCTGGAATGGCGTCCGGCTGCTGCCCGAGGGCTGGGTGGCTCGGGCCACGTCCCGGCAGATCCCGACCGTCGATCCGACCCGGGAATGGAACCTTGGCTACGGCTATCAGTGCTGGATGAGCCGTGAAGGGTTCCGACTGGACGGGGCTTTCGGCCAGTTCTCGCTGGTGATCCCGGAGCGCGAACTGGTGATCGCGATCACCTCGGCGCAGTCGTTCACCCAGGAACTGCTGGATCTGGTCTGGGATCAACTGATCCCCGAGCTGCCCAGCGAGCCCACTCCGGTCGGACACGCCGCCCTGCCAGTGCCCAACGATGCCGAGGTCGGCAGCGAGTGGGCCGCCGACGGCCCGGCGACTCTTGGCACCTGGCCGACCCGCGAGGAGCAGCAGAACCTGCCGGAGCTGACCAGACTCTGGGCCCGCCGCGACGGGGCCGGCTACCGGCTCGGCTTCACCCACGGTGGGGCCGCAGCCGAGCTGACCGCCGAGCCGGGCTCGTGGCGGCGCCAGGAGCTGGTGCTGGGCGAGACCCGCATCCCGGTCGCGGTCGCGGCCGGTAGCGATGCGTCCGGGGCGCTGGAGGTGCGGATCGCGTTCATCGAGACTCCGCACACGCTGCGGCTGCGGCTGGACGAGTCCGGGAGCGCCGCACAGACCTGGACGGTCTCCCCGCTGCACACCGCCGACCTCACCCTGCTGCGGATCTACTGACCACCTCCCGCAGTAGAGGGGACTGTCCCCTTTTCTGCGGCGCGGGCTGGGGCGCGTCGCCTCAGCTAGGGAGTCGGGGGCTGAGTCCTGGCGACGTACAGCCAGGCAGAGACCCCGGACGCCAGCTCGACCAGCACCCGGTGGTAGTCGGCCGACTCGTAGGTGTCGGTGGCGACAAGCTCGTCCGGAGTCAGGGCGTAGCGGGTGCCCAGGACGCGATCCTCAAGGTTGCCGCTGTGCCGGGCCACCGGATGCTCGGCGATCCCGGAGACCGCGACCACCTCGGGATTGCTGATGGCCAGGTATTCGGTCCGGTAGCCGGGCAGTTGGTCGGCGACGCCGTCCAGCAGGCGTCCGTAGTTCGCCCGCTGCACCTCCGGCAGCTGCAAGGTGCCGTAGGAGAAGACCCATTCGATCGTGCTCATCGGCTCCCCCTGGCGAGCTGGACGAAGTTGCGCAGCAGCAGATGCTGCCGCCCGTCGACCGGGCTGGCCTTGGCCTGTGCGACCAGGGCCGCGTACTCGTCCGGGGCGAAGTAGCCGGCGTTGGCATAGATCTTCATTCGGGTAGCCAGGTCGTCCGCGTCGAGTTCGGGATGGAATTGGGTGGCGTAGACGTGCCGTCCGATCCGGATGAGCTGCAGCGGCCCGGCCGAGCCCTCGCCCAGGACGTCCACCCCGGACGGGGCGGTGGCGCAGCCCTCCTTGTGGGCGACGAAGGCGTGGAAGCTGTCGCCGATCCCGGCCAGCAGCGGATCAGCCAGCCCGGCCGCAGTCAGGCGGATCTCGGCCGCACTCACCGGCTCGCCGTGGTCAGTGGAGACCGTCCCGCCCAGGGCGTCGACGATGATCCCGATGCCGTAACACATGCCGAGGAACGGGACGTCGGCCGCCACCACCCGGTCCAACAACTGCCCCAGCTCGGCTTCGACCCGCAGTTGCACTGGCGACTTGTCGGTGTCGGAGACGTTGAAGGAGCTCCCGCCGAGCAGAATGCCGGCGTAGTCGTCCAGCGCGATGGACGGCATCGGCGCCGCTTCCAGCCGCAGGTGTTGGAGTTCCTCGGGACGCAGCCCGGCATGCCTCAGGACGGCCTGGTACTCGTCCGCGGCGGCCTGATCGTGGTCGCGGGTGGCGATCAGCAGGAAGGGCTTCATTCGGCTCAGGCTAGTCGGCGAAGGGCGTCCGGCTACCGGTCTCGGCCAGCAGCAGCTGCAAAGCGGCCTGCGGGCTGCCGGTGGCCAGCTGGCGCTGGTAGCTGACGCCGCGCTCGGCCAGCTCCCAGACGAAGTGCAGCTCGGCGGTGCAGTCGAGGTCCTTGGCGACCGGCTCGAGCCGCTCCAGCCACAAGGCCAGACCCTGGCGCATCGGGATCGGATTCTCATGCCGCGGCGTGATCACCTCAGCGTCCAGGCCATAACGGGCCGCGCGCCACTTGTTCTCCTTGACCAGCCACGGCGGCAGCGCCTCGAACGTGTGGTCGGCGATGTAGCTGCGCGAGGTGAACTCGACGAAGCACTGGGTGAGGGCTGCGATCGCGCCGAGCTCACCCAGGGTGGGCACCGAGTCGGCCACCCGGTTCTCGACGGTGCCGAACTTCGGGGACGGCCGGACGTCCCAGCGGATCTCGTCGGGCAGGCTGATCATCCCGCTGCGCAGCAGGTCTTCGGCGTAGTCCTCGAAGGCCGCCCAATCCTGCATCGGGTAGGGCAGCCCGTTGGTGGCCAGCTGCTGGAACAGCATCGTCCGCTGGGAGGCGTAGCCGGAGTCGGCGCCCTCCCAGTAGGGCGAGGAGCAGCTGATCGCCAGCAGGTACGGGTAGAACCGGGCCAGGCCCGCAGTGATCGGCAGCGCCTTGTTCCGATGGTCGACACCAATGTGGACGTGCGTCCCACAGATCGCCATTTGGCTGCCCCAGTAGGCATTTCGCTCGGCCACCCGCTGGTAGCGGGCACCGGGGGTGATCGGCTGGGCTGCCGCGATGCTGAACGGGTGGGTGCCCGAGCCGAGCAGCCCGACACCGAGCTCCGCCGCCACAGCGGACGCCTGGGCGAGCTGTTCGGCCAGATCGTCCACGGCGTCGGCGACCCGCAGATGGACGCCGCTAGTCAGCTCGACCATGGTTTGCAGGTACTCGCCGCGGATCTGCTCCTGCGGACCGCCCTGGCAGGCCTCGACGACCTGCTGACCGGCCGGGGCGAGTTCGCCGGAGGACAGGTCGACCAGTCCGAGCTCCCACTCGATACCCACGCTCGACTGTCGGGATGGGGCGAAGCTGATCTGCATCGGCCGACTCCTCTCGGGGTGTCGCCGAGTCTAGGCGCGCCGGCCACGGATCCGAACGGGTTCTGCTGTGTGCGTCACACAATTGACCCCGATGGCCGAAGTGGCTGTCGCCGCAGAAGAGGGGACTGTCCCCTTTCCTGCGGGGCCGCCTCTGGGTGGGATCGCTAGACGACCAGAAGCACCTTGCCGATGTTGTCGCCGGACTCCAGCTGGCGGTGGGCCTGGGCCACCTCGTCCAGGGCGAACCGGGTCTCCGGTGCCGGACGGATCGCGCCGGAGCTGATCAGTGGCCAGACCCGCTCGGCGACCGCGGCGCAGATCGCGGCCTTCTGGGTGGTCGGACGGAAGCGCAGGCTGGTCGCGGTCACCGTGGCTCGCTTGCTGAGCAGCCGGTTCAGGTCGAGGGTGCCCTTGCGTCCGCCCTGCAGGCCGATCACGACCAGGCGTCCATCGACGGCCAGCGAGGCGACATTGGGCTCGAGATAGGCCGCACCCATCACGTCGAGGATGACGTCGGCGCCCCTGCCCCCGGTGGCCTCGGCCACCGCCGCCGCCCAGTCGTCGTGGTAGTCGATGGCATGGTCAGCGCCGAATTCGCGGCACAGGTCGAGCTTGGCCCGGGAACCGGCCGTGGTGATCACCGTGGCACCCAGCGCCTTGGCGTACTGAATCGCGAAGCTGCCGATGCCGCCGGTGCCGCCGTGGATCAGCACGGTCTCGCCGGCTACCAGATGGACGTGGTCGAAGTTGGACACCACAGTGGCCGCGACCTCGATCAGGCCGGCCGCCGTGATCAGGTCGATCCCAGCCGGCGGAGTGATCACCTGCCCGGACGGCACTGCGACGTACTCGGCGTAGCCGCCGCCGGCCAGCAGCGCCACACAGGGGTCGCCGGGCGCCCACCCGTCCACCTCGTTGGCTACGGCCGCGATGGTGCCCGAGACCTCCAGGCCGATCACCTCGCTGGTGCCGGCCGGCGGCGGGTAGTAGCCCTGTCGCTGCAGCAGATCGGCCCGATTCACCCCGGCGGCGGCCACCTTCACCAGCACCTCACCCGGCCTCAGCTCAGGGGTTGGCGCCTCGGTGATCGTCAGGTTCTCCGGCCCGCCCGGGGCGGTCACACTCACAACTCGCATGAGCCAAGCCTGTCACGTCCGTCCCAACCCACGCGCCGGACGCCTCCGCCCAGGCGCAGTCCTCGCCGGACGTCACGACCGGGGTAGCGGCGTTCGGCGAAAGCGAGGCGTCCCGATAAGCTGTCCTGGCTTGGCGAGGTCGCATAGTGGACTAGTGCAGCCGCCTTGAAAGCGGCCGAGCTGAAAGGCTCCGTGGGTTCGAATCCCACCCTCGCCGCCAGCCGTTGGTACGAAATGGGGACGGTTCCATTTCGTACCACCCCTCGTCAGCGAGCTGCGCTGCGAAATCTCGGAACCGTCCCCACGATCAGCCCCGGTGACAAACGAAGAGGGACGGCTCCGTCTGGAACCGTCCCCCTTCGTCTCGGTAGGAGCTACTTGTTCGGGTGGTAAGCGCACTCGTCGTTCAGGTTGGCGCTCTTCTGCTTGGCCGTCGAGGTGGCCGTCGGCGAGCTGGACGGGCTCGCACTGCCAGTCGGGCTGGACGTGCTGCTGCCGGTCGGCGACGCGGTCGCAGTCGAACTCGGCGCACTCGCCGCGCTCGCATCGGCCTCATCCAGCGTCTTCTGGACCAGCTTGTGCACCAGGTTCCAGTCCGGATCCCAGGTCTTGAAGCCGACATCCTGGTTGAGCAGGATGCTGCGGATCGGCTTGCCCTTCATGTTCAGCGCCAGGTCGGCCAGCGCCGGCAGAAGCTTGCTGGGCACGTCAGTGCTGACCGTCTTCGTGGCCGCCGAAATCAACGACTGGTACTTGGTCAGGATCGTGGCCGGGTCAGCCTGCTGAATGACCGCATTGATCACGCAGCGCTGCCGCGACATCCGCTTGTAGTCGGTGGTGTGGTACCGGCCACGGGCGAACCACAAGGCCTGACGCCCGGTCAGGTGCTGGTTCGGGCCAATCTCCAGCCAGTCGTACGGCTTCACCTCAGGGTGAGTGCCGTTGGGGTTCTTGCCGCCCATCGGCACCCGGTCGTTGATGTTAACGGTGATGCCGCCGATGGCGTTGATGATGTCCTTGAAGCCGTCCATGTTCACTAGGACGTAGTAGTCAAGCTTCAGCCCGAGCGCCTCACCGACCGAGAGCTTCATCGCGTCCGTGGACAGGCTGGATGGGTTGCCGAGCACGTCCTTGGGAACCAGGTGCGGCACGTTGTTGTAGATCGCGTTGAGCGCGTACTCCTGGTTGAGCGGGTTCGACCCGTCGTAGAAGCCGTTCGGGAAGTACTTGTAGAGTTTGGAGTCCTTCGGGAACGGCATCTTCGCGGTCTGCCGCGGCAGATTGAACATGGAGACCGCACCGGTGTGAGTGTCCACCGACAGCACGCTGACGCTGTCGGGACGAATGCCGAGCTTGATGTCACGGCCGGTGCCGGAGTCGCCACCCAGGATCAAGATGTTGAGCCGATCCTTGTCCTTCCACGGATCGACCGCATCGACGGTCGGCGTCGTGGTGCTGGTCTGGTTGAAGACCACCAGACCGTCCGCCGTGGTCACCGCGAAGTTGGCGCCCATCGCCATCGGCGCCGCGACGGCGAAGGAGAGGGCGCCGACCACAGCAGCCCCGGCGGCCCGCTGGCCCCAGGACGCCGGGCGCGGACGCAGCACAAGATGAGTGGCCCCGACGCTGATCACCCAGAGCACCGCGATCACCAGCAGTGCAATCGCCCCACCGCGCAGGAACCCCGGATCGACGGCGAAGGAGAGCAGCAGCTTGCGGTTGGTGACGGCCAGGCCGGCAACCCCGCCGACGACGATCACCCACGCGGCGATCAGCAACGAGCCGATGATCCGACGTCCGCCACGAACCAGGCCGAGACCGGGGATGACCGCACCGGCCACCGTCCAGCCCAGGGAGGCACCGAAACTGCGGTCATCAGAGATGCGCCGGGCAGCGCCGCCAGACTCGAATGCAGATGGGGACGTCTCGTCCGCGACGCGCCGAGGTTGCGGCGAACCGTCCGGGAGAGGTCCGTTGTCGGAGGTCATCGGGTATTCGTCCTTGCGTGAGTTGGGCCAGATAAAGGCTACCGGCCCGGCCAAGGGCTTCCGACCTGACCGTGGAGGCGGGACAGGACGTCCCCTTTTGCTCGGTGTGCCGACCCCCTTGTAGGCTGAGCGCGGTCTTGGAGGTGTCGCCTAGTCCGGTCTATGGCGCCCGCCTGCTAAGCGGGTTTCGGGCTTAAACCCGATCCGGGGTTCAAATCCCCGCACCTCCGCCATGACTTGGGCAAACGTCCCTTCCGATCACTCGGGAGGGACGTTTCGCCTTCTACCGACGAGTCATGCAGGCGTCTCTCCGAGGTTGTCCAGTGCCGGAGTCAGTCCTGACGCAGTGCTCCGAAGGAGCCGGCCTTGCGGACGAGCTCAGCGCGGGTGGACGCCTGGAACTTGTCGCGCAGCACGGCGACCTGCTTGCGCAAGGTGTTGACCGAGACGTGCAGGTCTCGGGCCAGATCCGGGATCGAGGCGTCCCCGGCCAGCAGCGGCAGCAACACCGCCTCGCGATCGGTCAGCTGCACCAGGGAAGCCCGGGTGCTGGCACCCACGGTCATCGAAAGCCGCTCGACAAGTTCGGCATAGCGCTCTGCGGTCTCCGGATCGTCCGCCAATGAGCTTGCCAGCTCGAGCACTGCCGTCCGCGCCGCCTGGGGCAGCGTGGCAAAGGACAGATAGCTGCGGTCGAGGAGAAGCTGGCGGACGGCGAGAACCGTGTCGCTGGCAATGTCGCTGGTAATGCTGCCGTCCAGGACCGTGGCGGCTCCCTTGATCACCAGCAGCTGAAGTCGATCCGACTGCATGAGATCCGGGTCCGGCAAGGCCAGATCCATCGCTCGCACCGCGGGGCCAAAGCGGCCGGCCCACAGCAGCGTGCGGGCGAGAGGCAGCACACGCAGCCGCTCCTGAATCGAGTCCGTCGACGCGATCGCAGCCTCGAAGGCACCCAATTGGCACAGCAAGAAGGAACGCGCTCGGCCCAGCATCAGGCCGCCCATGGGCTCGTCCTGCTCCCGTGCACCGACCGGCTGTTCCGCGATAGCCGAGAGCAACCGATTCAGGCCTTGGGAGGCGGTACCCCAGATCCCTGTGCACATCGCCTCAAGGCCCGCGCGCGACGCCCAGGAACCTGCGACACCGGCCAGCTCTGTGCTCACTTCGGCGAGGGCTCGCTGAGCGCCAGCCTCGTCCAGGACCTGCAGACACTCGCGGCCGCGGGCCAGAGCCGCCATCACAGCAGCCATCTGACTCAGGCTTCCGAAACGATGGTCCGCGGGCGGACGCATAGAGCCCTGCGGCAGGTCGTCCGGCTCGCTCACCAGTCCGCCCAGGCTGCGGGCGAGCGACTCGATTGCCCAGGCAAAGCGTCGAGCGCCCGCGTCTCCACCCAAGACGCCACCCCAGTGCGCCTCCGCCACCGCCCCACGGAGATCGGCCCGCATGATCGCCAACCGTCCCGACATCAGCCGAAGCAAGGCATGCACCTGCGGCCGCGGCGGCCGGCCCGCCCGGGACCGGGCGTCCACGAAGGCATCCAGTTCGAGCTTCGTGCGCCAGGCGGCTTCCAGCGGCCCACCGGAGGGAGGCAGATAGCGTTCACCGACCATCCGCAAGACTCCCGCCAGCACTGCGGTGTCGGTGTCCTCTCGCGTGGCCCAGTCCGCATGCAGCATCGCCGAGTCGAGAAGGATGCGATCCAGGAAGGCCGCGGTCCGACGAGACCGCGGAAGCACCGTCTCGGCTTCGGCCACCGCGGACATCCAGGTGAGGAGCGGGGCCGTCCGACGAGCCACCGCCGGAAGGTCGGCGTACAGCGGAAGGAGTTCATGCGGAACCTGGGCGGCCGGTTCGATGCACCCCAGCCACAGGGCTTCCAGAGTCTCCCACCGTGCGGAGTGCCGCGCCCAGGTGATGAAGGCCGTCACCGCCCGCCAGTCATGGCTGGGTTGGCACGCCGCAATTGCTCTCGCTCGCGACTCCGGGTCGTCCAGTAGGCGATGCACCGCAGATTCCAGTCTCGACACCCACTCAGGGCTCACCCGAACGGTCGCCGGAACCTCCGAAGCACCGACGATCATCACCTCGTGCTGCGTTGCCCATTCGACAAACCACGGCCACCCCGGATCGACCGCCTCGAAGGCGGTCTGCAGCCGTCGAAAGACGGACTCATCGACCTCAGGCCAGAACACGACCAGCGGGAGCCAACCGGGCGCACCGCCAGGTAGGCCGACCTCGCCACCCAATGGGTCGTCGGCACCGACAACCTGCAGATACGAGTGCATTGGCGCTCCCCGGGGTGAGAGGACGAGTGGGCGGTCTCGTCAAGGCCGTGTGTAGCGATTGTCCACCCTGACGCGAGTGGTCGGCAGTGGTATGCCGCTCATTGCGGCAGGGGCGTCGGCCCGAATAGCGCCACCGATCACAGACGGCAGAGAGCCGGGACCAGAGGGGGTCTGGTCCCGGCTGAGGCCTGCCAGCCTGGCGGCTGCTGGCCATTCGTCCGGATCGCCCGATATCGGGGGGTGATGATCAGCGGCCGATCCCTCAGGCCGCTGGGGCGGGTACTCCGAACTAACGCTCCGAATGGGGCGCTAGCTCCACTTTGGCAACCAATCCGCCGCTTGTCGCTCGCTGTGAGCCCGCGACCAGCGCTTTCACCCTGAATACCCTCCTGGTCCACCCCCCGGCGCCACCGCGGAGGAGGGTCCGTTCGCAATACGATCGAGGGAGGTTGTCCGCCCAAGATGCAACCTGGAGGTTCCGCGTGGAGACCACCCTCGAAGGACTGTCGAGACGCCAGCGACAATCGGCCTGGGTCGCAACCCTGGTTGCGACGGCCCCTGGACTGGCCCTGGCCTGGTGGATGTCCGCCAATCCCGTCCAGTTCGGCCACCTGCTAGGCGCATCAATTGCGCTGCTGATCGCGGGCGTGATTCTGCTTACTCAGTCGCGAACGAGGGCTCTCGGAATCGGCCTGATCATCGGCTTTGCCACCTGCTACTACACCGCGATCACGCCTGGGCTGGTCGCGGCCATCGTGCGTTTGTTCTGAGGCCGCGGACGGAGGGGCAGCCCAGCGATCAGCGGTCGGGAAGCGCGAGCCACTGCGACCAGCTGAGATCGCGACCGACGTAGCGCACGCTTTGCCACGGCCAATCGGCGGCAATCCAGCGGGGAACCAGAGCGTCGAGCTCCGCCTCCAGCGTCGAACCCAGATACTCCTCACGCACCCACCAGGACACCTCAGCTTCGGCCCCGGCCTTCTCCGCCGGATCGAGGTAGACGCAGCCGATCAGCTCGGACTCCGCTTCGTCGAACAGCGCGTAGTTGAACGACAGGTGAGCGGCAATCTCGTCCTCATGGTGCTGCAGGTCCTCGCGATCCTGCTCCAGCGTCATCGTGGCCGGCGGCCAACCCCAGGCCTGGCCGTAGATCGTCCACAGACGCTCCCGCGAACCCATCACGGCGGGGAAGTCGAGCTCGGCATCGGCGGCCCGGATCGGCCGCAGGTGATGCTCCGCGCCGACCGCGACCCGCAGCGGGTGGACGAAAGTGTCGGGCAACGATGTCACTTTGCGATCCTCTCATCCTGCGACCGAGCCTCTGCCCGGTCAGATCCTTCCGCGTGAGCGCAGCGGACGTCCCCATGAAGCGCCCTCATGGCTGCGGCGTTTGCTGGTAGACCACACCCAGCCAGCGTCCGTCGCGCCTCTCGTAGATGGTGGTGACCAGGACCGAGTACTCCTGCCCGGCTCGGGCGTAGATCGCACGGTAGCCGACCACGCCGGCATCCTCCCCGATCACCCGCACTGTCGTGTCCTCGATGCGCAACGCAGCAAACGGCGCACGGTGGCCGCCCATGGATGCCAGGACGCCCTGCTTGTCCAGGACCCCAGAGGGCAGGATCGCGCGCGCGTCATCGGCGAGGTAGCTGGCGTAGAAGGCGCGATCGTTGATTGCCGAGGCGGCAAGCGCCCGATCCTTCAGCGCTCGGAGCTCGGACTCGATCTGCGCGACGGTCGGCCGCGTCGAGGCTGGCTGGGTGCTCACGATGCTCAGCCGATGTGTGCGGCCACGAAGACGCCGGTCGGGTCGAGGTGAGCACGCAGGTCGCACAGTCGCCGCCAGGCGTCCTGGTCGAAGCCGGCGGACGGCTCGGCGGGGTACTCGGTGAAGTTCAGCAGACGCCGACCGGTCCCCCACGGTGCCAACGACTCGACCGCTCGGGCGGCATCCGCGCGTCCGATCGCTGCGACCTGCGGCGTCGGCGCGACGGCGACGAAGAATGCCGAGAACGCGGCGTCGAGGCCACTCATCGCCCCCGCACTGGACGGGCGGCGACCGAGCGCCCCTCCGAGGTGGCGCAGTTCGGCTGACAGCAGGGTGGTGCCCGACTCCGGGCCGCAGGCACCGAGGAAGGCGTCAACGGCGGCGGGCGGTAGGTCCTCGATCAGCAGATGATCGCTGACCCCCGGGGTCGAGTGCTCGGGGTCGAGATGGATCCTCGTGATCGCGGCGGCGGGCACCCGAGCGAAAGTATCCAGCTCGGGGCCCAGGTCGCGCAGGGGTGCGAGCAGCTGGGCAGCTTCGGAGTCGGGGGTCAGGATTGCTCCGTCGACGACCACCAACTGCCGGCCGCGCAAGAACTCCGGCAGCTCCGGCAGCGGCGGGAAGGACATCAATCGCAACGCGGTGGTGACCGCGTCGGGGACGGTGTTCGTCCAGCGACTCCAGGCATGCGCCACCTCGGCGGCACGGACGCCGTCCCACAGCAGCATGCCTCCGTAGACCTCGGTGAGCGGCAGCAGTTCGATGTCGATGCCCACCACAACACCCACGCCCCCGCCGCCGCCGCGCAGCGCCCAGAACAGCTCGGGGTGGTGCTCAGCATCGGCGCGCAGCAAGGTTCCGTCCGCAACGACGAGGTCAAACGCACGCACGTGGTCAGCGGCCCAGCCGTGCCTGCGGGCGTACCACGACAGGCCGCCACCGAGGGTGTAGCCGATCACGCCGACGTCGGGCGAACTGCCGTGCAGCGCGGCCAGCCCGTGCTGGGCGGCGGCATTCACCACGTCGTCCCAGGTGGTGCCGCCGACGACGTGTGCCCGTCGCGCCTGCGGATCAACCGACACTCCGGTGAACTCCGACAGCTTCAGCAGGATCGCGTCGCTGAGCTTGGCTGCCAGCGGACCAGCGTTGTGGCCGGTGCTCTGCGGGGCAACCCGGAGCCCGTTGGCTGCTGCGGTCCGGACGACTGCGATCACATCGGCTGTCGAGGTGGCCACCACCACAGCCGCCGGCCGTTGGTCGACGGCCGTGTTCCATGGGCTGCGGGCAGCGTCGTACCCGGTCTCCCCAGGAAGGAAGAGTCTTCCCGGCAGGACGTCCTTCAGCGCCCTCAGCGCCTCGGCGGCGGGTGGGAGGACAACGTTCACGGCTACTCCTACTTGTCTGAGTCAGCGGCATCCCTTCGTGCCGCGGGTCAACGATCGGGCCGAGCGCCGCCAACCGGCCATCCCACGGCGCCAGGGATGTCTCGTCCTGGTGCTCTGGTGGGAATTGCTCCCAGATGTCTGGGGTACCACGCCGGCGAGGTCCACCGGCAGACTGGCGCGGTGGGCAAAGGACTGCTTGCCGAGCGAGTGCGGCGAGACATCGAAGTGATCGCTCGCGCCGGACTGAGGCTCGACGACTTCCTCGACGAGACACTCAGCTCACTGCATCGCGCGCTCAGCTTTGACGCGGCGTGCGTGGCCACCGTCGACCCAGCCACTCTGATCATCACCAGCGCCCGCAAGTACGGCGGACTGCGCGGTGCCGACGATCATGACGTCGCGTGGGGCCAGCAGGAGTACGGCACACCCGAGGCGACATCCTTTCCACTCCTGGCCTCGGCCGCGCAACGAGCCGTCGGAACGCATCTACTCACGGAGGGGCATCTCGAGCGCTCGCCACGGATGACCGAGTTCATCCGGCCGTTGTTCGGCTACACCGACGAACTGCGTGGCGTCTGCAGCGACGACCGCGACAGCACATGGGGCGGCGTGGCGCTCTTTCGCGACCCAGGGCGACCGTTCGACGCGGACGAGACCGCCTTCCTCGCTGAGCTCACCCCCAGCCTTGCCCTCGGCATTCGCAGCGGAATCCTGGCCCGGATCGCCACTGCGTTGGTGCCGGCGAACCGTGGCCCGGCTGTGTTGATCACCGACGGGCGCGGCGAGATCGTCCAGGCAACCCCCGGTGCGCGGGACGAACTTGATCGGCTTGTCCCCGGCCCCGCTGCGGGTAGCCCCGCCGGCATCATCAGCCTGATTGCAGGGGCGGCCCGCCGATACGCGACCGGCGAGTCTGCGACCCCACCCCGCGCGCGGTTCCGGACCTCCAGTGGCCAATGGCTGGTCATCCACGCCGCCCCGCTCGACGCCGCCGGAAGCACTCATGGGCAGGTCGTAGTCACCATCGAGGAGGCAAGGCCGCCGGAGATTGTCGCCTTGGTGGTCGCGGCCTACGACCTCACCCCGCGTGAACGCGACATCGTGCAGCTTGTGCTCCAGGGCCTGGACACCAAGGAGATCGCTCAAGCCGTCTTCCTCTCCAGCTACACCGTCCAGGATCACCTCAAGGCGATCTTCGACAAGGTCGGAGTGCGCAGCCGCCGCGAACTCGTGGCCAAGATCTACGTCGACCAGTACGTGCCGCGGATCGGAGCCGAGCTGGGGCCGTCCGGCTGGTTCGTCGGCTCCGTCTAGTCCGCCCACCAAAGCGACCAACCCGGGTTCGCATCGCGGCCCGAGGGGCGGAACACGCGGTCAGCGGACGCTGTGATGTAGATGGGGCATGGCGAAGGCCCATCGCGCCACGGGTCGCTTACTGCACCCGACCAGGAAGTCGTTCGAGCTCGCCCGCGGATGCGAGGTCAGCAGAACCCCAAAGCAGCGCTGAGGCCCGCGCCCATCACCGCCCGTCGGCGGGCTCGGGCGCAGCCGCGACATGCTCGTGCACTCCCCAGCGACCCCGATCGTTGTCACGAGGAACTCTCTCGGCGGGCAGCTCATAGCGATGCGTGCCCGAGCCGGCGGTCCGCACGGCGTCCTCTCCGGGGAGGATCACCTCGGCGACCGTCCCCGGTGGCACGAGCAGGGTCAGCTCGAACCTTGTCTCGTCCAAGGTCCACGCCACCTCGATCCGACCGTACGGGCACTCATGCACGGTCTTCGCCCAGGTGACCCCACCTCCCGGCAGCGGAGCCACCCGAATGCGGCGATAGCCCGGCGCTGCCGGTGCCAGCCCGCCGATCCGGCGGCGCATCCAGTCGACGATGCTGCAGAACACCGGATGGTTGAACGACAACATGTCACCTGGGTTCAGCGACCCATCGGCCAGCAACGAGTCCCAGCGCTCCCAGAAGGTTGTCGCGCCTTGCCGGACGGCGTACCGCCACGACGGCACCTCGGTGGCGGACAGGAGCCGATGGGCGAGGTCTGCCCGACCGTAGTCGACCAAGACGTCCATCAGCGCGAAGGTGCCCGGATACCCGGCCTGCAGCCGTCCCCGGCGACGCAGTAGCTCCACCAGACGGGCGAAGGCCCCCGCACGTTTGTCCTCGGGCAGCGCGTCCGTGGCCAACGCCAGCGCATACCCGGTCTGCGAGTCGGACGCGATCAGCCCGGCCGCGGTCACGTACCGGTGATCGACCTCGGTGAGCAGCCTCTCAAGGAGACCGGTCAGCTCGGTGGTCGCGTCGGTATCGTCCAGCGCGCGGGCCGCGTCCAAGGCCAGCCGGACCGAGCGGACGGCACCCAGCGCCATCACCACGTCGTACTCGGTGAGGCCGTTCTCCGGGTTGTCCGGAGGAGCCGTCGGATCGAGCCAGTCGCCGAACTGGAAGCCCGGCGACGGGAACCCGTCGAGCACCTCAGCGCTGGCACAGCGAGCCCAGCCGATCATCGACGGCAGCTGGTGACGCAGCATGTCGAGGTCGCCGAACTGCCGGTACACCGCAGCCGGCGCCATACAGGCGGCATCGGAGAACACCGCGACCGGATAGTCCCCCGGGAACGGCTCCAGCGGTATGGCCGGGACGACCATGGTCGGGCTGCCGTTGGGCCGCTGATCCAGCGCCAGGTCGGCCAGCCAGGACGCGTGCCAGCCGCCGGTGTCGTACAGGAATGCCGCGGTGGGTGCCACATGGGCGGCGTCGCCGATCCAGCCGAGCCGCTCGTCGCGCAGCATGCAGTCGGTCGGCACGTCGAGCATGTTGTCGGCGATCCCCCAGGCGGCGTTCTCGGCCAGCCGGTTGAGTTCGTCGTCCGAGCAACGGAACCAGCCGGTCCGGGCGAGCGCATTGCGCAGCAACTGGGCGCGCACGGCGCCGCGGTCAACGACGGCGGCGGGGTCTTCGAGCTGCGCGTAGCGGAACGAGCGGACGGCGAAGACCGGCTCCCACTCGAGCCGACCCGGCTGGCCCAGCACTACCCGGTCGGTGTTGGCGGCCGTGCGCTGCGGACGGACGGCAAGCTCGCCGGCGTCGAGCACCTCGGCCACCCGAATCGTCACCGTGCTGCCCGGAGCTCCCGCCAGGGACAGTTTCAGGTGGCCGGTGACCACTTGTCCGAAGTCGGCGATCACCTGGCCGGACGGGCTGGTCAGCCACCGGGCGACCGGCAGCGAGTCGACCACCTGGATGGCCGGGAACTGGGGACCGACCAGTGCGGCCTTCGGCAGATCGTCCACGTCGACCGCGGACCAGCCGCTGTCATCGAATCCGGGCCGCTCCCAGCCGTCCCGCTCCTCGTCCTGGACGAACGTCTCACCGTCATAGAACGAAGTGGAGACGATCCCGCCCCGTCCGCAGCGCCAGCTCTGATCGGTGCCGATCACCCGCGTGGAGCCGTCGGCCATGGTCAACTCGAGTTGAGCGAGCAGGCCCACCCGCTCGCCGTAGAGGTGCCGGAGCCCTCCGTGCCACCAGCCGAGCCGCCCGGCGAACCAGCCGTCGGCCAGCCGAGCGGCCAGGACGTTCGCGCCGACTCTCAGCAGTGCGGTGACGTCGTGCACCTGGTAGCGCAGCCGGTTGGTGTAGCTGGTCCATCCGGGGGCCAGCCGGTCGGCTCCTACGTTCGAGCCGTTCAGCAGGCAGTCATAGACACCTTGGGCTGTCGCATAGAGGCGCGCCCGGACGACCTGGGCGGCGTCGAACTCGACGCGCAGGTAGCTGCACCCGTCGTCGACATGGCAGGTCGGGCGAATCATGCGGGCCCGCCAGTCGGCGCGCTCTAGGAGCCCGGCCTCGAGCCACACCGGCTCGGACCAGTCGCTGGGCCCGTCCGGCCCCCACACTCGGACGGCGACTGCTACCTGCTCCCGAGAATCCAGCGGCGCGAACGGCCAGCTGACCAGGACCTGATCCGGGCCGGAGAGCACCTCGGCTTCCTGCCAGTGCCCCGAGCGCAGCACTCGCAGTTGCGCTGCAATCTGGACCCAGTCCGGACACGCACTGGCCACCTGCCACGAAAGCCGTGGCTGCGGCACGTCGACAATGCCATCGACCGCATACTCCGCTCGCAGCCGCTGGACTTCGGGCATACCAACCATCCTCAGCGAGCGGCAAACACGGTTCGAGCCTGCTCATACTTGGCGGCGAGACGGGCATAAACCGCAGCTTCGGCCGGGTCACCGACTGCCTGCTCGGGATGGCGGCGACGCCAGTCCAAGATCTTGTAGATCTCGCGCTCAAAGACCCTGGTCGGGCGGAAGCCCGGCACATAGTTGCGGATCTTGGTGGTGTCGTAGATTTCGGAATGGGACAGGTCACCGTCGAGCAGCCCCGACCAGAACCAGTCCGGCTCAGCGAGCTGAATGAGCTCGGTGGGCAGGTGCAGCAAGGTGGGCTGGACTCCCATGGCGTGCCCGATGGCTTGGTAGATCTGGTTCCAGCTGAGCACGTCCTCACTGGTGATGTGGAAGGCCTCACCGAAGGCACTGGGTCGGCCCAGCAGCCCGACCAGCCCGACGGCCAGGTCGGCGGCATGCGTGTAGGTCCACAGCGACGTCCCGTCGCCGTGAACAATCACCGGCTCGCCTCGCTCGATCCGGTCGATCACTGCCCACCCGCCGGCCAGCGGAGCAATCGCCTCGTCGTAGGTGTGCGCCGGACGCACGATCGTCACCGGGAAATGCTGCTCGGCGAAGGCAGCCAGGAAGACCTTCTCTGCCTCCACCTTGTCCCGCATATAGGCGTACTCGGGGTTGTGGGCGAAGGTCGACTCGGCCACCGGGCCCTTCGGCAGTGGCCGGTGGTAGACCGACGCCGAAGAGATATGCACGTAGTGATCGGTGACGCCGGTGAACAGCTCGATGTTGGCGCGGGCACCCTCGGCGTCGTAGCACAGGAAGTTCACCACCGCATCGAAGTGCCGTCCGACCAGGCTGGCCCGCACCGCGTCGTGGTCGGTGATGTCACCAGTGATCAGCTCGACACTCTCAGGCAGCGGACGCACGGTGGACTGGCCACGGTTCAGCACCGATACGGTCAGGCCCTGCGACAGGGCTTCGGCCACACACGAGGCGCTGATCGCCCCGGTGCCACCGACGAAGAGAACTCGGAAGAAGTCACTCATGACTAGGCCACCTCTCCCCGGATCGGGGTGCCGGCGTACCAGTCCTCGAAGCCGACCTCGACGACGCAGATCAGGACGTCCTCATGCCGGACGCCGGCGGCCTCCAGGTGTGTGGCCAGGGCCGAGTACATCCGGCTCTTGGTGTCCACCGGGAACATGTGGACCATCGTGATTCGCAGCAGCACCAGGTCGCGGCGATCCACCCCCGCGAAGTGCGGAGAGAACACGATCTCGCCGTCATCATGTGGCCGGAAGATCTGGAACAGATCGTCCTCCGGCATGTCCAGACCCTCCATCAGGCCGGCGTGAATGGCCTTCGAGATGGCGGTCCCCTTCTCCTCGAACACGTCGCGGCGGAGGTCAATTTGAACCATTGGCATGGTCTTCTCCTACTTTTCCTTTTTTGGGGTGTGGGCTATTTCAGCGCGCCGGCCGACAGGCCGCGTTCGAAGTTCTTCTGCATGAGGATGTAGGCCAGGATGGTCGGGACGGCCGCCATCAGCGCGGCTGCCAGGATCTTGGTCTGATCGTTGGAGAACTCCCCGACGAAGAACTGCGGCAGCAGAGTGACCACCTGGTTGGCCCGGTCCTGCAGGAACACCAGCGGAAGCAGGTAACTGTTCCAGGCGTTGATCAGGGTCAGCACCACGATGGCCGAGGCGATCGGCTTGGTCAGCGGCAGCATCACGTACCAGAACAGCCGTGGCAGGTTGGCGCCGTCGATGCGCGCCGCGTCGACCAACTCGAACGGGATTCCGTCGTAGTAGTTGCGCGCCAGCAGAATCGCGAACGGCATCTGGAGAGCTGCCAACGGCAGGATCACCGCAGCCAGAGTGTTGTAGAGCTGAAGCTTGGTGAAGGTCACGAACAGCGGCGACAGCAGGATCACCTCAGGCAGCGTCAGCGCCACCAGCATCAGCCAGAAGTAGATCTCCTTGCCCCGAATCCGCAGCTTGGCGAAGGCGAAAGCGGCCGTCATCGAGCCGATGTAGACCAGTGCAATCACCGCCACCGACAAGATGATCGAGTTCGCGAAGAACGTCGGGATGACCCCGGTCTGCCAGACGACGACGAAGTTGTACCAGCCAAGGCCGGCGAACGCGCCCTGGACCATCTGGATGAGGGGCAGCACGAAGGGGATCGTCAGCAGAGCCAGCAGCACCTGCAGGAACACGCGCGCTCGTACGGTTCTGATCTCGAACACAGTCAGTTCTCCCTCTGGGTGCGGTTCGCGCGTCCGATCACGATGGCGCCGACCACCGCGAGCACCAGCAGCACAATCGAGATGGCTGCGGCATAGCCGATGTGCGCCTGGCGGATCCCGATCCGATAGATGTAGGTGCCCAGGAACTCAGTGGAGTGATACGGGCCACCGGTGGTGACCAGGTAGGGCACGTCAAAGGTCTTCAGCGCACCGATGAACGACAGCATCGCCAGCGAGACCGTTGTGCCCCGGCAGCTCGGCCACACGACGTACCACAGGGTGCGCAGGTTTCCGGCCCGATCCAGTCGGGCAGCTTCCAGCAGCTCCGGCTCGATCTGGCTCATCGCCGCGTAGTACAAGATGAACCACAGGCCCGTCCACTGCCAGATGGTGATGAGCATGACCGCCGGCAAGGCCGTGGTCTCGTTGGCCAGCCAGGACTGGGTGATTCCGCCGAGCCCGATCGCGGTGAGGATCTGATTGAGCATCCCGTCGTGGTCGAAGAAGAGTCGAAACACCGGGGCCATGGTGGCTGGAGCGAGCACCGTGGGAATGAAGATCAGCACCTTGTGCAAGGTCGGCAGTTTCGCCCCCGAGTGCATGATGGCCGCCAGGCAGAAGCCCAACAGGGTCTGCACGGCGAAGGTGACCACCCAGAAGACAGCGGTGTGCTCCAGCGAAGCCCAGAACACCGGGTCGCCAAGCATCTTGGTGTAGTTGCCCAGCCCGACCGCCTTGGCCTTCACGGACAATCCGTCCCAGTCCAGGCCCGAGATGTACACGGTGTAGCCCACCGAGTAGTAGATCAAGCCGACCACGAAGACGAACGCGGGCAGCATCCATGGCAGCCCGTTCAGCCCTCGTACCGGATGGCGCTTGGTGGTGGGTGCCGGCTCGGCTCGCCGGCGTCTGACTGTGCTCGACATCGTTGTCCTCACGAGTGGTCTGTGTTGACGCGGTGGTGGGGCACCGCAGGGGCACCCCACCACCGTGGTTTCTCAGCCCTGAGCCTTCTGGGCCTTGTCCAGATCAGCAGCAGCCTGGTCCGGCGTCGACTTGCCCGCGGCAACCTTCGCGAGCGCGTCCATCAGAGCCTGGTTCATGTCGGCGCTGATCGTTGCGAACCGAGGTGCATCGTTGACCGCGGAAGCGCGCTCGATGAGGTCCTTCATCGGACCTTCCTGAGCGGAGGAGTTGACCAGCTTGACCGTGTTCCAGTCGGGGGTCACACCCTTGAGGGCCGGGATCAGGTTCAGGCTGTTCGCGATCGCCTGCTGGCCCTCCTTGGAGGTGCCCATCCACAGGGCGAAGGTGGTTGCCGCACCCTGATTGGCCGACTTGGCGCTGACGCCCTGGCCGTAGTCGACGTCACCGAACAGGCTTCCGGTGTTGCCGGTGCCGGCGATGTCGGGGAAGTTGATCGGCAGCATGGTGAACGGCTCAGCGGTCGAGCCGGCCGCCTGCATGGCCGACTTCATCACGTCCGGGATCAGGTACTGCGAGTACCAGGTTCCCATCATGACCATGGCCGCCTTCTGCGACATGAACCGGTTGTTCGCGTCGGGGTACTGCATCTGGCCGAGCGCGCCCGGCTGCATGATCCCCTCGTCGAACAGCTTCTTCCACAGACCCAGCGCCTTCACGATGCTGGCGTCGGTCCACGGAACCTCGCCCTTGGTGGCCTTGACGAAGGTCCCCGGAGACACGTTGTCGGCAATGGCGTGGATGGTGTCGATGTTGAATGCACCCTGGCCGGCACCCTGGACGAAGCAGGTGACGCCGTTGGCGCTGAAGGTCTCGCAGGCCTTCTTCCAGGACGCCCAATCAGTCGGCGGGGTGACCTTGTACTTGTCGAAGAGGTCCTTGTTGATCCAGATCGTCCCGGAGAAGACCGCACCTGCGGCCAGCGCCTTCAGCTCGCCGTCAACGGTCAATGCGTTGACGCCGGTCGAGGACAGCTTGCTCTTCCAGTCCGCACCCAGCGCAGCCTCGACGGCCGGAGCCAGATCGATGGCGTTGCCGCCGAACACCGCGGCGCCACCATTGGCCGAGCCCGCGGACATCTGGTAGACGTCGAGGCCGGTGGCGTTGCCGAGAGCCGGACGCAGAGCGGCGTCGTAATCGTCGATCGAGGTCTGCTTCCAGGTCACCTTGATGTTCGGATACTGCTTGTTGAACGCCGCGATGTACTGCTCGTTGACCGGCGAACCCGGGGTGTACCCCCACCAGACAATCTCGCCGGAGGTGGCCGGCTCGGCCGATGCACTGGTCGAGCCTGAACTGGTTGCGCTTGAGCTGGTACCGGAGGTGTCAGCACACCCGGCCAGAGCGGCCATCGCCAGGGCCGCAGCAGCAGCAGCGGCCGTGGCCTTCTTGAAGTGAACGCCTGTGAGCGTCATTTCGCTAGCCCCTTTCTTCGTGCTCTTGTCATCGAAACCTGCGGCTCGGTCGCACCTCCCCGAGGAGATATCGCTCCAAGGAGATGCCGCGCGGCAGACGCGGTGGAGAAGCGCCCCGAGAGCCACCGTCATCTTCGAGCGGTGGACCACGAAAGTTTCGCTTTTACTTTCTCTGGCAACACGCTAGATGAGGTGCCCCGCAAGAGGCAAGAGCAACGAGTCACGATCTGGTCTCGAATGATTTCGCAGCCTGGGCAGGCAGCCGTCGATCAGCCCTCAGCAGGCATCAGGTCACAGCGCCCCGGGCCCCGAACGGCCGGCCCCGAGTCAGCTCAGCTGCGCGGAGCTGCCGTCGACTCGCGGACGATCACCGTGGTGGCCAACTCCACCCGGCGCGACGGACGAGTCCCCTCCCGCGCCAAGTCCACCACCATCCGTGTGGCCACCCGGGCCATGTCGGCAAGGGGCTGATGAACCGTGGTCAGTTGTGGGGACACCCACTGACACAGCTCGACGTCATCGAAGCCGACCACCGACAGGTCGGTGGGGATCTGGACGCCCAACTTCCGGGCCGCCTGGTAGACGCCGTAGGCCTGCTCGTCGGAGCCGCTGATGATAGCTGTGGGGGGCTCGGACAACCGCAGCAGATCCAAGCCGTGACGCAGGCCACCACTGGCCAGCGAGTCGCCATAGCGAACCAGCGACTCGTCGAACGGGAGGCCGGCCCGGCGCATCGCGGTGCGGTAGCCGTCCAGCCGATCCTGATGGCAGGACTGATCAATTGGCCCAGTGATCATGGCAATTCGCCGGTGCCCGAGGCCGATCAGGTGGTCGGCGGCATCGCGGGCGCCAGCCCAGTCTGTGGCCGCCACGGTGGCCATCGCCTCATCGCCGGCGCCCACCGGATCCACCTGGACCACCGGGACGTTTGCCCGGGCCAGATCGGCCATCGCGGTCGGCAACAGCCGCGACACGATGAGCACCACTCCGTCCGAGCCGCGCCCCACCAAGTGATCGACCCAGTCCCGCGATCCGATCGGGTCGCCCTGCGTGGTCGTGACGACCAGGTCGACCCCCAACCGGGCCGCTTCCCGCTGCGCTCCGCGGAGCAGTGCGCTGGACCACTGAGTGTCCAGACTCGAGATCACGAAGTCGAGCAGACCGCTGCTGCCGGCTCGCCGACGCCGCTGATAGCCGTGCTCGGCCAGCAGCTTCTCGACCTGCGCGCGAGTCTGATCCGACACGCCCTTGCGGCCGTTCAGCACCTTGGAGACGGTGGGCACGGACACACCGGCGACAGCCGCGATCTCGGCAATCGTGGGCGTCTTCTCGGTCATCTCCACCTCTGTCTCCGGGCCTCTGAAGATTGACCAGCTCCCGTCAGCCGCATAGTATACGACAACAGAAAGTTGCTACGAAACTTGCGTGCATGACTACTGGTCAAGGCCAGCTGTGACCATCGCTTCAGCCAGGAAGCGTCCACCCCTGCAGCGCTGCAGGATGGGTAACCGTCCCGCACCACTGCGGCCGGACGACCCGCCCCAGATGGCGGCCGGCTGCGGCGGACTGACGAAGCTGGCGAAGGGCCTTGCTGCCGACGGACACGTCGTCGCCGGGCCGGAAGCTGCGGATGAGCGCGACGCCAGATCGGGCGCGCTTCGGAGTGAGGAGAGTCGATGGGACTGCTAGAAGACAAGCTCGCCGTGATCACCGCCGGCACCGCCGGGATCGGGTTGGCCATCGCCACCCGCTTCGTCGCCGAGGGTGCCGAGGTGATCATCACCTCACCGTTCCCGGCCGAGCTCGACCAGGCGGTCGCGATTCTGGGGCCGAAGGCGCACGGCGTTCGCGGGGATGCCAGCAATCTCGACGACCTGGACGCGTTGGCTGAAGCCGTCCGCGCCTTCGGCAGGCCGCTGGACGTCCTGGTGGCCAACGCCGGACGGGATACCGCCTCGACAGCAATCGTGGACACCCCGGCCGAGGTGTTCGACAAGGTCGCCGACCTGAACTTCCGGGGCACCTTCTTCACCGCTCGCGCACTGGTCCCGCTGATCCGCGACGGCGGCACCATCGTGCTCACCGCGTCCATCGCCGCCCACAACGGCGGCCCGGGCCACGCCATCTACAACGCCACCAAGGCTGCGGTGCGGTCACTGGCCCGAACTCTGACCTCGGAACTGCGAGACCGTCACATTCGAGCCAATGCGGTCAGCCCCGGCCCCACCGGCACTCAGGGGTTCAGTGACTTCTTCGGCGGCGACGCCGACGTGATCGCCAAGGTGGCCGAGCAGATCCCGGTCGGCCGGGTCGGCCGGCCTGAGGAGATCGCGGCGGCCGTCACCTTCCTGGCCAGCTCCGAATCCAGCTTCGTGGCCGGCGCTGAGCTGGTCGTCGACGGCGGCTTCAGCCAAGTCTGAGCCAGCCCGCATCCATCCTCGACCAGGAGACTCTGCAATGCCGCTGATCACCCTTGATGTTGCTGAAACCGTGCCGCCAGCCACCCGGCTGGCCTATGCCGACGCCGTCCATCGCGGCCTCGTCGAAGGGCTCGGCATGGACCTCGAGGATCGCTTCCAGGTGATCCATCCGGTGCCGGCCGACCACCTCATCGCCGACCCCACCTACCTGGGCGGCACTCGCCAGAGCGTGCTGTACGTCCGCATCCTGATGACCCACATGTACGGCATCGACCGCAAGGAGGCGGCCTTCGCGGCGATCGCCCGCAACCTCGAGGCCGAGGGGGTCCGGCCCGATGACGTCTTCATTGTGGTCACCGAGAACCATGTCGGGGATTGGTACCCCGGGGCGCGCGGAGCGAAGGGCTGATCACGATGACCGACACCCGACGAGTGCTCGACCTGATCGCCGAGATGACTCTCAGAGAGAAGCTGGCCCAGCTGGTGGGGGTCTGGGTGGACGCCGGCAGCGGCGCAGCCGTAGCCCCGCTGCAGGACGCGATGGCCGGCGAGGTGGCCCCCTTCGAGCAGTTCGCCGAACACGGACTCGGCCAGATCACTCGCTTCTACGGAACGGCACCCGTCGACCCGGTGGCGGCATCGCAGGTGCTCCGGGAGCGCCAGCGATGGCTGCGGCAGCACACCCGGCTCGGCATCCCCGCGGTCGTCCATGAGGAGTGCCTGACCGGACTGGTCGCCTGGCAGGCGACCACCTTCCCGGTCCCGCTGTCCTGGGGTGCCGCCTTCGACCCGGAGCTGGTCGAGGAGATGGCCGCCGGAATCGGCTCCACGATGCGCTCGCTGGGCGTCCACCAAGGCCTGGCCCCGCTGTTCGACGTCGTCCGCGACGCCCGATGGGGACGGGTCGAGGAGTGCATCAGCGAAGATCCCTACCTGGTCGGCGTGATCGGCAGCTCGTACGTCCGCGGTTTGCAGAGCGCCGGCGTGATCGCCACCCTGAAACACTTCGTCGGGTACTCGGCCTCCCGCGCCGGACGAAACCTCGCCCCGGTCGGCATCGGACGCCGTGAGCTGGCCGATGTACTGCTGCCTCCGTTCGAGATGGCGGTGCGGGACGCGGGAGCCCAATCGGTGATGAACTCCTACTCCGAGATCGACGGCCTCCCGGCCGCCGCCAGCCGGGAGCTGCTCACCGACATCCTGCGCGATCAATGGGGATTCGACGGGGTGGTGGTCGCGGACTACTTCGCCATCGCCTTCCTGGCGTCGCTGCATCAGGTCGCCGGCGATCTGGGCGATGCGGCCGGTCAGGCGCTCGCCGCCGGCATCGACGTGGAGCTGCCCACCGGCAATGCCTACCTGGCCCCGCTGGAACAGGCTGTGCTGGCCGGCGATGTGGACGAGGCCCTCGTCGATCGGGCCGTGCTGCGCGTCCTGAGGCAGAAGGAGCAGCTCGGACTGCTCGACCAGACCTTCGACGACGACCCCACACCGCCCGGGCCGCTCGACCCAGCCGGCCATCGAAAGATCGCAGCCAGGCTGGCCGAGGAGTCACTGGTCCTGCTGTCCAATGACGGAACCCTTCCCGTGAACGGGGTCGGCCGCATCGCCGTCCTCGGCCCGAACGCCGATCGGGCGACGGCCCTGTTCGGCTGCTACTCCTTCGCCAATCACGTCCTCGACAGCTACCCGGGGACGGCGCTGGGGATCGCCGCGCCGACCGTCCTGGAGTCGCTGCGCGCGGAGTACCCCGACGCCGAAGTCAGCTTCGCCGCCGGCTGTGGAGTCGACGACGACGATCGCAGCCAGATTGCGGCGGCGGTCCAGCTCGCCGCGCAGGCCGATGTCGCCATCGTGGTGGTCGGCGATCAGGCCGGACTGTTCGGCCGAGGTACCAGCGGCGAGGGTTGTGACACCGACACCCTCGAGCTGCCCGGCGTGCAGCGCGAACTGGTCGAAGCGGTGGTCGCCACCGGCACTCCCGTGGTGCTGGTCCTGCTCACCGGCCGGCCGTACGCCGTGGGCTGGGCGCTCGATTCGTGTGCCGCAGCCGTCCAGGCCTTCTTCCCCGGTGAGGAGGGCGGACGCGCTATCGCCGCCGTCTTGTCCGGACGGGTGAACCCCTCAGGTCGGCTCCCGGTCAGCCTGCCGGAGTCAGCGGCCGCACAGCCCTACTCCTACCTGCATCCGGTGCTGGGCGGACGCTCGAACGTGTCCAATCTCGATCCGGCACCCGTCCGCCCCTTCGGCTTCGGCTTGTCCTACACCAGCTTCGAATACCGGGAGCTCACGGTGGACGAGCCGGCGGTGGCCACCGACGCCGCCATCGGGGTGAGCGTTCTGGTGACCAACACCGGCCCCCGGGGCGGCGCCGACGTCGTCCAGCTGTACGGGCATGACGTGGTGGCTTCGATCACCCGGCCAGTGGCCCAGCTGCTCGGCTTCCACCGGATCTGGCTGGAGCCGGGTGAGTCAGCGCGGATCCGGTTCTCAGTGCCCACGACCCGGCTGGCCTTCTCGGATCGGAACTACCAGCGAGTGGTCGAGCCCGGCCGGGTGGAGCTGTGGGTGGGCACCTCCTGCACCGACCGAGCCGTCGAGTCCGCAGTCGAACTCACTGGCCCCATCCATGCCGTGACGAGCACCGATTCGCGCTGGGTGTCGGTCAGCGCGTCCCCCTCCGAACCCGTCGCCACGGGCTCGATCCACTAGGCAGCACAGGAGTCAAGATGCACGAAGTCGTCGTCGCCCATCCCACTCGCTTCGCTCACCGCACGGCCCGCGCTGTGGTGACCGTGACCGATTCGGCCGGACGTCCGCGCCCGAACCAGATCGTCCGGGTCGCCCAGCGCCGCCATGAGTTCATCTTCGGCAACATCGGGTTCGACCTGATTCCGCTGGCAAACGGCGAGCACGAGATCAAGCCGAATGTCTTCGGCGGTGCCCTCGGCAACCATGAGTTGCTGGCCGAACGGTTCACCGAGCTCTACAACACCGCCACCTTGCCGTTCTACTGGCGAGGCTTCGAACCCGAGCGAGGCAAGCCGGACACGGCTCGGCTGTATGCCGCGGCCCGCTGGTTCGCCGAGCGGGGAATCGCCGTCAAGGGGCACCCGCTGCTCTGGCACACCCTGGCCCCGGCGTGGCTGCTGCCGTTGTCCGATGATGAGGTCGCCGCGACGGCGCGGGCCCGGATCACCCGGGAGGTCACCGACTTCCGCGGCGTGATCGACACCTGGGACGCGATCAACGAGGTCGTCATCCTGCCCGAGTTCACCGCGGAGGAGAACGCGATCACCCGGCTGGCCCAGCGCGAGGATCGGCTCTCGATGGTGCGGCTGGCCTTCGAGACCGCGCGCGCTGCCAATCCGGACATCACCTTGCTGATCAACGACTTCAACCTTTCCGAGCGCTACGAGCGGCTGATCGAGTCCTGCCTGGAGGACGGGATCCGGATCGACGCCATCGGCCTGCAGTCCCACATGCACCAGGGCTACTGGGGTGAGGAGCGGACGAACGCCGTCGTCGAGCGGTTCCGCCGGTTCGGCCTGCCCCTGCACTGGACCGAGACCACCCTGCTCTCCGGAGCGCTGATGCCGCCCGAGATCGTCGATCTCAACGACTACCAGGTCCCGTCGTGGCCATCGACGCCGGAGGGCGAGCAGCGGCAGGCCGAGGAGATGGTCCGGCACTACACGACGTTGTTCGCTCAGCCCAGCGTGATGGCGGTGACCTACTGGGGGCTGACCGACGATGGCTCCTGGCTGGGCGCACCGTCCGGCCTGCTGCGGGCCGACGGAACCGCCAAGCCCTCCTTCGACGAGCTCAAGCGGCTGATTCGCGGCGAGTGGTGGCTGGCCGAGACCGAGACCTGCACCGACGATCAGGGGCGGTTCATCCTCGATGCCTACCGGGGGGACTATCTACTGTCCGGGGCCGGGGCCAGCATCGAGTTCCACCTGGACTCCGACGCCAGCGTCACGCTGGACAGCTGAGCCCACGGGGCAGGCCAGAGGCCTCGTCACACTGGCTGCTCGTCCGACCCGAATGCCCCGACACAAGGAGACATGAGTCCTGCCCTTGGCCTCCCGCGGGGCCTCGCCCCGAGGTTCAGCGACCGTCCGCGTCCTAGCCGGAAGCCGTGCGCGTCCCCGCCAATGAGCGTCCGGACACGTCCCCGGGTATCCTGAACGCCTCAGCGGAGCAGTTCGCGCCAGGCACGGCACCCCCGATCGGCGACAGGACAGGCTCCGATCCGCTGACGTCAGGAATCGTTTGAGTATCTCGACCCCCACCGCCATCGGGGCTGCGCCGACGGGTGCCGCGACCGGGCCGGGCCGAACCAGCCTGGGTTGGGTGCCCCGCCAACATGGCGCCTGGGCGATGCTGGTCGTGCCGTCACTCGTGGGGACGCGGCTCGCTCACTCACTGGGCACGCTCGGCTGGGCGACAGCCGCACTGATCGCCACCTGGCTGGTCGGCTACTTCGCTTTCGGCGCCCTCAGTGGCTGGCTGAAGGCCCGGCCGGCCCGCCGGCCGCGCTGGCAGCCGGCCCTGTTCACCTACTCGGCCGCGGCGGCCGCTCTCGGCCTCCTCACCGTGGCCCTGGCCGGCCCGACGGCGCTGAGTTGGCTGGTCGCCTTCATCCCTCTGGTCCTGGTGGCGCTGATCGCCACCGCACGGCACCGGGAACGCTCCCTGGCCAGTGGCCTGGCCACGGTGGCCGCGGCCTGCCTGATGCTGCCGGTTGTCTCAGCGCCGTCACCCACAGCGCTGGCCGGTTCGCCGCTGGTCCCGCTGGTGGCCGGTCTGACCGCGGCGATGTTCGGCTACTTCGGCGGCACCGTCTTGCACGTGAAGTCGCTGATCCGCGGACGGACCCAGCGCCGCTGGGCGATCGCGTCACTGTTCTGGCACCTGATCGCCCTGGTTATCGCGGGCATGCTGATTGGGGTGGCCGGATGGGCCTGGCCGTTGCTGTTCACCGTCGCGCTGGCCCGGACAATCGTCCTGCTCGTCCTCAACCAGTCTCGCCGGCTGCCGACGGTGACCATCGGTGTGGTCGAGCTCGTCCTCAGTGCCTTGCTGCTGGGCTTGGCTCTGCTGAGCGTCTGAGCCGAGAACGGCACGACTTGCGATCCAATCCGTGATCGAGTTGTGACCACCCGGATCACGAGGGACCCCTTGACAGCCACCGACCGGGTGGCGTTAACTCCTGTCGAACCGGTTCGACAGGATGAGCGAACGCAGACCAAAGGGGGTGTGCCATGGTGACGATTGGCGACGTTGCACGACGCGCCGGCGTCTCTCGCAGCACGGTCTCCTACGTCCTGTCCGGGAAGCGAGCCATCTCGGTGGCCACCCAACACCGAATTCAGGAAGCCATCGAAGAACTCGGCTTCACTCCGAATGCCGGAGCCAGAGCACTGGCCACCTCGCAAACCATGGTGCTGGGCCTGCTCCTGCAGTTCCACGCTGACGAATTCGCACCGGCCATGCTGCAGTACGTCCTTCCGGTCTCGGAGACGGCGCGGGCCCACGGCTACGACATCCTGATGGTCACCGACGCCGACGGCCCCCGCACCATCCACCGGATCGGTGACTCGAACATGGTGGACGGCTTCGTCCTGCTCGACGTCACCGCCGACGACCCCCGGGTCCCCTCCCTGCGTGAGGTGCACCAGCCTGGCGTGCTGATCGGACTGCCCAGGGATACGCACGAGGTGGACGCCATCGACCTCGACTTCACCGAGGCCGCCCGGATCCTCGTCGATCATCTCCACGAACGGGGCCATCGCGAGATCGTCCTGGTCACTCCGCCGCACCACGTCGTCGAGCGTGGCGGCTCCTATGTCTGGCGGTTCCGGGATGCGGCCATCGAGCGGGCTGCCCGCTACGGCATCCGCATCCACGCCCACTACGGGGAAGCCCAGGGTTCTGCGGTGCGCCGCTCAATGAACCAGATCCTCGACACCTGGCCGGACGCCACCGCACTGATGGTGCACAACGACGCCACCATCGCAGCTCTGCCGACGATCCTCCACGAGCGCGGCATCCGGGTCCCCGATGACCTCAGCGTCGTCTCGCTCTACTCCCGAGACTTCGGCGAAGAGTTCTCCTTGCCCTTCACCGCCGTCGAATCTGCAGCCTATGAGTTGGGCCACACGGCAGTGTCCCGGCTCATCGAACGCATCCAGCGCGGACGCGAGTCCGTGCCACCACAAGTGCAGCTGATTGCCCCCGCGATCACCGACCGCGGCAGCACCCGGAACCTGCTCCCTTCCTAACCACCCACACACAGATCTCGGCAGAGCGGCCGTTGTCTGGCCGTCGAACCGGTTCGAATTACCCAGATTGACCAGGAAACACAACAAGATTCAGAGAGGAACCTGCAAGTGTTCACCACAAATCGCGCCCTCCGCTTCGCCGGAGTCGCCGCTGCCGTGACCATGGTCACGGCGCTCGCCGCCTGCAGCGGCACCCCGGCGCCGAGCGCCAGCTCGTCCGGCAGCGCCAGCCAGCCCGCCTCCAGCGCCCCGGCCGCACTGACCAACATCGCCGTCTGGGATCCGTACCCGCAGCACGACGCCAACTCCGACTGGGCCAAGTACGTCCAGTCCTGCGCACCGGCCGGCACCACGGTCACCCGCACCTCCAGCGCCACCTCGGACCTGCTGAACAGCCTGACCACCGCGGTCAAGGAAGACAACGCACCCGATGTGGTCATGCTCGACAACCCGGCCGTCCCGGACGCGGCCAGCGCAGGCCTGCTGGCTCCGGCCACCGACGTCGGCATGGACACCTCCGGCTTCGACGCCAACCTGGCCGGCCCCGGCACGGTTGACGGCGTCACCTACGGCGTCCCGATCGGCGCAAACACCCTCGGCCTGTACTACAACGCCGACATCCTGAAGAAGGCCGGCGTCGACCCGGCGTCCATCACCAGCTGGGACGCCCTGAATGCGGCTCTGGCCAAGGTCACCGCCTCCGGCGCCAAGGGCATCACCTTCGCCGGCATCGCCGGTGAGGAAGGTGTCTTCCAGTTCGAGCCCTGGTTCTGGGGCGCTGGCGCCACCCTCAAGGATCCGGGTTCGGCTGAGGCCATCTCGGCCGGCGAGCTGGTCTCCAACTGGATCGCCAAGGGCTACGCCCCGAAGTCGGCGATCACCGACAACCAGTCGGCGTCCTGGGATCTCTTCCTGACCGGCAAGTACGCCTTCGCTGAGAACGGTTCCTGGTTCGCCAAGGCCGCCACCCAGCAGAAGTTCAAGGCCGCCATGATCCCGATCCCGAGCAAGGCCGGTGGCGCTGCCGGCGTCCCGACCGGTGGCGAGTTCGTCCTGGCCCCGATCCACAAGGACAACGCGGCCGCTCACTACGCCGCAGCCAAGCAGATCATCGACTGCCTGGTCAGCAAGGACAACCAGGTGAAGACCGGCGACCAGCTCGGCTACTTCGCCGCCAAGAAGGATCTGCGGGCAGCCCAGATCGCCTCCGACCCGATGTGGAAGCCGTGGGCCGCAGCCATCGAGAGCGCCCAGGGTCGCACCACCGACCTTGGCCCTGCCTACACCCAGACCTCTGCAGCCATCTCGACTGCTCTGCAGGCCTCGCTGAACGCGTCCGGTGACGCCGCCGCGATCAAGAAGGCCTTCGAGCAAGCCGCAGTGGACGCGAAGGGCTGATCAACCTGGGGGCGGCCGACTGCCCAGACTCCAGTCGGCCGCCCCCACCTTCGCCGGACGAATCCGGCGAAGTCCACCCAACCTCCCCGCACGTTCACGACGATTGGTTCATGACGTTGAGCACCCAGCACTCAGCCGCTCGGCTGCCGCTGAAGCCCGCAGCCAGGCGCACTGGATCGGCCGGCTCGCCGGACGCGCACCGGCGGCGGATCCGTCCGACCACCTGGGCCGGCTTGGCCTTTATCG
The DNA here is from genome assembly GCA_001603275.1 of Actinomycetales bacterium Actino_02. Classification (GTDB taxonomy): domain Bacteria; phylum Actinomycetota; class Actinomycetes; order Propionibacteriales; family Propionibacteriaceae; genus Propionicimonas. Next base: position 65,875 of record LUYM01000006.1, on the reverse strand, counting down.
CACCGATGGCGATCTACTTCTGCGTCTTCTACGTCTATCCGTTGTTCGAGAACGTCTCGATGAGCCTGCATCGGTTCACTCGAGCCACCTTCGTCACCGGGGCAGCTCCCTTCGTCGGCTTCGACATCTACAAGGAGGTCACCAGTTCACCGCTGTTCGCCCCCACGGTCGTGCAGACGGCGATCTTCGTGATCGTCTCGCTGGTCTTCCAGTACTCGATCGGACTCGGACTGGCCGTCTTCTTCCGGCGCCACTTCCCGCTGTCCGAAGTGCTGCGGGCCCTGTTCCTGGTGCCCTGGCTGCTGCCGATCATCGTCTCGGCGACCACCTGGCAATGGATGATGGACGCCGAGAACGGCATCATCAACCGCTTCCTCGGGGTCTTCGGAATGGACCCGATTTGGTGGCTGAACAACGATCACTCACTGTGGGCCGTGGTCATCGCCAACATCTGGCTGGGCATCCCGTTCAACCTGGTGATCTTGTACTCCGGCCTGCAGAACATCTCCGCAGACCTCTATGAGGCGGCCGCCATCGACGGGGCCAGCGCCTGGCGCCAGTTCTGGTCGATCACCTTCCCGCTCCTCAAACCGGTCAGCGCGATCACCTTGCTGCTCGGCTTCGTCTACACCCTCAAAGTCGTCGACATCATCTGGATCATGAGCATGGGCACCGGAAGCTCCCAGACCCTGGCCACCTGGGCCTATGCCATGGCCTTCGGCAAGGGCTCGTCCTCGGTGATCAGATACTCCCAGGCCGCCGTGGTCGGCACCGTCCTGCTCGTGGTCGCCCTGATCATGGGCTTCGTCTACCTGTTCGTCCAGCGCCGCCAGGAGGAGCGATGAATCCCGTCCATCGCGCCTGGTGGAAGACCGCGATCGGAGTCGTCCTGACCGCTGTGATGCTGTTCCCGCTCTACTGGATGATCAACGTCTCCTTCACTCAGCGCAGCGCAATCCGCGATGCCGACCTGTTCCCGAAGGCGTTCACCCTGGAGAACTACCAGGTAGTGCTATCCAGCCAGCTGCCGTACTTGGGGACGTCGGTCCTGATCGGTTTGGGCACGGTCGTTGTCACCTTGGTGATCTCGGCTCCGGCGGCCTACGCACTGTCGAAGCTGACCGTTCCCGGCCATCGAGTGATCAACTTCCTGCTGATCGTCGCGCAGATGATCCCGGCCGTCGTGATGGCCTTGGGCTTCTACACGATCTACTCCAACCTCGGGGTGCTGAACTCGGTGTACGGCCTGATCCTGGCCGATTCCACGATCGCCATGCCGTTCGGAGTGATGCTGTTCTCGGCCTTCATGGCCAGCATCCCCAAGGAACTGCTCGAGGCCGCCGAGATCGACGGAGCCTCCTACTGGCGGACGTTCCGCTCGGTCGTCCTGCCGGTGTCGCGGAACTCGGCGGTCACCGTTGGCCTGTTCGCCTTCTTGTGGGCGTGGTCGGACTTCCTGTTCGCGTCGACCCTGAACCGTGAGGGCGGCAACCTGCGCCCGATCACCATGGGTCTGTATGACTTCATCGGCTCCCAGAACCAGGAATGGGGACCGCTGATGGCCGCAGCGGTGGTCGCCTCCATTCCTACCGCGATTCTGCTGATCGTCGCTCAGCGCTATGTGGCCGCCGGGATCACCGCCGGCGCCGTCAAGGACTGACCGCCCACCACCCGTCCATCCCTTCCCCGCCGCACCTCGGCCTCGCATCACCGCCTTCGTCCTTAGGAACCAGATGTCCGTACTTGGCGAGCCCGCCAACCTCACCTTCGACCTGCGCGAGATTCCGTTCAGCACGCGCGGATCGTGGCTGAACCTCTCCCCGGTGACTGCCCTCCACACCCGCACCGATGCCGTGCATCTGGTCTCGCACCGCAACGGCATGCACGCCGTGCTGCGGCTCGACCCCGTCCGCGACGGCGACATCGTCGCGACGTCGTGGACGGCCAGCCCGTCGGTGTTCAGCTGGCAGGCCGGCCAGGGGATCATCGAAGCGAGCTTCGAGACCACCGATGCGATTCGGCTGCGCGGCGTCGGGCTCGGACTGCAGCTCAGCGACGCCGCTGGTGGACTGACCCCGTTCACCGGCACCTACCTGTTCGTCGACCCCCTGGACGACGCTCCGACCTTCACCTCGTATGAGACCGGACGCCGCTATCGGGTGACCAGCCGGCTCGGCTCCGTCGAAGCCCACGGAGCCGAAGCGCTCGGGGTGGCCTCCCGGAACGTGGCGCTCGGCGGCGACGGCCTGCCCTGGGAGGCCACCGTGGAGGAGATCGGCACCGCGGCGGTGCCGATCTCCTCTGGGGCCGGCTTCGATGAGGTGGCGTCCGCCCAGGCGTCCGCTTTCGCCGGGTTCGTCGATGCCATCGCGCCGTGGCGGGACGAGCGGACGCCGGCCGCCGCCCTGGCCGCCTATGTGCTGTGGTCGGCCACGGTCGCCCCCGAAGGGTTCATGCAGCGGGAGTCGGTGCTGATGTCGAAGCACTGGATGGACAAGCTGTGGAGCTGGGATCACTGCTTCAACGCGCTGGCCCTTGCTCCCGGCCTGACCGGGCTGGCCGTCGATCAGTTCCTGGCCCCCTTCGACCACCAGGACGCCTCGGGCGCACTGCCCGACTCGATCACCCACTCCGAGGTGCTGCGCAACTACGTGAAGCCACCGATCCACGGCTGGGCGCTGCGCCGACTGCGGGCCGCCGCGGAGCGTCCGCTGACGCGCGCCGAGTTGGAGGAGATCCACGACCGGCTGACCGCCTGGACCCGGTTCTGGCTGGACTACCGGCGCCGTCCAGGGCACGCGTTGCCCTACTACCAGCACGGGAACGACTCCGGCTGGGACAACTCGACAACCTTCGACCGTGATCGGCTGATCGAGGCGCCCGACCTGGCCGGCTTCCTGGCTCTGCAGGTGGAGGTGCTGGCCGAGTTGTCGGCGGAACTCGGCCGTCCGGCACAGGAATGGACGAAGGCCCGCGACGAGCTGATCGCGGCGATGCTCGGCCAGCTGTGGACCGGGGAGGAGTTCGTCGCTGTCGGGGCGTTGTCCGGACAGCGGTCGACCTCGTCCAGCCTGCTGAACCTGTTGCCGCTGGTGCTGGGTGAGCGGCTGCCCGCCGAGGTGCGTTCGTCGATGGTGGCCCACCTGCTCGACCACCTGACCGACCATGGCCCAGCCACCGAGCCGGTCACCTCACCGCACTACGAGTCGGACGGCTACTGGCGCGGCCCGATCTGGGCACCGTCCACCGCGCTGATCGAGGACGGCCTGCGGGCGTCCGGGTTCACCGAGGTGGCCGACATCGTCAACGCCCGCTTCCGAGCCTTGTGTGAGCAGTCCGGCTTCGCCGAGAACTTCGATGCGGTCAGCGGGGCCGGCCTGCGGGACCGGGCCTACACCTGGACGGCCGCGGTCTACCTGATGTTCGCCGCCGACTTCGTCCGCCGCGCCGGCTGAGCCCCTCCTCCGGGACGAAAGGGGACGGTTCCATTACCGTCCAGCCCGGTCCAACGGGGACGGTTCCAATACCGTCCACGAGGGCTAGTGGGTGGACGAAAAAGGAACCGTCCCCGTCCTCTGCGGACGACGGTTCGGTCGCCTGCCTAGTCGGCGACGACTACAGCCCGCAACACAGCGGGACGGTCCGCGCAGACTCGGATCCGGTGAGCGCCCGCCGCACTCTCGACCTCGATGCGGACCTCGCCTTCGGCGACGACCGCGGCGATGTCGCCGGGCGGCGCGCTGATCGAGTACTCGACCAGGCCGCCCGTGGGCAGCACCACCGCCGCCGCCAGAGCCGTATCCGGGTCCTGGCCGCCGGAGAAGTCGAAGTCATCGGGCCAATGCACCTCGACCCCCGGCGAGGCCAGCGCGAAGGCGGGTGCCGGTAGCCGCAGCGGCGGCTTCCTCATCAAGGTGTGGAACAGCGGACGGTTGAGCTGCTCGGGACGGGTCAACAGCCGGTCCTCGAGCTCGGCCAACGCCTGCGCCGCCCGAGCCCGGTCATCGGCTGAGCTGCGGCCGGACTCGAAACCGGTGAAGGCCGCCCAGTCCGTCGGCGGCTGGATCGAACACAGCGAGGTGGCCCGACCGATGGTCTTGTACGGCCAGATGCACCAGGAGATGCCGAGCCGCTCGTAGAGCGCGACCGCAGCAGCGTTCCAATCCAGCGTGTTCTCGCCGCCCTCCCCCATGTACAGCGGGACGTCCAGGCGTCCGGCCACCTCCAGGAAGTGGCTCAGACTGCCCTGATCCGGACGCGACCAGTACTTGTGGAACTGCAGCGCCGAGTTGTCGTCCAGGCGGCTGGTGAACCCCGAGAAGTCGGTCGCCCAGCGCGTCCCCTCGTACATCAGCAGGTGGTGCTGATCGACCTCCCGGACGGCTGCGGTCAGCTCGCGATAGAGCCCCATCAGGTCATCACCGAAGTCGTCGGCCCAGTGATAGGGCAGTGGCTCGTTGAGCAGGTCATAGGCCAGGACGGTCGTCGATTGCGCGTAGCGCTCGGCGATGGCCCGCCACAGCCGCACGGTGAGCCGTCTCCAGTGCGGGTCGAGGAAGAGCTCCGGCAGCCCGGCGGAGTCGTCGATGTTGGAGCCGGTCTGACCGCCCGGCGCGGCGTGCAGATCGAGCACCACGCCGAGCCCGTGCCGGGCACAGGCGTCGATGAAGCGATCGAGATGGACGAAGCCGTCCTCGATCAGGGTGCCGTCCACCCTGATCAGCAGCCGCCAACTCAGCGGCAGCCGGACGTGATCGAAGCCGGCCCCAGCGAGCTCGGCCAGGTCGAGGTCGCTGACGTACTCACGGCGCCAGCGATCCCAAAACTGCGCGGCACCGTCGCGGCCGAGGACGGCGGCCACGAGGCCTTCGATCTGGCGTGGCGCGGTGGCCGTGGCCGGCAGGCCCCACATGTAGCCCTCGGGAACCAGCCAGTTGCCCAGCCCGATCCCGCGAAGCCGCCGTGGTCCGTCGCCGTCGACGAAGCGGCCGTCGACGCAGGTGAGGTAACCGGTCATTTGATCCCCGACATCGTAAAACCGGCCACAATGTGCCGCTGGGCAAGGAAGAACAGCACGATGATCGGCAGCGTCATCAACGCCGCTCCGGCCATCTGCACTGTGGGGTCGGTCGTGATCTGCTTGTTGAGCAGGGACAGCCCGACCGAGAGCGTATAGGTGCGTTGGCTGGACGAGAGGATCAGCGGCCACAGGAAGCTGTTCCAGGACGCGATCACCGTCAGCAGCCCCTGGACGATCAGAATCGGCCGCGAGATCGGCAGTGCGATCGCGAAGAAGATCCGCAGCTCCGAGGCCCCGTCGATGCGGGCCGCCTCGAGAAGTGAATCGGGAATGGTGATCATGAACTGGCGGAACAGGAAGACGCCGAACGCGCTCACCAGGGTCGGCAGCGCGATCCCGACCAGGTTGTTGGTGAGGCCGGCGGCGTTGACCACCAGGTAGGTCGGGATCATGGTGACCTGGGCCGGAATCATCATCGTCATCAGCACAGCGAAGAAGCCCCAGCCCAGCGCTCGTCCCTTGAACTTGGCGAAACCGTACCCGGCCATGGCGGTGAGCAGCAGGCCGACCAGGCCCAGAGCGACCAGGGCGACGGTGTTGAGCGTGTAGTGCAGGAAGTCCAGCTCGGTGAACAGCTTCACGTAAGCCGCGAACGTCCATTGGGACGGCAGGAGCTGCGGCGGGTAGCTGACCGCCTCGGCGCGAGTCTTCACCGAGTTCGCCACCATCCAGACGAAGGGCAGCGCGCAGATCAGGGCGCCCAGAGTCAACGGCACCGCGATGAGGACCGTCCCCACCCGCTCCCGAGCCTTGCGGCGACTCCTGGTGCTAGTCATTAGCCCTCCTCAGCCGGAGTTGGATCAGAGTCACCGCGGCGATCGTGACCAGCAGGACGATCGAGCCGGCACTGGCGTAGCCGAACTCGTTGAGCCGGAAACCGCGCTTGAACAAGAACAGCGACAGCGACGTGGTCGCCCCCACCGGTCCGCCGTCGGTCAGCACGAACGGTTCGTCGAAGAACTGCAGCCAGCCGATCAGGGTGGTCATCACCACGAAGCCGAGGGCAAACCGGATCTGAGGCAGGACCACATGGAGGTAGCGACGCACCGGGCCGGCTCCGTCCAGGGCGGCCGCCTCGAGCTGATCGTCCGGCACCCCTTGGAGGGCGGCCAGCAGAATGATCGAGTTCAGCCCGATGGCGCGCCAGACGGCGACCATCCCGACGGCGATCTGTGCCGAGGTGGGGTCGGAGAGCCAGTTCACCGCCGGCAGGCCGGCGAGGTCGAGCAGCCAGTTGAACAGGCCGAACTGGCCGTTGAACATGTACTTCCAGATCACCGAGATGGCCACCAGCGCGGTGACCGCCGGCAGGAAATAGAGGGTCCGGAGCAGCCGGTAGAACCGGCCACCGTTACGGTTCAGGCCGGTTGCCACGGCCAGGGCCAGCACGGTGATCAGCGGAACACCGACCACCACATAGCCGGCCGTCAGGGCGAAGGCGGACCAGAACTCCGGATCGGCGGCGAGGGTGAGGTAGTTCTCGGCTCCGACCAGCCGGATCGTCTCCGGATGGGCCAACCCGCCGATGTCCAGGTCAGTGAAGCTCACCGCCGCGGCCACCAGGATCGGCATCAGGCCGAAGACCGCCACCAGCACCAGCGCGGGAAGCGCAAAGCCCCACCCCGCCCAACGGCTGGTCGGCTGGCGTCGGCTCCCGGCGCGGACCGAACGTCGGCGCGAGAGGTGTCTCGGCTGGCCGGCCTTGGCGCCGACTGGGACGGGTGGGTTCTGCATGGTGATTCCTGTGAAGGGGGTCCGGCTCTCCGCCTAGGGGATGGAGAGCCGGACCGGGAGCGGGGTCAGTTACCGGCGTTGATGGTGGCCACCTTGTCGGCCAAAGCCTTCAAGGTCGAGGCCTTATCGGCACCGGAGACCGCAATCTTGTTCAGCGCGGTGAGGATCTCGCTGCTGGCGGCGTCCCACTTGGTGCTGACCGGCAGCAGCCGGGCGTCCTTCAGCTGTTCGGCGTAGACCTTGACCAGCGGGTCACCGCTGAGCTTGGCGTCCTGGTAGGCGGCGGTGGCAGCAGGCAGGTCACCGTTGCTGGTGTACCAGGAGACCTGCGTTGCCGGATCGGCCAGGTAGTTCAGCAGCATCAGAGCGCCGACCTTGTTGGTGGTGTTCTTCCAGACGCCGAGGTTGGAGCCGGCGTACAGCGAGGTCCCGCTGGCATCGGTCGGGACGGTGGCCACACTCCACTTGCCGTCCAGATCGGGGGCCTGTTCGGCCACGGCCTTCGCCAGGTACGGGCCGGAGACCAGCATGGCGACCGAGCCGCTGATGAAGCCCGTGGTCTGGTCGAAGTCGGACGCGGTCGGCACCGAACCATCGGCGTACAGGCCCAGGTAGTGATCGGCGGCCTTGGTGAAGGCGCTACTGGTGACGTCGACCTTGCCGTCGGTCATGATCTCGCCACCGGCCTGCCAGGTGTAGGTCACCGGCAGCGGAGCGTCCCACTGCGGGATGTAGTAGCCGTAGCGCTTGGCGGCCTTGTCGGTCAGCTTCTTGGCGTCGGCGCGGAGCTCGTCCCAGGTCTTCGGCGGGGCGGAGATGCCGGCGGCGCTCAGCAGGTCGGATCGGTAGAACAGCACCCGGGTGTCGGCGATCCACGGCACCGAGTAGACGCCACCGGACGGGTTCAGCGCCTTATTGGCCACGGCACTGGGGAAGTTGGACTCGGCGAGGTTCGGGTAGGCGGCCAGGTCGGCTGACACGTCGGCCAGAGCGTCCCCCTTGAGGAAGCTGGCCAGCTGGGACAGTCCGATCTGCGTCACGTCCGGGCCCTTGCCGGAGGCGACGGCGCTGGTCAGCCGGTCATTGACGCTGTCCCACGGGATCGCCTCGACGGTGACGTCGATCCCGGTCTGGGTCTCGAACGGTGTGATCAGCTGCTCGAACTTGGTGGCCGAGTCGCCCATCACCCAGACGGTGAGCGTCTTTCCGTAGGCGGCCGCGCTACTGCTCGCGGACGTGCTCCCCGACGGTGTGGACGACGCCGCGGAGCCCGCGGCGCAGCCGGCCGACGTGGCCAGGATGAGTGTCGCCACAAGAGCAGTTGCGGCTCTGCGTGAGTGCATCATTGCTTCTCCTTGTCTTCTTGCTGCTGTGGTCAGGAAACTGACTTGGCCGACCCGGCGGCGATCTCTTCGATGAACCGGGCCAGCGGAATGAGGGCTGCTCCGACAGCGGTGGTGTCGCCGCCGAAGCTGGTGGGGACGATCTGGAGGGTCTTCGTGCTGGGACCGAAGGCGTGGGACTTCACGGCCGCGTCCAGCTCTGCGCCGAAGTAGTGCATCAGCCTCAGTCCGACCCAGCCGGAGATGAACACCCGCTCCGGGTTGAGCAGAGTGATGACGTTGCCGAGCGAGATGCCCAGCCGCTGCAGGGCATCGGTGATCACCCCGGAGGCGATCGGATCGCCGTCGCGCGCGGCCTCACACAGCGCCGTGATCCGATCCCAGCCGGATCCCGTCTGGTCGGGTCCGCCGGCGGCGTGCCACTGTCCCAGGAGCGCTTCTGCGCCCACCAAGGACTCCAGGCAGCCGCGGGATCCGCAGCGGCACAAGGGGCCGGTCGGCTCGACCGTGGTGTGGCCCCACTGGCCGGCCATCCCATTGCTGCCCCGGACGAGCTCGCCGTTCATCACCGCGCCGAGGCCCACCCAGCGCCCCAGGTGCGCCACGGTGAAGTGGGAGCGGTGGTCGTCCCGGTTGAGTCGTTGCTCGGCCAAGGCGGTGACGCTGGTCGCGTTCTCGGCGTACACCGGGATCTCGGCATCCAGCAGCACCGAGACCGGCGTCGGCTTCCAACCCAGGCTGGGCGCGTACACGATCGGGCTGCCGCCGTCGGCCGGCGTCTCGACGGTGCCCGGCACGGCCAGGCCGATCCCGTTCACCCGTCCCGGGTGCCGGGAGACGATCTCGTCCACGGCGTCGCGCAGCAGGGCTCCGACCAGGGCCGGATCGGACCGGCCGTCGCGCAATTCTCTGCTGGCGGACTCACGCAGGGTCATCGAGAGATCGAAGAGTTCAACGGCGACGTCCCGCTCGCCGACCTCGGCACCGATGAACAGCGCCGCCTCCGCGTTCGGCTTGAGCAGCGTCACCGGGCGTCCGCGGGTGGCCCGGGTGCCCTCTTCCACCACCAGGCCGTCGGCGACCAGGTCGTCGACGATGTTGGTGATGCCGCCCGAGGACAGCTCCAGCCGACGGCCGAGGACCGTTCGGCTCATCGAGCCGGAATACACCAGTTGCTCCAGCACCCGGGCTCGGTTCGCACGCCTCAGATGCTCGACGGTGGCAGCCATGACACCCTTTCCTCACGATGTGAGGAAACTATATTCACGTCGTAAGGAAAGCGTCAAGAGTTTCGTCCGGTCGTGGTCCGGATGGCCTCGACCGGCGCTCACCAAGAGCCCCTCCCCCGCAACGAAGGGGACGGTTCCAATACCGTCCACGAAGTCGGGCGGCGGACCAAAAAAGAACCGTCCCCGCCGACCCGGACTGGCGCGCAGAAAAGGGGACTGTCCCCTTCTCTGCGAGGACGGCTCGCTGCCGAGACCGCTGCCGAGACCGCTGATTAGGCCGAGGCGACGACCCGGAAGCGACGGACGAGCTGATCGGCGCGGCGTGAGCTGTGCCCGACGCGGAGCTCGAACTCACCGGGCTCGACCACTCGATGCCCGCGAGCGTTGACAATCGTCAGCGCGGACGCCGGGATCTCCAACTCCACCCGGACGCTCGCGCCCGGCGCCACCTCGACCTGGGTGAAGGCCTTCAGTTCTTGGTCGGCCCAGGTGGCACTGGTCACCAGATCGCTGACATAGGCCTGGACGGTCTCCAGCGCTGGCCGATTGCCGGTGTTCGACACCGTGACGCTGAACCGCAGCACCTCGTCAGCGGCCAGTTCGGCGGACTCCAGCGCGAGCTCTGAGTAGCTCAGCGTCGTGTAGGACAGGCCCTCACCAAAGGCGAACAGCGGATCCTGGGTCAGGTCGGCGTACCGATCGCCGTGCTGGCCGCGGATCTGGTTGTAGTAGATCGGCTGCTGGCCGACGTGCCGGGCGAACGAGATCGGCAGCCGTCCGCTGGGCTCGATCAGGCCCAGGACGAGTTCGGCGATCGCCCGTCCGCCGCGCATGCCCGGGTTGAACCCTTCGATGATCGCCGCGGCCGCGAAGGCGGAGTCGGGAAGGGTGCTCGGCTTGCCCTGAAGGAGGACGAGCACAGTCGGGGTGCCGGTGGCCACCACCGCGTCGAGCAATGCCACCTGACCGCCTTGCAGGTCGAGGGTGGCCGTCGAGCAGGTCTCGCCGGTCAGGGCCACGGTGTCGCCGAGCACCACCACGGCCAAGTCGGACGCACTCGCGGCGGCCACGGCCTCGGCGATCAGTGCCTCATTGGGTGCAGCGGCCACGAAGATCGGCGGACGCGGCTGGCCGTCGGCGAACGTGGCACCGGCCGGATCGGGCAGCAGGTCGCCGATCTCGGCGCCCATTGCGTAGCTGACCTGCCCGTCCGGGCCGACCAGCTGCCGGAACCCGTCCAGCACGGTGTCGATCATCTCCCGCGGCTGACCGTCCGGCAGCCACGGCACCTGGCCGGAGTTGCCGGCCCAGTCGCCGAGCACGGCCTGCGGGTCGTCGGCGTTCGGGCCGATCACCGCGATCCGCGGGGCAGCACCGGCGTCCGGGGTGAACGGCAGCGTGCCGTCGTTGCGGAGCAGGACCAGGCTGCGCCGGGCGATCTGCAGGTTCAACTCGGCCCGCTCGGAGCTGCCAATCCCGCTCTGACGAGCCAGGTCAGGGTGTCGGGGGTCCTCGAACAGGCCCAGCCGGAACTTCGTCCGCAGCACTCGGCGGACGGCCTCGTCGATCTCAGCCTCGGTGACCAGCCCGCGAGCGACCGCCTCCTGCGCACCCTCGAAGAAGGACGGCGTGGTCATCACCACGTCGTTGCCGGCCCGGATCGCCACGGCGGCCGCCTCGGCGATGTCGGCGCAGATCTGCTGCTCCCAGACCATCCGTCCGACGTTGTCCCAGTCGGTGACCAGCAGCCCGTCGAAGCCCCATTCGTCCTTGAGCACGTCGTTGAGAAGCCAGCGGTTGGCGGTGATCGGGACGCCATCCATCGACTGGTAGCCGATCATCACCGTGCCGACGCCGCCGCGCACCGCAGCTTCGAACGGGGGCAGGAACCAGGAGCGCAGCTTGCGCGGGGTCAGGTCGGCCTCGCTGGCGTCCCGGCCGCCCTGGGTCTCGGAGTAGCCGGCGAAGTGCTTGGCGCAGGCCAGCACCGCCTCGGGGTCGGTCAGTCCGTCGCCCTGGTAGCCGCGCACCATGGCTTCACCGAGCACCGACAGCAGGTGCGGGTCTTCGCCGAAGGTCTCGTTCACCCGTCCCCAGCGCAGGTCGCGGCTGATGCACAGCACTGGCGAGAACGTCCAATGCATCCCGGTGGCGGCCATCTCCGAGGCCGTGACCTGCGCCGACCTCTCAACCAGGGACGCGTCCCACGAGCAGGCCATGGCCAGCTGGGTACCGAAGATGGTGGCGCCCGGCCAGAACGAGTGGCCGTGAATGCCGTCGTCGGCGACCAGCAGCGGGATCGCCAGCCGCTGCTCGGCGGCCATCCGATGCGCGACGGGAAGCAGTTCCGGCGAAGTGTGCAGGATCGAGCCGGCATGCCGGGCCACGATCGCGTCGGTGAGGTCTTCGCGAGCATCGAGCATCAGCATCTGGCCGACCTTCTCGGCCAGGGTGAGGCGGCCCAGCAGGTCGTCGATGCGCTCCTCGAGCGGCAGGTTCGGATCCCGGAAGTCGGTCATCGCAGTCCCATCTCAGCGTTGTCCACGGGACGCTATCACTGGAGAAAGAACACGCTCTCATTGCACGAAGTGCAACAGCTCGCGACCTCACCCGTCGCAGTCTTGGCCTCGCGCCAAAACCGCTCGATTGCGGGCCGCGCAGCGCGCCATCCATGGCAGACGAGGACGGACTGCGCCGCTTGTTACCGAATGGAGCCGGACCCAGCCATCATGACCCCGAGGCGCGGGAGTTGTTACCGAAACCGGCTCGCTGAGCCACTCATTCAGGAACAAACTCCGCAGGCGGCCAGGCTGACCTTGCCGAGCCCGTCGATTCGGTAACAAGCTCGGCAAGTCCACTCCCAGCGCGGTGCCGGCGCACCGTGCAGGCGCGTGAGGCGACGTCCGAGCTGCACTCAGTCCGCGAGGGGACGGGCGGCCTCGACAACGTGATCCAAGGCGTAGCGGACGCCGACGTCGACGACCACCTCGCGGCGGACGATCTCGGAGGTGAGCACCCGGAGGTCGAGCCCCGCCAGCAGTTCGGCGATCTGGCCGGCCGAGCTCAGCAGATCCGGGTTGGTCGGCCCACCGAAACCGGAGTCGAGATTGCGGACGTCCACGCCGACCACCAGCAGGTGGCCGTCCGCGGCCAGGCCCGGGACCAGCCGGGTGAGCAGCCGCCGACTCTGCGGCCACTCCAACTCCAGGTAGCTCACCAGGATCAGCCGATAGCGCTCCGGCTCGGGGCGGTAGCTCAGCAGGTCGCAGGAGATCGCCTCAACCGGGACGTCCAGCAATGCGGCCTCGGCGGCCAGGCGGCTCACCGCCACGGCGTCGGCGGACGCCAAGGTGACCTGCCAGCCGCGTCCGGCCAGCCACAGCGCGTCCGCCGCGTCACCGGAACCGAGCACCAAGGCCCGTCCAGGACGCAGTCGCGAACCCGCTGCGGCGGCCAGACTGCTGGCCCCAGGAGCCCACGCCGGGCCGGCATCGCGTTGCGACCAGCCGACGGTGTCGGGCACCCGGAACCACCTCCTCGCACCCGAGGCTAGGCCCGGTTTCGGGACGATTTGGCACCTGCAACCAAGCCGTCCCTAACCTGTAACCATGCCGTCCCTTTTCGACCCGATTCAGCTGCGCGAGCTGACCATCAAGAACCGGATCTTCCTGGCCCCGATGTGCCAGTACCAGTGTGAAGGACGCGATGGCGTCCCCACCGATTGGCACCTGGTGCACTACGGCGCCCGGGCCACCGGCGGCTTCGGCCTGATCATCGCCGAGGCCACCGGCGTGCTCCCCGAGGGACGGATCACGCCCTGGTGCACCGGATTGTGGAACGCCACCCAGCAGGACGCCTGGGCGCGGATCGTCGACTTCGTGCACAGCCAGGGTGCGGCCATGGCCATCCAGCTGCAGCATGCCGGACGCAAGGGCTCCACCTACCGCGACTTCGGCGCTGATGGGAAGTCTGGGACGGTCCCGGTCGCCGACGGCGGCTGGCCGACCATCGGCCCTTCGCCGGTCGCCTTCCCGGGGCTGGCCGAGCCTCGAGAGGCCACCAGCGAGGACCTGGCCGAGATGGTGGCGGCCTTTGCTGCCGCCGCACAACGGGCCGATGCGGCCGGTTTCGATGCCGTTGAGCTCCACGCAGCCCACGGCTACCTGCTGTTCCAGTTCCTCTCGCCGCTGTCCAACCAGCGCACCGACTCCTACGGTGGCCCGCTGGCCAATCGAGCCCGGCTGCTGCTGGAGGTGGCAGACGCGGTTCGCGCGGTCTGGCCGGCCGACAAGCCGCTGCTGGTCCGGATCTCGGCCACCGAGTGGGTCGATGGCGGCTTCACCACCGACGAGGCCGCCGAGGTGGCCCGGATGCTGGCCGAGCACGGCGTCGACTTCGTCGATGTCTCCACCGGCGGCAATGTGCCGGCCCAGATCCCGCTCGGCCCGGGCTACCAGGTTCGTGCAGCCAAGGCCGTCCGCGCCGGCGGCTTGCCGGTCAGCGCCGTCGGCCTGATCACCGACCCGGCCCAGGCGCAGGCGATCCTCGACTCCGGCGACGTGGACGTGATCGCCCTGGCCCGAGTGGCGCTGCGCGAGCCGGCCTGGCCGCAGCGGGCTGCGGCCCAACTCGGCCAGGCAGACCGGTTGGCCTACCCGCCGTCCTACCTACGCGGCCGCTGGCCCGACCTCAGCTGAGCCACGCCACCCAGGTGTGAGGGTGGGGCCGGGCTCCGGCCCCACCATGGACGTCCGCTATTCGGCTGCGGCCTTCACTCGGGCGATCCGATCCCGCAGCTCGGCGAGCTGACCGGTCAGTTCGGCCGGGAGCTTGTCGCCGAACTGGCTGAAGTACGCCTCGGTCAGGGTGGCCTCCTCGGCCCAAGCGTCCGGATCGAGGCGGAAGAGCTCGGCCAGGTCTGCGGCCGGCAGCCGCAGGCCGTCCAGGTTCAGGTCCTCGGGCCGCGGCAGCCGTCCACTGATGGCGGCGATCGCGCCGACCTCGCCACTGACCCGGCGCAGCGCCCACTCGATCGGACGCGAGTTGTCGCCGAAGCCCGGCCACAGCCAATGCCCGTCGGCGGCCTTGCGGAACCAGTTCACCTGGAAGATCCGCGGCGGGTTGGTCAACCCCTTGCCGACGCTGAGCCAATGCGCCCAGTAGTCGCCCATGTTGTAGCCGCAGAACGGCAGCATGGCGAACGGATCGCGGCGCAGCGCACCGACCGTCCCCTCGGCGGCGGCGGTCTGCTCGCTGGAGACCGTGGCGCCCACGAAGACGCCGTGCTCCCAGCTGTACGACTCGCTGATCAGCGGGACGTTGCTGGCCCGCCGGCCACCGAACAGGATCACGTCGATCGGGACGCCCTCAGGCGTCTCCCAATCCGGCGAGATGGTCTCGGCCTGGTCGGCGGTGACGGTGAACCGGCTGTTCGGGTGGGCGGCCGGACGTCCGAAGTCCGGCGACCACTCGCGTCCCTCCCAGTCGATCAGGTGCGCCGGCGGGGTCTTGGTGAGGCCCTCCCACCACACGTCCCCGTCATCGGTGAGGGCGACATTGGTGAAGATCACGTCGTGGCTGAGCGCGTGCAGGGCCACCGGGTTGGTGCCCTCGCTGGTGCCCGGCGCCACCCCGAAGAAGCCGCGCTCGGGGTTGATGGCGTACAGCCGTCCGTCCGGCCCCGGACGCATCCAGGCGATGTCGTCGCCGACCGTCTCCACCTTCCAGCCCGGAATGGTCGGACGCAACATGGCCAGATTCGTCTTGCCGCAGGCGGACGGGAACGCCGCAGCCAGGTGGTACTCCCGACCGGCGGGGCTGGTCATCCGCAGGATCAACATGTGCTCGGCCAGCCAACCCTCGTCGCGTCCGATCACCGAGGCGATCCGCAGCGCGAAGCACTTCTTGCTCAGCAGCGCGTTGCCGCCGTAGCCCGAGCCGTAGGACCAGATCTCGCGGGTCTCGGGGAAGTGGGTGATGTACTTGGTGTCATTGCACGGCCAGGGGACGTCCGGGCGGTGATTGCCGTAGGCGTCGATCAGCGGATAGCCGACCGAGTGCACGGCCGGCACCCAGTACTCACCTGCGGTGATCTGGGCCATGGCGTCCGCGCCCATCCGGGTCATCATCCGCATGTTCAGCACGACATAGGCCGAATCGGTGATCTCCACCCCGAGCCGGGCCAGCGGGCTGCCGACCGGCCCCATCGAGAACGGGACCACGTACATCGTCCGGCCGCGCATCGAGCCGGCGAACAGGCCGGCCAGCGTGGCTCGCATCTGATTCGGCTCGGCCCAGTTGTTTGTCGGGCCGGCGTCCAGCGGGTTCTCCGAGCAGATGTAGGTACAGGCCTCGATCCGGGCCACGTCGTCCGGCTCGGAGCGTGCCAGGAAGCTGTCCGGGCGCAATGCCGGGTTCAGCCGGATGAAGGTCCCGGACGCCACCAGCTGCGATTCCAGCGTCGTGCGCTCTTCCATCGAGCCGTCACACCAGTGGATGGCGTCCGGCTGGGTGAGCGCAGCGACTCCGGCAACCCAATCACGCAGCGCAGGCTGGACGTCAGCCGGGGCGGGATGAGTGATGACTGCTGGTTCTACTGCCA
Source organism: Actinomycetales bacterium Actino_02 (assembly GCA_001603275.1). Lineage (GTDB taxonomy): Bacteria > Actinomycetota > Actinomycetes > Propionibacteriales > Propionibacteriaceae > Propionicimonas. Next base: position 49,888 of record LUYM01000006.1, on the reverse strand, counting down.
TACGTCCTCCTTGGACGAGTGTTCTTCGTCGAACAGTTCCATCCTGCCCCGCTTTGGCCCACGCGGCTGCTTCGGAGTCTTGCGTCCACCAACTGACCGGTCAAACTCATTGCGCAGGACTGCTGGCCCGATTCGAGGCTCAGTTGGACGCACTCAGCCGGGTCGAGTAGTGTTGAGGACGCTTTCCTGCGCTCGTGGCTCAATGGATAGAGCATCTGACTACGGATCAGAAGGTTGGGGGTTCGAGTCCCTCCGAGCGCGCAGATGGTGTCAGTTCTACTGGCCGCAGCCCGGGTCGTCGACCCGGGCTGTTTTCGTTGCCGGAGCAGGTGTCCGGTGCATCGATAACACGGCCTCCAGCGGGACGCAGTGTCTAGGCTGGGGACAAACCGGGAGCGACCGGCGACCCACCACCCCAGGATCACAGATGCGCAGCGGCCCGCGTCCGCACGACTCCAGCCGACGCTTCGATCTGCTCTACATCCGACCGGCCGCGTCGTGGCGGAAGCCCACCTTCGTTCGGTTCGTCCACTACTCCGGACGAGCGATGCTGCGGTACGGAATCGCCATCGCCACTCCGGCCGTGGCACTGATAGTGGGGATCTTCCTCGGGCCCCAGAAGGACTGGGGCGCGGTGCCGGTGGTCGCCATGATCGGCTCCGTGATCTGGCTGGCTGTGCTGCAGATCGGCTCCACCAGCGGAGAGCTGACCAACCCCGATCTCGGACAGCTGGCCCTCTCTGCAGCCAAAGCGACGGGTATCTCAAACGAGTTCGAGAGCTGGCGGGTACAAGGGGCACCGGCCGAACGTCTGGGCACCGAGCTGCACCGGCTCAACTCCGGGTTGGCCACGCTCGACCTGCCCCCGGGCGTCCCTCGCGAGCAGGTCGAGCGGGATTGGCTGGTCGCCCATGTCTCACCGGAGTTCGTTGGCTACCTGCCGAACACCACCCTGGCCAGCACCGGAACTGAGCCGGCCGCCATCGAGGTCGACGATTTCAGTGCCGGTGATCCGTGGCCGACCCTGGAGAACCGCAACCGGCAATGGCCCGTCCTCGGCGAGGCGGACGATCCGGGATCACCGCAGTAGCGGACACGCAGAGTGGGCCCGAACGCACCGTCCGAGCCCACCCTGCATTACACGGGAATGCCTAGGCGGCAACCTTCTGGTAGGCGCCGTCGACCAGCTTGTAGTAGGTGATGGTCTTGGCCGACGAGCTCCACATCGCGATGTTGTAGCCCTTGTCAGCCACCACCGCATCGGAGAACTCCACGACGAAGTCACCCGGCAGCGCGGCGATCGCCCCGCTGTAGGACGTCTTCGGCGCCATGAACCACTTCATGATCGAGTAGCTCGGGCTGACCGAGGCCAGGCCCTGCGCCTTGGTCAGGCCGAACAGGCCCTTGGCCATGTTCGGGTCGCTCACCGACAGGTAGGTGGACGACGGATAGCCCGACATGTAGATCTCCGGGTTGAAGAACAAGATCAGTTCGGCGGCGACCGAGGAGTCGATGTCGGTGATCTTGAGCGTCTTCAACTGCGTGGCCTTGCTCGGGTAAAACATGGTCGGCGTGGCCGGGTGGCCCTTGTAGTAGTAGTCGAATGCCGTCCCGTAGTACTTCATGGTGAATCCGGCGTAGTCGGTGAAGGAAGCCTCGTTCTCCAACCGCGTCCCGAGGAACATCATCACGTCCCGGTTCGCCGCAGTGGACTTGGCGAAGTAGGCGTCATTGAACCGGTACAGCGTCTTGAACTGGCCCAGATCGGTGTCGCCGGCAGCCTTGATGGCGGTCAGCCGTGCGCCGATCGACAAGGTAGTCACCTTGGAGTCGCTGGCGACCGCGCTAGCGAACGCGTTGCTGTCGCCGGCCGAGGTGAGCAGCGACGGACGCGTCAGCCACCACTTCGCCGCCGACTCGCTCTTCACTGCAGCCCAGATGTAGTTCTGCGCTGCGGTCACACTGAGCGTGCTGAGCACCTTGCCGTTGGTGTAGGCGTAGTCCTTGGCCGCCTGCCATTCCGAGACCAGCCGGGTCTGGGTGGCGGTGGGGTCACTGGCATAGGTGGCCGCGAACTTCTGGTAGGAGAAGCCGCCGTCGGACAGCAGGTTGATCGTGTAGTTGTCGGCCGGGATCTTGTTGGCGTAGAGCAGCGACTGGACCATCTGCACGTGGTAGTCGTTCACGTAGAGGTGGAAGACCGAGTCCGGGTTGAGCGCCCGCAGATCCTTGATGTAGGCCTTCAGCGGAGCCAGCCCGGAGTTGAGGGCCGAGCCGCTGACCGGCGACGAGTACTGCGTCTTGGTCAGGTAGGGCACCGCGTGAATGCCGGCGGGCAGGTGCGACCAGTCCCACTGATTGGCCCGGGCCAGCTGAGCGATCACCGGGATGGCGTTGCCGGTGCCGCGAATCGAGCCACTGCCCCACATCGAGGTGGTCAGCATCGTCACCGGCATCGTCCCGGACAGCGGAGCGATGATGTACTGGCTGGACGTGACCGGAACCGTGGCGGCGGCGACCGTCTTCACGGTGTTCTTGCCGTTGCGGAACGTGGCGCTGATCGTCCACTTGCCGTAGTCACCGACGTCAAAGGTGAAGGTGCCATCGGGGTCGACCGTCGACAGCGCCTTCTTGACGGTGACGGTCCGGGTGGTCGCCGAGCCGTACTTCAGCTTCGCGGTCAGCGAGACATCCGTGGCCCACACCCCGGCCAACGACTCCAGATCGGTCAGGCTCACCTTCACCGAGGTGGTCTCGTCCACCTGGCTGAGGCCGAGCCCCCAGTTCGGGGCCGCGGTCAGCCGGAACTGCTGCGCCTTGGAGGTGTTGTGGCTCCACACCTGAAGCACGACGCCGTTCTTGGCCTTGCCGCCGCGGACGTCCAGCCAGCGGTCGGTGCCGATTGCGCTCTGGATGTTGTACAACCCGCCGCCCAGGCTCACCCGCTTCCACTTCTGTGCCGTCGTGGTGTTGCAGGTGTTCTGCTGGACGATCGCGCCACGGGCCGTGCTCGCGCCCTTGACCTCCAGACACTTGGTCGACTTGGTGTTGGTCACCGTGCACCAACCCGAGCCATCGCAATCGGTGAAGGTGAACTCCTGGGCGGTGCTGGCGTTGGCCGTGTAGCTCTGGGCCGCGGCCCGGTCGGCGATCGAACCGCCCTTGATGTCGACGGCCTGGTTGAGGCCAGCCAGCGACTGGATGACCACCGGCTCCTCGGCGGGTTCGGCTGCCGCGGGCAGAGCCGGCAGCATCGGCAAGCCCAAGCTCAACAACAAGACGGCGGCAAGTGACGAGCGCTTCATTGCAGTGTCCACTTTCACAAGGCTGAGTACTAGTGCCCACAATACCCACAGCAATCACTCAGCAGATCCCTGGAGAGCGGCCCTCGACTTGTCAGTTAGCGGACAACTACGCCTTTCGGCCCGCTCCGGCCGGACCTGACCGCGTGTCGCGGCTAGAGCTTCGGTTCTGCGTCCGGCTCCTGCTCGACGGACTGGCCGACCTCACCCTCACCGACGACGTTCGCGTCCGGAAGGTCCGATGCCGGCTCGTCGCTGGCGGCGTCCGGCTCGACCGCAGCTGCGGCGTCGCTGGACTTGGGGGCCAGCGGAGCCTTGATCCCCGACATCAAGGCGATCAGCACGAGCGCAATGGTCGACGCGTTGAACCACTGCGTACCACCCCAGCCCAGACCGAGCACGGTGAGATAGAAGGCCCCGAAGATGCCGAGCGCAGTCAGCCGCACCCGCAGCTGATCGCTCTTGAAGAAGGCGAACGCCACTCCGATCAGGCCGAGGGCACCGATCACCCAAACGGCCAGCTCCAGCGGCGACATGGCACTCCTCCTCGACAGTGTGGAAGAAGGCTACTCGCCGCCGCGATGGTCACCGTCCAGGACGGCCGGTCAGCGAGTCGGCTCGTCGATCCGACCGCTCCACGGCTCGCGGTGCCGTCCGCCCCGTGCCGTCCTAGGCTGAGCTCAGCCGCAATCGGCCGGGCACAAGGAGGAGCAATGGCGTCGGGACCAACCGTCAGCCCTACGACGGACGCAACCGGACTGGCCGAGGTGTACCGCTGGCTGCACGCGCACCCGGAGCTGTCCGATCAGGAGGTGCAGACCGCCGATCTGATCGCCACTTCGCTGGCCTCGCTCGGCTATGCGGTGCACCCAGGGGTGGGCGGCACCGGAGTCGTCGGCCTGCTCCGGCGTGGCGAGGGGCCCACGGTGCTGGTCCGGGCCGACATCGATGCGCTGCCTGTGGCCGAGGACACCGGGTTGCCCTACGCCAGCACCGCCCGGGGAATCGATCCGGACGGCCGCGACGTGCCCGTGATGCACGCCTGCGGCCACGACATGCACATCACCTGTCTGCTCGGGGCCGCCGCTCAGCTGGCTGCCGACCCGTCCTGGACCGGCACTCTGATGCTGGTGGCCCAGCCGGCCGAGGAGCTCGGCACCGGAGCCCGGGCCATGATCGCGGACGGCCTGTACGAACGCTTCGGACGCCCGGACGTGGTGCTGGGCCAGCACGTCGCCCCGCTGCCGGCCGGCTTCATCGGCCTGCACCCCGGCCCGGCCTATGCCAGCACCGACTGGCTGAAGGTCACCCTCTTCGGCAAAGGCGGCCACGGATCGCGTCCGGAGGCCTGCGTCGACCCGATCGTGATGGCGGCCGCCATCGTGCTGCGGCTGCAGACGATCGTCTCTCGTGAGGTGGCCGGCGGCGATTCGGCGGTGGTGACTGTCGGCACCCTGCATGCCGGGACGAAGATGAACATCATTCCGGACACCGCCGAGCTCGAGGTCAACGTCCGCTCCTACGACCCGCACGTCCGCGATCGGGTGGTGGCCGCCGTCGAGCGGATCATCAAGGCCGAAGCCGCGGCGTCCGGTGCCCCGCGCGAGCCGCAGATCGTCTACGCCGCCTCACTGCCCTATCTCTACAACGACCCGGCCGGCTCGGCTCGAACCGGTGACGCGCTGCGCGCAGTGGTCGGCGAACGGCTGATCGACCCGGGCGCAGTCACCGGCAGCGAGGACGTCGGACTGTTCGCCACCGAGGCCGGAGTGCCGTGCGTCTACTGGCTGCTCGGTGGCGCCGAGCCGTCCGTCTTCGCCGGGGCGGCAACCCCGGCCGACATGATCCGGATCATGGCCGGCATTCCGTCCAACCACTCCTCGGGCTATGCGCCGGCCATCGAGCCGACGATCGGCATCGGGGTGTCCGCGCTTGTCGCTGCGGCGAAGGAGTGGCTCGGCTGAACCGGACGGTCCCGCGGACGATCACCGCGGGACCCCAGGCGCTGGTCAGGCCAGCGACGCCTCGAAAGCGGCCAGCCGGGCCAGGAAGTCGGCGGGACGAACCAGCTGCGGGTAGTGGCCCACCCCGTCCCAGGTCTCGACGACCGCGGTCGGGATCCGCTCGGCCAGCCAGGCCGGGTAATCCGGGCCCTGGTCGAAGCCGTTCAGCGCCAGATAGGGGACGTCGATTCCGGTCGTCATCGCCGCCACCGCTGCGGCGAGCTCGTCGGGGGAGGTATCGAGCATGATCCCCCAGATGCCCAGCACCACCGGCTGGTCGTAGCGGCGCAGCTCGCTCAGCCGCTGCCAGCCGGCGTCGTCCACCTGGCCGCGCAGGGAGTCGAACAGGGCGTCCATCACCATCGGGAAGGCCTCACCGCGCAGCAACTCGGCCTGCTGGAGCAGCCCGGCCTGCATCGGGCCCAGGTTCAGCGTCTGGTCGATGTTCACCACACCGCGGGTCTCGAACGCCGACGCATAGGCGGTGACCACCGTGCCGCCGAGCGAGTGCCCGACGATCAGCGGCGGCTCGTCCACCAGCTGCGCGATGTCGGCGGCCAGGTCGGCCACGTCGTAGGAGTCAGCGAAGGGCGAGGCGCCGTGGCCACGCAGGTCCACCCGGAGGACCCGGTGGGTGGCGGCCAGGTCGGCCGTGATCGGATCCCAGGAGTGCCGGTTCTCGGTGATGCCGTGAACTAGGACCAGCAGCGGGCCGGAGCCCTGGATGTCGTATGCGAGTTCCACCGTCATGCGCGGAATCTAGCAGCGCACCCCGTAGCCAGAAAGGGGTATCGCCTGTGAATCCACGACGCTGTCGACGCCGCTCCCACAGTCGCAAAGTGGACACTTCCTCGCCGTCTGGCCGAAGAGATGTCCACTTTGCGACTTTTCGGGGTCAGGCCAGGGCGTCCGGGAGGACGGCCAGCGGAACCGAGCCGAGGTTCAGAGCCTTGGTGTGCCAGGCCTTCAGGTCGAAGGACGCACCCGCAGCCTGCCTGGCCTGCTCGCGGGCCTGCTCCCACAGCCGCTGCCCGATCTTGTAGGACGGGGCCTGGCCCGGCCAGCCCAGATAGCGGTTCAGTTCGAAGCGCAGGAAGGCGTGATCCATGTTCACATTGGCCTTCAGCAGCTCCCACGCCTTCTCGGCATTCCAGATGCCGCCACCCCAGCGTTCGGGAGCCCTCATCCGGCAGTGGACGCCGATGTCGACGACCACCCGGGCGGCCCGCATCCGTTGCCCGTCGATCAGGCCGAGCCGGTCGGCCGGATCGTCCATGAAGCCGAACTCCTGCATCAGCCGCTCGGCGTACAACGCCCAGCCCTCGCCGTGCCCAGAGCTCCAACTGATCAGCCGACGCCAGTCGTTGAGCTGATCGCGGTTGGCCACGGCCTGAGCGATCTGCAGGTGATGCCCGGGGACGCCCTCGTGATAGACGGTCGTCTTCTCCCGCCACGGCGCGAACGTGGTGACGCCCGGTGGCACCGACCACCACATCCGTCCCGGACGGCTGAAGTCTTCGCTGGGGCCGGTGTAGTAGATGCCGCCGTTCTCGGTCGGCGCGATCCGGCACTCGATCTTGCGCAGCGGCTCGGCGATGTCGAAATGGACGCCGTCCAGGGCGGCGATCGCCTCATCGGCGGTGCCCTGCATCCACTCCTGCAGAGCCTGGGTGCCGTGCAACTGCTGGGCCGGATCGTTGTCCAGCACGGCGACCGCATCGGCCATGGTGGCTCCGGGGCCGGCCAGCTGTTCGATGATCTCCTGCTGCTCGGCGGCCATCCGCTCCAGCTCGTCCAGACCCCAGGCGTAGGTCTCGTCGAGATCCACCTCTGCACCCACGAACTCATGCGACCACAAGGCATAACGCTCCCGGCCCACGGCGTCGTCGGCCGGTGCCAGCGGACGCAGCTCGTCGCTGAGGAACTCGACGAGCTCCCCGTAGGCGGCCGCAGCGGCCCGTCCGGCCACCTCGAGGTCGTGAGCGAGCGGCCCCGCGGCCGGTGAACCGTCCGGATGCGCGCCGGCCAGGAAGGTCACGAAGAACGAGGACGCCGGGTCGGCCAGCTCGGCGGCCTGCTTGATCCCCTCATCCACTTGCAGTTGCGCTGACACCAGGCCGCGCCGAGCACCCTCCCGCAGCGAGGCGATGTAGCCGCGAATTGCCTCGGGCACCAACCGAACCCGGGAGGCCACATTGGCCCAGTCCTGGGTGGTGGCGGTCGGCATCAGGTCGAGCACGTCCCGCAGTCCCTGCAGCGGCGAGGCGATCACATTCAGGTCGGCCAGCAGATCGCCGGTCTCGTCCAGCCGCAGGTGCAGGGCAAGCCGGTCGGCCAGGGCAGCCTTGGTCACCTGGTCGGTCTGATCGGTCACCGGGGCGCCGGCCAACTCGGCCAGAGTCCGCTTGGTCAACGCGGCGACCTCGCTCAGACCGTCCGGCGAAAGGTCAGGCAGTTGGTGATCGTGGCCCGCGATCCCGGCCTCGGTGGCCAGGATCGGGTTCAGCTCCGCAAGGGCGGCTGTGTAGTTATTGGCGATGACATCGATCGGCGTCAGTTGGCGTACAGTCACATTTGCGACCATAGCCGCCAGGAGACTCAATGACCCAGATCTGGGCCCATCGGGGCGCACGTCATGACGCACCCGAGAACACCCTTGCCGCCTTCGCGCTCGCCATCGAGCAGAAGGCGGACGGCGTCGAATTCGACGTCCAGCTGACCGAGGACGGCGTCCCGATCGTCATCCATGATGAGACCGTCGATCGCACCACGGACGGACGCGGCTGGATCCGCGACCTGAGCATGGCCAAGATCAGCAAGCTGCAGGCGTCCGCCGGGATGAAGGGCTTCAAGAAGGCCAAGATCCCGACCCTGGCCGAGACTCTCGACCTGCTCGCCCCGACCAAGCTGCGGATCAACATCGAACTGAAGAACGACGCCGTCGACTACCCCGAGCTCGAGGAGAAGGTGCTCGAGGCGCTGTCCGGCTACAAGTTCGGCGACCGGGTGGTGCTGTCCTCGTTCAGCGAGGAGTCGGTGGCCAAGCTGTCCGGGATGACCAAGTTCGAGCTGGCTTACATCATCTCCGACTCGTCCCTGCTGCTGAAGCCGTGGAAGCGGACGACTCAGCTGGGTGCCTCGGCGCTGCATCCGTCCCGTCGGCGGGTCAACGATCGGCTGGTGAAGAAGGCGGCCGACGCCGGCATCAAGGTGCGTCCGTGGGTGGTGAACAACCCCAAGCGGATCAAGGAGATGCTTGAGTTCGGGGTGGACGCGATCTTCACCGACCGTCCGGAAGTGGCTCGCGGCGTCCGTCGCAAGTTCGTCGGCTGATCACCACCTGACCTCCGCAGAAAAGGGGACTGTCCCCTTTTCTGCAGGGAATCTCAGCGGCTGAGTGAGGACGATGCCGCGCGGCTGCTTCAGTGCAGCAGCGCTCGGCTCAGCCCGCGCAAGGTGGATCGACCACCGGCCATCAGCAACATCAATGGCGCGGGCATGCCTTGGCGCAGCAGCCGGAGCAGCCGCTCCCTGCGGAAGGTGAGGCCCTGGCTGGCCAGGATCAGATCCGGTTCACTGATGGCCCGCACGGCCCGGCGCAGGTCGCGCACCGCAGCCAGTCGTAGCCGAGGCTGCAGTCGCTCGGAACGCTCCAGGTGACTCAGCCCGATGGCCATCATCGACCGGTGCACCTTCGGCAGATAGTGCCGCTCCGGCCCGTCGCTCACCAGGGCGGCGACCTTCTGGTAGGCCGCCAGGTAGTGCAGCTGACGGGCATCACCGATCTGGGTCAGCGAGCCGCTGACCTCGCGACGCCAGAAGTAGCCGACGGTGCTCGAGTTCACCACCGAGCCGGCCGCCAGAAAGGCCCGCCAGGTCCATTCGCGGTCCTCGGCGGTGTGCAGCTCCTCGTCGAAGTAGAGCTCGTTGGCTTCCAGGAAGTCACGACGCACCACGTTCAACCAGGGCTGCGGCAGATCCACGGCCGCGGTCTGGTCGACCGGCATCAGCAGCTCCCGCGGATGCAGCGGGACGTCCTGGCGCGGCACCGGCTGCCGCCGCACCGCGGTCTTGCCTCCGGTGACCTCAAAGTAGCCCACCCGCACCAGGTCGGCACCGTGCCACAGCGCCTGACCGGCCAGCTTCGCGAAATAGCCCTCGGCGACCCAGTCGTCGGCGTCCATCAAGGCGATGTAGCGGCCCTTCGCCTGCCGGATCCCGCTGTTGCGTGCCGCGGACGGACCCTGAGCGCTGGCGTGACGGAGGACGCGCACCTCGGAGAACTCCGCAGCCAGGCCGTCCAGCAGTTCGCTGCTGCCGTCGGTCGAGCCGTCATCAACGATCAGCCACTCGAGGTCGTCCCGTCGATTGCTGAGGATGCTGGCCTTCAGCCCGGCGAAGTAGTTGCCGGTGTTGTGGGCGGGAATCACGACGCTGAGCGCGAGTTCGTCCGGCTGCAGCACGATCGGACGATCCGGCGCCGGCGGCATCGGGGCCGGAGCGGGGCTGCTGGTCGGCTCCTCGTCGGCCCGGAACAGTCCGAGCCGGCGCAGGTCGGCGTCCGGCAGATAGCGGGTGAACTCGGCGCGACGCTGTTCGGACAGTCCGTACAGGTGCGCGGCCACAGGGGCCCGGAACCGCCAGTGTCCCGCCGGATCCTTGGCGAAGCTGAGCAGGTCCAGCAGCATTTCGAGTTCGGCGGTGCTGAACCGGGCCGGTCTGGGGGTCAGTTCACCGGTCAGTCCGATCGTGGGCAACAGCGCATCGCAGATCGCGACCGGGATCCGGTTTCCGTCGGTCTCGGGCAGCCGCTTGAGCAGCTCGCGGGTGCCGACGGCCACCGCTGCGGCGCCGAGCCGGCGAGCGCCGACCAGCCCCGTGGAGAACGCGCTGAACACCGTCACCTGGGCGCGCTGCTCGCTACTGAGGCTGAGCAGCCAGGACTCCAGCGAGCGGTTGCCGACGAACGGCCGCACCCGTGGATCGGCCAGCAGCTCGTCCAGGTCCGCGGCGTGGGCCGGGTGCGCCTTGACCAGAACCCGCTGTGCACCCGAGGCGAGCGCTGCCGCCACCATCCGCCGGTTCACGGCCAGTTCCCGCGCCCTGCTCAGCAGGCCAAGATGCGCCAGGTACTGCAGGAGGACGACGGCGGTCGGCCCGCTGACCTGCTCCTCGGCGGCGGCCGATTGGCCGGTCATGGTGAAGGCTTCGACGGCCTCGATCGGGTACGGCTGGTCGGTGATGCCCTCGGCGTGGTCGAGCAGCCGCGGGCTGATCCCGTCCAGCAGGTCGCGGTAGTGCATCGCGGTGACCCGGCCGGTCAGGCTCACGTCCAGCGGACGCCCGCCGTAGGTCATCAGCCCGTCGGAGTACAGCTGGAGCTCGGCGGACGGGAACAGTGCGGCCAGCGCCGCGGCCGGCGGCACCTGGATCGACTCCAGGACGAGCCGCGCGACCTCTCGTCCGGACGGCACCACGGCCTCGGCGAAGAGCTTGGCCTCGGCGGTGCCCGGAAGGCAGGTCCAGCCTTGGGCTCGGGCCGGCCAGATCAAGTCATTCCAGTCGACGACCTCGGCGAACTCGTCCAGGTAGCCCAGCCGCTGCTCGGGTGGGAACGACGGCTGCACCTCGTAGCTGTGGCTGGTGTCGGCTGCGACCAGGATCCGATCGGCCACCGGGATCTGCAGCCGGTCGGCGATAGCCAAGCACATGGCCAAGCCGTGTTCTCTGGTCGCCAGAAAGATGGTCGGACCGCCCGAAGGTTTCGGGAGGCCGAGGCCCTCCGAATCGTGGTCCCGTCGCTGTACTGACATCGCTGTCGAGCGTATCGACCGCCGCATCGGGCACCGATGCATCGGCTGAACATCCGGGGTGATCTGGGTGAACTCTCCGCCGCGGAACCTGGCGTGACCAGCTAGCTTGCGTCACAAGGTAGCTGGTCATACCATGTTGGACATGGACAAGGAACAGGAGGGCTGGGGCTCTCAGCTGCGCAAGGGTGTCGTCGAGTTGGCCGTCCTCGGCCTGCTCGCCCGCGAGCCGCGCTACGGCTCCCAACTGGTGGACGATCTGGCGGACCGACCCGAGTTGGCCATCACCGCCGGCACCGTCTATCCGCTCGTCGCCCGGCTGGCCCGGGCCGGCCTGATCAGCTCGAGCTGGCAGGAGTCGCCGGTCGGGCCGCCGCGCAAGTACTACGCACTGACTCCGGCCGGCCAGGACGCCCTGGCTGCCATGGCGGCCACCTTCGCCAATGTGGCCGCCGCCATTCGCACGATTGTGGAGGTCGAGAAGTGATCACGTCATTGGATGAACTGCAGCCCAAGACACTGGCTGCGCTGAACGCCCAGCTCGACGCCCTGACCGCGCCCGTTGCCGCGGAAGATCGCGCCGACGTGCGCGAGGCACTGGCCGCCCACTTCGCCGATCACCTGGACGCCTCGGCCAGCCCGGCGGACGTCTCGGCCGTGGCCGCCACTCTCGGTGAGGCTGAAGCCGAAGAACCGGGACGCTTCGGCGTCCCGCTCGATCTGACCCCGCCGACCGGGGAGAAGATGGCCCGGGCCTGGTGGAACCCACGTGATGAGCGCCTGCTCGTCCCCCGGGTCTTCGGCCTGGGCTGGACGCTGAACTTCGGTGCGGTGGCCGTGAAGCTCGGCCTGATCGAGCCGGACGCCGAGGACGAGCCGTTCGAGAGCACCCCGGCCCCGGCCTTCCGGACCGCCGCCCTGGTGCCGGCCGCGCTGAGCGCCGCGGTGGTCGCCCACTACGTCGTCCGCGGACCTGGGTTGCCCGACCGGCTGCCGAACCAGATGGACGCCGCCGGTCGCGGCGTGGATCCGATCCCGAAGGCGGCAGCCGCAGCCCTCGACATCGCCATCGCCGCCGTCCCGACCGCCTGGGCCGGGGGACTCGTGGCCTCCGGCAAGGGCGGTCCGCGCACCGCCGGCGCCATTGCCGCCGCCACCACGGCGGCCTCAATCTCTGCCTGGCTCACCGTGTGGCGAACCGCGGCAACCGATGGGAAGGCCCGCCCCTGGGCCGGCCCCCTGGTGCTGGCCGCCGCCTGGCTGCCGGCCGGAGCAGTGCTGTTCGGCCTTGCCAGGGCCGGACGCACCGCAGAACAAGCACGTGATCTCGGAGGAAAGAAATGAGTGTGGAAGTTGCGACCTCCCGTTGGCGGAGCGTCGCGTGGAAGCGTGTTGCCCAGTACTACGCAATCGCCTTCGGCGGCGCCGTCGTCGTCGGCCTCGGCCTGGTCGGCCTCAGTCGACTCCTGCCACCGTCACTGCAGATGCTCACTCAGCTGGTCACGGCGGTGCTCTACATGCCGTTGCCCATCGTGGCAGGACTGATCGTTGAGCGGCTCAATGGCCGCCACTACCTGATTGCCGAGTTACGGCGCGGCTTCTTTCGGGCCTACGGACGCAGTGCCGGCTATGCCATCTCGACCATGGTGATCATCCTGGCCCTCGGCTTCGCCGTGGCCTGGGCCGCCGGGGCCACGGGTCTGCCCGGGGCCGGTCATCTGGTCACCAGTGATGCCGAGCTGCGGCAGCGACTGATGGAGATCACTCCGGGTGTGACCGCAAGCACCTGGCTCCCGTCGGCGGCCATGGTGGCCATTCCCGGGCTGATCCAGGGCCTCATCGCCGGGCTGACCATCAACGGGTTGTTCGCCTTCGGTGAGGAGTACGGCTGGCGAGGCGTGCTGGCCGAGCAGCTTCGTCCGCTCGGTGTCCTGCGATCGAACCTGGTGATCGGGGTGCTCTGGGGTCTGTGGCACGCGCCGATCATCATCGGCATGGGTCACAACTACGGAAGCCAGTGGGCCCTGGGAGTGCCGATGATGGTGGCCTGGACGGTCCCGCTCAGCTTCCTGCTGACCTGGGTCCGGGCACGGGCGAAGTCGGTATTGGCCCCGGCCATCTTGCACGGCGCCTACAACGGGACGATCGGCATCTTCGCTCTGCTGATCATCGGCGGCAACCTGTTCATCTCACTGCCGATGGGCTGGCTGATGGTTGCCGTGCTGACCATCCTGGCGATCATCGCCTGGCGGTTCCCACCGGTCCCGGCCGCCACTCAGGCAGCGACCGTCTAGCGACCAGCGAGGTCGTCGCCGAGCAGCCAGGCGGCGACCTCGCGAACCGCCCCGTGCCCACCGGCTGCCGTAGTCGTCCAGGCGGCCGCCTGCTTCACCGCCGGGTGGGCGTTGGCCACCGCCACCGGCCAGCCGACCGCCTGTAGGCAGCCCAGATCGTTCAGATCGTTGCCCACATAGGCCACCTGGGCCAGGTCGACGCCGATCCGTCCACACCAGGCGCGCAGCTCGGACACCTTGTCCTGGGTGGCGTGGACGCACTCGACGCGCAGCTTGGCGGCCCGGGCCGTGACCACGGAGTTCACCTCGGTGGACAGGAACAGGATCGGCAGCCCGGCATCCCGCAAGGCGGCGATGCCCATCCCGTCGCCACGATGGACGGCGACCTGCTCGGTGCCGTCCGCGGTGATCCAGACCCGATCGTCGGTCTGGGTTCCGTCGAAGTCGAGGACGACAGCCTGCACCGCCCCGGCCGGCGGGATCGGACGTTCGGTCTCGATCAGGCCGGCGATGGCCCGGGCCCGGGCCAGATCGTCCGGCTCGTCGATCTCGAGAACCCGCGCCGGATCGGTGGGCACGGCCTGCACCGTCCCGAAGAAGCGATGGCCCGCGGCCAGGAAGCCTTCCGTGCGCATGGCGTAGGCGGCGCCGGTCTCCAGATACTCCACCGGACGCTCCTGGCGCCGCGGACGGGTGCGGTGATCGTGATTGACGCCGTAAGCCGAGCCGTCCTCGCGCCAGATGAAGCCGTGGAAGGCGGCCGCGGTGAACGCCGAGTCGGCGCCCCGCTCCTGGATGGCCGCAACCACCTCGTCCACTTCGGCGGCCGTGATGAACGGGCTGGTGCACTGGACCAACAACAGCACCTCGGGCAGCCGGTCGGCGTAGCGGGTCTCCAGGACGTGCCGCAGTGCGGCCTCGCTGGAGGCGGTGTCGTTGGCCAGCTCGGCCGGGCGGCGGACCACAATGGCTCCAGCCTGAGCGGCCGTGGCGGCGATGCCGTCGTCGTCGGTGGAGACCACCACCTCGCTCACGCGTCCGGCGGCCAGGCAGGCCCGGATCGCCCGGACCACCAGCGGCACTCCGGCCACCGGGGCCAGGTTCTTGCCGGGGACGCCCTTGGAGCCGCCGCGGGCCGGGATCACGGCCACCACCAGCGGAGACGTCGCATTCAGGTCGTCGCCCATCAGGCTCCTAGTCGCCTCAAGGCCGGGGCAACCACCCCGTAGCCATTCCGATAGACCCAGCGCGCCAGCCGGCGCAGCACGCGTCCGCCGATGCCGCGGTGCCGCACTGGCACCGGCCGTCCGGCCTCGTCCAGCCCGTTCTCGGCCAGCAGCCGCTTGCGGTAGACCGCGCTGCGCTGCGCGGTGAAGAAGGGCCGCGGCGCGGGCAGCTCGCTCCCCAGCAGGTCGCCGACCCGGGCCGCCAGCGCCCCTCGCTCCAACCCGGCCAGGCCATGATCGGTGGCCCAGTCCGGGTCAGCCAGGGGACGAGCGCCGTCGGCCAGTTCGTCGAAGGAGACGTAGCAGCCGGACCCGGCGAAGAAGTGGTTGCCCATCTCTTCACGGATGCCCAGGTCGGTCAGGATCCCGGTGGGCAAGCCGCGGTGGATCGCCTCGACAGCGGCCGTGCTGGACATGGTGATCAGAACGGCCGAGCGATCCAGGGCGTCCGACATCGGCCCGGCGATCACCGAGAAGTTTGCCGGCAGCTCGTCATTGCGAGCCTCGACGAGACGCTGATAGGGATGCGGCTCGGGGTGGGTGAGGCGCTCCTTGGCCACCCCACGCACCTTCAGCAGCACCGGCTGCTCGGGGTGCCGCCGGGCGTGCTCGATCAGCCGGGTGACGATGTAGTTGCGATCGGCCTTGGTGGCCGGGACGTCCGGCTGCGCGGCGAAGGTGAGCGCCCCGACACCATCGGCTCCGGCCGCCGAAGCGGGCGAACCGAGGAACGGCAGCGGCTCGGTGACCACGGCGGACGGGTCGAAGCCGGCCGCGGCAAGCAGCCCGGTGAAAGCCCGGGCGTCGGCCGGGCTGTTGGCCACGATGACGTCCGAGCCGGCCCGGTGGTAGAGGCCTTGGACCAGGCGCTCGTAGATGATGCCGACGTAGCCGGACACCAGGATCGGCCGCTTCGGTTCGGTCCACTGCCCTGCCATCGCCTGCAGCACGGCCTGCACTCCCGAGCCGGGCAGGCCGATGATCAGCACATCGCACGGGTTCTCAGCCAGGACGACGGGAAGCTCGGCGAGCTGCACCGTCCGGACCCGGGACGGATCGGCGCCGGCCTCAACCAGCTGACGCTCGGACGGGCGCGCCGCGGTCTCGCGCAGATAGAGATCGGGAGGAGTGGTGGTGAGCTGCTTCGCGGTCGCCAAGACCCATTTCCACCGGCTGTCGGTGTCGGCGATCACGGCGACCTTGACACCATCCAGAAGGCTGGACTGCAGCATGAGGGGACGATAGCAGGAGCCAGAACACCGCCCAGCCGCCGGGACCGAGGGCGTCCACGCCACACCAGACCCACCGGCGCGCCGGATCGCAGAGACGAAAGCCCCTCACCAGGTACCGCCGACCGGCCGCGAAATGCTGTACTGGGGCTGCGTCCAGGTTTCCCCGACCATCGCCATGACGCACTCCCACCGCAGTGCCTGCCAGCCCCCCGACAGAAGCAGAGCGATCATGACCCGGCCCCCCGGATTCGTCCTTCGACTCCAGCTTGCGGCTGCCCTCGCCGTCGCCACGGCCACCCTCGGCCTGCCGCCCGTATTCAGCCCGACGGTGGCGTCCGCGGCGACCGGATGCACCTGGACGCCGCTGACCAGCAGCGACAAGGTCCGCTACCGGGTGCCGTCGATGGTGCAGGGCGCGGATGGCCGGCTGTTCGTCTTCGCCGAGCGCCGCAACGACAATGCCGACAACGACGACGAGGGCAACTTCGACATCACCATGACCACCTCCAGCAACGGCGGCTGTACCTGGAGTACGCCGCGGGTGGTCGCCGATTTCGGCTCGTCCCGGGTCTCCAATCCGGTGCCGGTGTACGTGCCATCGGTGGGCAAGGTGCTCCTGGTCACCACGGTGAAGGCGCAGGACTCCCGCTCGGCGAGCGGCTCCTACTCCTACCTGCATCAGCAGTGGATCAGTGCCGACGGCCAGGAGGTCACTCCGCTGGCCGAGGGACGGTTCACCGCCACCAACCACTGGCCGGGGATGACCGGGGTCGGCCACGGCCTGGTGCTCAGCCAGGGCGAGCATGCCGGACGGATCGTGTTGGCGCTGGGCAGCACCCGTTCCGACGGCACCCGGGTGCCTCGCTCGCTGGTCAGCGACGACAACGGCCAGACCTGGAGCGTGGGCTGGGAGCAGGCCTCGCCGGGCAAGCTGAAGCTGATCGAAGGCACCGTGACCGAGCTGACCGATGGGTCGCTGCTGGCCAGCTACCGGGATAAGGGCGACGGCTCGCCGGCACCGGGCGCGAACCGGGTGAGCGCACGATCCACCGACGCCGGGACGTCGCTGTCGACGAGCTTCACTGCGATGAGTGGGGTGAAGACCGTCCCCACCGGCGGCAGCCTGCTGCAACTCACCGGGGCCAGCAACCTGCTGTTGCTGTCCAGCCCGTCGAACATCTCCGGGAAACTCACCCAGCGCAAGGGGATGCGCATCTTCGTCAGCTCCGACCAGGGCCGATCCTGGAAGAAGGGCCTGGCCATCGGCGGATCCACCGATCCGGCCTATTACTCGGATTTGGTCCAGATGGACGATTCTCGAGTCGGCCTGGTCTATGAAAACGGCTACGGCAGCGGCAAGACCTACTGGCACAAGATCGCGTTCACAACCGTCTCAATCACCGCGCTGGAGCAGTCGCTGCTGCCGACGGTGACCAAGAGGAAGAGCCCATCGGTGGCCGGCACCATGAAGGTCGGCAAGACGGTGACGGCGCGGCCCGGCACCTGGTCACCGACGGCCGCGGTGACCAGTTACCAGTGGTTGCGCAACGGGAAGCCGCTCACCGGCCAGACCCGCAGCAGCTACCGGCTGACCAAGGCGGACAAGGGCAAGAAGATCTCGGTCCGGATCCGGCTGGCCAGGCCCGGCTACCAGAATGCTTCCGCGACCTCGTCCGGCCGTCGAGTGAAGTGAGCGATCCGGCGCCGTCGCGTTACCCGGGCCCGGCCGCGGCTGGCTACCCTGATCGGCATGGACAGCCCCTGGCAGCCTGAGCGCTGGCAACCGGTGGACGGATTCGAGTTCACCGACATCACCTACCACCGCAGCGTCGACGTGCCCGCGGTCCGGATCGCGTTCAACCGTCCGGAGGTGCGCAACGCCTTTCGTCCGCAGACCGTGGACGAGCTGTACACCGCCCTCGACCACGCCCGGCGCAGCGCGGACGTCGGCTGCGTGCTGCTCACCGGCAACGGACCCAGCCCGAAGGACGGCGGCTGGGCGTTCTGCTCCGGCGGCGACCAGCGAATCCGCGGACGCTCCGGCTACCAGTACGCCGACGGCGACACCGCCGACACCGTCGATGCTCGCCGCGCAGCCGCCGAGGGCGGACGACTGCACATCCTGGAGGTGCAGCGGCTGATCCGGTTCATGCCCAAGGTGGTGATTGCCCTGGTCAACGGCTGGGCGGCCGGTGGCGGACACTCCCTGCACGTGGTCTGCGATCTGACCATCGCCTCGGCCGAAGAGGCCCGGTTCAAGCAGACCGACGCCGATGTCGGCTCCTTCGATGCCGGCTTCGGCTCGGCCTATCTGGCTCGCCAGGTGGGTCAGAAGGTGGCCAGGGAGATCTTCTTCCTGGGTGAGACCTACGACGCCCAGCGGGCCTACCAGATGGGCACCGTGAACAAGGTCGTCCCGCACGCCCAACTGGAGGCCGAGGGCCTGGATTGGGCGGCCAAGATCTGCGCCAAGAGCCCGACGGCGCAACGCATGCTCAAGTTCGCCTTTAACGCCATCGACGACGGCCTGATCGGCCAGCAAGTGTTCGCCGGCGAGACCACTCGGTTGGCCTACATGACCGACGAGGCCGTCGAAGGCCGCGACTCATTCCTGGAGAAGCGTCCGCCGGACTGGTCGAACTTCCCCTACTACTACTGAGCTCCGGTCAGCGCGGGGCGGGTCCCATCGCTGCTCCGGACGAGGCCGTTGCTGCTCTGCGATTAACCGCGGACTCGGCCACGACTGGAGTGCCGAGTTTCGCGCCGAATCCACCATCGGTGACGCTGGCCGTTCCAGGTTGATTCCGGCGACCCGGCACCGCGGGCAGGCGTCCGAGTTGAGGACACCGATAGTCTCGGCATCAGCTCGCCCACCACGCACGAAAGCGGGATTGCCCCATGGATCTTCTGGTCGTCGGATCAGGTCTGTACGGCCTCACCATCGCCGAGCGGGCCGCGACCCAGTTGGGTCTCAAGGTCACCATCATCGACCGCCGCGACCACCTGGGCGGCAACGCCTACTCCCAGGTCGAGCCCGAAACCGGAATCGAATACCACCGCTACGGCGCCCATCTGTTCCACACCTCGAACGAGGTGGTGTGGGACTACGTGAATCAGTTCACGAGCTTCACCGACTACGTCCATCGCGTGTACGCCACTCATCGTGGCGAAGTGTTCCCGATGCCGGTCAACCTGGGCACGATCAATCAGTTCTTCCGGTCCGCCTACACCCCGGACCAGGCGCGCGCGCTGATCGCCGAGCAGGCTGCCGAACTCGGCGGCAAGGAGCCGTCCAACTTCGTCGAGAAGGGGATTTCGCTGATCGGCCGGCCGCTGTACGAGGCCTTCTTCATGAACTACACGGCCAAGCAGTGGCAGACCGATCCGGCCGAACTGGGCCCGGAGATCATCTCCCGGCTGCCCGTCCGCTTCACCTACGACAATCGCTACTTCTCCGACAAGTACGAGGGCCTGCCGACCGACGGTTACGGCCCGTGGCTGGAGCGGATGGCCGACCACCCCAACATCGAGGTGCGGCTCGGCACCGACTTCTTCGACGAGGGTCAGCCTCTGAACAAGGCGGCGACCGTCGGCCAGGTGCCGGTCGTGTTCACCGGCCCGATCGACCGCTACTTCGCCGACCAGCTCGGCTCGCTGTCCTGGCGGACGCTGGACTTCGAACTCGAGGTGCAGCCGACCCCCGACTTCCAGGGCACCCCGGTGATGAACTATTCCGACCTGGACGTCCCGTACACCCGGATTCACGAGTTCCGGCACTTCCATCCCGAGCGGGCCTACACCAGCCCGAAGACCGTGATCATGAAGGAGTACTCGCGCTTTGCCGGCCCCGGCGACGAGCCGTACTACCCGGTGAACACCGCCGCCGACCGCGAGAAGCTGCTCGGCTATCGCCAGCTCACCGAGGCCGAGCCCGAGGTGCTGTTCGGCGGACGACTGGGCACCTACCAGTACCTCGACATGCACATGGCGATCGCCTCTGCACTGAGCCGCTTCGACTCCGTCGTGCGGGGCTGGTTCGGCACCACGAGCTGAGCGGACGAGCCGGCGCGACAGAGGCGAGCACGACCGCCCACGCCGGCTCTGATCGCGGGCGCGGTGCCGACGCGTCGCCAGCCACACCTAGGCTGGCCGACGTGTTCGCTCGTCTGAAACCCCAGCCCGCCCTCGACCGCACCGATCTGCTGCCACCGGCGGTGATCGTCGCCGTCCGCGAGTACGTTCCCGAGGCCTTGGTGTTCGAGATCGACCCGGCCCATTCCGACACCGAAACCCTGTGCGCGGTCTACGACCTGCCGATGGACATCATGGGCAACGCCGTGCTGGTCTCCGGCCGCCGGGACGGGGTCGAGCGCCGCGCCTGCTGCCTGACGCTGGCGCACCGGCGAGTCGACGTGAACGGCCTGGTCAAGCGGCGATTGGACGTCCGCAAGGCCTCCTTCGCGCCAATGGAGGTTGCGGTCGCCGAGTCCGGAATGGAGTACGGCGGAATCACCCCGGTCGGGCTGCCGCTGGATTGGCCGGTCTGGCTGGACGCGGCAGTCGCAGACTCAGCGTCGGTGTGTATCGGCGCCGGCATTCGGGCCGCGAAACTCGTCCTGCCTGGGCCATCGCTGCTGAAGCTGCCGGGTGCCGAACGGATCGAGGGACTCGCTCGCGAGGTGTGAACCGGCTCAGCCGTGATTCACTCGACCGGCTTGGCCACCCGGCTCTCCAGGCCGATGAACTCGCGGAATGCCTGCGCGCCGGCGACTCGGATCGGCTCGCCACGGACGAACCGGGCCGGGGTCAGCAGCCACTGCTGCGAGTCATGCCACTCCTCGGCGCGCCGAGTCTTCCGCATCAGGCCGTTCGGCTGGTAGCCCACCTTGCGGCTGACCGCATTCGAGGCCGGATTGTCGGCGAAGGCCGCCGAAGTGATCTCCTCAGCGTCCAAGTAGTCGAAGACGAAGGCGCAGATCGCCTGCCGCATCTTGGTGCCGATCCCCTTGCCATGGTGGGCGCGGCCCAGCCAGGAGCCGGTCTCGCCGGTCCGGGTGATCAGGTAGTTCTCGGTGGAGATCCCCTGGCAGCCGACGACTCGTCCTTCGTACTCAACTGCCAGATCCAGGGTCCACTTCTCCTGCGACCAGGACGAGCGAACCCCCCACTGGTACTGCACATAGTTGGCCGGCAGCCGGTCCGGCGGCGCGTCGGTCCAGGGGACGTAGAAGGGCATTCGATCCGGATCGTGGACCCCGGCCAGGGCCAGCTCGATCAGCGCCGGCTGCACGTCGTCGGTGATTGGACGCAGCACCAGCGGACCGGCTTCGATCCGCAGCCCGAACGGAGGCCAGATCTCGGAAAGCTCCATGTTCCAACCCTGGCGCTACTGAGCCAACCCGTACAGCCGGTCGCCGGCATCGCCGAGGCCGGGAACGATGTAGCCAACCTCGTTGAGCCGCTCGTCCAGCGCAGCGCAGACCAGAGTGCACGGGACGCCGATCGGATCGACGAGCTCGCGCATCCGCTCGACACCCTCCGGGGCGGCGATCAGACAGATGCAGGTGATGTGGTCGGCGCCGCGGTCCACCAGGAACTGGACGGTGCCGCCCAGCGAACCACCGGTGGCCAGCATCGGGTCGAGCACGTAGCACTGCCGTCCGGACAGATCCTTCGGCAGCCGCTCGGCATAGGTGAACGGCTGCAGGGTCTCCTCGTCGCGGACCATGCCGACGAAGCCGACCTCAGCGGTCGGCATCAGCCGCATCATGCCTTCCAGCATGCCCAGGCCGGCCCGCAGGATCGGCACCACCAGCGGCCGCGGACGGGTGAGCTCCACGCCCGTGGTGACGGTGATTGGAGTCTTGACCTGGACCGGCTCGACGCGCACCTCACGGGTGGCCTCGTAGGCGAGCAGGGTGACCAGCTCTTCGACGAGCTGGCGGAAGGTGGCGCTGGCGGTGTTTTCGTCCCGCAGCAGGGTGATCTTGGCCGTAACCAACGGATGTTCGATGACGCGAAGTTCCACGGGCACAACCTTCCCACACCCGGCCGGACGGATTTGCGATGCCCGGACTGTGCCAGCACTCCGGTTATCTGCGACCATGGAAGTCCTCGTAGGGCCAAGGTGAAGGAGGCTGGGGTGAGCACGTCGGACGAGCTGGAGTTCGAACTGCCCAACCGTGGCGATGACCGTCCCGGGCTGGATGACCTCGATGAGGTAGTCGCTGACGACGACCTCGATGAGGACGAGGAGGACGACGTCGATGACGAGGATTACCCCGACGACGCCACCGAGGACGACATCGACCTGGTGATCGCGCTGTACCGCGAGGACGGCCAGGCCGTGGCGCTGCCGCTGGAGTTCGACCTGGCAAACGATCTGGAGGCGCTGATCACTCAGCTGCGCCGGATGCCCGGCGACGGGGGAGCACTGGCCCTGGTCTCGATCGCCTCGGAGGTGTTCGTGATCGTCCGGGTGCGCGGCAAGCACGTCCAGGTGCTCTGCTCCGACATCGTGGCCGCCACCGACTGGCCGCTGGCAAGGGACGTCGTGGACTTCCTTGGTGCCGAGCTGCCCGATGAGGACTCCGAGGACGACGGCTTCCCGGTCGGCGATCTGGACATCCTGGCCGACCTGGGCCTCCACGACTTCGAACTCGAAGCCCTCGCCGAGGACTACGAGGAGGACTCGGCCACTCTGGTCGAGCAGATCGCGACCCGGATCAAGTTCGGCCCGGAGTTCACCAAGGCGCTGGCCACCTTCGAGTGAACCGCTGGCAGCCCGCCATGTTGCGGGCCCTGGAGCTCGCCGCGGACGCCCCGGCGCACGGCGATGTCCCGGTCGGTGCGGTGGTTCTGGACGCCGCTGGTGAGGTGATCGCCTCCGGCGTCAACGAGCGCGAGCTGACCGGCGACCCGACGGCGCATGCCGAGGTGGTCGCCCTGCGCCGGGCGGCGGACGCCCTGGGCAGCTGGCGGCTGGATGGCTGCACCCTGGTGGTCACCCTGGAGCCGTGCACGATGTGCGCCGGGGCCATCGTCGCTTCTCGGGTGGAGCGGCTGGTCTTCGGCGCCTTCGACGAGAAGGCTGGTGCGGTGTCGTCCCTGTGGGATGTGATTCGCGATCCGCGGCTGAACCATCGGGTCGAGGTGGTCACCGGGATCGAGGCCGATGCCAGCGGACGCCTGCTGCGCGCATTCTTCGAGCAGCATCGCTGACCGGCCGGTCCGCCCGACCAGGAACGATGCTCGCCCGCGCCGACTGCAGCGATTGGATCACCCGGCACCTGGCTGGCTAGACTCTCCCGCGGTGGCGTGTCTGAGCGGCCGAAAGAGCGCGCCTCGAAAGCGCGTGAGGGGCAACCCTCCGAGGGTTCAAATCCCTCCGCCACCGCCAATGGGTCCTAGACCACCGAAAGCCGGCGAACCTCCTGGTTCGTCGGCTTTCTGCTTCCCCTGGTACATAACGGGGACGGTTCCTGTTACGTCCCAACCTGGACGCTACGTGAACCTTGGGACGTAACAGGAACCGTCCCCTTTCGTCCCGCGGGTCAGGGACGAGGGATCTCGATCCGCTCGCGACGTCCGCGGACGGTCAGGTTGATCACCAGCCGACGCCACTGCCGGGGCAGCTGTGGACGAATCCGCCACCCGTCGGCGGTCAGCTCGAAGCCCGCGAAACCGAACACCACGGCCTGCCACAGGCCGCCAGCGGCCGCGCCATGGATGCCGTCATCGGCATTGCCCCGGACGTCGGCCAGATCCGTCCGCGCCGCCTGCAGGAAGTGGAGGTAGGCCAGCTCGACCTCACCGACCCGGGCGGCTACGGCCGCGCTGATCGCCGGCCCGAGGCTGGACCCGTACTCATGGTCGGTGCGCAGATCGTAGAAGTCCTGGTTGGCCCGCAGTTGCTCGGCGCTGAACTGGTCGGGCAGCAGATGGGCCAGCATCAGCACGTCCGGCTGCTTGATGGCCCGGGTCCGCTGAATCTCCTCGAAGCCGAGCAGCCGCTGCCACGAGACCGTCCGGCCGGGAGCCTGCACCTCGGGCGGCAACTCGTCCAGGTCGAAGTAGCCGGCAAACTGCTCGATCAGCCCGCTCTCCGGCTCGAAGGGGACGTACAAAGCCGCGGCCACCTCCAGCCACAGCGCCAACTCGGACGCGTTCAGCCCCAGCTCGGCCGACAGCCGCGCCCAGTGCTGGGGTTGGTGCTCGGCCAGCCAGGCGGCCAGCGCCCCGGCCGCGTGCAGGTGCCAGGAGGCGAGTTGGTTGGTGAAGGCGTTGTCATCGACGACTTCGTGGTACTCGTCCGGGCCGATCACACCGCGCAGGTGGTAGTGCCCGTCCGGTTCGGCCACGGCGGCCGAGGCCCAGAACTGAGCACCGGACAGAATCAGCTCAGCCCCGTAGTCGAGCAGGAACTGCTGGTCATTGGTGGCCTGCCAGTGTTGCCAGACCGCGTAGCCGATGTCGGCGGTGACGTGCACCTCACGATCGCCGCTGAGCACCGGGACTTGGCGTCCGGGGTGATCCGGGTCCGGTATCCAGCGCGGGGTGACCTCGTCGCCGGTGGAGGCCGCCTCCCAGGGGAACTGAGCGCCCCGGCGTCCGGCCTCGGCGGCCTTGCGCCGGGCCCCGTCCAGGCCGTGCCAGCGGTAGCGCAGCATGCCGGCGGCCAGCTCCGGCTGGGTGAAGCTGAACATCGGCAGCATGAAGATCTCGGTGTCCCAGAAGACGTGATGCCGATACCCCAACCCGCTCAGCGTCTTGGCGCCGATGCTGGCCCGGTCGGTGAACCGCGGTGCGGCGATGTTCAGCTGGAACAGGGCGAACCGGATCGCGAGTTGGGCCTCCGGATCGCCGTCGATCTCGATGTCGCAGGCCGCCCAGATCTCCGCCCAGGCCGCATCGTTGGCTGCCCGCAACCCGTCCCAACCGAGCCGGACGGCCTCGCCGGCCTGTTCTCGAGCCACCGGAAGCGGAGCGGACGCCTCGAGGTCCGAGGCCAGCGCCACGTACTTGGTCAGCAGCAGCCGCTCTCCTGCTGCCAGCGACACCCGGTACTCCAGGCTCGGTGCGCCCGGTTCGTCCGCCCTCGTCGCGGTGATCGGGCCGGACGGGCCCAGGCAACGCACCTCGGCCACCACGGCCAGGCCGATCCCGCTGCTGCGCGTCCGGGTGGACAACTCGACCCGCTCGGCTTCGACCTGCTGACCGGCCACCTCCCAGTGGACCAGCCCGGCATTGTCGACGGCGGCGGACAGCCCGCTGCGCAGCCACAGGAGCACCGGGGCCAGCGCCTGGACCTCCAGCTGGATCACGGCCAGGCTCGGCTGGCCGGCCACGATGAACCGTTGCCAGCTCAGTGCCAGGTCGGCCTGCTGCGGCCCGTGCCAGCGGTAGCTGCGGGACAGCACGCCGGTGCGCAGATCGAGGTTCCGCCGGTAGTCATCGACGTCTCCGGTGTCGAGCCGAACCGGACGATCCCCGGCCCACAGCTGCACTCCCCACCAGCGCGGCAGCGCGGCCAGCTCCTCGCCGAAAACCGGCAGCTGATCCCAGATCCGGTGCGCGAAGCCGGCCGTCTGCTCACCGGGGAAGCCCTCTTCGAAGCCGCCGCGCAGGCAGTGCTGGCCATTGCCGA
This sequence comes from Actinomycetales bacterium Actino_02, assembly GCA_001603275.1. Taxonomy (GTDB): domain Bacteria; phylum Actinomycetota; class Actinomycetes; order Propionibacteriales; family Propionibacteriaceae; genus Propionicimonas. The sequence goes on along the minus strand of LUYM01000006.1, from coordinate 24,375 downwards.
TGGTGAATACCGTCTCGCTGTGATGCTGGCTGGACGCGTCGAAGCCGGTCTCGGACACCGTCCAGGGGTGCTCCGTTGCGCCCATCCTGCCTCCCGCGAGTTCTCGTGGAGTGTCGGTAGCGCTGAGGCTACCCCCGCCGCCCGCGCTCGAACAGAGTCGCCCTGACCGACCGCAGCCCCCTCGCTAGGCCGAACGCGGCAGCGCGTCCGCTCCGGCCAGGCCACGGGCTGCGGCGATGCCGGTGTATTCGGCGGCCACCCGATAGGCCTGGATCTGTTCGGCCGGAATCGCGAAGCGCAGCGGGGTGCCCTCGTCCAGAACCACGCCAACTCCACAGCGTTCGGCCCAGGCCAGCAGCTCGACGCCGAGCTGGGAGCGCAGCCGAGCCGCCCGCAACTCAGCCAACCAGCCGGTCCGCTCGGGGCGTCCGGCTTGGCTGAACGCGTACGCCCAGGTGCGCTGCTGGTCGTCGGTGCGCAGCAAGGGCGCCCGTCCGCCGCGGTCGCCGGGCCCGGTCAGCAGGAAGACCGGACGCAACCCGAGCGCGGTGCCCAGCTGGAACCGATGCCACGGCAGCGGGCCGGCGATCGCCAACCAGCTCAGCGCGGCGCGAACAGTGGTGGTGTGGTTCATCGGAGCTCTCCCTTGCTGAACGGGCCCGCAGAAGAGGGGACAGTCCCCTTTTTCTGCGGCGTGGTCGTCGGGTTCATCGGTGCTCTCCCCCGCTGGGTGAGGGCAACGGCAACTGCAGGCTGATCTGGTCGGAGGTGGCCGGACGGCCATGGATGAGCGGAACTCGGCTGGTGATCGTGGCCAGGTCGGGCCCCTGGTCGTCCAGTGCGATCCGCAGCTCATCGACGAGCTGGTATTCGCGTCCACGGACACTGAGTACCCCGCCGAGGCCTTCGACAAGCTGCAACCGCAGCTCGCCGGCGGTCAGCTCGGCCCGGACCCGGGACCCGGCCAGCCGGAAGCCGAACCGCAGCGCCGGCCAGCCGATCGGCAGCCGAGGGTCGAGGCTGATCCGTCCGCCGTAGTCGCGCAGGCCGCCGAAGCCGTAGACCAGGGCACTCCAGACCCCGCCGGCCGCGGCGATATGGACGCCGTCGCGGGTGTTGTGGTGCAGGTCGGCCAGATCGACGTAGCTGCCGTCGGCGAACAGCTCCAGGGCCCGCTGCTGATAGCCCACCTCGGCGGCCACGATCGCCTGCACCGCGGCTGACAAGGTGGAATCGCCGGTGGTGATCGGGTCGTAGTACTCGAAGATGGCCCGCCGCTCGGCCGCGCTGAGCTCGTCCCCGGCCAGGAAGGCGGCCAGCACGGCGTCGGCCTGCTTGAGCACTTGATGCCGGTAGATCACCAGCGGGTGGTAGTGCAGCAGCAGCGGATGCTGGTCCTCCGGCGTTCCGGCCAGGTCCCAGACTGCGCGGGTGAGGAAGTCGTCGTCCTGGGCGTGGACGCCATAGCCCTCGTGGTACGGAATCACCATGGCGTCAGCTGCGGCCAGCCAGCTGGCCACCTCGGCATCGCTCAACGCCAGCTCGGCGGCCATCTGCGTCCACCGCTGCGGATCGGACGCCGTGAGCCGCGCCGCGGCGTCGGCCGCCACCCGCAGATGCTTGCGGGCCATCAGGTTGGTGTACAGGTTGTTGTTGACCACCGTGGTGTACTCGTCCGGCCCGGTCACCGAGTGCAGATGGAAGCCGCCCTCGTGGAAGAAGCCGAGATCCGCCCAGAGTCGGGCGGTCTCGGCCAACACCACGAAGGCTTCGCCGGTCAGGAAATCGTCGTCGGCGTTGACCGCGGCGTAGCGCGCCAGCGCATCGGCCACATCGGCATTGATGTGGTACTGCGCAGTGCCGGCCGCGTAGTAGGCGCTGGCCTCGTCGCCATTGATGGTTCGCCACGGGAACAGGGCGCCGCGCTGGGCGAGTTCGCGCGCCCGATGCCGGGCCGGTTCGAGCAACCCCAGCCGGAACCGCAGCATCTGCCGAGCCAGTTCCGGGTTGGTGTGCGCGAAGAACGGGACCAGATAGATCTCGGTATCCCAGAAGTAGTGACCCTCGTAGCCAGAGCCGGTGACGCCCTTGGCGGCGATGCCGCGCCCGTCGGCGCGTCCGGCGGCCTGGGCGAGCTGGAACAAGCACCAGCGGACGGCCTGCTGCAGCTCGGGCTGGCCGGGCAGCTCGATGTCGGCGTCGGCCCAGAAACCCCTCAACCATTGCGCCTGCTCGGCCAGCAGGACGTCCATGCCATCGGTCTGGGCCTGGTCAAGGTCGGCCGCGGCCCGCCCGGCCAGGTCGGTGACCGGGACACCGACCTGGCCGTCGTGGTAGCTCAGCCACTTCACCAGCCGGAGCCGCTCTCCTGATGCGGCGTTGACCCGCCAGGTCCGGACGGCGTGGTCGGCGCTGACGGCACCGTCCACCTCGATCGGACTGGACGCGTCGAACTGGTGGGCGACGCCAACGGCCAGACCGAGACCGGAGTTGGCGGTGCGCCAGCCGAGTGACCAGCGGTCGCCGGCCTCCTCGATGAGTTCAGTGATCAGGACCCGGTGACCGAAGCCGCCGGCCCGGCGCGGGTCGAAGCCGGCTCCTTCGGTGACCGCCGGCATCCCGTCGGCCCGGTAGCGCAGTTCGGAGGTGATCACGACCTCGGCCGGGGCGTCCACCTCGATCTCGTAGACGACCTGGGCGAGGTGCGAACGGGTGAAGCTGACCAGCCGCGAGGAGTGCAGCCGGACGTTGGTGCCGGACGCCGTCCGCCAGGTCAGGTGGCGCCCCAGGACGCCGGTGCGGAAGTCGAGGACCCGCGAGTAGCCGGACGCATCGGCCGGGTCGAATGCCTGCCCGTCCACGCTGAGCCGGACAGGGGTGGCGTCGGGCACGTTGATGATGGTCTGACCGGTGGTGGCGAAGCCGTAGGCGGCTTCGGCGTGCTTGATCGGCCAGGTCTCGTGGAAGCCGTTGACGAAGCAGCCGGGCGCCTCGACGGCAGTGCCTTCCTCTTCGGCGCCGCGCAATCCGAGGTAGCCGTTGCCGACGGCGAAGATGGTCTCGCGGTGGCCCAGCTCGGTGGTTTGGTAGCGCACCTCGCCCAGCCCCCAGGCCAGCAGCGGAAAGCGGGCACGGTCGAGCCGGTCTTCGGCTCTCGCGCTCCGCTGCGCGCCTGTTGCCACCGCACCCTCCGGGCAGTTCACCCGGCAGGGCCGGGCCGATCAGCATTTGATCGATCAAACTCTGCGGTGCTCGACACCCCTCCGAATGAGATGGATGGGGTCGCCGCTGGTTTGATCGATCAAAGTAAAGCACAATCGTCCATCGGAGGTCACTGATGGGCAAGGCCAAATCTGGCAAGCGGGCGACGCTGGCGTCACTGGGTGAACAGCTCGGGCTGTCCCGGCAGACGATCTCGAATGTCCTGAACAATCCCGGCGTGGTCAGCGAGGAGACCCGCAGCCGGGTGCTGGCCGCGATCGAGGCCAGCGGCTATCGTCCGTCCGCCGCCGCCCGGGCGCTGCGGACGAAGCGGTCGATGATGCTGGCGTTGCGGCTCTACCCGTCCGGCGACGGCATCGAGGGTGCCCTGATGGACCGGTTCACGCACGCGGTCACTGAGGCCGCGCAAGCTCAGGGCTATCGGATCGCCCTGTTCTGCGCCGACGACATGGGCAGCGAGGCCGACACCTTGGTCGAACTGCACGAGGAAGCGCAGATCGATGCGGCCATCATCTCCGACACCTACCCCCACGACCCGCGGCCGGGTGCGCTGTGGGAGGCCGGCCTGCCGTTCTCGGCATTCGGGCGGCAGTGGGAGCGGCCCGATGCGCCGCACTCCTGGGTCGACGTGGACGGACGCGCCGGCGTCCGGGCCGCTGTCGACCACCTGGTCAGCGCCGGACATCGGCGGATCGGCTACCTGGGGCCGCGGGTCGGCGGAGCGAGCGAGGATCGCCGGCTGGGCTGCCAGGAGGCGCTGGCGGCCTGCGTCCCGCCGGTCATCGGCGACGAGGAGCTGACCTCGGTCGACACCCCGAAGGCCGGGGCTGCGGCCGCGTCCATCCTCCAGGAGCGGGGGGCCACCGCGGTGGTCTGCGGCAGTGACGCCATGGCCATGGGGGCGCTGTCGGTGTTCGGGCACCGTGACGGTCATGCCCCGATCGTCGGCTTCGATGACACTCCAGTGGCCCGGGCCATGGGGCTGTCCAGCGTGGCCCAGCCGGTCGAGGAGGCCGCCCGTCTGGCCGTCGAACTGGCCTTGGCCGCTGTGGCCGGCGAGCCGTCCCGGCGATTGCTGATCCAGCCCGAGCTGGTGGTCCGCCGTCTCGAGGCCTTCGCCCGCTGACCCGGGGACGGTTCCATTACCGTCCACCCTTGTCAGCCGCTGACCCCGCCCCACGGGACATAACGGGGACGGTTCCTGCTACGTCCCAGCCCCACCCGATGCCACCCCGGCCAGCGGCCCCCGGCGGACGCGTCCGCCCAGAAAGGGCCTCGGGGCGACGCGGCCCTGTGAACAGCACATTCACTAGTCCGTTCGTAGCAATACTGAGCCGCAACGAACAGTCGTTCAGTCGTCGTGACCAGCGGTGAACGAAAGTGCGGACGACACTCCTTTTCGGCACCCTCTGAACCGGGCAGAGTGGAGGCAGCCCACCCGCACCGTCTCAAAGGAGAGCACCTGTGAAGAAACTCATCAACGACCCCGCGAACGTGGTCGCCGAAACCCTGTCCGGCTTCCAGGCAGCACATGCCGATCTGGTCACCGTCCATTTCGATCCTGACTACGTCGTTCGCGCCGATGCCCCAGTCAAGGGCAAGGTCGGCCTGGTGTCGGGTGGTGGCTCCGGCCACGAGCCGCTGCATGCCGGCTACGTGGGCAAGGGAATGCTCGACGCCGCCGTTCCCGGCGCCGTCTTCACCTCCCCCACTCCTGATCCGATCTTCGAGGCCACCAAGGCCGTCGACGGCGGCGCGGGCGTGCTGCACATTGTGAAGAACTACACCGGCGACGTCCTCAACTTCGAGACCGCAGCCGAGATGGCCGACATGGAGGGCATCACCGTCAAGGCCATCGTGGTCAACGACGATGTCGCCGTCGAGGACTCCACCTGGACCGCCGGACGCCGTGGCGTGGCCGGAACCGTCCTGGTTGAGAAGATCGCCGGTGCTGCCGCCGAGCGCGGCGACGACCTGGACGCCGTCCTGGCCGTGGCTGAGAAGGTGAACGCCAACGTGCGTTCGATGGGCGTCGCACTCACCGCTTGCACCGTCCCGCACGCAGGCAAGCCGTCGTTCGACCTCGGCGAGGACGAGATCGAGATCGGTATCGGCATCCACGGCGAGCCCGGACGCCACCGCATCCCGATGGCCCCGGCCGACTCGATCACCGACCAGCTGGTCGACCCGATCCTGGCCGACCTCAAGCCGGCCGCCGGCACCGAGGTTCTGCTGTTCGTCAACGGCATGGGTGGCACCCCCGAGGCCGAGCTGTACATCGTGTACAACCACGCTCGGGCCCGCCTCGAGGCCGCTGGCCTGAAGGTCACCCGTTCCCTGGTCGGCAACTACATCACCAGCCTTGAGATGCAGGGCTGCTCGGTGACCGTGCTGGCACTGGACGCCGAGATGACCGCTCTGTGGGATGCTCCGGTGCTCACCCCGGCATTCCGCCGCGGCGTGTGAGGATTGCCGAGTGACGGACAACCTTTCCCTGGCTTGGGCGCTCGCGTGGATTCGCAGCGCTCAAGCCACGCTCGAAGAACATCGCATGGAGCTGATCGACCTTGACCGGGCGATCGGCGACGGCGATCACGGCGAGAACATGTCGCGCGGCTTCAAAGCCGTCGTGGCCAAGCTCGACGACAGCATCCCGGACGTCCAAGGCGTACTCAAGGTGGTGGCATCGACCCTGATGTCCACCGTCGGCGGTGCGGCCGGGCCGTTGTACGGGACCGCGTTCATGCGGGCAGCCAAGGCAGCCGACGGCGATCTGGATTCCGAAAAGGTGGTCGCGATGATCGCGGCCGCCCTGGAGGGGATCGTCGCTCGCGGCAAGGCCACCACCGGTGAGAAGACCATGGTGGACGCCTGGACTCCGGCTCTGGAAGCGGCCACAGCCGCCAAGGATTCCGGGGCCTCTCCTGCTGCCGTCCTCCGGGCGGCCGCGGATGCTGCTGCGGCCGGCGCCGAGGCGACCATTCCGATGCAGGCCACCAAGGGCCGCGCGTCCTACCTGGGCGAGCGGTCGATCGGCCACAAGGACCCCGGCTCGACCTCGACGGCCTACCTGCTCGACGAGGCGGCGAAGGCAGCCGGGGCATGAGCACCGTCGGTCTGGTGATCGTCTCGCATTCGGCCAAGCTGGCCGACGGAGTCGTCGAACTCGCCTCGCAGATGGCACGTGACGTGCAGCTGCGGGCGGCCGGCGGCACCGACGATGGACGCATCGGCACCTCGTTCGACAAGGTGTCGGCTGCGATCGCCGAGTTGCGTGAGGCGGGGCTGGACGTGGCGATCCTCACCGATCTCGGCTCGGCCACGATGACCGTGGATTCGGTGCTGGAGTTCCTCGACGAGGACGAGACCGCTCACGTGAAGTTCAGTGACGGGCCTCTGGTCGAAGGCGCGGTGTCCGCTGCGGTGACAGCCCAGGTCGGTGGCGACCTGGACGCCGTGGTGGCCGCCGGACGAGCCCGGGAGCTGTTCGCGTAGTACCTCGGACGGGCTGGTTCCGCAGCTGCTGCGGGGCCGGCCCGTCCGCATCTGTGCACCCGCCGCGAGCGTCGGCCGAGCCTGGCCCGGTACCCTGACCCAAAGAAAGGAGCCGCGTGCAACTGGATCAAGTCTTGTTACTTGGTTCTGCACTGCTGCTCGCATCCATCGGCGCGGCCCGGCTGGGCAGCCGATTCGGGCTCCCCTCGCTGTTGCTCTTCTTGGGCCTCGGCGTCGCGGTCGGAGCGCTCGGACTGAACTTCGACGACGCTGATCTGGCGCATTCGCTGGGCTTTGCCGCGCTGGTGTTGATCCTCGGTGAAGGCGGTTTCACCACCCGCTGGTCGGAGATCAAGTCGGCGCTGCCGAGCGCGATTCTGCTGGCCACGCTCGGGGTCGGGGTCTCGGTGGGGCTGATGGCGCTGTTCGCCCACTACGTCCTCGGCCTGGATCCGACCAGCGCCGTCCTGCTGGGCGCGATCACCTCACCGACCGACGCGGCTGCCATCTTCTCTGTGCTGCGCCGGGTGCCGCTGCCCTCGAAACTGCGGGCCACTCTGGAGGCTGAGTCCGGCTTCAACGACGCCCCGATCGTGCTGCTAGTGGCCACCGCAACGAGTTGGACGCTCGGAGGTGGCACCGACGAAGGACCAGTCTGGATGGTCGGGCTGATCCTGGTCGAGTTGCTCGGCGGTCTGGCCGTCGGGGTGGTGATGGGCTGGCTGGGCGTCCGGGCCTTGAAGACCGTGGCGCTGCCGGCGGCCGGTCTCTATCCGCTGGCGGCCATGGGCTGGGCGGTGCTCTCGTACGGGCTGGGCAGCCTGGCCCATGTCTCCGGTTTCGCCGCGGTCTATGTCACCGCGCTGATGCTCGGCAACGGCCAGCTGCCGCACCGGCACGCCACCCGCTCGTTCGCCGAGGGGATCGGCTGGGTGGCCCAGATCGGGCTGTTCGTGATGCTGGGCGTCCTGGCCGATCCGTTCAAGGTGCCGCTCGGCATCGACCTGATCGGGGTGGCCGCCGGGGCCTTCCTGACTCTGATCGCCCGACCGATCTCGGTCTTCGTCTGCCTGGTCTGGTTCAAGGTGCCCTGGCGCGAGCAGGCGTTCATCTCCTGGGCCGGGCTGCGCGGAGCCGTCCCGATCATCATGGCCACCGTGCCGCTGGCCGCCGGCGCCCCGGGGGCGGAGACCCTGTTCGACCTGGTGTTCGCGTTCGTCGTGGTGTTCACGCTGCTCCAGGCGCCGACGCTGCCCTGGGTGGCCAAGGTGCTGCGGGTGTCGAAGGGGGACGACGCCACCGATGTCGAGTTCGAGTTCGCTCCGCTGGACACGATCAAGGCCGACATGTTGCAGGTGCACGTCCCGCCGGGCTCGCGGCTGCACGGGGTGACGATTCGCGAGCTGCGGCTGCCCCGCAACTCGGTGGTCTCGCTGATCATCCGCGACAGTGAGCCGTTCGCTCCGGGTCCGGATCAGATCGTCCGCACCGGGGACGATCTGCTGGTGGTCACCAACGGCAAGGATCGGCCGACGGTGGAGAAGCGGCTGCGCAGCATCGCATCGGGGGGACGTCTGGCCCGCTGGCAAGCCGGCGGCTGACTCCGTGCGGAGCTACCCGCCGAGGACCTCCGGCTGAGCAGAGGCGCTCGCCGGCTCGCGGCTACTTCTTCTTGGTCGACTTCGCGGTGGGCGACGGTGATGTCGACGTCGACGGCGAGTCGGACGGGATGCTCACGTCGGTGGCCTCATCGCTCGGAGCCGCCTTCGGCGACGGCAGGCACAGCGGGCCCTTCACCGGCACGCTGGTCTTCGGCTCGTTCAACTGCTCGAACTTGGCGCCCAGGACCACATCGACGACGTGACTGGTGCGTCCGTCACCCTCGGCCGTCGAGCCGGGGAAGAACTGCTGGACGAGCTTCACCTCGGGGTCATCGGCGGAGTTGCCGACCACCACGATGCCGGTCAGTCGCCGATCGGAGTTGTTGTAGTCGGGCACCTGGAAGTGCCAGGCAAGCAAGTAGGTGCGGGCATCCTTGGCCAGCCGCGGGATGAGGCTGGCGTTGTAGGTGCGAACCGTCACCCGATCCGGGGTGAGCTCGGTGCCGACATCGGTCATCACACAGGTGTCGGCCGCCTTGGTCAGCGGGATGTTGTAGGTGTTGTAGCCCCACCAGGCGCCGTAGCCGAGGATCGCGAGCAGAACCAGAAGCGTGATCGGAGTCTTGACGACCCGAATGACCTTCCTCACCGGAACTCCCGCCTGGTTGGTGCTGAGGTGGCCGCCGACGCGGCGTCGTCCAGATTACTGGAGAACCAAGACCCGGGCGTGCACTGTGGTTCGCTGCTGCAGCGCAGCCCGCAACGCCCGATGCAAACCGTCCTCGAGGTACAGCTCGCCCTGGTAGGCGACGACGTGCGCGAACAGGTCGCCGTAGAAGGTCGAGTCGTCCTCGAGCAGTGACTCCAGGTCGAGGTTGCGTTTGGTGGTGACCAGATCCGACAGCTGGATCTGCTGCGGTGCGATCGCCGCCCACTGCTTCTGCAGGTACCCGTGTTCGGGATAGGGACGGCCTTCGCCAACGCGCTTGAAGATCACAGCTTCAGTCTAGGCCGGACGCCTGGGCACTCGGCCTGCGACCGACCGTCCGCTCAGCGACCGGTGCCGGCGTAGACGACGGCCTGCTCGGACGAGTCCAGCCCGAACGCGGTGTGACCGGCCCGGACGGCGACGTCCACCTGGTCGATGTCGACCACGACCGAGATCCGGATCTCGGAGGTGGAGATCATCCCGATGTTGACCCCGGCCTCGGCCAGGGCCCGGAAGAACTTGGCGGTGACGCCCGGGTGCGAGCGCATGCCGACGCCGACCACCGACACCTTGCCGACCTGGTCGTTGTAGACGACCTTGGCGAAGCCGATCCGCTCCTGCACGGCCTCCAGCGCGGCGATCGCCTTGGCGCCGTCGGACTGCGCCAGGGTGAAGGTGATGTCGGTGGCCTGCTCCTGGGTGCGGGACACGTTCTGCACGATCATGTCGATGTTGATGTCGGCATCGGCGATGGTGGTGAAGATGTCGGCCGCCTCGCCGACGCGGTCGGGAACCCCGACGATGGTGATCTTCGCCTCGCTGCGGTCGTGGGCGATTCCGGTGATCAGCGGCTGTTCCATGCCAAGTTCCTCATAGTTGATGTCTTTCACCCAGGTGCCCGGCTTGTCCGAGAAGGACGAGCGGACGTGTACCGCCACGTTCTCCCGGCGGGCGTACTCCACACAGCGCAGGTGCAGGATCTTGGCGCCGTTGGCGGCCAGTTCGAGCATGTCCTCGTAGCAGATCTCGGGGATCCGCTGGGCTCCGGGGACGATCCGCGGGTCGGCGGTGAAGACGCCGTCCACGTCGGAGTAGATCTCGCAGTGGTCGGCCTTCAGTGCTGCGGCCAGCGCCACCGCGGTGGTGTCGGACGCGCCGCGTCCCAGCGTGGTGATGTCCTTGGTGGTCTGTGAGACGCCCTGGAAGCCGGCCACGATGACCACGTCCCCGTCGGCCAGGGCGGTGACGATCCGGCCGGGGGTGATGTCGATGATTCGGGCGTCGCCGTGGGTGCCGGTGGTGATCACGCCGGCCTGCGAGCCGGTGAACGAGCGGGCTTCGGCGCCCAGGTCGTTGATCGCCATGGCCAGCAGCGCCGCGCTCATCCGCTCGCCGGCGGTGAGCAGCATGTCGAGTTCGCGGGGACGCGGGTTCGGCGATACCTGCTGGGCCAGATCCATCAGGTCGTCGGTGGTGTCGCCCATCGCCGAGATGACCACGACGACCTCGTTGCCGGCGTTCTTGGTCGCGACGATCCGTCCGGCGACGCGCTTGATGCTCTCGGCGTCTGCCACCGAGGAGCCGCCGAACTTCTGTACCACCCGCACTTGGTCTGCCTCCACAACGGGGACGGTTCCATTACCGTCCATCCTTGCCCGCGCGATCACTGGGGACGGTTCCATTACCGTCCATCGGCACTCCGCGAGCCGCGTCTACTCTGCCAGAGGTGGACGGCGCTGCCTACCCGTAGCTCCGCTGCCGGACACCGTGGCGGCGCGCCCCCGAGCGTCCCTGGTTCGGGCTCAGGGTCGGACAGTGGCAACTCCCGATAGTGACGCATTGGCCGCCGACCTAGCCTTGAGTCATGTCCGCTCAAGAGCCCACGCAGATCCGCCCCGAAGACAACACCTGGGGTGAGACGCGTTGGGAGCAGCCCAACTTCACCTCCGCACCAAGCCAGCCCCCTTATGTCCAGGGGCAGCTGGTCGGCATTCGGCCATTCCAGGTGGCACCGCCGTCGGAGGCCGAGCGGGTGGTTGCGCTGATTCGTACCTGGGTGTGGCCGGTGTTCCTGGTGGCCGCGCTGATCACCGGCAACTGGGCTTCGATGTTCGTGACGACCCTGGTGGTGGCGATCGTCAGTGGCCACGTGCTCAAGCGGATGCGCCGGGCGCGGTTGTCAACCTACATCCAATGACCCATCCCCCACTGGCAGCCGACCGCTTTAGGATTGACGCGTGAGCCAACCCCCATCGGACGAGCAGCAGTGGCAGCAGCCTGTCTGGGACGCGACGCCTTCCGATTCGATCGCCGACCCACCCCGCGCTGACCAGGGCATGGCACCGGTGTCCGGCGAGATCCTGGTACCGGCTCGTCGGGTGCCGCCGTCGGCACTCGAGTCGACGCTGACCGTCGTGGTCTCGGCGGTCTGGCCGGTGGCCATCCTTGCCGCGATCCTCGGCTACGGCAGTTGGCTGCTGAACATCGGAGCGGCCATCGTGCTGAGCTCGGTGATCGGCGCCATCACCGGCGAACTGGCCAAGCGGCGCAAGGCCGGCTGAGTAGTAGCCCCGGCGAGGCCTGTGCTGCGCACCCGTCCATCTGGCGGGAATTACCGCTGGGGGGTTGCCTGGACGCGTCCATCGGGCAAGGTTGGGAGGACCCCGACACGAAGGAGTCGTCATGACCGCAAGGTTGGTTCCGTACCTCAACTTCCCGGGCAACACCCGCGAGGCGCTGACCTTCTACCAATCGGTGTTCGGAGGAGAGCTGCTCTTCAACACCTTCGCCGACTTCGGGGTCAGCGAGATGCCGGCGGACGGCATCATGCACGCCGAGTTGACCGGCGACGAGCTGTCCCTGGCCGCGTCCGACGCCATGCCCGGGGACGAGGCCGGCTGGGGCACCACCCGGATCTACCTGGCCGTGATGGGTGATGAGTTCGGCAAGCTCGAAGGCTGGTTCACCGCGCTCGCCGAGGGTGGCGAGGTCGCCGTGCCGCTGGAGCGCCAGGTCTGGGGCGACGTCTACGGGCAGGTCCGGGATCGCTTCGGACTGGAGTGGATGTTCAACATTTCCGCGCCGGCCTGATCGCGGGCACGCTCAGCAGGTTTTCGGGCGTCCGCTTTTTGTCCGCTGGGACGTGATTTTGCAGCAAAACCCCAAGTGGGATGGCGTTTGAAGGTCCAGCAGGAGATAATCCTGTCAATCACCTTTGAGGAGCCCCCATCATGAAGACTTCTGCCCGCCTGGGCATTTCGGTTGTGCTCGCTGCCCTGGTGGCACCGATCGTGCTCAGCGGCTGCACGGGCGCAGCCTCGGTGGCCCAGTCGGCGACGAGCACCTCGGCCAGCGCACCGGCGCGTGCGTCGGCGAGCCCGTCCGCTTCGCCTTCGGAATCGTCCAGTTCGCTGCTCAGCCCCGAGCAGGCCCTGGACATGTATGTGAAGGCCGAGCAGTCCCAGATCGATCAGGTGCTGGAGCAGAACAAGGGCTCCTTCAAGAGCCTGAAGATCACCAGCGAGGCCCCCGGCACGACGATCTTCGAGTTCACCATGGCCAAGAAGATGGATCTCAAGGCCGCCAAGAAGTACTTCGACAGCATGATCCCGACCTTCGATGACCTGCTGAAGAAGCAGGGCTGGGACGCCATGACGAAGATCGGCGTCGTCGAGCCCAAGGTGCGCTACATCTACCTGAACCCGGACGGCACCTCGCTCTGGAAGCACACCTTCGAGCCGAAGGCCTGACCGCAGCCGCCGGGCTCAGATCCGGCACCCCTCCCCATCGGGAGGATCACGAGCAGAACACAGGTGGCACCCGCGCCCTTGTCCCCACCAGGCCTCAGCGGCCCGAGATCGGGACGGACGTCGGGTGCCAGCTGCGTTGTCGGCCCCCGACTAAGCGAGCTGTACGGCGTGCGTTTCGGCCGCTGCTCAGGGGTGTGGACGGGGTGCCGCCACCACGGACACAACCGCCGACCCGCCGACCCACCGGCGGCGGCCAGCGGCCAGATTCCGGCCAACCGGCGCGCAAACCGTACGACATTGCCCGAAACCCACCCGGCTGCGACTAGGGGTTCGGCGCGTATTCCCTAGTCAGCGCCACTCGCGAGATATCCACAAGTCGAGAACTTCCCCTGCCGCGGCGGCAGCCCATCGCCTACGATCACCGAATCGCCGTCGGTGCACTGGCTACCACCCCGGTCCGTCCACCCGGCGAGAGGGGGACGGCCATGGCCGGATCAGCGGGGGTTGCGCAGCGTCCACGCCGCAATGTGCGCTGGATCGCGGCCGGCATCCTGGCCATCTGTCTGGGGACGCTCGGATCGGCGCTTCTGTATGGAAACCTCTCGCACGCCGAGGCCGTCCTGATCGTGCAGCGTACGGTGTACCGCGATCAGGTCATCACCGCGACTGACCTGGGCGTCACCTCGGCGGTCCCGGCCCCTGGGGTGGCAATGGTTGCCGCAGACCGGCTGGCTGAGGTGATCGGACGCACCGCGCGCACCGACCTCGCCGCTGGGACGCTTCTGCATCCGGAAGGCTTTGGGGAGCCGCTGGTCGGAGGCGGGCAGGTGTTGATTGGGATACGCCTGCCCGCCGGCCGATTGCCGTCGATGCCACTGCCACCGGGAACTGCCGTGCTGCTGGTTCCGGTCACTCGCGACGCCGGCCAGGTGCCGGACGGGCCGTCCATCGCAGCCCGGGTGGCCACCGCGGCCCAGAAGCTGCCCGATGGCGCCGCCTTGTTGGACGTTTCTGTCGGCCAAGCCGAGGCCGAACGGGTGGCCAAGCTCGCCGCCGCCGATCAGTTGTCTTTGCTGCGCGTCGCGGAGACCGGCCAATGAGCGTCTTCCTGCTGACCAGCGCCGGCCACTCGCCAGGAGTGACCACACTGGCCGTCGCCCTGGCCACCAACTCGATCGGACCGGCGCTGCTGGTTGATGCCAACCCCGAGCCGGATCAGTCGGTGCTGGCCGGCTATCTGCAGGGCATCGACCCGGGCGGACGGGGGCTGGGCGGGCTGCTGCAGGCGCATCGCGAGCGGCGTCCGCTGGAGAACGAGTTGGCCGGGATGACGGTCAGCCTGGGTGAGCCTGGCCACGACTTCCTGCCCGGCTTCTCCAGCCCCGGAATGGCTGGCCTGTTCGGCCCGGCCTGGCCGGACTTGACGGCGGCGCTGGCCAGCGAGTCGGGTCTGGTGGTGGTCGATTGCGGACGGATCGGCGCCGCCGGTCTGCCTTCTGCGCTGGTGAAGGTGGCGGCCGGAGTGCTGGTGGTGACCGGCAGCCGGCTGGTCGATCTGGCGGCGTTGCGGCTCTATCTGCCCGAGGTGGTCGAGGCGGCCGGGCCGGAGCGGACTGGGCTGATCGTGGTCGGGCCCGGACGTCCGTACGGTTCGGGCGAGATCGCGGCTCGGTTCGGGGTGCGGGTGTGGGCGAAGATCGCCTGGCGTCCGGCCGAGGCCGAGGTGTTCGCGGCTGGCGAGCCGCCGCCACGCCGGCTGGCCGCCGGAGCCTTCCTGGCCGACGTCCGCGGCCTGTCGGCGACCCTGGCTGAGCGGACCGAGGGTCATCGCCGCCTGATCGGGGTGCCCTCGTGAAGCGGCTGGCCGAAGTTGAGTTGATGGGCTCCGAGCCGGAGCTGCGCACCGCCTTCCGCGCCGACGAGTTGGTGGCCGCCGAGCGGGATCCGTCCGGCATCGACTGGCAGTTGGTGGTTGCGCTGCGGCGCAAAGCGTCCGAGCTGATCAGCACGGCGATCGCCGAGACGCCGGGGACGCTCAGTGAGGTTGATCGACGGCTGCTGGGCCGCTCGATCGTCCGCTCGGTGGTCCGGCAGCACACCGAAGGGCTGGCCGAGACCGGGGCTGCGCTATGGCCGGTGGAGACCGAGTACGCCTATGCGTCCGCGCTGGAGAACGCCATCTTCGGCTACGGACGACTGCAGCCGCTGTTCGAGATCCCCGACGCCGAGAACATCGAGATCCATGGCTTCGACTCGGTGGTGGTCCAGTACGGGGACGGACGCCGCGAGTCGCGTCCGCCAGTCGCCGACAGTGACGCCGAACTGGTCGAGGCGATCCGCTTCCTGGGCGAGACGGTCAGCCCGGCCCGTCCCTTTGACGACGCCCATCCGATGATGACCCTGGCTCTGGGAGATCGCTTCCGACTGCACGCGATCGGCTTCGGACTGAGCTATCGGCCGTCGATCACCATCCGCCAGCACACCTTGACCGAGATCACCTTGGCCAAGCTCGCCGCCACCGGAATGATGCCCGAGGAGGTGGCCCGGCTCCTCCACTCGGCGGTGCTGGCTCGCAAGTCGATGGTGATCTCCGGCGACCAAGGGGCCGGCAAGACCACGCTGCTGCGGGCGCTGATCGCCGCCATTCCCGACAACGAGCGGTTCGGGACGCTGGAGACCGACTACGAACTGCTCACCCATCTGCAGCCGAACCGGCGCAACATGCTGGCCCTGCAGGCGCGGGTCGGCATGGGAGAGGTCGCGGACGGCCGTCGGCTGGGTGAGTTCACCGTGGCCGATCTGATTCCCGAGGCGTTGCGCCAGAACCTGTCCCGGCTGATCGTCGGCGAAGTCCGCGGCGGTGAGGCCGGCGCGATGTTTGAAGCCATGACTGCCGGCGCAGGGACGTTGTCCACGACCCACTCCCACTCGGCCGCGTCCACGATCGACAGGTTGGCGGCGCGCGTCGCCCAGGGTGGGGTGTTGACGATCGAGGAGGCCTACCGGCAGATCGCGCATCACATCGCGCTGCTGATCCATGTCCGGCTGGTCGACGACACCTGGCGCGGCGGCACTCGCACCCGCAGCGTCGCCGAGATCCGGCAGCTCACCGGCGGCGTGGAAGGCGGACGCCCGGTCACCGAAGTGATCTACACCGCGGACGACGCCGGCACGTCCCGGTTTACTCCGGGTGCGCAGTTGCTCGCCGAGCTGGCCCCGTTCTCGGACGCCTGGCGGTCATGATGGACAGCGCGGTCGCCGCCCTCTCCGGCCTGCTGATCGGCGCCGGAGTCCTGCTGGTGGTGGCCGGGTTCCGAACGTCCCCGGACGCATCGAGCCGCCCCCGGCACTCCCGGCTTCCCCGAAGCTGGCAAGGCCCGGCAGCCAAGCGGCGCGGGACCCAACTGGGCCTGGCCCTGGCTGCCGGCGTCGCGGCGGCCGCGTGGACCAGCCTGCCGATGCTGGCCGTGATCGTCCCGGCCGCGGCATTCGGGCTACCAGTCCTTCTGTCCACTCCGGCCAATCGGGACGCCGAGCTGCTCGAAGCCCTCGACCGCTGGGTTCGTAATCTGGCCGCGCTGCTGCCCACTGGGCGGTCGATCACCGATGCCATCCGTGTCTCCGCACGGCAGGCGGCCGAGCCACTGGGTGCCCAACTGCGGCTGTTGGTGGCGCGCCTCGATGATCGCTGGACGATGGAGCAGGCGCTCACCGCGATGGCCGATGCTCTGGATAGCGCCGACGCGGACGCCATTCTGGCCGCGCTCATGCTGGCCGCCGAGCGCGGCGGAACCGGTGCCACCGCCACCCTGAACGCACTGGCCGACACCGTCCAGGACCGGCTTCGCGCGCTTCGCGAGATCGAGGCCGAACGGGCCAAGCCGCGCATCGTCGTCCGCCAAGTGACGATCTTCACGGTGGCTGCACTGGCGCTGGCCCTGGTGTTCGGCGGCTCCTTCTTCGCGCCCTTCGCCAGTCTGCCCGGCCAGGCGCTGCTGACGGCGCTGGTGGTGGCCTACCTCGGTTCGCTGCTGTTCCTGCGCCGAATGGCGCTGCCTCGTCCGCGGCAGCGGATCTTGAGGAGGGCGACATGAACCTCGCTCTCGCCGCAGGGCTGGCCGGTGGCTGCATCGGACTCGGCTTATGGGTGCTGGTCGGTGCGCTTGCGCTGCCCTTCCGGCCCCGCCTGGCCGATGCGCTCGACTTACTCGACGGCCAGCTGCCGGCACCCGAAAAGACCAGCGGCGTCGGGCTGGACCGGTTCGGGTCGTGGGTGCGGATCAGACTCCGCCGTCCGGTCACCGAGGCCACGAGCCGTCGGCTGCGCCTGATCGGACGTTCGGTCGATCGGCACTACGCCAACAAGGCCCTGTGGGCGGTGGCGGGCCTCACCCTGCCGTGGGTAGCGAACCTCCTTGTCGGAGCAGGAACCAGGGCGCTGATCTGGCCGACTGCGGCAACCGTGGCTCTCGGAGCCGCCGGCTTCTTCATCCCTGACCTCCTGCTGCGCGGACGTGAGTCGGCCAGCACAGCCGACAACACCGAGGCGCTGCTGACCTTCTTCGATCTGGTGACCTTGGAGCGGCTGGCCAACAGGTCCAGCAGCCAGGCTCTGCGTTCGGCCGCTCTGGTCAGCGACGTGGCCGTCTTCGCATCCGTCCGGGACGCTCTGGAACGGGCCCGGCTCGAGCAGCGCCAGCCCTATCCGGATCTGCACCGGTTGGCCGCCGACCTCCACCTGCCCGCGCTGGCGGACTTGGCCGACGTGCTCGCCCTAGAAGACTCCGGTGCCTCGCTGGCGGAGTCGCTGCGAGCTCGCGTCCGAGAACTCCGCGACGCTCACCTGACAGCGGCCAAGATCGCGGCCTCGTCGCTATCGGAACGAATGACCTTCTTCATGGTGATTCCGTCGATGGTCTTCGCCCTGTTCTTCCTGCTGCCCCCGATTCTCCGGCTGCTGGCCGGCTGACCTCACCCGAGAGGAGTCCCTATGAAGACCGTCCATGAGCTGATCGGACGCCTGGTCGCGCTGCGACACGACGAGCGCGGCCTGTCCCAGTCGACCGAGACCGCGATCTACGTCGGAGTGGCTGCGGTCGTCGCGCTCAGCATCGGCGCCTTCGTCACCGCCTATGTGAATCAGCACCTGCCCCAGCCATGAACCAGCGCGGGGTGACCGAGTCGGTGCAGTGGGCAATCCTGATGCCTGCCCTGCTGATGCTGATCCTCGGCCTGGTTCAGACCGGCATCTGGCTGCATGGACGCGCCGTCGCGGCCGCGGCGGCCGCCACCATCGCCGACCTGCGGGTGCCGGGCGACGATCCGTCCGCAGCTGAGGAGGCCGGACGCCGGGTCGCCGCCAGCGGTGGCCTGACCGACGTCGGAGTCGAGGTAGGAGTTGAGCAGGGACTGGTGGTGGTGACGGTCACCGGCCGTCCGCTGTCGTTCCTGGATTTCGGCCTCACCGAGATTCGGGAGCGAGCCGTCCTGCCGGCCGAGGTCATCCGGTGACCAGGGACCAGCGCGGCTCGGCGGCCATCGAGTTCACCTTGCTGGTGCCGGTGCTGGTGCTGCTGTTCAGCCTCCTGGTCGGCGGCGGACGAGTGTGGCTGGCCCGCAACAGCGTCGAGGCGATGGCCGGCGCCGCGGCCCGCGCCGCCTCCTTCGAACGTGACCCCGGCGCGGCCGATGCCGCTGCTCGCCGACTGGTGAGCGCGCAGGCGAGTGTGAGCGGGCTGCGCTGCGTCCAGCTGATCGTCGAGGTGGACGCCGCCGCGCTGCAACTGCCGGCCGGCACTCCGGGCAGCGTCCTGACCCACGTCACCTGCAGTGTGCCGCTGGCCGACATCTTGGTGCCCGGCTGGCCCGGAGAACTGACGGTCACCGCTGCGGGCAGTGCCGTCGTCGATCGCTATCGAGGGAGAAAGTGATGCGTTGGCTCCGTGGTCTGAGCTCGGCAGGGCTGCTCGCCCTGATCATCTTCGGCGCACCGGCGGCTCTGCTCAGCTGGGGACGCTACCCCCGGCTCAGCCTGAACGGGCTGCTCGGCCCCGACGACGGCTCGCTGCTGTTCGGGCTGATCACCGCGGTCGGCTGGCTGGCCTGGGCAGTGTTCACCCTGGCCACCGTCTTGGAACTGGTCCGGCTGCTGGTCGGCCGGCCGATCGTCCGGCTGCCTGGGCTCGCGGTGGTGCAGCAGCTCAGCGCCGGCCTGCTGCTGGCCGTGTTGGCCCTGGCCGCGTCCGCGAACGCTCCACGCGCACCGTCGGCGATTGCCGCCGTGGCGGGCACGGCGCAGAGCCCGAGCCCCGTTGCTGCTGAGCCGGAGGACGCGGTCGTTGCCACCTCCACACCGGCAGCAGAGGCGCTCGGCTACCGGGTGCGACCCGGGGACGATCTGTGGTCGGTCAGCCAGGCACTGCTCGGCGACGGTCGACGCTGGCGAGAACTGGCCGCGGCCAACCCGAGACTGCTGGCCGACCCGGTCCAGGAGCTCCGGCCCGGTAGCCACCTGGCCGTGCCGGCCGGGGTTGTCCTCGCCGAGGCCCCGCCGGCTGTGCCGGTGGCGGAGGCGGCCGCGGCCGGCCCGCGTCACGCCGAGCAGGTAACCGTGGAGCGGGGCGACACCTTGTCCGAACTCGCCCTCGAGCATCTGGGCCAGGCGTCCCGATGGCCACAGATCGCCGAGGCGAACCGGGAGCTGATCTCCGATCCGGATCACATCGAGATCGGGTGGCGGCTGAGCATCCCGGGCGCGGAACCGTCCACCGAGCAGGCGGACGAGACGGCTGGGCGCCGGTCGACCAGAGGCCCCACGGACCCGATCCGGCTCGACCCGCCGACCGCCCGCAGCTCCGATTCACCAAGCACTGCAGTCGCACCGCCGGCAGCCGAGAGCACCGCGCTTCCGGCGACGCCACCCACCGGCACACCGTCGCCGAGCCCAGTGGCCCAGCCTGAGGCGGTCACGCCGAGCCCGTCCCCGATCGGCCTGGTCGGACCGGTCGGCACGGTTGCGGCAGCGGTGATCATCGGCACCGTCGAAACCCGGCGGGCACTGCGACTGCGGCAGCGTCCGCGCGGGCGGCGGCTGATCGATGCCGACCCGGCGGCAGCCCGGCTCCGGGTGGCGTTGGGAGCAGTGCAACGCCCCGACCGGGTGCTGGCCCTCGATCGGGCGCTGCGCCACCTCGGCCAGCGGCTGGCGGCAGCAGGTCGTCCGCTGCCGGCACTGTCCCGGATCGAGCTGGACGATCGCGCGCTCGCCTTCGAGTGGGCCCAGCCCGCCGGCGATCCGCTCGACGGCTTCGCCGGCGATCCCGACTGCTGGCAGATCGCGGTGGCCAAGGCCATCGAGCTCGGCCCGTCCGAGCACCCCTGCCCCTACCCCTGTCTGGTCAGCGTCGGCACCGCCGCGGACGGGCGGACGATCCTGGTCAACGCCGAACAGTCCCGGCTGCTCGGGGTGGCTGCCGACGACGCCGAGCTGGCCGGAGCGTCGCTGCTGGCCATGGGCATCGAGCTGGCCTGCGCGCCGTGGAGTGTCGAGACCCGGGTGCTGGCCGCCGGCACCGGCAGCGAGCTGCTGGCGCTGTCCGGTGGCGAACGGGTGCAACGGCTCAGCGACCCGCATCACGCGATCAGCGGCATCGTGACCCACGCCACCCAGCGGCAAAAGGCCTTGTCGGAGGTGAGTCTTGGGGAGCTACGGCTCGACCCGGATCGCGCGGACGCGGTCGCTCCGCTGGTCCTGATCCTCGGCGATGAGCCGAGTCCGATCGAGCTGGCCCGGCTGGAACATGCGCTGGAGGGCGAGCCGTGCGGAGTGGTGGTGCTGCTGCCGACCACCTCCGGTGAGGCCGCGACCTGGCAGGTGCATCGCACCGCCGGCTCGCTGGCGGGACGGCTGGACGGGCTGGCGGCCGGCCTGATGCCGCACACGGTGCCGTCCACCATCGCCAAGGACCTGGCCGGCCTGCTGGCTGATGCCGACTCCGCGGCCACCGAGCCAGCCTGGTGGGCCGGCGATGGGTCGGCCAACATCCGTCCGCTCCCCACAAGAGTCGAGGAAGCTGTGGACATCGTCCGAGTCATCTCCGATACCGAGCCGCGACTACTGCTGATCGGCCCGGCCGAACTGGTCGGCGCCCGCGGCGAGGAGCCCAGCCGAGCCCGCCAGCAACTGATCGAGCTGTGCGCCTGGATCCTCGAGCACCCACGCAGCACCGCCACCCAAATGGCGGCCAGCCTGGGCATCGCCGAAGGCACTCGTCGCTCGAACCTGAGCCGGCTGCGGGCGTGGCTCGGCAGCACGGCTGAGGGCGACGCCTACCTGCCCGACGCCTACGCCGGACGGATCGAACTGCATGCGGGCGTCACCTCAGACTGGCAGCAGCTGCAGACCCTGCTTGCCGCCGGTCTCGACCGGCTGCCCGAGACGTCCCTGGTGGCCGCGCTGGAGCTCGTCCGCGGTGCCCCGCTGGCCGATGCGGCCCCGGGACAGTGGCATTGGGCAGAGGAGTTGCGCACCGACATCGCCAGTGCGCTACGCGATGCCGCGCTGGTGCTCACCGAACGCGCCCTGGCCCGCCGCGACTTCGACCTGGCCCGCTGGGCTGCTGCTCGCGCGCTGACTGTCGCCCCCGCCGACGAGCTGCTGATGGCCGCGCGGATCCGCACCGAGCACCTAGCCGGCGCCACCAGCGAAGTGAACCGCCTGGTCACCCAGGTCACTCGGCAAGCCCGGCAGCTCGGCGTCGACCTGCTTCCGGAGACCGTCGAGCTGTGTCAGCAGGTGATCGAGGGCGCCGTCCGCGCCCGTCGCGCCTGAGCTGCAGGGCACCCCTTCATTTGCGCCAGACCATCGTGGTCCGCCCACTCGTGACGCGATTTGCGCGCTCGATCGCCAAATGAGCGCGTTCTGACCCTCGCAACCGCATCGAGCGCGCAAATCACGTCGGCCAGGGCGAGCCGCGACCAGTGACCCGGCGGTATCCGTGCGAAGACCACGGCCCATGGGCAAAGGAGTCCACTGGACAAGTTGCCCTCCCATTTTGCTAAGGTTCCTGTTGCGTAAAAAAGTAAGGGGAGCCTTACCTAAGCATCGGAGACCGTGTTGTTCCTCGGTTCGTTCCTGATCGGCCTGCGGGAAGGCCTGGAGGCCGCCCTGATCGTCGGCATCCTGGTGGCCTACCTGATCCGCCGCGAGCGACGGGACGCCCTGCCCCGCCTCTGGTGGGGAGTGGCCGCCGCCATCACCCTGTCGGCCGCCCTCGGTGCCGCCTTCACCTTCGGCAGCTACACGCTCAGCTTCGAAGCTCAAGAGATCGTCGGCGGCGTCATGTCGCTGCTGGCTGTGGCCATGGTCACCTGGATGGTCTTCTGGATGATGGCCACCGGCCACCGGATCAAGGCCGAGCTCGAATCCGGCGCCGCCCAGGCCCTGGCCGTCGGCACCGGCGCCGCGATCGCCTGGATCGCGTTCCTGTCGGTCGGCCGCGAAGGCCTGGAAACCACCTTGATGCTGTGGGGTTGGGCGCTCCAGCCCGAAGCCCTGCTCGGCGCCCTGGCCGGGATCGCGGCAGCCGCCGTCCTGGGCTACCTGGCCTACCGAGGCCTGGCCAAGATCAGTTACGCCACCTTCTTCCAGTGGACCGGCGCCTTCCTGATCGTGGTAGCCGCCGGCATCCTGGCCTACGGCATCCACGATCTGCAGGAAGCCGCCGTGTTGCCCGGCCCGTTCTCCGGCCACCCGATCACCCCCACCGATCTGCGCACCGGCGAAGTCCTCACCGGCCTCACCGATGGCCCGTTCTGGATGGCGTCCTTCCCGTTCGGCTGGGCCTTCGACATCAGCGCCACCGTCGACCCCAGCGGAGCCCTCGCCGCCCTGGCCAAGGGGACGATCGGGCTCACCCCGCAGATGAGCTGGATCGAGGTCATCGCCTGGATCACCTACCTGGCCATCGTCCTACCGAAGTTCCTGCGCCGCGTCCGCGAGCAGCGCCGCGCCCGCCGGACGCCCACCGCCAAGCCCACTCCCGTCGAATCCGCCCCGGCCCCGGCCGGACGCGCCGCCTGACCGGCGCGCCTGAAAGGAAACCACCTTGCTGAACCGCTCATCGTTGGCTGCCCTGATCACGTCCGGCGCCCTGCTGCTGACCGGCTGCGTGGCCAAACCGGCCACCCAGTCGAGCTCGTCCGCCGGTGTGCTCACCGTCACCTCCACCGACGACGCGTGCACGGTGTCGTCCGCCACCACCGCCAGCGGCAACACGACCTTCGCGATCACCAACGCCGGCTCCCGGACCACCGAGTTCTACCTGATGGCCAGCGATCGGCTGCGGGTCGTGGCCGAGAAGGAGAACATCGCGCCAGGCTCGACCAGTGAGTTGTCGGTGGCCCTGCAGCCGGGCAGCTACTTCACCGCCTGCAAGCCGGGCATGCGCGGCGAGAACGTCGGCGAGGCTGCCTTCACCGTCACCGGCGAGGCGCTGGCTGTGGCCGGGGAGGACGCCGAGCTGTTCAGCAAAGTGGTCACTGACTACGTGAACTTCGTGAAGAACGAGGTCTCCGAGCTGCAGCCCAAGGTGGAGAAGTTCGCCAAGGCCTACGCCGACGGTGATGACGAGACCGCGCGCAGTCTGTACGCGACCACCCGAGTGAACTACGAGCGGATCGAGCCGATCGCCGAGGCGCTGGGCTCGCTGGATCCGCGGATCGACTACCGCGAGATCGACTACCTGGCCGAAGCCAAGGCGCTGGCCGCCGACGATCCGACCTTCACCAGCTGGCTCGGCTTCCACCGGATCGAGAAGGACCTGTGGGTGCCGGCCAAGGACGCCGTCCAGCCCGACGGCAGTTCGGCCTGGGACGGCTGGAGCCCGTCCACCCCGGCCCAGCGCAAGGAGGTGGCCGACGCGCTGGTCGCCGACGTGGCCAAGCTGTACGACACCGTCCATGCCGCCGACTTCGTGACCACCCAGGGCGTCGACATCGCCACCGTCTCCAACGGTGCGTCCGGGCTGCTCGAAGAGATCGCCGTCGGCAAGGTGACCGGCGAGGAGGACTGGTGGTCGCACACCGACCTGTACGACTTCGAGGCCAACCTTGAGGGCTCTCGGATCGCCTTCGACCTGGTAGCGCCGATCGCCGAGGCGAAGGGTGCCGACGGCAAGGCCCTGGTCACGCAGATCCGTGGCGAGTTCGACAAGCTGGCCGCCCTGCTGGCCCAATACGGCAGCTTGAAGGACGGCTTTGTGAGCTACGACAAGGTGAATCGCAAGCAGCAGAAGGAACTCGTCGATCAGATCGACGCCACCCGGACGCCACTGTCGAAGCTGACCAACGCCGTGCTGGGGATCTCCTGATGCCTGAGCCGACCGATGCCGCGCAGCCCGAGGCCCCGCTGAGTGCGGAGCCGTCCGCCACCTCCGCAGCCGAGCCGGAGCCGCGCAAGGGCATGTCCCGGCGGGGCCTGTTCGGCCTCGGCGGCGGCCTCGGCCTGGCCGCCGGTGCGATCGCCGGCGGCTTCGGCGGGGCGGCGCTGGCCCCCAAGACGTCCGGTGGTCATCTGGAGTACGGCTTCTACGGCGAGCAC
>LUYM01000005.1 GCA_001603275.1 Actinomycetales bacterium Actino_02 | reverse complement strand
CCCGCCAGCGGCTCGCGCCCAGGCTGCGAGCCGCCTCGCCGGCGCGCGGGTCGAGCTGGGCCCACAGCGCTCCGACGGTGCGGACCACCACCGAGTAGTTGAAGAAGACCAGCGCAGCCACGATGGCGGCCAGCGACTCGTCCAGACCGAGCCCTCCCAGCGGCCCCTGCTCAGCCAACAGGCTGCGGAAGGCCACCCCCACCACCACGGTGGGCAGGACGAAAGGAACCGCCACCACCGCGCGCAGCACCCGGCGTCCGGGGAATCGGACGCGGTACAGCAGGTGGGCGGCGGGCACCCCGAGCGCGACCGCGATCACCGTGCCGAGCACCGCCTGGATCAGGGTCTGACCGACGATCCTCCAGGTGCGCGGGGCAGCCAGCACCTCGCTCACCCCGGCCAGGCTGAAGCCGTTCTGGTCGGTGAACCCCCTGGCCACCAGGGAGGTCACCGGCCAGACGAAGAAGACGGCGAGGAAGGCCAGCGGCACGATCGCCAGTGCCGCCCAGCCCAGAACCCGCCCGTTGGGGCGGGTCAGCCGATGACTGCCGCCGTCCATGCCTTGATCCAACCGTCCCGGCTTGCGCTGATCTGGTCAGCCGGCAGCGTGAAGGGCTGCTCAGGCAGCACGGCGTGCGCGGCCCAGTCCTTGGGCAGCTTCACCGAGGAGTCCACCGGATACATGTACATCTGATCGGGGATCGCAGCCTGCACCTTGGCGCTCAGCAGGAAGTCGATGAACTTGCCGGCGCCGACCTGGTTGGCCGACCCGGCCACCACCCCGGCGTACTCGATCTGACGGAAGCAGGTCTGGTTCAGCGACTGGGTGGCCGGCTCAAAGGCGGGCGACGACGCGTAGGAAAGGACGAGCGGACGCTTGCCCTTGCCCGACGAGCCGGAGAACTCCACGGTGTACGCCTCGGTCCAGCCCTTCACCACTTTGAGGCCGTTGTCGCGCAGCGCCTTCCAGTAGTCGAGGTAGCCCGGGTCGCCTTTGGCTGCGATGGTGGCCAGCAGGAAAGCCAGGCCGGGGGACGAGGTCGCCGGGTTGGCCACCACCAGCAGGTCCTTGTACTCCGGCTTGAGCAGGTCGTCCAGGCTGACCGGGACGGCCAGGCCCTTCGCCTGGAACCACTTGGTATCGGCGTTCAAGCAGACATCGCCGAAGTCGATCGGAGTCAGCCGGCCAGACCCGTCCGCCGCGAAGGAAGCGGCATCGGCCGGCAGCGCAGTCGACGTATAGGGGCTGAGCACGTCCTCACTGAACGCGCGCCCGGCGAAGGTGTTGTCGATGCCGAACACCACGTCGGCGATCGGCGCGCCCTTGGTCAGGACGAGTTGGTTCACCACGGTCCCCGCATCGCCGGGAGCGTTGAACACCACGTCGTAGCCGGTCTTGGCCTTGAAATCGGCAATGAGCGCGTCCGGCAGCGCGAACGAATCATGGGTGATCACCCGCAGCTGCGTGCTTTCGGTGGGCGCGGACGAGCTCGCCGGCCCCGCCGTCGCACTCGGGCTGGACGCTGTCGGGCCGACACAGCCGGCGAGCAGCAACGCCCCAGCCAATGCCAGTACCAGCGGTTTCTTCGACATCTCTCCTCCATAAGCTTTGGAGGGCCCGGGTGTCGCCCCGGGGAGATTCCCGACTCCCTACGCCGGTGTTAACCGGATCAGGTTCGAGGGTCTGCGGCCGTCCGCACTCTCAGCGCCCCAGCGGCGCTCCCCTGTCTTCGCCGTTGACCATACCATCGCCGACCGGCGCCACCGCGCCCGGGTCGAGGGCGGCAGCAGCGAGCGCCTGCGACGCGCGCGTGCGGTTGACCGCACGATTTCCCGACATTCCCCCAAACGGATGACTATATTGAGGATCGGCGAAAGCCAAATGGCAGGTCCTTTAGGGATAGGGGACTCCGGCCCCGCCCCATCCCGGGCGGGGCGTAGCCATTTCTAGGCCCAAATCGGTGCGGATCAGAGCAGCCGTGCGCCGGCCACAGCCCGCACCTCGAACTGCACCGGAGCCTCGAACCCCGCCCTCGCGAACGCCTCAGCGATCGCCACCTGAGCATCCGCGGCCCGATCGACGGGCATCAGCGCAATCGCCGAGCCACCGAAGCCACCACCGGTCATCCGGGCACCGAGGGCGCCGGCGGCCCGGGCCGCCTCGACGGCCAGATCCAGCTCGGGCACCGAGATCTCGAAGTCATCGCGCATAGAGGTGTGGGACGCATCCAGCAGGGGCCCGATCTCGCGCGGACCAGCCGTGCGCAGCGTGGCCACCGTGTCGAGCACCCGTTGGTTCTCGGTGACGACATGCTTCACCCGGCGGTAGACCACGTCGCTGAGCTCGCGCTGGGCTCGGTCGAGATCGGCCACTCCGACCTCCCGCAGGGAGGCCGCCCCCAGCAACCGGGCACCTTCCTCGCACTGCGCGCGACGACTGGCGTAGCCGCCCGTGGCATGGGCATGGCTGACCCGGGTATCGATCACCAGGATCTCCAGGCCGGCCGCGTCCAGGCCGAGCGGAACCGCGGACGCCTCCAGGCTGCGGCAGTCCAGGAACACGGCCGAGTCGGTCTCGCCGAGCAGGGACGCGGACTGATCCATGATCCCGGTCGGAGCGCCGACCACCACATTCTCGGCCCGCTGGCCCACCCGGGCCAGGGTGCGCCGATCCAGGCCGAGTCCCCACATCGAGTCCAGCGCCAGGGCGGTGGCGCTCTCGATCGCCGCAGAAGATGACAGGCCGGCACCGACCGGGACGTCGGAGTGCAGAGCCAGGTCGAAGCCGGTGGCCTCGTCCAGGTCGGCGCCGAACTCACCCAGGGCCCAGGCCACCCCCAGCGGGTAGGCCGACCAGCCGGAGGCACCCTCGAGATGGTCCAGATCCGACTCGATCACCCCAGGGGCGAAGTCGGTGGCCAGCCGGATCTGCCGGTCGGTGCGCGGACGGAACGCCGCCACCGCAGAGCGGTCGATGGCGAAGGGCAGGACGAAGCCGAGGTTGTAGTCGGTGTGTTCGCCGATCAGGTTGGCACGTCCCGGACCCAGAGAGAATCCGGCGGGCTCGGCGCGAAAGGCTGCGGTGAAGACGTCAGCCGCAACATTGGTGCTGGTCACCCGGACATGTTAGCGCTATCCCGGGCGCTCCGGCTATCCCCTCCTGACCCACCAGTCCGCCGGCTCCCGCGCGTCCTCGGCCCGCCGGACGATCCGGATCCATCCGCGGTAGTTGTGTCACTAGGTGGACCTCTCCGGCAGGCCCGGCCGGGCCTCGACGCCACAAGCTGCACGCCTCGGCGTCGGTGCAATCAGGGCCTTCCGCACCTCGCGACGACACCGCGGCCGAGCCCTCCAACTCCGGCCCCGAACCCGGCCCAGACAAGCAAGAATGTCCAGCATGTGGGCGGTGCGCGCCTCGCCGGGACGTCCGCCAAAGCCGCCCGCGAGCCCCACAAGATCCCCGCGCGAAAGCCCAAAAATCACGCTTTGATAACGCTCAACCCTGCCCGGACTAGCCATTACGCCCCTAACCGAGGCGTGGTACATTACCGACCACCCGTTGAGCAGCTACCTTCGGGTTTTTTGAATGAAAGAGGGGAACCGGATGGCCGACACCACTGCGGTGGATGGTGCCGTCTCGATCACCGGTCGCACTCCGTGGCAGATCACCCGGGCAAGGCTGGCCAAAGACCGGGGCACGATGGTCGCAATGGGAGCAGCAATCTTCTTCGTCCTGCTCGCCGTCGCCGCACCGGCGTTGACCGCACTCAAGCTGATCGACCCTTACAACGGTAACGATAAACTGGTCGGCGGTCTCGGTTCGCTTCCGATCGGTGCCTTCGGCGGAGTGTCGCCGCAGCACTGGATGGGTGTGGAGCCGGGAACCGGTCGTGACATCTTCGCCCGCGTCGTCGCGGGACTCACCGTCTCCTTGGTGGTCGCGGTCTGCGCAGTCATGGTCTCCGTGGTGCTGGGTACGGTGATCGGCCTGGTCGCCGGTACCGCCGGCGGACGAGTGGACTGGTGGCTGTCTCGACTGACCGACTTCGTGCTCAGCTTCCCGCAGACGCTGATGCTGATCGCGCTGTCGACCATCGTGATCGACATCCTGCAAGCCGCCATGGGCACCGACCGAACCCCGGCCTCGATGATCTTCATGATCTTGGTGATGGGCTTCTTCGGCTGGCCGATCTTTGCCCGCGTGATTCGTGGCCAGGTGCTCTCCTTGAAGGAGCGCGAGTTCATCGAGGCTGCACGGTCACTGGGTGCCAACCGGCGTCGGATCTACTTCAAGGAGCTGCTGCCCCACCTGTGGGCGCCGATCCTGGTCTACACGACCCTGGTGATGCCGCAGAACATCGCCACCGAAGCCGCGCTGGGCTTCCTCGGGGTGGGCATTCAAGCCCCGACCCCATCCTTCGGCTCGATCCTGAACGATTCCGTGCACTACGCGAACTCGGATCCGGCCTACTTCATCTTCCCGGGCGTCACCTTGTTCCTGGTGGTGCTCTCGTTCAACCTGCTCGGCGATGGACTGCGCGACGCGCTGGATCCCAAAGCCGATCGGCAGTGACCGGGAAGAACAGATCTCCGCAACAAAACCAAGAAGGAGAACCAATGAAGCGCACGAAGATCGTCGCAGGTGTGGCGACCGTGCTGGCGCTTGGTCTCACTGCCACCGCTTGCGCGGGCGGCGGTTCGGCCACCACAGCACCCAGCGCGAGTGGGGCGGGCAGCAGCGCTCCGGCGTCCGCCGCAGGCGGCACCCTGTCCATCCTGTCCGGCACCGCGACCGAGCACTGGGATCCGCAGCGGGTCTACGTCGGCGTGAACATCGAGGCGGGCAACCGTCTGTTCACCCGCACCCTGACCACCTTCGGCCCGGTGGCCAAGGACGGCGACCCCTCGACGCTGGTCGCTGACGCGGCCACCGACACCGGCACCGTCTCCGCAGACGCCAAGGAGTGGAAGTTCACCATCAAGGATGGGATCAAGTGGGAGGACGGCCAGGCCGTCACCTGTGAGGACTTCAAGTACGGCATCTCCCGCACCTTCGCTGTCGACGTGATCACCGGTGGCCCGAACTACGCCATCCAGTACCTCGACATCCCGAAGAACGCGGACGGCTCGTCCAAGTACGCCGGCCCCTACAAGAAGACCGGTCAGGACCTGTTCGACAAGGCCGTGACCTGCGACGGCAACACCATCACCTTCAAGATGGCCAACCCGGCCGGTGACTTCAACCAGGCGCTGACCATGACCGCCTTCGGTGCTTTCCGCAAGGACAAGGACCAGGGCGACAAGTCCAACTTCGCCATCTTCTCCGACGGCCCCTACAAGCTCGACGGCGAGTGGACCCCCAACAAGGGCGGCACCTTCGTCCGCAACGATCAGTGGGATCCGAAGACCGACACCATCCGCAAGGCCTACCCGGACAAGATCACCTGGGATGAGTCGCTCACCCAGGAGACCCTGTACGAGCGACTGATCGCCAACCAGGGCGACGACCAGAACGCGATCACCTTCGATCAGGCTCCGGTCACCGCACTGTCCAACGTGCAGGGTGGCGCCGACGGTCGCTACACGATCGTCCCCTCGCCCTACACTCGCTACCTGGTGCCGAACTTCAAGTCCAAGGTGATGAGCAACGACAAGGCCCGCGAGGCCCTGGCTCTGGCCACGGACCGCAGCGCCTATGTCACCGCCGCTGGCGGCGACCAGGTCGTGAAGGCCACCAACTCGCTGATCAACCCGGCCCTGTCCTCCTTCCCGAACACCCCGCTGCTGGCGGGCGACAAGGGTGACCCGGCCAAGGCCAAGGAGGCCCTGCAGGCTTCCGGTCTGACCCTTCCGGTCAAGATCAAGGTGACCTACCGCAAGAACGACACCCTCGACAAGGTGTTCGCGGGCCTGAAGTCCGGGTGGGACGCAGCCGGCTTCGACACCGAGCTGGTGGGCATCCCGGCCGACCAGTACTACGGCACCCTGCAGTCGCCGGAGAACGCCACCAAGTACGACGCCATGTGGGCCGGCTGGGGTGCTGACTTCCCGTCGGCATCCACCGTCATCCCGCAGCTCCTCGACTCCCGCAGCCAGATCTCCGCTGGCGGCCCGGGCCAGGACTACGGCTACTTCTCCAACAAGGACTTCAACGCTGGTATCGACAAGGCTTACGCCCTGTCCGGTGCCGATGCCGACAAGGCCTGGGGTGCGCTTGACACGGAGGCTTCGACGAAGTACTTCGCCGTCATCCCGCTGATCAACGATCAGTTCGTGTTCGTCCACGGCAGCAATGTCGAGGGCGCAAACGTGAACATCACGTTCACCGGTTACTACGATCTGGCCGACATCAGCGTCAAGCACTGATTAAGCAAGGGTTGGGGGTGCGCCCGCGGGCGCACCCCCAGCTCCCTTAGGAGACTGCGTGTTCTATTACATCCTCAGGCGACTGGCCTCGGTCGTGGTCATGGTCTTCCTGATCACAGCGACTACTTTCGCTCTGTTCTTCGCCTCACCGATCGACCCCGCCCGATATACCTGTGGCAAGAACTGCACTCCGACCATCCTCGAGGGCAACCGCAAGGCCCTCGGCTACGATCAGCCCGCCACAGTCCAGTACGGCAAGTTCATCGCCGGCTTGGTCGTCGGCCGTGAGTTCCCCGACAACGAGCAGTTGAAGAAGGACCACCCCGAGCAGATCGTCAAGTGCCCGGCACCGTGCCTGGGCTACTCCCCCTCCCAGCACCGCACCATCAACGAGATGGTCTCGGAAGCCTGGCCCATCTCTCTCTCGATCGCCATCGGCGCGTTCATTCTGTGGATGGTGATCGGCGTCGGGGGCGGCATCATATCCGCGCTCAACAAAGGTAAGTGGCAGGACCGAAGTATCGTCGGCACGGCGCTGATCGGGTTCTCCTTACCGACCTTCTTCGTCGGCCTGGTGTTACTCACCTTCCCGGCCATCAAATGGGGCGCAGTCCCGATTCCCAAGTACGTCCCCTTCACCGAGAACCCGGCGCTGTGGGCAGCGAACCTGATCCTGCCGTGGATCACGCTGGCCTTCTTCTTCGCCGCCAGCTACGTCCGCCTGACGCGCGCCTACATGATCGAAACGCTGAGCGAGGACTACATCCGCACCGCCAACGCCAAGGGCGTCGCCAAGTGGGCGGTCATCTTCAAGCACGGCCTGCGTGCGGTGATGACCCCGATCGTGACCGCTGCCGGCCTGGACCTCGGCGGCCTGCTGGGCGGCGCGATCATCACCGAGAGCGTCTTCTCCCTGCACGGCTTGGGCTACCTGGCGGTGCACTCGGTGACCACAATGGATCTCCCGACGATCGTCGCCATGGTGATGATCGTGTCCACCTTCATCGTGGTGGCGAACATGCTGGTCGACATCGCCTACGGCTTCATCGACCCGAGAGTGAAGCTGGCCTCATGAACAAGTTCCTGCGCGTCAACGACCTGAAGGTCTACTTCCCCACCGATGACGGCGTGGTCAAGGCCGTGGACGGCCTCACCTTCGACCTGGAGAAGGGCACCACGCTCGGCATCGTCGGCGAGTCTGGCTCGGGCAAGTCAGTCACCTCGCTGGCCATCATGGGCTTGCACCGGGGCTCCCGCGCCAAGCTGAGCGGCGAGATCTGGCTCGACGACGTCGACCTGCTCAAGACCACCGACGAAGAGATCCGTGCCATGCGTGGCCGGAAGATGGCGATGATCTTCCAGGATCCGCTGTCGGCGATGCACCCGTACTACACGATCGGCCAGCAGTTGACCGAGGCGATCCGGGTGCACCACCACGTCTCGAAGAAGGCCGCCAAAGTCACCGTTGTCGACATGCTGGACCGAGTCGGCATTCCCAGCGCAGACAAGCGCTTCGACCAGTATCCGCATGAGTTCTCCGGCGGTATGCGGCAGCGCGCCATGATCGCCATGGCCCTGATCAACAACCCCGAGTTGCTGATCGCCGACGAGCCGACCACGGCCCTCGACGTGACCGTCCAGGCGCAGATCCTGGATCTGATGCGCGACCTCCAGAAGGAGTTCGGCTCGGCCATCATCATGATCACCCACGACCTGGGGGTGGTCGCCGAGATCGCCGACGACGTCCTGGTGATGTACGGCGGCAAGTGCGTGGAGTACGCCGAGGTGGACGACGCCTTCCACGCCCCTGATCATCCCTACACCTGGGGTCTGATGACGTCGATGCCTCGGCTGGACCGGACCCGGCTGGAGCGACTGGTGCCGGTGGCCGGCAATCCGCCGTCCCTGATCAACATTCCGCCGGGTTGCGCCTTCCACCCGCGCTGCGCGTTCCGCGAGTACGCGTCCGCGCCGTGCAACCAGGTGGTGCCGGAGCTCGTCCAGTCCTATCCCAAGCACGATTCGCGCTGCCTCATCCCGGCGCCCAAGCGTGCCGAGTTGTTCGCCGAGCAGATCGCCCCGAGGCTGTAGGAGAGACCGTGAGCCTGCTGACCGTGACGGATCTGCGCAAGCACTTCCCGACTTACCAACAGAAACTGGTGCGCGTCGAGGGCGCCCCGATCAAGGCCGTGGACGGCCTGACGCTGAAGCTCGAAGCCGGCGAGACCCTGGGCCTGGTCGGCGAGTCCGGCTGCGGCAAGTCCACCGCCGGCCGGACCATCCTGCGACTCCTGGAGCCCACCTCGGGCACCATCGAGTTCGAGGGCAAGGACGTCACCAACGCCACCGGCTCCGAGCTGGCCCACCTGCGTCGCCAGATGCAGATGGTGTTCCAGGACCCGTACGGCTCGCTGAACCCGCGGCACCCGATCGGTGCGATCATCGCCGCGCCGTTCCTGATCCAGGGGATCAAGCCCGAGGGTGGCACCAAGCGGGCCGTCCAGGAGCTCATGGAGCGGGTCGGCCTGAACCCCGAGCACTACAACCGCTACCCGCACGAGTTCTCCGGCGGCCAGCGGCAGCGGATCGGGGTGGCTCGGGCCATCGCTCTGAAGCCGAAGCTGGTGGTCTGTGACGAGCCGGTGTCGGCCCTGGACGTGTCCATCCAGGCGCAGGTGATCAACCTGCTGGAGGACATTCAGCAGGAGCAGAACCTGGCCTATGTGTTCATCGCCCACGACCTTTCGGTGGTGCGACACATCTCCGACCGGGTGATGGTGATGTACCTGGGCAAGGTGATGGAGGTCGCCGACCGGGACGCGCTCTACGAGCGCCCGATGCACCCCTACACGCAGGCTCTGATGTCGGCGGTGCCGGTGCCCGAGCCGCGGCGTGACCGGGAGCGGATCCTGCTCACCGGCGATCTGCCCAGCCCGCAGAACCCGCCGTCGGGTTGCGTGTTCCGGACTCGCTGTCCGATCGCCACCGAGCGCTGCGCGGCCGAAGTGCCGATGCCCACCGAACTCGAGCCGGGCCACCTGGTGGCCTGCCACTACCCGCAGGTTCGGACCGTCCTCTGACGGCGTGGGCCTACCGGCGTAGGCCCACGTTCAGCACCCGGATCAGCGCCTCCAGCGCATTGAGGCTCAGCTTCCCGTCGGAGAACGTCACCAGGGCGCGCAGCGGCATCTGGCCGATCAGCTGCTCCATCATGGCGTCGGTGCCGCCCTCGTCCTCCGCACTGAAGTTGGCCTCCGCCTGAGCGCGGAGCAACCGGTACAGCACACGACCGAGCGGACGCAGCTTCAGCTCGTCCACTGTGGAATCCAGATGCAGCGGGAGCAGCGGCTTCGGGGCGGGAAGCCGGCTGCCGAACAGGGCCGTGAACTCGTTCTCGGTGGCCAGTGCCGAGGCCGGCTTCACAGCCGGGCTGACTCGATCCGCGGAATCGACCTCGATGGTCGCGCGCAGCCGGATGTCCCGGCTGGAGGCGCCGACCCGCAGCTCGTACTGCCCGGCTTCGACCAGCCAGTCGGCGGCAGGAACGTCGTAGACGGCGAAGGCGCGCCGACCCAGGCTGAGCCTCACCCGAGTGCTCTCCCCCGGCTCCAGCCAGACCTTGGTGAAGGCCTTCAGTTCCTGGTCGGGCCGGGCCACGCACGACTCGACGTCATGGACGTACAGCTGCACTACCTCAGCGCCGGCCCGGGCGCCGGTGTTGGTGAGGGTGAACGCCACCTCCCACTGGGTGCCCACCCCGCTGACCTCCAGCTGGGAGTACTCGAAGCTCGTGTAGCCCAGTCCGTGCCCGAAGCAGAACCTGGGCGCGACCCCGAAGGTGTCGTGGAAGCGGTAGCCGACGTTCAGGCACTCGCGGTACTGCACCTGCGTCGGGTGCGAGCGGAAGTTGTCGTGGGCCGGTAGCTGGGCGGCAGTGACCGGGAAGCTCTCGGCCAGCCGTCCGCCGGGCTCGACATCGCCGAGCAGGACGTCCACCAGCGCCGAACCGGCGGCCTGGCCGCCCAGATAGCCGAACATGAGTGCGGCCGGCTGATCGGCCCAGTCCAACTCGACCGATCCGCCGGCGATCACCACGACGGCCGTGCGCGGATTGGCCGCCAGCACGGTCTTGGCGATCGCGTCCTGGCCGGCCGGAAGCCGCAGGTCGTCTCTGTCGAAGCCCTCAGACTCGCAGGCCGCCGGCAAGCCCACCAAGAGAACCACCTGGTCGGCAGCGGCAGCAGCCGCCCGGGCGCGCGCCAGCTGGGCGGCGCTGGTCTGGCCGGTGTTCGGGTCATAGCCGGGCACATAGTCGAGCTCGACGCCCTCACCCAGCCGGGCCCGCAGCGATTCCAGCACCGTGTCGAGTTGGGTCGGGTTCACCAGCGAGCTGCCGGCGCCTTGGTAGCGCGGCTGCTCGGCGAAGGCGCCGATCAGGGCCACCCGTCCGGACGGCGCCAGCGGCAGCAGGCCGTCATTAGTGAGCAGGACGGTGCCGGCAGCGGCCGCCCGGCGCGCCAGCGCGTGATGGGCGTCCTTGTCGAGTCGCTCGAACAGCTCGCCCTTGCCGCGTCCGGCTGCGGCCTTCAGCAGCAGTTCGACGACCCGGACGCAGGCCCGATCCAGGTCGGCCTCGCTGAGCCGTCCCGAGTCCAGGGCGGCGGCGACTCGGGCGTCCCAGCCGCCGTGGCTGCTGGGCATCTCCAGATCCAGGCCCGCGGCGACGCCGGTGGGACGATCGGACACGGCCAGCCAGTCGCTCATCACCAGGCCGCCGAAGCCCCACTCCTCGCGCAGGATGTCGGTGAGCAGCCGCCGGGACTCGCCGGTGTGCTCGCCGTTGATCAGGTTGTAGGAGCACATCGCCGTCCACGGCTCGCCTTCGGTGACGGCAATCTCGAAGCCGGTCAGGTACAGCTCGCGCAGGGTCCGCTCGTCGATGAGGGTGTCCAACCGCATCCGGAAGTCCTCTTGGTTGTTGGCCGCGAAGTGCTTCACGCACGCGCCGACGCCCTCGGACTGGATGCCGCGCACCATCGCCGCGGCCGCCTTGCCAGACAGCAACGGATCCTCGGAGAAGTACTCGAAGTTGCGTCCGCCGGCCGGGTGCCGCTTGATGTTGAGCCCCGGCCCGAGCAGGACCGCAACATCGGCGATCCGGGTCTCCCGTCCCAGCGCGGCACCGACATCTTCGAGCAGCTCGACGTCCCAGGTCGAGCCCAACGCGGACGCCGTCGGGAAGCAGGTAGCCGGCACCGAGTCGGACAACCCGACGTGATCGGCCTTACTCAGCTGCTTGCGCAGCCCGTGCGGCCCGTCGGTCACCATCACCGGGGAGATGCCGTGCTCGGGCAAGCCCTTGGTGTTCCAGAAGTCGGCCCCGGACAGCAGTCCGATCTTGGTGGTCCGGCTCAGCTGCGCCACCACCTGCTTCACTCGAGCTCCGAACTCTGCGCGCTCCTGATCAGTCATCTTGGTCCGCCTCCGCCTGGTGTCCCTCATTGTCCCGACCCGGCCATCATGGCATCCAGGCCCGGCCAGACGCGGCCCAATGCCGATCCGGACCCGGCCCGGTTCCTCCGCGGCCCGGCGCCGCATCCCGTCCTGCTACCGATGGGAACTCGTGCTACCGGAATTCCGGCAGCGAGGGTTCCGATCGGTAGCGCAAGCCGGTCGATGGGAGGTGCCGAGGGAGGTTGAGCGGAGAACCAGCCAGCAGGCGGACCCGACTGCGGGGGACCCACGCTGGATTGGAGCGGATGACGGGAATCGAACCCGCACTGTCAGCTTGGGAAGAGACCAAACGAACCCTCGGGACAAGCGCAAACCCGGTTTGACTAGGTCACACTCTATACCCGTGGCTACCGTCGGCTACCGCTGGCTACCGGGACGGAGTCCACGGGAGTCCACGCGGCGAGCGATACCCCCAGATAGCATCTCGGTCATGGACGCAGCCGGGAGCACACGCGATCATCACGTGCCGCAGATGTACCTCAGGCGCTTTGCCCGTCCCACATCCAACGGGCACCGTATCGGGGTACGGAGTCGAGAGCTGACCCCCGGCTTTGTGGCGAACATCCGCGATGTAGCGGTCGAGAAGGGCTTCTATTGGGGCACCGACGACAGCGGTGTGCCGCATCACCACATGGAGGAGTTGCTCACAGCACTAGAAGGGAGCGCCGCCACGGCGTTTCGATCGATCTTGGACAGCGGTCGAAGACCTGATGACGACGCACTCCCACGTTGGCCGCCCCGAGCACCGGTTCGATTCGCTCTGGCCTGGTGGATCAGCGCCCAAATACTCCGAACGGTTAGGCAGCGCACAAGGCTCCTCGCGGACGCCGACCGCGCAGGCATCGAACTACCCAACGAGGTTGCAGCCGCGAACCAGCACCTCCGCTACATCGCAGAGCTGATCGAGCCACTCGCGGCCACAGTGTTCTCAAGGCCATGGGGCATCGGCTTCTCCGACTTCTGCTTACTCACCGGAGACGTTCCGGTCCTCGTCCTGAATGGTCAGGACCATCGCGACCAGCGAGCGTCCGTGGAGTATTGGGATCTGTACTTGCCGCTTGATCCCCACAGGTGCCTCTACCTGCCCGGGGCCGCCAGTGTGGCCGCTGATGCTCAACTACGAAGAGATCACCGCTTCAAACTGCACGCGGGCCACGCTCTTGGGCTGAACTCCGTGATGCTTGACTCGTCCGTAAAGCACGTCTTCTACCACCCCGACCATGACGCAACGGCAAGGTCGAGCCCGGCGCTCGATCTCGAACAGAATGTGCCCCGATACTGGATGGAGTACGACGTCCTGGGTCGAGACATGGGAGTCGAACGGCGCTGGCTCGACGTGCACCCCGAACCAGAGCCGGATACGAGCGCCGATGGCTCGGGGATGACGGACGACGCCATGATCGCTCTTGTAGAGCGGATGTCGGCCGAACTGGATCGTCGATCGAACGCCTTCAGGGAGACTGCCGGTGGCTAGCCCCTCGCGCCTTCTGAACTGGTCACGAGCGATAGTCATCCAGCAGCACCCGTGCAGCATTGGCCGCTCGGTTGAGTGTCGTGGCGAGTTCCTCGACCTCGGCCGGGCTGAGCCCGTCCAGGAACCCGGAGGCGGCAACCTCGACCACCAGGCCGGGAGCCTCCATGGCGTAGGGCGAGGCGTCTGCCGGCAGTTCGGCTAGCGCGAGCCGGACGCGGAGCCGCCCGTCTGGGTTGGCTGCCAGTGGGGCGGAGTGCACGGCGATGTTGCAGCATTCGAGCCACAGCAGCGGGTCATGCTCGGCGACGCACCAGTCCGGGCAGTGGGTTGGTGCGGTTGGGTGTCCGGGCTGGTGGGTGTCAGGGCAGACGATGGGTTGGGTATCTTGCGTCATAGCCGGCGGCCTTCCATGCGAGGTGTTGCGGGTGAGGCCCGGCCTGGGTGGTGCAACACCTGGGCCGGGCCGCCTGGGCGTCTGCGCCCGGGCCTAAGCGTCACGCTAGCTGCCTCAGACGGCGCTCTCTACAGCCTCAATGCGTGGGAGCACCTACGCTCGTTCTCGTTTCCGGAAGGATGTCCCGAACACGGGAAAGCTGTCCTGGAATCCGGTTCATGCTCCCGCCCGGCATGCACTGGAAATGCCCCGCCTGACACGGCGTGTCGCCGGCGTTTGAGTGCGGCGTTGCCGCACTCAACCCATCATGAAGACGCTGTCGCGGCGCGAAGCAGCTAGCAAGTCAGTGGACGACAGTGGCGCGACGGCAGGCAGACGGGCCAGCCTCAGCAACGAACGCCTGAACCCTCATCGATACGCGCGGGCATGCCGCTGGTCTGGCGGCTGATGAAATAGGTGACGCTCGGTCGGATCAACTCGAGGATGCGCACCTCGTCGCTGCGAACGTGGTAGCGCTGGACTAGGTCGGTGTACGGAATGTAGGTATCGAGAGTGAGTACCTCAATGCCCAACACGACGTTCATCGCATCCAGGTCAACCATCACGCCCGGAGCCACCTCGGAGGTCTGCACGACCTCTCCATCGTGAAGTCGCAGGTAAGCAGCGTTGACATCATTGTCGATCATCAGCTTGGCCATGGCACTCAATCCTTCCACGCGGTCGACTTCACAACAACTCGGTCCCCGTTGGGCCAAGGAGCAACCACCCAGACCTTCAACAGCCTGCCGCTCACCATAGCGGTCAGCCTAACGCTGCTGTTGTCAGGGTCATCAACCATGTCCACAGGGTTTGCTAGTACAAACTCCACATCGGCTTCAGAGATTCCGCGCTCTGCCATGCGTTCGCGTGCATGCCCGCCAAACCTGACAGCCATGGCCTAGTCCGGCTCGCTCCGGGTCGCCACGGTGAAGATCAGCACCCGCGCGCGTTTGCCATCAAGTGAGATCGTCACGCGATACTCGCCAGGCTCGATGATCGGCACCTGCGTCGTTAGGGCGAAGAGGGAATGACGGCGTCCATCACCATAGGAGGAAGTCTCATCAGCCGTGACGGTTGCCGAGAACGCGACCGACGCTCCCGGACCCTCAAGCTCAATCAGGAGGTCCGCTGAGTAGGGTTCCCCCAGGAACCGCACCCTGCCGGCGATCGCCATCGGGAACAGCGACCCGGGCAGGCCTGAGACGCGCAGGAAGCTCGCATCAACGGCGGTCAGAGTGCCGTCGCCGTTCACCCTCGCCCACTGAGCCAGGAAGGCATAGTCGAGTTCCACGCTCATGTAGCCGAGCGTAAGGCCGCGAACGCGGTCCACACCACCAGGACGGAAGAGACTCGCCGTCCAACTGGTTGGGAGTTCCTTCAAAGCGCGGATATCACCACAGGCAAGCGCCTAGGATGCCGTCGTGCTGCCGATGGAAGTGGACCTGCTTGCACGCGCGATAGCGGCTGGCGGTCTCGCGGTCGCCGTCGCGGGCCTGGTCTGGCAGATTGTGCAGTTCCGCCTCAACCGCGCACGGCTCGCGGTCTGGAGCTACTTCGGCCCGGCGTCCATGGTTGACGGCGCTCCCGAAGACCCTGCGCTCATAGTCGAGGTCCGGAATGTAGGAGGGGCTCCAACGGAGCTCCTTGAGCTGGTGGTCGAGGCGAAGGGCGAGAGCTGGTACGACGAACACTTCGGCCCGTCGCTGCCCCTCATCCTGACACCGGGCACCCGCAGACAGTTCGCATTCCTCGGACCGGCCACGGGCCTAGCCTCGGAAGAGGGTCCCCGGGGCCCCGTGCGAGCACACGCCTACTTCGTTGGCGGCTCAGCCACAGGCAAGTGGGTTCACATCGCCCAATACTGCGTCGAATAGTCCTTCG
The DNA here is from genome assembly GCA_001603275.1 of Actinomycetales bacterium Actino_02. GTDB lineage: Bacteria > Actinomycetota > Actinomycetes > Propionibacteriales > Propionibacteriaceae > Propionicimonas. The sequence goes on along the minus strand of LUYM01000005.1, from coordinate 107,669 downwards.
TCGCAGCACTCGCGGGCTCGCTGGACGATCCATGGCGAGGCGGCCGGGCTATCCCGTACTGGCCTAGGGCTTTCGGGGTCCCGGTTGGGCCTTCTCTGAGCTGGACTGGCTCTACTGGTGCCCCGGGGAGAGAGACGGGAAGGGGCGGAGACTTCCGAGCGGTCGCGTCGTGGGGAAAACCGTCGATGAGTGCGGGCTGTATCGCGTCGCGGATCGCTTCCGCCTTCGCGATCGCAAACCCTTGCCCGCTCGGCCCGCCCCGGTCTATGCCTCACCGTGTTGAGCCTCGCAAGACCACCGCCCAGGCACGGATCTGCCCCCGTTACGTCGTTCCCTAGCTGCCAACGTCTGAGTGCTGCTGGCAAGGCGAGGTCAGCGCGACCGCTCAAGTTATCCACAGTCAAACAAGCGTCGCGCGCGCCCAGGTAGGCAGGTGGTGGAGCTGGGTTCCTTTCATAAGTCCTCTAGTAGTTGTTCCTGTAGTTGTTCCTAGGGCCGACACCCACGTCGGGCTGAGGCCGACACCCACGTCGGGCTGCCCTCTCGATCTGCCCGACACCCACGTCGGGCAGAGTCCGACTCCTATGTCGGGCTGACCCGCGTCGTGATTCGGCTCTTGAGGACCTCAGCGGGCACGCTCAGCGCCGCCTGTGGAAAACCCCGACGGCAAGGCGAGCCACTCGCAGACCAAGGCGGCGACGATCGGATGGAACGACACTTGCCGGCAGGCGAACCTCCGCAGAGTCTTTGCGCTCCAGCCAATCTCACGCGCCGCGGTCCGCACTTGCCTCCGACGCGCATCGAGACGATCCCCACCGCTTCGCGAGCGAAGCTCACCTGCCACCAGCTCGGGCAGACAGCACACTGTCCGAGCTACCAGGCATGCCGCATAGGCCCGGGCTGTGTTGGGCTGTCGCCGCCAGCGATCGTGCCTCGCTGAAGCGTCCTCGTCCCAGGGATGGGTGTTCGCCACCAGGACGAGCAACCGAAGGTCCTCGGCATCCCACGCTGACGGTGACGTTCGCGGGTATCTGCGCACCGCGCCGGCCATGACCCACAGTTGGTCTGGCACCACCCACATGAAGTGGTGCGACAGATCCAGTGCATCGAGGTCGACCATGCGCGAATCAGCCTCCGGAGCTGCCGGCCAGGGCATCACCGCACCGCGAACCACCCAAGGAATACCGCTCACAGCGGGTCCCCGCCGGTAGTGAAGAGGTCGTCAGGGTGCAGTGTGTAGTTCGCCCGGTGGCCCGATCGCGGCGAGTTGACGAGCCGGACGGCGCCGGACCCGCGCAGTTCCGCGATTGCGCGCTCTACCTTGCGCAGCGCGCCGCCGTAGCCTTCCTGACCCGGCTCAAGACCCGAGATCTGAAACACCAGGTAGGCGTGGCCGCCGTAGTAGGTGCGCGACTGCCTCTCGTCATCTTGCCCGGGATCAATGGCTCTCATGCACATCTGGATCCAGACGAGCCGAGCGACCGGGGACAGCACCGCCCACTTGTGGTGCAGCGCCGCCTTGACTAGCTCCGTTCCCATCCGAGGTGCACCTACCCCGTCACCCTTGCCGGCTTGGCACTTGTCGAGCTAGCCGGCACCAGGCCCAGCCTGGCCAACTCACACCAGGCGCGGCTGTACTCGCGCCGGCTGAGCACGATCGGCAGCGACCGCCGGACCTCTCGGGCGGGAGCTGGCCCACGCAGGTACGTGCCGTAGACTGCGGCGGCCGCGCGGCTGAGCCTCCCGCAGCCGGGCGCTGGTTCGTCCGCCACGGCTCAGGCCTCACGTGCCGGGCTGGTGTTGTTCTCGATTAGGGCAGCGAGGTCCGATCGCCGCACGAACACGCGAGGACCGAGCTTCACGACAGGGACTCGCCGGCTGTAGACCAGGCGTGTCACGAACCGTTCGCTCAGGTGGGTGAGCGAGACGATTGCGGGAATGTCCAGTAGCTCAAACAGCGGGTCAGAGGTCGCTGTCTCGGGTGCAGAGTTGGTGACCACGGCGGGTTACTCCTGGGTACGCGAACCAGTGCGCTACCTCTTGGCTGCCCAATGTGAAGAGCAGCGCGGCTAGCGCTCCGGTCGAGACATCGCGTAACCCCCGGTCACGGAAGGGGGTCTCCGCCCGGGGCTGCTACCCCCGCAAGCTGAAGACTCCGTCACTATGCCCCGGGTGGCCGCAGCGGCGTACTGCGACACGCCGCCAGCTACCACCAACTACCGCGTGTGGGCCGGGTTCAGCGGTCCCAGGGTGCGGGCTGATAGCTCACTGGCCGGTCGTCGGCCAGGTCTTCGCTCGCCAAGAGGCGGTCACGGAGGGCGAGCCGAGTCTCTCCGGTCAGTAGTCGGTTGTCTCGTAGCCGGTTGATCTCGGCGGCGATCTGGTCGCGGCGAGCGACCACGCGACGCATGGCTCGGGCCGGCGGTCCTGCTAGATCGTCGGGGAAGGACCAGGCGAGCCAGCTCGCCAGATCGATCACTCGCGCTAGCGGCAGTGTTCCGGTGGTGTTGGTCCGCTGGTGTCGGCAGGCGTGGCAAACGAACGCCAAGTGCGGCCCATTCCGACGCATTCGAGGCCCGTCCGCGTTGACGAACGGCACCAGCTCGACGGTCTCGGCGACGGCGTCCGTGATGACTTGGCCAAGGGTGTGACGGGGCTGGACCCAGCAGGTCAGCTCTACCAGTTGCATGTGCGAGGTCTCGTCATAGGTGCCGGCCAGTGCCCGCCGCAGGGCGTCGCGCGGGTTGGGCTGGTCCAGGTAGTAGAACGTGGCGTGCTTCTTCATGCGGTCTGCCCCCTTGCTTCGGATTCTGCCACCCGGCCCGGACGGGGGAAGGGACGGACGTTGCCATCGGCGGCGTACAGCTCGCCTAGGCGTTCGGCGATGAGCCGGTCTGAGTCGTCGGCGGTGTGGGCGTAGATCATGGCGGCCCGGGCGGTGGTGTGGCCTAGGCGGCGCTGCACGTCTTTGACGCTGGCCCCGGCACGGTAGGCCAGGGTTGCGCCGGTGTGCCGCAGGTCGTGCCAGGTGAGATCCTCGCGGCCGATCCTGGCCCGTGCCCGGGCGAACATGGTGTGCAGGTTGGCGCTGTCCACCGGCCGCCCCGAAGCGGTCCCGAACACCAGCGCGTCAGGTTCGGGGCCGGTGAAGGTGTCGAGATGAGCGCGCAGCTCGTCCACGACGAACGGCGGTAGCGCCACTGAGCGGGCCGAGCCGGCGGTCTTGGTCAGTGCCCAGGTGCTGCCGTCCCCGTGGCGCGGCAAGGCCCGCTCAACGCGCAGCGTCCCGGCCTCTAGGTCTACGTGGCGGCGAGCAAGAGCGAACAGCTCGCCGTAGCGCAGGGATGACCAGGCCGCGACTATCACGGCGGCCCGGTATCGCTCGGGCATCGCATGGGCCAGCGCCACGACCTCGGCCGGGTTCGCGGTGCCGCGTTCCCGGTGGCGGACGCTCCCTGCCCCAGGAATCGTGCACGGGTTGGCCGGGATCAGCCCGTCCCGAACGGCCGCATTGAGCACGGTCCGCAGCAGCCGGTAGGCCTGGGCCGCCGTGGTGCGTCCGGGTTCGGCCAGGTTCGCCGGCCGTGGCGGTAGGGGGCTGCCGGCCTCGGCCCAGGCGCGCAGGATCGCCGGGCGAATGCGGCCAGTGTCGGGCAACTCCAGCCCCTCGGCGCGTGCCCATAGCCGGGCCGGGTGGTGGCGGCTACTGCACCCCTTGGCGGCTCGTTGTTCGGCGGCCGTGCGCGACGCGTCGGACACCGCAGCGAACCAGCGCCGCACATCTGCCGGCGAGAGCTGGGCCAGGCTGAACGCGCCCAGCTCGACCCGCCCGACCGGCGGAATGATCCAGTGCCGGGCGGTGGTGTCGTACAGCTCTCGGGTTCGGGGCGACAGGTTGCGCGATGAGTCGAGCCAGCTCAGCAGGTACTCACGCACCAGCGTTTGGCCCTGGTGAGGATCGCGCCAGGTGCCGCGCAGCCGGTCGGCTCGCTCGGTGGCCAGCCAGCCCTCGGCGGCGGTCTGGCTGTCGAAAGTGTGCGGGGCGGCGAACTTCGATCCGGCGATCCGGTAGGAGGCTCGGAACCGGCCGGAGGGCAGCTTCTCGACGGTGCCCAGGCGGGACGGGGTGCGGCGTTCGCGGGTGGTCTTGCGTGCCATTGGTCTGGCCCTTTCGCGGTGCGTGAGTCCACGCGAGTCCACGGAAGGGGTCTGATCGCACTTCCCTTTGGCTAGGGACTTTGCCGGAAACCAACTCCGACAAGGGCCTTAGCTTCGAGCGGATGACGGGAATCGAACCCGCACTGTCAGCTTGGGAAGCTGATGTTCTGCCATTGAACTACATCCGCAGGCACCGACGAGCGGCGCGGAGAGCAGTCTAGCCGGTCGCGCGGAGCGCTCGCACACCACGCCGGCAAGGATCACCCGCCGCGTCGGAGGTGGAAACAATGCCGACTAGCCAGGTTCTCTGACACACTGGCACTCGGACATTCTCGCCGGCACAACAGGCGACCCCAAACGCAGAGGCGGTGAAGGTGACTAGGGAAGACCGAGCCATAACCCTTGTCGACCTGATGGCGCAAACGCTGGCGGTCATCGACCAGGGCGAGCAGCCCGAAGTGTTGATCTGTCGCGCGTTGGCCAAGGCCAGCAATGCGGACGTCGCCGTCCTCATCGGCCTGGATCCGTCCCGGCGTCCCCGGGTGCACGCCGCCGTCCCGGACGCCCGCAGCGTGGCCGCCCTGGCCGATGTCGCAGCCCGCAGCGGTGGACGCAACCCGAACAGCCTGCTCCGTGGCGGCCAGCACCCGATTCTGGGTGAGGTCGTCCTGATCGGACCCGAGTTCGACGAGAACACCATTCAGCGTCGGGCCCGAGTGCTGGCGGTCAGTCGCCGCAACGGCTTCACCCCGGACGCCCAGGCCCTGCTGGCCGAGGCTGTCGCTCCGGTGACCTTCATGATGCCGCGAGTGGCCGCGGCCTGTGTGTCCTCTCAGGCCGCCCGCGATGCCGCCGAGGCCGCCGCCGCCCTGAACCTGACCCCGCGTGAGGTCGAGGTGCTGCAGTTGCTCTCCGAAGGCCTGCTGGCCCGGACGATCGCGTCCCGGCTCGGGCTTTCGCCACGTACCGTGCACAAGCATTTGAGCAACGTCTACACCAAGCTCGGCGTCCACGACCGGCTGGTCGCCGTCGGCATCGCCCGCGAGAACGGCCTGATCACCCAGGCCTGAGCAGGCCACCGGCATCCGGCAAGGACGATCACCGGTTTCCGCATGGGCTCGAGTCGAAGCGGCTCACTGCAGCGCACTGCGCAGCGCTCAGCTGCCCTACCTCGCGGTGGCGAAGTCCTGCGTCCAGTAGCTGCCGTATCGCCCACTGCCGGAGTCAAAGCCGATCCCGACCACCTTGTAAGAACCAGACATGAGGTTTGCGCAGTGTCCGGGGCTGGCCAGCCAGCCCGCCACGACCTCAGCAGCGGTGGGGTATCCGGCCGCGATGTTCTCGCCGGCCGCGCTGAACTGGTAGCCGGCCAGGGCCATCCGCTTGGCCAGCCCCTGGCCGTCCGGATTCGTGTGGCTGAAGTAGTCGCGGGCGGCCATGTCTCGACTGTGCGCAAGTGCCAGATCGGCCAGGGCCGGATCCCAGGCCAGTGGGGCGACGGCCGGGTACAGCTGCCCGCCACAGGTGCGAGCAACGGAACGGGCCTGGTTGGTCAGGGTGAGGACTTCGGCCTCGATCGCGGTTGCCTCGTGCGAGGCGGCGCGGTAGGTGAATCGGGACGCGGACCGGTCAGCGCTGCTGCCGCCCGGGGTGCTGACCTGGACGCGTACGGTCCCGGCCACATGTGCGGGGGTTGTGGCGACCAGCTGAGTGTCGGAGATCACGACGATTCGGGTGGCCCGCAGGCCGCCGAAGGTGACCCGGCTCGCCCGGTTCAGGTTGGTGCCGCTGATCGTGACCTCGGTGCTCCCCGAGCTGGCACCCACGGACGGGCTGACACTGCTCACGGTGGGTGTCGCCAGATAGCCGAACTGGGCTACCGGGACGGCCTCGCTGGTCCCGTAGGCGGTGACCACCCGCACCGGCACGGTGCCGGCTGACTGGCGCGGAGCCACCACCCGCAGCGTGGTCGAACTGACCACCTTCAGCTTGGCCGCGACCTTGGTCCCGAAGTAAACCTTCCGGACTTTCGTGAACCCGGTACCGGTGATGGTGACCTTGGTGCCGCCCCTTGTCGGCCCGGCATCGGGGGTGAGCGCCGCGATCGTCGGCGCCGGACGATAGCTGAACCGAGCCTTGGCCGACGCCGGGCTGGTCCCGTAGGCGCCGACAACGCTCACGTAGACGGTGCCGACCGCTCCGGGCGGTGACCAGACGGTGAGCTTCTTGCTGGAGTTCACCGTGAAGCGGGTGGCCGGCTGATCTCCGAACCACACCTGGGTGACCTTGCTGAAGCGCTTGCCATAGATGGACAGCTTCGTCCCGCCGGAGGTCGGCCCGGTCGTCGTGGAGAGCTTGGTGATTGTGGCGGCGGCCATCGAGGCGGAGCGGACGGACGTCGCCGCGGCGCTGCCGCCGGCAACCGTCACCTCGCTGGGCGCGACCGCACCGACCGTCGGTGTCTCCTGCGCGACAGCTGAGGGTGCCGCCGCCGTCACCACGCCTGCGGTGACGAGGGCACCGATCACGGCCCCAACCAGAACTCGACGACGAACAACCCGAACTGACACAACACTCCTAGCGCCATAAGAGGACTGGCCCACTCACCAGTGACTCCACTCAAGCGCATGGGCCGCGACCCACCGGGCTCAACGAGAGGGTGGCTCCACCCTGGCCGGCCGCCCCGGGCTCACTCCCCGGTCTGACCGTCGATGCTCTCCCGAATCAGGTCGGCGTGCCCGTTGTGCCGGGCGTACTCCTCGATCATGTGCAGCAGGATCCAGCGCAAGCTCGGCACCTCGCCATTGCTGCGCGGACGCACAGCCAACCGGCCCAGGCCGTCCGCAGCCAGGACGTCGGCCACCTGGGCCCGGGATCGCTCCACCGTCGATTGCCATCGCGCGAAGATCACCTCCGGCTCCAGGTCGGCGGCCACGTGCCATTCCCAGTCCGGGTCGGCCTCCCAATCCACGCTCACCCACGGGTCACTCGGTGCGACCCCGGCCAACCGATAGCCGAACCAGGTGTCCTCGACCAGAGCCAGATGATGCATCAGCCCGCCCAGCGTCATCGTCGAGGAGGCCGCTGTCCGGGCCAGCTGGGCGGCATCCAGCCCCGAGCATTTCCAGGCCAGGGTGGCCCGCTGATACTCCAGAAATCCGACAAGAGTGGACGCCTCGTCTCCGGCCAGCGGCGGCAGCGGACGATCCTCGGCCAGGAAGCTCATCATGGCGGCAGTCTAGGCAGTCCGACCGATCGCCTGACAGCGCTCAGGGACGTCCCCCAACGTCCCCCGGAAGCGCTCGTCCCGACTTCCCGCAGCCCGGTGACCTGCTCTAGCTTCGAGTCATGAGCAATCCCTTGGAGCCGACCGACGTCGGCCCGGCCGTCGGCGGCGATCTTGGCGTCGCGGACAGCGACCGCCAGCATGTGATCACGCTGCTGAACGCAGCCCACTCCGAAGGCCACCTGAGCGCCTACGACCGCGATCGTCGGATCGCCGACGCCTTGTCGGCGCAGACCTTCGATGATCTGGTCCCGCTGACCCGTGACCTGGTGGCGGCCAAGCCGGCTCCGGTGGTGAGCTACCAGCCGGCCACCTCCGATCAGCCGGCCGATCAGATCGTCGCGATCTTCTCCGGCACCAGCAGGGACGGCCAGTGGGAGGTTCGTCCGAACACCTCGATCCTGACCATGTTCGGCGGGGTCGAACTGGACCTGACCCAGGCGATCTTCACCAGCCAGAACATCGAGGTGAACGTGTTCTGCCTGTTCGGCGGCGTCGAGCTGACCGTCCCGGTCGGAACCACCGTCGAGAACCAGGTGGCGGCAGTCTTCGGCGGTGCCGAAACCCGCAAGGTCGCCGCCCCGATGGCAGGTGCCCCCAAGGTGACAGTGAAGGGCTTCGTCGCCTTCGGCGGAGTCGAGGTGCGCAACGCCAAGAAGCGGCGCCACTAGATTCGTCTCTATGAGCGAGCTGTTCACCGTCACCGCAGACTGGCAACGACTCCCGTCCAATGCGGCCAAAGCCAAGCGACTGGGGGCCTTGGCCATCAACCTGCCGCTGGCCGTTGCCGCCGCCGTGGGAGCTGGGCTCCTGGCGAACTGGGGCTGGCCGATGTGGCTGGTGGCAGCCGCCGGGGTGGCCTGGACGACCTGGCGGGTGGTCCGCGCCGGACGCTGGGCGCGCAGCTTCGCCTACCTGGAGCGTGAGCAGGACCTGCTGATCACCTCCGGGCTGTGGAACAAGCAGTTCAGCGCCGTCCCGTATGGACGAATGCTGTCAGTCGAGGTGCAGTCCGGACCGATCGCCCGGCTGTGGGGCCTGGCCAGCGTCGAGATCGTCACCGCCAGCATGGCCTCGAATGCCACCATCCCGGCAGTGACCACCGAGGTTGCGGCCGGCCTGCGTGACCGTCTGATCGCCTCCGGTGAGGCACAGGCCCTTCCGCTATGAGCGTGTCCGAACCACAGTCGTCCACGACTGACGACGCTGCGGCGCGGCCGGCTGAACGTCCGCACCCGCTCACCCCGCTGATCCGCGGCTGGGTGGTGCTGCTGGCCATCCTGATCGGCATCGGCAAGGAGTTCCTGCCCAATGGCTCGGATCGGGACTTCCGGCTGCCCCCGATCGAGTTGATCATCGGCGGTATCGCCCTGATCACGCTGGCCGCCGGGCTGATCGGCTTCATCTCGTGGCGATTCACCCACTTCGTCACCGACGACCACGAACTGCGCATCGACACCGGGATGCTGTTTCGGCAGTCGCAACGGATCGCCTACGACAAGGTGCAGGGCGTGGACGTGGTACAGCCGCTGGCGGCCCGGATGTTCGGGCTGGCCGAGGTCAGCATCGACATCGGCAGCGGCGCCCGGCCGAAGGTCCGCTTTCTGACCCTGGCTCGGGCACACGGCATGCGCGACTACCTGCTGGCCCGGGCTCATGGCGTCCGTCCCGCCGAAGTGATCACTCATGCCGAGACCGGCTCGTTGCTGACCGGCCTCAGCGGCCACGACCAGGTGCTGGTCACCGTGCCCACCCGCACCCTCATCGTCGCCGCCCTGACCACACACGAACTGCTCACCGCGATCGTCGGGCTGGTGATCGCGGCCGCAGCGGCCGCCTGGGTGGGTCACCCCTGGATCGGCCTGGGCATCGCTGTGCCCGCGGCCAGCGCGATCTTCGGTCTGGTCAGCTCACGGGTGCTCAAGCAGTTCCATTACACGTTGTCACGCCGCAGTTCCGGGCTGCGGATCACCCGCGGACTGACCACCTTGTCCAGCCACTCGCTGCCGCCGCGGCGGGTTCAGGCGGTCCAGGTCAGCCAGTCACTGTTGTGGCGCCGACTGGGCTTGTACCGGGTGGATCTGGAGGTGATCGGCTTCTCGATCTCCGACGAGCAGGACTCGGACAAGGTCTCCAGCATCATGCTGCCGGCCGGCAGTCTCGATCAGGTGCGCACCTGCCTGGACGCGATCTGGCCGGGCAGCGGCTGGGAACAGCTCACCGATCGCCAGGTGCCGTCCCGGGCCCGCTGGCTGCACCCGCTGTCGGGGCCGTTCCTGCGCTGGGGCCACGACGGACGCTTCATGGTGACCCGGCACGGCTGGCTGGTCCGACGCTGGCAGGTGGTTCCGCTGGCCAGAGCGCAGTCACTGAGCGTCCACCAGGGCCCGATCTCGCGCCGGCTGGGGCTGGCAGACCTGCGGATCCAGACCGGCGGTCACCAGGTGATGGTCAACGCCGAAGGCCTCGACACCGTCGAGCTGGCCACTGAGCTGCCCGAGCTGTGCCGCCTGCAGCGGCAGCGAGTCGCGTCCGATCCCACCATCGGGCCGGACCCGGTGGGCGTCGGGGACCCGGCTCAGGCCGGGCCGGAGGTGGTCCGCGCCGACCAGGCCGTGGAGACCATCTCCGACAGCGAGTAGCTCATCTTCCAGCCCAGGTCGGCGGCCGCGGCGCTGCCGTCGGCCACGATCCGGGCCGGATCGCCCGGACGCCGGTCGGCGATCTCCGGGGTGAAGTCGATTCCGCTGACCTCGGCCATGGTGTCCATGATCTGCCGAACGCTCAGCCCGGTGCCGCTGCCCAGGTTGTAGGCCGGCTTGAGCGGCGTCCCGGCCAGCAGCGCCTGCGCCGCGGCCACATGGGTGTCGGCCAGGTCGCCGACATGGACGTAGTCGCGCACGCAGGTGCCGTCCGGCGTCGGGTAGTCGATCCCGTTGATCCGCGGCGTCCGTCCGGCCAGCAAGGCCTCGATGACCAGGGGGAACAGGTTGTGCGGGCTGGCGTCGTAGACCTCGTCCGTGGCCGAGCCCACCACGTTGAAGTAGCGCAGGCAGACCCCGGTGAAGCCCTCCCGGGCCCGGGTCACATCGGCGATCAGCCACTCCCCGATCAGCTTCGACTCGCCATAGGGCGACTCCGGACGGGTGGCCGACTCCTCGGTGACCAGTTCGGTGTCGGGGGTGCCGAAGACGGCCGCCGAGGAGGAGAAGACGATGTGCTTGACCCCAGCCGCCTCCATGGCGGCCAGAACACTGGCCGTGCCGGTGACGTTCTGGGTGTAGGTGTGCAGCGGACGCTGCACCGAAACCCCGGCGTACTTGAAGCCGGCCACGTGGATCACCCCGACGCAACCGTGGTCGGTGAGCGCCGCAGTCACCGCGGCGGTGTCATTGATGTCAGCCTGGACGAAAGCCACCCCGTCCGGCACGAACTTCGCCAGCCCGGACGACAGGTCGTCCAGGACGACCGGAGTCATCCCCTGCTGCTGAAGCGAGCGCACCACGTGCGCACCGATATAGCCGGCCCCGCCGGTCACTAGCCAGGTAGTCACGACCGCGAGTCTATGGCCACGAACGACACTCACCCGTCGCGCTGGCTAGGGTTGGCCCATGCAGAACCAACCCGTCCTCGGGATCGATATCGGCGGCTCCGGAATCAAGGGCGCCCTGGTCGATCTCGCCGCTGGCGACTTCGCCACTGACCGCGTCCGCATCCCCACCCCGGAGAACTCGACTCCTGAGGCGCTGGCCGATGTGGTGGCCCAGATCGTGGCCGAATTCGCCGGCCAGATGGGCGACGGCCCGATCGGCGTCACCGTCCCGGCAGTGGTCACCCATGGCGTCACTCGCTCCGCCGCGAATATCCACAAGTCGTGGATCGACGCCCCGGCCGAGCGGATCTTCGAGGAGCGGCTCGGCCGCGATGTGGTGCTGGTCAACGATGCCGACGCCGCCGGCGTCGCCGAGGTTCGCTATGGCGCCGCCAAGGACAATGACGGCCTGGTGATGGTGACCACGCTTGGTACCGGGATTGGTAGCGCCCTGATCTACCAGGGGGTGCTGGTGCCCAACACCGAGCTCGGCCATTTGGAGATCGACGGCTTCGACGCCGAGAAGCGGGCGGCCGCCTCGGTGCGAACTGCGGAGAACCTCAGCTACGACGAGTACGTCCCTCGGCTGCAGCGCTACTACGAGACCCTCGAAGCGCTGTTCTGGCCGGACCTCATCGTCGTCGGCGGCGGGGTGTCGAAGAATGCCGACAAGTTCCTGCCGAAGCTGGTCCTGAAGACTCCGATCGTCCCGGCCGTGCTGATGAACAAGGCGGGCATCATCGGTGCCGCCGCACTCGCTGCGGACAAGGCGGCGCGCCACGCCGACTGATCCCCAGGTCCCAGGCTGGAGGCGCAACGTCCGGTTCGGCGCAGACGTGTCTGTGGTGACAGGAAGGCCATAGCTATGGATCGACGCGAGTTCTTCACCCTGGCTGCTGCGCTCGGCGCAGTCAGCCTGATTCCGGGTTGCGCGGCACCGGTCACCAGCCGACCCAGCGTGAGTCCGAGCGGTTCGGGCAGCACAGCGGCGGTGAGCGGGCCAGTGCTGGCCGACTTTGCGGCGTCCCTGCTGGCGTCGCTGGCACCCAAGCCGAAGAACCTGATCATCTCGCCGTGGTCGATCGGAATCGCCTTGTCGATGATCCGCGAGGGCGCGGTCGGCAAGACCGCCGACCAGCTGGACGCGCTGCTCGGGGCGTCCGCCCCGGCCCTCGGGGACGCCCTGAACAGCCAGGCAGCCGCGTTCCGGAAGGCCTCGGACGTCCAGGTGAACATCGCCAACGCGTTGTGGGGCCAGAAGGACCTGGAATGGCTGCAGCCATTCCGCGATCGGCTGGCCAAGGCCTATGGCGCGCCGCTGAACCAGGTGGACTTCGGCACTCACCCCGACGACATTCGCGTGGACATCAACGACTGGGTGGCCGGCCAAACTAAGAACAAGATCAAGGACCTGCTCGATCAGGGCCTGGTCACCTCATCGACCCGAATGGTGCTGGTCAACGCCGTCTACTTCAAGGCCGCCTGGGCGATGGCGATGGACAACCTCGGCGACCACGAGTTCCGCACCCCCGACAAGAGCGTGAAGGTGCCCTTCCTGGGCCAGTTGGCGATGCGTCCGTGGTTCGAGGACGACAGCTGGCAGGGCAGCGTCCAATACTGCAAGAACAACGACTTCGCCTTGGTGACGGTGCTGCCCACCCAGCAGGATTCAACGGCGGCCGTGCCGTCCGGGCTGTTCGGGAAGGTGCTGGCCGCGGCGCCGGCCGAAGTGAACCTGCGGATGCCGGCTTGGAAGACCGACTACAAGACCCAGCTACGTCCGGTGCTGGAGACTCTCGGTGTCGAGTTGGCGTTCAACCCGGATCTGGCCGACTTCTCCGCGATGACCACCAAAGAGAAGCTGTACTTGGACTTCCTGATTCACCAGGCCACCATCGAGGTCACCGCGGACGGTATCGAGGCGGCCGCAGCCACTGCCGGCGGGATGGCCGCCGGCGCCGCCCCGTCCGAGCCGAAGCGGCTGGTTCTGGACCGCCCGTTCAGCTACGCGCTGATGCACGTGCCCAGCCAGGCCCCTGTGTTCGTCGGCCAGCTGGCCGACCCCAGCTAGTCGTCCCGACGTGCCGGACGGTCGGCTCCGCAGTCAGGAGCCGGCCAATAGGCTGCCGACTTTGCCAAGAAACGCCTTTCACTCCTGTTCACGCTTGTAGCATCAGCAGCAAATACCCCAGCAGGGATGGTAAAGCTGTGACTGAGTTTCCCAAGGTGGGCGACCGCTTCGGCGCTTATCTGATCACCCGCCAGGTGGGTCACGGAGGTATGGGCGTCGTATTCGCCGCCGAGCAGCATCCGCTCAACCGCACGGTCGCTCTGAAAGTGCTCGATCCGAAGTACTCCGGTGATCCTTCCTTTGCGGCCCGGTTCTCGCGAGAAGCCGAAGTCCTGGCCCAGATGGACTCGCCGCACATCGTTCAGGTATTCGACCATGGCACCGTCGACGGCTGTCTCTACTTGGCGATGCAGTGGGTCAGCGGCGGCGACCTGGCCGAATACCTGCGCCACACCGGCCCACTTTCGATCGCTCTGGCTGCCGATCTCAGCGCCCAGATCGCCGCAGCCCTGGCCGACGCCCATGCTCAGGGGATCATCCATCGCGACATCAAGCCGAGCAACATCCTTCTCGCCCGCACCGGGCAGGACCTGTTCGCCTATCTGTGCGACTTCGGGATCGCCCAAGGCCAGGAGACCGGACTGACCCAGGCCGGCACCCTGGCCGGCAGCATGGCTTTCACTGCACCCGAACGGCACCAGGGGGCGCCGGCGACCGAACGCAGCGACCTGTACTCGCTGGGCTGTCTGCTCTGGGTGCTCGTCTCCGGTCACAACCCGTATTCCGGCACCGACTTCCAAGTCGCCCAGCAGCATTTCGCCGCCCCCATCCCCCAGGTCTGGGGTACGTCGCCCGCGGAGCTCGCGCTCAACAAGACCCTCGCCGGCCTGCTCGCCAAGGACCCGGCGCAACGGCCCGGCACGGCGGTCGAGGTCGTCGCCCAGCTGCGTGAACTGGTACGAATCGCCGGCTCAACGCCCTCGGCGCCGCCGGTTCCCTCCGATGACCGCACTCGCATCCGGCAGACCCTGCCGCTCACCGGATCACCGCTTCCTTCGACGCCGCTGCCACCGACCTCACTGCCCCCGGTCCCGCCCCCGCCTGCCGATCCGACGATGCTGGCCGGCACCACAGTTCGACGAGACACGCTCTACGACTCGGGGATGGGCAGGTCGGACTCGATGCCGTCCATGCCGTCGATGCCGTCGATGCCGTCCATGCCGACCGCGCAACCTCGCTCACCCGGCGCGCAGCGGCAGCTGATCATCGTGGTCGGTGCCGTGGTCCTGGCGCTGATCCTGGCGATCGGCGTTGGCTGGTGGGCGCTCAGCCGGATTCCGGGCAAGGCCAGCACCAGCTCACAGCCGGGCAGCACCACGACAGTCTGGACGACCGCGCCCGGAAGCTCGCAAGGGCCTGGCTCGACCACCTCCACCCAACCGAACTCGCCTCAGCAGCGAGAAGGCGCCAATCGAATCTCGGCGACTATTCCGCTGGGCATCACCAACCCGCACGGCATCGCATTGGATGTCAATCGGCAGCGGGTCTTCGTGGCCGGCTTCGGATCAGCGAGCGTAGAGGTGATCTCGTCGACGACCGGCGCCATCGAGACCGAGTTGTCCGTGGGCGAAAAGCCTGAGAGCGTCGTCGTGGATGAGGACACCGGGCTACTCCTGGTGGCCTGCGAAGGCAGTCGCAGCATCGAGTTGTTCAGCCTGGACGATCTGCAACAGGTCGGCAGCATCCCGACCGCATCGGGTGCGCTGCGGCTGTCCGTCGACGCGGAGACCCACATCGCCTATGTACTGGCTCAAGGCAGCTCGGCCATTCAGCGAATCGACCTCTCCAGTCGCTCGGACGCCGGATCGATTCCCGGGGGCAATGAACCCCGCGACATGGCGATTCTGCCGGGAACCCGAACCGCCTACGTCGCGCATTGGGGCGCCGGGCAACTCACCCTGGTCGACCTCGATAGCGGCTCGGTGAGCAAGACCCTGCCGGTCGGGGTGAATCCCAATGCGGTCGCCATTTCGGAGCAGCATCGCCTCGCTCTGGTCGCGAACTATGTCGGCGCTTCGGTCACTGTCGTCGACCTCAATGCCGGTGCCGTCATCAACACGGTCGGGGTCGGCCAGAAGCCGTCACGGATCGTGGTCGATGATGCCGCCGGCGTCGCCTACGTCAGCTGCCTGGACAGTGACGAGGTATCGGTCGTCGATCTGAACACTCTGCGAGTGGTCCGATCGTTGCACACCAGCAGCCGGCCAACAGGTCTGGCCCTCGACTCCCAAACCGGAACGCTCTACGTGACAAGCTTCGCCGGCAACGTCGTCCAGGTCTTCAGTGCCTGAGCCTGATCGGGACCCGACGATTCCACACAATCCGCGCCGGGCTTGGGTGGAGCCGGCGACCCCGGAGCCGAAGAAGCGCTCCGCAGCGGCAACGTGGACCAGGCGCGCCCTACTCGGCACCGCCACCCTGGCCGGGCTGGGCGGGGCCGTGTGGTACAGCGGGATCCTGCGGTGGTTCGAGCCGAGCAACCCGAAGCCGCAGAGCGGATCGCCGAGCGAAACCGCCACAACGCCTGCAGAGATCACCGACCAGGCGACCGCGCGCGGCCAGGTGTCAGTGGCCGCCGTCGCGGCAGGCATCGTTCGAATCCAGATCACCCCGGTCGAAGGCCAGACCCTCGGCTACTCCTATGCCATTCCGGAGGAGCTGCCGGCCACCGCCGCGACAGTCAGCCAGGACGGCGATCTGATCACCCTGCACACCGATGAGCTCCAGATCAGCGTGGCCCGGCAGAGCGGGGCCATCAGCGCCCAGAGCAGCTCAGGCGAGACGGTCATCGAAGAGACGGAGAACGGCTTCGTCGCGTCGAGCGGCGGCTTCAGCTGGCGGCTCCGGATCCCGGACGATGAGACCTGCCACGGCCTGGGCCAGCGAGCCCTGCCGCTCTCGCTGCGCGGTCGCACCATCTCCATGTGGAACTACGACGCCGGTTCGTATCCGGTGGGTGCCGACCCGCTGTATCTGAGCGTCCCGTTCTATCTCGGACAGCGCAACACGCTCAGCTACGGGATCTTCTGGGACAACCCCGCGCGGGGCTCAGTGGATCTCGACAGTGCACACTCCGGTGAGCTCAGCATCCAGTCCGATCGCGGACCGGCCAACCTGTACCTGATCGTCGGCTCCGGCCCGCAGCAGGTGGTCGAGCGCTTCACCTCCCTGGTCGGACGCATGGAACTGCCACCGCTGTGGGCGCTGGGCTATCACCAGTCCCGATGGAGCTACCCCAACGCAGCCCGCTTCCGTTCGATCGCGGCGAAGTTCCGGCAGCTGCAGATCCCCTGCGACGCTCTGCACTTCGATATCGACTACATGAACGGCTACCGCCTCTTCACCTGGAATCGGGCCGCTTTCCCGGCGCCGAAGCAACTCCTCAGCGATCTGCGCGCGATCGGCTTTCATGGCGTGGCCATCCTCGATCCCGGTGTGAAGGTCGACTCGTCCTATCCGACCTACACCTCCGGTCGGCAGGGCAGGCACTTCCTGGCGGCACCCGACGGCGGACGCCTCGTCCGAGACGTGTGGGCCGGGGCCAGCGAGTTCCCGGACTTCACGGCACCCGCGGCCCGGGCGTGGTGGTCCGGACAGGTTCGCAGCTTCGCCGCGAACGGCTTCGACGGTCTGTGGAACGACATGGACGAGCCGAGCACCTTCGACGACGCCAAGACCCTGCCGGACCTGGTCCAGCACTCCTGGGAAGGCGACGGCAACACTCATGTCGGCGGCGGGCATGCCGTGTACGGCATGCAGATGGCCCGCGCCACCCGGGAGGGCCTCACCGCGGCCAACAAGAACAAGCGACCCTTCGTCATCACGCGCGCCGGCTATGCCGGCGTCCAGCGCTATGCCACCACCTGGAACGGTGACAGCCTGGCCAACTGGGACCACTTGCGGATGAGCATCGCCCAGCTGTGCAACCTGGGCATCTCGGGCATCCCGTTCTCGGGTTCAGACGCCGGCGGCTTCCGTGGCGACCCGTCCGCCGAACTGTACCTGCGCTGGATGCAGGTCTCCTCGATGATGCCGTTCTTCCGCACCCACTCGGCACGAACCGCACAGCAGCGCGAGCCGTGGAGCTACGGAACCACCATGACGAACCAGCTGCGCGGAGTCATCGAACGGCGCTATCAACTGCTGCCCTACCTCTACACCCAGGTGCAGAGAGCCACGGTCGACGGGAGCCTCATCGTCCGGCCGATGTTCTTCGAGCGGCCCGATGACCCCGCCTACCGACGAATCGAGGATCAGTTCCTGCTCGGCGACTCTGTGCTGGTCGCACCGATCCTCGCCGAAGGTGCGCGCAGCCGGATGGTCACCCTGCCGCCGGGGACGTGGTACCGCTACGGCAGTGGGACGCCGCTGGCCGGAGGCCGGACGCTGAGTGTGACGGCCGGTCTCGATCTGCCGATCTTTGTTCGGGCCGGCACCGTCCTGCCGCTGTGGCCTGTTCGGCAATCGACCAGCCAGCCCGTAGATCGGCTGATCCTGCAGGTGTATCGCGGACAGGCGAACAGTCGGCTCTACGAGGACGAGGGCGACGGCTTCGGCTACCGCGACGGGAAGTCACTGCTGTCCACCTTCGTGACCTCGCAGGATGACCAGGGTCTCACCGTGAAATGGACGACGGAGGGTTCCTACCAACGTCCGGCTTCTCGGGTGGAGGTGCAGCTCTTCGGCTGGGGCCCGTCGCTGCCGCACGTCAGCGTGGACGACAAAGCGGTGAAGGCGACAGGTACCGCACCGGCCACGATCACCACGAAGGCGTTCACGCAGTTGCGGGTTGGCGACTGACCCCTCGACCCGCCGGCGGTTGTCCCCCGCAGGAAGAGGGGACAGTCCCCTTTCCCTGCGGGACTCCAGACGCCGCCTAGAGTGCTGGCATGGAACTCGAAGTCGTCGCCATCATCGGTGTCCTGCTGGTCGTCACGGCGTCCACGCTGGCCCCGAAGATCGGAGTGGCCAGCCCGCTGCTGCTGGTGGCACTGGGTTTCGGCCTCACCATGCTGCCGATCGTCGAGTCGGTCGCGATTCCTCCCGAACTGATTCTCGGTGGCATCCTGCCGCCACTGCTGTACGCCGCAGCCGTGGACACCCCGGTGATGGAGTTTCGCCGCGATCTACCGACGATCTCGGTCTTCTCGGTGGTGCTGGTGGCACTAACCGCGGTCGTCGTCGGGCTGGTGGCAGTGGCGATCGTCCCGGGGATGCCGCTGGGCGTGGGGATCGCCCTGGGCGCCGTGATCAGCCCGACAGACGCGGTGGCCACCTCGATCGTCCGTAAGGCCGGGGTGTCGAAGCGGATCGTCACGATCCTGCAGGGGGAGAGCCTGCTCAACGACGCGTCCGCCCTGGTTCTGTTGCGGGCCGCGGTGGCGTCCATCGGGATCGGGGTCTCGCTGCTGGACGTCGCCGGCCAGTTCGTCTGGGCTGTCGTCGGGGCCCTCGCAATCGGCGGGCTCGTCGGTTGGCTCAACCTGGTTGTGCGAGGACGTATCCACCAGGTCTCGGCCAATGTGGCGCTGTCCTTGATCATTCCTTTCGCCGCCTACTTGCCCGCCGAAGAGGTCGGCGCGTCCGGCCTGGTGGCGGCCGTGGTTGCCGGCCTGGTCACCGGCTACGGGACGCCGGCCTGGATGGGTGCCCAGGTCCGGATCGCCGAGCGGTCGGTGTGGAAGACGATCGAACTGATTCTGGAGAGTGCGGTCTTCCTGCTGGTCGGCCTCGAGCTGCCGGCACTGGCCGCCGACACCGGGGATTCCGGCCTGCTGCTTCCGGCCGTTCTGGCCGTACTGCTCGGCGCCGTGGTCGTCGTGTTGCGGGTCGGCATGGTGTCGTGGTCGGTGTGGCAGTTGGCCCGGCGGCATCAGCGAGCCGAAGCCGGCCGCGAGCGGATCGTCCACATCCAGGCGAAACTGGACGCCGGCACCGCGCCCCGCGAAGGGTTCCCGAAGGCTCAGGGCCCGATTCCTCGGCAGGGATCCCCTCGCGAGTCCGCCGGACGCGATCGGCTCGGCCAGTGGCAGCGAATGCTCGATCGGCGCCGCGCCGACCTGGACTACTTGGCCGCCGAGCGCCTGGGCTGGCCAGAGGGCAGCATCCTGGTCTGGGCCGGCATGCGTGGCGCCATCACCATCGCAGCCGCCCAGACGCTGCCGTCCGAAGTCCCCTACCGCTCGTTGGTGATCCTGGTGGCGACCATGGTCGCCGTCGGCACGCTGATCATCCAAGGGCTCACTCTGCAGCCGCTGACGAAGAAGCTCGGCCTTGCCGACGGACGCGGAGCCACCGACCCCGGACAGTGGGACGCGCTGCAGGCCGAACTCGACGCCGCGGCTCTGGCCCGGTTGTCCAGCAGCGGCAACGAGCACGCGGCCGCGCTGGCCGAGAAGTGGCGTGCCCGCCTGGATCGCTCCGACGACGACCCTCAGCGGCCCGACATCGCCAAGCTGACCGCCCTGCGGCTCGCGGTGATCGACGCGCAGCGCAGCAGGCTGCTCGACCTGCGCGGAGTCGGGTCCTACCCGTCCACGATGGTGGACGACGCCTTGGCTCAGCTCGACGCCACCCAGATCGGGATCGAGTTGCGCCAGCAGTATCTGGAGTGAGCCAGCGACGATTCGCCGCAGAAATGGGGACTGTCCCCTTTTCTGCGGGGCGGGTCACATCCGGTCGGGAGCCTCGATGCCGAGCAGGTCGAGACCGGTGGCCAGCACCTTCTTGGTGGCCGCGCACAGCGCCAGCCGGGAGGAACGCACCTCGCCCTCGCTCTTCAGTACCGGGCACTGCTCGTAGAACACGCTGAGGGCACCGGCCAACTCGTAGAGGTAGCCGCACAGCCGGTGCGGCTGCAAGGTCTCGCCGACCTGGGCGACGATCTCGCCGAAACGGCTCAGCAGCAGCGCGACCTGATGCTCAGCGGGCTCGGTCAGCACAGTGATGGTCTCGAAGGTGTACCCCTCAGCCTCGGCCTTGCGCAGGATCTGGTTGGCCCGAGCGTGCGCGTACTGCAGATAGGGACCGGTGTCGCCGGTGGTGGCTACCATCCGCTCGGCGTCGAAGGTGTAGTCCTTCTGCAAGCCGGACGACAGGTCGGCGTACTTGATCGCGGCCAGCGCGATCGGCGGCGCGGCCTGCTCCTCGGCCGCGTCCAGCAGTGAGTTCAAGGTGACCGCGGTGCCCTCACGCGTGGAGAACTTCTTTCCGTCCGCGCCCAGCACCTGACCGAAGCCGACATGCTCGGCACTGACCGCGTCCGGCAGGTAGCCGGCGATCCGGGCGACCGCGAACACCTGCTCGAAGTGGAACGTCTGGGGCGCGCCGACCACGTAGATCATCCGGTCGGCCCGCAGGTCGCCGACCCGGTAGCGGATCGCGGCCAGGTCGGTGCAGGTGTAGCCGAAGCCGCCCTGGGCATTGCGGATGATGGCCGGAGCATTGAAGCCCTCGACGAAGACCACCAGTGCGCCGTCGTCCACCACCGCGATGCCGCGATCCTCGAGGTCGGCGGCCACCACCGGAAGATCGGCGTTGTAGATGGACTCCCCGGCCAGGTCGGCATTGGACAGCAGCACGTTCATCCGCGCGTAGGTGGCGTTGAAGCCGGTCAGCGAGATCTCGATCAGCTGCTGCCAGATCCGCCGGGTCTCGGCGTCCCCGGACTGGAGCAGGACGACCCGATCCCGCGAGCGGGCGGCGAACTCCTCGGACTCCTTCAGGTGGGTGTTGGCCCGCTGGTAGAGCGCCTCGGCTTCGGGCAGGTCGAGGGAGGCCGCGTCCAGACCCTCCTCGAGGATCTGCTCCACCAGCATGCCGAACTGGCGACCCCAGTCGCCGATGTGGTTCTGCGGGATGACCGTGTGGCCCTGAGCCCGCAGCACCCGGGTGAAGCAGTCGCCGATGATCGTCGAGCGCAGGTGGCCGACGTGCATCTGCTTGGCCACATTCGGCGAGGAGTAGTCGACGACCACCCGCTGCGGATGCTCGGCCCTGCTGATCCCGGCGCCCGGTTCGGTCAGGACAGCCGTAGCCACCGACGCCAGCACGTCCGCGCGCAGCCGCAGGTTGATGAAGCCCGGCCCGGCCACCTCCAGCGGCTCGCAGAGGTCGGCCAGGTCGATCTTGGTGACCAGCTCGGCGGCCACCTCGCGCGGCGGGCGTCCCTGCTCATTGGCCAGACGCAGCGCCACATTGGTCTGGTAGTGGCCGAACTGGGGACGGGTCGCAGGACGCAACTCCGGATCAACTCCGGCGACGGCCGCGACGCGCTCGCTGAGCAAGGAAGGCAGGGACAACATGGGCGCCATTTTCGCACGTCCTCGCGGTGCCGCTGCGCGCAGGCCTCGCTCCCGGGCCGGCCACACGGGCCGCCCGACAGCCACTCTCGGCAGAAACCTGAGAGCATGCTAAATTTCTAGTTCAGCGATGGCCGGTGTTCAGGGGCTCGATCATCGCTTCTGCGGAGGATGCAATGGAGAAACGAAGGCGGCTACTGGGCCGACTCGTTTCCGTGTCCGTGACCCTGGCAATGCTGGTCGGCATTCAGGCCGCCAATTCGGCTTCGGCAGATCCGCTGCCCGCTCCGCCCGCGACGGTGACGGTCAGCCAGCGCCCGACGATGGCCGTTCTGGCCTGGGCGCCGGTGGACGCCGCCAACGGCTACGCCATCGACTACAGCACCGGCTCCGACTTCGGCAACGCCACCCGGGTGACCTCGCTGGAGCCGTCCATCGTGCTGACCGGCCTGACCCCGGGCACCGACTACTTCGCTCGAGTGGCCAGCTTCCAGCCAGACGGCGACTCGATCGGCGCCTGGAGCAGCACTCTGACCTTCACCACCTCGTCGTCACGCTTCCCGACCCCGGCACCGGTGGTGTCGGTGACCGAGAAGACCACCAATTCCGTCAGCGCCACCTGGACCGACCTGGGCAAGGACCTGAAGTACCAGGCCTCGATCAGCAAGACGCCGACCGGCCTGGACGACCCGAAAGCGCTGGACGAGCCCGCCGGTACCTTCGAGAAGCTCACCAAAGACACCACCTACTACCTGAGCGTCCGCGGCGTCTCCGACGGCGGCGATCCGCTGACCGACTGGTCGGCGCCGACCGAGGTCAAGACTCCGGAGGACGTCCCGCTGGTCGTCTCCAGCTTCAACATCAAGTGCGCCAGCTGCCGCCGCGGCAAGGAAGCCTCGTGGGCGAAGCGGAAGCCGGCCGTGGTCGCGACGATTCTCTCCCAGAAGCCGGACGTGATCGGCCTGCAGGAGGCCTCGCAGGGTCGGTTGCCGGGCCGTGGCGTCTCTCAGTATCAGGACCTGGTCAACGGCCTGGGCGCGCCCTACGCGGTCACCATCAACCACGACATCGGAGGCGGCGCCGGCGTGGACAACCGGATCGTCTACAACACCTTGACCATCGAGGTGATCAAGACCGGCGTCACCCCGCTTCCCAAGGGCGGCAAGACCCGCCGCTACCTGGCCTGGGCGGTGCTGCGGCACAAGCTGACCGGGCGCATCTTCGTCTTCGGCGACACCCACCTGGAACCGGGCAAGAGCAAGAAGGCGGTCCGGGTTCGCCAGACCAGCACGGTGCTGTCGACCATGAAGAAGCTGGCCCCCGAGGGCACCCCGGCGATCGTGGTCGGCGACTTCAACATGTTCAAGTGGATGTCGGGCGGCTACAAGCCCTACGACATGATGGTGAATGCCGGCTTCCTGGATCCGCTGGGCAACACCTACCGCAGCCACAGCGCCGCGCCGTCCGCCTTCGTCGAGAATCGCGTCCGCACCAACTACTCGACCTTCAACGACTACAAGCGCAAGGCGCCCCGGTTCTCTTATGACAATGGGACGCAGCTGGACTTCATCTTCGTGACCAAGATGCGGGTCAGCGAGTGGGAGACCGTGGTGAAGGTGGACGACTCGGGCCGCTTCATCGGGACGATTCCGTCCGATCACAACATGGTGCGCGCGACCGTCTGGTTGCCAGAGAGCTGACCGAGGAACTCCACCCAGAACGGCCCGCGACGGGCCCTGTTGGCCTGTATCAAGGCCTTTAGCGGCGGTTGAGGGTTCGAAGCCGGGTAGTAGCCCGATCTGCAAGCCCCGACTTATCGTGGAAATCCTTCTGCAGGATGAACACTGGAGCTGGTACGTGAACTTCCCCATTCGTGCCCGCATCGCCAGCGCGATCGCCGCGCTCGCCATGCTGCTGACTGCGCTGGTGGCCACACCGGCGCAGGCCGCCGTGGCCACGCCGTCCGGCTTGCGGGCGGTCAGCACCAGCAGCAGCGCGGTCGCCCTGAGCTGGAAGGCCAGTTCCGGCGCCCCCGGCTACCGGATCCAGTATTCGACGAGCTCGTCGATGAGCGGGGCCCACTACGTCCGCTTCACCGGCACCTCCGGAGAAATCACCGGGCTGAAGGCCGGCAAGACCTACTACTTCAAGGTCCGCGCGATCAGCTCGACCGGCGCGAATCTGAGCAAGTACTCCGCTGCCATCAAGGCAAAGACTCAGGCCAGCTCGGGGTACCGCTGGCTCAGCCCGTCTGGTCTGGCCGTGACCAGCTCGGCGGTGGACAGTCTCGCCCTGACCTGGGCGTCGCGAGGTGATACCGATCGATATCGGATCAGTTGGGCCACCGACTCCGGCTTCCGCGACCCGCATTACGTGCGGGTCACCGGCACCGGCTACACGCTCAGCGGCTTGTCCGGCGGCACCACCTACTACGTCAAGGTGCGGGTCATCGACTCGGCCGGGACGAGCCTGTCGGCCTACTCCCCGACGGTCTCGGCGACGACGGCGCAAAGCGCCGGCAGTTCGGCCAGCTCCGGCGGCCAGCCGGCCCCCGGATCACTGACGGTCACGGCGACGGCACGCACCTCGGTGGCCCTCAGCTGGGCTGCGGTTGCGGACGCCCCGGGCTACCGGGTGCAGTACTCGACGAGTTCGTCGATGAGCAACGCGACCTACCGGCGAGTCACCACGAACTCGGCCGAGCTGTCCGGGCTCAGCTCCGGCAAGCGTTACTACTTCAAGGTCCGGGTGATCCGCACCGACGGGACGAACCTGAGCCCCTACTCGTCCGCGGCCAGCACCACCACCCTCACCTCGCCGGCCGCCAGCTACCTGCCGCCGACGCCGGTGCAGGCCAGCCCGTCCGGTGCCACCAAGATCGCGGCCAGTTGGAAGAGCCGAGGCAGCGGCCTCACCTACCAACTGGACTACTCCGAGAGCGCCAGCTTCACCGCGGCGCGCTCGGTCTTCGCCACCAGCACCAGCACCACCCTGACCGGGCTCGCCGAGAAGACCACCTACTACCTGCGGCTGCGGGTGGTGACCGCAGCCACGACCAGCTCCAGCGCGCTCAGCTCGTTCACGACGACGGTCAGCGCCACCACCACGGCGGCCCCGGCCAGCACCCTGCGGGTGGGCAGCTACAACGTCAAATGCGCGAACTGCTACACCGCACTGCCGAATGAAGGCACCTGGTACGAGCGTCGCGACGCCGTGGTGAAGAACATCCTGGCCCAGAAGCTGGACGTCCTGGGCCTGCAGGAGGCCTCGCAGGGCTGGTTGAAGGATTCCGCCGGCAATCCGATCAGCCTGTCTCAGTTCGAGGATCTGACCAAGCGGCTGGGCAGCCCCTACAAGCTGACCAACACCAACCGGAACAACTGCGTGAAGTCCTACACCCCGTCCAACTGCACCTACCGCGACCAGGGCGCCTCCCAGGGCACCAAGATCGTCTACAACAGTGCGACGCTGAGCCTGGTCGACCAGGGCTCGAAGCTGCTGGCGCGGGTCGGCAAGACCGGCGGCGACCGGTATGTGGCCTGGGCAGTCTTCGAGCAGAAGGCGACCGGCAAGCGGTTCTTCTTCGCCGACACCCATCTGGAGAACAAGGCCGACGCCGACGGCTCGTCCACCTACTTCAACCTGCGGGTGCAGCAGACCCAGGAAATCCTCGACGTCGTCAAGGAGTCCGGACGTGGTCTGCCCACCTATGTGGTCGGCGACTTCAACTCGCACAAGTGGACGGTGCCGGCCAACGGCCCCTACGACACGATGCGGACGGCCGGCTTCGTCGATCCGCTGGGCAATGCCTACCGGACCACCAAGACCACCCCGGGTGCGACCGTTGAGAAGCGCATTCGGACCAACTTCTCCAGCTACAACGGCTACGCCCGCAAGGCACCGAGCTTCAGCTACATCAACGGCACCTACCTGGACTACATCTGGGTCTCCCCCAGCATCGAGGTGCCCGAGTGGGAGACGGTGGTCAACGTCGACTCGTCCGGCAACTTCGTCGGAGTAATCCCCTCCGATCACAACCTGGTGCGGGCCACCACCACCCTGCCCTGACCGGGGTCAGTGCAGCGCCAGCAACCGATCGATGACCCGCTTGGCGGACTCGCCGTCGTCGTGGGCGTTGAAACGGGCCTGCCACTTCCGGTACGCCTCGGCATAGGTCGGCACACTCGATTCGATGGCGCGCACCGCATCGACCACCTCACCTTGGCTGGCCAGCACCGGGCCGGGAGCCACCTCGGAGAGGTCGAAGTAGACCCCGCGCAGCGAGTCGCGGTAGTCGTCCATGTCCGGCACAAAGAAGATCATCGGACGGCCGGTCACCGAGTAGTCGAACATCACCGAGGAGTAGT
Organism: Actinomycetales bacterium Actino_02; assembly: GCA_001603275.1. GTDB lineage: Bacteria > Actinomycetota > Actinomycetes > Propionibacteriales > Propionibacteriaceae > Propionicimonas. The sequence goes on along the minus strand of LUYM01000005.1, from coordinate 81,835 downwards.
CGGTGATCATCGTGTCGGCGGCCACGAACAAGTCGGTGACGTTCGGGTAGCTGGTCACATCCAGCACCCCCGGTAGCCGGACGTCCACGCCGGCGTTCAACGTCCGCGAGTGCCCGCGCAGCAGCAGCAGATAGTCATCGCCGAGCGCCTCCATCAGGCTGCTGAGCTCCAAGAAGGTGACCATCTCGGTGCGGTTCTCCCGCCAGGTCGGCGCGTAGAGCACGGCGATCTTGTCGTCAGGGATACCGAGGCTGCGCCGGATGGCGGTGCGGTCGGCGGTGAGCAGGGCGTCGTTGCGCGGGTAGCCCTCTTGCCAGATCTCCTTGTCCCAGGCGTAGGCGCTGCGCAGGATCTCAGTGCTGTGCGCGTTCTGGGAGAGCAGGAAATCCCAGTTGGCCCGCTCCTTGAGCAGCACCCGACGCTGCAGCGGGTCCATGCTCGGACGGTCCAGGCCGATCCGCTTCAGCATCGAGCCGTGCCAGGTCTGGAGGACCACCTGCTCGGGGTGATGCCAATAGCTGTTCTTCAGCCACTCGTTGGTGATCACAAAGCGCGAACTCTGCCGCGCCTTCCACCAGGCCTCGGACCCGCGGACCACCTGGATCGCCCCGTCCGGCACCGGCACCGAGGCGTCGTTGACTCCCCAGAACCGCGGTGCGTCCGGCAGCCGCTGGGCGAGCTCGCGGTCCAGTGCGAACGGGTTGCAGGTGGCCTGAGTGCCACCGAAAGACTCGAAGTAGAACTGCTCGCTGATCGACTGGCTGGGCCGCTGGTAGCGCCGGGCCAGCTTCTCCTGCCGATAGGCACCGATCTCCTTGGGTCGCAGCAGCGCCTCGACCGCAATGGACGGACGCCGCCCCTCCCCGACTCCGATCACTGCCCGGAATCGATCCAGGTCCACGACCTTCGGCACATCCTGAGTCAGCGGGATGGCCGCCGACACTCGGAACCACAGTCCGTCGCGGGTGTGGCCGCGGACGGTGTAGCGGCCGGCCGGAGGCGGCGAATCGGGCTGACCCCAGGTCGACGCCAACAGTGAGCCGGACGCCTCGAAGGAGCCGTCATCGTGCAGGTCGAGGGTCAGATCACGGATCGCCCGCGGCCCGACAAGGGCCAACGTGCAGCCGGCCAGGTCGCCCAGGGCGCGGCCACGCAGCCGGAGGGTGGGCTTCGGCTCGGCCTCGACGCTGAACTCGTCCACCACCATCATGGCGGCCGTATCCCGGATTCGCAGAGTGCCGTCCGGTCCGGGGTAGCAGAACGGAAGGGCCTCGGCGGCCTCCAGGCTGTCCGGGTCGAGGGTGGTGGCCACCTCATGCGGGTGGCCGTGGGCGTCGGTCACCACGATCCGGCCGCTGAGCACCGCCGTGGTCTCGGCGGCCAGCTCTGGGGAGAAGATGCCCTCGTCCTCGTCGGGATCGCTCAGGCTGGTCAGGCCGTGCGGATCGATCGGCGCCAGGGTGCCGGTGACCCGGACCACTCCGTCCACGCTGGCCCCGGTCAGGGCCACCTGCGCCTGCGGAGTGACCAGAGCTGCGGAGCCGAACTCGATTCCGTTCAGGCGCAGCTGGGCGACCAGTTCCCGTCCATCCAGCTGCACGGACGCAGCGACCACGGCGGGCTGCTCGGCCCGCAACACCAGCCCACGCCGTTCCACCCACAGCGGAGCGATCTGGACGGCATCGAAGACCCGGGCGAACAGGTGGTTGGCCGAGCCGAGCTGGACGCGGCGAGTGAAGCCGCCGCTGGCCTTGGTGCCGCCGGAGCGGACGTCCACAAGCACCCGCCAGGTACGCGGACGCGTGGTGGCCCGCTGGATGAGTTCGCTGACGTCGAAACGGGCCACAAAGCCGGCCGAGGTGTAGTTCAGCCGTCCGTCCCGCATCCGGGTGTTGGCCAGCGGCTCGTCATAGCCGGTGACCGTGCCGGGGATGTCCGGCTGACCGAAGCTGTGCAGCCGCGCCGAGATCACCGGCGGATTCGCCTGCAGGTCCATGCCGCGCTCGAAGGACCAACCGGAGATCTCGAAGGTCGTCTGATCGATCCAGCGTGCCGTCTGCAGGGCGCCGACCCAGCCCAACTGCAGCGGGCTGACCGTGTTCACGACTCGGCGCACGGCCGTCCGAGCCGCCCCGTAGGCACCGCGAACCAGTTTGTTCTTGGACCTGCCGAGCCGACCCGTGATCCTGGTCGCGTACCTCAACGGGAAGGTCTGCCCCAGACTCAACGGGCGCTCCTTAAGCTGTGGTGAACTCTCAGTGAATGAACACTGCGCCCGTTCGGGCGGACTCGATCATATCCGCCATTGCTATCGACTCCGCCGCGCGGAGCTTGAAGGACTCCGGCGCCGAACTACGAATCATCGAGGCGAACTCGGCCAACTCGTAGCGCAGCCCGTCGCCGTCGAACTTGTAGTAGTACTTCTTGTTCTGCCGAGAGTCCTCGAACCGAGCCTCGAAGTACTCCGTGAGCCACCACGGCGCCGGGACATAGATGTACCCACGGCTGCCCGCCACAATCAGCTCGCCCTCGGCCTTGACGCCGATCCCGGTGCGGGCCGTGGCCACCGCATGCGGGAAGGTCAGGTCGATCTTGGAGAAGACCTCCACCTCGCCGCCCTCGGGGCGCAGCGACACCGTTCGCAGATCGGTGTAGCCGGTGCCGAGCAGCTTCACGATCGCCAGCAGCGGGTAGGTGGCCAGCTCGGAGATGCTGCCGCCGTCCTCGCCGTGCAGCTCGCGCCCCGAACCGACCAGCTTGGTGAAGGTGGCGTCCACCGAACGCACCTGACCGATCGAGCCGCTGCGCGCGACTGCGACCATCCGCTGGAAGCCCGGCGAGAATGCGGTCTTCACCGCCTCCAGCAGCACCACGCCGGCGGCCTCGGCCCGAGCGAACAGGTCGGCGGTCAGCTCGCGGCTCAGCGTCATCGGCTTCTCGCAGAGCACGTGGACGCCGGCCTCGATCGCCTGGCGCGCATAGTCGTAGTGGGTGTGATGCGGGGTGGCCACATAGACCGCGTCGACATGTTTGAGCATGTCCGCGTAGCTCTCGTTGGCCCACTCCAGTTCGAGGCGGGTGGCGAACTCCTGGGCCGCCTCGAACCGCCGCGAGTAGACAGCCTCCACACTGACGCCGCTGACGAAGCGGGCTTCGGCCACGAACCGGGCGGCGATCCGTCCGGCGCCGGCCACGCCGACTCGCAGCACCCCGGCGCTCTCGTTGCGCAGCTGGGTGCTGGAGACTCCCTTGGTGCGTTCGAGGTAGACGACCTGGCAGTAGTCGTTGAGATAGTCGAACTTGCCCAGCCAGTCCGAGCCGATCGCGAAGATGTCGACGCCGTACTTCTGGATGTCTTGGACCTTCTGGCCCTCATACTCCTCGATGATCACCTCATCGGCCAGCCCGGACTCCACCACATTGCGGATCCGCTCCATCAGGCTCTGCGCGACGTTGAGCTTGCCTCGGGAGTCGTCGTAGTTCTCGGTGGTCACCCCGACGATCAGGTAGTCGCCCAGCGCCTTGGCACGTTCGAGCAGCCGCCGATGACCATCGTGAAAGAGGTCGAAGGTGCCGTAGGTGATTACCCTGACCACTGGCCAGTTCTCCGATCTGTCGCCAAGGCCGCCGGTCCCGCGTTGGCTCGCAGGCCGGTCGGTATCATGTGCCAAGAATAGGGGGTCAGGCGTATGAGCAATGAGGCTGAGCTGCCGGACGTCGACTATGTGTTTCTTGTGGATGTGCTCCCCCGAAACCACGCCGGACGTAGCGCCTCGATCCTCACCAAGACCCGACTCCTGTGGGAACGCGGCGGACGTCGCTCGACGATCGTGACCGCCTACGACTCCTCCCAGCTGGACGACATCAGCCATGATCTGCGCGAACGCGGCCTGCTCGCCGACGGCGTCACGGCGGCCAGTCTGCACGATTACTTCCCGGACCCGACCACGTTGGCCGACCAGGACCTGCACCGTCCGTTCGAGGAACCGGGGATGGCCTGGGAGCACGATCAGGCGGCCGGCCAGTTCCACTTCTTCGAGCACGGCGTGCATCGGCTGTCCAAGCGCCTCGACTACGCCGGGCGTCCGATCGTCCTGGACTGGTTCGACGAAGCCCGCAATCGAATCCGCAGCGACGAGTACTGGCCCAACGGCGAGCAGCGACGCACCGTCTTCTTCGACAGGTACTACGGAGTGGCCCGCCAGGAGTTGCTGCACCGCCGGGACGGCTCGGTCCGGCTGGGGATCTGGTGGGCGGTCGACCCGGTCACAAAGGTGCGCAGCCCGGAAAGGGTGACCACCTTCGACGCCGCCGGACGCCCGGAGCGCTACCTGGACTCCTACGACGAGATCATCCACGCCAGTCTGGACGGGCTGATCGGCGGACGGCCGGCCATGCTCACCTGCGAGGCGCGCCGCATCGACGAGTGGGTGCTCGGCTACCGGCGTCCGAACGTCCGCCAGATCCACGTGCTGCACAACGCCCATCTGCGTCCGCCCTACGACGACCCGCATCGGATCCGACCGATCTACACCCCGATGCTGACCAGCGACGGCGTCGACGCCATCGTCTTCCTGACCAACCGGCAGAAGAACGAAGCCGAAGCCCACTTCGGGCCGCACCCCAGCTACCACGTGATCCCGCACTCGATCGCAGAGCCGGAGCAGCGCGAGCCGATCGAACGCGACCCGATGCGGGTGGTGATGATGGCTCGGCTCGACCAGCAGAAGCAGGTCGACCACGCCATCGACGCATTCGCTCAGGTGGTCAAGGCCGTCCCGAAGGCCCGGCTGGAGGTGTACGGACGCGGCGTCCTGTCCGGCGCGCTGCAGGCGCAGATCCGCCGTCTCGGGCTGACCCGCAATGTGAAGCTGGCCGGCTTCACCACCGACCCGGTCGCGGTCTACCGCAGCGCCGGGCTGTCCCTGCTGACCAGCAAGTACGAGGGCTTCGGCCTGGTCCTGGTGGAGAGCCTGCAGAACGGCTGCCCAGTGGTCAGCTACGACTTGGCCTACGGCCCGGCCGACATCGTCAAGGACGGCGTCACCGGCTATCTGGTCCCGCCCAACGACCGGCGCGCGCTGGCCGAGGCAATCATCCGCGTCCTGCGCAACCCTGACCGGCAGGCGGCGATGTCGGCAGCGGCCGAGGCATCCACCCAGGCCTTCAGTGAGGCTGCCTTCGTTCAGCGTTGGGCAGCACTATTCGGGTCACTGGCGAAAAACCTCAGCGCCGCTCCGTCCCCTCGGGAGACAATGCGGCGTAACCACCCCCAAGGAGGCTCCGATGAACCTGCGGACGCTGGCTAAACGCGGCTTGGCGGCCACCGGGACCGCCGGATTGGCCCGATCCGCCGTCCGCAGGCTCCGGCTGCTGCGTGGCAACGCCCGTCGCGCGCAGGCGCTGCGCCGGGTGACCCGGGACGACACCATCCCCGAACTGCGTCCGCTGCCGCAGGCCCGCTACATCTTCGCGGTCGGAGCCATCCCGCGCCGCTATGCCGGACGCACCGCTTCGGTGTTGACCAAGGCGAAGCTGCTGGCCGAGCAGGGCGGCGTGCAGTGCGAGATCCTCACCATGAACTACTCCGCCGAGCTGGACGATGTCGCCCACGAGATCGACGAGCGCGGTGCGCTGGGCGACGGCGTCCGGATCATCAACCTGTACGACTCGCTGGTCGGCGAGCCGTCGAAGCACCCGATCACCCACCCGGTGGACGAGCCGGGCATGGACTACATCAAGGATGCCGACGGCAGCGTCTACCGCTACTTCGAGAACGGTGTGTACCGCCTCTACAAGCGCTTCGACTACGCCGGACGGCTGATTGTGCGGGACTGGTTCAACGAGAACCGCGGACGCACTCGGCGCGACGAGTTCGGCACCGACGGACACATCCGGCGCACCACCTACTACGACCTGCACTACAACAAGCCGCGCCAGGAGATCTACTACCGCAGCGACGACACCGCTTTCATGAGCAAGTGGCTGGTGGTCAACCCCGACGACCTGACCACTCAGGTGGAGCGGATCACGATGTTCGACGCCGACGAACGGCCGGTCAAGGTGCTGCACTCGCATATCGAGCTGATCCACGAATACCTGGATCGGGTGATCGGCGACGACCACGTCTTCTTGTCGGTCGAGTCGCGGCGCACCGATCCGGAGGTGCTCGACTACCGCCGTCCCAATGTGAAGCGGCTGTATGTGCTGCACAACCCGCACGCCAGCGGCTACTCGGTGTCGAAGGTGCGGGCCACCTACCGTCCGATGCTGGATCGGCATGCCCAAGCCGATGCCATCGTCTTCCTCACCGCAGCCCAGCGCGCCGATGCCGAGGCGCACTACGGGCACCAGAAGAACTTCTTCGTGATCCCGCATCCGGTGAAGCTGCCGGCTCCGGCCGCTCCGGTCGAGCGCGATCCGGAACTGGTGGTGGTGCTGGCTCGGCTCGACCAGCAGAAGCAGCTCGACCACGCCATTCGGGCGTTCGCTCAGGTGGTCAAGCATCGGCCGAAGGCCCGGCTGGAGATCTACGGTCGCGGACCGGAGGAGGCCGCGCTCCGCCGGCTGATCGGCTCGCTTCGGCTGGAGAAATCGGTGAGCCTGAAGGGTTACACCACCGATCCGTCCGCGGTCTACCGCTCCGCCTCCGCCTGCCTGCTGACCAGCGCCTACGAGGGCTTCGGGTTGGTGGTGCTGGAGGCGGCGTCCTATGGCTGCCCGGTGGTGTCCTACGACCTCAGCTACGGCCCCTCGGACATCATCGAGGATGGACGAACCGGGTTCCTGGTCCCCGAGGGGGACGAGCGCAAGCTGGCTGAACGGACGCTGGACATCCTGCGGGATCCGGCACTCCGGGATCGGCTCAGTCAGGCCGCCGAGGAGTCGGTGCACCGATTCAGCCCGGAGAGCTGCCTGGCCCGCTGGTCGGCGCTGTTCAACACCTTGGACGCAGCCGGCTGGTCGTAAGCCGGTTCAGAGTTCGGCGCTGGCGCGTTCAGCCGCGACGGCGAATCAGCCACCAGCCCAGCGCAGCCACCACCAGCAGCGCGGCAACGCCGCCCCCGACCAGGTACCACAGTGTGGGGTTGTTGGCCGCGCCCGGTGCCGGCGTGGAGCTGGACGATGCGGAGGCAGTTGCGAACGGAGCCTCCGTGTCGACGGCACTGGGTGTCAAGGTGGGCTCGGCGGACGCGCTGGCGCTCGGCTCAGCCGGACCGGTCCCCTGCGGATCAGGGTTGGCCATCTCCGGCGGCTGCTCGGCCGTTCCGCTCCACGACTTCTCCACCGCGGTCCAATTCCCCTTGCCGTAGGCGAACTGGAAGGCTCCACCCTCCGGCTGACCGTCCTTGCGGTCCACCTGGTACTTCACGGTGTAGGTGCCTTTGGGCAGGTCGTTGTCCAGCTGCACCATCACAGAAGAGCCGTAGTAGATCAGGTCGCCGGCAACGCGGTTGCGGCCGTCCGCACCCACCACCAGCACCTTCACCACAGCCTTGTCGATGGTCCGGGAGAAGGCCAAAGTCACCCAGCCGGGACGCTCACCGAGCTCCTCATGGGCCGACGGATTGGTCGCCACCAGGGTGGATGCTGCCTGGGCCGGGGGCGCAATCAGGAAGGCCCCCAGGACGGCTGCGGCGATCGCCACGGACACCCTCGTCCAGTTCCTGGCCATCCGTACCCCGCTCTCCGGTCAACTAATTGTCACGATGACAACGTCTCACAGGTCTGGTGTCTATGCTAGATCAAACCGTGTCATACCCAAGTGGGCGCAGTGATGCACCGAGGTCAGCCGGACGGAGTTCAGAGTATGGGTGTCGGAGAACGCCAAGTCAGGGCCATACGGCCGTCGCTAGCGATTGCCGCCATCGGAGTGTCCTTGGCTCTGACGGCCAATCACGCCGCAGCGCTCAGCTTCGACACAGAGGACTCGGTGATCTCAGTCCCGACGACCTCAGCGTGCCCAACTTTCACCGAGAAGCCGGGGGCCGTCGAGGCCTGGTTCAACATCGACGACATGGAAGTGCGGGGCTACTACGACCCGCTGAACCAGACCCCGTGGGACTTCCCCAAGAAGATCGCCCAGGTGATCTGCGGGGCGGCCAACAACTCCGAGATCAAGATCGGCATGTACTTCATCCGGGCGATCGGCACGATGACCCAGCCCGGTCTGAAGGCCGGCGCAGACCCGGCTTCGACTCTGGGCAGCCGTCCGGAGTCCGATCCCGAGGTCATCTATGACGCCCTGGAGTACGTGAAGAAGAACCGCAATGTGAAGATCGGCCTGGTCCTCGACGGCGGCTCGATCACGCCCGCTTCGGCCTGGTCGCTGATCAACAAGCGACTGCTCACGATCGCCGGCATCTCCGGCTTCAGCACCAACTCCGACGGCACGGCGGTCGCGACCCGCGGCATCGAGAAGTGCATCAACGGGTGCTTCAACACCAACTCGACCAAGACCTTCCCCTACGCGATCAACCACGAGAAGTTCGTGACGATCAGCGACACCATCTGGGATCGAGACAACGACGGATCAGCCACCGCCCGCTCCGCCGACTCGGCTCAGCCCGCGGTGATCTCCTCGTCGGGCAACTGGGCGCGAAGCCAGATTCGGAACTACTTGCAGGAAGTCACGGTCATCTACGGTGACCGAGAGCTGACCAAGCAGCTGAACGTCCGCTACGACGGCATGGCGGCCTGTGCCCGCTACGGCTGCACCAGCAACTCCCGGTTCCCGGCAACGCTGAAGAAGAACCTCTCGAGCAGCCGCCAGCGCGGCATCTGGGTGGACACCTTGAATCCGCACGGCACCGACGCCGGCCGTGGCACCTTCATCACCTTCAGCCCACAGCCGCTCAGCGTGACCGACCCCTACATCGCAGCCTTCGACAACATCGACTGCACGGTGGACAAGCGGGTCCGGATCGCCATGTTCAAGCTGACCGACACTAAGGCCACCACGATGGCCAATGCGCTGTCCCGGCTGCAGTCGCGCGGCTGCGACGTCCGGATGCTGATGACTCAGCAGGGCGGCTCCACCACCATCTCCAAGACGGTGATCAAGATCCTGAACAAGGCCAAGATCAGCTACCGCTGCACGGCCGTGGCCATGCACACCAAGCTGATTCTGGTCGGCCCGGCCACCGGCAACAACGGACGGGCGATGCTCGGCACCGCGAACATGTCCACCTCGGGCCTGCGCTACAGCGAGGAGCACACGCTGACCTTCGATGCTCGGCGAGCATCCTCGGCGTACCAGGACGACTTGCGCCGGGTCTATGGCGAGTACCTATCCGGCTGGTATGAGCTCAACCAGGGCTCGAAGAAGTGCAAGTGAGGGGGCTACAGATGAACCGAACCCCAAGCCTGCTGCGACGCCTGGCCCTGATCGTCGCTTTCGCCCTCGCCCTGACCGGCTTCGCCGGTATGGATGTCGCCCAAGCGGCCGCCGGCCCTAAGCCCACCACCAAGGCGCTCGGCGCCGATGTGGTCAAGCTCAGCTGGACCGCGGTCAGCGGTGCGGCCAGCTACCGGGTGCGCTACTCGACGTCATCGAAGATGAGCAGTGCCACCACCGTCACCACGGTGGAGGGTGCGGCCATCACCACCCCGTTCACGAACATCTCCGGTCTGGGCGCCAAGAAGACCTACTACTTCCAGGTCGTCGGCGTCGACGCGTCCGGGAATCAGTTGAATAGCTGGGGCAACACCTCCAAGAGCGCCAAGACGTTCTACAGCTACGGTGCCCCGAGCGGTCTGGCCGCAGCCAACATCGCCAGCAGCTGGGTGGAGCTCAGTTGGCAGCCGGTTTCCGGCGCGCCGGGCTACCAGGTGCGCTACTACAACCGCACCGACAAGGCTCGCTACGTCTGGAATCAGGTCGAGAACTTCACCCTGTACGGCAAGGACACCAGCGACCATCTCCGGCGGAACACCGCCTACTGGCTGAAGGTGGCAGTGCAGCAGCCCGCGATCGGAACTCCGGGGACGGCCGACTACACGCCGAAGATCACCATGAGTCCATACTCGAGGGAGATCAGCCTCACCACCTCCAACTACGACATCCCGGCACCGTCGAACCTGCAGGTGAGCGAACAGACACCGAGCACGGTGAAGGTGAGTTGGGACGCTCCCGCCGACGTGGCCGAGGACTATCAGTTCCGGGTGCAGTACTCGACCAGTTCGAGCATGAGCTCGTCGGCCTCAACGTACGTGCCGGCCACGGACAGCAGCGTCACGCTGACCGGCCTGGCCAACAACACCACGTACTACGTCCGGGTGATGGTGGTTGACGCCCTCAAGGCGCAGAAGAGCGACCGCTCGGCCTACCAGATCGCCAAGACTCGGGTACCGCGAGGAACCATCACAGGCAAGGTGATCGGCCCTGCGCCCGGTGATGTGGAGGCCATGATCTACACCAGTTCCGGCGAGTTGGTCGCCGAGTCGGATCTGGACTCCTCGGGCACCTACTCGGCCAGCGTGCGGCCTGGCAGCTACAAGGTGCTGCTCACCTATCTGGGCACCGGCGATTACGTGTCGCGCTGGGTGACCGACGCAGCTACCACCACCGTCTCCAGCACAGCCAAGGTGCTTTCGGTTCCCAGCGCCGGGTCGACGGTCACCGCACCGGACACGACATTGGTCACCGGGGCCGTCCTCACCGGCACCGTGAAGAACTCCAGCAGTGTCGCTCTGCAGACGGTCTGGGTCACGTCCTTGACCGCTTCCACCGCTGACCGTGAAGTAGAGGAAGTCACTCAGACCAACAGCTCGGGCAACTTCACCATTCGTGGACTGGCCGAAGGTGGCCACTGGCTGCGCATGGTCAAGAGTGGCTACGCCACCACCAGCGTGTGGATCAATGTGCAGGACGGCGCGGTCACCCAGTACCGGCTCTCCACGGCGACCACGCCCACGTCGCTCGGCTCAGGTCAGGCCGTCCCCATCACCATGAAGTGACCCCGAGCGGGGCCCGACCGGTCAGTTTGGGGTCGGTTCGCTCATAGGCCGGTCACAGGTAGCGAGGCCTTGGCCGGGCGGGAATACTCGGAAGACGTGGAACGTCCCAGAACCCGCCGACCTGCCGGCCTTCGTGCAGCAGTGCCGACTGCGGCCTGGGTCGGCCTGCTGGGCTCCTGCACCCTGGCCTTCGGACGCATCGCCTGGATGGCCGGGGGCGACAACCTCGAGCACAGTTGGTGGGGACGTCGGGTCAACGAAGCCTTCGACCCCGATGCCCGTGGCGCCATCACCTTCCTCGGCGTTGCCCTGCTGTTGTTGGCCTGGATGCTGCTGCGCCGGGAGGCGCAGCGGGAGCGTCCGCGGTTCTGGCTGGTCTTCGTGTTCTGGGCGCTGCCGCTCCTCCCGCTGGCCGGAGTCCTGTCCTCCGATGCCCGCTACTACTCAGACATCGGCTGGATGGTGAGCCGGGGCATCGATCCCTACGTCACCGGCCTGGGCACCACCGGGAGTCCCTTCCGGGTGGGCGACACCTGGTACGGCACCATGTCGGTCTATCCTCCGCTCGCTGTGCGGCTGATGGGGTTGATCACCTGGGCCACCGGAGCTCATTGGTACTGGACCGTGGTAGCCATGCGGGTGCTGGCCGTCATCGGGCTGGGCCTGCTGGCCTGGTCGCTGCCGCGGCTGGCCGCGCGCGCCGGGGTCGATCCTCGCACCGCGCTGTGGCTGGGCGTGTTCAATCCGCTCACGTTCATCCACGGCTTCGGCGGAATGCACATCGACATGCTGATGGCCGGGGTGATGGCGGTCGCGCTCGTCCTGGCGCTGCGCCGGCACGGCCTTGTCTGGGGTGCTCTGATGGTCGGCGTCGCGGCCGCCATCAAACAGCCGGCGCTGCTGGCTGCGGTACCGGTGGCGCTGCTGGCCCCGGCCACTCGCACCGAGCGCTGGCCGCGAACGATCGCCCGGACGGCCCTTTCGGTGGCGATCGCGGTGGCCTCGATGGTGGCCGTCAGCTTCCTGTGCGGCTTCGGCACCCGAGTGCTCACCTCGGCCCAGGCCGGTGCCTCGTCTATGAACGCAGTCCGGACCGGCACCCCAGCCCGGATCCTCAGCGAAGGGATCATCATCGTCCGCACCCTGCTGGGACAGCGGACGTCCTCAGAGCTGTTCGGGGTGACGAACTCGATCGCGCTGGCCCTGGCCATCGTGGCTGTGGCCGTGCTCTATGTGCGGTGCCGGCACCGTCCGTTCGACTTCCTGGCCGGGGCGTCCCTGGCGGTGATCCTCGGCTCCCCGGCGTTCCGGGAGTGGTACCTGCTGATCTGGATCTCGTTCGTGGGACTGTCCGCCCTGGGCCCGTGGATGCGCCGCGCGGTCAGCGTGCTGATTCCGTTCGCCGCTTGCTACGGGGCGTTCAAGACCTACCTGAGCTGGGGCATCGTCCCGGGCCTCTGCGTGGCCGCAGGAGTCGCGATCACCGCCAATGCGCACGGGTGGCTGGTCGAGCCCCACGAGGTAGCGCCCACCGAGGACGCCAACCCTCAGATCGCCGCCGATCCGGCTAGCTGACATCCGAGTCGCCGACCCGACGGCCCGGTGCGAGGTCAGCGCGGGATGCGGGACTCTTCGTAGGCCGTGACGACCTCTTCGGTCTCGCCGTCCATCACCAGCACGCCCTTGTCCAGCCAGATCGTCCGATTGCAGGTGCTGCGGATCGAGGTCATCGAGTGCGACACCAGGAAGATGGTGCCGGCCGCATCTCGGATCTCCCGGATCCGCGCCTCGCTGCGTTCGCGGAAGCGCTTGTCACCAACCGAAAGCGCCTCGTCGATGATCAGGATCTCGTGCTGCTTGGAGGCCGCGATGGCGAACTTGAGCCGCGCCTGCATGCCCGAGGAGTAGGTCCGCATCGGCAGATCGATGAAGTCCTGAAGCTCGGAGAACTCGATGATCTCGTCGCGCAGGCTGGCGATCTCGCTGCGCTTGAAGCCCAGCGCCAAGCCGCCCAGGACGATGTTGCGGTCACCGGACAGATCCGGCAACAGCGCCGCCCCCACCCCCAGCATGTTCGGACGGGAGGTGGCATAGACCGCCCCCTGGCTCGGCGGGGTCAGCCCGACCATGGCGCGCATCAGCGTCGACTTGCCCGAGCCGTTGGAGCCGATCACTCCGATTGACTCGTTCTCATAGGCGGTGAAGGAGATGCCCTTCAGGGCGTGCACCGTCCGAATGCCGCGCGGGCCGCGCAGCGCCTTGGCGCTCGGGCTGACTGCCTTGCCGCTGGCATAGACCTTGTACTCGACGTGCAGCTCGTCGACCATCACCACCGGGCGGCGGGTCTCAGTCGCGTCCATAGCGCTCCTCCGCTCGCCAGAAGAAGACGAAGCCGACTACTGCGGTCCCCACACCCCAGGCACTCAGGTAGTACCAGAAGTTCAGGTCGTAGGGAATGTGCGTCATCAGCGATGAGCGGGCGATGGTGAGCACCTGGTACAGCGGGTGCCAGTTGTACACCTCCACCACCCAGGGGTGCTCCTTGAACAGGCTGGTGACGTCGAACAGGACACCGGAGGTGTAGAACAGCAGCCGGGAGACGAACGGCAGAATCTGGGTCAGATCCCGGAAGTGCACGGTGAGCCGTGCGGTAATCAGGGCCACCCCGGTGTTGAACAGCAGGTAGATGACCAGCAGCGGCACCATCAGCAGCCAACGGATATCCGGCGGATGGCCGAGTATCACCACGATGATGAACATCACGATCAAGGACAGCAGCAGCGTGTAGAACTGCTCGATCACCACGGCCAGCGGTAGCGCTACTCGGGGGAAGGCCAACGACTGCACCAGCGGACGGTTGCCGGTGATCGCCTTGGCGCCCTGGGAGAAGCAGGCGGAGAAGAAGCCGAACAGGAACACGCCGATGACCACCTTGGCCGGGTAGTCGTCACCGCGATGGTTGCCCTGCAGGACACCGAAGATCAGGCCGTAGATGGCCGCATTCAGAGTCGGCCTCAGCAGCAACCAGAAGGCGCCGAGCCGGTTCTCCTGGTTCTGCGCCGACATCCGGTAGCGGGCCATCGTGGTGATGAACTCACGCCGCTCCCAGGTTTCCCGTAGGTAGGGGATCAGGGCAGCGCGAGCACCGACCCGATGCAGCCCCAGCCGCTCGGCCGTTTCGGAGATGCTCATCCGGTTCCATTCCGCCTGGTTGGCCCGCACCGTCCGATGGGGCCCCAGCGAGTTTAGTGCACGGTGGACGAATCCCTGGCAGCGGGGGGTCCGCTACCGGGCCCGGTTGGCCAGGTAGTAGCGGACCAGATTGGCGGTGGACGGGTCCTGGGCGGACAGGGCGTCGGGGTCACCGGCAACGGCCGGAGCGATCTGCAGGGCCAGCTGCTTGCCCAGCTCAACACCCCACTGGTCGAAGCTGTTGATCCCCCAGACCGCACCCTGGGTGAAGGTGATGTGCTCGTACAGGGCGATCAGCTGGCCGACCACCGACGGGGTCAGCGCCGGCGCCATGATCGAGGTGGTCGGACGGTTGCCGCTGAACACCCGAGCCGGGACGATCGACTCCGCCGTCCCCTCGGCCCGGACCTGCTCGGGGGTCTTGCCGAAAGCCAGCGCCTTGGTCTGCGCGAAGAAATTCGCCAAGAACAGTTCGTGAACGTCCGCCTCGCCGTCCTGGATCGGGTGCGCGGGCGTGGCCACAGCAATGAAGTCGGCCGGGATCAGCCGGGTGCCCTGGTGGATCAGCTGGTAGAAGGCGTGCTGGCCGTTGGTGCCGGGCTCGCCCCAGAAGATCTCGCCGGTAGCCGCGCTCACCGGGCTGCCGTCGCTGCGCACCCCCTTGCCGTTGGACTCCATGGTGAGCTGCTGCAGGTAGGCCGCGAACCGGTGCAGATACTGCGCGTAGGGCAGCACAGCGTGGCTGGATGCGCCCAGGAAGTTCACGTACCAGATGTTCAGCAGGCCCATCAGCGCCGGGACGTTGCGCTCCAGCGGCTGCGTCACGAAATGCTCGTCGATGGCGTGGAAGCCGTCCAGGAAGGCGGCGAAGTTCTCCGGGCCGATGGCCACGGCCACCGCGGTGCCGACCGCGGAATCGACCGAGTAGCGTCCGCCGACCCAATCCCAGAAGCCGAAAGCGTTGGCCGGGTCGATGCCGAAGTCGGCGACCTTGTCCAGTGCTGTGGAGACGGCCACGAAGTGCTTGCTGATGGCGTTCTTGGCGGACACCTCGGAGCCGTCGACGACGCCGGACTCGGTCAGCCTGGCCAGGAACCAGTCCCGAGCCATCCGGGCGTTGGTCAGCGTCTCCAGCGTGGTGAACGTCTTGGACGCCACGATGAACAGCGTGGTCTCCGGATCGAGGTCCGCGGTCTTCTCGGCGACATCGGACGGGTCGATGTTGGAGATGAACCGGCAGCTCAGCCCGGGCTGGACGTACGGCTTGAGCGCCTCGTAGACCATCACCGGGCCGAGATCGGAACCACCGATGCCGATGTTCACCACGGTGCTGATCGGCTTGCCGGTGACGCCCTTCCAGGCCCCGCTGCGCACCGAGTCGGCGAAGGCGTAGACCCGGTCCAGCACCGCGTGCACCTCGGCCACCACATCCACGCCGTCGACCACCAGCGAGTCGGTGCGCGGCCGGCGCAGCGCCGTGTGCAGCACCGAACGGTTCTCGGTGACGTTGATCCGCTCGCCGGCGAACATCGCGTCCCGGCGCTCAGCCAGGCCGACCTGCTCGGCCAGCTCAACCAGGGTGGCCAGGATCTGGTCGTCGACAAGGTTCTTCGACAGGTCGACGAACAGGTCTGCCGCGCTCAGGCTGAGCCGCTCGGCCCGTCCGGGGTCGGTGGCGAAGGCCTCGCGCAGGTTGGGGACCTGGCTATCGGCCAGCGCGCGGAGCGCAGCCCAGGCCGGGGTGCTAGTGGGATCGACGGGAGAACTCATGCCCCCAGCCTAAGAGGTCGTTTCGGCAACTTTCACCACGTCCGCCTGCCACTCAGGACGACGCCACCCGGATCAGGTTTGCCGCCATCGCCGCCGGGGCGGTCCCGGGCTCGCTGCCCAGATACTGGTCGCGAAGCCGTTCCCGGGCCGGGCGCAACGGGTCGTCGCCGAGGGCCAGCCCCAGCACGAGTTCGACCTCACGCACCCCCGGATGCACCAGGTAGCAGCCGGCCAGGCTGAGATGGGCGGCGATGGCGTCCGGCTGCGGGCGGCCCAGCGGGTCGCAGACGATGATCGGACGACCGGTGGCCAAGAAGTCGGTGGCCAGGGTCGAGATGTCGGTGATCAGCACGTCGGCGGCGTTCAGGCACTCGGCCACCGACAGTCCCCGATCGGTAGTGACCAGATGCGGACGGCCGGCTCGGCCCAACCGGGCCTCCAACTGCGCGATCGCCGACTGCTGCGACGGCTCGGCGGCTCCGTCCGGCGGCCGGAACCAGACATCGACCTCCGGGTGCCGCTCCAGCAGGGCGTCGATCAGCTGCGGCCCGATCACCTCCAGCGAGGAGAACCGCGAGTCGCCGCCGACAGTGGGCGCATAGAGCAGGACCGGACGGGTGTTGCCGGTCGAGCCTGGCAGCAGCGCTGCGGCCTGTGGTCGTCCGATGATCCGCACCTGCTCGTCGGTGAGCTCCACGTCGGCGTCCCGGTAGCGCTCGACAGCGGCCGGGCCGGCCAGCCAGACCTCGTCCATGGCGGCGGCCAGCCGGCCGGCGTCGGCGGGAAGGTCGGCATTGTCCGGATCGATCAGAATCTGGCGCAGGCCCGGACGGCGCAGCAGCGGGCCACTCCCCTGGTCCAGGCCGATGTGGACCGCTGCCCGCAGCGAGGCCAGCCCCAGCACCTCCCGCTCCCGCGAGCCCGGCGCGTAGACCACCGGGGTCCGGGTCGGCGGCAGCTGGCTCAGTTGGTCGGCCCAAGCCACCACGATCACCGCGTCGGCATCGGCGGCGTCCAGGGCGGACAGCCACGAGGCGGCCTCCTCGGCTCCGGATGCCGGGAGCCCGAGGTGGATCACCACGCGGGGGGCCAGGGCGTCCAGCTCGGCCAGCACCGCGGTGGCAGCCTCGGCGGCCCGGCGGCGCAGTTGCATGGCCTGCCAGGTGGTCCAGCCCAGGTAGATCAGCGCGGTCTCGGCGATCGCCACCGCGAAGCAGTAGTCGAACAGCACCCACAGTGAGTCAGGCGTCGCTGCGGCAGTCAGCAGCGACACCACCAGCATGGCCGCCTCCAGGGCCACCACGACGCCGGGGGTCCCGATGCCGCGGGCGTAGACGGCGGCATGCTCGCCGATCGGGGCGGACGCCGTGGCGCCGGCCGGGTAGCGCAGCGGCGGCGCTGCTCGGAACAGCCACCCGGCCAGAGCCGGCTGCAGCAGCCAGACCAGCTGGATCACCAGCACGGCACTGAGGTAGGTGAGAGCGGCATTGGCCGCCGTGGCCGCCGGAAGGGCGGCGATCAGGCCGGCGGCGACCAGGCTGCGCAGCACGGCGCGCTGCTGCGACCCACCGCCCACCGCCGCCAGACGGCGAGAGCTCGCCGCAGCTGCCGCCGTGACCAGCCAGTCCACGCCGGCGCCGACCAGCCAGCTGGCCAGGCCCACCCAGGGCAGCCGCAACCAGCCGGCCAGGGCCAGCGCAGCCAGGCTGAGTACGAAGAGGGCGACGTGGTGGCGGCCGAGGAAGCCGACCAGCCCGGCCGGGCGGTGCTGCGGCCGAACCGCTCGAGCAAGGGCCTCCCACTCCGGGGCGGGCGGACTCCCCGAGGGGACTACCGAGATAACCGGGCTCACAGCGCCTCAGCCTAGGTGCTCGATGCCTCCAGGCGGTCGGCGGCTACGTCGAATTCAGGCCTTGATCGCCACGTGCACGTGGTTGAAGTGGTTGGCGTTGATGCTGCCGCGGTCGGCCATCTTGCGCCAGCGCTGATTGCTGGGCGTCCAGATGTGCTGCTCGAAGATGATGTGGTCGATGTTGAACTCGCGGTAGTGCGCGATCAGGTACTTGGTGATCCGCCAGCCCAGTTCGCTCTCGACGTGGGTGGTGATCATCATGTCCAGGGCGCGTCCGTTCTTGTGGAACGGGAGGCCACCGCGACGCAGGCCGCCGAAGGCGTTGATCTCGGGGAACAGCTCGCAGACCGAGCGGTAGATGTAGATGGTCTTGGCCCGCAGCCCACGCTCCACGGCCGAGCCGCGCGAGCAGACCGCCATCGAGGTCCCGGCGGCCACCGGAGCGTCCGCCGCATCGGAGAGGGACGCAGCCAGCACCCAGCCGTAGCCGTCCTCGAACTCGATCCGGCGGTACTTGCCGTCGATCTCGCTGGTCGCGAAGACCTTGGTCCCGCGCGCAATGGAGCCGAGCAGGGCGGCAGAGGTGTCGGCTTCGGAGCGGACGTTCAAGGAGCCGGTGCTGTACAACCGGGTGCGACCACCCAGGACCGGGGTGACGACGGTCTTGGCCGCGGCCGGGACGCTCAGCGAGTCGGCCATCAAGGCGCGCGCAGTCACGCTGGGCTGGGTCAGGGTCGCCGAAGGAGTGGCCCCTGCTGCCGCAGCCGAACCACCGTTCACGCCGAGCACGATGACGCCGGAGGTGACCAGCACGGCCAAACCGGCCAGTCCGATCACCCCTTGGGCAGCCGGACGGGCGCGCAGCCCCTTCGCTCGCCGCGCGGCTCGGGCCGGCGCTGCGGGGACCGGAGTGTCGAGATCGTCTGCCTCGAAGGTCCGGCGCGCCTGGTATGCCATTCCGCTCCAGCCTGAAGTAATCTGAGGACACTCTCAGCTTAACTTAAGGAATCGACGGCAACAAGGCGTCTGTCCCTCCGCCGGGGGACCGACACCTCTGACCACCGGCCACCGTGCCGGAACTGGGGAGCTCGAATGATGCTCGAGATCGAAGGACTCGAACTGCTGGATCTGGCCGCGGCCGGCGCAATCATGCTGATGGGTGCGGTGCTTGCGCTGTTCGCCATCGGCTCCTTGAAGCGGTCGATGCAACGCCGCTCCCGGGCCCGCCGCGCCGCCAACTAGCCTCAGTCGGCCAGACGCCAGTCCCGCAGCAGACTGCGCAGGCCACCCAAAGTGGCCCCGGTCAGCAACTCAACACCGATCAGCCGTCGAGGCCACACCGCAGTGGCTCCGGCATCCAGCCAGTCTCGGGCACGTTCGGGGGTGAACGTCCCGTGAGCGATCAGCATCGGAAAACCGAGAAGCTCCGGTAGCACCTGCACCTCACCGCGATAGGCACCGGCCGGGACGACCTGCATCGCGGCCGCCCCCGCCTCCAGCCCGCTGCGCAGCTCGGACGGGGTCAGCCCACCGAGCACCACAGGGAGCTCCGGGCCGGCGGACAGAAGTTCCGGCAGCAGGAAGTCCGCGCAGACGAAAGCGGCCCCCCGCTCAGCCGCGGCGACGACCTGGTCAGGACGCTGGACCCCGCCGACGCCGATCACCACCCGGCGGCCGAAGGCACTCCGCAGCGCCGGCAGGTCGTCCATGGCGTCCGTGGTCAGCACCCAGGTCAGGAAGCCCTCCTGGGCCAGCACTTCACCGGCCGGCAGCAACTCGTCGATGCCAAGCTCGGGCAGGCTGAGCACCACCTGATGACGGCCGAGGAGGGGAAGCGGTGCGGGCACGTACCCATCCTGCCCGATCGGCACACTACGCAGTACCACGGAGCAGGGATCGGCGCCGAACCCCTCGTCCTCCCCGGCGCCGCGAACTACGCTCATGAACAGTGACGATCCCAACGGGAGCCGGGTCGGCACTGCGGGACGACCCGGACGCGGGACGACCCGGACGCCCATAACTAAGTCGGCCCACCCGACCGCCATCACCGTGGCGATCGGCCGGGCGGGCACCTGCCGCAATCGACGCACTGCATACGGGGGACGTGATGGCCAAGGCACATGTGTTGTTGGCCGCCGGAGCCTGCCTGCTGGCCGGCATCCTGGTGGCTCCGCCGCGCGCAGAGGTGACGATGACCGCCGGCCCCCAGAACAGTGGTGGCTGGGTGGGCTTCCCGTTCGGAGGCGGCGGTGCGGCCGCGCAGCCACCGACCCTGGCGCCGACGATCAGCCAGCCGGCGAGCTCGCCGATCCCCGGCACCACCTCGCCGAACGCCCCGCTTCCGGCCACCGCCACCCTCGACCCGACCACCGTGGGGCCGCTGAGCGAGCCGACCGCGAGCGAACCGGTGGCGACCCTGGCCCCCACCGAGGAGCCGAGCGCGAGCGCGTCGCCGTCCGATGAGCCGGAGCCGAGCCGGACGCCGATCCCGACCAGCCGGCCGACATCCACTCGTCCCCCTTCCCCCACCCAGACGCCGGCGGCGCCCGTGCCGCCACGGCCGACGCCTCCCACCGGCCCGACTCCGAGTGCTAGTCCGAGCGACCGTGATCCCCGCACCGACCCACCGACGACCCGTCCGACTCCGACCGCGCACCCCCGGCCGGAGTCCGACGACCCGAAGCCTGTGAAGGCCCGGTGGACGCGCACCTCTCGGCACTCCTTCGGCTGGCTGGATGGACGATTCCGCGAACACCACGGCCGGGGCGCACAAGCGCGGTGGCTACAGTTCGTGAGGTGAACCGCCTCGCTGCCGCCCTCACCACGGCCTGCCTTCTGGCCGCGTCCGGCTGCGCTCTGCAGGAGCCGGGTCACCGGTCGGCCGAAGCCAGCCCCACCCCTGCGATGAGCGCTCCAGCCACCAGCGTCAGCCCCACGGCCAGCCTGCCGGTGAGCACCCCGAGCCAGACCCCGACCGCGGCCGCCAGCCCGTCCGCTCCGGCCAAGGACACCCGCACCGGGCGCGAACTCGACCAGCCGTACCAGGTGGATTCGGTGATCGTCGTCTCGAAGGCGCATCCGGTCTCGGCACGCTACGGCCCACCCAAGCCCACCTCGCCGTACGGACTCGATCTGGCCGCCAACCAGGCGCTGAAGAAGATGACGGCGGCCGCCAAGAAGGACGGCGTGAAGATCGTGGTCCGCTCCGGCTACCGCAGCTACGCCACCCAGAAGCAGGTCTACAACAACGCGCTGCGCAACTACCCCAGCGTCGCCTCGGCCAAGCGCTACAACGCGCCGCCGGGGGCAAGCGAGCACCAGACCGGGCTCGGCGTCGACCTGTGGGACGGGGTGACCTGGAGCCTGCCGATGGCCAATACCGCCACCGGAAAGTGGCTGCACAAGCACTGTCACGAGTACGGCTTCGTCCTGCGCTACCCCAAGGGCAAGGAGAAGCTCACCGGCTACGCCTACGAGCCATGGCACTTCCGCTACGTCGGCACGGCCGTCGCGGCGAAGTTCGGCAAGGGAAACACCCTCACCCTCGAAGAAGTGCTCGGGCTGGCCTGAGCCGTCGGCCACAGCCGCGCCCAGATGGACGAACTGGACGTCCGATCATCGCGGCACGTCGGCATCCGGCGGTGCGAGCGACCACAATGAACCCATGACCAATGAGGTTTCCCCGGTGGTTGAGCAGCTGGGCGCAGGCAAGAAGATCGGCATCCTGACCAGCGGCGGCGACGCCCAAGGCATGAACGCTGCTGTGCGAGCCGTGGTCCGAACCGCGGTCAGTCTCGGCGCGCACGTCTTCGCGATCTACGAGGGCTACCAGGGCATGGTCGACGGCGGGGACGGGATTCGCGAACTCACCTGGGAGGACGTCGGTTCGATCCTGCACAAGGGCGGCACCATCATCGGCACCTTCCGGTCCAAGGACTTCCGCGAATACGACGGACGCAAGCGCGCCGCCGTGAACCTGCTGGCCAATGGCATCGACCGACTGATCGTGATCGGCGGGGACGGGTCACTGTCCGGCCTGGACCAGTTCCGTGGCGAGTGGACCCAGATCCTCACCGAGCTGGTCGCCGAGGGCAAGATCACCCAGGAGGTGGCCGACGCCCACCCGTCCCTGATGTTCGCCGGGCTGGTCGGCTCGATCGACAACGACCTGGTCGGCACCGACATGACCATCGGCGCCGACAGTGCCCTGCACCGGATCGTCGACGCCATTGACGCCCTGGGCAGCACCGCAGCCAGCCACCAGCGCTGTTTCGTGGTCGAGGTGATGGGACGCCACTGCGGCTACCTGGCCCTGATGAGTGCCATCGCCGGCGGCTGCGACTACGTGCTGATCCCGGAGAACCCACCCGAGGAGGGTTGGGAGCATCAGCTCTGCGAGGCGCTGAAGCGCGGCCGGGCCGCCGGGCGGCGCGACTCGATGGTGGTGGTGGCCGAGGGGGCTTGCGACCGCAATGGTCAGCCGATCACCTCGGCCTATGTGCGCCAGTCGATCGAAAACATCCTCGGCGAGGAAGCGCGGGTGACCATCCTGGGCCACGTCCAGCGCGGTGGGGCGCCGAGCGCCTATGACCGCTGGGCGTCCACCTGGCTGGGCTACGAAGCGGTGATGGAGGTGCTGAACGCCGAACCGGGGACGACCGGTCCGGTGATCGGCTTCCGGGGCAACCGGGTCTCCCGGGTGCCGCTGATCGAGGCCGTGGCCAAGACCCGCAAGGTGCCCGAGCTGATCGCGGCCGGCGACTTCGCGCAAGCCATGGAGCTGCGCGGCGGCTCGTTCACCGAGGCCGCCAACATCTTCGCCGAGATGGTCGAGCCGAGCCGGATCGAGCCGGGAGCCGAATGCACGCGGATCGCGATCGTCCACGGTGGCGGCCTGGCCCCGGGCATGGACGCCGCTGCGGCCACGGCCGTCCGGCTGGGAATCAGCCGCGGCTACAAGATGCTCGGCGTCCAGGGCGGCTTCCCGGGTCTGCGCGAAGGTGCGATCAGCGAACTGACCTGGGGCGATGTCGAAGGCTGGCTGGTCGGCGGCGCCGACCTGGGGACCAGCAGGACCGTCCCCGGCGTCGAGGACCTGTATCGGATCAGCCGCCAGCTGGAGGAGCACCGGGTCGACGCGCTGCTGGTCATCGGCGGCTGGGACGGTTACGAGGCCGCCCAGTTGCTGCACGCGGAATCTGATCGGTTCCCGGCCTGCGGGCTGCCGATCGTGTGCGTGCCGGCGTCCATCGACAACAACCTGCCCGGCTCGGAGCTGTCGATCGGCACCGACACCGCACTCAATGTGGTCACCGAGGCCATCGACCGGATCAAGATGTCCGGCCAGGCGAACCGGCGGGCCTTCGTGGTGGAGACCATGGGCCGCTACTGCGGCTATCTGGCCTTGATGGGCGCCATTTCCGGGGGTGCAGAGCGGGTCTACCTGCATGAGGACGGGATCGAGCTGCCGGCCCTGCTGGACGACATCCACTGGCTGCGGCGCAGCTTCGCGTCGGGTCGCAAGCTGTTCTTGGCGATCCGCAACGAGAATGCCAATCCGCTGTACACCACCGACTTCCTGGCCCGGCTGCTGCAGCAGGAGGGACAGGGGCGCTACGACGTTCGGCAGAACATCCTGGGCCACATTCAGCAGGGCGGCGCGCCCTCGCCGTTCGACCGGCTGCTGGGCGTCCGGCTGGTCTCCAAGGCACTGGACGTGCTGGCCGCCGAGTTCGCCGCCGGTACCGGGGAGAGCCACTACCTGGGGCTGGTGCAGTCGAAGATCGACGTGCGTCCGCTGGAGCAGATGGCCGAGGAGATGGATCCGACCTACCGGCGTCCGCTGCAGCAGTGGTGGCTGGAGCTGCGTCCGGTGCTCAAGGCGGTTTCGGACGCAGCGATCTGAGCTCGGCCTCGGCTCACCCCCTCTGAGAGTCGCAAAGTGGACATCTTTTCGGCCAGACGCCGCCAGAGTGTCCACCTTGCGACTGTTGACGGGCGGATTCAGTCTCGAGCGACCTGAGCCCGGAACTTCGCGCCGGCCTTGAAGGCCGGCACCCGGGAGGCGGCGATCTCCATGGGCTCTCCGGTGCGCGGGTTGTGGCCGGTCCGAGCGGCCCGGTCGCGGGCCTCGAAGGTGCCGAAGCCGGCCAAGGTGACCGGACGCCCGGCAGCCACCTCGTCGACGATCACCGTCAACAGAGCGTCCACCGCCGCGTCGGCTGACACCTGGCTCAGCCCGGTCTTGTCGGCCACCTCGGCCACCAGTTCCTTACGGATCATCAGTTCTCCTTCGTGGATTGCCTGAACCGGACGGCTCAGTGCGTTGGGGGGACGATCAGGCCCCGCTGGTAGGCCCGAACCAAGGCCCGAGGCACCCGGTAGCTGTCCGAGCCGAGCTGGATCGGCACCAGGTCGATCGGGGCCGCCTTCCAGGCCGAACGCCGGTGTCGGGTATTGCTGCGGGAGAGCCGCCGCTTGGGGACTGCCATCTAGGAGGCCTTTCGTTCGAGTTGACGGATCGGCCCGAGCCACGGCTCGAAGCCGTCGGAGTCGAGTTCCCAGTAGCGTCCGCGTTCGGCCAGTTCGTCGTCGGTGAGCAGGCAGGCAGCGAAGGCCCGGGCCAGCTGATCCCGGCCTTCATCGACGCCGACCACCACGATCCGGGTCAGCGGGCCGGTGCCGTCCCAGCGGTCGGCCGGGCCGATGCTGACCATGCCGCCGGCCCCGTCCCACTGGCAGACCTGGGTCGGCCGGCTGGGCAGCCAGAAGCAGCCCCGGGAGCGGCGAGCGCCACCACCCAGCTGGACGATGGTCTCTTGCAGCCGATCGGGATGCAGCGGACGATCGGAGTGGATCTCCAGCACCCAGGCATGCTCGCCGCCGGCCTCGGGCAGAGGCTCGCGTCGAACCACGGCCACCCAGTCCTCTGCGGCGTCGTGGTCGTGCACCCCGGCGATCAGGGCGGACGCGTCCAGGTCGGCGCAGGAGTTGGTCAGCCGAGCGCCGGGCCGGGCCAGCGCATGCAGCAGTTCCCAGTCGGCGGTGGATGGCTCGCCGATGGCTGCCACCACGTCCGCATACTCGACCATGGCCGATGCCGTCTCGCCGACGCCCCGCTCGTCGTCGTCACGAACCGGCAGCCCGCGCTCGATCAGCAGGTCGTCCCCGATCAGGTCATTGCGCACCGACGAGCCGTCCAGGGCAACCAGGGTCGCGGCGATCCGGACGTGCGGAGCCGACTGCGGCGAGAAACTGATCAGCCGACACACCTGCATCGGTTCGGCGGTCACCGGAAGCTGAGCGATGATCGCGCCCCAGCGCCCGGAGGCGGCCAGCCGCTCCACGGTGGGAACCACATCCTCCCTGATGGCACAGCTGGTGCAGGCGTGCTCGACGTCGATCTCGAGCTGCTCGATCACCCCATTCACATCGCTCACGGTGCGCACCAGCACCTCGCGGTCCGGGTCGAGTTCGTGGCGGACCACCACTGCGGCCGGTAGATCCACCTGCATCGAGATGGTGGCCTGGAACATCGGCCCGGCGGCCACTCCACTGATCAGGATCACCGGGACCCTCGGCGCCGTGCGCTTCACCCCTGCCGCGCCTTCATTCGCGGGTTGGCCTTGTTGATCACGAAGGTGCGTCCGCGGCGTCGGACGATCTGAGCGGCGGGAATGGCCTTCAGCGCTCGCAGCGAGTTGCGCACCTTCATCGCACACCTCCGTAACGGCGCTGGAAGCGCTCGACGCGTCCCTCGGTGTCGATGACCCGTTCGCGCCCGCTCCACAGCGGGTGGGACGCGCTGGAGATCTCGACCTCGACCAGCGGGTAGGTGGCGCCGTCGAACTCGATGGTCTTGTCGGTGGCGATGGCGGAGCCGGTCCGGAAGACCAGGTCGGCCGAGCGGTCGCGGAAGACCACCTGGCGGTAGGTGGGATGGATGTTCGTCTTCATGTCACCTGCTACTCTAGTTGATAACGGTTCTCATTATCCACAGAGGGACAAGATGTCGCAAACCTGTCAGGTGACCGGGGCTCGTCCGGGCTTCGGCAACAACGTGTCGCACTCACATCGACGCACTCCGCGCCGCTTCGATGTGAACGTCCAGCACAAGCGCTACTGGGTGCCCAGCCTGGGACGCTCGGTCCGGCTGCGGCTGAGCGCCCGCGGCATCTCGGTGATCGACCGCCGCGGAATCGACGCCGTCGTGGCCGAACTGCGCGCCCGTGGGGTGAAGCTCTGATGGCAACCAAGGGCAAGGACCTGCGTCCGATCATCAAGCTGCGTTCCACCGCGGGCACCGGCTACACCTACGTGACCCGCAAGAACCGCCGCAATGACCCGGAGCGGATGGTGCTGCGCAAGTTCGACCCGATCATCCGCGCGCACGTCGAGTTCAAGGAGACCCGCTGATGGCCAGCGAAGCCAAGATCGCCGCGGACGCTCGGCGCCGGCTCGTGGTGGCGCGATGTGCCGAGCGCCGTGCCGAGCTGAAGCGGATGGCCCGAACCGGCGCCACCCTGGAGGAGCGGATGGCGGCCCAGCGAGCGCTGGCCCGGCTCCCCCGCGACGCCAGCCCGGTCCGGCTGCGCAACCGCGATGCCACTGACGGACGTCCCCGCGGCTACCTGCGCAAGGCCGGCGTCTCCCGGGTGAGGTTCCGGGAGCTGGCCCACGCCGGCTTCCTGCCCGGGATCACCAAGTCGTCCTGGTAGGGCGGGGCGGACGCGCTCAGCGGGCCTACTCCACGCAGGGCGACCCAGCCGGGGCCGGTATCCTGCCGTGGTCGCAATGCGAGGAGTACGCCGATGAGTTCGTCCGCTCAGACCACCACTACCGCCGGGGCCTGGCACTGCCTGGACGGCAACGAGGCTGCCGCGTCGGTGGCCCACCGGCTCAGCGACGTCTGCGCGATCTACCCGATCACCCCGGCCTCACCGATGGGCGAACTGGCCGACGCCTGGAGCGATCGTGGCCGCAAGAACCTGTGGGGCGCAGTGCCCAAGGTGATCGAACTGCAGTCCGAGGCCGGAGCGGCCGGCACCCTGCACGGCGCGGTCACCGCCGGTGCGCTGGGCTCGAGTTTCACCAGCTCACAAGGGCTGTTGCTGATGCTGCCGAACATGTTCAAGATCGCAGGCGAGCTCACTCCGGCCGTCCTGCACGTGGCCGCGCGGGCGATCGCCACCCACGCCCTGTCGATCTTCGGCGACCACTCCGACGTGATGGCCGCCCGCTCCACCGGCTGGTGCCTGCTGGCGTCCAACAACGTCCAGGAGGCCCACGATCTGGCCGCGGTCGCCCACGCCGCGACGATCCGGGCCCGGGTGCCGTTCCTGCACTTCTTCGACGGCTTCCGGACCAGCCACGAGGTGAACCGGATCCAGCTGCTCAGCGACGACGACCTGCGCGCTCTGATCGACGAGGACGCCGTGCTGGCTCACCGGGCCCGCGGGCTGCGTCCGTCGGCCCCGGTGCTGCGCGGCACCGCGCAGAACCCGGACGTCTTCTTCCAGGCCCGCGAGGCGGCCAACCCGTTCTACGACGCCGTCCCCGGCATCGTCCAGGGCGCAATGGACGACCTCGCCGAGCGCACCGGACGCCGCTACCACCTCGTCGACTACTACGGAGCCCCCGACGCCGAGCGGGTGATCGTGGCCATGGGCTCGGCCATCGACACCATCCGGGCCAGCGTGGACGCACTGGTCGCCGCCGGCGAGCGGGTCGGCGTGCTGGCCGTGCGGCTGTACCGCCCGTTCCCGGCCGAGGCGCTGGCCGCCGCCCTCCCGCAGACCGTGAAGGCCGTGGCCGTGCTGGATCGGGTCAAGGAGCCGGGTGCCCTCGGCGAGCCGCTGTTCCTCGACGTCATCGCTGCGCTGGCCGAGCTGCGGGACGTCCCGCCGAAGGTGATCGGTGGCCGCTACGGGCTGGGCTCCAAGGAGTTCACTCCGCGCGATGCCGCCGCGGTCTTCGCCGAGCTGGCCAAGGGACGCGCCGCCAAGCGCCGATTCACGGTCGGCATCCATGACGACGTGACCGGGCTCAGCCTGGAGACCGACCCCAGCTTCGTTCTGCCCAGCCCGGCCCGGCAGGCGGTCTTCTACGGGCTCGGCTCGGACGGCACCGTCGGGGCCAACAAGAACTCGGTGAAGCTGATCGGCGAGCACGCCGGGCTGTTCGCTCAGGGCTACTTCGTCTACGACTCCAAAAAGTCCGGCTCAGTCACCGTCTCACACCTGCGGTTCGGCCCCGAACCGATCACCGCGCCCTACCTGATCGAGGCGGCCGATTTCGTGGCCGTGCACCACTTCGGACTGCTCTCCCGAATGCCGGTGCTGGACATCGCCGCCCCCGGCGCCACCGTCCTGCTGGCCACCAGCTTCGGCGGGGACACCCTGTGGGAGCACCTGCCCGCAGCCGTCCAGACTCAGATCGTCAGCAAGCGGCTGCGGGTGTTCACCATCGACGCCGCCGCGGTCGCGAAAGCCGCCGGGTTGGGCCGTCGGGTGAACACCGTAATGCAGGCGTGCTTCTTCGCGCTGGCCGGGGTGCTGCCCACCGAGGAGGCCCTCGAGCTGATCAAGGCCAGTGCCGCCAAGACCTACGCCCGCCGCGGCACGGACGTGGTCGCCGCCAACCTGGCCGCGATCGATGCCGCTGTCGGCGGCCTGCAGCCGGTTCGGATCGGCGACGTGACCGCGTCCGAGCCGACCACTTCGACCTCGACCGATAGTGCGATCCAGGCCACCATCACCCGACTGATCGCGGGCCAGGGCGACCTGCTGCCGGTCTCGGCCATGCCGGCCGATGGCAGCTTCCCGACCGGCACCGCCAAGCTGGAGAAGCGCGGGCTGGCCACCGAGCTGCCCACCTGGGATCCGGATCTGTGCACCGACTGCGGCAAATGCACCCTGGCCTGCCCGCACGCGGCGATCCGGATGAAGACCTACTCCCCCGATCACCTCGACGGCGCCCCGGACGGCTTCCTCAGCAAGCCGGTGATCGGACGCGACTGGCCGGCCGGCACCCGGCTCACCGTCCAGGTCGCCCCGGACGACTGCACCGGCTGCACGCTGTGCGTCTCGGTCTGCCCGGCGAAGTCGCGGACCAACCCCGATCACAAAGCCCTGGACATGGTCCCGGCCGAGCAGGTGCGCGAAGCGCAGCGTCCGGCCTTCGCCCACTATCTGAGCATTCCCGAGGCCGACCGCAGCCTGGTCCGCACCGACACGGTCAAGGGCTCCCAGCTGCTGCAGCCGCTGTTCGAGTTCTCCGGTGCCTGCACCGGCTGTGGCGAAACCCCGTATCTGAAGCTGGTCACCCAGCTGCTCGGCGACCGTATGGTGGTGGCCAACGCCACCGGCTGCTCGTCGATCTTCGGCGGCAACCTGCCCACCACACCGTGGACGACCAATGCGGCCGGTCACGGCCCGGCCTGGTCGAACTCGCTGTTCGAAGACAATGCCGAGTTCGGAATGGGCATCCAACTGGCCGGGGCCGGACGCACCGCGCAGGCCAAGGCGCTGGTGGCCGAGCTGGCCGGCGACCTGGGCCTGGGCACCGAGCTGGTCGACGGCCTGCTGAGCGAAGTGAGCATCACCGACGAGGCCGGCGTGGCCGCCCAGCGCGCACGGGTGGCCGTTCTCAAGGACGCCCTCGCCGGCGCCGTTCGCACCACCAAGGTCGCTCTGTTGGACGAGCTGGCCGACGCCCTGGTGCCGACCTCGGTCTGGGTGGTCGGCGGGGACGGCTGGGCCTACGACATCGGCTTCGGCGGGCTGGACCACCTGTTCGCGTCCGGAGCCAACATCAACGTGCTGGTCCTGGACTCCGAGGTCTACTCCAACACCGGCGGGCAGGCGTCCAAGGCCACCCCACTAGGGGCGTCGGCGAAGTTCGCAGCCGGCGGCAAGGCATCGAAGAAGAAGGATCTGGGGATGATCGCCCAGTCCTACCGGGACGTCTACGTGGCCCAGATCGCGCTGAACGCCAACGAGACCCAAGCCGTCCGCTCGATCCTGGAGGCGGCCGCCTACGACGGACCGAGCCTGATCCTGGCCTACTCGACCTGCATCGCGCACGGCATCGAGATGGCCGACAGCGCCACCCACCAGAAGGAGGCCGTGGCCTCCGGGCACTGGCCGCTGTATCGGTACCACCCAGCTCCGGCGCCGGATGCACCGCCGCTGTTCAAGCTGGATTCGAAGGCCCCCTCGCTGCCGCTGGCCGAGTTCTACGCCCAGGAGACCCGCTACACCAGCGTGGCCCGGGCCAACCCGGAGCTGGCCGAGCGGCTGGTCACCCAGGCCCAGGCCGACGCCGAGCAGCGCTACCGCCACTACCAGTGGCTGAGCAACGAGGTCTGAGTCAGGCCAGTTCGTCCAGAGTCGGTGCGGTGGCCGCGCCGAGCCGGGTCACCGAGATGGCCGCAGCCTTGTTCGCCATGGCCAATGCTTGCGGCACCGTGTCGCCGAGCAGCAGCCGGGCGGCCAGCACGCCGGTGTGGGTGTCGCCGGCACCGGCCGTGTCGACGGCGTTCACCTTGGGTGCCCGCAGGCTGAGGATCTGGTCACCGAGCGCACCACCGGTGGCATAGCAGCCGGCCGCGCCCGAGCGCAGTACCACCAAGGCGCCGGACGGCAGCGGCAGTTCCGTGCGCAGTGCATGCACCAGAGCCTCGCCGGTGAACGGAGTAGCGCTCAGCTCCTGCGCCTCAGGTTCGTTGAGGGTCAAGACGTCCAGATGTTCGAGGATCGCGAACGACCGCTCGGCCGGGATCCGGGCCACCAGCGGCCCCGGGTCGAGGATCAGCTTGGCCGGCACCGAGCCCGAGACCACCCAGTCGGTGATGGACGCGCCGCTGATCGGGTAGAGCAGGTCGTAGCCGGAGAGGATCAGGTAGTCCGAGCCGGTGATCGCCGGCACTGTGAGCTCCTCGGGAGCCAGGTCGCCTTCGACCCCCGGCAGCGTGATGTAGCTGGTGGTCAGGTCCGGCTCGGCCAGACCGACACAGAAGCCGGTGTCGCCGGACTCGGTCGGCGGCAGGGCGAGTTGGACGCCCTCAGCGGCCAGCGCTCGCCGGACCAGGTCACCGTTGCGGCCGGAACCGTGTCGTCCCAAATAGGCCGTGCGGACGCCTTGGCGGGCCGCTGCGGTGACCACATTCAGGCCGCCACCAACCTCGGTGCGTGCCGTGTCGGCCAGCACGTCCCCACCGCGCGGAGGCAGGTGGGAGACCGACAGGGTCACGTCGATCAGGATGCTGACCAGGGATAACACCTGGCCGTTCGGGCTCGCCATCACTTCTCCTCGGCAGATTCGGTGGCCGCTGCCCGCCCGGCATCGGGAACGATCTCGTCCGGCTGCTGCGGCGAATCGGGCTCGGGATCGGCGAGTAGCCGCGGCACGGACGCGGCCTGATGGTGCCGCAACGGCTCCAGCACCCAGTAGACCGCTGCGGCGGCCAATCCGGCAACCAGCCAACCCAGCGCGTTCTGGCCGATCCAGTTGTCGACCAGCGGCCCGGCGAACCAGATCTGGTCGCCCCACCCGATTCGGGTGAACATCAGCCCGAGCACGGTGGCCACCAGCCAGGTGATCAGCGCTCCCCAGTGGACGCCATGCCGGTACCAGTACTCGCCGCCGGGCGAGGTGTCCAGCAGGGCGTCCGGGTGGTACTCGGTGCGGTGCCGCAGGTCGATTCCGAAGATCCCGGCCCACGCCGACAGCGGCAGGGCCAGCAGGGTCAAGAAGGTGGTGAACGGCCCGAAGAAGTCCTGGGCCACAACGGTGATGTACAGCGAACCGGCTGTGATCAGCACCGCGTCGATCAGCACCGCATGCGTCCGCTTCAGCGGGACGCCGCCGGCCAGCAGGCTGAGCCCGGAGGAGTACATCGACAGGTCCGCGGCGGCGATCAAGCCCATGGCCGCAGTGATCAGGTAGGGAATCAGCATCCAGGCCGGAAGTGCGGCGCCGATTGCCGCCACTGGGTCACCTGCGCCGGCCAGCGCGGAATCGGTGGTGGCCATCAAGGCACCCAGCCCGATCAGCAGCAGCAAAGGGATTCCGGCACCGATCACGGTGACCAGGACGATCCGGCGCCCCGGCACCGAAACAGGCAGGTAGCGCGCGTAGTCCGGCCCGGCGGCCAGCCAGCCGATCCCGGTTCCGGCGGCGATGAAGCCGATGCCACCCACCACGGCGGCCAGCGGGGCAGCCGGCAGCGACAGTGCGCTGACCCAGTCGACGGTGGCAGCCAGGAACACCACGACGACCAGAGTGGCCGCACCGAAGACCACCGTCAGCCACTTCTGGATCCACATGATCGTGGCGTGCCCGAACCAGCCGATCGCCCCGGCCAGGGCCACCACCAGCAGCACGACCAGCACCGTCCCGAACACTCCCGGCGTGACGCCGAGGGTGACCAGCACCAGCACCAGGGCGAAGCTCGCCGTGGTGCACATGACGGTCTCCCAGCCGACGAAACCGAGCCAGGCCACCAAGGTCGGCGCCCAGTTGCCGCGCACCCCGAATACCGCTCGGGACAAGGTCAGACCGGGCGCGCCGCCGAGCTTGCCGGACGTACTCAGCCACCCGACCACGGCAAAGGACCCGCCGGCACCGATCAGGGCCACCACGAGCGCCTGCCACACGTTCAGGCCGACCAGCGCGACCAGCGCCGCACCCAGGGTGATCCCCAGCACGCCCATATTCGCGGCCAGCCACAGCCAGAACAGCCCGGCCACGGTGCCGGTACGTTCGCTCGCTGGAACTGGCTCGATGCCGCGGGTCTCAATGACCCCCACGCCGCGAGCAAACTTGCTCATCCGTTACTCCGTACTGCTGTCATCACGCCCTCGCTAGCGAGGATAGAGGTTGCCTCAACCTCGCCGCCCAGCAGCCATTGCCCCGGATCGGGTCTTGACGTGTGCTAGCCCCGTACAGAAGGGCCGACGGACGTCTTCCGGCGAACCGGTCTAGGACGCGACAGCGGGGACGGTGTCGCGCAGCGCGTCGGCCAGCCACTCCTGGGCATGCGCCAAGGCCGACCAGGACGCCAGCACCACAGAGCTCTCCGGCTCAACCTGAACCCAGTTGCCTTCGACGGCCAGACCGCAGACCCGAACCCGGCCACCTTGGACTCGGCCGCCTTCTCGGCGCAGCCGGGCCAGAGCGGCGTCCACCGGAAGCTGATACCGGGGTGGACGGTACGGGTTGCGGAACGCAGCCATGGTCTCGGCCCAGGTCAGCGGCGCATCACCCAACTCGTCCAAGGACGGTCGCAGAGCGGTCGGCGCCGACGGCCAACGATCGAATGCCGTGCCGCTCAACTCCGGACCCTGGAGCAGGGCCAGCCACCACTGCCGCCACAGCTTCGGATCGATCTTTGCCACGACCCGCGGTACCGGGTCGAGAAGACGCTTCGGCAGACTCGGGTCGTTGGGCAGCACCTTCGCCGCCTGTCGAACCCACAAAGCCGCATGCAACATCACCGGTGTACCACTGAAAGTCACCGACCACTGGCCAGCACTCACGTGCAGCCTCCCCCCAAAGCTGGTCACGCCGTTCTATGTCGAGTATCAAAACTCGCCGTCGGGTGCCAGACAAGAGTTCCCCGCATTACTACTATCGGCGGGCACTCGGACGCCGCCGCCAGCCCAGCGGGCCGAGTGTGGCGCTGCGGGAGCCGTCCCGATCAGTCGCGCTGCTTGTCGCTCCGGGAGTTCCACCGCGAAAAGCCGGCCGCTCGAGCCTCGTCCTCGGTGTGGAACAGCTCCTCGGCGTTCGTGCGGGCATACCAGGGGCTGTCCGGGGTGTGGTACAGCATCGAATCCCGGTTGCCCTTGATCAGCTGCTCATCGCCCGGCTCGTCCGAGGCTGCTGTGGTGACATCCTCGGTGGGCGCGGACGGCACGCTCGAACCGGGCGCTGAGGTTCGTCGTGAGGCAGGACGCACCGGCTCCGGATCGCTGGCCGAGCGTCCGGCCGTCCCGAACAGGGCGGCAGAAGCGGCACTGGCGGCGGCTCCGGCACCGAGTGCAGCGGCGAACTCGTCGTCCACATCCAGCACCCGACTGCCGGCCGGCGGCCATCCGCTGGAGTAGCGCAGCGGCCCGGGATAGGGCCCCGGATCGCCGCGATCGAACGCGGCCGCCCACCACGACGATGTCGACGGCTCGGTGGTGGCCCCGGCCGCGATCTGCCGCTGCAACGGCTCGGACGGTTCCGGGGTCGGCTCTGCGGAACCGGACTGCGCGGACGCATCGTCCGGCTGATCGGCCACGGCTTGCTCGGTCACGTCGGGCTGGGCGCCATCCTGGTCGGCGGCCTCCGCCGTCGGACCCGGTTCGGCCGGCGCCGACTCGAGCGCGGCGGTGCCGTCGGATTCGCTGGGCTCCTCGAGGTTCCCGGTCGCTTCGACAGCGCCCTCGACGGACTCCGACGCAGCCGGCTCCGTCTCGGCAGCGGGGTCCTGTCCGGCCTGCGACTCCTCGACCGATGCCGTCTTCTCCTGAGGCGCGGTATTGCCGGTCCGGATCTGCCACTCCGGACCGATCTCGGCGGGCAGCGAGTCGGCCGGGGCGTCCACGACGCCCGGGATGATGCCGCCCATCACCAGCCGGTGCGGGACGGGCTTGGCCACTCTTCGGGTGGCACTGCCGGCCATCCGCAGGTAGGTCAGTCCGGCGCCGAGAACGAAGGCGAGCAGCGCGAACCAGGGATTGCCGATCATCGCTGCTCCTCCGGCTCCCGCGGCCCTTCCAGGTCGGCGAACGCCTCGTCGGCGCTGCGGGCCGGCCAGAGCCGACGCAGCACCAGCCACATCAGCCCCGAGCCGAGGCCGAAGGCGACCAGGTAG
This sequence comes from Actinomycetales bacterium Actino_02, assembly GCA_001603275.1. Taxonomy (GTDB): domain Bacteria; phylum Actinomycetota; class Actinomycetes; order Propionibacteriales; family Propionibacteriaceae; genus Propionicimonas. The sequence continues at coordinate 47,198 of LUYM01000005.1, read as the reverse complement.
GTTGCGAAGTCGATCATGAAGCCCATCTGTGCCTGCCTACCCGACGCTGATCTCGGCGCGACGATTAGCCGCCTGGCCGGCCTTGGTGGAGTTGTCTGCGATCAGTAAGGCGCCACCGCGTCCCTTGGCGGTGATCGGATTGACCACACCGAGGCTGCGCAGCAGCTTCTTCACCGCATCGGCGCGCTGCTGGGAGACCTTCTTGTTGCCCTCGGGGGTGCCCAACCCGTCGGTGTAGCCGTAGACGGTCACCTTCGGCTCGGGACAGGCGATCAGCAACTTGGCTGCGGCCCGAACGGCCTTGGTGCCGGTGCTGGTCAGCGAGCTCTTCTTGTTGCCGAAGGTGATCTGGCCGGTGCCGGCCACCGCCTTCACCTGGTCGGCCAAGGTCGTGCAATCCACAGGTGCACCGCCGCTGGCGACCAACTCACTGCGCACGCCGGCGGCCGGGTAGGCCAGCGAGACGGCATGCTCGGCAGCTGCGACGGCCTGCTCAGAGGAGGCGGTACCGCTCAGCGTGACCGTGGTGCCGTCGTAGCGAACCGCGAGATCGGGGACGAGGACGAAGGCCCCGCCCAGGGCGGTGGCTGCTTCTGCCGTGAGTCCGGCCGAGCCGTCCGCGACGCCGGTCTGGTCGGCCACCTTCAGGCCGCTGCCAAGGCCGGCCTGCAAGGCCTGGATCGCGGCCTGCTGGGCCGCCTGGCTGGCGAAGGTGCCAGTGACGGTCACCGTGTCGCCGACCCGAACCATGGCAACCGGGACGATGACGGCCGGGCTCCCGGTGGCCGATGCGGACGGGCTGGCCGGCGCGGACGGGCTGGCCGGCGTCGTCACACTCTGAGTGGCGACCGGAGCCGCACCGGCGCTGGCCACCGCACCGATCCCGAAAAAAGAACTGACCAGGGCCAGAACCAGCGGCACCACGACCAGGGCCGCCCACCACCAGCCGCCCAACGGACGCCGGTACCGGCGAGTGACGTCATGCCAGGCCACGATGTCTGAGGTACGCAACGGCGCAGGGGCAGCAGCCGAGGCAGGGCTGACCGCGCGCTCTGGGGCGTCCATCAGTCTCCTTCTGGCAGTGGGCCCACATCTGATTTTGTCAGAACCATAGCCCGCGCCCGCATGAATCCGGCCGCGAACTTCCGGGCGTTACCAAAGCCATCTTCGACCAACGCTGAATTCTGGCCGACCGAGCTCGTTCATAGGTGGCGGGGTGCCCCTCGGGGCGTGCCCGGTGTCCGAATCGGGACCTGGGCCGGCGGCGGTTCTGATCGGTCGGTCGGATCCTGTTCGGCGCTCCCGCGGCCGCACCGTGCGGTCGCACTATTGGCCATCGGGACGCGGGTCCACCCAGCAAGCTTCGGCTCAGCCGGGCCCGGCTATGTCAGACTGGCGGGTATGCGTCCGCTGGTCCAGTCACAGAAGCTCAAGAACGTCCGCTACGACGTGCGAGGTCCGATTCTGGCAGAGGCACAGCGGCTGGAGGCTGCCGGGCATCGGATTCTGAAGCTGAACATCGGCAATACCGGGCCGTTCGGTTTCACGGCACCGGACGCCATCGTGGCCGACATGGTGCACAACATGGAGGAGTCGCAGGGCTACTCCGACGCCCGCGGCATCTACTCCGCCCGCACTGCGGTCGCCCAGTACTACCAGGCCGAGGGGCTCACCGAGACTGGCGTCAACGACATCATCTTGGGCAATGGAGTCTCCGAGTTGATCACGATGACCCTGCAGGCGTTCCTCGACAACGGCAACGAGGTGCTGATCCCGGCGCCGGACTACCCGCTGTGGACGGCCGCGGTGTCTCTGTCCGGTGGCACCCCGGTGCACTACCGCTGCGACGAGAACAACGGCTGGAACCCCGATCTGGCCGACATCGAGTCCAAGATCACCGCGAACACCCACGGCCTGGTGATCATCAACCCGAACAACCCCACCGGCGCGGTGTACAGCCGCGAGGTGCTGCAGGGCCTGGTCGATCTGGCGGTGAAGTACCAGCTGACCATCTTCGCCGACGAGATCTACGAGAAGATCCTGTTCGACGACGCCGTCCACCATCACGTGGCCGCGTTGGCCGGCAACGACGTGATCGTGCTCACTTTCTCCGGACTGTCGAAGTCGCATCGGGTGTGCGGCTACCGGGCCGGCTGGGTGATGATCTCCGGACCCAAGGAAGTGGCCGCCGACTACCTGGAGGGCCTGCACCTGCTGGCCAATATGCGGATGTGCGCGAATGTTCCGGCACAGCACGCGATCCAGACCGCACTCGGCGGATACCAGTCGATCAGGGAGTTGATCGTCCCGGGCGGACGGTTCTACGACCAGGTGAAGCTGGCCTCGTCCCTGCTGAACGAGATCCCCGGAGTGAGCTGCGTGGAGCCGCGCGGCGCCCTGTACTGCTTCCCGCGGCTGGATCCCGAGCGCTACCCGATCACCGACGACGAGGCCTTCGTGATCGACCTGCTGCACGCCAAGAAGATCCTGGTCACCCACGGCACCGGCTTCAACTGGTTCGAACCCGACCACTTCCGGCTGGTCGCGCTGCCCGAGGAGGAGGTCCTCACCGAGGCCATTGGCCGGATCGCCGAGTACCTCGAAACCATCCGCCGCGACTGACGCCGGACGGTTCCAATACCGTCCACCCAAGCCATCCCAACTCCCGGGGACGGTTCCATTACCGTCCACCCTGGTCACCGGGTTTGGTGGCCCGAGTGTTGTCGCCGGGTCGGGGCGACCATTCTCGAACTTGGTGGCCGGGTTCGACGGTCGGGTGCTGTCGGGTGGGGTTCGGGTATTCCTTTAGGTTCTTCGAACGGTCCCCCCGTCCCGACTCCTGTGTCTGCTGGGGACGGTTCCATTCCCGTCCGGCCTGGTCACCGGGCTTTGGTGACCGGAGTGTCGTCGCCGGATCGGGGCGACCATTCTCGAACATGGTGGCCGGGCTCGGCGGCTGGGTGCGGCTCGGGTTCTCCTTTAGGTTCTTCGAACGGTCCCCCCGATCCGACTCTGTTGGTCCGGGGCAGAGAGTCGGCGATGACACGAACGTGCCGACACCCCCTAGGTGTCGGCACGCCGCTGNNCCCCGAGCGCGTCCGACCGCTGGAATCTATAGAGTCGCCTCAATCCTCACCCGCGCCCCAGCCGGAGCGTAAGGAACCTTGTTGCCCTCCACCGGCACACCGTCGACGACGAGCGCGGCCCGCGAGCCGCGCCGACCGGAATTGGTCACGCTGATCTCGTAGGTCGCACCGCGCAAGCGGCGGGTGACCGTGAAGCTGGGCAGGTCCGGCCCCAACTGCGGGTCGATCACAAGCGCATCGTAATCCGGACGGACGCCCAAGAGATACTGGCTCGCCGCTACGAAATTCCACGCGGCCGTCCCGGTGAGCCACGAATTCTTGGCTTCACCGGCCCGAACGGCTTCCTTTCCCGCAATCATCTGGGCATACGCGTACGGCTCGAGCTTGTGGACGTCGCTGAGCTCCTCGCGGTAGGCCGGCGCGATCCTCTTGTAGTACTCGAAGGCGTAATCGCCACGGCCGACCTTGGTCTCGGCGATGATCACCCACGGGTTGTTGTGGCAGAAGATGCCGCCGTTCTCCTTGTAGCCCGGCGGGTAGGTGGACACCTCGCCCAGCTCGATCCGGTAGCTGCGGTAGGCCGGGTACTGCAGCACCAGGCCGTGCGGCGTGCCCAGCAACTCGCGCACCGAATCCAGTGCCTTGATCGCCGGAGATGCCGCGTCCTCGGGGCCGTCACCAATGCCGACTCCGGCCATCACCGCGAAGCCCTGCGGCTCGATCCAGATCTGGCCCTCGGTGTCGGCCGCGGTACCGATCGGCTTGCCGAAGAAGTCGTAGGCCCGGCGGAACCACTCGCCGTCCCAGCCGTGCTCGAGGATGACCGTCCGCATCGTCTCGACCTTGGCCCGGGCGTCCGCGGCAACCTCAGTCAGCCCGCGGCGCTCGGCCATCTCGGCGAAGTCGGCCCCGTAGAGAATGAACTGAGCGGCGATGAACACCGACTCGGCCACTCCGCCGGCCTTGTTCTCGGTGGTCTGGAAGGACTCACCGGGCTCACTGGAGAAGCAGTTCAGGTTCAAGCAGTCGTTCCAGTCGGCTCGTCCGATCAGCGGCAGGCCGTGCGGGCCCAGGTTGCTGGTAGTGAACTCGAAGGAGCGAACCAGGTGCTCCCACAGCGGCGCCTCGGTGCCCGACTCGTTGTCGAAGGGGGCCTCGGCGTCCAGGATCGAGAAGTCGCCGGTCTCCTTCAGGTAGCCGGCCACGCCGGCAATCAGCCACAGCGGATCGTCGTTGAAGCCCGAGCCGATGTCGTTGTTCCCGCGCTTGGTGAGCGGCTGGTACTGGTGGTACGCGCTGCCGTCCGGCAGCTGCGTCGCGGCGATGTCGAGAATCCGCTCGCGGGCCCGATCCGGAACCAGATGGACGAAGCCGAGCAGATCCTGGTTCGAATCGCGGAAGCCCATCCCGCGGCCGATACCGGTCTCGAAGTAGGAAGCCGACCGCGACATGTTGAAGGTGACCATGCACTGGTACTGGTTCCAGACGTTGAGCATCCGGTCCAGCTTCTCGTCGCTGGAATTCACCGTGAAGGTCGACAACAGCTCAGTCCAGTAGGTGCGCAGGGCCTCGACAGCGGCGTCCACCGCAGCCGGAGTGGCGAATCGGGCCAGCAGCTCGTGGGCACCGGCCTTGTTGATCACCTGCTTGGCGTCGTCGGCCCACTTGTTCTCGACGTCGTTCTCGAGGTAGCCGAGCACGTAGACCAGGGAGTGACTCTCGCCGGGGGCCAGCTCGATCACGTTGCCGTGCGAGCCGATCGGGTACCAGCCGGACGCCACCGAGTCGGCCGAGGCGCCGCGCTGCGGCACTTCCGCCTCGTCGAAGCCGCGGAATGGGCCACCCAGGAAGGTCTCTCGGTCGGTGTCGAAGCCCGCCGCCTGCTCGTTGACCGCGAAGACGGCGTAGTGGTTGCGGCGTTCCCGGTACTCGGTGCGGTGGTAGATGGCCGTCCCACCGGACGGGCTGAGCGGCTCGACCTCGACCTCGCCGATCGAGAGATTCCGCTGGTAGTTGGTCTGGTCGTCGTTGGCGTTCCAGAGCGCGAACTCGACGAAGGAGAAGACCTTGACCTGCTTGGCGGCATCGGAGGTGTTGGTCAGGACGACCTTGTGCACCTCGGCGTTCTCACCCAGCGGCACCAGGTAGGTGGTGGCCACTCGCAGGCCGCCGCGCTCGCCGGTGATCGTGGAGTAGCCCAGGCCGTGCCGGGCTTCGAAGTGGCTGAGCTCGGCCTTGACCGGCAACCAGGTCGGCGTCCAGACGTCCCCGCCGTCGTTGATGAACAGGTAGCGTCCGCCGGCATCGGTGGGGACGTTGTTGTAGCGGTACCGGGTGAGGCGGCGCATCCGGGCGTCCCGATAGAAGGAGTAGCCGCCGCCCAGGTGGGAGAGCAGCGAAAAGAACTGCTCAGAGCCGAGGTAGTTGATCCACGGGTAGGGCGTGTGCGGGGTGTTGATGACGTACTCGCGGGCAGCGTCGTCGAAGTGGCCGTACTGCAATGTCTGCCTCCGTCAAAGGCGTCCGGCGGTGGACGCGTCACGATGATGAGCCGCTGGCGAGCAGCGAATGAAAACGCTCTCAGGCAGATTAGTGACTGAGCCGGTCAGCGGTCAAGGCGATCACCGCGATCCCTGGACGAACGTCTATCGGACTGCCTGCTGAATCGAATCTGCTAGGAGAGATGGGATCGACTCACAGGCTTTCCCCAGGGGCGGCGGCCAGATCGTCCACTGCCTTGCCGGCGAGGACCCGCTTCCGTCGCCGCCACCCCCGAATGGCGTCCCCGTCCATCCCCTCAGCCGTACCTGCGACCCGTCGGACGGAATTGACCTTCGAGGTGCAGATGGCGCAGCGCGCCGCCACCGGAGCGACCGCGGCCGGACGCGACCGCGGCCGGGCAGGCCACCTGGCCCCGGGTTCCGGGGTCTGCCCCCGCTCCAGCACTTGCTGAATGCTCGTGTATGCGGGAATATCCAAGGCCATACAGCCGCTTCATCAGGGGACGGCCGCAGCCCGGCCGGCATAAGCAAAGGAAGCCGATGTCCCACGCCACCCGCACCTACGAGTCGATCCTGGAACTGCTCCCCGACGAGGAGAACCCGACCCCGCTGGTGCGGCTGCGGTTCACCGGGTTCCAGCACGCCAAGATCTACGCCAAGTTGGAGTGGTACAACCCCTTCGGCGCAGTGAAGGACCGGGTGGCGGCCAACCTCGTCCGCGACGCCGAGGAGCGCGGCGAGGCGCTGGAGAACCTGGTCGAGCCGACCTCCGGCAACACCGGAATCGGCCTGGCCCTGGTCGCCAATGCCCGCGGCTACGGCTTCGCGGCGACCTTGTCGAAGGCCATTCCCGCCGAGAAGCGGACGGCCCTGCGACTGTTCGGCACCGACCTGGTCGAGCTGGACGACGACCTGTGCCCAATGCCCGGCCAGCCGGAAGGGGCGATGGCCAAGGCGTCCGAGCTGGCCGAACGTCCGGGCTGGACACAGCTGAACCAGTACGCCAACCCGGCCAATCCGGACGCGCACTACCGCACCACCGGACCGGAGATCTGGCGGCAGACCGGCGGCGCCATCACGCACTTCGTCGCCTCGCTGGGCACCTGCGGAACCATCACCGGCACCGGGCGCTACCTCAAGGAGCGCAACCCCGAGGTGCAGGTGATCGGAGTGCACCCCACCGACGGGCACGACATTCCGGGCGTCCGCAGCCGTCGGGCGCTGGCGGTCACCGAGTTCTTCACTCCGGACGAGTACGACGCCATTCTCGAGGTCTCCGATGACGACGCCTACGCCCAGGCCCGGCACCTGCACCAGGTGGAGAGCGTCATCGCCGGGCCGAGTTCGGGCCTGGCCCTGGCCGGAGCGCTGCGGGCGATTCCGGACGAGCCGGGCGTGGTCGCCGTGGTGATCTTCCCCGATAACGCCTACAAGTACCTGTCCTCGTTCCGCCGGCATCTGCCCGACCTGTTCCCGCCGGAGCAGGCCGCGGCGCCGCCCGCGCCGAGCAACCCGTTCGCACAGCATCTGGAGTCGGCCTTCCGGCTGGCTCAGGCCGGTCCGGACGTGATCGACGCGGCCACGGCGGCGTCCTTGCAGGCGTCCGGGGTGACGATTCTGGACGTTCGCAATCCTGAGGAAGTGGCCCGGGTGAGCATCCCCGGAGCGGTGACGCTGCCCTTGCCCCAGCTCTCAGCGGGCAGCCTGGACGGGCTGCCGTCCGACCCGTCCGCGCCGGTGGTGACGGTGTGCGCAGCCGGCGTCCGCTCGCTGTACGCGCTGCTCCTGCTCAAAGCGCAGGGCTACCAGAATGTGAAGAGCGTGGCCGGCGGCGTCGGCGCCTGGCTCGAGGCGGGCCTGCCCACCAGCTGAGCCCGCGCCGTACGGCGTACCGGGGGTTAGGGACAGACAGCGTTCAGGGCGGCGGCGAGGTCGGCGATCAGGTCGTCGGCGTCCTCGAGTCCGACCGACAGCCGCAGGTGGCCGTAGCGACGGAACGGCTCGGGATAGTGCTCGGTGCCACCACGTCCGGACGGACCGGAATGGACGATCAGCGACTCGTCGTGACCCAGCGAAACCGCGGACGTGATCACCCGCAGCTGGTTGACGAAGCGGTTCTGCAGCTCGGAGTCGCCGTCCAGGGCGAAGGCCAGCATTCCGCCGAAGCCCCGTCCGCCGAACTGCCGGACGGCCAGCTCATGCTCGGCGTGCGAGGCCAGCCCCGGGTAGGCGACGAAAGCCACCCGAGGGTCGGCCTCGAGGAACTCGGCGACCCGCTGGGCGCTGGCCTGATGCCGAGCCAGCCGCAGCGGCAGGGTCACCGAGCCGCGCAGGATCAGCCAGGCGTTGAACGGCGAAATCACCGCACCCAGGTCGGTCAGCGAATCCGTCCGCACCTGGTTGACAAGGTCGGACGCTCCGATGATGGCCCCACCCATGGCGTCCCCGTGACCGTTGATGTACTTGGTCAGCGAGTGGATCACCAGGTCGGCACCGTCGGCCAACGGACGGTACAGCGGCGGCGGCGTGAAGGTGTTGTCGACCACCAGCAGCGCGCCGCCGGCGTGGGCGATCTCGGCCAGCGCGGCGATGTCGGCCACCTTGGTGGTCGGGTTCGCGACCGTCTCGACGTGCACCAGCTTGGTGCTCGGACGCATCGCAGCCCGCACCTGGTCGAGGTTGCTGACGTCGACGAAGGTCGCCTCGATCTGGTAGCGCTCGGCCAGCAGCTCGGTGAACAGCCGCCAGACCGCCTCGTAGGTGACGTCGGAGACCACGACGTGATCGCCGGTCTTGAGCTGGGAGAAGAAGACCGCGTGCAGGGCGGCCACCCCGGAGGCGAAGGTGATCGCGGCGTCCGCCCCTTCGAGCGCAGCCAGCTTGGTCTCCAAGGCCAACTGATTAGCACCGGTGGTGCGGGTGTAGACCAGCGCACCCGGGTTCGACCAGTCCATCTCCTCCGGATCCGGCGGCAGCAGGTAGGAGTTCGCCATCACCAGCGGACGGCGCAGCGCCCCCGTCCCCGGATCGGGCTCGTTGCCGCCGTGGACGGCCCACGTCCCCTCACCGACCGTTGCCGGATCGTGCTTGTCCGGACGCGTGTGCGTCATCTGCATCTCCTTGCCGCTGGCCGGATCGTCCGCGAGCCCAGCCTGTCACGTCCGGACGAATCCGGGCGACGAGCCACTCGGCGGCTATCGTGGTCGCCGGTGATGGATCCCACCGGGGCTCGCCCGAACCGCCGTCCGGCTGATGGTTCCTGTGCGTCGTTGCGGGCGTGCGCGCCCGGACAGGAGGTCGACATGTCGCCTCGTCACGTACCTCAGCCGAGCCCCGAACGGATGATCCCGCTGCCCGGGCACCCGCTCGTCGTCGGCGTCGTCCCTGGCCAGCCCGAGTTGGTGGCGCTCACCGCGGCCGCCTGGTCGGACGCGTTGGGCGGCGTCCCGATTCACTTCGGGTACTCCGATCCGTCCCGGATCGTCGATGAGGAGTTCGCCGATGGCTCCGTCCGCCACTCCGGCCTCGACCCTGATCAGGCCGACGACTCCTGGGAGCAGCGCGAGACCCAGATCCGCGAGTACCTGGCGGGTGTGCTGGCCGACCACGCCGGACCGTGGGAGTTCCACTACCTCGCCGGACGGGCCGATCGGGCGCTGACCCACCTGGCTCGCGCGGTGGATGCGTCGGTGATCATGGTCGGCGCTAAGCACCCCACGGCCACCGAGCGGCTGCGGGAGTTCGTGGCCGGCTCGGTTGCGCTGCGGCTGTCCCGGCATCAGCATCGTCCGGTGGTGATCGTGCCGTTGGCCGTCGTCGATTGGAAGGCATCGACGCAGTGGTAGGAGCGGCCCCCGAAAGCCACACAATCCCCGGGCTGCGCCTGGTGCACCTGCCGGTGCGTCCGGCCTGGCTCGGGGTGATTCTGCTGGGTGGGACGGTTGGCACCGCGGTGCGCGCGGCCTTGGAATCGTCCTTCGCGCCGGCACCGGGCCAGTGGCCGTGGACGACCTTCTGGATCAATCTCGCCGGCGCCTTCCTGCTCGGCGCACTGCTCGAAGGGCTGGCGATCAGCGGACGCGACCATGGCTGGCGGCGCGGGCTGCGCCTGGGCCTGGGCACCGGGATGCTGGGTGGTTTCACCACCTACTCCACCTTCGCCGTGGAGTCGTTCGGGCTGATCGGCTCAGCATCGTGGCTTGTCGGGCTGGGCTACTCGGTCGGCAGTGTGCTGCTCGGGGTGGCTGCGGCCTTCGTCGGAGTGCGGGCGGTGCGACTGCCCGTCCGCTGGCTGCGAAGGGGACGGCGATGATCGGGCTGCTGGTGGCCTTGGCCGGCGGCTTCGGGGCCGTGATCCGGTTCATCGTCGACGCTCAGTTCGGACATTGGGCTCCGCGCGGACGCCTGCTGCTCGGCACTGCGGTGATCAATGTCACCGGCTCGTTCGCCCTCGGCCTGCTGGTCGGGGTGTGGACGTTCCATGGCGGCGATCCGGCGATCCGGCAGATGATCGGCACGGGGTTCCTCGGCGGCTACACCACCTTCTCGACGGCGGCGGTCGAGGCCGTCCGGCTGGGCCGGGCCCAGCGATGGCTGGCCTTCGCCGTCCACACCGCCGGGATGCTGGTGCTCAGCGTGGCCGGCGCCGCCCTCGGTTTCTGGCTCGGCGCCCTCTGACCCGAATGCCGGGGACGGTTCCTGTTACGTCCCAAGAGACCGGCGATGGGACGTAACAGGAACCGTCCCCTTTCATCCCAGGGCGAGGTTAGTTGGCGGCGTCGCTGACCTCGGGCTCGGCGGGCTCAGTCACTGCAGCCGGACGGACGGCGCCGCGGTCGGACGAGTTGGCCAGCGCGGCCACCCCCACCCCGATCGCGCAGAGCAGCAGCCCCATCAGCTCGACCCCGAGCCAGCCAGTGCCGGCCCACAAGGAGGTGGCCAGTGCGCCGGCCAGGGTGCTGCCGGTGTAGAAGGCGAGCAGGTACGCCCCGGACGCCTGGGCGGTGCCGCGTCCACGGCGTCGAGCCCGGTCGACAACCCAGCCGCTGAGCAGCGAGTGCAGCCCGAGGAACACGAAGGTGACCGCACCCAAGCCGACGAACATCGCCACCAGCGACGGCAGCGAAATCGCCATCACCGCTACCCCGAGAGCAGCGAAGGTGATCACCGCAGCCAGACCGCGTCCGTTGCGGTCGGCGAGTCGACGGGCGATGCCGGGCGCGGCGATGCCGACCGGGTAGGCCAAATAGAGCAGCGAAGCGCCCACGCCCAGGGAGAAGGGCGGTGCCTGCAACCGGAAGCCGATGGCGTTGTAGACGCCCACGAAAGTGCCGTTGGCCACGAACGCGGCCACGCACAGCAGCGCCACCACCGGGTCGCGCGGAGCGCTGACCACGCCCAGCAGCACCTCGCGCGTACTGGGCCGATGCGGTTCGAAGCGACGCGACTGCGGCAGCAGCAGCACCAGGACGAGGCCGGCGCTCAGGGTGATGCCGCTCATCACTAGGCTGGCCAGCGGCCAGCCACCGAGCTCTGCCAACGGGCCGGGCAGCAGTCGTCCCACCGCACCGCCCAGTGCCGTGCCGGCGATGTAGGCGGCATTCGTCCGCAGGTGATCGGCGGCCAGCACCTCTTCGCGCAGGTAGGCCAGAGCGGCCACCGGGAAGCCAGCCAGGCTCAGCCCGAGCAGCGCGCGGACGATCACCAGGCCGTCCCAGGACGGGATCACGGCGCTGACGATGCCGATGACTCCCGAGGTGAGCAGCGACCAGCGCATCAGCGGGACGCGTCCGATTCGGTCGGCCAGCGGGCCCATCAGCAGCAGCCCGAAAGCCATGGTGAGGGTGGTGGCCGACAGGGCGTGCGCGGAGTCGGCGGTGCTCACCTGGTAGTGGCGGGCCAGCAGCGGCAGCAGCGGCTGGACGTAATACATCAGCGAGAAGTTGGCCAGGCCGCCGGCCATCAGGCCAAGCACCAGCCGCCGATGTCCGGGCGTCCCGGCCGGATGACCAGCCCAGACCGTCGCACTCACGTCCTTCACCTTGCCACTGCTCGGCGACCTAGACCGACCGCGTCCGTTCTCATCGAACGCCTGTACCCAGGTCGCGGCACTCGGCGAACAAGAGAGCCGGGCCGGGGAGACCGTTCGAAGAACCTAAAGGAGAACCCGAACCCCACCCAGCAGCACCCAGCCGCCGAACCCGAGCACGGAGTTCGAGAATGGTCTCCCCGACCCGGCGAGAACACCCCCACCCAGGCAGAGGAAGTCGGCGAATCGTGGACGGTAATGGAACCGTCCCCACGAATCGTGCTGACCAGTGCGGACGGAAATGGAACCGTCCCCACCAAGAGAGCCGGGACGGGGAGACCGTTCGAAGAACCTAAAGGAAGACCCAAGCCGGACCCGACCGCACCCAACGCCGAACCCGGCCACGGAGTTCGAGAACGGTCTCCCCGACCCGGCGACAACACTCCGGCCACCAAACCCGCTGACCAGACCGGACGGAAATGGAACCGTCCCCACCAAACCCGCTGAAAAAGGGCGGACGGTAATGGAACCGTCCCCGGGGTCAGGCGCCGTAGGTGACCGAGAGGTAGTCGGGGTGGCGCTGGATCCAGCCCTTGATGAACGGGCAGACCGGGAGCGCCTTGCGGGTGCCCTGGTCGCGGAGCTGGTCGAGGGCGAATCGAGCCAACGCCGAACCGACTCCATTGCCTTCGAAAGCCGGATCGACTTCGGTGTGGGTGAAGACGACCAGCTCGTCGGTCAGCTGATACTCCGCGAATCCGGCCAGCTTCCCGTCCAGATGCGCCTCGAAGCGCTGCAACTCGGCATTGTCGGTGACCACGGGCGCGCTCATCGGACCACCTCGTGCTCCACGATCGCCAGGGCTCCGGACGGGCAGCGTCCGACCACGGCACGCAACTCGTCGGCCGCCGCGTCGGAAGTGGCGACTCCCGGGTCGATCCACGGCTTGCGCCCGGTGTCGAACACGCTCGGCATCCCGTGGACGCACTCGGCCGCATGCTGACAGACCGCTCCATCGAAGGAGACATCCACGATCGGTCCGAAGTAGGTCTTTCTGGCCACCTTCTCCACCCTCCTGGTCGCTGGTGTCGAACATCGGCGATAACACCGAGGCCGGCGATTTCACTCCCGTCCTGCTGAGCCTACGGGCGACGGAGCCGAGCGGGCACCCCGGCGTCCATCCATCGCCGGGACGGGACTGCCCGCTCACAGAGAAGGGGACAGTCCCCTTTTCGGTGAGCCACGGACGAAAAAGGAACCGTCCCCATTCGTCACATTCGTCACACCGGGAGAGATCTTGGGACGTAACAGGAACCGTCCCCTTTCGTCCCGGCGGACCTAGGTCAGGTCGGCGAGCTGGGCGATGCCGGTCAGGGCGGCCACTGCGGCGCGGACGATCGGCACGGCAACCACGGCGCCGCTGCCTTCGCCCAGCCGCATCGACAGATCGACCAGCGGGCGCAACCCGAGCCGGTCCAGCGCCAGCGCCTGACCCGGTTCGGTGGAGCGATGCCCGGCCCACAGCCAGGCCTTGGTGCCCGGCGCATAATCCTCAGCCACCAGCGCTTCGGCGGCGGCGATCGCCCCGTCCACCAGCACCGGGACGCCGCGCCGGGCAGCCCCGCTGATGAAGCCCACGGCAGCGGCGAAGTCGGCGGCGCCTAGCGCGGCCAGCCGCTGCACCGGGTCGGCCACCCGCTGACCGGCCCGAGCCAGCGCGGCGTCGATCAGCGCCGTCTTGTGAGCCAAGGTGCCGTCGTCGATCCCGGTGCCCCGTCCGGTCACCGCGGACGCGCTCAGGCCCAGGCTTGCCGCGATCAGCGCAGCTGAGATGGTGGTGTTGCCGATCCCCAGGTCACCGGCGATCAGCAGCTGCGCGCCGTCGGCGATCTGCTCGGCGGCGATCTGGTCACCGGCGGCCAGCGCCTGTTCGACCTCTTCGATGCTCAGCGCGTCGGTCAGCTGGATCGGCCCGGACGAGGCGCGCACCTTGAACCGGGAGACCTCGGCCGGCAGGTCGGGGAAGTCGGCGGCCACTCCCAGGTCGTAGACCGACACCCGCACCCCATTGGCCGCGGCCAGCGCCGACACCCCGGCGTGGCCGCCGGCGATGCCGTACACCATGGCCACCGTGATCGCTGCCGGGTAGGCCGACACCTGATCGGCGGCGACGCCGTGGTCGCCGGCGAACACCACCACCCGCACGTCGTCCAGCTGCCGCGGCGGGCACACTCCCTGGCAGGCGGCCACCCAGGCGGCCAAGCTCTCCAGGTCGCCGAGGGCGCCCAGCGGTTTGGCCTGGCCGTCGCTGAGCTGACGGGCGGCGGCATAGGCGGCATTGCTCGGCGCCTGGACCGGCGTGCGGACGATCGGACTCATCGGGTTCTCCTTGGTTGGTTGGCTGGTACGAATGGCGTCCGGACGGGGCGTCCGGCTGGTCGTGGGAGGATGCGCAGGTGGCAGGAATCCTGGTGGCGGGCACTTCGTCGGACGCGGGCAAGTCGCTGATCGTGGCCGGGCTGTGCCGGGCGTTCGCCCGTCGCGGGCTGAAGGTGGCCCCGTTCAAGGCGCAGAACATGAGCAACAATTCGATGGTCTGCCCGGACGGCTCTGAGATCGGCCGCGCCCAATACCTGCAGGCGCAGGCCGCCGGCGTCGAGCCGTCCGCCGTGCTGAATCCGGTGCTGCTCAAGCCGGGCACCGATCGCCGGGCTTTCGTGGTGCTGCGCGGTCAGCCGGGCGGCGTTCTGGAGGCCGGCCAGTATGCGACCGGACGCACCCAGCTGGCCCAGGCCGCCTACGACTGCTACGCCGAACTCGAGGCCGGCTACGACCTGGTGATCGCCGAGGGGGCCGGCTCCCCTGCCGAGATCAACCTGCGCGCGGGCGACTACGTGAACTTCGGGCTGGCCAGCCGATTCGGGCTGCCCGTGGTGCTGGTCGGAGACATCGACCGCGGCGGCGTCCTGGCCTCGATCTATGGGCATTGGGCGATCGTCGACGACGCCGACCGCAGCCTGCTGGCCGGCTATCTGATCAACAAGTTCCGCGGCGACCAGTCGGTGCTCGATCCGGGGCTGGTCGAACTGACCGCACGCACCGGGCTGCCCTGCTTCGGGGTGGTGCCCTGGCTCGACCAGGTCTGGCTGGATTCCGAGGACGCGCTGGCCTTCGCCAAATGGCCCCGTCAGCCCGGACGGGCCGGCAGCCTGCGGGTGGCCGCCATCCGGTTCCCGCGGATCTCGAACGCCACCGACCTGGACGCGCTGGCCGCCGAGCCGGGACTGGACGTCTTCGTCACGGCGAATCCGTCCGATCTGGCCACCGCCGATCTGGTGGTGCTGCCCGGCAGCCGCAGCACGCTGGCCGACCTGGACTGGCTGCACCGCCTCGGTCTGGCCGACGCCCTGGTCGCGCGGGCTGCGGCTGGTGGCCCGATCCTGGGCATCTGCGGCGGCTACCAGATGCTCACCGAGCTGATCGACGACCCGATCGAGTCTGCGCGCGGCACCGAGCCGGGGCTCGGCCTGCTGCCGGCCCGGGTCCGGTTCAGCGCCGAGAAGCAGCTGGGCCGCCCGTCCGGAAGCTGGCAAGGTCACCCGGTGACCGGCTACGAGATTCACCACGGCGTGGTCGAGCCCACCGGCGGCGAGGCCTTCCTGGACGGGGTGCGGGTCGGCAACACCTGGGGGACGATCTGGCACGGGGCGTTCGAGAACGACGACTTCCGCCGGGCCTGGCTGACCGAACTGGCCGGGACCGTCGGCTCGGACTGGCAGCCGGTCGCCGATCAGCCCGGCTATGCCGAGCGCCGCACCCAGATGCTCGATCACCTGGCCGACGCCCTGGAAGAGCACGCCGACCTGGACGCCCTGCTGCACCTGGCGCGCCCCTGAGGCTCGAGCCGACGACATAGGCTCACTCCCGCCCACGCAAGGCGGCCACCAGGCTGCCCACTTCGGTGATCCCGGATGCGGCCATCCCCAGCGCGTCCGCGACCTGATGGACGATCGGGCGGCGCAATCGGGCGGCCGCGACCAGTGCAGCATCGGACAGCAGCTCTGACGGCTCGCCGCAGTGCACCCGTCCGTCCACCAGCACGGCCGCGGTATCGGCCCACCACAAGGCGAAATCCACCTCATGGGTGGCGACCACCACGGTGGTGTGGTCGGCCAGTAAGGCTTCGAGGGCGGCCACCAGCTCGTCCACTCCCTGCGGGTCCAGGCCGGCGGTCGGCTCGTCCAGCAGCAGCACGCACGGACGCATGGCCAGCGCTCCGGCAATGGCCACCCGCTTGCGCTGCCCGAAGGACAGCTCATGGATCGGGCGTTCGGCCAGGTCCTCGATCGACAGCACGGCCAGCGCGTGATCGACTCGCTCCTGCACTTCGGCCTCGGACAGGCCGAGATTCAGCGGGCCGAAGGAGATGTCGCGAAACACGTCGGCGGCGAACAGCTGATCGTCGGGGTTCTGGGCGACCAGCTGGACGACCTGGCGGTGCGCCCGCAGCCCGGCCCGGCCGTAGTCGACACCGACGCCGTCCACCCGCACCTCGCCGGCACTGGGCCGCACCGCGCCGGACAGCGTCCGCAGCAAGGTGGTCTTGCCCGAACCGTTGGCGCCGAGCAGCGCCATCCTGCCGCCGCGCGGGACGGTCAGGTCGGCGCCGTCGAGCACGCTACGGCCATCGAAGCCGACCCGCAGACCGTGCCCGGACAACTGCCGATGACTCATCGCAGCACCTGCCAACCCCCGGCCACCATGGCGATCAGGGCCACCGTCGCGATGCTCGCGATCAGGAAGCCGGACGAGCGCCGCCGCGCCGGTTCGAGAGTGCGCAGCGCATCGACGTAGCCGCGTCCGGCCAGGCCGTCCTCGAGCCGCCGCGCCCGCTCCCAGGAGCGGACGAACAGCGCAGCCACCCCCATCGAGGCCGACCGCATCGCCGCGCTCCGGGAGGCATAGCCCAACCGGGCTTCTTGGGCCGCGTGAACCGCCCCGGCGCTCTCCAACAGCCCGAAGCTGAACCGGTAAATCAGCGCGGCGATCTCGATCAGCGGGTCGGGGACGCGCAGCCGACGCAGCCCGGAGAGCAGGTCGATCATCGGCGTCGAGCAGGCCAGGGTGAACATGGCCAAGGTCGCCGCCAGCGCCCGGACGGCGAGTTGGACGGCCGTCGCCACCCCAGCGTCGGTCACCTCTAGCCGCAGCCCGGCATCCCAGCTGACGCTCACTGCCACGGTGGCCACTCCGATCAGAATCGAGACCAGCGGCAGCCAGCCGATCCGGGCCAGTCGCGTCCAGCCCACCCGAATCGGGCCCAGCAGCAGGGCCAGGCTGAGCACCGCCACCACCAGGCCGCCGGGAATCGGCGGCAGGCAGATGGCTGCCAGCAGGAGACCGAGCGAGAGGACGCCCTTGTCGCGCACTGAACGTGCCCGCCACGGGCTGGACCACGCGGCGTGATCGAGCGCCAAACCGTGCGCCATCAGGGCGTGGGTTCGGCGGGCGCCGCAGCCAGTGCCGTCCGCTCACCGCGTCGGCGACCCCACAGCGCACCGATGGCGAAGCCGAGGACGGTGCCGCCGATGGCGGCCTGCAGCGCGAACAGGCCGGACTCCACCTCGCCGGATTCGGGCCGGAAGAACGGCTCGAACCAGGGCTGGTAGCCCGGGTTCGACTCCTCGATGGTGCTGGTGGCCACCGAATCGGTCCCGGCGAAGCGCTCGTCCGGGTTGGTGTGCAGCCCGCCGACGACGAAGCTGACTGCGAAGATGATCACCAGGGCGGCGATCAAGGCGAGGGTGGTCCAGGTCTTCTTGCTCATCTCAGGCCACCGCTTCCCTGGCCGCGCCAAGGACGCCGAGTCGGCGCAACTCGGGGGCGGCAACGTCAGTCAGCAGCCGGAACACCAGCACCCCAAGGATGCCCTCGGCGACGGCCAGCGGAATCTGCGAGATGGCGAAGACCCCGGCGAACTTGGCCACCGAGCCGGCCAGCCCCGACACCGGGTCCGGGAAAGCCAGCCCGAGCTGGACGCTGGTGACCAGGTAGGTGGACAGGTCGGCGAAGGCCAGGGCCAGGAACACCCCGACATTGCGATGCCAGCCCAGCCGGTTCGACAGCGTCCAGAACCAGTAGCCGACCCACGGTCCGGCGATGCCCATGCTGAACACGTTGGCTCCCAGGGTGGTGATCCCGCCATGGGCCAGCAGCAGCGCTTGGAACAGCAGCACGATGGTGGATAGGAAGGCCATCACTGGCGGACGGAACAGCACCGCCCCCAAGCCAGTGCCCGTCGGGTGCGAGGAGCTGCCGGTGACCGAGGGCAGCTTGATCGAGGACAGCACGAAGGTGAAGGCACCGGCGGCGGCCAGCAGTAGCCGCGATTCGGGGTGCTCTTTGGCTTCGGTGATGACTGTGCGGGCCCCGTGAATGACGAACGGAGCGGAGACTGCGTACCAAGCGACGCAGTGAATGACAGGAAGGAATCCCTCAGCGATATGCATCAGCGAGTTCCCTTTCTAGGTGACGTGGCCTAAGGAACGTTCCGTCCACGCGCGTATCTGACTCCCCCATCGCTGAGGTCACAGTGGCCCGACCGTCCCGGATTCGCACCGGGTTCCGTTCGTGGACGACTCCGCCATCCTGGCATGATTCGCGCTGACTACGCACGATTGCCCAGTTCTGGGATGGCGCCAGCCGGGTCAGTCCTTCGTGCCGGCCCAACTGGTCACGGTGCGCAGCGGACGAAAGCCGGTGAAGCGTCCGATCGGCTCGGCCAGCTCGACCCCGATCCGGGCCAGTTCGCCGCCGTGTTCGCGGTAGACCTGGGCCAGCACGGCCTCGGTCTCGGCGGTGACCCCGTGGGCGACCAGGCGTCCGCCGCTACTCAATCGCTGCCAGCAGTGCTCGAGAGTTTCGGCGGTCACCCCGCCGCCGATGAAGACGGCGGACGGTGCGGGCAGGGCGGCCAGTTCGGCGTCGATGGCCGACACCCGGATGTCCAGCTGCCCGGCCACGCCGAAGCGGACGGCGTTGGCGCCGATCCGCTCGGCCCGTTCGGTGTCCCGCTCGACGGCGATGGCCCGGTTGGACGAGTGCAGCCGGCACCACTCGATGCTGATCGAGCCGGTGCCCGCGCCGAGATCCCACAGCAGTTCGCCGGCCCGCGGGGCGAGCATGGCCAGGGCGTAGGCGCGCACCGCGCGCTTGGTGAGCAGCCCGTCGGTGGCGAACTCCTCGTCGGGGAGCCCGGCGCTGAGCTGGCGGCGGTCGGCGGGCTGGTCGTCCATGGCGAGCACCCTAACCGGGATCGGGCACAATCAGGGGCCATGAACAGCCCTTGCGAGGATCCCGATGCCGTCCGGTGAGCCGACCGCGGTGCCCTCCGACGGGCTGACCACCCGGCAGCGGCGGCAGCGTCCGGCCCTGATCGTGAACACCGGGGACGGCAAGGGCAAGACCACGGCAGCCATGGGCCTGGCCCTGCGCGGGTGGCATCAGGGCTGGTCAATCGGGGTTTTTCAGTTCATCAAGTCGGGCAAATGGCTGAGCGGGGAGCGGGTCGCGCTGGAGGCGCTCGGCGCCGAGCACGCCCGCAGCGGGGTCGGCGGCGAGGTGGCCTGGTTCACCAGCGGCGCCGGACGCAGCTGGGTCCGCAAGGCAGAGGATCGCGACGAACAGGCCGAGGCCGCCCGACAATCCTGGGCCGAAGTCGCGGCCCGGCTGGCCGCCGAGCGTCACCAGCTGTACGTGCTGGACGAGTTCACCTACCCGCTGAACTGGGGCTGGCTGGATCTGGCCGAGGTGGTGGCCACGCTGCGGGATCGTCCGGGCGCTCAGCACGTGGTGATCACCGGGCGCTCTGCGCCGGCCGAGCTGTGCGAGCTCGCCACCACGGTGACCGAGATGGGCAAGCGCAAGCACCCGTTCGACGCCGGCCAGAAGGGGCAGGCGGGGATCGAATGGTGAGCATTCCGCGGCTGGTGATCACGGCCGCCAACTCCTCGGCCGGCAAGACCACGATCGCCACCGGCCTGATGGCCGCACTGCGCGCTACCGGGCTCGAGGTGGCCGGGTTCAAGGTGGGCCCGGACTTCATCGACCCCGGCTATCACGGTCTGGCCACCGGGCGTCCCGGACGCAATCTCGACCCGGTGCTGACCAGCGAAGAGCTGGTGCCCCGACTGTTCCTGCACGGCGCACTGACCCCGCGCCCGGCCGAGATTGCCCTTGTCGAAGGGGTAATGGGGCTGTTCGACGGGCAGCTGGGCCGCGACGGCTTCGGCTCGACCGCCCACGTGGCGAAGCTGCTGGACGCCCCGGTGCTGCTGGTGGTGGACGGGGCCGCGTCGTCGCGGACGGCGGCTGCCGCCGCCCTCGGCCTGGCCGCTTTCGATCCGGAGCTGCGGGTGGGCGGAGTGATCCTGAACCGGGTCGGCAGCACTCGGCATGCCGACGAGCTGCGCGCGGTCTTCGCCGAGGCCGGCTGGCCGGTGTTGGGCGCCGTCCCGCGCAGTGCGGAGATCAGCGCACCGTCGCGACATCTGGGCCTGGTTCCGGCCGCCGAACGGGACGAGTCGGCGGCCACCATCGCGGCGCTGGCCACCCATATCGCTGCCCATGTCGAGCTGGACGCGGTGCGGGCGCTGGCGGCCTCGGCACCGGAGTTGGAGGTCGAGCCGTGGCGTCCGACCGAGGTGGTGTCGCCGGTCGCCGGGCGTCCGCGGATCGCGGTGCTGGCCGGGCGCGCGTTCACCTTCCGCTATGCCGAGACCACCGAGTTGCTCACCGCCGCGGGTTGTGAGGTCGTGGAGGTGGATCCGCTGACGGCGGCTCGGCTGCCGGACGGCGTTGCCGGGTTGTACATCGGCGGCGGCTTCCCGGAGATGCATGCGGTCGAGCTGAGCGGCAACGCCGGCCTGCGCGCCTCGATTGCCGACGCCGTCGCGTCCGGGCTGCCCACGGTGGCCGAATGCGCCGGCCAGCTGTATCTGGCCGAGCAGCTCGACGGGCATCCGATGGTGGGCGCGCTGGCCGCGTCCGCCCGAATGACGCCGCGGCTGACCCTGGGCTACCGGGAGGCCATCGCTCCCGCCGACACCCTGCTGACCAGGGCTGATGAGCGCGTGGTTGGGCACGAGTTCCACCGGACCCAGACGACGCCGGCCAGTGGGGACGCCCCTGCTTGGGGCTGGGCCGACCGTGCCGAGGGCTTCTCGCTGGACCCGTCCGGCAGCGGACGGCCCAGCCTGCACGCCTCCTACCTGCACCTGCACTGGGCCGGCCATCCCGGGTTGGCCCAGCGGTTCGCCGAGGCCGTGTCCTGTTACGCGGCGACCGTCGTTCGTCCGGTTGCGCCGACGGATGCCGCTGGCCGCAGCAACGGCGACACGCGCATCGACGGGATCGACCTGCGGCACCACGGCGACCACGATCTGGCGCCAGGGTTGATCGACCTGGCCGTGAACGTGATGCTGCCCGGTCCGCCGGACTGGCTGACCGAGGTGCTGGCCGACGCCATGACCGGCCTGGGCAGCTATCCGGACGCGACCGAGGCCCGAGCCGCGATCGCCGCCGCGCACGGGGTGCCGCCGCAGATGGTGCTGCCGACCGCCGGCGGCGCGGAGGGTTTCGCTCTGATCGCCAGGACGCTCACCGCGGCCCATCCGCTGGTGGTGCACCCGCAGTTCACCGAGCCCGAGGCCGCACTCCGGGCGGCCGGACATGCCGTCCAGCGCTGGTTGCTACCGCTGCAGCCGTCCACCCCGCCGCTGGCCGACCTGCCGACCTGGGCGGACGCCGTCTTCGTCGGCAACCCGACCAACCCGACCGGCTGGCTACATTCCCGCGAGGCGCTGCTCGCCGCCGGTGCCGGACGGCTGCTGGTGGTCGACGAAGCCTTCATGGACGCCACCGACGAAGCCGAGTCCCTGATCAGCACGGAGATGCCCGGCCTGCTGGTGCTGCGCTCGCTGTCGAAGACCTGGGGGCTGGCCGGGCTGCGGGTCGGCTATGTGGTCGGCGACCCGGCGCTGATCGCCCGGCTGGAGCAGGCGCAGCCGTCCTGGCCGATCTCGGCCCCGGCTGCGGCAGCCATGGTCGCCACCAGCACGGACGCGGCCCGCGCCGAGGCGTCCGCCCGCTACGCCGAGTTGGCCGCTCATCGAGCTCATCTGGTGTCGTCCCTTGCCGCAGCGGGTTTCCCGACGCTCACCTCGGACGCCCCGTTCGTCCTGATCGACACGGCCTCCTGTGGTTCGGACTCGGTGCGTCCGGCGCTGGCCCGGGCCGGTTTCGCGGTGCGCCGCGGTGAGTCCTTCCCCGGCCTCGGCCCGACCTGGATCCGAGTCAAGGTGCCCGTCCCCGCGGTCGCCGACGCCCTCGTCGCCGCCCTCCGCGCGCTCGTCTGCGGCTGAGCCACCGCGCTTCGCTACCCGTCCCACTGCTTCGCTACCCATCCCGTCGGCTTCGCTACCCGTCCCCCTGCTTCGCTACCCATCCAGCGGTAGCGAAGCAGCCCAACCGGTAGCGAAGCCGTCCCCACCGCGCCACCCTCCCCTCGCCACCCTCCCCGCGCCTCGCTACCCGAGATGCGCCTCGCTACCCGAGCTCGCGTAGCGGCTCGAACCAGACGTAGCGAGGCGAGGACCAGAGCCCGGAGTGGGGCGGACGGACGGGCTCGCGATAGCGTGACCCGATGCGTGAACTGCTGCTGATCGGGATCGGGGCCGGCGACCCGGACTGGCTCACCCTGCAGGCCGTCGCCGCCATCGGACGCCTCGACGTGCTGTTCGTCGTGGTCAAGGGCGACGAGCTGGACGACCTGGTTCAGGCTCGGCGCGCGGTGATCGCCCGGCATCGCAGCACCCCGCTTCGCATCGTCGAACTGGCCGACCCGCCGCGTCCGTGGCGCAGCGCTCCGGACTACGACCAGGCGGTGGCCCGCTGGCGGTCCGAGCGGCTGGCTCAATGGAGTGACGCGGTCGGCGCAGCGCTCGGCGAGGGCGAGGTCGGCGGCTTCCTGGTTTGGGGCGATCCGGGCCTGTACGAGAGCACGCTGGCGATCTGCACCGAGCTGGTCGCGGCCGCCCCGAACCCGATCTCCCTCGCGGTGATTCCCGGGATCAGTAGCGCTTTCGCACTGGCCGCTCGGCACCGAATCCCGCTCAACCGGCAGGGACGGGCCGTCCAACTCAGCCCGGCCCGGCTGCTGCGTTCGGGCATGCCGGACGGGATCGACGACGTCGTGGTGATGCTCGACCAGCATCAGGTCTTCGCCAGCATCGACCCGACCGGCCTCGAGCTGTACTGGGGCGCCTACCTGGGCACTCCGGACGAGATCCTGATCGCCGGCCCGCTGGCCGAGGTACGCGACGAGGTGCTCCGAGTTCGCAACGAGGCCATCGCCGCCAAGGGTTGGGTCTTCGACACCTACCTGCTGCGCCGGGTCTGAGCCAGCCACCGCTGCGCCTCAGCCACGGACGCCACCGCGGCCACCCCGTCCGGGGCCGGTGGACGGCGCACCATCACCAGGGCCACGCCGAGTTCGGCTGCGGCGTCCAGCTTGGCCGTGGTCGGCCCGCCGGAGTCCTTGGCGGCCAGCACCTCGATCCGGTGCTCGCGCAGCAGCGCCAATTCGTCGGCGAGCGCGAACGGGCCGCGGCCACGGACCAGCAGCCAGCCGTCCGGGAGCGTGAAGGCGGGCGGCTCGATGGCGCGGGCCACCACCAGCCCCGGTCGCCAGCCGTCAAAAGCGGTCAGCGACTGTCGTCCGACCGCCAGCAGGATTCGACTGCCCAACTCCTCGGCGCGCACCCGGGCCGCAGCCAGGTCGTCGACCCAATGCCAGCTGGACGCATCTTCCCGCTCGGCCCAGCTCGGTCGCTCCAGCCGCAGCAACGGGATGGACGTCCTCGCGCACGCCAGCGCCGCGTTGCCGCTGATCCGGGACGCGAACGGGTGGGTGGCATCGATCACGGCCTCGACGGCGTGCGCACGCAGGTAGTCGGCCAGGCCGTCCGCGCCGCCAAAGCCGCCAAAGCGGACCTCCCCGACCACCGGGTGAGGAGCCGAGAGGGCTCCGGCCAGAGAGACGATCACCTCGTGCTCGCCCAGCTCCGCGGCCAGCTCGCGGGCCTCGGCTGTGCCGCCAAGCAGCAGCACTCTCATCGCAGCCGGCCTCGGTGCACCAGCGCGGCTAATCCGGCGCTGACCAGCACCGATCCGGCCGAGACCGCCAGCGCCAGCCGATTCGCCCGGACCAGATCGGACGCCGTCGGGGCCGACCCGAAGCCGAGCTCGCCGCGGTCCTCGACCACGCCGCCGTAGCTGTTTCGTCCACCGATCCGGACCCCGAGCGCCCCGGCGAAACCGGCTTCGACCACCCCGCCATTCGGGCTGGGGTGGGCCCCGGACTGTTCGACGATGGCCCGGACAGCCTGGCCCGGATCGCCTCCGACCACCGGTGCCGCCGCCACCGCCAGCGCCCCGGCCAGCCGAGCCGGCAGCCAGTTGGCCGCATCATCGAGCTTCGCCGCGGCCCAGCCGAAGTTGCCGTAGCGGGCATTGCGGTAGCCGACCATGGCGTCCAGGGTGTTGATCGCCCGGTAGGCCAGCAGCCCCGGTATTCCCGCCACCGCCCCCCAGAACAGCGGCGCCACCACGGCATCGGAGGTGTTCTCGGCCACCGATTCCAGGGCGGCCCGGGCGACGCCGTCGGCGTCCAGTGTCTGCGGATCCCGACTCACCAGGTGGCTGACCTGCTCGCGGGCAGCGTCCAGATCGTCGGCGGCCAGATGGGCGGCGACGGCCTCTGCCTCGCGAGCCAGTGACCGTCCGCCGAGCACCGTCCAGGTGGCCAGCGCAGTCAGGCACACCCGGGCAACCGGACGTCGCGCGCCAGAACTCAGCACCACCCCGAGTCCGGCGACGGCACTGACCAGCACGACCTCGTTGAGTACCCCATTGACTCGCCGGTCGGCATAGCTGACTCGCTCAAAAGCAGTAGCCAGCTGGCCAAAGCCAGCCACTGGATGGCCGCGCCGCGGATCGCCGATCGCCTGATCGGCCAGCCAGCCGAGCACCAGCCCGGCGGCGGTCAGCACACCCGTCCGCGCCATGCCCACTCCTTCACTCTCGCCCATCGCCTTCCCCAGGTCGTGGTACTCGGCGAACAAAGGAAGCCGGGTCGGGGAGACCGTTCGAAGAACCTAAAGGAAAACCCGCACCCCACCCCGCAATACCCGACCACCGAACCCAGCCACGGAGTTCGAGAGCAGTCTCCCCGACCCGGCGACAAGACTCCCGCCAGCACCCCGCTGACCAGGCCGGACGGTAATGGAACCGTCCCCACGAATCGCGATGACAGGCCTGGACGGTAATGGAACCGTCCCCACGAATCGCGATGACAGGCCTGGACGGTAATGGAACCGTCCCCACCAGACCGCGGAAGCCGGGACGGGGAGACCGTTCGAAGAACCTAAAGGAAAACCCGCACCCCACCCCGCAATACCCGACCACCGAACCCAGCCACGGAGTTCGAGAGCAGGCTCCCCGACCCGGCGACAAGACTCCCGTCCGAAACACCGGCGCTCTGCGATGGGGACGCGGTCAGCATCTCGCCACTGGTCAATCCGACCCCGCCGAGTGTGCCAGACTGAGCCCCGCAGCGATCAGCGCAGGAACTCCGGTGAGCCCCGAAAGGGCGAGTCCGGGGCGGTCCCGCCACTGTGACCGGAAGCGATTCCGGGAGCCAGGAACTCGCCTCGCTGCCGAGCAACACATCGGGCGCGGAAACCTGAGGAGGCTCCATGGCGGCAACGCCTGCTCCCCCGACGCACACTCTGGTTGGGGTGGGCGTGGGTCCTGGCGACCCAGAACTCATCACCGTCAAGGCGGTCGCCGTCCTGCAGCGGGCGGACGTGATCCTGGTGCCGGCCACCGAAACCAGCGCCGACGCGGCCGGACGCGCCGAGCAGATCGTCCTGGCCGCCTGCCCGCAATCCGAGGCCAAGCTGTGCCGGATCCCGTTCAGCATGGCCCAGCGGCGCGGCGTCGGCAGCGCGCGCATCGAATCCTGGCAGGCCTCCGCTCAGGCGGCGGTCGATGCCTTCTCCGCGGGGGCGACCACGGTCGCCTTCGCCACCGTCGGCGATCCGAGCGTCTACTCGACGTTCTCCTACCTCGCCGCCCAAGTACAGGCGGTGATGCCCGGCGTTGACGTGTCGGTCGTGCCGGGCATCACTGCCATGCAAGCTCTCGCCGCGGCCAGCCGGACGCCGCTGGTCGAGGGCACCGAGTCGCTCACCCTGGTGCCGGCCACGGCCGGGCTGGAGACCGTCCGGGACGCCCTGGCCCACTCCGACACCGTGGTCGCCTACAAGGGCGGACGCCAGCTGGCCGAACTGCGGGCCCTGGTGGCCGCATCCGGCCGGGACGGCATCCTCGGGGTGAACCTCGGCCGTCCGGACCAGACGATCACCCCGCTCGCCGAGGTCACCGAAACCAGCGCACCCTACTTCTCCACGGTGCAGATCGTCCCGGCCCGCGACGGCATCGGCGGCCGACTGTGAGCGCCGAGACCCCCGTCGGCGAGGTGGTTTTCGTCGGCGCCGGGCCGGGCGCGTCCGACCTGATCACCGTCCGCGGGGCCGCCGTGATCGCCGCAGCCGACATCGTGATCTGGGCGTCCAGCCTTGTCGATGCCGGAATCGTGGCCAACCTCAAGCCGGGAGCGCTGCTGGTCGACTCGGCCAGTGCGTCCCTGGAGGAGATCACGCCGCTGTACGAGCGGGCCCGCGACGAGGGGCTGCTGGTGGCCCGGGTGCACACCGGTGACCCGAGCATCTATGGCGCCACCGCCGAGCAGCGCCGGGTCTGCGACCAACTCGGCCTCGCCCACCGGACCATCCCGGGCGTCTCGGCGTTCTCGGCTGCTGCCGCGGCCGCCGACGCCGAGATCACCGTCCCGGAGGTCTCCCAAAGCCTGATCCTGACCCGGCTGGAGGGTGGCCGCACCCCGATGCCGGACCGGGAAACCGTCCGCGGCTTCGCCGCCCATGGCGCCACCATGGCGCTGTACCTGTCGGCGGCCCGCAACAAGGTGCTGCAGGACGAGCTGCTGGCCGGTGGCTACCCGGCCGACACCCCCTGCATCGTCGGCTACCGGGTCAGCTGGCCCGACCAGCTGCTGCTGCGCTGCCGGCTGGACGAGCTGTCGGCGACCATGCGCGAACACAAGCTGTGGAAGCACACCGTGGTGCTGGTCGGCCCGGCGCTGGCCGAGACCTCGACCACCCGCAGCCACCTGTACCACCCCGGCTTCCGGCACGAGTTCCGGGCCGCCGACGGCAGCGCACTCATCACCAAGGAGCCCCAGTGATCACCGTCCACGGCCTGCTCGGCGCCCCCGACGACCGGCTGCGGGCGGCTGCGGCCGACGCCGATTGGGTGGTGGCCGGCACCCGCCAGTTGGACGCCCTGGCCGTGGCGCCTGAGCGCCGGATCGTTCTGGGCGCGCTCAGTGTCGCCGTCGATCAGATTCTCGCCCTGCCGACCGAAGCGGACGTGCTGGTGGTGGCCAGCGGCGACCCGGGCTACTTCGGGGTGCTGCGCGCGCTGCGCCGCCACGGGTTGCGGCCGCAGGTGGTGCCCGCCGTGTCATCCATCGCGTTGGCGTTCGCCGCGGTCGGTCTGCCCTGGGACGACGCCGCCGTGGTCAGCGTGCACGGCCGTCCGCTGGAGCCAGCCCTGCGGCTGGCTAGGGACTGCGCGAAGGTGGCGGTGTTCACCTCGGCCGAGCACGGCATCCGCGAGTTGGCCGCCGGGCTGAGCGAACTGGAGCGTCACTGGGTGCTGGCCGAGCGGCTGGGTGAGCCCGACCAGCGAGTGCGAGTGCTCACCGGAGCCGAGGCGCTCACCGCCGAGCCGGTGGAACCGAATGTGGTGCTGATCCTGGACCGGCCGCCAACCGCGTCCGATCCGGCCTGGGCCGGGCTGGTCGCCGAGGCCAGCCCCGCAGGCCCCGCAGTGGACGCCGCCACGTCCGCTGTGGCCGGGCGGCCCGAGCCGGTGATCGGCCAAGTCACCTCAGGGTTGGCCAGCCAGGCGCGGGCCGACCGGGTGGACGCCATCTTGGGCGTGACCACCCGGCGATACACCGCGGGGGCGGTCGCCGGTCTGCCCCAGGCCTGGGCCGAATGTGATCTGGTGATATCTCACCTGGCTCTGGGTGCGACCACCCGGATCATTGCTCCTCTGCTCCAATCGAAGCTGACCGACCCAGGTGTGGTCGTCCTGGACGAAGCCGGACGCTTTGCGATTCCCCTGGTCGGCGGGCATACCGGCGGTGCCAACGAGCTGGCCCGCCGACTCGCCGACGGCCTGGACGCCACTGCCGTGCTGACCACCGCCACCGATGCGGTCGGCCTGCCCGGCCTGGACACCCTCGGCTGGCCGTGGTCGGGAGCCGTCGCCGAGGTGACCCGGGCGATCCTGGACGAACGTCCGGTGCGGGTCGTCCGCAGCCAGCCGTGGCCGCTGCCCGCGCTGCCCGCGAACGTCACCGTGCAGACCGGTCAGGCGACCGATGGGCTAACCGACGACTCCGAGCTGGCCGGGCTGATCCTGGTCACCGATCGGCTCACCGAGCCGTCCGCGCTGCCCACCGTGGTGCTGAACCCGCCCAGCCTGGTCGCCGGGCTGGGCTGCAATGCCGGCACCGAGTCGTCCGCGCTGCGAGCACTGCTCACCGAGAGCCTCACCGAGGCCGGCCTGGCCCTGACCTCCCTTGCCGCACTGACAACGGTTGATGCGAAAGCCGACGAGCCGGGCCTGGTCGCCTTGGCCGTCGAACTCGGCATCCCGCTGGTGACCTATCCTGCCGAGGTCCTGGCCGCCCAGGACGTGCCGAACCCCAGCGAGGCCCCGCTGCGGGCGGTGGGCACCCCGAGCGTGGCCGAGGCGTCCGTGCTGGCCCACGGGGCGAGCTTGATCGTCGAAAAGCAGCGGACGCCACAGGCCACCTGCGCCATCGGACGGCTCCCGGCCCGCGGCAAACTGACCGTGGTCGGGCTCGGCCCCGGCTCCCGGGATCTGACCACTCCGCGGGCACAGGCCGCCGTCCGGGAGGCCTCGGTGGTGGTCGGCTACCGGCCCTATGTGGCCCAGATCAAGGATCTGCTGGCCCCCGGGGTGCGGATCGCGTCCACCCCGATGGGCAAGGAGGCCGAGCGGACCGCCACGGCCATCGAACTGGCCCGGCAGGGCAACAAGGTGGCCCTGGTCTGCTCCGGCGACCCGGCCATCTACGCCATGGCCTCGCCCACCCTCGAGCAGGGCACCGACGGGATCGACGTGGAGATCGTCCCGGGTGTGACCGCCAGCCTGGCCGCGTCCGCGATTCTGGGGGCACCGCTGGGCCACGACCACGCCACCATTTCGCTGTCGGATCTGCACACCGACTGGGACACCATCACCAAACGGCTGCGGGCCGCGGCGCAGGCCGACCTGGTCACCGTGCTCTACAACCCGCGCAGCCGGACCCGGCTGCATCACCTGCCCGACGCGGTGGCCATCTTCGCCGAACACCGGCCAGCGACCACGCCGATCGCCGTGGTCGAGGAGGCCGACCGGCCCGACCAGCGGGTCACCTTGTCGACGATCGCCGATTTCGACCCGTCCGTGGTGAACATGAACTCCCTTGTCGTGATCGGTTCCTCGACCACCCGCTACCTGCCCGCCGGCGTCGGCGGCACCGCCATGGTGACCCCACGCGACTACCACTGGATGAACCGATGAGCCACCCGAACCTGTCGCCCACCCCTTCCGCGCCCGCCGCGGCCACCCCGCCGCTGGTGATCGCCGGCCACGGCACCCGGGTGGCCGCCGGGGCGGCCCAAGCCGCGGAGTTGGTGGCCCGGGTGCAGGCGTTGTTACCGGACGTCCAGGTCGAAGCCGGCTTCGTCGAGCTCACCGAGCCGCCGATCGCGGACGCGCTGGCCCCGCTGCTGGCCGAGCATGGCCGGGCCGTGGTGGTGCCGCTGATGATCGGCAGTGGCGGCCACGTCCGCGACGACATCCCCGAGGCGATCGCCGACGCCCAGGCCACTCAGCCGGATGCCGCCGTGGCCTACACCCGGCACCTGGGCTCACCGAAGGCCTTGCTGGCTGCGGTCCGGCAGCGGATCGACGCAGCCCGCGGTGAGTGGGCGGCGGACGATACCGACGTGATCCTGGTCGGGCGCGGCTGCAGCATCGCCGAGACCAATGCCGACCACGTCCGGCTGACCCGGCTGCTGTTCGAGGCCGGCGGCTATCGGCAGGTGGCCGCGGCGTTTATCCAGGTGGCTCGGCCGTCGCTGCCCGAGGCGCTGGCCCAGGCCGCAGCGAGCGGCAGCCGGCGGATCGTGGTGATGCCGCACTTCCTGTTCACCGGACGGCTCGACCAGTGGGTGCACCAGCAGACCGCCGAGTTCGTGGCCGCCCATCCCGAGATCGAAGTGCGGGTAGCCGACGTGATCGGGGCCTGCACCGAGCTGGCCGAGGTGGTCGTCCAGCGCTACCGGGAGGGCGTCCTGAAGCTGCGTGCCGAGGCCGGTTCGTCGGCCTATCTGAGCGGCCTGCTGTTGACCGGACGCAAGGTCGTGGCGGTCGGTGGCGGCTGCGTGAACCGGCGCCGGGTGCCGAAGCTGCTGGCAGCCGGGGCCGAGGTGACTGTGATCGCCCCCGAACTGCATCCGGCGCTGGCCGCGCTGGCCGAGGCCGGGAAGATCGGCTGGCGCGAGCGCACCTTCCTGGAGTCCGATCTGGACGGCGCCTGGTACGTCCTGGCCGCTACCGACGACCCGGAGACCAATGCGCAGGTGGCTGCGGCCGCCGAGGCCCGGCACACCTTCTGCGTCCGCGCCGACCGGGCCGACCAGGGCTCGGCCTGGACTCCGGCCACCGCCACCATCGACGGCCTGTCGGTGGCCGTCCTGGCCGGCGGCGATCCGCGCCGCTCCCGCGCCGTCCGCGACCACCTCGTCGCCGCCTGGTCCTCGGGGACGGTTCCATTACCGTCCACCCCTGTCAGCACAAGATGCGGGGACGGTTCCATTACCGTCCAGCCGACCGATCGCCTTCCCGCGATGGACCACGACACTGCAGAAAGGGGGACAGTCCCCTCTTCTGCGGACCTGCGTCCCGCGATGGACGAGACCGCCGCCGCCGACCCGGATACCTCAGTGGACGGTAATGGAACCGTCCCCGTGATGGGGGGGACGAAGGAGTACTTGCGGGACGGGGCGGAGATCTACCGGCAGTCGTTCGCCATCATCGAGGCGGAGACCGACCTGAGCCGGGTGCCGGACGGGCTGCGGGCGGCCGCGATCCGAATGGTGCACGCATCCGGTCAGCCGGACCTGGTCGACGACTTGGCCTGGTCGGACGGCTTCGCGGACGCCGCCACCGCAGCCCTGCGGGCCGGCGCCCCGATCCTGTGCGATTCGAAGATGGTGGCCAGCGGCGTGATCCGGTCTCGGCTGCCGCGCGACAACCAGGTGCTCTGCCTGCTCGGAGATCCGCGGCTGGACGCCCTGGCCGCCGAGCTGGGCACCACCAAGACCGCTGCGGCCGTCGAGCTGTGGCGCCCCTTGCTGCCCGGGGCCGTGGTCGCCATCGGCAACGCCCCGACCGCGCTGTTCCACCTGCTCGAAGTGGTCGCCGCCGAGCCGGCCCTGGCCCCGGCCGCGGTGCTCGGCATCCCGGTCGGCTTCGTCGGCGCAGCCGAATCCAAGCAGGCCCTGGCCGCCAACGAACTCGGCTTGGAGTACCTGGTCGTCCACGGACGCCGCGGCGGCAGCGCGGTCACCGTGGCCGCCCTGAACGCCCTCTGCGGCCCGGACGGACGCACCGGCTGAACCGTCCGCCGACCACCAAACCAACTCCCATCCGACCCGCTTCCGCCACAGCGAAAGGAACCTCATGAACGTCCGCCCTGCTCAGACCGGGGAAGTGATCCTGGTCGGCGGCGGCCCCGGCGACCCCGACCTGCTCACCGTCGGCGGCCTGCGCGCCCTGCGCAACGCCGACGTCGTGCTCTACGACCACCTGGCTCCGCTGGCCTGCCTGGACGAGGTCAAGTCCGGCGCCACCCTGATCGACGTCGGCAAACTGCCCGGCGGCCGGCACACCGACCAGGCCGAGATCAACCAACTGCTCATCGAACATGCCGCTACCGGCGCCAGTGTCGTCCGGTTCAAGGGCGGCGACCCGTTCGTGCTGGGCCGCGGCAGCGAGGAGTGGCTCGCCTGCGCCGAAGCCGGCGTCCCGGTGCGAGTGATCCCGGGCGTCTCCTCGGCCATCGCCGGCCCCGAGCTGGCCGGCATCCCGCTCACCCACCGCGGCCTCACCCAGGGCTTCACTGTGGTCTCCGGCCACGTCGGCCCGACCCACCCGTCCAGCACCGTCAACTGGGAGGTGGTGGCCAAGACCGCCGGCACCATCGTGATCCTGATGGGGGTCCGGCACCTGGCCGACATCTGCGCGGCGCTGGTCTCGCACGGCCTGGACGCCCAGACGCCGGCCGCCGTGGTGGCCCAGGCGACCACCCCCGACCAGCAGGTCGTCCGCGGCACCGTCGACACCCTGCCGGCACTGGCCGCCGAGGCCGGAATCCAGCCACCGGCACTCACCGTGATCGGCTCGGTGGTCGGGCTCGACCTGCTCCACCGGTGACTCTGCAGAGCCCCGCAACGGACGGAAAGCGGACGCCCCCAGCCGTCGCCCCAGTTCGGGTCGAGCCGGAACCAGCGGCTACCATGCAAAGCGTGCCTGTGACCAGCGTCGGCGTGAACCACAACCTGGTAGCCCTGGACGAGCTGGCCCGGCTGAGCGCGGCTTCCGAACCCATCCTGGCCCGACTTGATCGGGCCGACGTCCCCGGACGAATCCTGCTGAACACCTGCAATCGGTTCGAGCTCTACGTAGAAACACCCACCTTCCACGGCGGCCTCGAGCTGGTGCTCACCGCTATCCGCGAGACGCTGGCTCCCGCCGATCGGCACCTGGTCGATCAGTTCGAGGTGTACGCCGCGGATGTCGCCGTGCAGCATCTGCTGGAGGTGGCCAGCGGTCTGGATTCGATGGTGGTCGGCGAGGCCGAGATCATCGGCCAGGTTCGCAACGCTCTCGCCGATGCCGGCCCCCGGGCCAGCGCAGCCCTGCACCGGCTCTTCGATGCCGCCCTCACTACGGCGAAAGCAGTGGCCAGCGAGAGCGGTCTGGGTGAGGCCGGACGCTCCCTTGCCCAGGTCGGCCTCGACCTTGTCGAGCAGCGCCACTTCCCGTTGGCCGGACGCCGGGTGCTGCTGATCGGCACCGGCAGCTACGCCCGAGTGGTCACCGCAGCCCTGCTGCGCCGCGGCTGCACCGAGCTGTCGGTCTACTCCCCCAGCGGCCGGGCCGCGCAGTTCGCCGCCAGCCACGACGTCCGTCCGATCAGCGAGGACGAGCTGGACGCAACCCTGGCCAGCACCGAACTGGTAGTCACCTGCAGTGGCGGCCAGCATCGCGGCGAGCCGATCCTGGGCACCTTCCAGCTGGCCGCGGCCCGGGCCGGCGCACCGCTGCTGCCGATCCTGGATCTGTCCTTGTCGGGCGATGTTGCCGCCGACGCCGACAACCTGGCCAACGTCGACCTGATCGATCTGGACGAGGTGGGCGCCGCCGCCCCGGCCGCTCAGACCGCCGCGGTACTGCACGCCCGCGACCTGGTCAACCGCGGCGTGGAGACCTACCTGCATCTGGAGCAGGGACGCCAAGCCACTCCGGCGGTCACCGCGATCAGAGCACATGTCACCCAGTTCATCGAGCGGGAGATCGAGTCGGCCAACCGCCGCTACGACACCGAGACCGCCGCTGCGGTGGCACACTCGCTGCGCCGGGTCTCGAACGCACTGCTGCACACCCCGTCGCTGCGTGCGGCCGAACTGGCCCGCACCGGCGAGCTCGAGGACTACTCCCACGCCCTGCACACCCTGTTCGGAATCGAGGTCCCGCAATGACCGAGGCTCCCCTGCTCGCCGCCTACCACGGACGTCCGGTCAGCCGGCGTCCGGTGTGGTTCATGCGCCAGGCCGGCCGCTCGCTGCCGGAGTACCGCGCGCTGCGTGAAGGCACGTCCATGCTGGAGGCCTGTCTGACTCCGGAGCTGGCCGCCGAGATCACCGTCCAGCCGGTCCGCCGGCACGACGTGGACGCCGGCATCTTCTTCTCCGACATCGTGGTTCCGCTGCGGCTGGCCGGGATCGCCGTCGAGATCGTCCCCGGCGTCGGCCCGGTGCTGGAGTCGCCGATCCGCAGCGCGGCCGACGTGACCAACCTCCCCGAACTAGACCCCGACGCCCTGGCGCCGGTCAAGGCGGGGGTTGCCGGTGCCGTGGCCGAACTCGGTGCCACCCCGCTGATCGGCTTCGCGGGCGCCCCGTTCACCCTGGCCTCCTACCTGATCGAGGGCCGGCCCAACCGCGACCTGCCCGCCACCCGAGCGCTGCTGGCCGAGGATCCGGAGACCTTCAACCGGCTGCTGGGCTGGGTGGCCGGGATCACGGCCACCTTCCTGCGCGCCCAGGTCGAGGCCGGGGCCGTGGCCCTGCAGCTGTTCGACTCCTGGGTGGGCCGGCTGTCCCCGGCCGAGTACCGCAGCAACGTCCAGCCCCATTCGGCCGCGGTGTTCGCGGCCATCGCCGACCTGGGCGTCCCCCGCGTGCACTTCGGCACGGCCACCGCAAACCTGCTGCCCGACCTGCTGGCCGCCGGAGCCGACGTGATCGGCGTGGCCTCCGATCTGGGGCTTGACCAGGCCAATCAGCTGCTCGGCGGGGCCGTCCCGCTGCAGGGAAACCTCGATCCGGCCCTCCTCAGCGGCGACTGGGCCACCCTCGAGGCGGCCACTCGCGATGTCGTGGCCCGCGGTGCCGCCGCACCGGGACATGTCTTCAACCTGGGTCATGGCGTCCCGCCGGACACCGACCCGGACGTCCTCACCCGGCTCGTCGAGCTGGTCCACTCGATCCCTCCGGAGCACTGATATGCATCCCGCCAGCACTGGACACCCCGGCCACGCCCACCCCGGATACCCGGGCGCCGGACACCCGGGCGCCGGCCACCCGGGCGCCGGACGTCCCTCGCACGGCATCGGCTCGGTGAAGCCGGACGGCTGGGCCTACCAGCGCGCTCCGATGATCATCTACTGGGAGCTGACCAATGCCTGCGGGCTGGCCTGCCGGCACTGCCGGGCCACGGCCATGCCCGACGCGGCCCCCGGTGAGCTGACCACGTCCGAGGCCATCGCGCTGCTCGACGACATCCTCGGTTTCGCCGGCCCGGACGAGGCACTGCCCCATGTGGTGATGACCGGCGGTGACCCGCTGCGCCGGGCCGACCTGCCCGAGCTGGTCGCTGCGGCCACCGCCCGCGGGATCGGGGTATCCCTGGCTCCGGCGGTCACCCCGCTGCTCACCCGGGAGCGGATGTTCTGGATGAAGGAGATCGGCATCCAGGCCATCTCGCTATCCCTGGACGGCTCCACCGCGGAGTACCACGACGGCGTCCGGATGGTGCCGGGCACCTTCGACGCCACTCTCACCGCGCTCGACGATGCCGCCGATGCTGGCCTGTCGGTGCAGGTGAACACCCTGGTCACCGCCAACACCGCGGCCGACCTGCCGGCGGTCTACGAGCTGCTCAGCCGGCACACCTTGATGCAGTGGAGCCTGTTCTTCCTGATCTCGATCGGGCGCGGCTCCGAGCTGACCGAACTCAGCCCCGGCGAGGCCGAGCGCTGGCTGCTGTGGGCCGCGGGGGTGAACAAGGACGCGCCGTTCCGGGTGAAGACCACCGAGGCCATGCACTACCGCCGGCTGATCGCCCAGCCGCTGCTGCGGGCCGGCAAGAGCAAGGAAGACCTCGAGACGCATCCGATGTCGCGGGCCTTCGGGATCCGGGACGGCAACGGCATCGTCTTCATCTCCAACCTGGGCGAGGTCACCCCGTCCGGCTTCCTGCCGATCAGCGTGGGCAACGTCAAGCAGCGCTCGCTGGTCGAGCTGTACCGCGACGATCCGCTGATGCGCGCGCTGCGCGACCCGTCCCAGTTCAAGGGACGCTGCGGGGTCTGCGAGTTCCAGGATTGGTGCGGCGGCTCCCGGGCCCGCGCCTACGCCTGGACCGGTGATCCGCTTGAGTCCGACCCGCTGTGCCCCTATCAGCCCAAGGCCGCCAAGTGAGGCTGCTGGTCGTCGGTGGCGGCATCGCCGGGCTGGCTGCAGCCTGGGAGGCCATCGCTCGGCCCGGCACCGAGGTGGTGCTGGTCGAGGCCGATGACCGGCTCGGCGGCAAGCTGCACACCGAGAGCGTCGATGGCTTCCTGATCGAGCACGGCCCGGATTCGTTCGTCAGCTACCGTCCGGCGGCCGCTCAGTTGGCCCGCGAGGTCCGGCTCGGCGACGAGCTGATCGGCACCTCGGGGTCGCGGCAGGTGTATCTGCGGTCCGGGGACAAGCTGCGTCCGATCCCGGCCGGGATGGGCATGGTGCTGCCGACCCGGCTGCTGCCCTTCGCCACCACCGGCATCCTCTCGGTGGGCGCCAAGCTGCGCGCCGGGCTCGACCTGATGCTCCCCCGCCAACTGGGCACCGACGATGTGGCCATCGGCGCCTTCCTGCGCCGCCGGCTCGGAGGCGGCATCGTCACCGGCTTCGCCGACCCCATGGTCGGCGGCATCTACGGGGCCAGCGTGGACGAGCTGAGCCTGGACGCCGTGCTGCCCAGCCTGCGCTCGGACGAGGCGGCCCACCGCAGCCTGATCCTGGCCTCGCTGGCTTCGGGCCGTAAGGCCCGCGCGGCTCGCCGGGCCTCGGGCACCCGCGGGCCGGGCTCGCCCTTCCAGACCCTGCGTGGCGGCCTGGGCTCCCTGGTAGACGCCGTCGCCGACCGGCTCACCACAGCCGGAGCTGAGGTGCGCACCGGCGTCTCGGTGCGCTCGCTGACCCCAACCGAGGGCGGCGGAGCGCACGCCGAACTGAGCGACGGAACCGTGGTCGAGGCCGACGCCGTGGTGTTGGCCGGCGGCGTCCGCAGCAGCGCCGAACTGCTGGCCGAGGTTGCCCCGTCCGCCGCGGCAGCCCTGGCTGACGTGCCACTGGCTACCTCGAATGTGATCAACCTGGGCTACCGGGCGTCCGCCTTCCCGGTCCCGGTGACCACCCACGGCTGGCTGGAAGCACAAGCCGCCCCGATCAGCGGAGTGACGGTCAGCTCGGCCAAGTGGGCTGGACGCGCCGAGGGTGATCAGGTGCTGATCCGCGCCTTCGTCCCCGAACGCCTGGGCCCGATCGCCACGGCCGACACCGACGAACTGCTGGCCACGGTGATCGCCCACGTGGGCACCGTGCTGGGCGCCACCGGGGCTCCGTTCCTGACCCGGCTCACCCGCTGGACCTCGGTGATGCCGAAGTACACCGTCGGACACCTGGACCGGATCGCCACCGCCGAAGCCGCCCTGGCCGAGTTGCCCAGCTGGCGGATCGCCGGCTCGGCACTGCGTGGAGTCGGGGTGCCCGACTGCATTGCCGATGGACGCCGCCAGGCCGCCGCCGCCCTAGACGCCGCCACCACCCCCACCTCGCAAGCCACCCCTGCACGCGAAACCGCCGCCGGAGTTAGGGTCGATTCATGACTGATGCGATCAGCTACACCTGCTATGCCGTCTTCACCCGCCGCGGCCCGGCCCCGGTGGACGTGGCCGCCGACGTCACCGAACTGATCGGCGAGCTGGCCGAGGGCGGGGTCACCACCCGCGGCCTGTACGACGTCCATGGGATGCCGGCCAAGGCCGACCTGCTGGTCTGGCTGCACGGCGACTCGGCCGAGCGGCTGCAGGAGGCGCAGCGCCGCTTCCAGCGGGAGGGGCTTGGTGGGGCGGTCGACCTGACCTGGTCCGGCTTCGGGGTGCACCGGCAGGCCGAGTTCAGCCGCGAGCACGTCCCGGCCTTCCTGCGCGGCGCCGAGCCGAAGACCTGGCTGACCGTCTACCCGTTCGTCCGCTCGTATGAGTGGTACCTGCTGCCCGAGGACGAGCGTCGCGCCTTGTTGGCCGAGCATGGCGCGCAGGGGCGCGAGTTCCCGCAGGTGCTCAGCAACACGGTCGCCGCATTCGCGCTGGGCGACTACGAGTGGCTGCTGGCCCTGGAGGCCGACGAGCTGGTCGACCTGACCGACCTGATGCGGCACCTGCGCGGCTCCGGCGCGCGCAGGCACGTCCGGCTCGAGGTGCCGTTCTTCACCGGGCACCGGATCAGCCCGTCCGACCTGCCCCGCGTGCTGCGATGACCGACGCCGTCCTGCTGCTCGGTTTCGGCGGCCCGGAGGGGGTCGACGAGGTCGTGCCGTTCCTGGAGCGGGTCACCGCCGGCCGCGGGATTCCGCCCGAGCGGCTGGTCGAGGTCGGCCAGCACTACTTCACTCTGGGTGGAGTGAGCCCACTGAACGCCCAGAACCGAGCGTTGCGGACGGCGCTGGCCGAGGCTCTCGATGCTCAGGGCTCGCCGATCGAGGTGGCTCTGGCCAACCGGAACTCCCCGCCGTTCGTGTCGGACGTGCTCGCCGAACTGGCCGCGTCCGGTCGCCGCGAGCTCCTGGCCGTCGCCACGGCCGCCTACTCCGGCTACTCCAGCTGTCGGCAGTACCGGGAGGATCTGGGCACGGCACTCGCTGCGTCCGACCTGGGCCTGGCCGTGCGCAAGCTGTCTCCCTTCTACGATCTGCCCGAGTTCGCCGGCACCATCGCCGCACTGCTGCTCGAATCATTGCCCGGTGACATCTCACTCGATGACCCGGGCACCCGGCTGGTCTTCACCACCCATTCGGTGCCGACCTCGGCGGCCCGGGCGTCCGGCCCGTCCGGGGATGCGTACGTCAGCCAGCACCGCTGGGTGGCCGAGCAGGTAGTGGGCCATCTGGCAGCGGCTACCGGAATCACCAAGCCGTGGGACCTGGTCTTCCAGTCGCGCAGCGGCCCGCCGACCATGCCCTGGCTGGAGCCGGACGTGAACGACGCCCTGCGCGCCTACGCCGCCGAGGGCGCAACCGCGGTGGTGCTGGTGCCGATCGGCTTCCTGTCCGATCACATGGAGGTGATCTGGGACCTGGACACCCAGGCCCGCGATACCGCCGCTGAGCTGGGCATTCGCTTGGTCCGGACGCCGACCGTGGGCACCGATCCGCGCTTCGTGACCGCCCTGGCCGGGCGGATCGCCGCCGAGCTGGCCGCGCCGTCCCCCGAGCCGGAGGCCGGCGACTTCTGCTCCGGTGGCTGCTGCGCGAACCCGCGCCGGGAGCTGCCGACCGTGCCCGGGACGGGACGAGCCTGATGAAGCTAAGGCTGGCCACCCGCGGTTCCAAGCTGGCCTGGGCGCAGTCCGGGATGGTCGCCGACCTGCTGCGGGCGCACGGGCATGAGGTCGAGTTGGTCCGGGTCACCACGCATGGCGATGTGACCACCGCACCCCTGGCCAGCCTGGGCGGAGCCGGGGTCTTCGTCGGGGCCGTGCGGGCGGCCGTGCTGGCCGGCGAGGCCGACCTGGCCGTCCATTCGTTCAAGGATCTGCCGACCGAGCCGAACGCCGACTTCGTGCTGGCCGCCGTGCCCGAGCGCGAGGATCTGGCCGATGCGCTGTGCGCACGCGACGGGCTGAGTCTGGCCGCGTTGCCGGTCGGGGCGCGAGTGGGGACGGGTTCGCCGCGGCGGGCCGCGCAGCTGCTGCTGCGGCGTCCGGATCTGGAGCCGGTAGCGATCCGCGGCAACGTGGAGACCCGGCTTTCCCGAGTTGGGGCCGACCTGGACGCCGTGCTGCTGGCCGCGGCCGGACTGCGTCGGCTGGGCTTGGCTGCGGCCATCACCGAGCGCCTGGATCCGTCGGAGTTCCTGCCGGCCCCGGCCCAGGGCGCGCTGGCCCTGGAGTGCCGCGCCGATGCGTCGGACGAGCTGCGGGCTGCGCTGGCCGAGGTGGACGACCCGGCCTCCCGGCTGGCCGCGCTAGCCGAGCGCGCCGTGCTGCTCCGGCTGCAGGCCGGCTGCGCGGCCCCGGTCGCCGCGCATGCGGTGGTTGCCGACGGACGTCTGGAGTTGGTCGCCACCGTGACCGCCGTGGACGGCACCGCCCAGCTCACCGAACACGTCTCCGGGGCGTCCGCTTCCGCCGAGGAGTTGGGACGTCAGGTAGCCGACCAGCTGCTTGCGGCCGGTGCGGCCGACCTCGTCGATCTGACCGCTGACAAGCCCAAACCCCTGGCTGGACGGACCATCCTGGTCCCCGAGCGGGCCCCCTCCGGCACCGCGGCCACCCTGACTGCCGCCGGCGCCGACGTGATCCTGGCCGCCTTCACCGAGCAGAAGCCGCTGCCTCTGGATGAGTTGCGTGCCGCCCTGGCCGAGGACTGGGACTGGCTCGTGCTCAGCTCCGCCAAGGCCGTCCCCGCCCTAGTCGAGGCCCTTGCCGGACGCCCCCTCACCGCAAAGCTCGCCGCCGTCGGCCCAGCCACCGCTGCCGCTCTCACAGAAGCAGGCCTTACCCCCACCCTGGTCGCCCAGCCCGCGAACGGTGCCGCCCTGGTCGCCGCATTCTCCGCCGAACCCGGCCGCATCCTCATCCCCGGCGCCGCCGACCACTCCGTCGAGCCCACCGCAGGTCTTGTCGCCAAGGGCTGGGACGTCCACAACGTCGCCGTCTACCGGACGCTGAGCCTCCCGCTACCCGAGTCCGTGGTCTCCCGCTGGCAAGCCGGCACCATCGACGCCTTCATCGTCACCGCCGGCTCCGTCGCCCGCTCTGCCGTCGCCTCCGCCGGTCTCCCCGGCCCCAAGGTCGTTGCCCTCGGCCCTTCGGCGGCCAGAGTGTCTACAGAACTCGGCCTCCACGTCGCCGCGACCGCGACCCGCCCCCTCGCCGCCGCTATCGCCGACGCCACCCTCCGCGTAGCCCCCGCACAGCCCCGCCTCACCGCGCATGCCTAGAGGGAGACACCGAGCCGCGCTTCGCGGGTCAGGACATCGCTGCAGCCAAGAGTGCGCCGACAATGCCGCCAAGGGCAGCGACCAGCGTGACTATCGCGACGAGTCGGGCATCGAGACGGCTCGCCGTGTGGCTCACAGCATTCGTGATAAACCCAAGGTCCTGACGCTGGACAGCCCGTTCATCACTGTCGAAGTCCGCCTCGAACATCGGCCGCGTTGAGCGCTCCTCAACTGACTTGGTGAAGTCATCGTGGAACTCATGCCACTCAGTCAAGAGCGCCTCGTGGCGGGCGGCGGCGAGCCATATCCCGCTCACAAGCTTTCGAGCGCGAGCGCGATCCGCAAGGCCAGGCCGCCAAGTCAGCACTCTGCGCCACCATGGCATGGCGGAGCGGGTTGTACGGCGGTATTGAATCCGCAACAGCTCCTCGACCATTCTGTGCGAAACCTGGTCGAGCGCCACCAGGCGCTGCGAGTAGTTCTTGAAGGCGGCAAAGTGGAAGCAGTCACCCCGCATCCAATTGGCGAAACGATCGACCGCGTCGAGAGACCCCTCCGCAACCGGGGCCTCCACCACCGTCGACCGTCGCGGCCCCCGCCGCTCGGCGACGGAGTGCCTCGTCGCGCTGCTAACCTGCACCAAGAGCACGTCGCCGTGCATGAAGAGGTTTTTGCATCCCGGGCTACACGCTTGAACGTAAAGCCCGACGCCGGCGTGCCTCGCGGCAGCGTTCAGAACCTCAACCACAACCTGGCCACCCGCGTGCGGCAGCGTCTTGATGTCCGACTTCACCTCCCAACCGACCGTCGCTGTGCGGCCATCCCACGCAACGAAGTACGTATCCGCAGGATGATCGCTGTACCCCATGAACTCCGGCTGGTTCTTCTTGGGAACCTTCACGATGAACGTAACGGGGTCCGAAAGCACCACGTTGTGGAAATGATCAGAGCCGGATAGAAGCTCATCCTCGTTTGGCTCTCTAGAGGCCGGATAGAAGGTCTGCCGTCTCATCCAAACCAATCGCTGGTCCGTGAACTCGACTTCGCTTACTCGCGGATCGGCCTGGAGGCCCTCCCGCAGGCCATCGACTATGGCCTCCTTGGGTGGGGTATCACATGGTGCCGCGAGCATGAAGATCCCAATGCGCACCACATACGATCGTGGGGTTTTTTGCTTGGCGGCAAGATCGATAGTCGCGCTCTTCGCGCTTCTTACCACCCTAGACCTTTGGAGTTCTCCAGGCCGCTCAATATGAGGCTGCTCCACGGTTCACAACCTATCCGGCCGCGGAGCAACTCGCTCGAGAATCACGCGAAAGGTTGTAGAGGATCGGTAGCAGAGAGCCGTCAAGCAGCGAAGTTGGGGTCAGCCTGCTGCCCCACCCGGCAGCCTTGGCGGGTGCGCACCGGACGATCATCGCGGCCGCAAGAATTGGGGGCTGCGCCGCCGCGAGCACCCGATCTCCATCACGAACTCGAAAACCTCAGTGCATGCGCCGACCGGTCGGGCGCCAGACGAGCGGCACCCATAACGACCCAACCGTCCTCCGGCCATGCGCGAGGTTCGTGGTTTCGACCCCGGGTGTCTACGGTAGGCGCAAGGATGGGGGCCATGCCAGACACGCCTCTCCTCCACGGGTTCGGGTTCAGCGGCTACCGGAGTTTCGCGAGCGAAGAGGCAACCTTCGCACCACTTGGTCGAGTGAACCTCCTTGCGGGTCAGAACAACGCTGGAAAGTCCAATGTGCTCCGGTTCCTCAACACAATGCTCAGCCGACGTCCGAGCACTCCGTCAACTGACCTCGACAGGCCGCAACGGGCCCTCCCACAAGATTGGGAAACGCACCTTCGGCTCTACTTCCCACGATTCCCCGTCAATCTGCGCACTGATGAGCACAACAACTCGACTCTCTCCGGAGCCATAGCTGCTCTTGAGTCTGCTCCCGGCATTGCCTCGGCCTATGGGGTCGAGCTCCGATACCGACTGGCCACTTCGAGGCGAGACGCGGGACAGAATGGCACATGGGCAGCGAACCCTCCGCCCGCCAAGGAACTGTCTGCGTATCTGCGGACGCGTCGTATCGACCCCATGAATGCACTCAATGCGCTACACGGGAACAGCTACTTCTCGGGCGACGCCGTCGAGTTCACCGAGAGGCTTTTCCGACAACTGACACCTCACATCATCGACAGGCTGCCGACCGTACGAACAGTCCAAGCCTTCCGACAGGTACGCCCACTGACAGGGGCGGATGCTGACGCCCTTGGCCTGT
Source organism: Actinomycetales bacterium Actino_02 (assembly GCA_001603275.1). Lineage (GTDB taxonomy): Bacteria > Actinomycetota > Actinomycetes > Propionibacteriales > Propionibacteriaceae > Propionicimonas. The sequence goes on along the minus strand of LUYM01000005.1, from coordinate 4,251 downwards.
TCGATGGAGTCGGCCTCATTGCGCGCCTGCAGCAGCTCGAGAGTCCCAACACGATCGGGCGCGAGCGCGATGACGCGCGGGCGAAGTTCGAGCGAATCAACGGGTTCGTCCGCCACGTCCTTGATGACAGTTCCGCGACACTCCACATCCCCTTCGATGCGAGCACCATTCAAGTCGAACGCGGACGCACTGTCCTGCCACTCGACAGCCTAGGGACGGGCGTCCAGCAGGTGGTGATGCTCGCCGCGGCAGCAACGCTCCTGAGCGAGACGATCATCGGCATCGAGGAGCCCGAGGTTCACCTGCACCCACTCCTTCAACGCCGACTCGTTCGCTATCTTGCGGAGCAGACCGACAACCAGTACTTCATTGCTACCCACAGTGCTCACCTTCTTGACTATGAGTTCGGTCGTATCTTCCACCTCACAATGACCGACTCCGGCACCGTGGTGACCTCCGCAGGAACGCCGAGCCAGGTCGCGAGCGTGTGTGCTGACCTCGGCTACCGGCCCTCAGATCTGCTGCAGAGCAACGCTGCGATCTGGGTGGAGGGCCCGTCGGATCGTCTCTACATCCGGCACTGGATCAAGGAGATCGACCCCCGCCTGATCGAGGGCATCCACTACACGATCATGTTCTACGGAGGTGGCCTGTTGCGCCACCTGACGCCCGAGGATCCGGCCGACCCGGGCCTGGCTGTGACGCAACATGAAGAGGAGGTGAATGACTTCATCAGCCTCCGTCGCCTGAACCGACACCTCGCCGTGGTAATCGACAGCGACCGAACCTCCGCACACAAGCCCGTGAATGCCACCAAACGTCGGGTCCGAGACGAGTTCAACTCCTCTGATGGCCCCGGCCATGCGTGGATCACGGACGGCTACACGATCGAGAACTACGTGCCGCGCGATCTGATCGAAGCGGCTGTGGCCGCCGTCCATCCGAAGTCGCACTTGCTCGCCAGTAAGAGCAAGTGGAGCAATCCGCTGCGATTCCGCGAAAAGCGGCAACCCGACAAGGTGGCCATCGCACGGCATGTGATCGAGAACTGGCCGGAAGGCAGCCTGAAAAGTCTCGGACTGCACAAGCCAGTACTCGCGCTGGTGAACATGATCCGCACGGCAAACGGCCAACCCTCGCTCTCATAGGCAGATCCAGCTCAGGCTCGCCGGCACCTCACGCGGCCGGGGGTGGGCCGGTGGCCGGGGCGGGTGGCGAGTCGGCGGGTTGTCTGGTGTGGCGGTGGTGCCGCACGGGTCGCTGGGTGGGGTCGATCCGGGCCGGTGGGGTGAACTCGGGTAGGCCGTCGGGGGCGATCCGGAGTTGCCATTGGTCGCGGAGGGGGCCGTGGGCGGGTTCGACCAGCGGGTGATGGCTGTGGCACAGGAGGGCGAGGTTCGAGAGGGCGGTCGGGCCGCCGGCCCACCAGGGAACGATGTGATGAGCCTCGCAACGAGCGGCGGGAGCATCACAGCCGGGGAACACACAGCCGCGATCACGCACCAGCAGCGCAGTCCGAATCGCCGGAGTCACCAGGCGTGCGGTCCGTCCGACGTCCAACACCTCAGAGCTGGAGCCGAGCACGACCGGAATGATCTCGGCGTCACAGCAGATCCGTCGCAACTCGCCCGCAGGTAGCTGCTGCCCAGCGCCAACCAGCCCCGCCCCAGCCGCACCGGCCAACAGCTGGGCATAGTCCAGCTGCACCAGCACCCGGCCACCCCAGGACTCTTTGCCCTTGCCACCGGCCTGAATCAGCGCGATCAGCGCATCAGCCCGCCGCTGCTCCGGCGTCAAGGTCTCAGCCAGCCGGTCACGCCGTTCCAGCAACGTCCGCCGAGTCTGCTCAGCCATCGCGTCGAGCTGCGCGATCCAGGCCTCGGCCGCGAGCCTGGGCAGCGACCCATCAAACCGCACCGAGGCACCCTCAAAGAAGAACCGCAACGACCGCTGCCGATGCGCAGCCTCCGCCTCACGCTGCAGCCGGGCCTCCATGGTCTCAGCCGCCGTGGCCGGCGCGACCGCAGCCAGCACCTTGCCGGCCGACCGGGTCAGCTGATCCGCATCCAGCTGACCAGCCCAGCCGACCAACAACTCCTCGGCCTGCGCCACCTGCTCACCACTCAACTGAGGCGCCAGACCGTCCAGCAGCCCAGTGATCGCCCGTACCTGACCGGTGCCGAGCTTCCCGGCCACCGCAGCCTCACCCACCACCGGATGCGAACCCAACGAGCGAGCCTGACGCACCGCACCGGCCGCCTCCCGACGAGAGACCGTCTCGCCCATCCCGATCCAGGAACCCAAACCCGTCCCCGCAGCCTTCTCGGCAGCATGGGACCGCTCAGCTTCGGCAGTCACCACAGATGCCAACGCGTCCACCCGGCTCCGCACCCGCCGAGCCAACCGCACCAACGCCAGCCGATCAGCCGGATCCATGCGCTGCTCCCGCGGCGCGACCCGATCCAGCAGCGCGTCGACCTCGGCCAGCACCTGGCTGGCCGGAAGGAGGCTGCTGCTCGTCGTCATAGATAGATTCCACCACCCACCACCGACACTTTGTCGCACATCTGTTCGATTACAGACCGAGAGAACCGTCCCCCGCGCACGTCCCCTGACCCGGAATCGCCACCCTCCAGCCCATGGGCGAGAATGGGAACTCCGCCACTAGCGTCCACGCAGGAGCACGAGCATGAACCCACCGGTCCGGCGTCCCCGTCGGCTGCGCACCAATCCGGCGATCCGCAGGCTGGTCGCGCAGACCCGTCCGCAGCCGGCCCAGCTGCTGCTGCCGGTCTTCGTGGCGGACGGCCTGGCCGAGCCGAAGCCGATCGGCTCGCTGCCCGGGGTCGTCCAACACAGCCTGGATTCGGTGCGCGCCGAGGCGGTTCGCGCGGTCGAGGCCGGGCTGGGCGGACTGGTCCTGTTCGGGGTCCCGGACGACGCCGACAAGGACCCCGCAGGCAGCTGCGGCTACGCCGAGGACGGCATCCTGAACCGAGCCCTGGCAGCCGTCCGCGCCGAGGTGGGCGATGACCTGGTAATCGTCGCCGACACCTGCCTGGACGAGTTCACCGACCACGGCCACTGCGGCGTGCTCACCCCCGGCGGCTCCGTCGACAACGACGCCAGCGTCGAGCTGTACGTCCGCCAGGCGCTCTCCCAGGCTGAGGCCGGCGCCCACTTCGTCTCCCCCTCGGGAATGATGGACGGCCAGGTCGCCGCCATCCGCGCCGGCCTGGACGCCGCCGGCCACCTCGAGACCGGCATCCTGGCCTACGCCGCCAAGTACGCCTCCGCCTTCTACGGACCCTTCCGCGAGGCGGTCGGCTCGTCCCTGGTCGGCGACCGGCGGGCCTACCAGCAGGATCCGGCCAACCGCCGCGAGGGCGTCCTCGAAGCCGCGCTGGACGAGGCCGAAGGCGCCGACATCGTCATGGTGAAGCCGGCTGGCTACTACCTGGACGTCCTGGCCGACGTCGCCGCCCGATCGAGCGTCCCGGTGGCCGCCTATCAGGTGTCCGGGGAGTACGCCATGATCGCCGCCGCGGCCGAACGCGGCTGGATCGACCGCCGTACCGCCCTGGTCGAGTCGACCACGGCGATCGTGAGAGCCGGGGCCGACATCGTGCTCACCTACGCCGCCCTCGAGCTGTCCGGGTGGCTGCGATGACGACGAACAATGAGGCTTTCGACCGCGCCCGCGCGGTGATCCCGGGCGGGGTTTCGTCCCCGGTGCGGGCCTTCGGCTCGGTCGGCGGCACCCCGGTCTTCGTGTCCCGCGCCGAGGGCTCCCGAGTCTGGGACGTGGCCGGACGCGAGTACCTCGACCTGGTCGGCTCCTGGGGCCCGGCCATCCTGGGCCACGCCCACCCGCAGGTGGTGGCCGCCGTCCGGCATGCCGCCGGGCGCGGGCTGTCCTTCGGCGCCCCGACCGTGGCCGAGGCCGAACTGGCCGAGCTGGTCCGCGAGCGCGTCCCGCTGGCCGAGAAGGTGCGCTTCGTCTCCACCGGCACCGAGGCCTGCATGACCGCGATCCGGCTGGCCCGCGGCGCCACCGGACGCGACCTGATCGTGAAGTTCGCCGGCTGTTATCACGGCCATTCGGACGCCCTGCTGGCCGCCGCCGGCTCGGGCCTGGCCACGGCCGGCCTGCCCGGTTCGGCCGGGGTCCCGGCCGCCGCAACCGCTCAGACTCTGGTCGTCCCCTACAACGATCCGGACGCGATCCGCGAAGTCTTCGCGGCCCGCGGC
>LUYM01000004.1 GCA_001603275.1 Actinomycetales bacterium Actino_02 | reverse complement strand
AGGCCGATGATGGCGTTCATGGGCGTCCGGATATCGTGGGACATCGTCGACAGGAAATCGGTCTTCGCCTGGCTGGCGCGGTCCGCGGCCTCGGCCGCCGCCTTCAGCTGGCGGTTGAAGCCGTTCATGGCAATCATGTTGAACGCCAGCAGCAGGAGCAGGCCGGCAGCCACGATGCCGATCTGCGCCCAGTTCATCACGGTCTCATTCAGTTCCTTCATCGGGATCATCGTCACGATGATCCAGTCGTCCGTGGAGTTCACGCGGGTATGGGCAACCACGCAGCGCTCCCCGGCGGAATTGTACATTTCCAGGCTGTCCGGCACGCCCTCCATGCTCGCCTTCAGGCTTTCCCGGATGGCGTTGCTGGATTCGTTGTAGGACTGGTAGAATTCATAGAAGTTGGAGTTTTTGAAGGACTGTCCCTTGATGATATAGTCGCCGGAGATATCGATCAGGGATATCTCGGCGTCCTTGTAGTTCTCTGTCGGGAATACCCACTTCTGCCGGAAGGAGGATACCGGGATAATCCGCAGCAGCACCGCCTCCCGGTGCCCGCCGTTTTCCCCGTCCCGCAGCGTCACGGGGCGGCAGAACGCGATGGACTGGAGCGCGTTGATGGGATTGGTATAGGCGCGGGTCACGCTCAGCGTACCCGACTCCCGCGTCAGCTCAGCAAAGTCACCGCTGAAGATGCTGATATTCCGGTAGGAAACGGGGACGTTTCCGTTCTCGTCCGCTGTCCCGTTGGTGGACAGGCCGTTCATCGCTCCGTCGTCGGTAAACAGGATATGCGCCATCGCATCCGGATCACTCAGGGCATCCCGCAGGAACCGGATGGCTTCCTCCGCCGTCATGTCGCTGGCGTTGATATACCGGGCCCAGCTGTCGCACACCCGCATTTCGCCCTTCAGGTAGTTGGTCGTCACGCTTTCCATGGCGGCCGTCACGTTTTCAAACGCCTCGGTCCTGGACGCGATCACCCGCTCGTGCTCTTTGCCGGCATACAGCCACACAAAAGCCAGGATGATCAGGATGATCACGACATTCCCGAGGACAATCAGGCTTTTTTTCACGGTGTCACACCTTTTTTCCGTATCCGGTATTCAGGAAAACGATCCGTTTGCATAGGAAAATACCACAAAAACAGGCGTCATGCGGCATATGGATACAAACAGTTGTATTATTTCTATATAACAATGCCACATTTTTCCCAAAAAATCAAGCTTTGTCCGCTTCAGGACACGGTTGACAGATGTTTTTTCCGGTATTAGAATAATCGCAGCAGGCATCCCGGAAGACCGGGCAATCCTGTGGAGGTGTGTTTGGAGACTGTCCTGTAACGGAGAACATGGCTGAGTCAGGCGGAGCGGCTGCATGACCGCTTGTTTGCTGATGCCATGGCGCGGTACGGGCAGGAGCCGGGCACTTTTTTGTTTGCCCTTTTCCCCGCGCCCTTCCGCATAATCCGAATACTCGCTTGTTCATGCGCAATCATAATGAACAAGAGGGATCCAGATGACACAGGATATGCTTTCACTCGGGTTTGACCGGATCATTGAACAACTGAAGGAACAGGCGGTCTCCGCCGCCGCGCGCCGGCTGCTTTCGGATACCGCCCCGATCATGAACGAAGGGCTTTGCCGTGCCCGCATGGAGGAAACCACCGCGGCCCGCCGCGTCATGGAAAACACCGGCACCCCGCCCCTGGCGGAAACGGAGATTACGGAAACAGGCCTCACCGAGGCACTGCAGGGCGGTATGCTGCTGCCCGCGCAGCTTTCCTCCGTCGCGCGCTTCTGTGCAGCTGTCCGCCGCCTGTCCCGCTACCTGCAGGGCGCGCAGCTTTTCAGCGCTGCCATCGCGTCCTGGCATACAGAACTGCCGGACCTTTCCGCGCTGGAGGAGGATATCTGCCGCTCCGTCCGTGAGGATGCCGTGCTGGACGACGCCTCCCCTGCCCTGCGCAACCTGCGCCGCCTGCGGGAGCACACGGAGCAGGCCGTCCGCGACAAGCTGAACCAGCTCATCTTCCACCATAAAAAGGAACTGGCGGACAGCTACATCACACAGCGCGGCGGCACTTTCGTGCTGCCCGTGCAGAAGCGGTACCAGTCGCAGTTCCCCGGCCGCGTGGTCGACGCCTCCGCCAAAGGCTCCACCGTATTCATGGAGCCCTCCGCCGTGCAGGAACTGCGGCAGGAACTGGATCAGCTGGCGATTGATATCGATACGGAGGAGCGCCGGATCCTCTGGGAGCTCAGCGACCGCGTCGCCGCCGAAGAGGAGCCGCTCCGCCGCGCAGTCCGCGTCATGACAGACCTGGACGCGCTGTTTGCCCGGGCAAAGCTCAGCCTGGAGATGGATGCCCGCCCGGCGGAGATCACCGCGGAGCGCCGGATCCGCCTGGCCGATGCCCGCCATCCGCTGCTGAACCGCGAAGCCTGCGTGCCGCTGAACCTGGAGCTGTCCCTGCCGGATACCGGCATCGCCGTCACCGGCCCGAACACCGGCGGCAAGACCGTCTGCCTGAAAACCGTCGGCCTGCTCACGCTCATGGCCCAGAGCGGCCTGCATATTCCCTGCGGGGAGGGCACCGTCATCGGCATGATGGACCGGGTCCTCTGCGATATCGGCGACAGCCAGAGCATCAGCCAGAACCTGTCCACCTTCTCCGGCCACATGACCAACGTCATCCGTATCCTGCACGCCTGCAGCCGGGACAGCCTCGTCCTGCTGGATGAGCTCGGCAGCGGCACGGACCCGGCGGAAGGCTCCGGCCTCGCCGCGGCAATCCTGGAGGAGCTGCTCCGGCGCGGTTGCTTCTTCCTGGTCACCACCCACGATCCGCAGATCAAGCAGTGGGCGGAGCAGACGGAGCATGTCGTCTCCGCCCGGATGGCCTTTGACCGGGAGTCCCTCTGCCCCCTGTACCGGCTGGAGCTGGGCAAAAGCGGCAAAAGCTGCGCCATCGAGATCGCCCGCCGCCTGGGCATGGATGAAGGCCTGCTCACCCGGGCCCGCCAGGTTGCCGACTTCGGACCGGAGGCAAAGCCGGACTCCCGGCATCGCCCGATGCGCGTCCCCGCCACCCGCCTGCAGCGGCAGGAGCGGAAAACGGAAGGCGCCTTCGAGCGCTTCACCGTGGGCGACAGCGTACTGCTCCTGCCGGACAGGAAGAACGCGATCGTCTACCGCCCGGCGGACGATGACGGCAATGTCGTCATCCAGCTGCGGGACCGGAAGATTTCCGTCCGCCACAACCGGCTGAAGCTCCTGGTGCCGGCATCCGAGCTCTATCCGCCGGACTATGATTTCTCCATCATCTTCGATACCGTCGCCAACCGGAAGGCCGCGCACACCATGTCGCGCAAATTCGATCCGGATGCGGTCATCATTTATCAGGAAGCAAAAAATGAAAGGAATGATCACCATGAATAATAT
>LUYM01000003.1 GCA_001603275.1 Actinomycetales bacterium Actino_02 | reverse complement strand
CAGCTCGCGCCAGGCCGCCGCCTCGTCGGTGCCGAGGGCGACCGAAGCCGCCAGCCGGCCGAGCACTTCGCCGGCCGGGCCAGGCAGCAACTCGCCGAGCTCCGCGGCAGCGTTGCGCAGCGGAAGGCCGGCGTCCAGGCAGACCGCCAACAGGTCACATACGCCCGGCACGGCCGCCGCCAGGGCCCGGCGTCGCTTCTCCTGAGCCGAGCTCTGCAGCCGGCCAGCGGCGACATAGCCAACCGTCCCGGCGACCGCAGCCCACAGCAGCGCCCACCAGCCGAACAACAGCCCCACCGCGAAGCCCAGTCCGGCAGCAAGACCGGCCAGCCGGAGCCGACGCGCCTGTGCCGGAGCGATGGCGGCCAGTGGACCGGCCCGCTGCAGTCGCGCAGCCGGCTGCGTCCAGGCCAACAGGATCGCCACTGCGCTGGCGAGGGACGCCACTACAGCCCAGCCCATTCAGCTCACCCCCGGCCGGGCCAGCCAGTCGGTCCACAACACACCGACACAGGCCAAGCCCACGCCGCCGATCAGCCCGACCCAGCCGATCGGCGAGCCGAGCAGGAAATGCACCGGGTCGCCACCGAGGGCAAAGCCGAGCACCAACCCGGCCAGCGGAAGCACCGCCAACAGTCGTCCGGTGGCACGTGGCGCAGCCAACTCGGCGGCTACAAGTTCGGCCACCGCGGACGCGGCCGCCTGCCGCTCGATCACACCGTCGATGGCAGCGGTCATCGAGGCGCCGGTCCGCTCGGCCAGCTCCCAGGCCACGGCCAACTCGGCCAAACCCCCTTGCCCCGGGCGGGCTGCACCGGCCAGGAGCACCTCGGCCACCGACCCGCCAGCTCGCTGTGCTGCGGCCGCCTCGGCCAGAACCGGACTCTCGGCGGCAGCCAACTGCAGGGCGCCACCCGGGACCTGCCCTACCCGGAGCAGCCCGCCAAGCAGGCGGCAGGCTGACTCCACCTCGGCCTCACCGGCAGCCGTTCGACGCCGGTGCAGTTGGGCACGGACCAGCTGCGCACAGGTGCCGGCCACCGACCCGACGCACACACCCACCACCAGGCCGACCAGGTTCGCTACCAATGCCCCGAGGATTGCCCCCAACACCGGCAGCGCCAGTGGCCACAGTCGGCTCAGCCGCGAGTGACGATGGCCCGCCGCCGCCGGTTCGCTCAGCCGGTGCCACCGCTGCCGCGCCACGGGTGGCCAGGCCAGCAGCACGGCGCCCGCCAGAGCCAGGCCCGCCAGCCAGCTCATGGCGAGACCAGCTGGTTCAGCCGCACCCACTCGTCGCCGCGGGTCAGTCGGCCGTCCGGCTCACACCGGACGGCGGGGACGGCCTGGCAGCGTCCGGAGTCAGCCTCGGGCCGCAGCACGCGCAGCTCATCGACCCAGCGCCGTCCGTCGGGGAGCCGCCGGACGTGCACCAGCACCTCGACCGCCGCCGCCAACTGTGCATGCAGGGCATCTCGCGACAGGCCGCCCAGCGCCGCCAACGCCTCCAGCCGGGCCGGGACGGCACCCGCCGAGTTGGCATGGACGGTGCCGCAGCCGCCCTCATGTCCGGTGTTCATGGCCAGCAGAAGGTCGACCAGTTCTGCACCGCGGACCTCACCGACCACCAGCCGATCCGGACGCATCCGCAGTGCCTGCCGCACCAGATCGGTCAGGGTGATGGCGCCGGCTCCCTCGGCGTTCGGCGGCCGCGCCTCCAGCCGCAGGCAGTGTGGATGCTGCGGGGCCAGTTCGCGCGAATCCTCGGCGATGACGATCCGCTCGGCCGGCGGCACCAGGCTGAGTAGAGCGCCCAGCAGGGTGGTCTTGCCGGAGCCGGTGCCCCCAGAAACCAGGAAGGCCCGCTTGGCCCGGACCAACCCGGCCAGCAACTCGGCCACCGCCGGGCTGACCGATCCGGCCGACACCCAGTCGTCCAGGGTCAGCCGGCGTCGGTTCGGCACTCGGAACGACATGCAGGTGCCGGTCTCGGCCACACAGCCCAGCACTGCGTGCACCCGGACGCCGTTGGGCAGCCGGGCATCGACGAACGGCGAGCCGTCGTCCAGCCGCCGGCCGACCGAGGCGGCCAACCGGACGGCCAGCCGACGCAGCTCTTCGGCAGAGCCGAACCGCACCGGCGACAGCTCCAGGCCGGCGCCGCGATCGACCCACACCTGATCGGGTGCATTCACCAGCACGTCGGTGACCCCGGGCTCGGCGAGCAGGGCATCCAGCGGGCCGGCTCCCTCGCTCTCCCGGCGCAGCGCGGCGACGGTACTGCGCACCCGCTGATCGCTGACCAGCTCCCCCAGGCTGCGCAGCGCCGCCCCCACCTCGACCGGACCGGGCTGTTGGCCGTGCCGGACCAGGTACGAACGCACCTCCTCCAGCTCAGTCATCGACGGCCGCCAGCAACCGCTGCACCAACGAATCGACAGCCCGCCGGTAGCCACGGCGAACGCCACGCGCCGGAGGCTCCCCCGCTTCGGCGGCATCGGCCAGCCGCCGGTCGGTGGGCACCTCTCCGAGCACGGGCAGCCCCACCGCCTCAGCCACCAGGGACGAGTCGAGCGAGCCCCGTCCACGCCGGATCACCAACTCAGCGCGCTCGAGTTCGTACTCGGCCACCACCTGACGAGCCGCAGCCACCCCGCGCACGCTCGCCGACACCACCACCAACTGCCGTCCGGCAAGGCGTAGCGCCTCTCTGGCCGCCGACCCTCCGCAACGCCCGACATCGAGCACGACCAGCGAGTGCCAGGACCGCAGCGCACCGACCATGGCGGCCAGCGGCTCCCGGGACAGGTCGAAGGCCGGCCCTCTGGCCATCGAAACCAGGGTGACTCCCTCGACCACCGGCAGGTAGCTGCGCAGATCGCCGAGCCGTCCGTCCGCGGCCTCTAACCGCGGCCAACGCCAGCCGCCGACCCGCTCGGCCCCCAGCAGCAGATCCAGCCCGCCACCCAACGGATCGACGTCGACCAGAGCGGACGCCTCGGCCCGCTCGGCCCCCACCTGGGCCAGGGCCGCAGCCACCGTGGATGCACCCACCCCACCCGAACCACCCAGGACGGCCACCACCGGCCCGCTGAACCGGCTGCGACCATCGGCCAGGACCGCCCCCAGCCAAGCCGCCCCGTCGGGGAGCGGGATCACTCCGGCGCTCAGTGGAGCCGACCAAGCGGCCAGTTGTACGGCGTCCGAGCCGACCAGAAACACCCCGGGCCGGGCCGGTGGGGCGGCGTCAGCCACCCGTCGGGCCACCTCTGCGGCCACTACCACCGTGCCTGCACTGCGCCACACCCCGGCCAGCCGCTCGGGCTCGGCGACCACCTCCGCCTGAAGATCCTGCGCGGTGACCGCGGCCAGCACCAGATCGCGCACTTCGCCGGACGGGGCTACCAGCAGCACGTCCGGCCCCGGTCTGCTCTGTTTCACACCGACACAGTCGGTCGCGGATCGCCGCAGTGTTCAGCGGTTCGAGTGGCCTGTGGACAACCTCGTCGCAGCCCCGGCCTCGTCCACAACCTCTCGGTTCGACGGTCCGGCGGAGGTTCGCCGCTGCCGCCGTGCCGACTGCACGTACGATGCGTCCATGGCCAACCCCGGGGTCGGAAGCTTTCCGCCAGCCGCCATCGAGTGGCTGGCCCCCGCAGACCCCGGCGCCGTGCTGGCCGTCGGCCTCGGCTCGTTGCCGACCGCGCTGCGGTACGCCCGACGCGGCCATCAGGTGACCCTGATCGATAAGCCGGCCGCCGAACTCGGCCGTGCCACCGCCGCATATCCGGAGTTGCTGTCCGTCGCTGCCGCACCCGAAGCGTTGCCCTTCACCGCACACTCCTTCGATCAGGTGCTGGTCGCCCAAGGCCTGCACCTGCTGGCACCTGGACTGGCCCTGGCCGAGTTCGCCCGTGTGCTCGCTCCGGGCGGATCCCTGGCCGTGCTGTACACGGTTCGTGACGACTCGGTCCCATGGGTTCGCCGCCTGGCCACCATCCTGCAGACCTACGATCCGCAGCTGATGAGCAGCTCAGCGGCCGAATCCACCGATGCCATCGAGGCCAGCGGCTACTTCCCGAAGGTCCATTGCCGCGATTTCCGGCAGTGGGTGCCGATCGGACGGGACGGTCTGATCGAGCTGATCAGCCGCAATCCGCGGCTGGCCCAGCTGCCCGAGCCGGACGCGTCCACGCTGCTGGACAAGGTGGCCGCCCTCTACGACGCCTCGGCGAAGGCTCCGGAGCCGCTGCTGCTGCCCTACTCGGTGCGTTGCTGGCGAGCGCGTGTCGATCACTCCGAGTTCACCACGACCTTCGCGCCGCCGGAGTCGGGCCTGCAGATCACCCTGTAGGTCACGGGGCCAGCCGACTAGGCTGACACCACGACCACCCCGACGGAGGCTTACCCGATGGCTGAGAAGAACGACATCGCCGACGTGATCGCGTCCATCCAAGCGGACGTGAAGACGATCGTCCGCGGTGAAATCGAACTCGCCAAGGCCGAACTGATCCCGCAGGCCAAGCGGGCCGGCATCGGTGCCGGCCTGTTCGGTGCCGTCGGCTACCTGGGCCTGTCGGCAATGGCGGTGCTGTTCTCGACGATCGGCTTCGCCTGGGCGATCGGCTTCCAGGCCTGGTTCCAGCTCGACCTGTTGCCGGCGCTGTTCTGGGGCTTCCTCACCGACACCGTCACCATCCTGCTGCTGGCAGCGGTACTCGCGTTGATTGGCAAGGCGCAGCTGAAGTTCTCCGAGCCGAAGGCGACCATCGCCCAGGCCGAGGCTTCAGTGGCCGCGGTGAAGGATGCCGTCGAGCGCGGCAAGGACGAAGTCGCCGGCCTGTCCATCACCGGGGGTAAGCGTCCTGAGGTTCCCGAGCTCGACTGACCTCTAACTAGGCCGGACGGTAATGGAACCGTCCCCGGAAGTGGCTGCTGACCAGGGCGGACGGTAATGGAACCGTCCCCGGGTCAGCGGAGGTGATAGACCCGAGACTCCCAGCCGGCCAGAGTGTCGCCCAACTCCTCGTGGGTGCCCAGCAGCAGCCGGGCCCCGGTCAGCGACGGCAACTCGTCCAGGGGTAGCGGCACCGGCTCCGAAGACCAGTTCGCCAGCACCAGCAGCGACTGACCCTCCAACGAGCGCAGGTAGCAGAACAGCGCCGGATGCTCGGCGAGCAGCAACTCGAAGCGTCCCTGCCGGACGAGTTCGGAGTTGTGCCGCAGCGCGATCAGCTTGCGGTAGTGATGGAAGACCGAATCCGGATCGGCTAGGGCGTCGGCCGCATTGATCTGGTTGTGATTGGCGTTGATCGGCAGCCAGGGCGTCCCGGTACTGAAGCCGGCGCCGGCGCCGCCGTGCCACGCCATCGGCGTGCGGGCATTGTCCCGGCTGCGTCGCGCCAGCATGTCGAGCGCCTGGGACGGTTCCAGCCCCATGGCCACCGCGCTGGCATAGAAGCCACGCGACTCGATGTCGTCGTACTGCTCGAGGGCGGTGAGCCCGGCATTGGTGACCCCGAACTCCTCACCCTGATAGATGAACGGCGTCCCCTTCAGCAGGTGCAAGGTGGTGGCCAGCGTCTTGGCCGAGGCCACTCGGAACTGCGGCGAATCGTCGCCGAAGCGCGACACCGAACGCGGCTGGTCGTGGTTCTCCCAGTACAGCGAGTTCCAGCCGACGTCGGCCAACTCCTGCTGCCAGTGCGCCAGGTTCGCCTTCATCGCGGGCAGCTGCAGCGGGGCGAGATCCCATTTCAGGCCGGACGGCCCGGCGTCCACCATCATGTGCTCGAAGGTGAACACCATGCCGAGCTCGCCGGCGTCGGCATCGGTGTGGGCGCGAGCGTCCGCGCTGTTCACCAGCACCATCTCCCCCACTGTGAACAGCTCGCGTTCGCTGATCCCGACCTCGCTGTTCAGCTCCTGCAGGAACTCATGCAGCCGCGGCCCCTCCACCACAAGGGACGGGTCGTAGCAGATCCCGTCCGGGCCGGCCGGGCCATCGGTCAGCGGCAGCGTCTTGGAGATCAGGTTGATCACGTCGAACCGGAAGCCGTCGACGCCACGGTCCAGCCAGCGCCGCATCATCGCGTAGAGCTCGGCCCGCACCTCGGGGTTCTCCCAGTTCAGGTCCGGTTGCCGCGGGCTGAACAGATGCAGGTAATACTCCCCGGAGGCCGGATCGAAGGCCCAGCCCCGGCCGGAGAAGAAGGAGCCCCAGTTGGTCGGCTCGGCGCCCTCAGTGCCCGGCTCGAATCCGTCGCGGGCCGGACGCCAGAAGTACCAGTCACGCTTGGCCGAATCCGGTTTGCGGGACTCGATGAACCAGGGATGCTCGTCGGAGGTGTGGTTCAGGACCATGTCCATGACCAGCCGCATCCCGCGGGCATGGATGCCTTCGACGAGGGCGTCGAAGTCGGCCATGGTGCCGAACAGCGGGTCGACGTCGTCGTAGTCGCTGATGTCGTAGCCGTTGTCGTCCATCGGCGAGCGGTAGATCGGGGAGAGCCAGATCACGTCGACACCCAGCATGGCCAGGTAATCCAGGTGGGTCAGGATGCCCTTGAGATCACCGATGCCGTCACCGTTGCTGTCGGCGAAGGAGCGCGGGTAGATCTGGTACGCGACTGCGCTATGCCACCAAGCCATGGCTCCATCATCGCCGACACCCTGCTCGCGCAGCGGTAACCGGGCGGACGAAGCGAGCCGAGCTCAGCCGGCCAGGAACCGCGGCGGGATCTCGGTGTGCCGCTCGCGCGGCCAGGGACGCGTCCAGCCAAGCAGGTCGAACAGCTCGTCGAGCAGGTAGGCGGTGAACCCCCAGATATAGAGGTCACCCACCTCGAAGGCCGGGCCTTCGAAGCCGACCGGCAGCACCCAGGTGCTGCGGTGGTCCGGGTTGAGCAGATCGTCCACGTCGACCACGTGGACAGCCGACAGCTCCTCGGTGTCGACGACGGCCAGCGGCTGCGGGTTCGTCCACCAGGCCACTACCGACGTCACGTCGAAGCCGCTGCGCGGAATGTGGGCGGCCGGCAACACCCCGAGCACCTCGACGCCGTCGACGATCCCGGCTTCTTCTGCGGCCTCGCGGAGCGCGGCCGCGATCGGGCTGGCATCGTCCGGCTCGATGCCGCCGCCGGGAAAGGCCATCTGGCCGGCATGGGTGCGCAGCTCGGCGCGCTTCTCGACCAGGACCAGCTGATAGCCGCGCTCGCCCTCGCTGAGCAGGATCAGCACGGCGGCCGCGCGCTTGCCCTGCGGTGGACGAGCGGTGGCCAGGGCCAGCACTCCGGGTTCGGCAAGCCGGGCTCGGGCCGCGAGCAACTCGGCGGGCACCGGGACGAAGCCGGGCCCGCCAGCAGCATGGCGCTCAGCCACGAGGCTCCCGGATCAGCTTCGCCGCCACCTTCGGATCGGTCGGCCCCTCACCGAAGGACGGGCACAGCCCGGCCACCGGGCAGGCGCCACAGGCCGGACGCCGAGCATGGCAGCAGCGGCGTCCATGCCAAATCACCCGATGGTTCACCATCCGCCAGTCGGCCGGGTCGAACAGCGCACCCACCTCGGCCTCGATCACCACCGGATTCTCCGACACCGTCCAGCCGAACCGGCGGGAGAGCCGAATCAGGTGGGTGTCGGTGGTGATCCCGGGCACCCCGAAGGCGTCGGTGAGCACCACGTTCGCGGTCTTGCGCCCCACCCCGGGCAGCGTCACCAGTTGCTCCAGCACCCCGGGGACGACTCCGCCGAACTGCGACTGCACCGCAGCCGACAGCTTCAGCAGCGAATCAGTCTTGGCCCGGAAGAAGCCGGTGGGCTTGATCAGCTCTTCCAACTCAGTGCGGTCGGCCGCAGCCAGCGCGGACGGGTCGGGCCAGCGCGCGAACAGCGCCGGGGTGACCGTATTCACTCGGCGGTCGGTGGACTGGGCCGAGAGCACGGTGGCCACCAACAGCTGCCAGGCGTCGGCATGGTCGAGCTCACAGTGGGCGTCCGGGTAGGTCTGGCCGAGGATCGCGAAGATCTCGGCGGCTCGGGCCCGCATCGCCCGCTTCGACTCGGCAGCCATCAGTCGCGGACCCGGACGATCAGCTCCACCTCCACCGGCGAATCCAGCGGCAGCACGGCGACGCCGACAGCGCTGCGAGCGTGCGTGCCTGCATCCCCGAAGATCTCGCCAATCAGCAGTGAGGCACCATTGGCCACCGCAGGCTGACCAGTGAAGGAGACATCGGAAGCGACGAAGACCACCAGCTTCACGATCTGGGCGATGGCGTCCACTCCGCCGGCCACCGACGCGGCCGCCGCGATGGCGTTCAGACCGGCGATCCGGGCCAGGCCCGCGGCGGTCTCGGCGTCGACCTCAGCACCGACCTTGCCGGCACCGGCCAACTGGCCGGCCACGAAGGGCAGCTGGCCGGAGGTGTAGACGAGGTCGTCGACGCGCACCGCCGGCACGTAGGCGGCCACCGGCGCCGGAACGTCCGGCAGGGTGATGCCGAGTTCGGCCAGCCGCTGCGAGGCGGTCACTGGAGCGGACGCTTCAGGTAGGCCACCAGGTTCTCGGCGTTGGGTCCGGGCACAACCTGCACCAGCTCCCAGCCGTCGGCACCCCAGTTGTCGAGGATCTGCTTGGTGGCATGCACCAGGATCGGGACGGTCACGTACTCCCACTTAGTCATGGGATCACCCTAATCAGCCTGGCTGACGATGCTCCAGCCCCGGCCGAGGCGACGAGATGCTCAGCTGGCGCGGTGAGACTTCGGGCAGAGGATGGACGTCCAACTGGTGATGTCGGTGCGCTGACGAAGCAGCTGACGGCGTTCCCGCTCGGTGAGGCCGCCCCAGACCCCCCATTCGATCCGGTTGTCCAAGGCTTCGGCAAGGCACTCATTGCGCACCGGGCAGCTGAAACACACCGAGCGTGCCCGCTTCTGATCCGCTCCGTCGGGGAACAACTCGTCCTGCAGACCCCGGCACTTCGCCTGGAGGGTCCAGTCATCGACTCGGAGCGACATCGCTCTACCTTTCAAACCATGGGGTGCACCAACCGGTAAAGTGCCCCGGCTGGCGGTAGGGCTCAGGCTAGGGCATCACCTAGGCCGCCGCTAGGGGTCATTCACCCCACACTGAACTCCCGTACAGTCTTTATCTCGGACAGTGTCCGGCGGTGACGTAACCTTGGACCCATGCGCATGGGGAAACGGCTGTATTCGCTGATCATGTTCCTCTTTGTCGCGTTCCTCGGCGGCCTGCTTTCGGCAGGCTTGATCGTCCCCGTCGCCGGGATCGCGTCGACTGCAGGGACGTCCATGGCGTCGAGCCTGGACCAGCTCCCTGCCGAGTTGGAGACCCCACCCCAGCCCGAGCGGTCCCGGCTACTCACCGCCGACGGCAAGGTGCTGGCCTATTTCTACGACGAGAACCGGGTCTACGTCCCGCTGGACAAGATCTCGCCGCTGATGCGTCAGGCGCAGATCGCCATCGAGGACCAGCGGTTCTACGAGCATGGCGCACTGGATCTGCGCGGAACCTTGCGGGCGCTGGTCAGCACCAGCCAGGGCAACACTCAGGGTGCGTCCACGCTGACCCAGCAGTACGTCCGTCTGGTCTTGCTGGAGAACGCCGAAGAGATTAGCGATGAGGCCCAGAAGAAGGTGGCCAAGGACGCCGCGACCGAGAACACCTTGGGCCGCAAGGTCCGCGAGTTGCGCTACGCCATCGCGATCGAGGAGAAGTTCAGCAAGGACGAGATCCTCGAGCGCTACCTGAACATGAGCTACTACGGCGACGGCGCCTATGGCGTCGAGGCTGCGGCCAAGCACTACTTCAACACCAGTGCCGCCAAGCTGACGCTCGCCCAGTCGGCGATGCTGGCCGGCCTGGTCCGCAACCCGGTGACCACCAATCCCGTGAAGCACCCGCAAGCTGGCATCTCGCGGCGCAATGACGTTCTGACCAGGATGTACACCCTGGGCGAGATCACCGCCAGCCAGTTGGAAGAGGCCAAGGCCGAGCCCTTCGATGCGTCCAAGGTGAAGCAGTCGCTGAGCGGTTGCGCGAACTCGAAGTACCCGTTCGTGTGTGACTACGCCTACAAGACGCTGCTCAAGATGCCAGCCCTCGGCGACAACAGCGAAGAGCGGGAGAACCTGGTCAAGCGCGGCGGCCTGACCATTCAGACTCTGATCGACCCGGCCGCCCAGGACAAGGCCCAGTCGGTGATCAGCAACTACATCGACGCTCGCGATCCCGTCATCTCAGTGATCACGATGCTGCAGCCCGGCACCGGCCTGATCAAGGCCATGGCGCAGAGCCGTCCGGTGATGGGCATCAACAAGGACGCCAAGGGCAAGGATCAGTGGAAGGGCGAGACGTACTACAACTACGCCGCCACTGCGGACATGGGTGGCGCCGAAGGCTTCCAGGCAGGCTCGACCTTCAAGATCTTCACCGCAGCCGCCGCCCTCGACGAGGGCCTCGGCAGCTACGACAAGATCAAGATCGACTACGAGCACAACTATCAGGGCGAGACCTTCAGGAACTGCGACGGCCCATTCGTGCAGCTCGGTAAGTGGCCGGTCACCGGCGGCCGCGGCCAAGTCGGACGCTTCGACATGTGGGCCGGCGTCAAGCACTCGATGAACAACTACTTCGCCCGGCTGATCCAGCGGGTCGGCATCTGCCCGGTGGTGAAGATGGCGGCCAAGCTCGGTCTGAAGTCGGCCGACGGCCAGGACCTGGTCAAGGCCTACTCGTCGATCCCGTCGTTCACCCTGGGCGTCGCCGGCATCTCACCGCTCTCCCTGACCGAGGCGTACGCCACCTTCGCCGCGCGCGGCATCCGCTGCGATCCGATCATCCTGAAGTCGATCACCAACCGCGACGGCCAGGACGTCCCGGTGCCCAGTGCCAACTGCCAGCGGGTGATCAGCGAGGATCTGGCCGACGCCATCAACGCCATCTTCCAGGGCCCGTACAACGGCGGCACCGCGACGGCGGCCCGGGTGTGGGGCGTGAAGATGGCCGGCAAGACCGGTACCGTCCCCGACAACAAGGCGATCTGGACGATGGGCTACACCCCAGATCTGGCGGCAGCCGCGATGATCAGCTACGACTCCGGCCCCAACTCCATCAAGTTCTGGAAGGCCCGCGGCACCCGCTACCTGCGCGGTGTGTACCTGAAGTACTCCAAGCGGACCCTGTACGGAGCGTCCGGCCAGGAGGCCGGTGGCCGCCTGCTCAAGCCGGCCTTCGCCGCAGCACTGGCCGACATCGACCAGAAGCATCAGTTCGTCGACCCGCCGCGGGACATCCTGGTCGGCGAGAAGGTGGACGTTCCGAGTTGCTCCGGGATGAGCGTCTCCGGCTGCAAGGCGCGACTGCTGAACGCCGGATTCACTCCGGTCGAGGAGAAGCAGTACTCCGATTACCCGGTTGGTGCCCTGATCGGCACCAGCGCGTCCGGCGGATCCGCGACCAAGGCCAGCACCATCACGCTCTATGTGAGCAAGGGGCCCGAGCCGCTGCCGCCGACCCCGACGCCTACCCCGGGCGGACCCACGACGCCCGGCGCCACCCCGCGCACACCACGGCCTGGAGGCTAACCCGATGGGACGAGCTGTACGCCGGTTGGCGATCCTGGCTGCGGCCTGCTTCGCCTACGGCACTTTTGTCGAGCCCTACGACTTCCGAGTGCGCCGGGCCCGACTGAAGGTGCTGCCGCCGGGCGCGGCACCGATTCGGGTGCTGCATATCTCGGACTTTCATCTGCTGGCCAGTCAGCACCGCAAGCGTGCGTTCATCCAAGCGCTGGCCGGGCTGGAGCCGGATCTGGTGGTCAGCACCGGTGACAACCTGGCATCTCCGGACGCCCTGGCGCCACTGATCGACGATCTGGGCCGACTTCTGGACGTCCCCGGCGCCTTCGTGTTCGGCTCCAACGACTACACCGCGCCGCGGCCGAAGAACCCGCTGGGTTACCTGGCCGGGGACACCAGCCGCGAGGGCGTCCATGCCGACCGGCAGCAGTTGCCCACCGAGGAGCTGAGGACGGCCTTCACCAGCCACGGCTGGCTGGATCTGAACGGCAAGCGCGGGGTGCTGGATGTCCGCGGCCTGCGGATCGAGTTCCGCGGCACCGACGACGCCCATCTGAACCTGGACGACTACCGTCTGGTCGCCGGACGTCCGGCCAAGGGCACCGATGTGGCGATCGGGGTGACCCACGCCCCCTACGCCCGGGTACTGGACGCGATGACCGCCGATGGATTGCCGCTGATTCTGGCCGGGCATACCCACGGCGGCCAGGTGTGTGTGCCGGGCTTCGGAGCGCTCACCACCAACTGCGATCTGTCGCCGCGCCAGGCCAAGGGCGCCAGCCGCCATCACGCCGCCGGGAAGCGCTCCTGGCTGCACGTCTCGGCCGGCCTGGGGGCCAACCCCTATACACCGTTCCGGTTCGCCTGCCCGCCCGAGGTCAGCCTGCTGACCCTGGTCGCGGGCTCGAATGGCTGACCCGGCCGAGTTCAGCTACACTTTCACCCGGCCCTGACTAGCTCAGGGCCGTTCGGGGTGTGGCGCAGCTTGGTAGCGCGCGTCGTTCGGGACGACGAGGTCGCAGGTTCAAATCCTGTCACCCCGACCACAGGCGGAAAGCGCCTCTGACTGGCGGGAACACCGGTCAGAGGCGCTTCGCACATCTTGGATTGGTCACCCTGGCGCATGGCGTCGACAATCCGCCTACCAGCGAACAGTCACGTTCGGCCTCAGCTCCGACAGCCCCCAACGCCCGGCGGGCCTACCTGCACTCGGAGGATGTCGCGACGAGACGCCATACTGGTGCGGACGGCACCGCGTCGCGATCATCATGGGTACATGGCACTGGTCGCTGAACCCCGTCGAATGAATCCGCTGCTGCGCCTGGGCGTGGCCATCTCCGAGCGGGTTACCGGGCACCGGATGCTGCCCGCCCGGCTGCTGGCCTGGTATCCGAAGGCGGCGATCGGCGCCGGGGTGTTGGAATCCCTTGTCGCCCACCACGAGCCGTCCGATCGGCTGCTCAAGCTGGTCCGGATCACCGCCTCGATCACCGCCAACTGCGCGTTCTGCGTCGACATGAACGGCTTCGAGTACGACCGGGTCGGGATCACCGATGAGGAACTCCAGGCCCTCGGTCCGGGCCGCGAGAACGAGGTCGCCTCCTTCTCGGCTCGCGAGCGCTACGCCATCGACTACGCCCGACGCATCTCGAGCTCGCCGCTGCGCTTCCCGACCGAACTCACGACCGCGCTTTGCGAGTCCTTCACCGAACGCGAACTGGTGATCCTGGCCACCACCGCAGCGCAGGTGAACTACTGGGCTCGCGTGATCCAGGCCTTAGGCATCCCGCCCGTCGGCTTCACCGAATCCTGCCCGCTGCCGCTGAACTGAGCCGGCCAGGAGACACTCTCTCGGAATACCGCGGTTCGTCGCGGGAATCGTAGTTCACCAACAGAGGAATAGTCTCGGACAGGGTTCGTCCTGGTCGGCTCGCTGTGGCGCGAGAGCCGACTGACTCACGCCATGCAGGCGAGTAACCCCCTCGGGCTTCAGTTGCGCCACCTGGATAGCTTCGGCGCCCTGGTTCGGGCTAGCGGCTGGAGCATCGACCGTAGCCAGGAGGATAATCCGGTCTACTCGATGGTGTCACTGAGGCCCTAACAGGCACCGCGCGCAGCGCGCAGACTGTTTCGCGAGGGCCACGGCGGGGTACCTCAGGGGTGCAGGGATCTTCCTGCGCAACTCAGGAGGGCCCCATACCCGGCTATTCCGATCAACAACCCACCCGCCCGTTCCCCGAGGACGGACGACAGGTGCCAACGCCGTCCGCCCCGCCCGTTCCCATGCCGGCCCAGGCTCAGCTCCCGGCCCACTCCCGCAACCTGTCCGGGATGGCCTGGACGGCACTGGTGGTCGGCGTCGTGGCGCTGGTCTTCATCCTGATCTTCGTGCTGCAGAACAACGTGCCCACCCAGCTCACCTTGCTGGCTTGGACGTTCAGTCTGCCGGTCGGCATCGCGGCCCTGTTCGCCGCCATCGCCGGCGCGCTGATCACCGCAGGAGTGGGCACGGTCCGGATGATCGTGCTGGGACGCAGCGTCCGCCACCTGCGGCGTGACGCTGCCCGGGCGAACTGAGCGCCGGCCCGCCGCTCACCGGCCGACAGCGTCCATCACCCGTCGTGCGTCCCCACCGACACTGATCCACCAACGCAGAGTGGACATTCCTTCGTCCGGACGCCGCAGAACCGTCCACTTTGCGACTGTGAACCCCGGCGACACGTCGCACGGTGGACCGAGATTCGCCCAGACGGCGAGGAATTGTCCACTTTGCGACTGTTGACCGGGGGAAGCATCGGAGGTCCGCAGCTGTTGAGGTAAGCAGGTTCACCCCCGTCGGCGCCGAAATCGCATTTCGACGCTCAGGCTGGGTACCTGCACGACGGCCTTCGGGCCACACCCCAACAGCAGCTCCGCGGGCCACACCCCAGCGACAGACCCACGGGCTGCATCGAACAGCAGAGAGGCGGACAGAACATGCGAATGCAGGCTGTCTTCAACGGAACCGTCATCGCCGAGAGCGACGAGACCGTCGTGGTGGAGGGAAACCACTACTTCCCGATCGAGTCGGCGAACAGCGAGTACTTCCAGCCGTCCGGGACGCACACCGTGTGCCCGTGGAAGGGCATCGCCTCCTACTACACGGTCAGCGTGGACGGGCAGGACGCCACGGACGCCGCCTGGTACTACCCCACCCCATCGGACGCCGCGAAGCAGATCACCGACCGGGTCGCGTTCTGGCGCGGCGTCGAGGTCCGCCCGGCCGACGAGGCCCAGCAGTGAGCGACGCGGACGTCATCGTCGTCGGTCTCGGCGTGGCCGGCGAGGCGATCGCCGGCAAGCTGGCCGAAGCCGGGTTGAGCGTGATCGGGATCGAGGCCGAACTGGTCGGCGGCGAATGCCCGTACTGGGGCTGCATTCCGACCAAGATGATGATTCGCGCCGCCGACGCGCTCACCGAGGCTCGCCGGGTCGCCGACCTGGCCGGTAGCGCCGACATCCGCCCCGACTGGAGCGTCGTGGCACGTCGGATCCGCGACGAAGCCACCGACAACTGGAACGACAAGGTGGCCGTGGATCGGCTCACCGACAAGGGGATGCGCTTCATCCGCGGACGCGCCGAGATCCGCTCCACGACCCAGGTCGAGGTGGCCGGAGTCGGCACTCTCACCGCCGGCCGGGCGCTGGTGGTCACCACCGGAACCACCTCGGCGATCCCGCCGATTCCCGGGCTTGCGGACGTCCCCTACTGGACGAGCCGGGACGTCGTGAAGGCCGAAAACCTGCCGAAGGAGCTGCTGATCATCGGAGCCGGAGCCATCGGCACCGAGATCGGCCAGGCCTGGTCGCGGTTCGGGGTGAAGGTCACGCTCATGGACGCGGCCCCGCGCCCGCTGCCGCAGGAGGAGCCCGCCTCCGGTGACCTGCTGGCGCAGGTGCTCACCGACGAGGGGATCACCCTGCGACTGGGCGTCGGCATCGCCAAGGTCAGCTACGACGACGGTGGCTTCACCGTCGAGTTGGCCGACGGCAGCGCCGTCCACCGCGAGAAGCTCCTGGTGGCCACCGGACGCAGGCCGACCCTGGACGCCCAGACCTGGGCGGCTCTCGGGCTGACCGGCAAGCCCGGCACCCTGCCGACCGACGGCCAACTGCGGGTCAGTGACGGCGTCTGGGCGGCGGGCGACATCACCGGCCACGGCGCGTTCACCCACATGGCCACCTACCAGGCCGACATCGTGGCCGCCTCGATCCTGGGCACGCCGATCGCCGACGCCGACTACCGGGCCGTCCCCCGGGTCGCCTTCACCGATCCGGAGATCGGCGCAGTGGGGATGACCGAGAAGCAGGCTCGGGAGGCGGGCTTCACGGTGCGGACGGGGACGGCGCAACTGCCGTCCACCTCGCGCGGCTGGATCCACAAGGTGGGCAATGCCGGCTTCATCACGCTGGTCGCCGACGCCGAGGCGGACGTCCTGCTCGGTGCCACCACGGCCGGCCCCAATGGCGGCGAGATCCTGGGGGCGTTGGCGGTGGCCGTCCATGCCCGGGTGCCGATCAGCTCGCTGGAGACGATGATCTACGCCTACCCCACGTTCCACCGGGGCATCCTGGACGCGGTTCGCGCACTGCGCGCCGCAACAGCCTGAACACAGACCGTCCACGCGTAACAGAGGCCCCGCCAGATCCTCCGGCGGGGCCTCTGAGTTGATCACCTCAGACCGTTGGCCGTCAGCCACTCCGCAGCCACTGCGGACGCGTCCTGCTTGTCCACGACCACCTTGGTGACCAAGGTGGCCAAGGTGTCGGTGTCCAGCTTGGCCGAGACGCCGTTCAGCGCCGCGACCACCTCAGGGGTGGCCTTGGTGGCGGTCAGCACCGGGATCACGTTCTGCGCCCCGAAGAAGCTCTTGGTGTCCTCGAGCGAGACGAAGTCGTTGGCCTTGATGGCCGGGTCGGTGGTGAACAGATTCGCCGCCTGAACCTGGCCGTTCTTCAGTGCCTGGACGGTCAGTGGCCCGGCCACGTCCAGCGCCTTGAACTCCTTGAACACCAGGCCATAGTCCTTCTTCAGGCCCGGTACGCCGTAGCTGCGGCTCTTCCACTCCGGCGGACCGCCGAGAACCAGCTGCCCGGCCACGGGGACCAGATCCTCGATCGTCTTCAGCGAGTACTTGTCCGCGGTGGCCCGAGTGACGGTGATCGAGTCCTTGTCCTGGGCCGCGGCCGGCTGCAGTGCGGTGAGCGTCTTGGGCAGCGCCGCCTGCAGCGAAGCCAACGCGGCAGCCTCGTTGGAGGTGTCGGCGTCGGCGTTCAGGTACTTCGCGAAGGCGCCGGTGTACTCCGGAATCAGGTCGATCTCGCCCTTGGTCAGAGCCGGAACATAGGTCTCCCGCGAGGCGATGTTCAGCTTCTTGGTGACCGTCACCCCCTTGGCCTGCAGGGCACCGGCGTACAGCTCGGCGAGCAGCTCACTCTCGGGGAAGTTCGCCGAGCCGACGGTGATCGAGACCGCAGTCGCACTGCTGGACGAGCTGGTGGAGGCCGTGGCACTCGGCGAGGCCGCCAGTGGATCGCCGGACGCACAGGCCGACAGCAACAAGGCGGCAGCCACAGCCACCCCCGTGAACAGTTTCTTCTTCATCGATACCTTCTTCCTCGGCTAGGCCGGGTCGGGGACCAGCCGCTTCCGGATGGAGCGGCGAGACGTGGTGGGCACCAGGCCCGGGGAGACCGCGGCGCGCTGCACCGCGGCGAAGACCAGATCAACCAGGACGGCCAGGACGGCGACCAGCAGGGCCCCGCCGGCCATCTGGCCATAGTCGCGGTAGGCCTGTCCGTCGATCAGGAACCGGCCCAGCCCGCCCAGGCTCACCGAGGCGGCCAGGGTCGCCGTGGCAATGACCTGCAGCGCCGCCGACCGCAGCCCGCTGAAGATCAGCGGCAACGCGCACGGCACTTCGACGCGGATCAGCACGTCGAAGGGACGCATGCCCATGCCGCGGGCTGCATCACGAGCGGCCGGATCGACGCTGTCCACCCCGGCGTAGGCACCGGCCAGGATCGGCGGAATCGCCAGGATCACCAGCACGATGATCGCGGGAGCCAGGAAGGCCAGATCACCGCCCAACCGCGGCCCGAGCACCAGCACGGCCACGAACAGCAGACCCAGCGTCGGCACCGAACGCATCCCGTTGACCAGGTTCACCACCACCAGGCGTCCGCGTCCGGTATGCCCGATCCACAGCCCCAACGGGATGCCGATCAGTGCAGACAGCAGCAGGGTGAGGCCGGCGTAGCCGAGGTGTTCGACGGTCCGAACCAGGATGCCGTCGCTGCCCGTCCAGTTGGCCGGATCGGCCAGCCAGGCCCAGATCAGGCTCATGCCGTCCTCCCCCGTCGCGTCCATGGGGTCAGTACCCGGCTGAGGCTGAGGATCACCACGTCGAGGGTCAGAGCCAGCACCATGCAGGCCACAATGCCGACCAGGATCGGGTCGACGAAGTCGCGGGCAAAGCCGTCGGTGAACAGCGAGCCGAGCTGGGCGATGCCGAGCAGTGCAGCCACCGAGACCACCGACACATTGCTGACTGCGGCCACTCGCAGCCCGGCCGCGATCACCGGGACGGCCAGCGGCAACTCCACGGTGAAGAAGCGACGCGCCGGCCCCACCCCCATCGCGGTGGCCGCCTGGACGACCTCGTCAGGCACGGCGGCCAGACCGTCGGCCACGGTGCGGACCAGCAGCGCCACCGTGTAGACGCTGAGCGCGATCACCACATTGATCGGGTCGAGGATTCCGGTGCCGAGCACCAGCGGCATCAGCACGAACAGTGCCAATGACGGGATCGTGTACAACAGACCGGTGCCGGCCACCAGCGGCGCCCGCAGCCATCGATAGCGCTGGGCCAACCAACCCAGCGGCAGGGCCACGGCCAACCCGACCAGCAGCGGGATGACCGCCAAGACGGCGTGGGTCAGCAACAGAGAGCCCAGCTGCGGAAGGTGGCCCAGGAACCAGGTCATGGCCGCACCCCCGGTTCGCGTTCGATCTCGGCCAGGACGTCCGCGGCCCGGACGGTGCCGACCAGCCGGCCGTCGTCGTCGACCAGCACCCCGCGCCGACTCGGGGCCGACAGTGCGGCGTCGAGGGCGGCGCGCAGTGTGCCGCCCAGGCGTGCGAGCGTTCCACCGCGATGCAGGTCGGACGGCTCCACCCGTCCGGAGAGCGCGGACGGACGCACCCAGCCCACCGGCGCGGACGCGTCGTCGACCACCAGCAGCCAGGACGCCCCGGCAGCGACTCGACGGGCATCCTCGGCCGAGGCACCGAGCGCCACCACCGGCTCGGCGCTGATCGGCAGCGCCGGGGCCGCGGCGAAGCCGAGCCCGCGGTAGCCGCGGTCATGGCCGAGGAAGTCGGCCACGAAGTCGTCGGCTGGATCGGCCAGCAGTTCGGCGGGGGCAGCCAGCTGGGCCAGGGCGCCTCCGACCCGCAGCACGGCCACTTGGTCGCCGAGCTTGATGGCCTCGTCGATGTCATGGGTGACGAACACGATGGTCTTGCCGAGTTCGGCTTGCAGCCGCAGGAACTCGTCCTGCAGTTGCTCCCGGACCACCGGATCCACCGCGCTGAACGGCTCGTCCATCAGCATCACCGGCGGGTCGGCGGCCAGCGCCCGCGCCACACCGACTCGCTGCTGCTGGCCACCGGACAGCTCATTCGGATAGCGCCTGGCCAGGCTTGCCGTCAGCCCGACCCGCTCCATCAGCTCGGTGGCCACCGATTTCGCTCGCCGCCGATCCCAGCCCAGCAGCAGCGGGACGGTCATGATGTTGTCCAGCACCGTCCGATGCGGGAACAGCCCACCGCCCTGGATGACGTAGCCGATGCCGCGACGCAGCTCGCCCGGCTCAAGATCGGCGGTGTTCACCCCATCGATCTCGATCCGTCCGCCGGTCGGCTCGATCATCCGGTTGATCATCCGCAGCGTGGTGGTCTTGCCACAGCCGGATGGCCCCACCAGCACTGTGGTCTGGCCGGTGGGCATCGCCAGAGTCAGGTCGCCGACGGCGGTGGTGCCGCCCGGATAGACCTTGGTGACGCCCAGCAGGTTGATCACGCGCCGGCTCCTCCCGGTTGTCTGGATGCTCTGGGCACGTCGGCATCCGCGTCTGGTCAAACCGTAGGTGGCACCTCTGACATTCCCGACTCACCCCTGTCGCCCCGGCAGTGACCGCAGGTCCATGCTCAGCGGGCTGGTCACGCGATGTCGTGGTTTCAAGATATTCTGAAATCGTGAAACCGAGCGAAGCGCCCCTGTACGAGATCAAGGCCAACTTGTTCCGTGCCCTGGCCCACCCAGTCCGGATCCGCGTCCTCGAGCTTCTGGTGGCCGCCGGCAATCAGCCGGACGGCACCGGCGAAGTCTCCGTCACCGAGCTGCTCACCGACCTGGGCGGCTCACCGTCCCATCTGTCCGGTCACCTGGGAGTGCTGCGCCAGTACGGCGTGGTCAGCTCGCGCCGGGTCGGCTCGCGCGTGCTCTACCGCACCGCCCACCCGGCCGTCGTCGACCTGCTGTCCAGCGCCCGCCGGTTCCTGATCGACACCCTGGTCGCCAACGGCGATCACCTCTCCGCAGCCACCGCCCTGCCGCCGCTGGGCGAGCCCCGCTGAACCGCCCACTCATTCCGAACCGAACGGCCCGATGACCACCGCCAGCACACCGCGACCCACCCTGATCCCCGCCCACATCCGCCGGCACCTGACCGGCCTGCTGCCCGGTCCCGCCGACCTCGCTCCCCTGCGGACGAGTTGGCGCCGCGACTTGATCGCCGGCGTCACCGTCGGCGTCGTCGCCCTGCCGCTGGCCTTGGCCTTCGGGGTGAGCTCCGGGCTGGGCGCGTCCGCCGGGCTGATCACCGCGATCGTGGCCGGCGTGGTGGCGGCTGTCTTCGGTGGCTCGCACGTGCAGGTCTCCGGGCCGACCGGAGCGATGGCGGTCGTGCTGGCCCCGATCGTGGCCAGCCACGGTCCGCATGCGGTGGTCGTGGTCTCGGTGATCGCCGGCGTGATCCTGGTGGCGGCCGGAGCGCTGCGACTGGGCCGGGTGGTGGTCTACATTCCGTGGCCGGTGATCGAAGGCTTCACCGCCGGGATCGCCTTGGTGATCGCCCTGCAGCAAGTGCCGTTGGCTCTGGACACGTCCACTCCGACCGGAGAGCGGACGCTGCTGGCCGCCTACGACGCCGTCCGAATCGCCGACTGGAGCCACGCCTGGCTGCCACTGACCATCGCCGTGGGTGTGGTGGTCCTGGTCGAGGCCCTGCGCCGGCTGCCCGGCTCGCTGCCCGGCGCCTTGATCGCCGTAGTGGCGGCCACTGTTGTGGCCGAGGTGGCCGGGCTCCCGGTGGCCCGGATCGGCGAGTTGCCCTCGTCGCTGCCGATGCCGCACATCCCGCTGATCGATCCGGCCATTCTCAGCGAGCTGATCGGACCCGCGCTGGCCGTGGCCGCGCTGGCTGCGATCGAGTCGCTGCTGTCGGCGCGGGTCGCGGCCGGGATGGCTCCGACCGGACGGGTGCTGCCCGACCGTGAGGTCTTCGGCCAGGGTCTGGCCTCGATCGCGTCCGGCCTGTTCGGCGGCATGCCGGCCACCGGCGCCATCGCCCGCACCGCTGTGAACGTCCGCGCCGGCGCCCGCTCCCGGCTCTCCGCGGTCACTCATGCCGTGCTGCTCACCGCCGTGGTCGCGTTCGGCTCCGGGCTGGCCTCCCGCATTCCGCTGTCGGCGCTAGCCGGGGTGCTGATCGCCACCACCTTGCACATGGTCAATCTGCGCGAGGTGCGCGGCCTGTGGCGGCTGGGACGCAGCACCACGGCAACCTTCGTGGTGACCATTGCCTGCACCGTGCTGCTCGACCTGCTCACCGCGGTCGAAGTGGGGCTGGTGCTGGCCGCTTTCTTCGCACTGCGGGCCCTGGCCGACACCACCCATGTCGCCCACCAGGACCTGCCCGGCCCGACCCGTCCCGGCGACGAGCACATTGCCCTGCTCCGGCTGGAGGGCTCGCTGTTCTTCGGTGCGGCCGACCGGGTGATGGACGACATCGCCGACGCCGACGCGTGGGTGGTGGTGCTGCGACTGTCCCGCGTCGAGTTGCTCGACCCGACCGGCGCCCATCGGCTCGCCGAGATCGTCAAGCTGCTCGAAGCGCGCGGTGTCACCGTGCTGATCAAGGGTCTGCGCAACCGGCACCAACGGATGGCCGCCCGGGCCGGCGTCCTGGAGGCGCTACGCACCCGCGAGCATGTCTTCGACGACCTGGACGCCGCCGTGGCCCACGCCCGCAGCCACGTCTCACGTCAGTTGACCGGCCAGCCCGTCCCTCGTCGCCGCTGACCCGGGGACGGTTCCATTACCGTCCATCCTTGTCAGCGCAATCCGTGGGGACGGTTCCATTACCGTCCACTCCACGGCTCAACCGCGACAGCTCAGTCGGTGGGGCCCGGCGACGGCAGGCACAGACCCGGCCGAGCCGCCTTGGCCACCGTCTCCCCGATCACCCGCAGCTGCCGGACCTGGGCCGCAGACAGTCCGTCGAAAACCAGCTGCTGCACCTCCTCGACATGGCCGGGGGCCGTCTGGACGACCTTCTCCCAGCCCGCCTCGGTCAGCGTGGCCAAGGTGGCCCGCCCGTCGTTGGGGTCAGGCCGACGGGTCAGCCAGCCGCGCGACTCCAGCCGAATGGCGATCCGGGTCAGATGGGACGCACTGACATTGGCCAGCGATGCGACATCACTCATTCGTGACGTCCGTCCGGGCTGCATGGACAGCCACGACAGCACCGTGTACTCGACGTAGGTCATTCCCGCATCGCGCTCGAGCTGATCGTCCAATGCCGATGGCAGCCAGACCATCATCGAGGCGAGCGCGATCCAGGCCTGAGTCTGTTCCTCGCTCAGCCACCGAGGGGTCTGTTCGGTCATAGCGCCAGTTTAGTTGACACATCAACCAACTGCCAACCGGGCAGTGCTACCACCACGCGCACCGGCCGCGGCTCGGCCACGGACGCCGCCCTGGGATCCCACCGGCGAGGGCAGCCGGGCAGCACAATGTCTGCAGCCGGGCGTCCGGCGTCGAAGGAGACCGCAATGGGCGAACTGACCTGGACCTGGGATTACTTCTTCGTCCCACAGAACCGGCCCACTCCGGACGGCACCGGCTTCGGCATGTTCTCCCCGATCCACCTGGGCGTGCTGGCCCTGATCGGGCTGGCCGTGGTGGCGCTGGCCATCGGCTACCGGCGATCAAGCCCGGAACGCCGCCGCACCATTCGGCTCACCATCGGCTGGACAGTACTGATGCTGGAAGTGCTGCGGCAAAGCGCCTATCTCATCAACGGCTGGTACAGCCCCGACATCCTGCCGCTGCACCTGTGCGCCTTCGCCACCTACGCGGTGTTCGTCGACGCCCTGCGCCCCAATCGTTGGACCGGCGATTTCCTCTACGCCATGGGCTGGTGGGGCGCCCTGGCCGCGAATCTGTTCCCGGACTGGTCCACCCGTCCGATCTTCAACATCTTCACCTGGCAGAGCTTCTCGATCCACGGCCTGATCTTCGGCTACCTGGTGATGCGGCTGGTCGGTGGCGATCTGGTGCCTGACGTCCGCAACCTGTGGCGGGTGGTGGTGGTCGGCGCCGTTGGCGGCCTGATCGGGTTCAGCGCCAACCAGGCGTTCGGGACGAACTTCTGGTTCCTCAACGCCGGTGCTCCCGGCTCGCCGCTGGAGCCGATCCAGGCCTTTGCCGGCAGCTTCTACATTCCCGTGCTGCTGGTGCTGGTGGCGCTGCTGTGGACGCTGCTGTACCTGCCCTGGATCATCCGGGCTCGACGGGTCAAGGCGGCGCCGGGGCAGGCCTAGGATCGATTCGGCGATGCGCAGAGGACGGACGTGACCGAACAACCGACCAAGGATCAGGACCAGGCAGCCTGGCTGACTCCGGGCGTAGCCAGCGTCGGAGCGGCGTCCTTCTTCTCCGATGCCGGCCACGAGATGGCCACCTCGCTGCTGCCCGGCTTCGTCACCGGCGTGCTCGGCGGCGGTGCGTCCGCCCTGGCTGCGATTGACGGGGTCGCGGACGCCCTGACCGGGCTCAGTAAGCTGGCCGGCGGTCCACTGGCCGCTGATCCGAAGCGCCGCGGTTGGCTGGCCCGCAGTGGCTACCTCGGCACCGCGCTGGCCACCGCCGGGATTGGCCTCACCGTTGCCGTCTGGCAGGTGGCGATTCTGCGAGCGATCGCCTGGGTCTCCCGCGGACTGCGCTCACCGGCCCGGGACATGGTGCTCACCGACCTCACCGACAAGGGCAGCGTCGGACGCGCCTTCGGCCTGGAGCGGGCCGGCGACAATCTGGGCGCGATCCTGGGTCCGCTGCTCGCCTCGGCGCTGGTCGGCGTTTTCGGTGTGCGCTGGACGATCATGCTGGCCCTGATTCCCGGCGCCCTGGCCGCGATCGCTATCTCGGTGGCCGTCGGCGAAGCCCGGGCCACCTTCACCACCGGCACCGCCAAGGCCCGGCTCTCCCTGAACCTGCGCGAGCTGCGTCGCGAGGGAATCTGGCGCACCCTGGCCCCGGTCTCCTTCTTCGAGCTGGGCAACCTGGCCAACACCCTGCTCATCCTGCGGGCCACCGACCTGCTCATCGGCTCGGGCTGGCATTCGGCCGCCGCGGCGAGTGCAGCGATCCTTGCCTATGCCGGACACAACGGGGTTGCGGTGGGTAGCGCTCTGCTGGCCGGCCAACTCATCGATCGGCGTAACCCGCGGGCCGCGTTCGCTCTGGGTGGCGCCTGCTTCGTGGCGGCCTACCTGACCTTCGCCTTCGGCACCGGGCTGGCCGCGGTGATCGTCGGCTTCGTCCTGGCCGGAGCCGGGATCGGCCTGGCCGAGACCGCCGAGTCGTCCGTGGTCGCCTTGTCCGTGTCGGCGGAGAACCGCAGCCACGCCTTCGGGCTGCTCGGCCTGGTCCAGTCGATCGGCGACCTGGGCGCCACCGTGGTGGCCGGCGTCTTGTGGTCGGTGGTCTCGCCGCAGGTCGCCTTCGGCTACGCGTCCGCCTGGATGCTGCTCAGCCTGCTCAGCGGACGCCTGCTCGCCACCCGTCCGCACTGATCGGCCACCGGCGGTCTCCACTCGGAACTCCCTGGCCAGCGCTACAGTCGAGGTAGGCGGTGGGGCTCACCTAACCCAAACTGTCGCTGCGGCGGCCAACAGTCCCTATCTCGTGCACGATGCGATGGACGCGAGGTAGAACCGCCTTCTCTCGCCCCTCGCCTGGTGCACCCACCCGAGTTCCACAGGGGAACCGGACGGATGCGAAAGGGGCCTTCAGTGGCTTTCGAAATCAGTGGTGTGCAGGCGATCGAGATCCTCGACTCCCGTGGCCGCCCCACCCTCACCGTGACAGTCAGCCTGGCTGATGGCACCGTGGCCGAGGCCGGAGTTCCGTCCGGCGCGTCCACCGGAAGCCGGGAGGCCGTCGAACTGCGCGATGGCGACCCAGCCCGCTTCGGCGGCTCCGGGGTCAGCAAGGCCGTCGGCAACGTGAACGGCGAACTGAACGCCGCCCTATCCGGACGCAGCTGGACGAGTCTGGCCGAGGTCGACCAGGCGATGCGCGATCTGGACGGCACCCCGAACAAGGCCCGCCTCGGCGCGAATGCCCTGATCGGCACGTCGATGGCGCTGGCCCGGGCGCTGGCCGCGTCCGCCGGAAAGCCGCTGTACGAGTGGCTGCCCGGCATCGGAGGGACGCACCGGCTGCCGGTGCCCTGTTTCAACGTGCTCAACGGCGGCGCCCACGCCCCGAACCCGCTCGACTTCCAGGAGTTCATGATCTGCCCGATCGGGGCCACCTCGATGCGCGAAGCCGTCCGGGCCGGCGCGGAGGTCTACGCCGCCCTGCGCAAGCGGCTGGTCGCCGGCGGACACGCCACCGGGCTGGGTGATGAGGGCGGCTTCGCCCCGAACCTGGCCGAGCCCGAGGAGGTGCTGGAGCTGATCGTCGCTGCGATCGGCGACGCCGGCTACCCGTTGGGCAAGGCCGGAGTGGGGATCGCCCTCGACCCGGCGGCTTCGGAGTTCTGGACCGCCGACGGCTACAAGGTCAACGGGAAGCTGCTGAGCAGCGCCGACATGATCGCCCGCTACTCCGAGATGGTCGACCGGTTCCCGATCTGGAGCATCGAGGACGGCCTGGGTGAGCAGGATCCGGACGGCTGGAAGCAGCTCACCGCCACCCTGGGCGGCAAGATCCAGCTGGTCGGCGACGACAACTTCTGCACCAACCCGGCCATCATCACCGCGGCCATCGCGGACGGGATCGCGAACGCCGCCCTGATCAAGGTGAACCAGATCGGCACCGTCACCGAAACCCTGGAGGCGATGCGGATCTGCCGCGAGGCCGGCTACGGCCAGATGGTCTCGCACCGCTCCGGCGAGACCCCGGACACGTTCATCGCCGACCTGGCCGTGGCAACCGGCAGCGGCCAGATCAAGACCGGCGCCCCAGCCCGTGGCGAGCGGATCGCCAAGTACAACCGGCTGGTCCAGATCGAGGCCGCCAACCCGTCCCTGCCCTACGGCCTGGACCGGTAACACCTCCTCGGTAAGGCCGGGGACGGGTCACGCCCGCCCCCGGCTCCTCTCCTGATACAAAACGGGGACGGTTCCTGTTACGTCCCAACCTCGCGCCCGATGAAGCCTGGGACGTAACAGGAACCGTCCCCGCCTTCACCCGCCTTCACACAAGCTTCACGAAAGCCCCGCGGGAGGCTTCATCCCCGGCTCCTAACTTCGTCTCATCACGGTGAACAACGAGCACAAGGAGCACCCCATGAACACCTGGATGAAGCGCATCGCACTGGCCGTCCCGGCCATCGCGATCGGGATGATCGGCTGGTCGGCCATCGCCGAAGCAGCACCGACGCCCACCCCAACCCCCACCGCAACGGCGTCCGCGGACGCCGCACTGACCAAGAACCTCACCTTCATGCGTGAGGAGGAGCGGCTGGCCCACGACGTCTACACCGCTCTGGCCGCCAAGTACCCCACAGCACCGGTCTTCGCCAACATCGCCCGGGCCGAGCAGTGGCACTTCGAGAGCATGGGCCTGTTGCTGCAGCGCTATGGGATCGCCGATCCGGCGGCCTCGCGGGCCGACGGCAGCTATGCCAACGCCGACCTGCAGTCGCTGTACAGCTCACTGATCAGCACCGGCGAAAAGTCGCTGACCGACGCGTACCAGGTCGGCATCACCATCGAGACCAAGGACATCGCCGACCTGAAGGCGGCCATCGCCGAGACCACTGCGGCCGACGCGAAGCAGGTCTTCACGAACCTGTCCTTCGGCTCGGAGAATCACCTCCGCTCGTTCACGGCAGCCAAGGACGGCAAGATCCTCGGCGCCCAGAACGGACAGGGCATGCAGAACGGACGCCGCGGCACCCAGACCACCGGCACCCAGCCCGGAATGGGCATGGGCCAGGGCCGGGGAATGGGTCAGGGCCGTTCCGGCAACGTCCAGCGTCCGGCCGATTGCCCGCTGCGCTGACCTCACCCACCCTCTACCCCTCGCCGGGGTGGTCATCCACCAATGACCACCCCGGCTTCGGCGCCGCAGCCGAGCCGCGACCCTAGGCTGAGGGCAAGCACGAAGGAGACCGATGAAACAGCGCATCCTCGTCGTCGACGACGAGCCGCAGATCCAATCGGTGCTGAAGGCCTACCTCGAGGCCGACGGCTTCGACGTGATCACCGCCGCCACCGGCGCGGACGCCCTCAACCTGGCCGCCCGCCTCGGTGCCGACCTGGATCTGATCCTGCTCGACATCGGCCTGCCCGACCTCAACGGCCTGGACGTCCTGGCCAAGATCCGGGCCACCATCGACCCCTACGTGATCCTGGTCACCGCCCGCTCCGAGGAGGTCGACAAGCTGGTGGGGCTGAGTGTTGGCGCCGATGACTACATCACCAAACCGTTCAGCCCCCGCGAGGTCGTCGCACGGGTGAAGACGGTGCTCCGCCGTCGGCGCAGCGACCCGGCACCGGATACCGACGATCAAGTGCTGCGGTTCGATGGCCTGACCATCGACCCGTTGCGTCGCGAAGCCAGCACCGCGGCCGGCCTGGTCACCTTGTCCGCCCTGGACTTCGAGCTGCTGCTGGCCCTGGCTACCGCGCCGGGCCGGGTCTACTCCCGGGCCCAGCTGCTGGAACGGGTCTGGGGCTACGACTTCTACGGCGATGAGCGGGTGGTGGACGTCCACATCCGCAGCATCCGCAGCGCTCTGGGTGACGACGCGAACTCACCCTCGATCATCGGCACCGCCCGCGGCGTCGGCTACAAGTTCCTGCCCACACCGATTGCGACGACCTCATGAAGAGCCTCAGCGCCCGGATGGTGCTCTCCCACCTGCTGGTGGCCGTACTCGGCGCGGTGACCACCTTCTTCGTGGTGCGGGCACTGGCTCCGGCACTGTTCGACGCCAGCCTGCGCGGCAATCCGAACCCGGGCATGGGACGCGGCAGCGCCGGCCAGGGACAAGGCCAGATGCTGCGCGACCAGTTCGCCTCGGCGGTCGACTCGTCTCTGCTGATCGGAGCCCTGATCGGGGTGGCGGCCGCCACGATCCTCGGTGTCCTGCTCGCCTACCGGATCGGACGCCCGCTGGCGGCACTGCGCCGGGCCACCAAGGACATCGCCGAGGGCCAGTACCAGGCCCGGGTGGACGTCCCGAAGGAGATCGAGCTGGCCGGGCTGGCCACCGACGTGAACACTCTGGGCGCGGCGCTGGCCGAGACGGAGGCCCGCCGGCTACGCCTCCTCGGCGAGGTGGCCCACGAGTTGCGCACCCCACTGACCGTCATCGACGGCTACGTCGAGGGGATGATCGATCAGGTGCTGCCGACGACGCCGGCGAACCTGTCCCAGATCAGCGACGAAGTGCGCCGGCTGCGCCGGCTGGGCGATGACTTGTCGATGCTCTCCAAGGCCGAGGAGGGCCGACTGGAGTTGCATCCGGCCCGCGCCGACCTGCGCGAGGTCGCCGAACGGGCCGCGCAGCGGCTGCGTCCACAGGCCGAGGATGCCGGTATCACGCTGGTCATCGAGCCCGGTGACGTCCCGCTGCCCGCCGAGGTGGACGCGGACCGGCTGGCCCAGGCTGTGACGAACGTGGTCGGCAATGCCTTGCGAGCCACCCCGAGCGGCGGACGAGTACAGCTGCGCTGTCGACGCGACGCCGGGACTGGCCTGATCGAGGTCTCCGACACCGGCGTCGGGATCGCCGAAGCCGAACTACCCCGGATCTTCGAGCGCTTCTACCGGGTGCCCGGCTCCCGATCGGTCGGCGACACCGGCTCGGGGATCGGGCTCACCATCTCGCGCAGCATCCTGGCTCGCCACGGCGGCTCGCTGAGCGCCGCCTCGGCCGGCCTGGGCCAGGGCTCGACCTTCACCTTGCGCGTCCCCCTCGTGTGATCACCGGGGACGGTTCCATTACCGTCCAAGGTTCCCGCTGCGAGAGGGTTGGACGGAAATGGAACCGTCCCCAGCAGTCGGGCTGGCCAGGGTGGACGGTAATGGAACCGTCCCCGTCATCGGCCTACCGGGCTTGTCGCTGCCATCCCTGGGACGTAACGGGAACCGTCCCCTTTCGTCCCGAGGTCGGGGGTCGCAGCGGACGAAAGATGGACGTCACCCGTCCGGGGACGCAAAGTCCCTAGTCGAGGCCGATCAGAGAGCCCAATTGTGAGCGCTCATGTGACGGCAGAGGTAAGCGCTCTCAGGCGCGCCCACTAGGCACGGTAACGAGTTCATAACGGATTGTCACAGCCGATTGTTAGGGCTCACATGTGAGCCTTAACATTTCGCTACGGCCACGGGCGGCCGTTCCTCGTGGTGGTTCCTGCATCACCGCGGGTTGCGAACAAGGAGGTTCAAGATGAAGAAGACCGTTGGTCTCTTCGCAGCCGCTGCGCTGGTCATGGCGCTCTCGGCTTGCAGTGGCGGGGCTACCCCCGCAGCGAGCGGTGGCGCCGGCGGTGCCGCGAACAAGCCGCTGGACAAGATCGTTGTCGGCTTTGCACAGGTGGGTGCCGAGAGTGGCTGGCGTACCGCGAACACCAAGGATATCCAGGACTCCTTCAAGGAGGCCGGGATCCAGCTGAAGTTCTCCGATGCTCAGCAGAAGCAGGAGAACCAGATCAGCGCCATCCGTTCCTACATCCAGCAGGGTGTGGATTACATCGCGTTCTCCCCGGTCGTCCAGACTGGTTGGGACGCCGTCCTGAATGAGGCCAAGGCTGCGAAGATCCCGGTCATCCTGACCGACCGTGCAGTCGACTCCAAGGACACCTCGCTCTACGCCACCTTCCTCGGCTCCGACTTCGTGCTCGAGGGCAAGAAGGCCGGCGAGTGGGTTGCCAACGAGTACAAGAGCGCTTCGGCTCCGGTGAACATCGTCCAGCTCGAAGGCACCACGGGCTCCGCCCCGGCCATCGACCGGGCCAAGGGCTTCGCCGACGCCATCGCGTCGAACAGCAACCTCAAGGTTGTGGCCAGCCAGACCGGTGACTTCACCCGCGCCGGCGGCAAGCAGGTCATGGAGGCCTTCCTGAAGTCGCAGCCGAAGATCGACCTGGTCTTCGCGCAGAACGACGACATGGGCCTGGGCGCCATCGAGGCGATCACCGCGGCCGGCAAGGTGCCGGGCAAGGACATCAAGATCGTCACCGTTGACGCGGTCCACGATGGAATGCAGGCTCTGGCTGACGGCAAGATCAACTTCATCGTCGAGTGCTCCCCGCTCCTCGGCAAGCAGCTGATCGACATCGTCAAGAAGCTCAACGCCGGCGAGGCTGTCGAGAAGCGGATCGTCACCGACGAGACCACCTTCACCCAGGACCAGGCCAAGACGGCTCTGCCCACCCGCAAGTACTGAGCGCTAGCTCAGCTGTAGTACCCGCCCCCGGGGTGGGTGTGTGGAAACCCACGCACCCACCCCGGGCGCACCCCAGGAATGGTTCAGCCGACGAGATGAGCAACGATGCCTGACAGCGCGAACCCGCTAGCCCCGACCGAAGCGGTGACGACAGCGCCGGTGGTCGAGATGACCGATATCTCGATCACCTTCCCCGGAGTGAAGGCCCTGGACGGGGTCGACTTCCGGATGTTCCCCGGCGAAGTTCATTCGCTGATGGGCGAGAACGGGGCCGGCAAGTCCACCCTGATCAAGGCCCTCACCGGCGTCTACAGCATCGATTCCGGCGAGATCCGGCTCGGCGGCGAGTCGGTCGTCTTCATCAACCCGGCCCAGGCCCAGGCCGCCGGAATCAGCACGGTGTACCAGGAAGTGAACCTGCTGGGGAACCTCACCGTCGCCGAGAACGTGATGCTCGGCCGTGAGCCGCGACGCCTGGGTGGCATCGACTGGCGGGCCATGCGGCGCCGCGCCAAGGACGTCCTGGAGGGCCTGCACCTTCACATCGACCCGAACTCCCTGCTCAACTCCCATTCACTCGCCGTCCAGCAACTGGTCGCCATCGCCCGAGCCATCGACATTCAGGCGAAAGTGCTGATCCTGGACGAGCCCACCTCCAGCCTCGACACCGAAGAGGTTGCCGAGCTGTTCCGGGTGATCCGTTCACTGAAGGAGCGCGGCGTCGCGATCCTGTTCGTCAGCCACTTCCTCGACCAGGTCTACGAGATCAGCGACCGGCTCACCGTGCTGCGCAACGGCCAGCTCGTGGGCGAATACCTGACTCCCGAACTGCTGCGGATCGATCTGGTCCAGGCGATGATCGGCAAGGAGCTGACCGCACTGGAGGATCTCGGCAGCCGCGTCCACGCCACCGAGAAGGACGAAGAAGCCGACGCCAAGACGGTGACCTTCCTGTCCGCGAAGGGCGTGACCCGGAAGGGCTCGATTGCCCCGATCGACATTCAGGTCGATGCCGGCGAGGTGGTCGGCCTGGCCGGCCTGCTGGGCTCCGGACGCACCGAGCTGGCCCGGCTGATCGGTGGCGTCGATCGGCTCGACGGCGGCCAGCTCAAGGTGAACGGCAAGGTCCTGAAGCTGCGCACCCCGCGGCAGGCCATCAAGCACCAGATCGCCTACTCCTCGGAGAACCGCCGGGCCGAGGGCATCGTCGACGACCTGTCGGTCCGCGACAACATCATCTTGGCCCTGCAGGCCGACCGGGGCTGGTTCCGTCCGATCCCGCGCAAGCGGCAGGACGAGCTGGCCGCCAGCTACATCGAAGCGCTCAACATCAAGACCCCGAACGCCGATGCGCTGGTCCGCAACCTGTCCGGTGGCAACCAGCAGAAGGTGTTGCTGGCCCGCTGGCTGGCCGTCGCCCCCCGGCTGCTGATCCTCGACGAGCCCACCCGCGGCATCGACGTCGGCGCCAAGGCCGAAATCCAGAAGCTGGTCTACTCGCTGGCCGAGAACGGGCTGAGCGTGCTGTTCATCTCCGCCGAGCTCGAAGAAGTGCTCCGGCTGAGCAACCGGATCGTGGTGCTCCGCGACCGGCGCAAGGTGGCCGACCTCGTCAACGACGGCCTGAGCGTGGACGACCTGCTGGCCGTCATCGCCGAAGGGGCGGCCGATTCCGAGATCAAGACTGGAGCAGCATCGTGAAGGACATCTTCTTCAAAGTCATCGGCCACCGGCTGTTCTGGCCGCTGGTGATGCTGGTCGTGCTCATCGCGATCAACGTGATCAACGTTCCCGGCTTCCTGTCGATCACCGTCAATGCCGAGGGCAATCTGTTCGGCTCGCTGATCGACATCCTGCGCAACGGCGCCCCCACCCTGATCATCGCGGTCGGAATGACCTTGGTGATCGCCACTCGCGGCATCGACTTGTCTGTGGGCAGCCTGTGCGCCATCGCCGGTGCCATGGCCTGCTCGATCATCCTCACCTCACCGGATCCGAACAATGTCGGCACGGTGGCTGTGGCCGTCCTGGTGGCGCTGGCACTGGCACTCGTGCTCGGGTTGTGGAACGGCATGCTGGTCTCGGTGCTGGGCATTCAGCCGATCATCGCCACCTTGATCCTGATGACGGCCGGCCGCGGTATCGCCATGCTGATCACCGAGGGCCAGATCCTCACCGTCCAGAGCACTCCGTTCAAGTTCCTGGGCTCCGGCTTCATCTATGGCGTCCCGTTCGCCACGGTGGTGGCCGCGGTGGTGCTGGCCTTGGTGGCACTGCTGACCCGGCGGACGGCGCTGGGCATGCTGATCGAATCGGTCGGCATCAATCCCGAGGCCAGCCGGCAGGCCGGCGTCCGGGCGCGCGGGCTGTTGTTCCTTGTCTACGGGCTATGTGCACTCCTGGCCGCGGTGGCCGGCATCATCCTCACCTCGAACCAGACTGCGGCTGATGCCAACAACACCGGCCTGTTCATCGAGCTGGACGCCATCTTGGCCGTGGTGCTCGGTGGCACCTCGCTGAACGGCGGACGCTACTCGCTGACAGGCACCCTGGTCGGTGCCCTGGTCATCCAGACCCTGATCACCACCGTGTACACCGTCGGCATTCCGCCGATCGCCACCATGGTGTTCAAGGCGGCCGTGGTGGTGGCGGTTACCCTGCTCCAGTCGCCGACGACCAACGCGGCGCTGGAACGGTGGCGATCCAGACCGAAACCCACGAAGACCTCGTCCCGTCCCAGTGAACCGGTGGTGGCCCGATGACGACCATTGACGCTCCGCAGAGCCGATTCGCCGCGGTAGTGAGCCGCACCACCGACGCTTTCACCAGCCCCAAGTCCGGGCCGGTGCTGGTCACCGGGCTGCTGTTCATCGTGATGTTCGTGGCCGGCGGCGTCCGCTACAACGGGTTCTTCTCCGCCACCACGATCCTCAACCTGCTGGTCAGCTACTCCTACCTGCTGGTGCTGGCGATCGGGATGAGTTTCGTGATCATCTCCGGCGGCATCGACCTGTCCGTCGGCGCCGTACTGGCGCTGTCTACGATCATCGCGGCCAGGGGGCTCCAAGTGGGGCTGCCGCCGGTTGTCGTGATCGTCTTGATCCTGGTCTCCACCTCGACCCTGGGCCTACTGGTCGGGTTGATGATCAACGTCTTCCAGATCCAGCCGTTCATCGCCACCTTGGCGGCTATGTTCCTGGCTCGTGGCCTGTGCTACATCATCGCCAAGGAGTCGATCGCGATCACCGATCCCTTCTTCACCTCGATGGCCCAGCCGATCATCCTCGGCCCGCGGCTGTCGATCACGGCCAGTGTGATCATCGCCCTGGTGGCCCTGGTGATCGCGGTATGGGTGCTGCAGTACACCCGCTTCGGCCGCACCACCTATGCCATCGGCGGCGGCGAGCAGTCCGGCACCCTGATGGGTCTCCCCATTGCCCGGACCAAGGTGCTCGTCTACGTGATCAGCGGCTTCTGCTCGGGACTGGCCGGGTTGCTGTACTCCTTCTACACACTGTCGGGCTATGCCTTGACCGGTGTCGGAGGCGAGTTGGACGCGATCTCCGCAGTCGTCATCGGTGGCACCCTGCTGACCGGCGGCTACGGGTTCGTCCTCGGCTCAGCACTGGGTGTGCTGGTGCTCGGCCTGATTCAGACGATGATCACTTTCGAAGGCACGCTGAGCTCTTGGTGGACCAAGATCTTTATCGGCGCGCTGCTGCTGGTGTTCATTGTGCTGCAGAAGGTACTCACCTCTAGACGGGCTTGAGTGGTCCGGTGTCGGTAGCATCTGGCCCCGGGAGGACCGTTGGAGTCCGCAAACCCGGGACAGCAGGTACGGCGGTGACGACCGAGGAAGAACGCACCAAGGCGGCGACGATTTTTGACGTTGCTCGCCTGGCTGGTGTGTCCCACCAGACCGTCTCGCGCGTGCTCAACGAGCTACCGAACGTCCGTCCGGCCACCCGGGAGCGGGTGCAGCGAGCGATCCAGCAGTTGCGCTACATCCCGTCCCCCGCGGCTCGCGCCCTGGTCACCCGCCGATCCCGGACGATCGGGCTGATCACCACCGGTTTGCCCGAGTACGGCCCGTCCACCACGGCGGTCTACTTCAACGAGGCTGCCCGGGACGAGCGCTATGCGGTGATCATGGCCAGCCTGCTCCAGTCGGACGCCTTCGCGCTGCGCCAAGCCGCCGAGACGCTGGTGCGGCAGAACGTGGAGGCGATCGTGCTGATCACCTCCAATCGCGCCGCGCTCGGGCTGCTGCAGAGCATGGACCTGGGTGTGCCGTTCCTCGGGGTGGTTTCGCAGGGCAGCGACCTGCACCGGGTCTCGCTCGACCAGTACGCCGGGGCCAAGCGGGCCGTGCGGCATCTGGTCGAACTGGGCCACACCAAGATCCGGCATCTGGCCGGGCCGCTGGAGTCGATGGACGCCCTGGAACGGGCTCGCGGCTGGCGAGATCTGCTGGCCGAACATGATCTGGTGGCTCATGACCCGATCGTCGGCGACTGGTCGGCGGCCAGCGGCTATGCGGCCGGGCGGCGGCTGCTGGAGGACGACTTCACCGCGGTCTTCTGCGGAAACGACCAGATGGCCCTTGGTCTGATTCACGCCCTCACTGAAGCCGGCCGGGACGTCCCCGGCTCGGTCAGCGTGATCGGCTTCGACAACATCCCGGAGGCCGCACACTTCTCCCCGCCGCTGACCACCATGCATCAGGACTTCGCCCAGCTGGGCCGCGATGCCATGGAAGTGATGCTGGCCGTCCTCACCGACGAGACCGCCCCCAACCCCTTGCTGCGGGTGCCTCAGCTCGTGCTGCGGGCCAGCACGGCACCGCCACCGGCCTGACCCGCACCATCATGCCGAGCCCCTCCGCCACCTCAGGCTCCGATCAGCCACTCACGCCGCGTCCACCCTCGGCCACCGCCGCCCTCCGCGGTCCGATCCACGGCACCGACCAGGTGAAGCGGGTCGCCCTCGGCGCCGCCGTCGGCCAGGTGATCGAGAGCTACGACTTCATCGGCTTCGCCACGGCTGCCGCGCTCTATCTCGGCCCGGCCTTCTTCCCGGCGGACGATCCGATGGCCGCCACCTTGTCGGCGCTGGCCGTGCTCGGGGTGGGGTTCGCGGCTCGTCCGCTGGGCGGCATCATCGGCGGTCACCTCGGTGACCGGCTCGGACGCAAGCCCGTCCTGGTGGCCTCCTTGTTAGTGATGGGCTTGTCGACCTTCGCCGTCGGGCTGCTGCCCACCTACCAGGCGATCGGCCTGTGGGCGCCGGCTCTCCTGGTGAGCATCCGGATCCTGCAGGGGCTGGCCTACG
Organism: Actinomycetales bacterium Actino_02; assembly: GCA_001603275.1. Lineage (GTDB taxonomy): Bacteria > Actinomycetota > Actinomycetes > Propionibacteriales > Propionibacteriaceae > Propionicimonas. The sequence continues at coordinate 4,884 of LUYM01000003.1, read as the reverse complement.
GCGCCGAGTGGGGCGGGGCGATCCTGATCACCTACGAGCACGCGCCATGGCGAGAGAAGGGCCGGTTCACCGGCTGGGTGCAATCCGGCTTCCCGGTCGGCTTGCTGGCCGCGAATCTGGTCTTCCTGGCCTCGGTCAAGCTGCCCGGCGACTGGGCCTGGCGGGTGCCGTTCCTGTGCTCGATCGTGCTGGTCGTAGTCGGGCTGATCGTCCGCTCAAAGGTGCCGGAATCACCCGTCTTCGAGCAGGTCCGCGCCGACGGTGAACTCGTCAGCGATCCGCTGGTGGAGGTGGTCCGGCGGGAGTGGCGCGACCTCCTCCGCGGAGTCGGACTGCGGGTCGCCGAGACCGGCGGGTACGGACTGGCCATCACCTACCTGACCAGCTATCTGACCAACTCCATCCCGTCACTGGCCGAGAAGGACGACACCATCCTGGCGCTGTGCGTCGCCGCCGCAGTCGGGGTGTTCGCCACCCTGGCTTGGTCGCGGCTCACCGACCGGGTCGGACGGCGTCCACAGTATCTGGCGGTCACCGCCTTCAACATCTGCTGGGCAGTGCCGATGTTCCTGCTGGTGAACGTCGGCGACCGCTGGCTGACGGTGATCGCCTTCACCGTCTCGTTCGCGATCAGCCAGAACGCCCTGGCCGGCTCCCAGGGCAGTTGGTTCGCCGAACTGTTCCCGCCGAGCGTCCGATCTTCGGGGGCCTCGCTGGCCTATCAACTCTCGTCGGTGATCTCCGGAGCGACCCCTTACCTGGCCACCGTCCTTCAGCTGCAGCTCGGCTGGGTCGGGCCGGCACTGTTGTTCATGGTGTACTCGGTGGTCGGATTGGTCAGCGCCGGGCTCACCGCGGAAACCTGGACGCCCGCGCTACGCGCCGAGGTCCGCCGGCTCGCCGCCTGACTCCCCCGCAGAAAAAGGGGACAGTCCCCATTTTCTGCGGTGAGATGTCGACAGCGGGGACGGTTCCATTTCGGTCCAGCCACCAACCAGCACCTCACAACGGTGGACGGAAATGGAACCGTCCCCAGGCAGTCGGGGAAAGGAGAGTGGGCCGGCCGCACGGTGGCCGACCCACTCCGGATGGACCAGGCATCGGAAGGATCGGCGAACCCTGTTCCGAGCGATCTCGAATCCAGTGTGCCCACGCACTCAAGGCCGACCCGAGGAACAGCCCCACTCGCGGCCACGACAGCGCACTCACACAGTCACGGCCGAACCCGAGGAGCACCCCGACCGGCACGGTGATGACTGTGCGCCCGCGCACTCAAGGCCGATCCTCCCTGATTCGGCCACGCAGCGGCCCGGGCTTGGGGTCAGGTCAGGCGAGAGCGCGCCTGGGCCACCCGCTCCACCCATTCCCGGATCGGCCCGAGGTCAGGCAGCGCGGACAGCTCCCGTCCGGAGTTGGCCAGCCCGCTGAGCGTGGCGATGCCGGCTTCACTTCGGTCGAGATGATCGCTGACCCAGTCGACGAACTCGGCGGACGAGTGGGCGCCACCCTCAGCCACCCGGACCAGCCACTCCCGGATCAATGACTGCGGCAATTCCAACAGGCCGGTCACCCCGTCCAGCTGATAGGCAAGCTCAGCGGCCAACTCCCGGCAACGAGTGGCCTGTGGCACCAGCTCGTCCACATCGTCGGTGAGCGCCTGACCCAGGTCGGCCAGCGCCATGCCGATCGAGCCCGCTTGGGGCACCTCGTCGATCTCTTCGAGGACGAACTGGCCGGCCGCCATGTTGTGCAGCACGGTCAGCGCCAGCTCGGCCCGGGCCAGCGCACAGCTGTGCCGCAGCTCGGTGAGCTGGTCGAGCAGGTCGGCCAGCACCGCGGCGACCTCACGCGACGTGTCCGCCCAGGTCCGCAGATACACCGCGGCCGGCTCCAGCCGGCCACTGGGGTTGTCGAAGCGGACCCCTTCGGCTGCGGCCTGGCTCTGCTCGAGGATCTCCAGCAGGCGGGGCGTGTAGTCGGCCAGGTTGATGGCGGCATCCTGCAGCCGGTCGTAGCGGTCGAGCCAGTCGACCAGCACCTGTTCCAGGCCGCGAGTGGCCGCCAGCAGCTCTGCGGCCGGGCCGTCGGCCAGCGGACGTGCCGGGATCCGCACACCTCGATCCAGCCGGGCCTGCACCTCGGCCAGCAGCACCGAGCGCCCGAACTGCTCCACGCTCGGATAGCCGGACGCGGCCAGGCCGGCCTCCAACTGCTCCAGACCGAGGGCGGCTGCGTCGGTCCGGCTCCAGCCCTTGGCCCGGCACTGCTCCTCGAAGGCGCCGACCTGGGAGTTCAAGTTGTGCGCCAGCCGCCACCAGTTCTTGGCCAGCGGACGGGCCCGCACCGAAAGGAACCGGTCGCCGAGCGGCACCACCGTGGCGAACACGTCGTAGGGGCGTCCGTCCGCGCTGAGATCGCGGAAGTACAGCAGCGCCGGACGGGTCGCAGCCAGTAGCCGCCACATTCCGGCGAAAGCGGCACCGGGCATCTGCGGGTGCCGGACCAAGTTGTGCGCAGCCCCGACGAGCTGCTCGCGGCGATACCCGGACAACCGCAGAAACACCGAGTTCGCCTGGTCGATCACTCCGCTGGCATCGGTGGTGGAGAACAGCAACTCCGCTGCGCCGAGCACCCGTCGCTCGCGCGGCGGTGCCACCAGTGGAGTTGCCATGTGCGCATTCTTCCATCGCGCGGCGTCGCTGTTGCGCGATACCAGCAGTGACGCCGCAGCAACGCCACTTTCGCCGACACCTGCCCTAGTCGGACACCGGAACCAGGGCGCAGCCGGACGCCTCCAGGCTGACCCGCAACTCGGCAGCCACAGCCCCCTCAGCGGACAGCTGCACTTGGCCGAGCTGACCGCCCGGCAGCCGGACCACGGCCAGACTCGGCCCACGCCGGTGGCGCAGTTCGACAACAGGTACGGCCACCCCGTCCGGCCGCTCCACCAGCCCGGACGGCCCGACTGCCACCCGTCCGCTCGCGCCGGAGCCCGGCCAGCCCAGCGCACGGGCTTCGGCAGGGCTGAGGATCAGGTCGTAGCCCAGGAAGCCGGCCACCGCGGCGTCCACGGGCTGGCGCCACAGGGTGGGGCCGGGCGCGATCTGGCGCAGCCGTCCGTCGATCAGGACGCCGATCCGGTCGGCAATCGCGAACGCCTCATCCTGGTCGTGAGTGACGTAGAGGGCGGACGTCCCGGTGGCCCGCAGGCTTGAGCCGAGCACCTCGACCAGCCGCTCGCGCAGCCCCCGATCCAGCGCCGACAAGGGCTCATCGAGCAGAAGTAGGCGTGGCTTCGCAGCCAGCGACCGGGCCAGCGCCACCCGCTGCGCCTGGCCGCCGGACATCTCGGTGACCGGACGAGCCTGGTAGCCGGCCAGCCCGACCAGTTCGAGCAGTTCGGCCACCCGCGCTTCGCGCGCCGTCCGGGACAGGCCGGTGAGCGCGTAGCCGACATTGCCGGCCACATTGCGGTGCGGGAACAGCTGGCCGTCCTGGAACATCATCACAAAACCGCGCCGATGTACCGGGGTGGCGGTCAGCTCGACACCGTCCCAGCCGATACTGCCGGTGGCCAGCGGCTCCAGCCCGGCCACCCCGCGTAGCAGCGACGACTTGCCGGAGCCGGACGCCCCGAGCAGGGCCACGATCTCGCCGGGAGCGACCTCCAACGAGACGTCGCTGACCGCGACCACTGAGCCGTAACGGACGCTGGCTCCGCGCACCTGCAGACCGTTCACCACGGCTGCCCCTTTCTTGGTCCGATCCATTCGGCCAGACCCATCACCGTCCCGGTGACCAGCGCCAGCACCACCGAAGCCGCCAGCGCCGTGCCCAGGTTCTCGGCACCCGGGCGTCCGATCAGCCGGAAGATCATCACCGGCAGCGTCGGACGATCCGGCCGGGCCAGGAAGCTGGTGGCCCCGAACTCGCCCAGACTGGTGGCGAAGGCGAAGCCGATGGCCAGTCCGAAACCTCGCCAGGCCAGCGGGGCGTCGATGGTCGCGACCACCCGCGCGGGCGCGGCCCCCAGGGTGGCCGCGGCCTGCTGCAGCCGGGGGTCGATGGCCCGCAACGTCGGCAGCAGGCTGCGCACCACCAGCGGCAGCGCCACCACGGCCTGGGCCAATGGCACCAGCAGCCAGGAGCCGAGCAGGTTCAGCGGTGGCGCAGTGAGGGTGATCAGGAAGCCGAAGCCGACGGTGACCGCGGACACCCCCAGCGGCAGCATGAAGGCGGCATCGGCCGCGGCCAGCACCGTCCGTCCGGCCGCCGACGACGGACGCCGGGAGAGCAGGAAGCTGACCATGGACCCGAGCCCGACGGCGATCAGGGTGGCCACGGCTGCCGTGCTCAACGAGTTGCCCAGCGCCGCCCAGGCCCCGGTGCTGAACCCGGCCTCGGCGCTGGTGGCCAGGGACAGATAGTTGGCCAGGCCATAGCCGTCGGCCGTCTGCAGCGACCGGACGACCAGCGTCACTAGCGGAGTGACCAGCAGCCCCAGCACCACCACGGCCGTCACCAGCGCGGCCGGCACGTCGGCGGCACGCAGATCATGTTCCGACGGCTTCCCGGACAGTCGCAGGGCGCGCTCCTGGCGGGCTCGGGTGTGGTTAGCCACCAACAGTGATGCCACCACGATCACCAACTGCACAATCGACAGCGCCGCAGCCGCCCGCAGGTCGAGCAACTGGGTCGTCTGGTACCAGATCTCGGTCTCGACCGTCCCCCAGCCGTTGCCGCCCAGCACCAGCACCACGCCGAACGCGGACGCGCAGAACAAGAACACCAGCGCCGCAGCAGAGGCGACCGCCGGAGCCAATGACGGCCAGGTGATCGTCCACCACACCCGCCAGCGGCTCGCGCCCAGGCTGCGAGCCGCCT
>LUYM01000002.1 GCA_001603275.1 Actinomycetales bacterium Actino_02 | reverse complement strand
ACATCGCCGGACATTTACAACACCCCGCAAGCTTCGGCTTGCGGGGTGTTGCAATTTCAGGGGGAACTTTGCAGACCGAGCACGAATACTGTCGCCGCTCGCGAGCGCCGGCGAATCCGGTCTCACCTGCCTGAGCCTTACTCGAGTACGGCGTCGACGGCGCTCGCGTTCCATAGCTCGCACGGGCCAGTTCGGCGTCGATGTTGAACTCCGTGGGTCCGGGGTTGTGCAGACCGCTCCTCAGCCAGCCGCCTCGGCCCTGGCCTGGACGGATACGACGCGGCTGGGCTCGACACGCGGTGTCCCTTCCACATCCTCGGGCACGGTGGCTGCTCTCGAGATCCCGCGAGTGAGCCTTGGGGCGACGAGGTCGAAACCCAGGCTCGTCGTGCCGGGTGGCTACCCGGCCGTCGATGGGATCTGATCCGGGATGTGAAGTTTGCTCGTCGTCCACTTGTGCCTCCCTGAGTCCCTTTTTTGGCGAACGTTCACAGGTGTTGGTTTGTCAGCGGCGCGGGGGAGTCGCTCGCCCCGGGCATGCCGGCCCGTGAGCTCTTCGCCTTTCGTCCGATGCCGCCGCGGCTCGCGGATGAGGGCGGAGCAGGTCCGGATCACTGACAATGCGAGCCGGCGGTGACGGCCAGACAGGTGATGGCCCGACTCGCGGCCGCACTGCCCCGAGTCGGGCCGCAACCTAGATCCATGTCCGCTCGACGGTTCGCCCACACGAAGGCCGGCCTCCATGAACGTGCCTTCGGAAGCCCGCGGACGCAAGCACATGTGGCCATCGGGAAGCTGGGCTGAACCACAGCTCCGGGATTGGCTGGCTGGGCGAGCGACAGCCTCCGGCGCCGAGATGCCTGCGCATCGGGCCAGGCGCCGGTGGGTCTGAGTCACACCCCAACTAGGGCTCCCGCGGCGCGGAGACGGCTCGCCGATTCGTGGAAGCGGCCGGCCCCGGTATCCCGCAGGTACTTCGGCGGCGCCGCCGGTCGTGGGCGATGCAGCACGACCGAGAACACAGCGGATTGCTGCGCGAGCGCGTCCGGAAGTCGACCGATCTGTCTTTGCACGCCTCCGCCGACCTCGGCCGTATCGAGCTCGAGCTCAACCGAAGAACCTGCACAGTCCTGGCCACCGCAGCTCGTCGAGTAGCTCAACGCCCTACTGACCTCGCCGAACCGGGCATCGTTGCGATGCTCGCGCGAGGCGGCGCTGGCTACCGCTGGCCGCCTCGCGACCGTCGTTGCACACGCCGCGACGAGCTCACCACGGACAATCCACCTACGGGCTCAGGGGCCACAACTCCGGCACACGGGGAGCCGGCCTGGGTCGGCTCCCTCCCCAGAGGACGGCCATCTCGCACCAGGCGTCCCCGACCACGCGAGCGGATAGGCAGATCGGGCTCCTGGCGACGCGGCAGAGGCTTTCCGGGCCGCGGTCCGGGAGCGGCCGATTCGCATCCTCGAAACAAGTTGGGTAGAGTGTGACGTCCTGCCAGAAGTCATGGGTCCGAGGTGTTGGGGCCCAGCGGGCAGGAGGGTTCGGATGCCGGTTTGACAAGCGGTTACGGGCCTAGTAATGTAAGTCGAGTTGCCCCGAGTGGCGGTGAGAGCCGTTGCGAGGAGCGCACCCGAAACTTGAGAACTCAACAGCGTGCTTAAAAGTCAATGCACAATAGTGCACTCTTCGGAGTGCGAACAAAACCCCGTTCCGGGGCAGTGAGGCGAAAGCTGAAGTGTC
>LUYM01000001.1 GCA_001603275.1 Actinomycetales bacterium Actino_02 | reverse complement strand
CTCTCAGGCCACCCTCCCGGGCAAGCCAGATCAGTTGTCACCTATCCGTGCAGCAGACCCGTCCGATTTGCTCGGCAACGACGCTGAGCGGCCCCGCGAGAGGAGGTGACTGATGAGGGTGCCCTACTACTACTCGACCAATCCCAGCGATCCTGACGTCTACCACTGGCACGACGACTGCCCAACGGGGAAGCAGATTCCTAGCTGGAACAAGGCATACGGGAAGCCTGCTGGCTACCGTGAGTGCAAGGACTGCGTGAAGCTCGGGTAGCACGGTGAACCGCCTGAGCGCAGAGCAGCCAGATCAGCGACCCTGCGCTCAGGCGTGACGCTTCCCGTGGGGCTCGAAGACCCGGCATGAGGTCGCCCGAAGGCCTCGCGGCCGATGCTGATGCTCGTTCGGAACGCTCGCCGTTCTCAACTATTCACATGCGGAAGAGGAACCGGATCCCGTACAGACGACTTTTCGCAGACCCGGCGGTAGTAGGGAGGCCCCGGGGAGGGGGTCCCCCGGTGGGGGTTTGGTCGTCGACGAGCATCTCCCTACCTCTCGGCGAGCCTCTTGCGGAAGAAAACTCAGGTCCCGCGGACTGCGAGTCACCTCACCGGCGGTTGCCTCGGGCCTATGCCCTCGCCCCCCGGGGCCACCCCTTCACGTCTCGCGACGGAAGGCGACGATGACCGCGATGACGCCCGTGCCGATGATGAGGAAGCCCAACGCTGTGGTTCCTCGAGCGACTGCGTTCTGGATGCCGGTGTAGGCGTCACCGCCGTAGGTTTCCATCCTGGTGGAGTTGATGAAGTTCATGCCGGCGGAGAGGGCCACGACCATCCACAGTGCGGCGATGATGCGGAGGATCACGCGCCCTGGATGGTAGGTGGGAACTGCCCTCGTCTCGGTGGGTTCAGGTTCACTCATGGAGAGATCCTCTTGGGGTGTTCGTGAATGGGGCAGGTCTGCCGTACCCCATCGTCCAGCCGCTGTGCCCTCGCTGTGGGCGATCGGGCGCACATTCCCGCCGTGAAGCCTGAACTGTCCTGGATTTGTCCGCTTCAGGAGGTCTGCTCTGGCGCCGACGAATGCACCACCCAGCCAGCAGCGCCGAGAGCTTCGAAGATGTCGTTGCCGTACTGGGTGAGCCACATGCTCAGTTTGAGCCCGGGGACTTCGGGGTTGTCTTTCCAGATCGGAAAGAGGTCGGATGCTCCGCCGGTTATCGCTGAGCCGTTGAGGCCATAGACGGTGGTTCCGCGCTGGTCAGTGACCGCGAGCACCAGCTTGCCGCCACTGGCGCTGTAGATGGTTCCCTTGCTGATGGTGAGCGGCCACTCCTTGCCGAGTGCATCGGCGAGTGCTGGGGTGACTTCGATGCCGGGCAGGTTGAGTGCGAGCGGCTTCTTCGGGATGGGCATTTGATTCGGCTTTCTTCAGATGGCTGCGGCGTATTGAAGGGCTCGGTTGGTGACCACGCTAGTGGGTTCAGCGACCGGGTAGTTGGTGTTCACGGTCACCGTGACGTTTCGGACCTGGCTGGTCGTACTGACGGGGAAGTGGGCGGCTGGGTAGATGGCCGCCGGGCGCTCGACTACACCTCCGTTTGCGTAGGCGTGGACCTGCGCGGCGAAGTCGACCGGGCCGCCGTTGCGGAGCCGAGGCAGGTTGCCCGACAGAGCTACCTTGCGGAGCCTCTCGACGCCCGAGTGCCCGCCTGCTGCCTGCACCTCGGCTGCTGTCCAGACATGCTCACCGTTGGACAGCATCGCCGGGATCGAATCTGAGGTGGCGGTGCCGGGGCCGTAGATAGCGCCGCCGTCAGCCTTGCTGAACTTCGGGCCACCGTTGATCCGCCAGGTGGTGTTCAGCGTCACCTCGAAGGTGGACTGAGTGAGCCGCGGCTTGATGTTCGGGTACTTGTCGCCCGGCTTATAGACGGTCCACTCATTGATGCCCTGCTTTTCGAGCGCCGTCTTGATGAGCACCGGCACATCGGAGGGAACCAGGCCCAAATCGTCGGCGAGTTGCTTCGCTGCCGTCGACGTCATGCCGGCGGCAACAGCCTGCTTGATGAACTCGTCACGCGAGCGCTGCATAACCTTCGTGACCTTCTCGCCAGACGCACCCTGGTCAATCAGCGTCTGCGCATAGGTGATCGACGACTGCGCCAACCCATTCAGTGCCTCTTGATTCTTGCGGCCCTTCTCCGTGTTCAGATCGAGTTCACCACTGGCTGTGTGGTGCGCCTTGCCAGTCTCCTTGATCGCCTTCTTCGTGTCGTCGATGGCACGCTGCCAGCCGATCTCAGTGCCTGAAAGCTTCAACACCTGGTTGGCGTGGTCGAACAACTCCTTGTCGAGATCCTTGAGTGCCGACGTTTGGTCATTGATCGCGTCGGTGTGGTCGTCGGTCTTGAGCCCTGCCTGCTGATCGGCGTCCGCCTGAGCCAAAGTCGCGCGCTCCGCCGTGCTGAGTTCGGCGCGCTTCTGAGCGAGAGTGTCGTTGAGCCGGATGGCAGCCGTGTTCAGCGACTCATCACCGCCCGCTCTCCGGTCCACGTAGCGCGTGTACCAGGTGTCGTTCTGCGCCAGAGCGGAGTTGACTTTGGCGATCGCGTCGGCATTGCCCGATAGGGATGCGACCAGGTCGGACACGGTGAGTCCGAATCGAGCTGCGTCGTCGGCGGCCGTCCTCATGGGCTGACCGAGAAGCCCCCCGCTGGTCACGTCGTGGGACAGGCTCTGGTTCCAGCCGGCGATCGTGTCGGAGGTTTGGAGCACTTGGCCCGCCGTCACCTTCAGGGTTGCGGCGAGATCCTTCGAGTTGCTTGCCATCTCGGCCGACTTGGAGGCCCACGCGGACAGGATGGTGAACCCGATGCCTAGCGCGGTGCCGACGCCAGCGATGCCGATTTTGGCGATGGTGGCCCCCTTGCCAAGGTTCGCCAGGGCATCCTTCGTGTCGGAAATCGCACCAACGAGCTTCATCATGCCGGCGGCACCAGTCAGACCAAGACCAGCCGACCCAGTCAGTAGAGTGATCGCATTCAACGCCGGCTCAGGAACCTTACCCAGCTCGTCGACCAAGTAGTTCGCCGACTGAGCCAGGCCGCGCAGGGCGTTGTTCGCGCCAGAACCGGACTGGATGAACACCGTATCGATCGAGCCGCTGAGCCGTTCGATGTCACCGGACAGGTTGTCGGTGAGGATCGCCGCCTGCCGGGCAGCGAACCCCTGATCGTTGACCGCATCGATCCACTTCTGAATCCCGTCGGCGCCTTCGGTGTAAAGGACGTTCGCGCCACGGACCGCGTCCGACCCGAACATCACGCCCATTGCGGCGTTGCGCGCCTCAGGGGTCAGTCCCTTCATCTTGTCGCGCAGCTGGCCAGCGAAGTTGGCGAGCCCGACGAAGTTGCCCTGTGCGTCATAGGCGGAGATCCCGAGATCATCGAACTGGGCCTGCGCCTCAGCACTCTGCGGAGTGAGGCGTTGCAGCATCGTCTTCAGTGACGTGCCCGAGTCGGAGCCGAGCATGCCAGCGGCGGCGAACGCAGACAGGGCGCCGGTCGTCTCCTCGATGCTCAGCCCGGTCTGCGAAGCAACGAGACCGCCCTGCCGCAGAGCCATGCCGAGATCGGTGACGTCGCCCATCGCCTTGCCTGCGCCGGCCGCCAGAAGGTCAGCAACATGGGACGCCTTCGAGCCGTCGAGATGGAACTGAGTCAGGGCCACAGAGGTGGTCTCCGCAGCCTCGCTCACGTCCATTGCGCCAGAAGCGGCCAGCGCCAGTGAGCCGGAGAGTCCGCCAGCCAGGATGTCCTTCGCGGACACTCCAGCTTTGGCCAGGTCGGTGATCGCATCGGCAGCATCCGCAGCGCTGTACTGCGTGTCAGCACCCGCCTTGATCGCCGCAGCCCTCAGATCATCGAGGTTGCTCGCGGCATCCTCACCGGAGGCCTTCACCTTCGACATCGATCGGTCGAACTCGGCGAATCCCTTCACCGCCAGGGCGCTGGCACCGACCATGGCGACCCCGACCAAGCCAATCTGGCTCGACAGGCTGCTCCAGTCAGAGCGGTGCTTCTGTATGTCCTTCTGCGCTTGGTTGGTCCAGTCCTTCATGTCGTTCTGGGCCTTGCGCAGCTTGCCCTGCAAGTCGGTGATGTTGGCACCGATGCGAAGGGTGATGGTGCGATCCTTCATGGGCCCTCCTAGAGGGGTTTTGAAGCGTCTGAAGTGGGCTGGCGCGAAATGTTTGAACTATTCGCACCGAAAGGACTGCTCACCGGCGGTGACGCCGACTAGGGCAAGGAGGGGGGATGGCCCCATCACAGCTGGACGGACAGCCCGCCTACCGCATCGTTGAGCAGGTTCGGCAAGGTGCTGGCGAGGAGCACCTCTAGGACAGGGATACCTTGCTGTGGGTCGCTGAGGGTGACGTATGCCGAGCGCACCTCGGACAGCCCGTCGTCGAAGCTGCGCAGACGCGTGGACGAGACGTGTGCCCATCGGAGCACCTCGAGGTCCTCGCGTCGCGCTTTGAGGTAGTCCTCGACCCAGTGGGTGCTGACCAGCAGCCAGACCAGCAGGTCGTCGCCCTCGGCGACCGCTCTGGTGAGGAGACTGTCCAGGCGCTCAGTGATGGCCTCGTGCACCTCAGGATCGAGCATCATCCGAAGGTCGCTCTTGAGGCCGGCGAGCTTCGCTTCCTGAACTGCCGTCTCGGGCTGGGGGCGAGCCGGGAAGCCTGCGGACTGGAGGATGTCGAGGACCTTCTTGAGGCTGCCGATGGCCTGCTCAGTGAGCCCTGCGAGCTGAGCACGGGCACCGTCGGCGACCTCGCTGATCTTGCGGCTACGCGCTTCCGAGTTGAGATCTGGGTCGACTGCCACAGCCACAGCCCCACGGCTCGCCGCGTTGATGGCGGACTCGATCGAGTTCAGCGCCTTCACGGCCATATCCCAGTAGAGCCGAGCTTGCTTCAGGGCGGCGGGCTCCTTCGACGACTGGCCGATGTAGGTCGCCTTGGGCAGAACCGAGTCCACGTTGGCGGCCACGCGCACGCGTAGCGCGGTGTAGGTCGTCTGGAGCGGGTTGGGGTCGTAGCTCATGCGATTAGTCCTTCTTTGTCGATTAGCCATTGGCGGCCGATCTTGCGGGCATGGATCTTGCTGCCACGCGCCTGTTTGGTGATGGCTCGATCCGTTACTCCCAGCAGCTCGGCTGCTTCCTGCGTCGATATCCATCGTTCCGTCGAAGAGGGGCCGGCCGCGATCTCTGGTTGTGCTGACGGAACCAGCGAACTAAGTGCCACCACCTTGCGAGCTGTGGCGACGAACCCGGGCGCTGAAAGCACAGGCGGATTGCCTTTGTAGACGCGAATCGAGTTGGCCTGATGAACCAGGTCTGCGAGCTCGCGAAGCGCTGTCGGATCACTGATCGTGAGTTCCGGATGGCCCGCAATCCAGGTGATCGAGATCCCGTCAGTCATCGATCACCGCCTTACGCGGGCGGGGAGTCCAGTCCCGTCCAGCCCAGACCCCGAAGCGAGGTTTGATGGCGAGGGCGGTCGCCTCACACTCAGTGAGCGCCGGGCAGCCGGTGCACTCCGCGGCGGCCTTTCGTCGGTCGTCAACCGACTCTGCGAACCATCGGTCAGGATCGGCCGAGCAGACCGGCAGCACCCCGATCTCCACGAGGTTTGCCAGCTTCGCGGCCAGGCGCTCCTCGGCCGGCGTGATGGCCTTCACCGCGGGCTCCTGCAGTCACTGGCGTTCGCTGATCGGCCGCAGGCTGGGCAGAAGATCTCGGGGTTGCCGTCCCAGGACTTGCGCAGGATCGGCGTGGGCCTAGAGCATCGGGCGGCGTGCGGGATGAGCGCGGTGCTGGTCATCGCCCCTCCTCGAACGCGTGACGCCGATCCTCTGGCACTCGGGACTCGGCGAGGTCGTGGACGTCGATCGAGCGACCGCAGACCCGGCACTTGGGCCGAGCCGGCGCATCCGGCCCATGAGCCAACCCGACGTAGCGGGCAGGCCAGCGGAGCGCTCCCGGGGTCTTCGCGTTCTTGTCGTCGATCGCAGCCAGGCCGGCGAGGACGACTTGGGCCGGCGTCCTGCCGTCTTCGTCGAGAGCTGCGGTAGCGGCAGCGAAGATGCCTTGCATAGACCAGCCGCGGCCGACCCGTTCGGCTTCGGCGTTGATGACCTGGGCGACGTGCATTGCGATGTTCGTCATCAGTTCATCGCCTCCTGAGCCATGAGGCGCTCAAGTTCGGCGAGCTGCTCATCTCGACTGCGATCGGGTGGGCCGTCTGTACGTAAGGCACTCAACGGTTGGTGAGGATGCTCTTGATAGAACTCCGCTCTTGGGCCTGCGTCTGGTGCAGGTTCGGAACNNGTCTGGTGCAGGTTCTGGAGCGACATCCGAGCCACCCGAACCGGCATCTATTGCAGGTTCGGGAATGGTGAGTCTCCAGGTGGAAGCTTCGGCGCGATCGTTTCGCCAGCCGCCTCGCTTCACCTGCAGCAGCAATCCATGACGCCGGAGGCTGGTGAGAGCAGCTCGGACAGAGCGCTCACCCAACCCCGACAGCTCCATGAGGCTCGGAACCGACCCGTAGAAGTCGCCGGCCCGCCCTGGAGCGATGGTGACCAATGCGGCTACCACCGCCACCACGGGCGCACCAAGACGTCCCGAGCGCAGCGCGGCACGCTGCCAGGCCAGCGGACTCGCCGCCACGCCTCCTACCGCTTCGGGAGATAGACTCGTCGCAGAACGAATCGAGCTATTCGAACCCGGCCAGTGTCCCTCTGGCCGGGTTTCTCGTCCCCGGTTCACCGATCGAGGCCTTCACGCTCGACCTCACGGAACTGGGCTGCGAGGCCCTCCTTGCGGGCAAGCTTGAGCCCTACGCGCATCGTCGGGTTCTGGCCGCGGGTCATCGCTCGGAAGCCGAACGGCACCAGCCGCGCCGAACTGTCCAGCCACTCCCAGACGTTCAGATCCGGGTGTGCCTGCTGGATCGTCGGAACGGTCGTGACGAGGTTCTCCCGCTGGTTTCGGCTGAGCTCGGGGTGCTCACGCTTGAGCCAGATGTCCGCCTCTCGGCGCGTCACGGGCGAGCGATCCTTCTCGCCCCTGGCCGAGGTGGCCAAGGGCGTCACGGTGGCGCTCACGCTGCGTCGCCCGCCATGATCTCGTCGAGCTCATTCAGGTCGACGCGGATCAAACGAGACCCTGGGATTCGGTATCCGGTGATCTTGCCGGCGCTGATCATCTTGCGGACCAGCTTGTGCTCGCACCCGAGGTAGTCGGCGGCGTCAACAATGGATGCGTAGTGCCGCTTCGAATGGGGTTGGGGTTTGCGCTGCGCGCTTCTGGGCATTCTCGGACCTCTCGGTCTACGAGCTACCCAATCGCTAGGCTCGAATTCGCGGATACCCCCGCAGGAACTCTCAGCTACTTATATTACCCCTTGGTGCCCAACCCTCATGATGATTGGCCGCCCCGGCGTGGCGCGCGAAGCGACCGCGAGTATCTGTTCGATTGCGAGGGCTGAGGTCACGTGATCGCATGCGAGCTGAAGGGCGAAGCTGAAGTCTCGTTCTTCGACCAACCGAGCCGCCCGCCCCGGCCGGAGCCTGAGACCGTCAGTGCTCCAGGACTTTGCGTAGGCCGTGGACAGCTTGTACGGAGGCAGGTAGACAGCCACTCCACTCGGAACTCGCCACGCGCGAAGCAACAGATGTTGCTCCCGGGTCGCATTGCAGTAGTACTCCACGAGGGTTGCCGCTCGCACCCGAAGGGGCTCGGATAGGTACGCCTGCTCTAGTTGGTCGTCCCAGATCCACGGATGGTCCTCCGGGAGATCGGCAGGAGCCTCACCCTGAGCCATCTCGTCGCCCTTCGCCGTCGACCATGGATGACATGATCGCCGCAATCTGTGCTCCTCGCCCCCTGGCCGCATGCTGGTAGCGGAGCGCAGCGCCAGGGGTCGAGTGACCGAGCCGCTCCATCAGTTCGGCCAGAGTGGCCCCAGTCTGCGCGGCTAGGACCGCCCCCGTGTGCCGCAGCATGTGGAAGGTGAGATCCGGCCTACCTGCCGCCGCGCGCGCCTTGTCGAAGGCCTTCCCAAACGTCCGCGGGTGCATGTGCCCGCCGTTGACGGCCGGGAAGAGGAGGGCCGTCTTGGCCTTCCCGGTGTGGTTGTCGAGGTGGTCGCGGATCACCGGCAGCAGGTGAGGCGGGATGTCGACGGGCCGAACTCCGGCGGCGCTCTTGGGCGTGCCGATCGTCGCCGCGCCGTCAGGCCAGGTCACTCCCCTGGTGACGTTCACGACGTTGTTCTTCAGGTCGATGTCGCCACGCCGCAGCTCGGCTACTTCGCCGTATCGGAGGGCGCACCAGGATCCGAGCAGGACAGCGAGTCGCAGCCGCTCGGGCATTGCCGCGGTGATCGCCTCCAGCTCCTCCAGCGTGGCGGGAACCATCTTCTTGGCGGCGCGCACAAGACCGGCACCCTTGATAGCGCACGGGTTGGCTGGCATCACCTTGTCTTCGGTGGCGGTCGTGCAGATGGCTCGCAAGAGCTGGTAGCAGTGAGCTCGCTCGGTGGGCGTCTGCGGACCCATGCCGTCGTACCACTCTTCCACTGCGCCACTTCGGAGGCTCTTCATCGGGAAGTCGCCGAACGCGGGCAGAAGGTGGTTGTCGAGGTAGCGGCGGTACTCCGAGAGCGTCCTCGGCTTCAGAGGCTCACCCCGGCTCGTCCGGCGGGCCACCAGCCACTTGGCCGAGTAGTCGCGGAAGGTCTCGCCCCGCTGCCGCTTCAGCTTCTCTCGATCGGCCGGCGGCGTCCAGGCGTCGAGGTCGATCAGCTTCCGTTCGCCGGCAAGCCAACTGCGGGCCTCGTCCTCGGTGGCATAGGTGGCTTTCGGCGAACGATGGAGAACGCCGTCCGGGCCGGTGTAGGCGGCCTGCCACCGTCCAGACGGCAACTCACGCAGGCGTCCGAACCCGCGCCGAGGAGCCCCTTTGCCGGGGCCTCGCTTCGCCGATTCGTGCAACATACGTGCAACATAGCAGGGTAAAACACGTCATGAAAGGTTATTGCGCGGCAAGTTGGGCTGTGGCTAACATGATGCCCAACAACCTAGTCAGAGCCTCGTTTTCAAGGTATTTTGGTCGGCGCTAGCGGTTCATCGGTCCACGGGTTCGAATCCCGTTAGCTCCACCACAGCGATTGCCGCTCCGACTAGGAAATGAACACTCCTGGCGGAGCGGCTTTTCGCTGTGCGGTGCAGCCAGCGTGGTCCCGCCCGATCGCTATTGGCGAAGACTGGCTGAGACTTCGCGAGAAGCGCCGCAGACAAAGAGCGCCGCCGATACAAATCGACCATGATCGGGTCCCTTCATCCGGCCGCACGTCGCCTGCGGTCGCTCCTGCCGCTCATCGGTCTCGTCGCACTGTCCGCCTGCACGGCCGCACCGCCTGCGCCGACCGAACCGGCTCCCACGGTGACGGCGACCGTGACGGCAACGGCGACGGCCACGGTGACCGTGACGCCGAGCGCGGATCCGTCCGACGACCTGCCTGGGGTTCCGGAGGAGACGAAGCGGCCAAGTCGGCCCGAGCCCATACAGCCGAGGACGACGCCGCCCGGTGGCGGCTCGTGTCCGATCTCCTCGATCAGTCGGACTCCTCCGGCCGTCCCCTCGTCAAGAGGTTCGATGCGGTGATCCGCAGCGCCGACTACAGCCAGAGCGCCGCAGGCGGTCTCCACCTCACCTTGACCTTGGACAAGGTGAGGTGGAATCCGGCCTACACCGACGGCGGCGATGCGGAAGTCGTGCTGAACCCGAAGGTCAGCTGGGAGAAGCTGCGGGCCGGCGACCTGCTCGTCCTCGTCAACCCCGGCGATGGCCCGCATCAGGTGCCGTCCGCCCATCTTCCGGCAATGTTCAAGGCAGAACTCGCCCGCTCGAAGGAGTACAACGACGGGTGGACGACCCCGTACAGCGTCTACTTCATCGGCAGCAAGCCCGTAGCGCTCGTCGAGTGGTACGTGCCCTAGTCAAGGCTGGCCAGAGCGGTGTCGGATCGGTGGATCCCCCGCCCTGATGGAAATGGCCTGGCCAGCCTCCGCCAGCATGCGCTGGCCCTCGATGTCGCTGCGGAGCCGCCCCAACCCCGCCGCTCAACTTCCTGCTCGACGATTCCCAGACCGTTGGCCACGTTGCCTTCACCGACTTCGCATCCATGCGTATACAGCCGTCCACGATGTCCTGCTAGGGTCGCTTCGTCGCCCCCAGTGCCATCACCAACCACGAAGGAATCACCATGACCGTGACCGACGAGTACCTCGCCAACAACGCCGCTTACGCGGCATCCTTCAGCGGCCCGCTGCCGCTGCCCCCGTCGCGCAACATCGCCGTGGTGGCCTGCATGGACGCACGCCTGAACGTCTACGGGATCCTCGGGCTGAACGAGGGAGAGTCACACGTCATTCGCAATGCCGGCGGCGTGGTCACCGACGACGAGATCCGATCGCTGGCGATCAGCCAGCGGCTGCTCGGCACCAAGGAGATCATCCTGATCCATCACACCGATTGCGGCATGCTCACCTTCACCGACGACGAGTTCAAGCGCGGCATCCAGGACGAGACCGGGATCAAGCCGGAATGGGCGCCTGAGTCGTTCACCGATCTCGACGAGGACGTCCGGCAGTCCATCGCCCGGATCAAAGCCAGCCCGTTCGTCGTACACAAGGACGCGATCCGCGGCTTCGTCTTCGACGTGGCCACCGGCAAGCTGAACGAGGTCGCCTGAGACTTCGCCCCGGGGGCGGGAGCGGTGGACGCACTCACCCCCGGGCGATGACCACTAGGCCAGTGCGTCCACTACGGCCGCGGCCGTCGCGGCCGAAGACTGCGGATTCTGGCCGGAGACCAGGCGCCCGTCGACGACGACAGTCTGCGACCACGGCGCTCCCGCAGCCACCTCTGCGCCCCGCTCTTCGAGGCGCTGCTGCACGAGATACGGCGAGCGATCGGCGAGGCCTCCCTGGACCTCCTCCGCGTCGGTGAAGGCGGCCAGCCGGCGTCCGGCGAAGGCGAAGCTGCCGTCGGGGCGAGTCGCGCTCAGCAGTCCGGCCGGCCCGTGACACAAGGCGCCGATCACGGCGTCACGATCCAGCGCATCCAGCAGCAGCCGACCCAGGTCCGGGTCGAAGGCCAGATCCTGCATCGGCCCATGACCACCAGGAAGCACGATCGCATCGTAGGTAGCTTGCTGGACTTCGGCGAGCACGAGTGGGTGGTCGAGCTGGTCGGAGATCGAATTCAGGTAGGCCCGGCGCTCGCGTCCGGCCTCGGTGTCCAGATCAAGGCTCGCCGCATCGGCCACCGGAATCCGCCCACCGGGAGTGGCGATGTCGACCTGATGCCCGGCCGCCAAGAGCCCGCGGTGCAGTTCGATCAACTCCTCGGCCCAGTAGCCGGTCGGATGCTCGGTCCCGTCGGTCAGTGCCAAGTGATCAGCGCCGGTGACTACCAGCAATGCGCGTGCCATGTTGGTCCTTCGGTTGATTTCCGCCGCAGACGGCGGTACTCAGGTACAACGGCCTAGCAGCTTCGATGATTCCGCCGTCTCAGACGACGGCGCGGCGGCTCAGCTAGCCGGAGCCTCGAGCTTGCGGGCCCGCAAGTACGCCCAGCCCCACAGAAGCGCGCCACCGATGATCATCGGCAGGGACAGCCACTGCCCCATCGTCATGCCCAGCGAGAGCACCCCCAGGAAGCTGTCCGGCTCACGGGTGAACTCAACCAGGAACCGGAAGACGCCGTAGCCCACCAGGAATGCGGCGCTCACCTTGCCGCTGGCCGGCCCGCGGCGGGCGTAGAGCCACAAGATCACGAACAGGACGACGCCCTCGAGGGCGAACTCGTAGAGCTGGGATGGGTGCCGCGGCACGTTGTCGACCTGCGGGAAGATCATCGCCCAGGGCAGCGCTGGATCAGCCGGACGACCCCAGAGCTCGCCGTTGATGAAGTTGCCGATCCGGCCGAAGGCCAGCCCCATCGGCACCGCCGGCACCAACAGGTCGGTCACCTGGAAGAACGGACGATGCCGCGCACGGGAGTAGAGCCACAGCGCGAAGATCACACCCAGTGCGCCGCCGTGGAAGCTCATCCCGCCGTCCCAGACCGCGAAGACATCCAGCGGGTGGGTGAAGTAGAAGGCCGGTTGGTAGAACAGGCAATAGCCCAAGCGTCCACCCAGCAGAACGCCGGCGATGGCGTAGAGCAGCAGGTCCGAAACCTCCGCCTCGCTCCACGGTGACGGCTCAGTGACCTGCGGGTACGGCGGATGCTTCAGTCGCGCCCGCAGCAGGAAGAACCCGACCACGAAGGCCAGCGCGTACATCAGCCCGTACCAATGGACGGCCACCGGTCCGATCGAGAAAGCCACCGGATTGAATCCGGGGAAGGTCAACACCAAAGCGAGCACGAGCCATTATGTCCCGGAAGGCGGCACCCTCCGCCAGGCTGCGGGTGCCGCGGGTCAGTTCTTCGTATGACCGCGGGTGCTCAGACCGAAGGGCAGGTACAGCGGGCAGAAGCTGATCGATGCCGTGACCACCAGCACGACAGCCACCACGAGCAGCACCACACCGAGGATGCTGCCCATCCCGGCGAACCATGCCCAGACGACCAGGGCCAGGGCGAGCAGGATCCGGATCAGACGGTCCGGGTTGCCGACGTTCTTCTTCATGACGATTCCCTTCGCACATTCCCATCATACCCCATGGGGTATCCATTCCCGGCCACTCGCTTGCCCGGAGTATGTTCGCTAATATCTGAGCATCTGCTCAGATGAAAGGGTTTCATGGGAACTGTGGCGAGTCTCGACGGTTGCGCCGATCCGGCCGCCCACCCCGAAAAGGTGAGGCTGGCTACCGCGAACGCGCCAGGGCCCGAGGAGTTGGGTCGAGTCAGCGCGATCTTCAAGCTGCTCGGAGACCCGACCCGTACCCGACTGCTCTACGCCCTGTTGGAAGGCGGTGAGCTGTGCGTCTGCGACCTGGCTGCCGCCACCGGTACCGCCGAGGCCACGGTCTCCCAGTCACTGCGGATGCTGCGCGCCTCCGCGGTGGTCACCGGACGCCGCGATGGACGCAACGTGTTCTACCGGCTCTCCGACGCCCACGTCCGGCTCCTGCTGGACGTCACTCGTGAGCACACCACTCACGGCACGACCGCGCCTCGGGACGACGTCCGATGAGCCACGGTCACAGTCACGATCACGTCAGCGCCGCCGGACGACATCGCTGGCGGCTGGCAGTCTCCTTCGTCCTGGTGGCCGCGTTCTTCGTGGTGGAACTGCTCACCGGCCTGCTCTCCGGCTCGCTGGCCCTGATCTCCGATGCCGGCCATATGGCCGCCGACGTGACAACCCTGGGTGCCGCGCTAGTGGCGACGCGGCTGGCCGGCCGCAAGGACACCACCGGGCGACGAACCTTCGGCTCCTACCGGGCCGAGGTCTTCGCCTCCGGCCTGGCCGCGCTGCTGATGATCGCGGTTGGGGTCTACATCGCCATCGAGGCCATCGGACGCATCGGCAGCGCACCTGAGCTGACTGCCGGCCCGATGCTGGTCGTCGGGGTGCTGGGCCTGGTGGTGAACCTGATCAGCATGGCCCTGCTGCGTGCCGGTGCCGCCGAGAGCTTGAACGTCAAGGGCGCCTATCTTGAGGTGATCGCCGACACCCTCGGCTCGGTGGGCGTGATCGCCGCCGCCGTCCTGGTCGGCGCAACCGGACAGACCTGGTGGGACACCGCCATCGCCATCGCCATCGCCGTCTTCGTGGTGGCCAGGGCCATGCTGCTGGGTCGCGAGGTGCTCGCCGTGCTGGGACAGCACGTCCCCGATGGCATCGACCCGGCCGAGGTCGTCGCAGCGCTGCTCGCCATCGAGGGCACCACGGCGGTCCACGATCTGCACCTGTGGCGGCTCACCTCCGGAATGGACGTCGCCACCGCGCACGTGGTGATCGCTCCCGGCGTGGCAGCTGCCCCGGTTCTCGAAGCGGCCACCGCCGCCTTGCGCACCGAGTTCTCCCTTGCCCACGCCACCATCCAGCTGGAGGCCGAGGGAGGCAATCCCTGCCAATGCGGCGACTGGTAGGCCTTGGTCCTGGCCGATCGGGCAGTGCTTGAGGGGAAACCTGTCCGCCCCAGCCGGCAACAGCTAGGCTTGCCTCGACTGGACGGTGCTGGCACCCAGCCGTCCACCGGGGGGAATACGGACACCAGCCGCAGGGGGCCTGGCTGGGACGTGGAGTCGTTGTGAGCGATGACGCACGCCCTGAGAACACTGGTTCTCAGCGCGAGGTCGACGCGCTATCCGGCTTGCCCGAGGACAGCCGTGTCCACCTCGAGGACATCGAGTGGCCCGAACTGGATTGGTCCGACTCCGACGAGGTCCCCCCGACTCCTCCGCGGCCGGTGTTGCGCCTCGTCGTCTCCGAGCCGAGTACAACCTCCGAGGCTGGCACCGACAGGGCGTCCGAACCATCCCCCGCACTTCCCGGGCCCAGGTTCAACGGAAAGGACGGCAGCGACTGGCGTCCGGCCGTCCCATTCTGGCTGCGGATGCCGGAACCAGAACCGGAGCAGCAGGACACGGCGCCCGACGGGCCGACCGACTGGCGCCCGGCCGTCCCGTTCTGGCTGCGGATGCCGGAACCCGCCGAGCCGGTGATCGACGAGGCGCCGGCCGACCAGGCCGCGCCCGCACCACAGCCCACTGGCAATGGGCAGCACCAGGTTCTTGACGAGGCTGAACTCGAAGCCGATGAGCTGCCGACCACCGCCACCTCGGCCACGGAGCCCGCCGAAGCGATCGCATCGCCGGACGAGCCGACCGAACGGGACGAGCCGTCGTCCGACGCCGACACGGCACCGGAAGGCGTCGGGACCGCCACCGTGGGTGAGACTGCCGACGACCTGGACGACCTCCTGCCCGACGAGGACCTCACTCCGCTACCTGGCACCACCGGCGAGGCGGTGTTCTTCCCACCATCGACCAGCCGAGGCATCGTGCCGATCAGCGCCTCGGCGGCCAGCCCCGGCCCGGCACCGAGCACCCAAGAAGCCGCGCCGGCCCGTCCGGCGACAGCCAGCCGGAGCGGCGCAGGCTCAGCCACAGTCGGCCGGACGTCCGCACCGCGCTCGAGCGATGCCCCGTTCTCGACACCCAGCGCGCCGTACGCCCAGTACGACACGCCCGAGCCCGACTGGGAACGGCGAGGCGGGAACGGCACCTGGGCAGAGCGGGACGGCGAGTCCGCCCCGGCCGAGCCGTGGACGCCACCCGTCCGCCCGGTTCGCGAGCCGCAACCCGCTCCGCCCAATCGCCGTTGGCTGATTCGCGGTGCGGTGATCGGCGCGGCGATCAGCACCTTGGTCGTCTCGCTGGTGGCCGTCCTGGCCATCCAGGGCCGGTTCAACAGCGTCAACGGGACGATGATCGGGGCACCGGTCGGCAGCCCCGAGGAGACTGTCTCCGGCTACCTGAACGCCCTGGCCCACAGCGACTCCCAACAGGCTCTTGGCTTCGCCAAGTTGCGTCCGGCCGACCAGCGAATGCTCACCGATGAGGTGCTGTCCACCTCGAACAAATCCGCTCCGCTGCGTCAGGTTTCGGTGCACACCACAGAACTGACCGACTATCGCGCACAGGTCGAAGCGACCTACCTGATCGGTGGGCAGAAGGTGATCCAATCCTTCACGGTGTACGCGGTGGGCACCGAGTGGAAGCTGTACGACGTCGCACGGAAGGTGGATCTCACCCAGCTCAAGACCGGCGATCTTCCGCTGACGCTCAATGGCGTTGCCGTCCCGACCGAGAACGTGGAGCTGTTCCCCGGGCGCTATCAGGTGGCCACCACCGATAGCCGCTACCAGGTCACCGACGACGCATTCGTGGTGACCTCACCGGGAGTGGCTCCCGAGCTGGGCACGGTTCGCCTCGGGCTGAGCGCCAGTGGCATCGATGAGATCATCTCCGCGGCGAATACCCGCCTGCACAGCTGCCTGGCCGCGCGAGAGCTCCAGCCGGCCGGTTGCGGGTTCGGCGCCGTCGCTCCCCGAGGGACCAAGGTTCAGCTGGACACCGTGCGTTGGAAGGTGCGCAAGGGACCCAGCACCCTGACCCTGCTGCGCCCGACCCTGGATCGCAGCGACCCACGACTGGCCACCGCCGACGTGGCCATCCAGGTCGCCATCACCGCGAAGGATTCCAAGGGCGGCAGCCTCGGTGTCGCCGACACGATCACGACGGTGATCGCCGACCTCAGCTCGGACAGCGTCAGGATCACCTTCGACTAGGCGCTCGATGGCGCAAGCGGGTCAGTGCGCTGCGTTGTTGTAGCTGATCAGCCGCCAGTAATCGACACCCGGCTTGAGCACCGTCCAGTGGCAGTTGCCCACGCCGGCGAACAGCCGCGAGTGCGAGTGATCCAGACCCATCAGGTTCAGCATCGACACCCGTAGCGCCAGGCCATGGCCGACAACGGCCAAGATCTCGTCATCGTCGCAGCGCTCGGCCCACTCACGGATCGCCGCCGCCACTCGGTTGCCGGTCTCAACAGCGGTCTCCCCGGTCGGCGAGCGACGAAAGTCCCGGCCCGCCTTCAGGTCGTCCCAGAAGCTCGGTTCGAGCGCAGCAACCTCTGTGGTGTCCAGGCCGGCCCAACTGCCCACGTTGATCTCCTGCAGCCGGGGATCAGTGCTGAACGGCAGCGCGCAGGCGCCGGCCAGGGCCTGCGCCGTGGTCTGTGCCCGGACCAGGTCCGAGGACACGATCCTGGTGATGCCGAAGTCGGCCAGCGCACTGGCTGCCGCAGCGGCCTGGGCGATGCCTCGGTCATTGAGCGGGATGTCGGCCTGACCTTGGAACCGTCCGGTGTGATTCCAGTCGGTGATGCCGTGCCGCAGCAGGACGACCTTCGCGGCGGTCACGAGCCGATCGCCGGCTCGAGCTCACCCAGATCGATGGCCGGGCAGTCCTTCCACAACCGCTCCAGCGCGTAGAGCGCCCGCTCCTCGGTGTGCTGAACGTGCACGACCGTGTCCAGGAAGTCCAGCAGTACCCAGCGGTTCTCCCGGTCCCCCTCGCGCCGGACGGTCTTCACGCCGGCGGCGAGCAGCGCCTCCTCGACCGCGTCTACGACGGCCCCGACCTGGCGCTCATTGGTGGCCGCGACGATCAAGAAAATGTCGGTGATGGCCAGCCGCTCGGACACGTCAAAGGCGACCGGGTCGAGGGCCAGCTTGGCCACGGCGGCGCGGGCCGCGATCTGGGCGATCTCGACGGCTTTGGGGCTTGCAGTCACTGCTCTCCTTGTGGCGCGCGGTAGAGCCCGCGCTTGGCGATGTACTGGACGATGCCGTCCGGCACCAGGTACCAGATGGGCAGCCCGGAGGCCACCCGTTCTCGGCAGGCGGTGGAGCTGATGCTCAACGCCGGCACCTCCAGCAGGGTAACCCGATCCGACGGCAGATGCGCAATGTCACCGGCGGCCAGCTCGACGCCCGGCCGGGAGACACCGACGAACTGAGCCAGGTCGAACAGCTCATCCACGCCCTTCCAGGTGAGGATCTTGCTCAGTGCGTCCGCTCCGGTGATGAAGAACAGATCCACCTCAGGCCCGCGCAGGCTGCGAATGTCGCGCAGAGTGTCGACGGTGTAGGTGGCCCCCGGCCGCTCGATGTCGACCCGGCTCACCGAGAACCGCGGGTTCGACGCGGTGGCAATGGTGGTCATCAGGTACCGGTCCTCCGGCTGCGAGACCACCCGTCCGGCCTTCTGCCAGGGCTGGCCGGTGGGGACGAACACCACTTCGTCGAGCTCGAAGCGGGCTTGCACCTCACTGGCTGCGACCAGGTGCCCGTGGTGGATCGGGTCGAAGGTGCCACCCATCACACCCAGGCGCATCCGACGTCCGCGGCCCTCCCAGGCGATCGGTGTCTCGGTCACGGTGGTCCTTCCGGCAACCGGTCGCGCGCTGAGCGCGACCACTGGCCCGGATTCTAGCCGGACGGCTCAGCCGCGCACCTGACCGGCACCATCGACGATGTACTTGGTCGAGGTCATCTCGGCCAGCGCCATCGGACCACGCGCATGCAGCTTCTGAGTGGAAATGCCGATCTCCGCACCGAAGCCGAACTCGCCGCCGTCCACGAAGCGTGAGGATGCGTTCACCAGGACGGCGGCCGCGTCCACCTCGGCGGTGAACCGCTCCGCGGCCCGGCGGTCGTCGGTGATGATCGTCTCGGAATGCCCGGTGGTGTGCTGCTGGATGTGAGCCAGCGCCGCATCGAGGTCGGGGACGATCGCGCAGGCCAGATCCAGCGAGAGGTACTCCGCGTCGAACTCGCCGGCCTCGGCGGGCACGACCGCCTCCGAGTACGGCAGCACGTCCGCGGTGCCATGGACGGTCACGCCGGCCTCAGCCAACGCCGCCAGTGCCCGGGGCAGGAAGCTCGGCGCGATGTCGGCGTGGACCAGCAGCGTCTCCAGGGCATTGCAGACGCTGGGCCGCTGCACCTTGGCGTTGAGCATGATGGCGATCGCCATGTCCTCATCGGCCGCGACATCCACATAGAGGTGGCAGTTGCCGGTGCCGGTCTCGATCACCGGCACCTTGGCGCCGTCCACCACGGCCGCAATCAGGCCGGCGCCGCCACGCGGGATCAACACGTCCACCAGGCCGCGGGCGTTCATCATCTCGGTGGTGATGCTGCGATCACCTTCGACGAGTTGGACGGCCTGCTCCGGCAGCCCCACCGCGGCCAGGCCAGTGTGCAGGGCCGCGACCACCGCGCGGTTGGAGTTCAGCGTGGAGGACGAGCCTCGCAGCAGCGCGGCATTCCCCGCCTTCAGGCAGATCCCCGCGGCATCGGCAGTCACGTTCGGACGGGCTTCGTAGATGATGCCGACGACCCCCAGCGGCACTCGCACCTGACGGACCCGCACTCCGTTGGCATTGGTCCAGCCGCGCACCACATCGCCGACCGGGTCGGCCAACCCGGCCAGTGCCCGCAGCCCGTCGGCCATTCCGGCCAGCCGGGACTCGGTCAGGGCCAGCCGGTCGATCAGCGATTCGCTGGTGCCGGCTGCACGGGCCTGGGTCACGTCGATCGCGTTGGACGCCAGCACGTCAGCAGCGGCCGCCAGCAGGGCGTCGGCCATGGCGTGAAGGGCGGCATCCTTGCGTCCACGGTTCAGGGTGGCCAGCTCGCGACTGGCCCGCTTGGCCGCTGCGGCCTGCTCGGCGAAGGTCATGCCGGTAAGGATAAATCCTCAACAATCTCCCCGGTCTCGGGGACCACGACCGCGTGCGGCCAGAAGGCGCGCAGCCCGAGCTTGCGGAACACCCACCACAGCAGATTGAAGCCGGTGATCAGACCGGTCACCGAGGCGGCGATGATGGTGCCGGGATCGGTAACCAGGACGCCCCACCAGGTCCAGGCGAGTTGGTTGACGAAGCCGGCGATCAGGGTGGCCACCGACACGCCACGGACGATCGGAGCCCTGACCAGCTCGACGCTCTGGCCCATATTCACCAGGATCGCCGGAATGATCGCCAGCGTCCCGAACGCCGCACTACCGAACAGCAGGTCGGAGAGCGCCATCAGAGCGCCGGTGATCAGGCCGGGGACGGCCGCGCGGAACAGGTTCAGCTTCAGCACGCTGGCCATCAGATAGACCACCGAACCGGTGGTGATCAGCCCGATCAGGTTCGGCACCCACAGGTTCACCTGAGCAACAAAGAAGCCGTGCGACATCCAGCCGAGGTTCAGCCCGAGCAGAATCTGCCAGCCGATCAGGGACAGGCCGTTCACGTCGCGGGTCCGGAACAGCCGGGCCAGCTGCGGCAGGCCGCTGACGACGGCGATCAGTGCCGCAGCCCAACCGATCACGAAGACCAGAGTCACGACGCCTTCTTCTTGCGCTGCTTGAGCACCATGTCATCACGATGGACGACCTCTCGGTCGAAATGCGCGCCGAGAGTCTCGGCAAGCTCCTTGGTGGAACGCCCGATCATGGCCGGCAGTTCGTCGGCGTCGTAGTTGACCAGGCCACGAGCGATCACTTGGCCGGACTCGGTGACCAGTCGGACCGGGTCGCCTGCCTGGAACTGACCGGTGACCGCAACAATGCCGGCCGGCAGCAGCGACGCCTTGCGATCGGTGACTGCGCGCACCGCGCCTGCATCGAGGATCAGTTCGCCTTTGGAGACCGATGCGTAAGCCAGCCACAGCAACTTGCGGGAGCGCCGCTTGCCGGTGGCCAGAAACAGGGTGCCGACAGCTTCACCGGCCAGCGCCTCAGCCACCTTGGCCGCCGACGCCAGCACCACCGGGATGCCGGAGGCGGTGGCGATCCGAGCGGCCTGCAGCTTGGTCTCCATCCCGCCGGTGCCCACCTCGGAGCCCTTGCCGTTGGTGTCGACCACCAGCTCGTCCAGATCGGCGACCAGGCCGATCCGCTCGGCATCGGGAGTAGAGGGGTGGGCGGTGTACAGCGCGTCCACATCGGAGAGCAGGACCAGCGCGTCCGCGCCGACCAGGTGGGCGACCAGTGCGGCCAGCCGGTCGTTGTCGCCGAAACGGATCTCGTGGGTGGCCACCGTGTCGTTCTCGTTGACGATCGGCACCACGCCGAGTTCGCTCAGCCGGGTGAAGGTCCGCAGCGCATTGCGGTAGTGATCCTGCCGAGCGACGTCCTCGACGGTCAGCAGCACCTGACCGACCACCAGGCCGTGCTTGGCGAACAGCCGTCCGTACTGGCCCACCAGCAGGCTCTGGCCGACCGAGGCAGCAGCCTGTTTGCTGGCCAGATCGCGCGGACGGTGCCGCATCCCCAACGGCAGCATGCCGGAGGCCATGGCACCAGACGAGACCAAGACGACGTCCTGGCCGCGTTCACGGGCTGCGGCCAGTGCATCGACGAGCAGTTCGAGCCGGGCCGGATCGAGGCGACCGGAGGCATCGGTGAGCGAGGAGGAACCGATCTTGACCACCAGCCGTCGCGCGGCGGTGATCTCGGTGCGCAGCCGCGCCGCCTCAGTCATCCTCGTCGTCCTCCAGACCCTCGAGCGCGATCATCGGGAAAGAAGCAGCCTCGGCCTGCGCCGCCTTGGCAGCGTGATACTCCGCGTCCATCTCGCGGCGGCGGCGGGCCGCCGGACGCTGCGTGATCAGCCGCTGGTCCTCACCGCGGCGGGCCAGCATCTCGGCACCGATCTCGATCTGCGGAGCGAAGTCGAAGACCACCGGGTTGTCGCCGCCACCAATGGCCACCGCGTCTCCGGCTACCGCACCCATGGCCAGCAGCTCCTCTTCGATACCGAGCCGGGCGAACCGGTCGGCCAGATAGCCGACCGCCTCAGGGTTGTTGAAGTCGGTCTGCCGGACCCAGCGTTCGGGCTTGTCGCCACGCACTCGCCAGACCTGGCCACCCTCGCCGTCGCCCTGGCGGACGATGCTGAACTCCGGACCGCCGGCCACCGGCTTGGGCTGGATCACGATCCGCTTGGGAGCCGGCGCCGGAGCCTCGGCCCGACGCTTGGCAACCAGCTCAGCCATCGCGAAGCTCAGCGCGGGCAGGCCGACCCCGGTCTTGGTGGAGACCGCGAACACCGGCAGGCCGCGGGCCTTCAGTTCCTCGGTGACCAGCTCGGCCAGCTCGGCGGCGTCCGGAACGTCCACCTTGTTCAGCGCGATCATCCGCGGACGATCTTCCAGGCCGCCGTGCGCCTCGAGTTCGGCCTCGATCACGTCCAGATCGGTGATCGGGTCGCGTCCGGGTTCGTAGGTGGCGCAGTCGATGACGTGGACGATCGCCTGACAGCGCTCGATGTGGCGCAGGAAGTCGTGCCCCAGGCCACGGCCTTGGCTGGCCCCCTCGATCAGGCCGGGGACGTCGGCGACCGTGAAAGTGGTGGCACCGGCCACCACAACACCCAGGTTCGGGATCAGCGTGGTGAACGGGTAGTCGGCGATCTTCGGACGGGCCCGCGAGATGGCCGCGATCAGCGACGACTTGCCGGCGCTCGGAAAGCCGACCAGGCCGATGTCGGCCACGACTTTGAGCTCGAGCTGGATCTTGCGGCTCTCGCCCTCCTCGCCGAGCAGAGCGAAGCCAGGAGCCTTGCGGGCCGAGGAGGCCAGAGCCGCATTGCCGAGCCCGCCGCGTCCGCCGGCAGCGATGACGACCTCCGACTCGGGGCCGATCAGGTCGGCCAGCACTTCGCCGGTCTCGGCATCGGTGACCACAGTGCCGTCCGGGACGTCCAGAATCACGTCCTCACCGTTGGCGCCGTTGGCGTAGTCGCCACGTCCGGGTTGGCCGTTGGCCGCGCGCCGGACGGACTGGCGATGGAACTCCACCAGGGTGGTGAGTCCCGGATCGACCCGCAGGATCACCGACCCGCCGTTGCCGCCGTTGCCGCCATCGGGTCCGCCAAGCGGCTTGAACTTCTCGCGATGCACCGAGGCGCAGCCGTGTCCGCCGTTGCCGGCGGCAACAGTGAGGATCGTCTGGTCGATGAAGCTGGGAATGGCCATGCCGGGTTACCTTGCAGGTCGGAAGTCGGAGGGCAGCCACGTGGGCCGGCACCGACCCCTCATCCTACCGGCACCGGCCGTCTGGTCGCTTCGGACCCGCGTCAGCTCGGTGGCGGTGCCCAGACCGACGGGTCGACACCGGGACGTTTGGTGCGTTCGCCCACGACCGGCGGCGGCGCTTCGGCGGCACCACTCCAGAACGCGTCATCGGACGGATCCCCTGACGCCGGGCGAGCCGACTCGGCGGGAGTTCCGTCCGGCGGCGGCCAGTCCACTGCCGCCAGGGCTCGGTGCCGGCGGAGTCGGATCAGCCACAAGACGATCAGGGTCGCCGCTACTCCTGCCAACACCCCTAGTCCGGCGGCCCACTCGAGGGTGGACGGCCCGTAGCCGATCCGCGAGGCGATCCTCAGTGTGGGCACCTTGCCCTCGGCGAATGCCACCCTGACCTGGTTCGGGCCGATGGACTCTGCACCCTCGACCTCAGTGACGGGTCCGGGGAGATGGACCTTCAGGTCTCCCGAACTGGCTTGGGCACTCACCACACCATCGGAGAAGCTCACCCGCAGCCCCGACTCGTCGCGGACCACTGTGACGCCGACCAGTGAGGTCAGCGCAGGACTCACCGTACCGGTGACGTGGCATCGGCCTGACTGATCGTCCTGTTCGAAGGTGAGGCCGACCATCAAGGCCTGGTCGGTGGAGGCATTGCACTCCCACTCGAGACTGGTGACGTGCAGGTCCACCTTGACCAGCGCATCCTCGGTCACGTCGACGTCGCCGACCAGGCTGCACGCTGAGAGCAGCGGTACCAGCGCGACCGCAGCCAGAATGAGCCGCAGCCGGGAGAGGTTCATGCCTCGATCCTAAGCGACCCACATACGCAGAACGGCGGGAGGGTCGAAAGACCGTCCCGCCGTTCTGCGAAGTAATGCGAACTACTCGGCAGCCGCCTCGATGGCGATGTTTACCACGCGGCGTCCACGCCGGGTGCCGAACTCGACCTTGCCCGCGCGCAGCGCGAACAGGGTGTCGTCGCCGCCGCGCCCCACGCCCTCACCGGGGTGGAAGTGGGTGCCGCGCTGACGGACGATGATCTCGCCGGCGTTGACCTGCTCGCCGCCGAAGCGCTTCACACCGAGCCGCTGCGAATTGGAATCGCGACCGTTACGGGAAGACGATGCGCCCTTCTTATGTGCCATCTCAGCTGCCTCAGCTCTCGATCCCAGTGACCTTGACCTGGGTGTACCGCTGGCGGTGACCCTGGCGCTTCTTGTAGCCGGTCTTGTTCTTGTACTTGAGAATGTGGATCTTCGGACCCTTGGTCTCGGCGATCACCTCAGCCGAGACACTCACCTTGGCCAGCTTCTTGGCGTCGGCGGTGATCTTCTCGCCGTCAACCAACAGCAGCGGGGTCAGCGCAACGCTGTCGCCAGCCTTCGCCTCAACCTTGTCGATCTCCAGGACGTCACCGACAGCAACCTTGTGCTGGCGGCCACCACTGCGCACGATCGCGTACACGCCCGACCTACTTCCCTAAAAGCTTCGCCGACAAGCGCACCCCAACCATGTTGCGGTTGCACTCTTGGTAGCGCTCGCGAGCGACCAGCAGGCCGACTTCAGCGAACACCGAAGGTCAAGACTACGTGGCGGGCCCCGGACCGGTCAAACCGCGCTCGTGGCGAGCAGCAACCGGCGATTCGCGCCGTTTGTTACCCAATGGCGAGTCCGTCAGGCTCTCGACTCACAACTGCGGTGCTGGTTACTGAATGGAGGTGGATCCGGCACTCATTCGGTAACAGAGTCCGCACCTCGCGTTCAGGCCGGAAGCCAGGTTACCCATGACGTAACGAACCCCGCGAGTTCAGACTCCCAGCGCGCGGGCAATGCGTCCGACCACGAGTTGCGGCTGCCCGGCGATCTCGCGTCCAGTCCAGCGGACAATCTGAAATCCGAGATCCCGCAGGACCTGTTCTCGCTCCTTCTCGGCGATGATTGCATCGGCGTCACCGTACTTGACTCGGCCATCCGCCTCACCGATCAGCCGCTGCCGCTCCCAGTAGAAGTCCGGGTAGAAGATGCCGAAGGGCGTGGGAATCGGATGCTGACAGGTGGGCAGCGGCAGCCCGGCGAGCATCAACTGGGCATAGGTGAGTGACTCGATCGGACTCTCCCGGAGAGGACTTGCGCGGACAAGGGTGGCCTGAGCCGACCTCATCCCGCGCCGCTGCATCGCTTCGCGAATGGGCCCCCGAGCAGCCTCGACGAGTCGCTGATTGCCGAAGTCGGAGCGCCGAGGATTGCTCACCAGATCAGCGCACAGCAGACGCAATGCGGAGTCGAGCACCATCAGACTCGTCGCCAGGTCGCTGCCGGCACTGAGGTCGGCCGCGGTCCGAGCTACTGATGTCACGCGGAAGCCGGCGGGGGCGACGGTTACCTGGTGAGGCGGCAACGCGGCAACATGCTGGACGAGTTCGGGCCGATGACTGGACCGGAACCCGGCCCCCGTCGGCAGGGTGATCCACATCGGCTCGTCGGCCCAGCTCACCCCGGCCAGTGGCAATCCCCAGAATCCCGCCGCCGAGCGATGAGACACCACTGCCGCGGGAAGGTTTGCCTGCTCGGCGTGAGCTCGAAGGAGGTGGCGACCGAGGTCGTCCTCTGGCCACCGTGATGGGTCGAGGTAGACCCCACGGCGGACCCTCAGGAGTCGCCCGGCCTGCGCTGCCGCAGCCAGCCGGCGACGGCTGATCCCCAGCGCCACCAAGTCACGCTCGGCGGTCGGCACGACCGGCAGAAGGAAGGGTAATGGTGTCCTCACGCCAGCCATAGTGGGCATGGCCTCCGTATGCGCGCCGCCATGCAAGGCCTGCTGTGGACGGCGATGCCGGCGATCCACATCCAGGCCGGGCATGGTTACCAGAACGGCCGTGACGACCGAGCCCCCGTCCACAGAGGTCGCCGGCCCCGCACACCACCTGCCTCCGGTCAGCCGGCGGACTCCGGGCCGATCCGACCGAGCGGCGATTACTCTCCGGGCCAGGAGGGAGTGTCGATGAGCTGGGCTTTCGTGCTGACCACGCTGATTGTGGTGGCCACGCCGGGAACGGGTGCGGTGTTCACCATCTCGGCGGGCCTGTCCCGCGGACGGCGCGCCGCCTTGGTGGCCGCGCTCGGCTGCACGCTCGGGGTGGTACCTCACCTGTTGGCCGCAATCACCGGGCTGGCTGCGCTGCTGAACGCCAGCGCCATCGCCTTCCAAAGCCTGAAGTGGGCCGGCGTCGGCTACCTGCTCTACCTGGCCTGGGTTACCCTCCGGGACCGCTCGAACCTGATCGAGGACGCGGAAGCCACGACGGCCCCCACCTCGTTCTGGCGGACGATCCGCACCGCCGTGCTGATCAATCTGCTGAACCCGAAGCTGACCATCTTCTTCTTCGCGTTCCTGCCCCAGTTCGTCCCGGCAACCAGCCCGGACGCCACCTGGCAGCTGGTCTGGCTGAGCCTGATCTTCATGGCCGCCACCTTCGTGGTCTTCGTCGGCTACGGGCTGTTCGCCGCCGGACTCCGCGAGCAGGTGCGGCGCCGTCCGCGGATCCTGACCTGGCTGCGGCGCAGCTTCGCGGCCACCTACCTGCTGCTGGCGGGGCGGCTCGCGCTCGAAGAGCACTGAACGAGCCTCCCGGCCCGCAGAAAATGGGGACTGTCCCCGTTTTCTGCGGGGCACCAGCCGAGGGACGGCAATGTCCGATTTCCGCTAGAGATCGTCGCGGGCGGCTGACATGCTGGCCGACATGGACTTCGAACAGCGCTACCGGGCGGTGGTCACCAGGGACGCCCGCTTCGACGGCGCGTTCGTCCTGGCCGTCCGGACGACCGGCATCTACTGCCGTCCGTCCTGCCCCGCGCGGACGCCGAAGCCGACCAATGTGGAGTTCTTCCCGACCAGCGCGGCAGCCCATCTGGCCGGCTACCGGGCCTGCAAACGCTGCCTGCCCGAGGCCGTCCCGGGCTCTCCGGAGTGGAATCTTCGCTCGGACACTGCAGCCCGGGCGATGCGGCTGATCGCCGACGGCGTCGTCGAACGGGAGGGTGTCCCCGGTCTGGCTGCCCGGCTGGGCTACACGACTCGCCATCTGAATCGCCTGCTCAGCGCAGAGTTGGGGGCCGGACCGCTGGCCCTGGCCCGGGCCCACCGTGCCCAGACGGCCCGCGAGCTGCTGGTCTCCACCGAGCTTCCGGTCGCCGAGATCGCCTTCGCCAGTGGGTTCGGCAGCATTCGGCAGTTCAACGACACCATCGCCGAGGTGTTCGACCGCACTCCGGCCCAGTTGCGCGCCAGCGGTTTGCACCACCGCGGTACAGGTGCCGCCACCCTGCAGCTGAGTCTGCCCATCCGCGAGCCCTTCGATGTGGCCGGGGTCTTCGCCTGGCTGGCCGCCCGGGCGGTGCCCGGCATGGAGACCGCCAGTCCGGACAGCTATGGACGAACCCTGGCCCTGCCCGGCGGACCCGGCAGCTTCGACGTCCGCGCCGAGCCGGGACGGCTGCGGCTGACCGCCCGGTTGAGTCGGCTGGAAGATGTCACTCCCCTGCTGTACCGGGTCCGGCGGCTGTTCGACGCCGACGCTGATCCGGTCGGGATCGACGCCGCCTTGTCCCAGGTTCCGGAACTGGCTGACTCGGTGGCGGCCACTCCCGGCATCCGGCTGCCTGGCGCGGTCGACCCGCACGAGATGGCGTTCCGCGCCCTGATCGGCCAACAGATCTCGGTCGCGGCAGCACGGACGCAGCTGCGCCGGCTCACCGAGGCTCTCGGCGCCCGGTTGCCCGTCCCCGATGAGGCCGGGCGTGACCGGCTGTTCCCGACCGCGGCGGCCATCGCCGAGGCAGGGCGGAGCGTGTTGGTCGGTCCCCGGCAGCGGATCGAGAACATCATCGCCATCGCCGAGCGGCTGGCCGGCGGCGAGTTGGACCTCGGCTTCGCCGACGACCCGGACGAGCAGCGGCGAAGGCTGCTGGCCCAGCCCGGCATCGGCGAGTGGACGGCCGACTACCTGGCCATGCGGGTGCTCGGCCATCCCGACATCCTGCCGGTGGGCGATGTGGCCCTGCGTACCGGCGCGAAGAGACTCGGGTTGCCGGATCGTCCGGCAACCCTGCGCGACTGGGGACGCACCGTCTCCCCCTGGCGCAGCTACGCCAGCCTCCACCTATGGCGCGCCAGCGCAACGAAGGAGCTTCGATGATCACCACGATCGACACCCCCGACGGCCCGTTCACCCTGCTCGCCGAGGACGGCGTGGTGCTGTCCTCGGGCTGGACCGACGACCCGCAACGCGTCCTCGATCGGCTTCCAGCCGGTGTCCGTCCCGCCGATTCAGCCCTGGTCAGCCCCGAACACGCGGACGTGGCCGGGCCGGTTGCGGCCGTGGCCGCCTACTACATCGGCGAGCTGGCGGCCATCGATCGGGTCCCGGTGCACCAGTTCGGGACGGCCTGGCAGCTGGCCGGCTGGGCGCAGCTGCGTCGGATCGCCCCAGGCACCCCGTTGAGCTACGCCGAGTTCGCCAGTGCGCTCGGCAGGCCGAGCGCGGTCCGGGCAGCGGCCTCGATCTGTGCCCGCAACGCCCCGGCGCTCTTCGTCCCCTGCCACCGGGTGCTGCGCGGCGACGGCAGCCTGGGCGGCTTCGCCTGGGGAACGCCGGTCAAGGCCGCGCTGCTGGCCCGAGAATCCTGCTGAGGAAGCCGGCCACGGCCGCGACGATCAGCTCCTGGCGGGCGGCCACCTGCTCGGGTGGCACCGAGGCAGCCGGCCTCAGCGGGTGTTGCGCACCGGGAACGGCCACCAACTCGATCTGGGCAGCGTCACCGATCACGGCGCGCACCTCCTCGCTGCGTCCGAACGTGTCCAGTTCCCCCTGCACCACCATCACCGGCCCGGTCACCCCGAGCAGCTCCGCAGCCCGTGACTTCGCCGGTGAGCCGGGCGGATGCAACGGGAAGGACAAGGCGAGCACTCCCGCCTGACCGGGGCCGAAGCCACGGCAGGCGGTCCGGGCACCGGCGCTGTGGCCGCCGGCCACCAGCGGCAGGTCCGGCCAGCGTTCAGCCACCAGCCTGAGCGCAGCGGCCCAGCCACGGTCCAGCGACGCCGTCGAGCCGGGCAGCTTGCGTCCGGCCACTCGATGCGGCTGCCGGTAGCGGGCCACGCTCACTCCACGGGCGGGTAGCCGGTCGGCGAGCAGGGCCAGATCCCAACCGTCCACGTCACTGCCGGCACCGTGCCCGAGCAGCAGCAGCCCGACGGGCGCCTCGGCAGCAGTCACCACCAGCTCGCCGGGCCCGTCGGCCGTCTCCACCCGTAACGTCTCCATGAGCCGATTGTGCCGCGCCTGCGGACGTCCCGCTGCCGCTGGCCACCGAGCGTGGCATGCTGGCACCGATGCCGATTCGGGAGCGTGCGATGGACTTCTACAACCTGTACAGCCACGGGTTCGCCCGGGTGGCCGCCTGCACCCTGCCGATCACGCTGGTCCAGCCCCAGGCCAATGCCGAAGCCGTGCTGGCCCAGGCGAAGCAGGCCGCAGAAGAGGGCGCCTGTCTGGCGGTGTTCCCCGAGCTGTCGCTGAGCGGCTACTCGATCGAGGACCTGCTGCTTCAGGACACCCTGCTGGCCGCCGTCGAGGACGCTCTGAGCTGGCTGGTCACGCAGACTGCCGACCTGGGCTGCATCATCGTCGTCGGAGCCCCGCTGACCAGCCTCAACAGGATCTACAACACCGCTGTGGTGATCCACCGCGGCCGGGTGCTCGGGGTGGTGCCGAAGTCCTATCTGCCGACCTACCGGGAGTTCTACGAGCGCCGTCAGATCGCCCCCGGCGACGACGTCACCGGCGAGATCCGGGTGGCCGGCCAGGACGTCCCGTTCGGCTCAGACCTGCTGTTCGCCGCCGATGATCTGCCCGGCTTCGTGCTCGGCGTGGAGATCTGCGAAGACATGTGGGTGCCGATCCCGCCGTCGGCCGAGCTGGCCCTGGCCGGGGCCACGGTGCTGGTGAACCTGTCCGGCAGCCCGATCACGGTGGCAAAGGCCGAGGCCCGCAAGCTGCTGTGCGAGTCCGGATCGTCGCGGCTGCTGGCGGGCTACCTGTTCGCCGCGGCCGGTGAGGGCGAGTCGTCCACTGACTTGTCCTGGGACGGCCAAACCCTGATCTACGAGAACGGCACCCTGCTGGCCGAGTCCGAGCGCTTCCCGAAGGGTCCGCGGATGAGCGTGGCCGATCTGGATCTGGGCACCCTGGTCCAGGAGCGACTGCGGCAAGGCACCTTCGACGACAACCGGCGCACTCACGCAGAGCGGATCGGCGAGTTCCGGACGGTCACCTTCGCCCTCACCCCGCCATCCGGCGACCTGGGTTTGCGCCGGGAGGTGGCCCGGTTCCCTTTCGTCCCCACTGACCCGGCGCGGCTGGCCCAGGACTGCTATGAGGCCTACAGCATCCAGGTGTCCGGGCTGGAGCAGCGGCTGCGCGAGATCGGCCAGCCGAAGGTGGTCATCGGCGTCTCCGGCGGCCTGGACTCCACTCACGCCCTGATCGTGGCCGCCCGGGCCATGGATCGGATGGGACGCCCGCGCAGCGACATCCTCGCCTACACGATGCCCGGCTTCGCCACCAGCGATCACACCCGCGACAACGCCACTGCGCTGGCCACAGCACTCGGGGTGAGCTTCGCCACCCTCGACATCACCGCCACCGCCAAGCTGATGCTGGACGAGCTGGATCACCCCTTCTCCGAGGGCAAAGACGTCTATGACGTCACCTTCGAAAACGTCCAAGCCGGGCTGCGCACCGACTACCTGTTCCGGCTGGCCAACCACCGCGGCGGCATCGTGCTGGGCACCGGCGACCTGTCCGAGCTGGCCCTGGGCTGGTGCACCTACGGCGTCGGCGACCAGATGAGCCACTACAACGTGAACGCCGGGGTGCCGAAGACGCTGATCCAGCATCTGATCCGCTGGGTGATCGCCGCCGATCTGTTCAGTGACGAGGTCGGGGTCACCCTGCAGGCGATCCTGGACACCGAGATCAGCCCCGAGCTGGTGCCGGTGGCCGCGGGCGAGAAGCCGCAGTCGACCCAAGCAAAGATCGGCCCCTACGCGCTGCAGGATTTCACGCTGTTCCACGTGCTGCGTCGCGGCATGAAGCCGTCCAAGATCGCGTTCCTTGCCTGGCACGCCTGGCGGGACGCCGAGGCCGGCGCCTGGCCTGAGGGCTTCCCCGCTGATGAGCGGGTCGCCTACGACCTGGCCACCATCAAGAAGTGGCTGGGTGTGTTCTGCTCGCGCTTCTTCGGCTTCGCCCAGTTCAAGCGCTCGGCGCTTCCGAACGGGCCCAAGGTGGTGGCCGGTGGCTCGCTGTCACCCCGCGGGGATTGGCGAGCACCGTCGGACACCTCCGCGAAGCTCTGGCTGGACGAACTGGAGAACGTCCCTGAGTCCTGATCAGGACTCGACGGGCTCCACGACGACCGGTTCGGACTCCTGGGTCGCCTCGGCGGTGACCGCCTCCACGACGGGAACCTCGACGACGACCTCTACCGCGGGCTCGACCGGAGCTTCCACGGCAGTCTCGACAATGGCCTCCACAGTCGGCTCCGGAACAGCGTCGGCCACAGGTGCCGCCACCGGCTCGACGACCGGCTCAGGGCTCGGCTCGGGCTCCTTGCGAGCCCGGGCGTTGCGGCGGGTGGTGGCAGCAACCACGGCGGGGCCGCGACGCCGCGAGTCCCGCTCGCCGCCGTCAGCCGGAGCCTGCGATGCCACCGGAGCGTCATGGACGTGGTAGCCGCGGCCCTTGCAGGTCTCGCAGGCCACGGTGAACGCCTCGGCCAGCCCGGTGCCGATCTTCTTGCGGGTCATCTGCACCAGACCCAACGAGGTGACCTCGGCCACCTGATGACGGGTGCGGTCGCGTCCCAGGCATTCGACAAGACGGCGCAGCAGCAACTCGCGGTTGGCCGGCAGCACCATGTCGATGAAGTCGATCACGATGATGCCGCCGATGTCCGGAGCTGGCGGACGATCTCCTCGGCGGCCTCCAGGTTGTTGGAGGTCACGGTCGCTTCGAGGTTGCCCGAGGTGCCGGTGAACTTGCCGGTGTTGACGTCGATCACGGTCATGGCTTCGGTGCGATCGATGATCAGCGAGCCGCCCGAGGGCAGGAACACCTTGCGCTCCAGCGCCTTGGCCACCTGCTCGTGCACTCGGAAGTGATCGAACAGGTCACCCTCGGCCGCCCGATCCCAGCGCTGCAGCCGGTCAGCCAGGTGCGGAGCAACGTGCTGCACGTAGGCCTCGACGGTGGCGTGGGCGTCGTCCGGCCCGCCGTGGCCGTCGACGATCAGCGAGCCGAAGTCCTCGGTGAACAGGTCGCGGACGATCCGGACGGTCAGATCCGGCTCGGAGTAGAGCAGCTGCGGCGCCTGGCCGGTGGTGGACTTCTTCTCCAGCACCTCCCACTGCGCCTTCAGCCGGTTGACGTCGCGGACCAGCTCTTCCTCGCTGGCTCCCTCGGCAGCCGTCCGCACGATCACCGACGCGTTCGGGCCGATCAGCTCGTCGAGGATGCCCTTGAGTCGCTTGCGCTCGCTCTCGGGCAGCTTGCGGGAGATGCCGGACAGCTGGCCGCCCGGCGAGTAGACGATGTAGCGGCCCGGAATGGAGACGTGTGAGGTGAGTCGAGCGCCCTTGGCTCCGACCGGGTCCTTGCTCACCTGGACCAGCACCGACTGGCCGGACTTGAAGACCTTCTCGACCTTCTTGTCGGCACCGGTGGCACCGAAGGAATCCCAGTCGACCTCGCCGGCGTACAACACAGCGTTGCGTCCGCGTCCGATGTCGACGAAGGCGGCCTCCATGCTGGGCAGGACGTTCTGAACGCGGCCCAGGTAGATGTTGCCGATCATGGACGTGGCCGAAGCCCGATCCACGTAGTGCTCGACCAGGACACCGTCTTCGAGGACGGCGATCTGGGAGTAGTCCTCGACCTGCCGGATCAGCATCTTGCGATCCACCGACTCGCGGCGAGCCAGGAACTCCGACTCGCTCAGGATCGGGGTGCGGCGACGTCCGGCTGCCCGGCCCTCGCGGCGACGCTGCTTCTTGGCCTCCATCCGGGTGGAGCCTTCGATGCCGGTGACCTCGTCGGAGACGCTGCCACGGCGACGCGGCTCACGCACCCGAACGACCACGTCGACCGAATCGTCCTCGGGCTCACCGGAGTCCTCGCCACGACGACGACGGCGGCGACGGCGGCGGGAGCTGCCCTCCGCGGCAGGCTCGTCGGTGGCCGGCTCGGCGTCACCTTCGGCCTCATCGGAGGTCTCGGCGTCGTCATCACCCGACTCGGCGCCGTCCACGGCCTCGGCGCTGCCACCCCGGCGGCGGCGACGTCCGCCACGGCGACGGCGGCGGCGGCGCGGTGCACCCTCGCCCTCCTCGCCCTCGATGGGCTCGAACTCAGCAGCCTCGACGTCACCG